>JAEBET010000001.1:0-727915 GCA_049998195.1 Streptomyces sp. cmx-11-4
ATGGACGGGGTATCAACTTTTGGCGTTGATTTTTGGCACGCTGTTGAGTTCTCAAGGAACGGACGCTTCCTTCGTACTCACCCTCTCGGGCTTTCCTCCGGGCTTTCGTTCTGTGTTCTTGTTCTTGTTCTTGCGTTTCCGACTCTATCAGACTCTCTCGAGCCCGACTTCCTCGATGCTTTCCAGGTCCTGCGCTTTCGCGCTTTCCCTTTCCGGCGATTCCGACTCTATCAGATCCATTCCGCGCCGTTTCCGGCTTGGATTCGAATTCCAATGGCCTTCGGAGGGCCTTTCCCTTTCGGGCGGAGCAGACTTTATCAGGTCTCCCTGGGTCTGGTTCATTCCCACCCGCCCGCATGACGCGGCCGGACACACGTGTGTGCCTGGGTGCCCTGCGGGTGGAGACGCAAATGTACTGGAGCGGGGCCCCCGGATGCAAATCCGGTTGCCCCGCTCCGGTGACGTCGCTACGGCGAGGGTCAGACCTCGACGACGACGGGGAGGATCATCGGGCGGCGGCGGTAGCTGTCCGACACCCACTTGCCCATCGTGCGGCGGATGAGCTGCTGGATCTGGTGCGGCTCGGCCACGCCGTCGGCGGCGGCCCTGGCGATGGCTTCCTCGATCTTCGCGACCACCGGGCCGAAGGCCGAGTCCTCGATGCCGGAGCCTCGGGCCTGGATGTTCGGGCCGCTGACGACCTTGCCCGTGGTGCTGTCGACCACCACGTAGACCGAGACGATGCCCTCGTCGCCGAGGATCCGGCGGTCCTTGAGCGAGGCCTCGGTGACGTCGCCGACCGAGAGGCCGTCCACGTACACGTAGCCGGCCTGGACCTTGCCGGAGATCCGGGCCTTGCCGTCGATCAGGTCGACGACCACGCCGTCCTCGGCGATGACGATGCGGTCCTTCGGAACGCCCGTCATGGCACCGAGCTCGGCGTTGGCGCGCAGGTGGCGCCATTCGCCGTGGACCGGCATCAGGTTCCGCGGCTTGCAGATGTTGTAGAAGTACAGCAGCTCGCCCGCGGAGGCGTGGCCGGAAACGTGCACCTTGGCGTTGCCCTTGTGCACGACGTTGGCGCCCCAGCGGGTCAGGCCGTTGATCACGCGGTAGACCGCGTTCTCGTTGCCCGGGATCAGGGACGACGCCAGGATCACGGTGTCTCCGGGGACGATCCGGATCTGGTGGTCGCGGTTGGCCATGCGGGACAGGGCCGCCATCGGCTCGCCCTGGGAGCCCGTGCAGACCAGCACGACCTCGTCGTCCGGCAGGTCGTCGAGCGTCTTGATGTCGACCACGAGACCGGCGGGGACCCGCAGGTAGCCCAGGTCACGGGCGATGCCCATGTTGCGGACCATCGAGCGGCCGACGAAGGCGACCCGGCGGCCGTACTCGTGGGCGGCGTCCAGGATCTGCTGGATGCGGTGGACGTGGCTCGCGAAGGAGGCCACGATGATCCGCTTCTGAGCGCCGGCGAAGACTCCGCGGATGGCGTTGGAGATGTCGCGCTCCGGCGGGACGAAGCCCGGGACCTCGGCGTTCGTCGAGTCGGAGAGGAGGAGGTCGATGCCCTCTTCGCTCAGACGCGCGAAGGCGTGCAGGTCGGTGAGCCGGTTGTCCAGCGGAAGCTGGTCCATCTTGAAGTCGCCGGTGGCCACGACCAGGCCCGCGGGGGTCCGGATCGCGACGGCCAGGGCGTCGGGGATGGAGTGGTTGACGGCGATGAACTCGCAGTCGAAGGGGCCGAGGCTCTCGCGCTCGCCTTCCTTCACCTCAAGGGTGTAGGGGCGGATGCGGTGCTCCTGGAGCTTCGCCTCGATGAGGGCCAGCGTCAGCTTGGAGCCGATCAGCGGGATGTCCGGCTTCTCCCGGAGGAGGTAGGGGACGGCGCCGATGTGGTCCTCGTGGCCGTGCGTGAGCACGATGCCGTCGATGTCGTCGAGGCGGTCCCTGATGGACGAGAAGTCCGGCAGGATCAGGTCGATGCCCGGCTGCTCCTCTTCGGGGAACAGAACGCCGCAGTCGACGATCAGCAGACGGCCGTCGAACTCGAAGACGGTCATGTTGCGGCCGATCTCGCCGAGGCCACCCAGGGGGGTGACCCGCAGGCCGCCCTTGGGCAGCTTCGGCGGCGGACCGAGTTCCGGATGCGGATGGCTCAAAAGTCTCTCCTCACCACACGCGCCACGTGCCCGGGAAGGCACGTGGCGCGCATGACATTCGTGCACTTGCTGTTGTCTGTTTCGGTCATGCTTGTTCAGTTGTGAAGTCTGTTGTCAGAGCTGTACCCCACCGGCGGCGAGATCGCGCTTGAGCTGCTCGGTCTCTTCGTCGCTCAGCTCGACCAGCGGGAGCCGCAGCGGGCCCGCGGGCAGGCCCTGCAGGTTCAGCGCGCCCTTGGTGGTCATCACGCCCTGAGTGCGGAACATACCGGTGAAGACCGGCAGCAGCTTCTGGTGGATCTCGGTGGCCTTCTGGACGTCTCCGCCCAGGTGGGCCTCCAGCATGGCGCGCAGGTCCGGCGTGACCACGTGGCCGACCACGGAGACGAAGCCGACCGCGCCGACCGACAGGAGCGGCAGGTTCAGCATGTCGTCGCCGGAGTACCAGGCCAGACCGCTCTGCGCGATGGCCCAGCTGGCGCGGCCGAGGTCGCCCTTGGCGTCCTTGTTCGCAACGATACGGGGGTGCTCGGCCAGCCGGACGAGGGTTTCCGTCTCGATCGGGACACCGCTGCGGCCGGGGATGTCGTAGAGCATGACCGGCAGGCCGGTCGCGTCGGCGATCGCCGTGAAGTGCCGGTAGAGGCCCTCCTGCGACGGCTTGCTGTAGTACGGGGTCACGGCGAGCAGGCCGTGCGCGCCGGTGCGCTCGGCCTCGCGGGCGAGCTCGAGGGTGTGGCGGGTGTCGTTCGTACCGATGCCGGCGACCACGTGGGCGCGGTCTCCGACGGCTTCGAGGACGGCTCGTACGAGGTCGTTTTTCTCCGCGTCGGTGGTGGTCGGCGACTCACCGGTGGTGCCGTTGATGATCAGGCCGTCGTTGCCTGCGTCCACCAGGTGGACGGCGAGCCGCTGCGCGCCGTCGAGGTCGAGTGCGCCATCCGCCGTAAACGGCGTGATCATGGCGGTGAGGACCCGCCCGAAGGGGGTCTGCGGAGTCGAGATCGGAGCCATGGGTAACACGCTACTCGCTGCCATGCTCGCAGTGTCCCCTCGGGGGACGTGGGTCCGAGTGTTGGACACCGGCACTGCCTGCTCGGGGGTTCAAGCAGTGCCGGGTCCGTTTGATCAGCCTAGATGAACTTTACGAAACGTCGCAATACGGACACTTAGGACTTGACTCCGCACATGTGTGCGTTGCGCATGTATCGGGCCTTACGGGGCAACGCGACCGTTGCCGTTGAAGGCCGCGTACGTGAGCGGCATGAGCTTCGCCCAGTGCTGCTCCATCTTCTCGCCGACCATCTCGATCTCCCGCTGCGGGAAGGACGGGACCTGGGCGAGCTCGTGCTGCGTCCGCAGACCGAGGAAGTGCATGAGCGAGCGGGCGTTGCAGGTGGCGTACATCGAGGAGAAAAGTCCGACCGGCAGGACCGAACGGGCCACCTCACGGGCGACGCCCGCGGCGAGCATCTCCTGGTAGGCCTCGTAGGCCTGCCGGTACGAGTCCTCCATGACGCGGCCGGTCAGCTCCTGCTGCGCCTCGGTGCCCTCGACGAAGACGTACTTGCCCGGACGGCCCTCCTGGACGAGCTTGCGCTCGGCGTCCGGGACGTAGAAGACCGGCTCGAGCTCCCTGTAGCGACCGGATTCCTCGTTGTAGGACCAGCCGACGCGGTGCCGCATGAACTCCCGGAACACGAAGATCGGGGCGCTGATGAAGAAGGTCATCGAGTTGTGCTCGAAGGGGCTGCCGTGGCGGTCCCGCATCAGGTAGTTGATCAGGCCCTTGGAGCGCTCCGGATCCTTCTGCAGCTCCTCGAGGGACTGCTCGCCGGCCGTGGAGACCCGGGCGGCCCACAGCACGTCGGAGTCGGCGGCGGAGTGCTTCACCAGCTCCACCGTCACGTCACTGCGGAAGCTGGGTTTCAGATCTGAAGCGGCGGTCTCGCTCACCGGGGGTCCTTCCAAACGTGCGTCCTGGGGCGCGCCCACTCTACGTCGCCGCCCGCGGCCCGCCGTGCAGACCGCTCTGTGCGGCTACCGGGCCCCCGAGCTGACGCAGCGCCAAAAGACTTGGTGAATATGCAGAAATCGGGCACGGATTGACCGGCTCGGACGTCTTACCGGGTAGAACCCACGCCCACCCGCCCTCCCCGCCCAGGGCCCCGACCGTGAGGAGAGTCGCTCTCATGTTCAGCCGGCGCGAACCCGTCCCGTTCGCCTTCGTCGCCGAGGCCGAGCGCTTCCGCAGCAACGTCACTCCGCCGCCGCGCGAGCGCCTGAGCAAGACCCAGCTCGCCGCCCGTAGTCTGGTCGGACTGACCGTGGTTGCCGGGCTGGCCGGCTCGCTGGTCTTCGGCATGCCCGCACTGCAGCCGAGCAAGGCGCCGGAGAAGTCGCAGCAGTCGGAGGCCTCCCAGGGGCGGTAGCCTCTCGGTCACAGCCCAACCGAACGTGCATGTGAGTGAGGTCCAGCCGTGCCCCTGCCCTTCCTGACGGCCGACGGTGTGCCCGACGCGGACGACGACGGCGACGAGGTGGCGGCCCTTGCCGACCACGACCGCTGGCGGCGCCCCTACCGGCCGGGTCCCTGGCGGGTGGGCATCGCCGCGCTGCTGCTCCTGCTGTCGGCGTTCATGCTGCTGTCCACGATGATCGTCGCCTTCGCCGGTGCCTGGGGCGGGGCCTCGGTCTGCCTCGCCGCCGCACTCGTCGTCATCGGCTCGGCGCTGCGGCTGCTGCGCGCCGGCGTCTGGGTGAGCCGTACGGGTCTGCGCCGGGTGGGCTTCCTCGGGACCCGCTCGATCGCCTGGGGCGAGATCACCGAGCTGCGCACGGTGCAGCAGCCGGTCCGCTGGCTCGGTCTGCCGCGGACCGTGCAGGGGCAGGCGCTGACCGTGGCCACGCGCGCGGGCGGGGAGCTGCCGGCGCTGCTGACCGACCACAACGCCGATTTCCTGTCGCGGGGCGAGGCCTTCGACCGGGCCGCCGACACGGTCGGGGCCTGGGCCGACGAGTACCGGCCCGTGCCCGCCTGATCCGGCGCCGTGCGCGCACGGGAAGCCCGTACAGGTATCAGACCTGTACGGGCAGACTCATCGGCACAGCCTGTCGTGCAGGGCGATGGCCCGCTGCATGGCCTTGCGCGCCCGCGGGGTGTCGCGGGCGTCGTGGTAGGCGACGGCGAGCCGGAACCAGCTGCGCCAGTCCCCCGGCGCGTCCTCGGTCTCGGCCTTGCGGCGCGCGAAGACCTCGTCGGCTGAGTCCCGCAGGATCCGGCCGTACTGGTCCCGCTCCAGCTCGTCCACGGGCAGCCCGCCCTCGGCCTCCAGCTCGGTCGCGAGCTGGTTGGCCCTGGTGACGAACTGCGTGTTCTTCCAGAGGAACCACACGCCGATGACCGGCAGGATCAGCACGGCCGCCCCGAAGGCGACGGTGAGCCAGGTGCCCTGCCGGATCAGCATCAGTCCCCGGCTGCCGACCAGGACGAAGTAGACGACCAGGACGGCGGCCGTGAGGAAGTACGTGATCTTCGCGCGCATGGGAGTACTACCGGTTCAGCCGAGGTCGAGGAAGTGTTCCAGGCCGAAGGTGAGGCCCGGGGCCTGCGTCACGCGCCGCGCGCCGAGCAGGATGCCCGGCATGAAGCTGCTGTGGTGCAGGGAGTCGTGACGGATGGTCAGGGTCTCGCCCTCGCCGCCGAGCAGCACCTCCTGGTGGGCCAGCAGGCCCCGCAGGCGGACGGCGTGCACCGGGACGCCGGAGACGTCCGCGCCGCGGGCGCCGTCGAGTGCGGTGGAGGTGGCGTCGGGCTGGGCCCCGAGGCCGGCCTCGGCCCGGGCGGCCGCGATGAGCTGCGCCGTGCGGGTCGCGGTGCCCGAGGGGGCGTCGACCTTGTTCGGGTGGTGCAGCTCGATGACCTCGACGGACTCGAAGTAGCGGGCGGCCTGGGCGGCGAACTTCATGGTGAGGACGGCACCGATGGAGAAGTTCGGCGCGATGAGCACACCGGTCTGCGGGGAACCCGCGAGCCAGGTGTTCAGCTGGGCGAGGCGGTCCGCGGTCCATCCGGTGGTGCCGACCACTCCGTGGATGCCGTGGCGGATCAGGAACTCCAGGTTCTCCATCACCGAGGCCGGGGTGGTCAGCTCGACGGCGACCTGGGCGCCGGCCTCGGCCAGCGTCTCCAGCTTGTCGCCGCGGCCGAGGGCAGCCACCAGCTCCATGTCTTCGGCGGCCTCGACCGCCTTGACCGCTTCGGAGCCGATGCGGCCCTGTGCGCCGAGGACTGCCACGCGCAGCTTGCTCATGTTGCTTGCTTCCTTACGTGCGTACGGGACTAGGCGACCGCTTCGTCGAGACGGGCGGCCTGCTTCTCCTTCAGCGGGCCGATCACTGCGAGCGAGGGCCGCTGGGCCAGTACATCCTGTGCGACCGAGCGGACGTCGTCCGGGGTCACGGAGGCGATCCGGGCCAGCATGTCGTCGACCGACATCTGGTCGCCCCAGCACAGCTCGCTCTTGCCGATGCGGTTCATGATCGCGCCGGTGTCCTCCAGGCCGAGGACGGTCGACCCGGAGAGCTGGCCGATGGCCCGCTTGATCTCCTCGTCGTCGAGTCCCTCGGTGGCGACCTTGTCGAGCTCGTCGCGGCAGATCCGGAGCACGTCGTGGACCTGGTTGGGGCGGCAGCCCGCGTAGACGCCGAAGAGGCCGGTGTCGGCGAAGCCGGAGGTGTACGAGTACACGCTGTAGGCCAGGCCGCGCTTCTCCCGGACCTCCTGGAAGAGGCGCGAGGACATGCCGCCGCCCAGCGCGGTGTTCAGCACGCCCAGCGCCCAGCGGCGCTCGTCGGTACGGGCGAGGCCCGGCATGCCGAGGACCACGTGGGCCTGCTCGGTCTTGCGGTTCACCAGGTCGACGCGACCGGCGGTGCGGATGCGCTTGGTGCCGGTGCGCGGACCGATCGGCTCGGCGTCGGTGCGGGTCAGCGCGCCGGCCTTCTCGAAGGCGGCGCGGACCTGGCGTACGACCTTGTTGTGGTCGACGTTGCCGGCGGCGGCCACCACGAGATGGGTCGGGTCGTAGTGCTTCTTGTAGAAGCGGCGGATCCGGTCGGCGCCCAGGGCGTTGATCGTGTCGACGGTCCCGAGGACGGGCCGGCCCAGGGGGGTGTCCCCGTACATGGTCTGCGCGAACAGGTCGTGGACCATGTCGCCCGGGTCGTCCTCGGTCATCGCGATCTCTTCGAGGATGACTCCGCGCTCGGCGTCGACGTCCTCCTCGCGGATCAGCGAGCCGGTGAGCATGTCGCAGACCACGTCGATGGCCAGCGGCAGGTCGGTGTCGAGCACCCGGGCGTAGTAGCAGGTGTACTCCTTCGCCGTGAAGGCGTTCATCTCGCCGCCGACCGCGTCGATCGCGGAGGAGATGTCGAGGGCGCTGCGCTGGGCGGTGCCCTTGAAGAGGAGGTGCTCCAGGTAGTGCGTGGCGCCGTTCAGCGTGGGCGTCTCGTCACGGGAGCCGACGTGCGCCCAGATGCCGAAGGTGGCGGAGCGGACGGAGGGCAGCGTCTCGGTGACGATGCGCAGTCCGCCGGGCAGGACGGTGCGCCGGACGGTGCCGATGCCGTTCTGCCCCTTGAGGAGGGTTTGGGTACGGGCGACGGCCCGCCCCTCCGAAGAGGGGCGGGCCGTCACACGGGAACTACGCGACATCACTTGTCGGAGTCGTCCTTGTCAGCGTCGTCGCCGGCGGCCTCGCCGTCGATCACGGGGATCAGGGAGAGCTTGCCGCGCTGGTCGATCTCGGCGATCTCCACCTGGACCTTGGTGCCGACCGCGAGCACGTCCTCGACGTTCTCCACGCGCTTGCCACCGGCGAGCTTGCGGATCTGCGAGATGTGCAGCAGGCCGTCCTTGCCGGGCATCAGGGAGACGAAGGCACCGAAGGTGGTGGTCTTGACGACCGTACCCAGGTAGCGCTCGCCGACCTCCGGCATGGTCGGGTTGGCGATGCTGTTGATCGTGGCGCGGGCGGCCTCGGCGGCCGGACCGTCGGAGGCACCGATGTAGATGGTGCCGTCGTCCTCGATCGTGATCTCGGCGCCGGTGTCCTCCTGGATCTGGTTGATCATCTTGCCCTTGGGGCCGATGACCTCACCGATCTTGTCCACCGGGATCTTGACGGTGATGATCCGCGGGGCGAACGGGGACATCGCGTCCGGCGTGTCGATCGCTTCCATCATCACGTCGAGGATGTGGAGGCGGGCGTCACGGGCCTGCTTGAGAGCGGCGGCCAGGACGGAGGCCGGGATGCCGTCCAGCTTGGTGTCGAGCTGGAGCGCGGTGACGAACTCCTTGGTGCCGGCGACCTTGAAGTCCATGTCGCCGAAGGCGTCCTCCGCACCGAGGATGTCGGTGAGGGCGACGTAGTGCGTCTTGCCGTCGATCTCCTGGGAGATCAGGCCCATGGCGATACCGGCGACGGGGGCCTTGAGGGGCACACCGGCGTTCAGCAGCGACATGGTGGAGGCGCAGACCGAGCCCATGGACGTCGAACCGTTGGAGCCGAGGGCCTCGGACACCTGGCGGATCGCGTACGGGAACTCCTCGCGGGTCGGGAGGACCGGCACGATCGCGCGCTCGGCGAGCGCGCCGTGGCCGATCTCGCGGCGCTTCGGCGAACCGACGCGGCCGGTCTCGCCGACGGAGTACGGCGGGAAGTTGTAGTTGTGCATGTAGCGCTTGCGGGTCACCGGGGAGAGGGTGTCCAGCTGCTGCTCCATGCGGAGCATGTTGAGGGTGGTGACGCCCAGGATCTGGGTCTCGCCACGCTCGAACAGCGCCGAGCCGTGCACGCGCGGGATGGCCTCGACCTCGGCGGCCAGGGTACGGATGTCCGTGAGCCCGCGGCCGTCGATGCGGACCTTGTCCTTGATGACGCGCTCGCGGACCAGGGCCTTGGTCAGGCTGCGGTAGGCGGCGGAGATCTCCTTCTCGCGGCCCTCGAAGGCCGGGAGGAGCTTCTCGGCGGCGATCTCCTTGACGCGGTCCAGCTCGGCCTCGCGGTCCTGCTTGCCCGCGATGGTCAGCGCCTGGGAGAGGTCACCCTTGACGGCGGCCGAGAGGGCCTCGTACACGTCGTCCTGGTAGTCCAGGAAGACCGGGAACTCACCCTCGGGCTTCGCGGCCTTCGCGGCCAGGTCGGCCTGGGCCTTGCAGAGGACCTTGATGAACGGCTTCGCGGCGTCGAGGCCCGAGGCCACGATCTCCTCGGTCGGCGCCTGGGCGCCGCCCTTGACGAGGGCGATGGTCTTCTCGGTGGCCTCGGCCTCGACCATCATGATCGCGACGTCGCCGTCGTCCAGGACGCGGCCCGCGACGACCATGTCGAAGACGGCGTCCTCGAGCTCGGTGTGCGTCGGGAAGGCCACCCACTGGCCGCGGATCAGCGCGACGCGGACGCCGCCGATCGGGCCGGAGAAGGGCAGGCCGGCCAGCTGGGTGGACGCGGACGCGGCGTTGATCGCGACGACGTCGTACAGGTGGTCGGGGTTGAGCGCCATGATCGTGGCGACGACCTGGATCTCGTTGCGCAGGCCCTTCTTGAAGGACGGGCGCAGCGGGCGGTCGATCAGGCGGCAGGTGAGGATCGCGTCCTCGGAGGGGCGGCCCTCACGGCGGAAGAAGGAGCCGGGGATCTTGCCGGCCGCGTACTGCCGCTCCTCGACGTCCACCGTCAGGGGGAAGAAGTCGAGCTGGTCCTTGGGCTTCTTCGACGCGGTGGTGGCGGACAGCACCATCGTGTCGTCGTCCAGGTAGGCAACGGCGGAGCCGGCGGCCTGGCGGGCCAGACGGCCCGTCTCGAAGCGGATGGTGCGGGTGCCGAAGGAACCGTTGTCAATGACGGCCTCGGCGTAGTGGGTCTCGTTCTCCACTAGTGTTTTCTCCATTTTCGTCGTCTCCGTCCGCCGCCCGTGTGGCGGTGGACGGTGCGGAGAAGCGCGCCTTGGGTGCGGGCCGGTCTTCGATCGAAGCACCCGGTTCGGTGCCCTTGGGGCATTCCGGGTGCCACTACCGAGGACCGGCGGCGTAGGGAGGGCGCTCCTCCTCTTCAGTTGTGCGCGTCTGCCTCAGACGCGCACGTGCGTCCTTCCCAGACTACAAAGGGTCCGGTCCGGTGCGCACGTACAGCAAAGGGAGCGGCCCCCGGATGTGGGAACCGCTCCCTCCACAGCGCTTTACTTGGCGCCGGCCGCACCGCGGCGGATGCCGAGGCGCTCGACCAGCGCACGGAAGCGCTGGATGTCCTTCTTGGCCAGGTACTGCAGCAGGCGGCGACGCTGGCCGACCAGGATCAGCAGACCACGACGGGAGTGGTGGTCGTGCTTGTGCGTCTTGAGGTGCTCGGTCAGGTCCGAGATGCGGCGGGAGAGCATCGCGACCTGGACCTCGGGAGAGCCGGTGTCGCCCTCCTTGGCACCGAACTCTGCGATGATCTGCTTCTTCGTAGCGGCGTCAAGCGGCACGCTTACTCCTCGTTTGGTCTTCGTTGCCACCGAGTGCCCCAGGTCGAATTCTCTGGGGATCTTCCGTAACTCGGGAGGCGGGGTCCGCTGAGCGCAGTCCACAGACCCTCTGTCGGGGATCCGGGGGACGCGTACACAAACGGCCGTCGCACAGCGTACCAGGCTGCCGGGTCGCGGCGTCTCAGCTGGTGAGAGCGCGGGCCCGGGAGTAGACGTCCAGCACGGCCAGGGCCAGGGGGACCAGGCTGAGCAGGACCGCCGCCTCGGTGAGGTCGAGCAGCCTTCCCCAGAAGGGTGACAGGCCCTTGCGGGGGATGACAAGCGCAATACCGGCGAGGAGGGCCGCGCCGGCGGCGACGGCGGCGGTCAGCCAGATGGTGCGGAGCTCCAGGCCGCTGTGGTCCTGCTTCAGGACGAGGGCTTCGACCAGGTCGGCCGGCGGGTTCAGGGCCAGGCCCAGGATCAGCAGGGCGACGGCGAGGAGCCCGGCGGCCAGGGCGCACACCACCTGGGAGGTGTAGCGGAAGAGCCGGGCGCGCAGCAGCATGGCGAGGCCGGTGGCGAGGGCGAGGAGCCGGCCCCAGGTGTTGTCGGAGAAGCCGAGGACGGCGGCGGCTCCCACGACGACCGCGGCGCAGCCGCCGACCAGGCCGAGCAGCATCTCGTGGCCGCGGCGGGCCTGGGCCGCGATCTGCTCGGCGTCGAGGGAGGCGGCCGGGTCGTGCCGGTCGGAGCCGGACTGGTCACCGTACGGCTCGGTCTCGTAGCGGTCCGGGGTCTCGTACACCTCGGTGGCGCTGCGCGGGGCGGCGTAGCCGATGGGCAGGCGGGCGAAGCGGGCGGAGAGGCCGGGGAGGAAGGCGACGAGCCCGATGGCCACCGGTGCGCAGGCGCCGGCCGTGGCCGTCGCGGAAGCCTCGGTGGCGATGGCCGTGAAGGTGGCCAGGGTGCCGGTGGCGGCGACGAAGGTGGCCGCGACGAAGGGGGCGTCCCCGCTGGGGGTGAGCGCGACCAGGGCCACGGAGGCGACGAGGACGCAGACGCAGCCCAGCAGGAACTGGAGCCGGCCGGGGCCCTGGCCGGCGGCGGGGGCGACGATCCCGGAGCCGGCGATCAGCAGGTGCGGCAGGGCGCTGAGGCCGAGCGCGACGGCGGAGCCGCGGTCGCGGTACACGCGGGCGCGGACGCCGGCCACGGCGGTGAGCAGGACTCCGACGGCGGCCGCGATGATCCCGGACAGGCCGTGCATGTCGTGGCGCAGGGGGTCGGCGTACCAGAGGACGAAACCGAGCATGACGAGGAGCAGTGCGGCTCCGGCCAGGCCCGCGCCGCGCAGCATGTCGTCGCTCCAGCGGTGCCGGTCGCGCACGACGGCCGAGGCGACGGCGTCGGAGACGTCGTCGAAGACGGCGGGCGGCAGGGACTCGGCGAAGGGGCGCAGGCTGAGCACCTCGCCGTCGAGGACCTGCTGGGCGGCGAGGGTGCGGGCGCCGTCGAGGACGGTGCCGGAGCGGCGTACGAGGTGGAAGCCGGTGGGGGCGCCGACGGGCTGGGTCTGGCCGGTGAGGCGCAGCAGTTCGGGGTAGACGTCGGCGACGGCGATGTCCTCGGGGAGGGCGACGTCGATCCGGCTGTCCGGGGCCACGACGGTGACCCTGCAGAAGCCCGTCGCCTCGGCCGTACTCACCTGTGTGACTCCCCTTGTCGGTACCCGCGGCGGCGGGCGATTCGCGGATGCGCATACTGCGCGCGTCACCCTACCGGGCGGTTGCCCGACTGTCGGCAAGTAGGATCACCACGCGTGGAGGAGAACCCCTCCGCGCCCGGGACTTGGGGGCGCCGGATGCGGTGTCCCGTCCGTTTTCGAGGGATTGATGCTCCGGTGAGTCAGATCGTCGTCAAGCGGCCGCCGCGGTCCCTGCCGCCCGAAGTGCCTTCGGACGAACTGCGGCTGGAGGCACCGCCGGAGCTTCCCCGGGGACAGCAGGAGGGCATGCTGATGCAGCTCCTGCCGATGCTCGGCATGGGCTCCTCCGCGGTGTTCTTCTTCATGCCGGGGGCGGCGCCGTTCATGCGCATCATGGGCGTGCTGATGCTGACGTCGACGGTGGCGATGGTCGTGGCGCAGCTGGTGCGGCACCGCCGGGGTACGCAGGGGCAAATGGCCGATGTGCGCCGGGACTACCTCAAATACCTTGCGCAGACGCGCCGTCAGGTACGCCGGACCGGGCGGGCCCAGCGCGACGCGCAGCTGTATCTGCACCCGGCTCCGGACCAGTTGTGGTCGGTGGTGGCCGAGGGTTCGCGGCTGTGGGAGCGCCGGGTCGGCGACGCGGACTTCGGTCAGGCGCGGCTCGGGCTGGGCTCGCAGCGCCTGTCGACCCCTCTGGTGGCGCCGGACACGGCGCCGGTGGACGAGCTGGAGCCGTTGGCGGCGGGCGCGATGCAGCGCTTCCTGAAGGTGCACTCCTCGCTGGACGGGCTGCCGATGGCGGTCTCGATCCGGGCGTTCTACCACGTGACGGTGTCGGGCGAGCCGGAGTCGGCGCGCGGTACGGCGCGGGCGCTGGTGGCCCAGCTGGCGACGCTGCACTCCCCCGAGGACCTGGTGGTGGCCGTGGTGGCCGCGCCGGGTGCGGTGCCGTCGTGGGACTGGACGAAGTGGCTGCCGCACACGCAGGTTCCGGGGCAGGTGGACGGGGCCGGTACCAAGCGGCTGTTCGGCGACGACCTGGGTGAGCTGGAGGGACTGCTGGCGCCCCGGCTGGAGGGGCGGCCGCGGTTCAGCCGTGAGGTGTCACCGGTGCTGGACCAGCCGCACCTGGTGGTGGTCCTCGACGGCGGGATGGTGCCGCCGGATTCGGTGTTCGCGGCGGCCGAGGGCTTGCAGGGCGTCACGATCGTCGAGGTGGTCGCGGGCGAGCTGGACGAGCCGCGCGGCGGGCTGTCGGTCGTGGTGCGGCCGAGCCGGCTGCGCCTGGAGTCGGGCGCGGGCGTCGCGTACGAGGGCACGCCGGACACGCTGTCGCTGCCCGCGGCCGAGGCGCTGGCCCGTCAGCTGGCCCCGCTGCGCACGGGCGGCGGGGACGACGACGAACCGCTGCTGGCCAACCTGGACTTCACGGACCTGCTGAACCTGGGCGACGCGGCCTCGATCGACGTGGCCCGCACCTGGCGGCCGCGGTCGGCCGGTGAGCGGCTGCGCGTGCCGATCGGTGTCGGCGAGGACGGCGCCCCGGTGATGCTGGACCTCAAGGAGGCCGCGCAGGAGGGCATGGGCCCGCACGGGCTGTGCGTGGGCGCGACGGGTTCCGGCAAGTCGGAGCTGCTGCGCACGCTGGTGCTCGGGCTCGCGGTCACGCACACCTCGGAGACGCTGAACTTCGTCCTCGCGGACTTCAAGGGCGGCGCGACCTTCACCGGCATGGGGCAGATGCCGCACGTGGCGGCCGTCATCACCAACCTGGCGGACGACCTGACGCTCGTGGACCGGATGGGCGACTCGATCCGCGGCGAGCTGCAGCGCCGTCAGGAGCTGCTGCGGTCGGCGGGCAACTACGCGAACATCCACGACTACGAGAAGGCCCGCGCGGCGGGCGCCCCGCTGGAGCCGCTGGCCTCGCTGGTGCTGGTCATCGACGAGTTCAGCGAACTGCTGACGGCGAAGCCCGACTTCATCGACATGTTCATCCAGATCGGCCGGATCGGCCGCTCGCTGGGCGTGCACCTGCTGCTGGCCTCGCAGCGGCTGGAGGAGGGCAAGCTGCGCGGGCTGGACACGTACCTCTCGTACCGGATCGGTCTGCGGACCTTCTCGGCGGCGGAGTCGCGTACGGCGATCGGTGTGCCGGACGCCTACCACCTGCCGTCGGTGCCCGGTTCGGGCTATCTGAAGTTCGGTACGGACGAGATGACCCGCTTCAAGGCGGCGTACGTCTCGGGAACCTACCGCTCGGGCGGGCCGGACCTGTCGGTGGGCCTGTTCCCGGTGGAGCGGCGGCCCGCGCTGTTCACGGCGGCTCCGGTGCCGGTGGTGTACGCGGCCCCGGACCCGGCGTACCTGGCGGCTCAGTCGGCGCGGGAGGACGAGGCGCTCGCCGACACGGTGCTGGACGTGATCGTGGCCCGGCTGGAGGGGCAGGGGGTGCCGGCGCACCAGGTGTGGCTGCCGCCGCTGGACCAGGCTCCGCCGCTGGACCAGCTGCTGCCCGCGCTGGCGCCGAGTGCGGAGCGCGGGCTGCACGCGGAGGGGTACACGCGGCCCGGTGGGCTCGTCGTGCCGCTCGGCCTCATCGACAAGCCCTTCGAGCAGCGGCGCGAGGTGCTGTACCGGGACTTCTCGGGTGCGGCGGGCCACATGATGGTGGTCGGCGGTCCGCAGTCGGGCAAGTCCACGTTGATGCGGACGCTGATCTCCTCCTTCGCGCTCACGCACACCCCGCGCGAAGTGCAGTTCTACGGGCTGGACTTCGGCGGAGGGAGCCTGTCGGCGGTCGCCGAGCTGCCGCACGTGGGCGGGATCGCATCCCGGCTGGACCCGGAGCGGGTGCGCCGTACGGTCGCGGAGGTGGGGGGCATCCTGGGCCGCCGCGAGGAGTTCTTCCGCTCGAACAGCATCGACTCGATCGGCACCTACCGGCGCCGGCGGGCGGCGGGCGAGCTGCCCGGTGAGCCGTGGGGCGACGTGTTCCTGATCATCGACGGCTGGGGCGGTTTCCGCGGCGAGTACGAGGGCCTGGAACAGGTGGTCACGGACATCGCGGCCCGCGGTCTGGGGTACGGCATCCATGTGGTGATCACCGCGGCGCGGTACATGGAGGTGCGCTCGGCGCTCAAGGACCAGATGCTGAGCCGGCTGGAGCTGCGGCTCGGTGACGTCATGGACTCGGAGTTCGACCGGAAGGTCGCGGCGAACGTCCCCACCGGGATGCCGGGCCGCGGCCAGGTGCCGGAGAAGCTGCACTTCCTGGGTGCACTGCCGAGGATCGACGGCTCGCACGAGGCGGCGGACGTGTCGGAGGCCACGGCCGCCTTCGTGGACGCGGTGAAGCGGCACTGGGCGGGGCCCGCGGCCCCCGGGGTGCGGCTGCTGCCGCGGCTGCTGCACGCGGACCAGCTGCCGCGGGGCGGGGAGCACCCCGGCCGCGGGATCGCGATCGGCATCGACGAGACGGACCTGGAGCCGGTGTTCGTCGACTTCGACTCCGACCCCTTCCTGCTGGTCTTCGGCGAGAGCGAGTCGGGCAAGACGAACCTGCTGCGGCTCATCGCCCGGCAGATCTCGGAGCGCTACGCGCCGGAGCAGGCGCGCCTGGTGGTGGGCGACTACCGGCGGAGCCTGCTCGGGGCGCTGCCGGAGGCGCACCTGCTGGAGTACGCGCCGATGGCGAGCTCGCTGCAGATGCACATGGAGGCGCTGGGCGGGGTGTTCTCCCGACGGCAGCCGCCCAACGACGTCACGCCGCAGCAGTTGCGCGACCGCAGCTGGTGGACGGGGCCGGACGTGTTCATCATCATCGACGACTTCGACCTGGTGGCCACGAGCCAGGGCAATCCACTGGCGCCGCTGGTGGAGTTCCTGCCCTTCGCCCGGGACACCGGGGTGCGCTTCATCATCGCGCGGAACTCGGCGGGTGCCTCGCGGTCGATGTACGAGCCGTTCATGCAGCGGATCAAGGAGCTGGGGGCGCAGGGCGTGGTCCTGTCCGGTGATCCGTCCGAGGGCGATCTGATCGGCAACGTACGGCCGCGTCCGATGCCGCCGGGCCGGGCGTACTTCGCCTCGCGCAGGCGGGGCACCTCGCTGGTGCAGCTGGGGCGGATGCCGGCGATGTGAGCAAACCCGTCCTCTCGGGCGGCGCAGGGCCGATAATCGGCGGTGAAGACCGCGCCACCGAGGGGAAAGGCCGCACATGGGCACCCAGCAGGAGAAGGACGAGCTGTACGCGCTCGACATCAGCGGCGTGGAGTGGGAGGGCCCGCCCGGGACCAGCCCCGACGAGGAGCGGGTCGAGATCGCCCGGCTGCCCGAGGGCGCGGTGGCCATGCGGTCCTCGCTGGACCGGGAGACGGTGCTGCGGTACACCGCGGCCGAGTGGGACGCCTTCGTGCTCGGGGCCCGGGACGGGGAGTTCGACCTGGACCGCCACCGGCCCTGACGGGACGGTGCGGCAGCACGACGACGCCGAAGGGGCGCGCCCGGTGCGGGCGCGCCCCTTCGGCGCGTACTGGCTGCGTGTACCTGCCGGGTGGAGCGGCTCAGTAGGCCTCGGTGAACAGGCGCGAGGCCTTCACGTCGGTGGCGCGGTAGTCGCCCTTGCCCTGCTCGATGAGCTTGGCGACCGTCTCCAGCTTCTTCTGCATCTCGTCGGCGATGCGCTTGTACTTGGTCTGGAGGACCACGTACTCGCGGTGCGCCTCACCGTCCCAGGTGTCGGTGACCACCTTCACGGCCTGCTCCATCTCGGCCAGGTCCTTGATGATGTTGTTCGACACGACGCGGATACGGTCCGCCATCTGCTGGACGGTCTCGTACCGTACCCGGGTGTTGCCGTCATTGCCCGACATGATCTTCTCCTTCGCGGTGGTGACTGGGAACGACGCCGTCAGACGTTGTCGAGGCCGGAGCGGGCGCCGCCCGCGCCGCCGCCGGAGGGAGCCACGGCGCGGAACGCCGCGCGCACGTCCTCGTCCTGGGCGTTGCTCAGGTTCTTGGTCTGCGAGACGGCGTTGTGCAGCACCCCGAGCAGGCGGCGGATCTCGTCGTGCTCGACGTTGAGGTCCGACTGGGCCTTCGCGAATCCGGCGGCACCGACACCGGTCCAGCCTGCGCTCACGGTGGCGATGATGTCGGCCAGCTCGCGGGCCTGGCGGGTGACGGCGTTGGCCGTCTCGGAGATCCTGTTGGCGGCCTTGACGACCGGATCGTCCGCCAGTCCGAAGGTGTTCGTGCTCATCCGAAGCTCCTCACTTCTCAATTCGCCGGCAGAACCGGCGGATTGCGTGGCGGAGCGGACGTTCCCAGCGCGGTGTTGGGTCACGCGCCCCGGACATCCCCCTCCGCTTCACGCGATCCCCCGATCACATTCGTGAAGCCTGCCGTCACTCTAGTCAGTTCAGCCTCACGGCCCAACACCAGTGGTTGCTTCCGCCGATGAGGTGACCGTTCACTGCAAACGGCGTCGGCGTGTGCGGGCATCGCGGACGACGGTCGCCGTTCCCGCGATGACCGCGATGACGACGGCGCCGATGCCGAGAGCGTACGTGCCGAACCGCTCCTCCCGCTCCTGGGCCGTCTCGGTGAGCCGGAGCGCCGCGGCCTCCGGGGCGGCGGCCGGGGGCGGGCCGGGGTCGGGGACGGGCGCCTTCGGGGCCTCGCGGTCCTGGCTGAGCGCCCGCACCGGGTCGACGACGCCCCAGCCGACGTAGTCGTCGCGGCCCTTGACCGAGCGTTCCGCGGTGTTCTGGATCTGCCAGACGATCTGCTGCGGCGACCAGTCCCCGTGCTTGGCGCGCAGCAGGGCGGCGACGCCGGCGACGTACGGGGCGGAGAAGCTGGTGCCGTTGTCGATGCACTGGCCGAAGCCCGGCACCGTGGAGACCATGTCGACGCCGGGCGCCGCCACCCCGATGAAGTCGCCGGGCTGGGAGAACGCGGCCCGCTCGTTGTTGCGGTCCGAGGCGCCCACCGCGAGCACGCCGGGGAAGGCCGCCGGGTAGGTCTTGCGCTTCTCACCGCTCAGGCCGTCGTTGCCCGCCGAGGCGATCACCACGACCTTGGCGTCGATGGCCTTCTGCACCGACTTGCCGAGCTCGGAGTCCGCGGTCAGCGGCACGTCGGTGTCCTGGGAGATGTTGATGACCTGGGCGCCCTTGGCCACCGCGTGGTCGATGGCCTGGCTCAGGGACAGGGCGTTGCCCTTGCCCTGCCCGTCGTTCTGCCGGATCGGGATTATCGTGGCGTCCGGAGCCAGGCCCACGAAGCCGGTGCCCTCCTGGGGGCGGGCCGCGATCAGTCCGGCGACCTTGGTGCCGTGGCCGACGGTGTCGGTCGTGCCGTCGCCGCCCTTGGGGTCGATCAGGTCCTTGCCGGCGCCGACGTCGAGGGCGCCGCTCAGCTGGGGGTTGGCCCGGTCCACGCCGGTGTCGATGACGGCGACGCGGACGCTGTTGCCCTTCTCGTCCTTGCCCTTGGTGTGCGCCCACAACTCGTCGAGGAGGAGCCGCTGGAGGGCCCAGGGCCGGTCCGCGATCTGCTTCTTCATGGGGAAGGTGCACTCGCCGGCGCCGTCGAGGTGCAGGGTGTACGGGGCCTTGGGCGCGGCGGTCGGCGCGACAGCGGACGCGGGCGCGGTTGCGGCGGCGGGTGCGGTTGCGGCGGCGGGTGCGGCGGCGGGTGCGGCTGCCGGCGCGGCGGCGCAGACCCCGGCGAGGGCGAAGGCGGCGGCGAGCGGGGCGCGCCGCCGCGGCGGGAGCTGGGTCATCGGCGGCTACCTCACGAACCCTGGGGCTGGCGGGCGGAGTTGGTGTCCAGCCGGGGCCCCTTGGAGAGGAACTCCGACCATGCGATGGGCACCATGGCCGGGGTGACGCCCGCGTAGCCGAGCCGGATCTGCGCCTGGCTGGGCTCGGGAGCGCCGGAGGCGCCGCCCGTGCCGCCCTTCGCCTGCTGGTCGGGTGCGCCGATCTTCGACTGCTCGGCGTCGCTGTCTCCGTTGGCCTGTACCGCGTACCGCAGGCCGGTGTCGGTGACCAGGAAGAGGGTGCCGCCGGCCGTGGTCTGCTTGCCCTGGACCTGCGTGTAGAGCAGTCCCGAGCCCGGGGTGACGTACGCGCTGGTGCCGCTGGCGGTGATGTCGATGGGGAATCCGGTGCCCGCCCAGGTGCTCAGGGTCTGGTTGCCCTGGCCGTCGACCGTGCGCAGGACGTTGCAGACGGTGTCGCGGCCGCCGGGGCCACCGGTCTGGGCCCCGGCGGCCGGTGCGCTCTGGTTGACGCGTTCCGCCTTCTTCTGCGGCCACTTGACCTCGCCGCCGAAGGGGGCGGGGTCCGGGCTGAGCGCCTGGAGGTCGACCTCGCGGGCCTTGCCGTGCATGTTGAGGCCGTCGGTCGCGGGCGCGGAGATCAGCAGCCACGCGACGAACTCGGAGACCGGCGCTACCTTCCCGGGCAGGACCACGTAGTGCTGGGTGCCGGATCCCGTCTGGGCCCTGAGCACCATGCCCACCTTGTTGTCGGCGGTGACCAGGCCCTTGACGTCGGCGTTGGCCCCGGCTTTGCCGGGCAGCTGCGGGAAGGCCAGGTCGTCACCGGAGTTGAGGGTCGCCAGCCACTGCTCGGTGACCGGCTGCGCGGTGGCGCCCGTACCGACCAGGGCGTTGGTCATCGTGCCCGCGGCCGGAGTCCCTTCGGGGAACTTGTACTTCGTGCCGGTCGCGTCGACCAGGTAGCGCTCCTTGCCCGCGCCGGTGCTCTGCACGTACAGCGCCTGGGCGTCGGTGAGCCTGCGCTCGTCGTCCGTCAGGTGCCTCTCGCGGTCCGCGAGCACGAAGGTGGCGGTCTGCACCCCGCGGCCGTTGCCGCCGGGCTGCTGGCAGACGGCCCAGCGCTTGGCCTTGGCCGCGTCCTCCTTGGCGGGGAGCCGGTCGGGGGCGTACGGGATGCCGATGATGGGCCCGCGCGGCGGCTTGCCCGCGTCCAGGACCTTGTCGTCGACCTGGACCACCTTGAACTTCGAGGGATCCAGCAGCAGTCGGGCCGAGGCGAGGTTCAGCACGGGGTGCAGGCGGGTCTGGTCCTTGCCGTTCACCTTCGTCGTCAGGACCACGTACCGGGTCGTCGACTGCTTGCCGACGATCACCCGGGTTCCGGCGTCCGCCCAGCCCTTGGGGGCGGTGGGCTTGAACATGCCCCAGGCGCCGAAGGCGGCGAGGACGACCGCGGCGACGATCACGCCCGGCACGACCGCGCGCAGCGGGCGCGGCGCGCCCTCCTCGGTGCCCGTCGCGGACGGCTGGAGGAACGCGGCCACCGTGCGCCGCTTCGCAAAGGTGTACGCGTTGAGCTCATCACGTCGTGATGCCATGACCGCCTGATTCTCCCCGCACGGCCCGGCCGGTGAGTACGGTCCCCGGGCCTCGTTCGTCGGACCGGGCACCTACTATGCCTCTTGACCGACGGTATGCAGGGGCCGGGTAGGGTGAGGTTGCCGCTCAGCGCCTTCCACACCGGGGTAATCAGGGCTTGTTGGGGTGGATTGGGGAGATTCCGGGGCCGTGCGGCTGCCGTCGCGCCGTGCCGGAACTCACGGGGTCTGGCCCCGGAAAGGGGAAGTGCGCGAGTGATGGCCACGGCAACGCAGCCGCAGACCGGCGCGGCCGCACCCGCGCGCGGCGGGGTGACTCCGCACCCGAAGTCCAGCCCCGGCCGCTTCGGCCCGTTCCGATTGCAACAGCTCGTACTGCTTCAAGTGGCCGCGGCCGTCCTGCTGGTGGCCTGGGTGGTCGAACCGATGCTGCTGGTGCCCGCCGGCGCGCCCGCGCTCGTCCTGGTGATGCTCGCGGTCGTACGCCGGCACCAGCGCTCCCTGCCCGAATGGATCAGCGGTGCGCTCGCCCTGCGCGCGAGGCAGCGCCGGGCCGCGTCCCTCACCGTGCCCGCGGGAACGGAGCCCGGGCTGGCCCCGCTCGTCGAGGCCGATCCGGCCCTGCGCACCCTGACGTTCAGCGACCGCGACCGGCGGCCGGTCGGCATGATCGGTGACGGGACCTTCCTGACCGCGGTCGTCCAGGTGGACACCGACGCCACCGCGCTGCGGCCCGACCGGGGGGCGCGGCCGCTGCCGCTGGCCGTCGTACGGGACATCCTCCAAGTGGACGGCATCCGGCTGGAGTCCGCGCAGCTGGTGCAGCACACCCAGCCCGCGCCGGCCCCGCACCTGCCCGCCCAGTCGATGGCCACCCGCAACTACGCGCCGCTGCAGGCCCGGACCGGCACCCCGGCGGTGCGGCTCACGTGGATCGCGCTCAAGCTCGACCCGGAACTGTGCCCCGAGGCGGTCACCGCGCGCGGCGGCGGGCTGGCGGGTGCCCAGCGGTGCGTGGTGCGGGCGGCCGACCAGCTGGCGAGCCGGCTGGCCGGGGCCGGGTTCAAGGCCACCGTACTCACCGAGCAGGAACTCACGGCGGCCCTGGCCACCTCCTCGTGCGCGAACCCGATGGCCATCACCCAGGCCGGGCGGTCGGCCGGCACGGGACGGCGCACGGAGGAGACCCCGCGGACCTGGCGCTGCGACGACCGGCGGCACACCACGTACTGGATAGGCCGCTGGCCGCAGCTGGGCGGCGCGGGGGCGGCGCCGCTGCCGCAGTTCGTGGCGCTGCTCACCTCGCTGCCGGCCCTCGCGACCAACTTCAGCCTGACGATGGCCCCGGCGGAGCGCCAGGGCGTGACGCTGACCGGGCACGTCCGGGTGACGGGCCGCAGTGACGAGGAACTGGTCGCTGCCCGGCGGGAGTTGGAGCGGACGGCGCGGGGCGTGAAGACCGGGCTGGTCCGGCTCGACCGGGAACAGGTACCGGGGCTGCTGGCCTCGCTGCCGCTGGGAGGTGCGCGATGAGGGGCGGTTTCGGGCTGGTCGGCCCGCGGCGCGAGCGCCATGTGGTGCCGGCCGTGGACCTCGACCTCCTTTCGCTGCCCGTCGGGGACGACGGGGTCGTCATCGGCGTGGACGCCGAGGGGCGGTCGGCGGTGCTCGGCGTCAACCGGCCGACCCCGTACGAGATGACGCTGATCGGCGGCCTGTGGACGGCGCAGGTGCTGGCGCTGCGCGCGGCGGCCACGGGCGCGCGGGTGGCGGTGGAGACCGGGCGCGGGCACGTGTGGTCCGGGCTGGCCCAGGCGGCGGGTGACGGGCAGCAGTGCGTGACGCTGCACGACGTGGGCCGGGTGCCCCCGCAGGGCGCGTCGGCGGGCAGCCCGGTGCTGGTGATCCGGGACTGCGGGATGCGGCCGCCGCGGGGGCGCGTGGTGGCCGGGCCCTGGCAGTCGGTGCTGACGCTGCTGCCGTATTTGAGCCCGACGGCGCCCCGGTTGCTCCAGCAGTCGTCGCTGGTGGGCGTGCAGCGGGTGTCGCCGGACGAGGCGGAGCAGATCGGTCGGCTGATGAGCCTGCCGCGGCCCGCGGTGGATTCCCTGCCGACGCTGGGCGACGGGGTGACGCTGTGGTGCACGCCACGGGACCGGCAGTTCGTGATGACGCAGGGGACGGAAGCGGAGACGGGCCTGTTGGGCGGGGCCCGGCGCATCGACTGAGGGCCGGCAGGGCAGACGGGGGCGGACACCGTACCGGGCCGCGATTAGGCTGAGCGTGGGCGCGGCGCAGAGGTGGGCGCCGGACCAGTGTTCGACAGACCAGGAGGACCAGTGAGCGGCGATCGGAACGAGAGGCGCGGCGGGACGTGGGACGTCCCGACGGACGATCAGTCCGACGCGGAGCCCGAGCTGACGGGCGAGTTCACCATCGACTACACCCCGCCGGCCTGGTACACGCAGGGCGCGGCTCCGGCCGCGCAGGTACCGGGGCTGCCCGAGGGCAGCGGTTTCGAACCCCACCGCCCGTCGGATGTGGCCTCGCCCCCGACGACGCGGACGGCGCCGCCGGCGCCGCGGCCCCCGTCGGACGACACGGGCCGGCCGGCCCCTTCGCCGACGCAGGCCCAGGCCCAGGCCGAGCCTCCGGCCCCGGCCCCGGCTCCGGCCGACGCGGTCCCGCCGTTCCAGGCTCCGCCCCTGACTCCGGTCGAGGTTCCGGCGTTCCGTGCCCCGACGCTCCCTCCGGCCGAGGCCGAGGCTCCCGCGCCGCCCGTTCCCCCGGCACCGGCGGAGTTCCCCGCCCGGCTCGAGGCACCCGCGTACCCCGCTCCGGCACTCCCGCCGACCGAGGCCGCCGCACCCGCGTACCCCGCCCCGGTGCTGCCCCCGGCCCCGGCCGAGCTTCACGCGCCGGCGCCCGCCGAGGCCCCCGCCCCGGTCGGGCCTCCGGCCTACCCGGCTCCGGCGCTGCCCCCGGCCGAGGCCGAGGCGGCCGCGCCGGTCAGCCCTACGGACGTACCGCACGCCGGCGCGGAGAACCCGTTCGGGGGACCCGGTGGCCAACCGCAGTCGCCGCCGCCCGCGTTCCCGGCCCGGGACGATTACACGTTCCCGCCGCCGGCACCGGCGCCGGCTCCGGTCGCTCCGGCCCCGGTGCCCGGGCACGACCCCCGCTCCGGCGGCCAGTGGCCCACCGGACCGCAGCAACACCAGCCGCAGCCGCAACCCCCTCAGCCGCACGACCCCCGGTACTCCGGCCAGGCCCCCGGCGGCGGGGCGCCGCTCGGCTACACGGCCGCCGTCGAGCTGTCCTCGGACCGCCTGCTGCGCAACAAGCAGAAGCCCAAGAGCAACAACGGCGGCGTCGGCGGCCGCTTCCGCCTCGGCGGCAAGGCGGCCGAAGCGGAGCGCCAGCGCAAGCTGGAGCTGATCCGCACCCCGGTCATGTCCTGCTACCGCATCGCCGTCATCAGCCTCAAGGGCGGCGTCGGCAAGACCACGACCACCACCGCCCTCGGCGCCACCCTCGCCACCGAGCGCCAGGACAAGATCCTGGCCATCGACGCGAACCCCGACGCCGGAACCCTCGGCCGCCGTGTGCGCCGCGAGACCGGGGCCACGATCCGGGACCTGGTCCAGGCGATCCCGTACCTGAACTCGTACATGGACATCCGCCGGTTCACCTCGCAGGCGCCCTCCGGCCTGGAGATCATCGCCAACGACGTGGACCCGGCCGTCTCGACGACGTTCAACGACGAGGACTACCGCCGCGTCATCGAGACGCTGGGCCGCCAGTACCCGATCATCCTCACCGACTCGGGCACCGGCCTGCTGTACTCCGCCATGCGCGGCGTCCTGGACCTGGCCGATCAGCTCATCATCATCTCGACCCCGTCCGTGGACGGCGCCAGCAGTGCCAGCACCACCCTCGACTGGCTCTCCGCCCACGGGTACGCCGACCTCGTCTCGCGCTCCCTCACCGTCATCTCGGGGGTCCGCGAGACCGCCAAGATGATCAAGATCGAGGACATCGTGCAGCACTTCGAGACCCGCTGCCGCGGCGTCGTCGTGGTGCCGTTCGACGAGCACCTCGCGGCCGGCGCCGAGGTCGATCTCGACATGATGCGGCCCAAGACCCGCGAGGCCTACTTCAACCTGTCCGCCCTCGTGGCGGAGGACTTCCTGCGGGCCCAGCAGCAGGCCCCGCAGGGCCACTGGGGAGCCCCGCACCAGCAGCACCCCCAGCCGCACCCGCAGCAGCAGCCGCCTCCGTACGGCCAGCCCCAGGCCCAGCCCCCGTACCAGCAGCCGCAGCCGCAGCCCTATGCCCAGCCCTACCCGCAGCCCGGCCAGCCCTGGCAGCAGCCCCCGGCCCCGCCGCAGCAGCCCCAGCAGCCGCCGCGGGACCCGCGCCTCGGCTGACCGGCCGACAGCAGGAAGGCCCGTACCGCCCCCGGAGTTCGGGGCGGTACGGGCCCTTGCCCGTCAGCCGTCGTGGCCTGCGCGCCGTCAGCGCGCCGCGTCGTACGCGTCCGTCAGCACCCGCGCCCGCTTCACGTCGTCCGCGATCGCCTCCAGCAGCCCGTCCAGCGACTCGAACCTGGCCATCCCCCGCACGTACGCGAGGAAGTCGACGGCGACGTGCTTCCCGTACAGGTCCAGCCCGATCCGGTCGATCGCGTACGCCTCCACGGTCCGCTCGGTCGCGTCGAACTGCATGTTCGTGCCCACCGAGATCGCCGCGGGCATCCGCTCGCCGTCGGCCGTCAGCCAGCCCGCGTACACCCCGTCCGCCGGGATCGCGGTGTGCGGCGCCGTCTCGACGTTCGCCGTCGGGTACCCGAGCTCGCGCCCGCGCTGCGCACCGCGCACGACCACGCCCTCGACCCGGTGCGGACGCCCGAGGATCTCGGCCGCGCCGTCCATGTCGCCCTCGGCCACCAGCCTGCGGGCCAGCGTCGAGGAGAACGGCACGCCGCCGCCCGCCTCGCCGCGCTCGACCAGGTCCACCACCTCGACCTCGTAGTCGTAGGTGCCGCCCAGCTCGCGCAGGAAGTCCACGTTCCCCGCGGCCCGGTGCCCGAAGCGGAAGTTGGGGCCCTCGATGACGGCCCGCGCGTGCAGCTTGTCGACGAGCACCTTCACGATGAAGTCGGCCGGGGAGAGCTTCGAGAACTCCGCCGTGAACGGCAGGATCAGCAGCGCGTCCACCCCCAGACCGGCCATCAGTTCGGCGCGCCGGTCGTACGGGGCCAGGATCGGCGGGTGGCTGCCGGGCCGGACGACCTCGCTCGGGTGCGGGCTGAAGGTGACGACGACGGACGGGACGCCGAGCGCGCGCGCCGTGGCCACGGCGCGTCCGATGATCAGCTGATGACCCCGGTGCACACCGTCGTAGGAGCCGATGGTGACGACGCTGCGTCCCCAGTCCTGGGGGATGTCCTCCAAGCCACGCCAGCGCTGCACTGTGACCGCTCCTCGCCCGAACCTGTGTAGGCCTTGTACTGATTGCCGATTACAGGTCTAAGACTGCCATGCCGGTGCCCGGGGCCCCGCATCGGCGTCCGGCTGGGACGGCCGCCCGCGCCCGTCGCGGCCCCGCCTCACGTCACGTCCGGAGCGGCCCTGCTCAGGGTCTCCACGGTCTGCCGCGCGCTCGGGCCCAGCAGGGCCGCCGCCTCCGTCCCCGCCTGCGCCAGCCAGCGCGCCACGAGCGCCCCGAAGGCCGGCTCGGACCGGGCCAGCTCCACCGTCCGGCGCTCGAACACCGCGGGCCCGCCGGGTGCCCCGAGCAGCTGCCGCCCGGTGCGCCGCAGCAGCTCCCGCGTACGGTTCTCCGGGCGCGCGGCGGCTCCGGCCGCGACCGCCCCCAGGAACGCGTCGAGCACCTGCGGGTCCGTCTCCTTGCGCAGCAGTACGTCGGCCAGCTCCCCGCGCAGCGCGTACGAGGGCTCGCCGCCCGGCGCGGCCAGTACGGCGGCCAGCTCGGCCCGTACCGCCGCCGGGGCCGACCGCAGCAGGTCCAGGACCATGGGGCGCAGCACGGGGCCCGCGGCCGGGCCCTGCTCGAGGCGCCGGTCGACGAAGGCGGCGGCGTGCGGGGCGTCCCCGGGACGGCGCGCGAGGTGCTCGCGTACGAGGTCCCCCGCGCGCTGGGCCAGCCCGGGCGTGGTCAGCGCGGCCAGCGCGCGCACCACCTCCCCGTCGGCCCGGGCCCGCAGCGCGTCGAACACGGCGTCCGGGTCGGGCAGTCCGGGCAGGGCCGCGACCAGCGCCGCCGCGGGCAGCCGGGAGCCGTGCTCGGGGGCGCGGAAGCAGGCGAGGGCGTCGGGCAGGTAGCGGCCGCGCACCTGCGGGTCGCGGAGCAGCATCGCCAGGGCGCTGCCGTGCAGGGCCGCGTCGGCCGGGCGGGACAGCAGGGCCTGGGCGGCGTAGCGCAGCAGCTCGCGGTCGGCGGGGGTGCGCACGTGTGCGGCGGTGACGAGGCCGTACGCGGCGGCCGCGACCCGCCGCCCGGGCCGTTCGTCGTGGGCCCAGCGGTCCACGGCCCGGCACATCGCGGAGGGCTCCTCCTCGGCGAGTACGGCGAGCAGCTCGTCGGCGCGGGGGTGCGCGGCGGTGACGAGCGCCTCGGTCAGGTCGTCCACGGCGAGCCGGCGGTGGGTGTGCAGCAGGGCCTGCGCGGCGGTCGCGACGGTGGCCCCGGGCCGGCCGCGCAGGCGCCGCCCGTCGGAGAACCACGCGCAGAGCAGGGGCTGCGCGAGCCGGGGGTCCCGGGCGAGCCGGCGGGCGGCGGCGTCGAGGTAGCGGTCGCCGGGGACCGACTCGGCGGGGTCGGCGGGCAGCAGCCGGCGCAGCAGGTCGAGGCGGTCGGACTCGGGCAGCCGGAGCCGGTTCCAGAACCGGCCCCCGAACTCGCCCGGGCCCGCGCGGGCCACGTGCTCGGCGAGGGCGTGCAGGACGGAGAGGTGGGGGTGGGCGTCGGGCGCCCGCAGCAGGGTTTCGCGCAGCAGCCGGGCTGCCCACCAGATCCGGTCGGGGCCGGTCGCGCCGGGTCCGTCCTCGGCGAAGGTGTTGAGGCGGTGGACCAGGCGCTCGAGCTCGCCGCGCAGGCTCTCGGCGGGCAGCCTGCGCAGGGCCTCCAGGACGGGGCCGATCCGGTGCCGGGGTACGGGGAGGCCGGACCTGGCGGGCCGGTGGACGAGGGAGTCCAGGGCGGTCGGGACGTCCAGGTGGAAGGCCTGGATCCAGTCGGACAGCTCCTCGTGGGCGAAGCGGTAGCCGGGTCCGGCGGGTACCAGCAGCCGCTCGGCGAGCACGGCGGAGGCCCAGCCGGTGCGCCACGGGAACAGTTCCTCGAAGTCGGCCCGGGCGAGGGCCCCCTGACCGGGTCCCAGACAGCGCCGGGCGGCCTCGTGGATCCGGCCGGCCACCCGCGCGGCGAGCCGTCGCACTCCGGGGCCGTGCACCCGGGTGCCCGCGGCGTGGTCGGCGGCGATGCGGACCGCGGCGCGCAGGCACAGCAGGTCCAGGTGGGCGGCGAAGACCTCGTCGCGGCCGGGGCGGCCGGCCGTGACCTCGGCGGCGCGGATCCCGGCGAGGAGGCGCAGGGTGAGCGGGTGGCGGGCGTCGGCGTCCCGGACGGCGCCCTCGGGGATGCCGAGGCGGGCCCGGGCGGTCTCGGCCTCGGCGGCGGTGAGGTCGCCGAGCGGGAGGGCGGGCGGCATCCGCCGGGCCGGTCGGGCGGGGGTGTGGAGCACCTCGGGCGGGCAGAGGGCGCCGGCCCGCTCCCAGTGCTCGGGCCGGGCGGCGACGGCCAGCCGGGCCCCCGTCGCGCGCAGCCAGCCCACGGTCGCCTCGGTCCAGGGCCCCAGGCGGTGCGCGAGCTCCGACGGCATCTCCTCGGGGGCATCGAGCACCACGAGCAGCTCCCGCCCGGCCGCCGCGGCCACTCGTGCCACCTGATCGGCATCGACGGGGGCGGGGCCCGCGACATCCGCGCCGAGACCCGCAGGCACATCCGCCCCGGCCGACGCGGGCCGCGCGGACGCCGCGGACGGCACCGGCCAAGCGGACGGCCCGGAGGCCCCGGCCGGCGCCGGCCATGCAGGCGTCGTCGACGGCCCGGACGCCGCAGGCGGTGCGGGCGGCGCGGAGGCCGCGGCCGGTACGGGCGGCACAGCCCATGCAGACGGCCCGGACACCCCCGCCGACCCAGGCCGTACAAGCGGGTTCGCCGGCCCGGGCGCCCCGACCGACGCGGGCTGTGCAGGCGGCGCGGAGGCCACGGCCGACGCAGGCGGTGCGGGCGGCGCAGGCGGTGCGGGCGGTGCGGGCGGTGCGGGCGGCGCAGACCAGGCAGACGGCACCGACAGCGCGGCCCACGCAGGCGGTGCGGACGGCACGGTGGCCGCAGCCGAGGCAGGCCAAGCGGACGCCGCGGCCGGCTCGGGCGACGCGAGTGCCCCGACCGACCCAGGCGCCGCGGAAGGCACAGGCCAAGTGGACGGCTCGCAGGCCGCGGCCGACACAGGCCGTGTGGACGCCGCAGCCGGCTCGGGAGTCGCGGCCGGCGTGCCCGTAGGTCCCGTGGTGGTGACGATGCGGCTCGCGGCGGCCAGGGCCCGCGTCACCGCGTCGGCCAGCGACGTGTCCGCGCCCGTCAGGTCGGCGCCGCGCAGCCACAGCGTCGGGGCGGGGCGGGCTCCCCGTGCCCGGCGTACCGCCAGGGCCGCCAGCGCGGTGGTGCGGCCGGTGCCCGGTTCGCCGACCAGACCGAGGACGAGGCGGTCGCCCGCCGTGAACGCCTCCAGTTCGGCCCTGACCCCCGGCCGCTCCACGGGGTCGGAGCCGGGCTCGGCCTCGGACGGGGGAAAGGCCGCGCCCACGGTGGTCCCGGTCAGCTCCAGGACCCCGGCGAGGTTCAGGTCCGGCCCGTACGCGGGCACGGTCGCGGCGTTGCGTTCCAGCAGGGCGGCCAGCGGACCGGCCGGGTCGGCGACGGCCGCGGCGCGCAGGGCGACCGCGAAGCCCCCGGAGCGGTGTTCCGCCCGCAGAGCGGTGCCCAGGACCGCGAGCACCGCTCCCGTCCCGGCGTCGAGGACCGGTCCGCCGCAGGCCTCCCCGCCCTGGCTCAGCGCGTCCCGCCCGTCCGTTCCGATCGCCAGCTCCATCGCGGCACGCGCGGGCACGGCGTGCGGCCCGCCCGCCGCCGGGTAGGTGACCTCGACGCCCCCGAGCACCCGCGCCTGCCGCCATCCCCGCGCGGGCAGCCGTACGTACGTCCCCGGTGCGATGGCCTCGCGCACGGCCACCGGAAGCGGACGCACCCCCAGCCCGTCGGTCCGTACGAGCGCCAGCGCGAGCTCGGGCAGGGCGGTCACGTCACCCGCCTCGGCCAGCCAGGTCCGCCCGGCCGGGCCCGGCGCGCGCAGCAGCACGCGGCTCAGCCCGTCGACCGCCTCGTGGCTGGTGACCACCGTCCCGCGGTCGTCGGCGACGAACCCGCTGCCGCGCGCCCGACCGGCGAAATCGCAGATTGTGACGAGTTCCGCCATGGCCGCACCACTCCCCCGCAACGCCCCGTGCTCACGACGGTAGGCAGGTGAAGATCAGCGCGAAAAGCACGTGAGGCGAACGCGCCCCCTTACGCTCCCTCCATTCACTCCGAGCGCCTGCTCGGACGGGTGAATAACGGGGTCCGGGTGGATAGAGACCTACCCGAGGGGGGTCGTGGAGCGGTGAGCGCCGATGGTGGTGCGCTCACCGCTCCACGTCAACAACCGCACCCCGGCAGCGAACGGAGCGGCGTGGGTCAGACGAAGACCGCGAGGGACTTGGCCTTGCCGCCCTTGCTCTCCACGAGCCCGAGCAGCGTTCCCTCCGGTCCGAAGACCGCCACGGTCCGGCCGGGCTCGTACGCGTCGGGCATCTCGATCCGCACGCCGTTGGCGAGCAGCGAGGCGCGCCGGGCGTCCAGGTCCCAGCGCGGGAAGGCCGCGGCCGCCGCCTCGCCGATCGGCATGACGGTCAGCTCCTCCTGGAGCTGGTCCAGGGTGCGCGCCCGATCGAGCTTGTACGGGCCTACCCGGGTGCGCCGCAGCGCGGTCAGGTGCCCGCCGACGCCGAGGTCGGCGCCCAGGTCACGGGCGAGCGCCCGGATGTACGTACCGCTGGAGCAGACGACGGAGACGACGAGGTCGACGACCTTGGTGCCGTCCTCGGCCTCTGCCTCGCGCATGTCGTACACCTGGAAGGAGGAGACGGTGACCGGCCGGGCCGGGATCTCGAAGTCCTCGCCGTCCCGCGCGCGCTTGTAGGAGCGCACGCCCTTGATCTTGATGGCGCTGACCTTGGACGGGACCTGCATGATCTCGCCGGTCAGCTTGGCGATGCCCGTGTCCACGGCCGGCCGGGTGACCCCGGTGGCGTCCGTGGAGGAGGTGATCTCGCCTTCGGCGTCGTCCGTCAGGGTGTTCTGGCCCAGGCGGACCGTGCCGAGGTACTCCTTCTCCGTGAGCGCGAGGTGGCCGAGGAGCTTGGTGGCCTTCTCGACGCCCAGGACCAACACGCCCGTCGCCATCGGGTCGAGCGTGCCGGCGTGGCCGACGCGGCGGGTCTTGGCGATCCCGCGCATCTTGGCGACCACGTCGTGCGAAGTGAAGCCGGACGGCTTGTCGACGATGACAAGGCCGTCCGGAGTCTTCCCTGCGTTGCTGCTCATTCCGCGGCTGCGTCCTCGTCGTCGTCCTCGTCCGGCTTCTTGTACGGGTCGGCGTCGCCGGCGTACTGCGCGCCGGAGGACACCTCGCGTACCTGGGCGTCGGAGGCCCGCGCCTTGTTGAGGAGGTCCTCGATGGTCTTGGCGTTCTCCGGGAGGGCGTCCGCGACGAAGGTCAGGGTGGGCGTGAACTTGGTGCCCGCCGCCCGGCCGACCGCGGAGCGCAGTACGCCCTTGGCGCTCTCGAGGCCCGCTGCCGCGCTGGCCCGGTCCTCGTCGTCGCCGTAGACCGTGTAGAAGACCGTGGCCTCCCGCAGGTCGCCGGTGACCCGGGTGTCCGTGATGGTCACGTGCGTACCGAGGCGGGGGTCCTTGACACCACGCTGCAGCTTCTCGGCCACCACCTCCCGGATGAGGTCCGCCAGCTTCTTAGCCCGCGCATTGTCGGCCACTGGTCCGTCTCCTTCTTATGTCTTGCTATCAGTCTTCATCACCGTGGAGGCGCCGTCGCACGGACAGCAGCTCCACTTCCGGACGCGCCGCGACCAGCCGCTCACAGCGGTCCAGTACGTCCGAGAGGAACCCCGCGTCCCCACTCACCAGGGCGACCCCTATACGGACCCTGCGGTGCAGGTCCTGGTCGCCCACTTCGGCCGCGCTCACCGAAAACTTGCGTTGGAGCTCGGCCACGATGGGCCGGACGACGGAGCGTTTCTCCTTCAGCGAGTGGACGTCGCCGAGGAGCAGATCGAAGGACAGAGTCCCCACGTACATGCAGTTCCGGATGTCCCGCCGGTGCGGGTTCGATGGCCTGCCGGGCCGTCACCCGGCAGGATCACCCGTCCGCCGCGCGGCCGGGTCATCAGAACCGTACACGCAACGGCCGGGGCCGATCGACGGATATTCCGCCGACCGGCCCCGGTGTTACGAGTTACGACACGGTGCGAACCGCCTCGCGCTTACGCGCGGGGCTTCTCGCGCATCTCGTACGTCGCGATGACGTCGTCGATCTTGATGTCGTTGTAGCTGCCGAGGTTGATACCGCCCTCGAAGCCTTCGCGAATCTCGGTGACGTCGTCCTTGAAGCGGCGCAGACCGGAGATGTTGAGGTTCTCCGCGATGACCTTGCCATCGCGCAGGAGCCGCGCCTTGGTGTTGCGCTTGACCTCGCCCGACCGGATGAGGACACCGGCGATGTTGCCCAGCTTGGACGAGCGGAAGATCTCGCGGACCTCCGCCGTACCGAGCTCGACCTCTTCGTACTCCGGCTTGAGGAGACCCTTCAGGGCCGCCTCGATCTCCTCGATGGCCTGGTAGATCACCGAGTAGTAGCGAACGTCGACGCCCTCGCGGTCCGCCATCTGCGCGGCACGGCCGGCCGCACGGACGTTGTACCCGATGACGATGGCGTCGGAGCCCATCGCCAGCGAGATGTCGGACTCGGTGACCGCACCCACACCGCGGTGCAGGACGCGGATGTCGACCTCTTCACCGACGTCGAGCTGGAGCAGCGAGGACTCGAGAGCCTCGACCGCACCGGACGCGTCGCCCTTGATGATGAGGTTGAGTTCCTGGACCAGACCGGCCTTGAGGACCGAGTCGAGGTCTTCCAGGGACACCCGGCGGACACGCTTGGCGAAGTTGGCGTTGCGCTCACGCGCAGCACGCTTCTCGGCGATCTGACGGGCCGTACGGTCCTCGTCGACGACGAGGAAGTTGTCGCCGGCGCCGGGGACGTTGGTGAGACCCAGGACCAGGACGGGGGTCGACGGACCCGCTTCCTCGACGTTGTTGCCCTTGTCGTCGAGCATGGCGCGCACTCGGCCGTAGGCGTCGCCCACGACCATCGTGTCGCCGACGCGGAGGGTACCGCGCTGGACGAGGACGGTGGCGACGGCACCGCGGCCGCGGTCGAGGTGGGACTCGATCGCAATACCCTGAGCGTCCTGCTCCGGGTTGGCGCGGAGGTCGAGCGAGGCGTCGGCGGTGAGGACGACGGCCTCGAGCAGGGAGTCGATGTGCAGACCCTGCTTGGCGGAGATGTCGACGAACATCGTGTCGCCGCCGTACTCCTCGGCGACCAGACCGAACTCGGTGAGCTGACCGCGCACCTTGACCGGGTCGGCACCCTCGACGTCGATCTTGTTGACCGCGACGACGATCGGGACGCCGGCGGCCTTGGCGTGGTTGAGCGCCTCGATCGTCTGCGGCATGACGCCGTCGTTGGCCGCGACCACGAGGATCGCGATGTCGGTCGACTTGGCACCACGGGCACGCATGGCGGTGAACGCCTCGTGACCCGGGGTGTCGATGAAGGTGATCTTGCGCTCTTCACCGTTGACCTCGGTACCGACCTGGTAGGCACCGATGTGCTGGGTGATGCCGCCGGCCTCGCCCGCAACGACGTTCGTCTTGCGGATGGCGTCGAGCAGTCGGGTCTTACCGTGGTCGACGTGACCCATGACGGTCACGACCGGCGGACGCGGCATGAGGTATTCCTCGCCGCCCTCGTCCTCGCCGAACTCGATGTCGAAGCCCTCGAGGAGCTCGCGGTCCTCTTCCTCCGGGCTGACGATCTGGACGACGTAGTTCATCTCGCCGGCCAGCATCTCGAGCGTCTCGTCGGAGACGGACTGCGTGGCAGTGACCATCTCGCCGAGGTTCATCATCACGGCGACGAGCGACGCCGGGTTGGCGTTGATCTTCTCCGCGAAGTCGGTGAGGGACGCACCGCGCGACAGGCGAACGGTCTCGCCGCCACCGCGGGGCAGCATCACGCCGCCGACGGACGGGGCCTGCATGGCCTCGTACTCCTGGCGCCTCTGACGCTTCGACTTGCGGCCACGACGGGCCGGACCGCCGGGACGGCCGAAGGCACCCTGCGTGCCACCACGGGCACCGGGACCACCGGGACGCCCGCCGAAGCCGGGACGACCGCCGCCACCGGCACCGGCCGGACCGCCGCCGAAGCCGCCGCCACCGGGACGCGGGCCGCCGAAGCCGCCACCGCCGCCGGGACGCGAGCCCGGACCGGCCGGACGACCGGCGAAGCCGCCGCCCGCGGGACGACCGGCACCGCCGGGACGACCTGCGCCACCCGCACCGGGACCACGGCCACCGGGGCCGCCACCGGGACGGGGACCGGGACCACCGGCAGCGGGACGCTGCGGCATCATGCCCGGGTTCGGACGGTTACCACCGGGAGCACCACCGGGACGCGGGGCGCCGCCCTGCGGACGGGGCATGCCGCCGGGGGTCGGGCGACCGGCGCCCTGGCCCTGCGGACGCGGAGCGCCGCCGGGACCGCCCTGCGGGCGGGGAGCACCCTGGCCGCCACCGGCACCGGGGGCACCGGGACGGGGAGCGCCGGCCGGACGGGGCGCCTGCGGGCGCGCCATGCCGGTGGAGCCACCAGAGGTGAAGGGGTTGTTGCCCGGACGGGGACCCGCCGGACGGGCACCCTGCGGACGGGGTGCCGCGCCACCGGGACGCGGGGCCTGGCCACCGGGAGCGGTGCCGGCCGGACGCGGGGCGCCGGGACGGGCGCCGGCCTGGCCACCCTGGGCGGCCGGACGCTGCTGCGCCGGACGGGGACCGGGGGCGGCGGCGGGACGCTCGGTGCGCGCCGGGGCGGCGGGAGCCGCCGGAGGCGCGGAGAACTCGGTCGCCACGGGAGCCGCCGGAGCGGGCTTCGGGGCGGCCGGAGCCTTCGGGCCGGGACGCGGGCCGGAGGCGGCCGGAGTCACCGGGGCGGGCGCTGCGGCGGCCGGAGCCTCCGCGACGACCGGCTTGGGGGCCGGTGCGCCGGGCTTCGGCGCAGCGGGACGTGCAGCCGCACCCGGGGTCGGGACCCCGGGCTTGGCGGGGGCGGCCTTGCGGGGCGCACCCGGCTTCGCAGCGGACTTGCCGGCGTTGCCGCCGGGCCCCTGCAGTGCGTCAGTCAACTTGCGTACAACCGGCGCCTCGATCGTCGAGGACGCCGAACGGACGAATTCACCGAGTTCTTGGAGCTTAGCCATGACGACCTTGCTCTCCACCCCGAACTCCTTGGCGAGTTCGTATACCCGGACCTTAGCCACTTCGCTCCTTTTAGGTCCGGGTTACGCCGGACCGTCGCTACTTCATGGGCGTACTCATCGCGTACTCATCGAGTGCTCATCGCAATCTCGACCTACTTCCAACTCGCGAGGTACCTGACCGCACGGGGTATCCGTGCCGTACTACTTCTTACGGTGTCGCCTCGGCCTCGGGGGCCAGGGCGTTGCGCAGTTCCGTCGTGTCGAACGCTCCGGCGGACCGAAGGGCCCGGGGGAACGCCCGGCGGCGGACCGCCTGGTCGAGACAGACCACGGCAGGGTGCACATAAGCACCCCGGCCGGGCAGCGTACCGCGTGGATCGGGGACGCATTCGTCCTCGATCGCCACGATGCGCAGCAGATCGCTCTTGGCCGCTCGCTCCCGACACCCCACACAGGTGCGTTCGGGGCATGGGCGGGCTTGCGTCCGGCCAGACACGCCTAAGTCTACCTCCCCGCACCGACCCTCCCCCGACAAGTTCCGGGCGAAAATCGAACGGATGTTGTGTTGTGATGATCCACCGGCCGGTGGTACGGCCGTCACGTGGTCCCTGTCTACCGCCCGGGCAACCCCGGGCGGTACCGGTTTATTCCCCGTCGCGGTCCGCGTCCGCGTCCGGGGACGCCTCGGTGTCGGGACGGATGTCGATGCGCCAGCCGGTGAGCCGCGCGGCGAGGCGGGCGTTCTGGCCCTCCTTGCCGATGGCCAGCGACAGCTGGTAGTCGGGCACGGTCACCCGCGCGGACCGGGTGTCCCAGTCCACCACCTCGACCTTGCTCACCCGGGCGGGTGACAGCGCGTTCGCGACCATCTCCGCCGGGTCGTCCGACCAGTCGACGATGTCGATCTTCTCGCCGTGCAGTTCGGCCATGACATTGCGCACACGGCTGCCCATCGGGCCGATGCAGGCGCCCTTCGGGTTGAGGCCCGAGCGGGTGGACCGGACGGCGATCTTGGTGCGGTGACCGGCCTCACGGGCGATCGCCGAGATCTCGACGCTGCCGTCCGCGATCTCCGGGACCTCCAGCGCGAAAAGCTTCTTCACCAGGTTGGGGTGGGTGCGCGACAGCGTCACGGACGGGCCGCGGACGCCCTTCGCCACCCGCACGACGTACGCCTTCAGGCGCAGCCCGTGCGTGTACTCCTCGCCGGGGACCTGCTCCTGCACCGGCAGGATGGCCTCCAGCTTGCCGATGTCGACGAGGACGTTCTTGGGGTCCTTGCCCTGCTGGACGACGCCGGTGATGACGTCGCCGTCCCGGCCGGCGAACTCGCCGAAGGTCAGGTCGTCCTCGGCGTCGCGCAGACGCTGAAGGATCACCTGCTTGGCGGTCGTCGCGGCGATGCGCCCGAAGTCCGACGGCGTGTCGTCGAACTCCTTGGGCTCCTGGCCCTCTTCGAGGTCCCTCGGGTCTTCCGTCGCCCACACGACCACGTGACCGTTGGTGCGGTCCAGCACGACGCGGGCGCGGCGGAAGCTCCCCTCGGTCCGGTGGTACGCGATGAGGAGGGCCGACTCGATCGCCTCGACCAGCAGGTCGAAGGAGATCTCCTTCTCCCGGACCAGACCCCGCAGGGCACTCATGTCGATGTCCACGGCTACGCCTCCTCTTCCTTCTTGTCCTTGCGGCTGAACTCGATCTCGACACGCGCCTTGGCGATGTCGGTGAAAGCAATGCGGCGGGCGGTCGCCTTGCGGCCCTTCACGCCCGGGACCTCGAGGTTCATTCCCTCGTCGTCGACGTCGAGGATGCGGGCGATCAGTTCCCCGCCCTCCGCCAACTGGAACTTCACGAGACGGCCCGTCGCCCGTACGTAGTGACGGTGCTCGCTGAGGGGGCGGTCCGCGCCCGGGGAGCTGACTTCGAGGACGTACTCGTCCTCGCCCATCACGTCGGATTCGTCGAGCTCGTCGGAGACCTCACGGCTCAGCTCGGCACACGCGTCCAGCTCCACACCCTCATCGGAGTCCACGATGATCCGCAGCATCCGGCGCTTGCCCGCCTTGGACAGCTCGATCTCCTCGAGGTCCAGGCCCTTGGCGGCGACGAGCGGCTCCAGCAGTCCGCGCAGCCTGTCGCTCTGGGTGGTGCTCATCCGGGTGACTCCTCGGCCGCGTGTGCTGTTGTGGTTTCCGTCGTGCGTCAGGTCAAAGGGTATCCGGTCGCGGAGGGTGTTGCCGTCCGCCCTGTGGACGGGGCCCCGGGTACGGTGATCACACCTGCCCCGCCATCACCCCCGAGGACGTCGCCGTGCCCTGGACTCTGCCATCGAGGCCCTCGCGCAGGAGCCTGCTCACCGGAGCGGCCGGAGCGGCCGGAGCCGCGCTGCTCACGGGGTGCTCCGACGCCGGTTCGCCCGGCACGGATACCGGGATTCCACTCGAACGGCGGATGCGGGAAGCGGCCGTTCGTGACAGTGGGCGGCTGCTGGAACGTTACGACGCCACGGCCGCCGCCCATCCGGCCCTGGCGGCACGGCTCGCACCGCTGCGCGCCGCCGTCGCCGCGCACGCGACGGCCTTCTCCCTCACCCCTTCGGGCGCCCCGTCCCCGTCCGCTTCCGCCTCCCCGTCCGGCGCTGCGGCCGCGGCCGCAGCGCCGGACGGGGAGGCGGTGGCGCCGAAGCCCGCCGACGCCCTGACCGCCCTCGCGGACGCCGAGCGGAGCCTGTCGGAGGCCCGGACCATCGACCTGGCCGGGGCGCCGGGAGAGCTGGCCCGGATGCTGGCCTCGGTGGCCGCCTGCGGAGCCGTCCACGCGTACCTGCTGACCTCGACCCCCGGAGCCACGCCGTGAAGCCCGAACCCTCCCCCGCCGGCCGGGCCCTGGAGGCCGCCCAGGCCGCGCTCGCCGCCGAGCACGCGGCGGCGTACGGCTACGGGGTGATCGGCGCCCGGACCGCAGGGGCCCGCGCGACCGAGGCCCGGGAGGCCTACGGCGGCCACCTCGCGCGGCGGGACTCGCTGGCCCGGACCGTGCGGGAGCTGGGCGGCGCGCCGCGGCCCGCGGAGGCGGCGTACGCCCTGCCGTTCGAGGTGCGCGGCTCCGCCGACGCGGAGCGGCTGGCCGCCGAGATCGAGGAACGGGTGGCGGGCGCGTACTCCGATCTGGTGCGGGCGGCGGAGGGTCCGCTGCGCCGTGAGGCGGCCGACGCGCTGAGCGCCGCGGCCGTGCGCGCCGCACGCTGGCGCGGTGTCGGCGTAGCCTTCCCTGGGCTCACCGAGAAGCGCTGAAGTGGCGAAACGGGCCCGGCACAGCTGAAAGGGACCACGCACGCATGGCTTTCGAACCGCCGCAGCGGCTTGTACGGGCGCTCGGCGAGATGCCGGAATCGGCGCAGGACGCGGAGTGGCTGGAGCAGTTGCCGGGGCTCACCGAGGCCGCGCTGTCCCGGCGCGGGGTACAGGCCCAGCGGGTGCAGGCCCCGGGCGGCCGCAGCAGTCTGGTCGTCCTCGTCCAGTACGCCGACGGGACCCCGGCCGCGCTGAAACTGGCGCCCCCGCCCGCCCGGCCCGACCGGGAACTGGCCGCCCTGGCGCACTGGGGCGGTTTCGGGGCCGTACGGGTCCTCGACTCGCGGTACCACGAGGAGGACGGGGCGCTGCTGCTGGAACGGCTGCACCCGGAGGTCTCGCTGCGGTCGCTGCCGGACGCCAAGGCGCTGCTGGAGGCCGGCGGCACGCTGCGCAGGCTGTGGGTGGCGCCGCCCGCCGGGCACGTCTGGGAGACGGTGGCCGAGCGGACGCAGCGGCAGTCGGCGGCGCTGCGGGCGGCCCCGGCGGAGGCCCGGGCGCTGGCCGACACGGCCCTGGCGATGCGCGACGAGCTGGTCTCGGTCCCTCCGGAGGAACTGCTGCTGCACGGGAACTTCCGGCAGGGCAAGGTCCTGGCCGGCGAGCGCGCGCCGTGGCTGACGGTGGGTCCGGAGCCGGTCGTCGGCGAGCGGGCGTACGACCTGGCGCGGCTGGTCCGGGACCGGCTGGAGGACCAGGTCGCCACCTCGGCCGGGGCGGCGGGCGCCCGGCGCCGGGTGAACCGGCTGGCCGACGCCCTGGAGGTGGACCGGGACCGGCTGCGGGGCTGGACGGTGTTCCGGGCGGTGGAGTCCGGTAACAGGGCGCTGGCGGCTGGGCGGCGCCGGGAGGCGGAGCTGTTGCTGGAGTTCGCCACCTGGTTGTAGGGCATACCGTAGGTAAGAAGGTATGCCCGGCTATGTCCGGCAGGGGGTCGCCCTCATGGTCGAAGAACTGCTGACAGCGGGAATCGCCGCCGCGGCCGGTGTCGCGGTGTACTTGGGCGCCGCCGCGCGCGTGGTGAAGCAGTACGAGCGGGGCTTGGTGTTCCGCTGGGGCCGGCTGCGGAGCGACATCCGGGGGCCCGGTTTCACCGTGATCGTCCCCGTGGTCGACCGCCTGCGGAAGGTCAACATGCAGATCGTGACGCTGCCGGTGCCGGCCCAGGAGGGCATCACCAGGGACAACGTCACGGTCCGGGTGGACGCCGTCGTGTACTTCAAGGTCGTCGACCCGGCGAATGCGATCGTGGCGGTGGAGGACTACCGGTTCGCCGTCTCGCAGATGGCGCAGACCTCGCTGCGGTCGATCATCGGCAAGTCGGACCTGGACGATCTGCTGTCCAACCGGGAGATGCTCAACCAGGGGCTGGAGCTGATGATCGACAGTCCGGCGGTGGGGTGGGGCGTGCAGATCGACCGGGTCGAGATCAAGGACGTGTCCCTGCCGGAGACGATGAAGCGGTCGATGGCCCGGCAGGCGGAGGCGGACCGGGAGCGGCGGGCGCGGGTCATCAACGCGGATGCCGAGCTCCAGGCCTCGCACAAGCTGGCCGAGGCGGCGGGGGTGATGTCGGAGCAGCCGGCCGCGCTGCAGTTGCGGTTGCTGCAGACCGTGGTCGCGGTGGCCGCGGAGAAGAACTCGACGCTGGTGCTCCCCTTCCCGGTGGAACTCCTCCGCTTCCTGGAACGTGCCGCCCCCGCCCCTTCGGGCTCCCCCGCACCCGAGTCCCCGGCCCCCGCGATCCCCTCGCCCCCGCCCGAAGCCACGGCCGGTCCGGGCTCGCTGCCCGCGGCCCCGGCTCCGGCCGACGCCCCGGCGCTGGGCGAACCCCCAGGCCCAGGCCAAGCCCCGGCTCTGGGCGAAGGCCCAGGCCCAGGCCCGGCGCACCCTCCGGCCGACGCCGGTCCCCCGCCTCCGGCCGTCGACCTGTCCCTGGACGGGGCACCGCCGCCGCGGGAGGACCCGGACGACCCCCGCGCCTGAGCGTGCCCGCTGCGCGGGGCTCTCCCCCACCCCGCCCCTTCCCGAAACCGGGCTCCGCCCGGACCCGCACCTCAATCGCCGGCGCGGCTCAAAGACCTGGGGCTCCGCCCCAGACCCCGCGCCCCAAACGCCGGCGAGGCTGGATGGTGCGGGGCTGGATGGTGCCGTGCCCGAGCTGGGTCGGCCTGCGAAGGCGAAGGCTGGTCTCCGCCGCGCGCGGCAACCCAGGCACCGGGCGGCACGTGCACATCACAGCACAGCCCAGCCGAAATCCAGCCCCGCCGGCGATTGAGGCGCGGGGCCCGGGGCAGAGCCCCGATCCCTGAGCCGCACCCAGCGCTCCACGCGAGAGGCCCAGCGCGAAGCCCCGCTCACCCAGCGCCACCGGCAGGCCCGTGGGTTACGTCAGGCGGGATACGGCCTCCGCCAGGGGGAGTTCCTCGCGGTGGCCCGACGCGCGGTGTTGGAGTTCGACGATGCCGTCGGGCGAGCGGCGGCCCGCGACCAGGATCCACGGCACGCCGATCAGCTCCGCGTCGGTGAGCTTCACTCCGGGCGACAACCCGGGACGGTCGTCCAGCAGGACCCGCCGCCCCGCCTCCGCGAGGGCCTCCGCCGCCCGCTCGGCCAGCGCCAGCGGCACGGCCTTGCCCGCCGCCACCACGTGCACGTCGGCCGGAGCCACGGCCGCCGGCCAGGACAGGCCCCGCTCGTCCGCCGTCTGCTCGGCCAGCGCCGCCACCGCCCGCGAGACGCCGATGCCGTACGAGCCCATCGTGACCCGGACCGGCTTGCCCTCCTTGCCGAGCACGTCCAGGCCGAAGGCGTCGGCGTACTTGCGGCCCAGCTGGAAGATGTGGCCGATCTCGATCGCGCGGTCCAGCCGCAGGCCCGCGCCGCAGGACGGGCAGGGGTCGCCCGGCTCCACGACCACCACGTCCAGGTAGCGGTCCACCTCGAAGTCCCGGCCGCAGACCACGGTGCGCGCGTGGGTGTCGGCCTTGTTGGCCCCCGTCACCCACGCCGTGCCCGGCGCCACCCGGGGATCGGCCAGGTAGCGGACCTTGTCCAGGCCCTGCGGGCCCACGTAGCCCCGTACGAGATCGGGCCGGCCCTCGAAGTCCTCGGCCGTCACGAGCTCGACGACCGCCGGGGCCAGGTGTTCGCCCAGCTTGCCGAGGTCCACCTCGCGATCGCCCGGGACGCCGACGGCCACGATCTCCCCGTCCACCTTGACCAGGAGGTTCTTCAGGGTCGCCGAGGCCGGGACGCCGAGCAGCGCCGCCAGGGACTCGATCGTCGGGGTGTCGGGGGTGTCCAGCTCCTCCACGGGGCCGTGCTCACCGGCGACCGGGGCCAGCGCGAAGGTCACGGCCTCGGTGTTCGCCGCGTAGTCGCAGGAGGGGCAGTGCGCGAAGGTGTCCTCGCCGGCCTCCGCGGGCGCCAGGAACTCCTCGGACGCCGAGCCGCCCATCGCGCCCGACACGGCCGACACGATCCGGTGGTCCAGGCCGAGCCGGGTGAAGATGCGCTGGTAGGCGGCGCGGTGGAGCGCGTACGACTCCGCCAGCCCCTCGTCGGACACGTCGAAGGAGTACGAGTCCTTCATCTGGAACTCGCGCCCGCGCAGCACTCCCGACCGCGGCCGCGCCTCGTCCCGGTACTTGGTCTGGATCTGGTACAGCATGACCGGCAGGTCCTTGTACGAGGTGCACTGGTCCTTCACCACCAGGGTGAAGATCTCCTCGTGGGTGGGACCGAGCAGGTAGTCCGCGCCCTTGCGGTCCCTGAGCCGGAACAGCAGGTCCCCGTACTCCGACCAGCGCCCGCTGACCTCGTACGGCTCCTTCGGCAGCAGCGCGGGGAGCAGCACTTCCTGGGCACCGATGGCGTCCATCTCCTCGCGGACGATGCGCGAGACGTTGTCCAGGACCCGCTTGCCGAGCGGCAGCCACGACCACACGCCCGCCGAGGTGCGCCGGACGTAGCCGGCGCGGACCAGCAGCCGGTGGCTGAGGGTTTCGGCGTCGGCCGGGTCCTCGCGGAGGGTCTTGGCCATGAGGCGGGACATGCGCTGCACGTGAGGTGTGGACATGCCGGGAGATTACCGGCGGCCGCGCGGGCGGGGGTACCGCGTTTTTCAGGGCCGCCGCTCAGGGCCTCGGCAGCGGCAGCGGGGCGCCCATGACGGCGTACGGGAGGCTCGCGCTCGGGAAGTGGACCTGGCGGGCGAGGTCCACGTAGCCGAGGGCCCGGTAGAGGCCGCGGGCGGGGCTGTCGGTGTCGATGGCGGAGAGGATCGAGCGCGGTTCGGCGGCGCTGTCGGTGATGTCGGTGATCAGCGCGCGGCCGAGGCCGTGGCCCTGGAACCCGGGGTGGACGTGCAGTTCGGTGATGACGAAGGAGCCGTCGAGCCAGTGCTCGTGGCCGCCCGCCCGCAGATAGGGCTCGACGATGGTGGACCACCAGTGGGTGCGGTCGTTGGGCATCCCGTAGACGAATCCGGTGAGCGCGCCGTCCTCGGCGAAGGCGCCCAGCGCGCGGGCTCCGCGGCAGGCCATGTGGCGCTGCACGATGTAGCGCCGGATGCCGACCTCCTCCTCGCTGAGACCGAAGGCGACGGCCTGCACGCGCAGGGCCTCGTCCACCCGGGCGGCGAGGTCGAAGGGGCCGATGCGGACTCCGGAAGGCAGCATGCGGCGACCTTACTTCGCGGTAGGGACGGGCCGGTACGGGTTCGGCCGGTTCAGAACAGCACGCTCATGAACGCGCCGATCTCGCGGAAACCCACCCGCCGGTAGGAGGCGCGGGCGGCGGCGTTGAAGTCGTTCACGTAGAGGCTGACCACGGGCGCCACGTCGCGCAGCGCGTAGGCGACGACGGCGGCCATCCCGGTCTCCGAGTAGCCGCGGCCGCGGAACTCGGGGGCCACCCACACGCCCTGGATCTGGCAGGCGCGGGCGGTGGCGGCGCCGATCTCCGCCTTGAAGACGATCTTTCCGTCCTCGACGCGGGCGAAGGAGCGGCCGCTGCCGACGAGTTCGGCGACCCTGGCCTGGTAGAGCAGCCCGCCGTCACCGGCCATCGGCGAGATGCCGACCTCCTCGGTGAACATGGCCACGCAGGCGGGCATGATCAGGTCCATCTCGTCCTTGTGGACGCGGCGGACCAGCGGATCCGCCGCGACCGTGGCGGACGGGCTCTCGATGACCATGAGCGGCTGGTGGGAGCGCACGTCGCGGGCGGGGCCCCAGCTGGGTTCCAGGAGCTGCCACAGCAGCCGGGTGGCCTCGGCGGGGCCCACGATGGAGGAGCAGCGGCGGCCGGTGCGGCGGGCGCGGTCGGCGAAGGCGCGTACGGCGTCGGGTCCCGCGCACACGGGGACCAGGTTGGCGCCCGCGTAGCAGAGGGAGCGGAGCTCGCCGTCGGCGTACCATCCCCACATCTCGCCGCCCAGCCGCCAGGGGTCGAGCCCGGCGACCTGGACCCGGGAGGTGACGAACGCGTTCTCGACCGGCGCGCGTAGCAGGACGTCGAGCGCGGCGTCGAGATCACCGGGCTCAAGGACCCGGGTGGTGGTCTGCGTCAACACTGGGGCCTCACCGTACAAGTCTGCTGATCTCCGCACTGTACCCGCCGGGGCGGGCGGACGCCCGGTCTCCCAGGTCACGAAAAAGCCCCGGCCCCGCCCGCGAGCTGCGGGAACGGGGCCGGGGCACTGCTCGGGAGGATCAGACGCCGATGGCGACCGTCGGCTCGCCCGACGTCACGCCGTCCTTCTCCATCTGCTCGGCGATCTTCATCGCCTCTTCGATGAGGGTCTCGACGATCTTCGACTCGGGGACGGTCTTGATGACCTCGCCCTTCACGAAGATCTGGCCCTTGCCATTGCCGGAGGCCACGCCCAGATCGGCCTCGCGGGCCTCGCCGGGGCCGTTGACGACGCAGCCCATGACCGCGACGCGCAGCGGGACCTCCATGCCCTCCAGGCCCGCCGTGACCTCTTCGGCCAGCTTGTAGACGTCGACCTGGGCGCGACCGCAGGACGGGCAGGAGACGATCTCCAGGCGGCGCGGCTTGAGGTTCAGCGACTCCAGGATCTGGTTGCCGACCTTGACCTCCTCGACCGGCGGCGCGGAGAGGGAGACGCGGATGGTGTCGCCGATGCCCTCGGAGAGCAGTGCGCCGAAGGCGACGGCGGACTTGATGGTGCCCTGGAAGGCGGGGCCGGCCTCGGTGACGCCGAGGTGCAGCGGGTAGTCGCAGGCGGCGGCCAGCTGGCGGTAGGCGTTGACCATGACGACCGGGTCGTTGTGCTTGACCGAGATCTTGATGTCGCCGAAGCCGTGCTCCTCGAAGAGGGAGGCCTCCCACAGCGCGGACTCGACCAGCGCCTCGGGGGTGGCCTTGCCGTACTTCTTCAGCAGCCGGGCGTCGAGGGAGCCCGCGTTGACGCCGATCCGGATCGGGGTGCCGGTGTCCTTGGCGGCCCGCGCGATCTCCTTGACCTTGTCGTCGAACTGCTTGATGTTGCCCGGGTTCACGCGGACGGCGGCGCAGCCGGCCTCGATCGCGGCGAAGACGTACTTGGGCTGGAAGTGAATGTCGGCGATGACCGGGATCTGCGACTTCTTCGCGATGACGGCGAGGGCGTCGGCGTCGTCCTGGGTCGGGCAGGCCACGCGGACGATGTTGCAGCCGGAAGCGGTCAGCTCGGCGATCTGCTGGAGCGTGGCGCCGACGTCGGAGGTGCGCGTCGTGGTCATCGACTGCACCGAGATGGGTGCGTCGCCGCCGACGGCCACCGACCCGACCTGGATCTTGCGGCTGACCCTGCGGTCGGCAAGCTTCGTCGGTACGGCCGGCATTCCGAGAGAGATGGCAGTCATCTGCTGTGCAACCCCAAGGTGTGGATCAAGGTCCCGAGATCGGCGGGCTCCAGGCTTCGAGATTACGCCAATCACGGTGCGCCCCTCGCATCCGAGGGGCCGTGCCACCCGAACGTAGGGAGCCGGGCACGATGCGTGCCCGGCTCCCGTGTGCGTCGTGTAGGACCCGCCGCGCTCAGGTGATCTTGATGGGGTTCACCACGTCCGCCACCATCACCAGCAGCGTGAAGCAGATGAAGAGTCCGGCCACCACGTACGCGACCGGCATCAGCCTGGCCACGTCGAACGGGCCGGGGTCGGGGCGCCGGAAGATCCGGGCCACGTTGCGCCGGAGCGACTCCCACAGGGCGCCCGCGATGTGCCCGCCGTCGAGCGGGAGCAGCGGCAGCATGTTGAACAGGAACAGCGAGAGGTTGAAGCCGGCCAGCAGGTTGAGGAAGAACACCAGCTGGTGCTGGGCGGGGATGTCGAGGGTGAAGATCTCGCCGCTGACCCGCGCCGCTCCGACCACGCCCATGGGGCTGTCCTGCGCGCGCTCGGCCCCGTTGAAGGCCGCGTTCCACAGGTCCGGGACCTTGGACGGCAGGTCGATCAGCGACTGCACGCCGGCCGCCATCATCTCGCCCATGCGGTCGACGGACTGGCCGAAGGACTGCGGGACGTAGCCGGAGGCGGGGGCGAAGCCGAGGAAGCCAGCCGTGACGTACTGGTCCTTGACGTACTTGCCGTCGGCGTCGGTCTTGGCGACCTTGTTCTCGATCAGGGTCGCCGCGAGGCCGACCTTCTCGCCGGCCCGCTCCACGGTGATCGTGGCGGGGCCGACGGTGGCGCGGATGTCCTTCTGCAGGGCGGACCAGTCCTCGACCGGGCGGCCGTTGAAGGCGATGATCTTGTCGCCCGCCTTGAGGCCCGCCGCCTTGGCGGGGGCGGCCGGGTCGCCGGGGGCGCACTTGTCGCGCTTCTCGCTCTGCTGGATGACGCAGTCAGAGACGGTGGCGACCGTCGTGGTCTGCGTGTTCAGCCCGAAGGCCATCAGGGTGGTGAGGAAGATCGCCACGGCCAGGACGAGGTTCATGAACGGGCCGGCGAACATCACGATCACGCGCTTCCACGGCTTGCGCGTGTAGAAGAGCCGGCTCTCGTCCCCGGGCTGGAGCTCCTCGTACGCGGCCGAGCGCGCGTCCTCGATCATCGACCGGAACGGCGAGGTCGAGCGGGCGGTGACCTTGCCGTCCTCACCGGGCGGGAACATCCCGATCATGCGGATGTAGCCGCCCATCGGGATGGCCTTGATGCCGTACTCGGTCTCGCCCTTGGTCCGCGACCAGATGGTCGGGCCGAAGCCCACCATGTACTGCGGCACCCGGATGCCGAAGAGCTTGGCCGTGGAGAGGTGGCCGAGCTCGTGCCAGGCGATGGAGACCAGCAGGCCGACCGCGAAGATCACGACCCCGACCAGCGTCATCAGCAGTGTCATGCGCTCGCCTCCACGGCGGCCCGCGCCGCCATCTCCCGTGCCCGGGACCGGGCCCAGGCCTCTGCTTCAAGGACGTCCTGGACGGTCAGGGAGGTTCCCGACTGCGGTGTTCCGTGCTCATCGACCACGGCAGAGACGGTATCCATGATTGCCGTGAACGGCAGCCGACCTGCCAGGAACGCCTCCACGCACTCCTCGTTGGCCGCGTTGAACACGGCCGGGGCGGTGCCGCCGAGGGTGCCCACGTGCCGAGCCAGGCCGACCGCAGGGAAGGCCTCGGTGTCCAGCGGGAAGAACTCCCAGGTGGAGGCCGTGGTCCAGTCGAAGGCGGGGGCGGCGTCCGGGATCCGCTGGGGCCAGCCGAGGCCGATCGCGATGGGGCCGCGCATGTCCGGCGGGGTGGCCTGGGCGAGGGTGGAGCCGTCCGTGAACTCGACCATCGAATGGACGTAGGACTGGGGGTGGACCACGACCTCGATGCGCTCGAAGGGGATGTCGTAGAGCAGGTGCGCCTCGATGACCTCGAGCCCCTTGTTGACCAGCGTGGCGCTGTTGACCGTGATCACCGGCCCCATGGCCCAGGTGGGGTGCGCGAGGGCGTCCTTGACGGTGACGCCGGCCAGCTGCTCGCGGGTGCGGCCGCGGAAGGGCCCGCCGGAGGCCGTGACGACGAGCCTGCGCACATCGGCCCGGGTCCCGGCGGCGAGGGCCTGGAAGAGCGCCGCGTGCTCGGAGTCCACGGGGATGATCTGGCCGGGCCGCGCGAGGGCCTTCACCAGGGGGCCGCCGACGATCAGCGACTCCTTGTTGGCCAGCGCCAGGGTCCGGCCCGCCCTGAGTGCGGCGAGGGTGGGCGCGAGGCCGATGGAGCCGGTGATGCCGTTGAGGACGGTGTGGCATTCGGAGGCCGCGAGCTCGGCCGCCGCGTCCGGCCCGGCCAGGATCTCGGGCAGCGGTTCTGACGTCCCGTACCGGGCGCTCAGCGCCTCTTTCAGGGCCGGTACGACGTCCTCGCGGGCGACGGCCACCGCCTTGACCCGCAGCTGCACGGCCTGCTCGGCCAGCAGCTCGACCCGGCCGCCGGCGGCGGACAGCGCGGTCACCCGGAACCGGTCCGGGTTGCGCAGGGCGAGGTCGATGGCCTGGGTGCCGATGGAACCGGTGGACCCGAGGATGACGATGTCCCGGCGGCCGGCCGCGGGGTCGAAGAGGACGTGCGGATCGGCGAGGGGGGCTGGGCGGTCGCTCATGCCCCCATTGTTGCCGGAACTCAGGAGCGGCCCGACACGGAGCCCCCTTCCGAGACCCGCAGGAGGAGGTGCGGCAGCGTTCCGGCGAAGTCGGGGAGCGTGACGGCGACGCGCCACCAGGCGTCCGGATCGGCGCCGAGGGCCAGGGCGAACAGCCGGTCGGCCTCGGCCCGGGCGGCGAGCACCGGCGCCGCCCAGTCGTGGCGGTCGGGGTGGTCCACGTCGCCCAGCCAGTGGCCCTCGTCCAGGGCCCAGCAGGCGGGCGCCTTGTGCCGGATGACGTCCTCACCGGTGAGCAGCCCGCGGGCCAGGCAGTCGCGCACCCACCGGATGTCCTCCTCGACGGACGGCATGGGCACCGCGAGGCTGGCCAGGGCCAGTTCGCGGTCCACGCCCCCGACGGGCTCGGCGGCCTTCGGGGCCAGGGAGCGCACCACGTCGGCGAGCCCGCGGACGTGCGGCCCGCCGGCGGGCTCCTCCGGCAGGGTGCCGCGCACGATCCGGGCCACGAGGACCGGCAGGGTGCCGCGGAAGCCGGGGGCGCGGCTGAGCAGCTCCGACCAGAGCCGGGGGTCGTCCCGCAGCGGGCGCAGGGCCCGGGCGACGGCCGTCCGCATCCCGGTGCGTTCGGGCAGGGACCAGCGCAGGCCCCTGGCCTCGGGCAGGTCCGTGAGCAGCAGCGTGCGGTGCGCGGGGGCGACGTACGCGACGAGCTCGTCGCAGGTGAGCAGCCCCATCCGGACGGCCCGGACGGCGGGGCGGTACCACCGGTACCCCTCCGTGTTTTGCGTGCCGGCGTCGAGCAGCGCCCGGCAGACCTCCCGGGGCAGTGCGCCGGCGAGCAGCAGGGCCTCCACCGCGCTGGGCGGCAGCGGGTCGCGGGCGTGCTCGTGCAGCAGCGTCGCGCGGTCGAGGGGGGCGTGCGGCATCCGGAGCAGGGTGAGCGGGATCCGGGGCCGGCGGCCGTGCCGGCGCAGCAGCGCGACCAGCTCCCCGGTGGTGAACGGGCCGGCGCCGATCTCCCGCAGCAGCTCGGGCGAGGGCCCGGGGCGGGCCGCGTACCGCGCCGGGCCGGGCAGCCCGGACAGGGGGCGTCCGACGACGTGGGGGTTGCGGGCGACGTACTGCCGGTCTTCCTCGCTGCCGTGGCGCAGCAGCAGGCTGACGGTCGAGGCCGACAGCCACGCGTCGCGGCACAGGTACTTGCGGGTCGGCGCGTCGAGCCGGCCGGTCAGGTCGGCGACGACGTGGTCCGGTGCGTGGCGCAGCAGGTGCGCCACGCACCAGGCCAGCCGTCGGCTGGCGCGGTCTTCCTCGGCCGTCGGCATCGTTCTATCCGCCTTGCCCGTACTCGTGCGCGTACGGCTGTCCGTACGTGCACTCATCCTCGTACGCCTGTCCGGCGTCCGGCGATGATCGCAGGTCAGCGGATCGGGCGGTGTACGTTTTCCTGTGTCGAGGGGCCGGGGGCGGCGTCCGCGATCCAGGGGCCGTCGCCGGAGGGGTCGATGATGCCGTCCTCCAGCCAGGTGTAGGTGCCGCTCAGCACCCCCTCGACGACCTTCCCGTCGAGGGTGTCGGTGTTGGTCCACAGTCGGCCGAAGAGCTCCTCGACCCGGATCCGGGACTGCCGGCAGAAGGCGTCGGCCAGCTGGTAGGCCTCGCGGCCGTGGTCGCCGGTGGCGCGCAGGTGCTCGGCGCGGACACAGGCCGCGCTCATCGCGAAGAGCTCGGCGCCGATGTCGACGATCCGGCCGAGGAAGCCCTGTTTGGTCTCCATGCGGCCCTGCCAGCGGGACATGGCGTAGAAGGTGGACCGGGCGAGTTTGCGGGCGCCGCGCTCGACATAGCGCAGGTGGGTGGCGAGGTCCGGGTGGCCCGCGGGGTGGAAGGCGCGGTACGTCCCGGGCACCTGGCCGGCGCCGGTGGCCAGTTTCGGCAGCCAGCGGGCGTAGAACCCGGCGGCGCGGGCGCCCGCCTTGGCCTTGTCGCCGAGGTCCTTGTCGGGGTCGATGAGGTCGCCCGCGACCGACAGGTGGGCGTCGACGGCCTCGCGGGCGATCAGCAGGTGCATGATCTCGGTCGAGCCTTCGAAGATCCGGTTGATGCGCAGGTCGCGGAGCATCTGCTCGGCGGGGACGGCGCGCTCGCCGCGGGCGGCGAGGGACTCGGCGGTCTCGAAGCCGCGGCCGCCGCGGATCTGGACCAGCTCGTCGGCCATCAGGCAGGCCATCTCCGAGCCGTACAGCTTGGCGAGGGCGGCCTCGATGCGGATGTCGTTGCGGTCCTCGTCGGCCATCTGGGAGGCCAGGTCGACGACGGCCTCGAGTGCGAAGGTGGTGGCGGCGATGAAGGAGATCTTGGCGCCGACCGCCTCGTGCCGTGCGACCGGCCGGCCCCACTGCTCACGTACGCCCGACCACTCGCGGGCGATCTTCAGGCACCACTTGCCGGCGCCGACGCACATGGCGGGCAGCGACAGCCGCCCGGTGTTGAGCGTGGTCAGGGCGATCTTGAGGCCGGAGCCCTCGGCGCCGATGCGCTGCGCGGCGGGGACCTTGACCCGGTGGAAGCGGGTGACGCCGTTCTCCAGACCGCGCAGGCCCATGAAGGCGTTGCGGTGCTCGACGGTGATGCCCGGGGAGTCGGCCTCGACGACGAAGGCGGTGATCCCGCCGCGGTGGTGCTCGCTCCTGGGCACCCGGGCCATCACCACGAGGAGGTCGGCGACGACCCCGTTGGTGGTCCACAGCTTCACCCCGTCGAGGACGTAGCCGTCCTCGCCGTCCGGGACCGCCGTGGTGGCCAGCCGCGCCGGGTCGGATCCCACGTCCGGCTCGGTGAGCAGGAAGGCGCTGATGGCGGTGGTGGCGCAGCGCGGCAGGTAGGCGTCCTTCTGCTCCTGCGTGCCGAAGATCTTCAGCGGCTGCGGGACGCCGATGGACTGGTGGGCGGAGAGCAGGGCGCCGATCGCGGGGCTGACGGAGCCGACCAGGGCAAGGGCCTTGTTGTAGTAGACCTGGGTCAGGCCGAGGCCGCCGTACTTGGGGTCGATCTTCATCCCGAGGGCGCCGAGCTCTTTCAGCCCGCGCACGGTCTCGTCGGGGATCTTCGCCTCGCGCTCGATGCGGGCTCCGTCGATCTCGTTCTCGCAGAAGGTCCGCAGCCGGGCGAGGAAGGCCTCGCCGCGCCGGACGTCCTCGTCCGCGGGGAGCGGGTGCGGGTGGATCAGGTCGAGCCGGAGCCTGCCGAGGAAGAGCTCCTTGGCGAAGCTGGGCTTGCGCCAGTCCTGCTCCCGGGCCGCTTCCGCGACCTGCCGTGCCTCGCGCTCGGTCACCTTGGGCTGTACGGGCTGTGTTGCGGACATGAGGGGACTCACCTCGCCGCCGAGTCGGGTGGTTCACCGGATTACCAGCCGGTGCTACCTGTGAGTCGTACCCAATGTCGGCGCGAAGGAAAAGGGGGACGGCCTCTGTCACCCGTGTGCCCGTGGAACACGGTCGGGGAACCGGTGCCGGGCCACGGCCAGGCGGGCGACCTGCGCGGCGTGGGGAATGAGGTAGAAGTGGTCGCCCTCGAAGACGTGGGTCGTGAAGGCGCCGGTGGTGACCGTGGACCATGCCTTCGCGTCCAGGGGGGTGACGTGGGGGTCGCGGTCACCCGTGAGGGTCATGACGCCTGCGCGCAGCAGCGGAGCGTCCTCGCGGCGGCGGTAGTCGTCGATCAGTCGGTAGTCGTTGCGGATGATCGGCAGGAACAGCTCGCGCAGGTCCGGGTCGTTCCAGACCTCCGCGTTGGTGCCGCCCAGGGCGGTGACGGCGGCGATCAGGTCCTCGTCCGTGCGCGGAGCGGCCTCGGCGGTGGGCGCGGCGAGCCTGCGGCCCGAGACGCACAGGCGCGTGAAGTGGTCCGCGCCCGCGGCTTCGAGGCGAAGGAGGCTCTCGTAGGCCACGGCCGCGCCCATGCTGTGACCGAAAAGCACCGTGGGCACAGGAGGTGCGGCCAGGAGTTCCGCGGCGATCTGTAGCGACAGCGCGTCCATCGTCGGGATCAGAGGTTCGCCGAAGCGGCCTTCGCGCCCCGGATACCGCACTGCCACGACTTCGACCGAAGGGTCCAGGTGCCGGGGCCAGTCACGGAAGAAGCTAGCGCTGCCGCCCGCGTGCGGGAAGCACACCAGGCGCAGGGCGGGGTCGGCCGGGGAACGGTGGCGGACCAGGTAGGACATGTGCGACTCGATTCGTCAGCCGAGGATCGTCTCGCCCAGCGGGGTGAGGCTGTGGACCGCGGAGTTCTGTCTGCGCTCTGTGGTCACGAATCCGGCGCGGCGCAGGACCGTGATGTGTTTGCTGGCCGATGGGCTGGAGATCCGGAGGCGGTCCGCGACCTCCCCCGTCGAGCGGGTCTCGCGCAGGCTGTCCAGGACATCCGCCCTCGTGCGGCCCAGCAGGGCACGCAGGACCGGTTCGCCCTCACGGCCCTGCCACATGGTGGCCTCCGGCTCCGGCGTGACGTTGTAGACGAGGATCGGCGGGCCCGGCCAGCCCATCTGGGAGTCGATCAGGAACGGGTGGGGAGCGAAGAGCGAGGGGACGAGGGCCAGCCCCCGCCCGCCGAGGTCAGCCTGCCGGGCCGGATGGATGTTGTCGATGCGCAGTACCGGCGACTCCCAGCGGACGGCGCTGTGCAGGCTGTTGAGTGCGTGCTCCATACCGCCGGCGAGCACCGCCCGTCCGCAAGCGTCCCGTTCGGCCTTCAGTAAGCGCAGGATCCTGTCCCAGAAGGGCTCGACGGCCACGGTGTGGAACAGTTCGTCATCTCGCGGCGCAGCCGACGTGAGGGTTTCCAGCAGGGAATACGAAGGTTCCAGGGGTTTCTGCGCCACCGGGAGCCTGCGCATCCTGAGCCGGGTGATCCGACGCCATTCGGCGAAACCGTCGCGTTGCCGGTCCGCCAACCGACCCCAGGCGAAGTGCGTTTCGAAGGGCACGCCCAGCGTGCTGACGATGCGGATCCGGGACAGGTCCTCGACATTGAGCCGCAATTCCAACAAAACTACCGCACCCCCGCGATTCTTACATGATCATAGGCAAACCGGGCGATCACCGCCAGTCCACCGAGACGGGCAGGCTGCTGTAGCCCTGCACCAGGTTCGAGCGCATCCAGTTGACCTCGCCCCGCAGTTGTACGCCTCGCGCTTCGGCGGAGAAGCGGTGGAGCAGCTCCCGCAGTTCGACCCGGGCCAGCGCAGCGCCCAGGCAGTGGTGCGGGCCCGTTCCGAACCCGAGGTGCCGGTTGGGCGTGCGTCCCGGCAGGAAGGCGTGGGGGTCGCGGAAGACCCGCTCGTCGCGATTGGCCGCGGCCAGCCAGCCCACCACCGCCTGGCCCTTGCCGATCTCCTGGTCGCCGATCACACAGTCCTGGGTGGCCACCCGCAGGACGTGCGCCGCCGGTGAGGTCCAGCGGACGAGTTCCTCCACGGCGCGGTCGGCCAGCTCCGGATCCGCGTGCAGCGCGTCCAGCGTGCCGGGGAACTTCTGGAACACGTGGAAGGCACCGGTGATGGAATGCCGGGTCGTCTCGTTGCCCCCGATCAGTACGTTGTCGCAGTTGATGAGTACGTCCTCGTTGCTCAGCCGGCCGTCCGCCAGCAGCGCGCTCACCAGGTCCGGACCCGGCTCCCGACGCCGCCGCTCGATCAGTTCGTGGAAGTAGAAGAGGATCTCCGTGTGGGCCTCGGCGGGGGTCATCTTGTCGAAGCTGCTCTCCGCACCGCCGAAGGCGTGGTTCGTCAGCTCGATCAGCTGCTCGCGCTCGCTCAGCGGTACTCCGATGACCTCGCAGACGACGGCCGCGGGCAGGCGCGGGCCGACTTCAACGGCCACGTCGGTCGTCTCCTGTGCCTTCATCCGCTCGACGATGTCGGTGACTTCCTGCGACAGCACCGACTGGAGCTCCGGGGCACGCAGCCGGGAGAGGAAGGGGCCGATGAGTCGCTTGAGCACGGAATGCCAGCCGCCCTCGCTCACCACCAGCATCCGGCCGCCGGAGCTGTCGCAGTGGTCGGCATCGAAGCCGATCATCATGCCGTGCTCGGAGGTGAAGGGCGCCTTGGGGGAAAGGAGCGCGGAGACGTCGCGGTGCGAGAACACCGACCAGAAGCCGCTCGGGGAGACACCCGGGCCGCTCCAGATCTTCGCGTCCGAGGCGGCGTACTCCTGCCACATTCCGAAGCGGTCGTCGGTGGTGTAGAGATCGGGGTCTGCCAGATCGAGGGTCATGGGGACCTGTCTTTTGTGTAAGGACGAAGAACGGAGCAGAAGAGAGGGGTGTCACGCCGGGCTCTTCTGCGCGGCCGGCGCGGCATCCGCGACCGGCTCCAGGCGCTCGCGGTCCGCGACCGGCTCCGGGACGTTGCGCATCACCGGGCTCAGCACCGCCGACAGGGCGATCGCCGTCATCACGGCCGCGCAGCCCATCAGGCCGGCGAACCGGCCCGCGAAGTCCAGCAGGACCCCGCCCGCCAGCGGGGCGATCGCGCCGCCCGACCCGCTGCAGATCGCCGCGACGCTCACCACGCGGCCCCGGTGGCTGTCGGGCGTGAGCAGCAGCTGGTACGTGGTGAAGTACGCGCTCGCCGTCGGCGCGGCGAAGGCGATGGCACCCAGCAGGATCCCCGGCGTGTAGCTGCCGGGGAGTACCGCGATCCCCGCCGTGAGCAGCGCGAACAGCCACAGCACCAAGAAGATGGGCCGCGAGCCGGTCAGCACGCGTCCCAGAAGAGGTGCGGCCAGGGCGCCCAGCAGGCCCCCGACGCCCAGCAGGGCGGCCATGAGGCCGATGAGCCCGGAGTTCATGCCGCTGCTCTGCGCAGAGGCGATCACGATGAAGTAGATCGCGCCGAAGAAGAAGTTCGTCGCCGTCGCATAGCAGAGCCCCAGGCGCAGGAACGGGTGGCGGGCTATCCAGCGCACGCCCTCCAGCAGCTCCCGCTTCCCGCCGTCTCCGGTTCCGTCGCCGGCACCGGCGGGTGGGGCAGCAGGCGGCTGCCGCTTGAGGAACAGCAGCAGCACCAGCCCGGTCAGGTGCGCCGCACAGCCCACGACGAACGGAAACGCGCTCTTGGCCGCCAGCAGGAACCCGCCGGCCGAGGTGCCGGCGAGCTGGCCGGCATACGTCCGCGCCGAGTTCATCGCGACCGCCTGCGAGACCCGGTCCTGCGGCACCAGGCTCGGGATCATCGCCTCGCCGGCAGCCATGGTCATCGCCGTGGCCGCGCCGTTGACGAGGGCCAGTCCCACGAGCGCGGGGAGCGAGGCCGCGCCCGCCCACAGCAGCAGGGCCAGCCCGGCGAACACCGCGACCAGCGCGGCCTCGCACCACAGCATCACGGTCCGCCGGTCGTACCGGTCGGCGACCGCCCCGGCCGGCAGTCCGGCCAGGAGCATGGCCGCCGCGTCGACGAAGCCGATGATCCCCGCCTGGGACGGCGAGCCCGTGAGGGCCAGGACGAGCAGCGGCAGGACGATCAACGAGGTGCTGTACGCGAATTCCCCGAACGCCTGACTCGTCCACAGCAGGGTGAACCCGGCCCCGCCGTCCCGCTCCTTCACGGCCGTGCTGCCCGGCATCAGGCGATCAGCCGTGAGCGCGACTTCGTGTGCACGAAGGTACGGCGCAGGTCGCGCACCATGCTCGTGCGCTTGAGCCAGCGGTCCGTGCCGTCGTAGCGGGGTGTGAAGGTGTCCCTGCCGTGGATGACCCGGTAGTTGTCGATGAACGCGGCCTCGCCGGGGCTCAGTACGACACGCTCGGCCGCCTCGGCCAGCCGGGCTGCGGCCTCGTTCATGGCCCGCTCCGCCTCCGCGTCCCCGGGCACGGGGGTGGTGAAGTCCGCGTCGATCCGCAGATAGGGCGCTTCCCGCGGCCCGAAGAGCACCGACGCCACCTCGTGCGGGCGTTCCTCCAGGGCGGACGGGTGTTCGGCGCTGTGCAGCGGCACCACGTCGTGCGAGTCGTCCGGGAAGAACCGGAACCGGTCCTGGTGCAGCACCTCGCGCAAGGGCTCCGCGAACTCCACCGAGTCCACCGTCGCGACCGTGGTGCCGACACCGTCCGGGTTGCGCAGGCACATCAGCGCCACGTAGTCGCCCCGGCAGGTGTGGAAGACGTCCTCGGTGTGCAGAGTCAGCTGCTGCCGGCTGCTGGCGCTGGTGAGGGAGGTCTCCTGCCCCTTGGAGGGGCAGACGTCATGTACGAGGCGGCCGTTCTGCTGGTTGGACCAGGCGAACGGGTCGCCGAGGACGGAGGCCACGAGCAGCAGCACCAGCTCCTCGCGGATCGCCGCGCCCTCCTTCTCCGCGACCTGCCAGTCCGAGGGCGTGGGGACGAGGTTCTCGTCCACCGGCAGGTTCGCCACCGCGATCACCGCGTCCTCCGCGGCACGGGAGGTGACGAGGAACTGCCGGACACCCACCGGCAGCCTCTCGGCCTCGACGCGGATCTCGTCCGCGTACTCCATCGGCTCCCACACCGGATGTCCGGCGAGGAAGGCGTCGGCGATCGCCGCTATCTCGTTCTTCTCTTCGTCGTTCAGTACGTAACGGGCCACAGGAACATCTCTCTGGTCGGTCAGCTGCCGTTGCCGGCAGCGGCGGCGATCTGCCGCAGCACGGTGAGGAACTCCTCCGCGAGCCGGCGGACGGTGATCGGTGAGTGGGTGGTCGGTGAGTGCATCCAGTCGACGCGCAGCTCGCCGTCACTGACGGCGGCGACGATGTCGATGAGGTGCGGGCGGGGCTGGTCGGGCGCCTGGTCGGCTCCGAGACCGTCGAAGCGGTCCCGGATCAGGCCGGTCCCGCTCGCCGCGGCTCCCCACTGGCCCAGGTAGTTGAAGCTGATCTGCGGGTGGCGGGCGCCCGACAGAGCGGTGTGGGCGGGGCTGCCCGGTACGGACAGGTGGCGCAGGGCGCCGTAGCCGAGACCGCGGCCGGGGAGCTTGCGCAGGCCCTTCTTGACGGCCTTCAGCGCCGGACCCCAGTCGCCCGCCGGCACGGCGAGGGTGACGGGGTAGATGGTGGTGAACCACCCGACCGTCCGGGACAGGTCCACGTCGTCGAACAGCTCCTCGCGGCCGTGGCCTTCGAGGGCGATCGTGACGGGGGCACCGGCCCAGTCACCCAGTACGCGGCCCAGGGCGGCCAGCAGCACGTCGTTGATCTGGGTGCGGAAGGCGGCCGGCACCTGGTGGAGCAGCGCCTCGGTCTGCGCACGGTCCAGCCTGACGAATTCCACCGCGAGGTCGCCGTAGGTACCGGCCCCCGCGCCGGATCCGCTCAGGTCGCCGTCGCAGGGGATGTCCCCGGCGACGGAGACCTTGCGCCAGTACGCCGTCTCGTGGTCGAGACCGCCGGAGCGGACGTGTGCGGTGAGCCGCCGCGACCACTGCTGGTAGCTGCTGGACTTGGCACCCAGGTCGACGGGCCGCCCCTCGGCCAGCTGACCGTACGCGGTGGCCAGGTCCTCCAGCAGCACCCGCCAGGACACACCGTCCATCACCAGGTGGTGCACGGCGAGGAAGAGCCGGGGGGCCGCGCCGTCGGGCAGGAGGAGGAAGGCCCCCTTCAGGAGGCTTCCGCCCTCCAGGTCCAGCGCGTGCTGAGCCTGCGACGCCGCCTCGTGCAGCGCCTGTTCGACGTCGGACACGCCGGTGAGATCCCGTACGGCGAGTAGCTCGGCACCGTCGGCCCGGCCTCCGTATTCCTGGATCCAGGCGCCGGAGCCGTCGCGCGAGAAGCGCATGCGCAGGGCGTCGTGGTGGTCGGTGACCGCGGCCAGGGACCGTTCCAGCAGGACGGGATCGGTCCCGGGCGCCAAGGACACGTGGACGGACATCGCGTACTGATGGGGGTTGACCGTGTGCGTGTCGAAGAACCACCGCTGGATGGGGGTGAGTTCGACGCTGCCGGACACCTCGGTCGGATGCGCCGCGGGGGCCGCCGGGGCCGCGTGCGCTACGACGGGTGCCAGCTCCGCCACCGACTGGTGGACGAAGAGCAGCTTGGAAGTCAGGCGAAGGCCCGCCTGGCGGGCCCGTGAGATGACCTGGATGGAGAGGATGGAGTCGCCGCCGAGATCGAAGAAGTTGTCGTGGACACCGACCCGCTCGACGCCGAGGACCTCCGCCCATACGGCGGCCAGCGCCTCCTCCGTCGGGTTCCTCGGGGCCGCGTACTGCGTGCCGAGTTGCTCGGCCTGCACCTCGGGAGCGGGCAGGCCACGCCGGTCGACCTTGCCGCTCGGGGTGAGCGGCAGCCGCTCCAGCGGGACGAAGACCGCCGGGACCATGTAGTCGGGAAGGGTCTGCGCGAGGTGGGCGCGCAGGTCCCCGATGGGCAGATCACCGTCCGAGACGAGATAGGCGACCAGCCGCCGGTGGCCGTCGACGCCCTGATGGGCCACGACGACCGTCTCCCGCACCCGCTCGTGCCTGACCAGAGCGGTCTCGATCTCACCCAGCTCGATACGGAACCCGCGGATCTTGACCTGGTCGTCCGCACGGCCCAGGTACTCCAGCGTCCCGTCCGCCTTCCACCGGGCCACGTCTCCGGAGCGGTACATCCGCTCGCACGGCTCCCCGTACGGATTGAGCGGGAACCGCTCCTCGGTCAGCTCCGGCCGGTGCAGATATCCACGCGCCACACCGCCGCCCGCGACATGGATCTCCCCCGCGACGCCGATGGGAACGGGGTTCCCGCTGCCGTCGAGGAGCAGCACCCGGTAGCTCGGCAGCGGACGGCCGGCCGGCAGACGTCCGCCGGCGGCCACGTGCTCCGCGTCGATCTCCTGATACGTGACGTGGACGGTCGTCTCGGTGATGCCGTACATGTTCACCAACTGCGCCCCACCCGACCCGTACCGGTCGAACCAGGTCAGCAGGTGCTTCGGCTCCAACGCCTCACCACCGAAGACCACCCATCGGAGGTCGGGGAGATCCGGCGCGGCCGACTGGGCCGCCTGCGCGACGAGCTCGCGGAACATGGACGGCGTCTGGTTGAAGACCGTCACCCGCTCGTCGCGCAGCAGCTGCCACATCGCCTCCGGACTCCGAGCGGTGTCATGGGCGACGATGACCGCGCGGCCACCCGTGATCAGCGCGCCCCACAGCTCCCACACCGAGAAGTCGAAGGCGTACGAGTGGAAGACGGTCCACACGTCACCCGCGCCGAAGCCGAACAGCGGCCGGCAGTTCGCCAGGAGGTTCAGCACCGTCCGGTGCTCGACCGCCACACCCTTCGGACGCCCCGTCGAGCCCGACGTGTAGATGACGTAGGCGAGGTTCCCGCCCGACACCGCCGTCTCGGGTGCGGACTTCGGGCGGGCGCTGATCGCGGCCCGGTCCTCGTCGAGGTCCACGACCACGGCCCCGACGGCAGGCAGCTGTTTGTTCAGTCCGCGGTGGGTGACCAGCAGCTCCGCGCCGCTGTCCTGCAGCATGTACGCGAGCCGGTCCGCCGGATACGCCGGATCCAGCGGAACGTAGGCCGCACCCGCCTTCATGATCCCCAGCAGGCCGACCGCCATCTCCAGACTGCGCTCCACCGACAACGCCACCAGCCGGTCCGGCCCGGCCCCCAGCGACACCAGATGATGCGCCAGGGCATTCGCGCGCTCCTCCAACTCCCGGTACGTCAGGGACCCACCACCAAACGAGACCGCCACCGCGTCCGGCGCCACAGCCGCCCGCCGGGCAACCAGCCCGTGCAGCGTGCCCTCCGCAGCCGGAACCCCGCCCGTCCCACTCCACTCGTGCACCACACGCTCGAACTCCCCCGGCGTCAGCAGGGGAAGGGTCGCCACCGGCTGCTCCGGAGCCGCGAGGATCCCGTCCAGCAGGACCTTCAGGTGCTCGCCGAAACGCGCGATCGTCGGCTCGTCGAACAGCTCGGCGCTGTACTCGACCAGCGCCCGCAGACCGCCCCCGTGCTCCTCGAACTCGATGGTGAGATCGAACAGCGCGGTGTCCCGCTCCAGCCGGTACTCCCCGACCCGCACCTCGCCGAGGTCCGGTTGCATGCCCGGCGCGTTCTGGAGCACGACCATCGCCTGGATGAGCGGCGTACGGCTGGTGTCGCGATCCGGCTGCAGCGCTTCCACCAGTCGCTCGTACGGCACCTCCTCGTGCGCGAACGCGTCGAGGACCGTCTCCTTCACCTGGCCCAGCAGCTCGCCGAAGGACATCTCCGGCTCGATGTGCGAGCGCAGCACGACCGTATTGACGAGAAAACCGATGAGCTGCTCCAGGTCGCTGCGCCCGCGTCCCGCGGAAGCGGTGCCCACGGCGATGTCCTGCTGCCCGGTGTAGCGGGCGAAGACCGCCTTGACGGCCGCCGTCAACGCCATGAACAGCGTCGCGCCCTGCCCGTGCGCCAGGGCCTTGAGTCCTTCGACCGTGGCCGGCGCCACGTCGAAGCCGTGGACCGCTCCCTTCGAGGAGCGCACCGCCGGACGGGGCCGGTCGGTGGGCAGTTCGAGCGGCGAGATGCCCTCGAGGCGCTCACGCCACCAGCCGAGCTGCTCCTCCAGCAGTCCGCCGTCCTCCAGCCGCTCACGCTGCCATGCCGCGAAGTCCGCGTACTGCACGGCCACGGCAGCCAGTTCGGCTGGCCGGCCTGTGGTGCGGGCCGCGTAGAGCTCGCCCAGTTCCCGGGCCGCGACACCCATGGACCAGCCGTCCGTCACGATGTGGTGCATCCCGAGGACGCACACGTGCTCGTCGGCCGCGATCCGTACGAGCAGGACGCGGACGAGCGGACCGTTCCGCAGGTCGTACGGGCGGGCCAGCTCCTCCTGGGCCAGCGCGCGCAGCTGCTCCTCGTCCGCCGCCTCGGCCGTGCGCCACTGCGGTTCGAGGACAGGGCGGACGATCTGCACGCCCCGGTCGCCGACCACGTCGAACGTCGTCCGCAGGGACTCGTGCCGCGCCACCAGGTCGCCGACGGCCGCGCGCAGGGCGCTCGCGTCGAGCGGGCCGGTCAGGCGCAGACCGGCTGCGGAGTGGTACTCCGTACTGCCCTCGTTGAAGTCCTCCAGGAACCAGAGGCGCTGCTGCCCGAAGGACATCGGCAGCAGTCCGTCGCGCGGGGCCACGGGAATGCCATTGCTCTCGACGGCCTCCTGCGGCACGACGGCGGCCGCGAGTCGGGCGACCGTCGGAGCCTCGAACAGCAGCCGCGGCGACAGGCCGGCACCCAGGGTCCGGCGGGCGCGTGCGATGACCTGGATGGAGAGGATGGAGTCGCCGCCGAGGTCGAAGAAGTTGTCGTGGATCCCGACCTTCTCGACCCCGAGGACCTCGGCCCACACCGCGGCGAGGGCCTCCTCCGTCGCATCGCGCGGGGCGACGTAGGGGGTGCCGAGCTGGTCGGCCTGGACCTCGGGAGCCGGCAGGGAACGCCGGTCCACCTTCCCGCTCGGCGTCAGCGGCAGCCTCTCCAACGGCACGAACACCGCCGGAACCATGTAGTCCGGAAGGCTCCGCGCCAGATGCGCCCGCAGATCACCCGTCGACAGACCACCATCGGAGACCACGTACGCCACCAGCCGCCGGTGACCGTCGACGCCCTGATGGGCCACGACCACCGTCTCCCGGATCGCCTCGTGCCCGACGAGTGCCGTCTCGATCTCCCCGAGCTCGATCCGGAACCCCCGGATCTTCACCTGGTCGTCCGCACGCCCCAGATACTCCAGCGTGCCGTCCGCCAGCCAGCGGGCGACGTCACCCGAGCGGTACATCCGCTCGCCCGGAGCCCCGTACGGGTTCACCGGGAACCGCTCCTGCGTCAGCTCCGGACGGTTCAGATAGCCGCGGGCGACGCCGCCACCGGCGACATGGATCTCACCCGCCACTCCCACCGGCACCGCAACACCGTGCTCGTCCAGCAGCAACACCCGGTAGCTCGGCAGCGGACGCCCCGCCGGAAGCGGCCCGCCCCGGGCCACGTGCTCCGCACCGATCTCCTGATACGTGACGTGCACCGTCGTCTCGGTGATCCCGTACATGTTCACCAGCCGCGCCCCGCCCGCACCGAACCGGTCGAACCACGTCAACAGGTGCTTCGGCTCCAACGCCTCACCGCCGAAGATCACCCAGCGGAGCTCGGAGAGAGCCGGCGCGGCCGACTGGGCCGCCTGTTCGACGAGCTCACGGAACATCGACGGGGTCTGGTTGAAGACGGTCACCCGCTCCTCACCCAGCAGCTGCCACATGGCTTCCGGACTACGGGCCGTGTCGTGCGCGACGACCACCGCACGGCCACCGGTGATGAGCGCACCCCACAGCTCCCACACCGAGAAGTCGAAGGCGTACGAGTGGAAGACCGTCCAGACGTCGTCCGCACCGAAGTCGTACAACGACTGGCAGTTGGCCAGCAGGTTCAACACCGTGCGGTGCTCGACCGCCACACCCTTCGGACGGCCCGTCGAACCCGAGGTGTAGATGACATAGGCCAGGTCGGAGCCGGTGGCACCGGTCGGCGGCGCCGCCGTGCGCCCCTCGCCCCCCTCGAGCCCGGCCTCGTCGAGGTCCACGACGACGACCCCGTCGGGAACGGGCAGCAGCTTGTGCAACCCACGGTGCGTGATCAGCAGCCGCGCACCACTGTCGTCCAGCATGTACGCCAGCCGGTCCGCCGGATACGCCGGGTCCAACGGCACGTACGCCGCACCCGACTTCATGATCCCCAGCAGCCCCACCACCATCTCGAGGCCGCGCTCCACCGACAACGCCACCAGCCGGTCCGGCCCAGCCCCCAGGGACACCAGATGGTGCGCCAGGGCATTCGCGCGCTCCTCCAACTCCCGGTACGTCAAGGACGCACCCTGGAACGAGACCGCCACGGCATCCGGCGACTGCGCCGCACGCGCCGCGACCAGCCCGTGCACCGTCCCCTCCGGAGCCGGCACACCACCCGTCGCGTTCCACTCGTGCACCACCTGCTCGAACTCCCCCGGCGCCAGCATCGGGACCGCGGACACGGCCTGTCCGGGGTCAGCCGCCATGCCGTCCAGCAGTGCGCCGAGGTGGCCCGCCATGCGCTCGATGGTGGCCGCGTCGAACAGCTCGGGGTCGTAGGCCAGCGCGTACGCCAGCGCGTCCCCGGCGTAGGCGACGAGGTTCAGCGGGAAGTTGGTGACGTCGGCGCCCTCCAGGCTGTGGAGCCGCGCAACGTCCGCGCCCCCGTCGGCCTCCCGGGCCCCGTCCGCGGGGAAGTTCTCGAAGGCCACCAGGCTCTCGAAGAGGTTGGTGCCCCGCTCGACTCCGCTCCAGCCCTGGATCTGCGGCAGCGGGACGTACTCGTACTGCCGGGCCTCCACCTGCGCCTGCTGCACTTGGGCCAGCCAGGTGCCCACGGGCACCGCGCCGTCGATCCCGATGAGCACCGGCAGCGTGTTGATGAGCATGCCGACCATCGAGTCGGCCCCGGCCAGATCGGCCGGGCGGCCGGAGACCGTGGCGCCGAACACGACGTCCCGCTCGCCCGAGTAGCGCGACAGGAGCAGGGCCCACGCGCCCTGCACGACAGCGTTCACCGTCAGCCGTTGGGCGCGGGCGAACGCGTACAGCCGCTCGGAGGCTTCGGCGGACAGCCAGGTCACCAGCCGCTCGGACGACTGGGCGCGGTGGGTCTCGGTCGGGCGGCGGTCGAAGGGCAGCGACGTCGGCTCCGTCACCCCGCCCAGCAGACCGCGCCAGTACTGCTCGGCCCGGGTCAGGTCTTGGCGCTCCAGCCACTGCACGTACGCGCTGAACGGGCGCCGCGCGGGGAGAACGGGCGTCTCGCCGGCGGCGAGGGCCCGGTAGGCGGTGGCGAGTTCGTCGAGCATCTGGAAGGTGCTCCAGCCGTCGAGCAGCACGTGGTGGGAGGTCCGCACGACCCGCACCGAGGTGTCCGACAGCCGTACCAGGGCGAGCCGCATCAGGGGCGCGGCGGACAGGTCGATGCCCCGGGCCCGGTCCTCGGCCAGGTAGCGGTCCAGCTCTGCGGCCCGGCAGTCGGCGGACAGTCCGCGCCAGTCCAGGTGGACGACCGGCAGTGCGGTGCGGCGGTGGACGACCAGCAGCGGGCGGTCGACCTGCTCCCACTGGACGGCGGCGCGCAGGATCTCCAGGTGGTCGCTCACGTGCTGCCAGGCGCGCTCCAGCAACCCGGGGTCGCGCACTCCGTCGAGGACGAAGCTCATCTGCTCGAAGTAGGCACCCGAGCCTGGTTCGGCGAGGGTGTGGAAGAGCATGCCGCTCTGCATGGGCGTGAGCGGGTAGACGTCCTCGACGCCCCGGCCATCGCCCGCGATGCGGTCGACGGCCGCCTGGTCGAGCCCGGCGAGCGGGAAGTCGGACGGGGTGGCCCCGCCGCTCTCCGGCAGCAGGCAGTGCGCGATCAGGGAGCGCAGCGCGGCCAGGAACGCGTCGGCGAGCCGCTCGACGGTCGCGGTGTCGAAGAGTTCGCCGGAGAAGATCCAGGTGAAGCCGAGGCTGCCGGCTTCGACCATGCCGACGACGTCGAGGAGGTACGGGCGGGGCTCGTCGGCGGCGTGGTCGAAGCCCAGGGCGCCGAGGCGGTCGCGGACCAGGCCGCTGTCGCTGGTCGTGCCGTCCCACTGGCCCAGGTAGTTGAAGCTGATCGGGGGCAGCCGGTCGCCGTGCAGTGCGTGCCCCGGCGTGCCGGGCGGCGAGAGGAAGCGCAGGGCGTCGTACGCCAGGCCGCGGGTCGGGACGGCTCGCAGCTGCTCCTTGACGGACTTGAGGGTCTCGCCCCACGCGTGGCCGCCCGGGAGGTCCAGGGCGACGGGGAAGTGGGTGGTGAACCAGCCGACGGTGCGGGAGAGGTCCACGTCGTCGAAGATCTCCTCGCGGCCGTGGCCCTCCAATCCGATGACCAGGCGGTCGGAGCCGGTCCAGTCGGCCAGGGTCCGGCCGAGGGCGCTCACCAGTACGTCGTTGATCTGCGTGCGGTAGACGGACGGGACCTGCTGGAGGAGGGCCTTGGTCTCGGCGCCGCCGAGACGGACCTCGACGGTCCGCTCGTGTTCGGTGGTGTTCTTCCCGGCCGGGTGGTCCACGGGAAGGGCGGGAGCGTTGTTCGGGTCCACGGCACGCCAGTGGGCGATCTCGTGGTCGAAGCCGCCGGCTCGGACGTGGTCGGCGAGCCGCTGCGACCACTGCTGGTAGCTGCTCGACTTGACCCCCAGATCCACCGGGCGTCCCTCCGCGAGCCGGCCGTAGGCGGTCCCCAGGTCCTCCAGCACCACCCGCCAGGACACCCCGTCCATGACGATGTGGTGGACGGCGAGGAAGAGCCGGGGGGCGGCGCCGTCGGCGAGGCGGAAGTACACGCCCTTCACCAGGGCGCCGCTCGCGAGGTCCAGGGCCCGCTGGGCTTCCAGGGCTGCCGCGTGCATCGCGCCGTCGGCGTCCGCGGTGTCCGTCAGGTCGCGTACGGAGAAGATCCCGGTGGGCCGGTCGCCGTACTCCTGGACCCAGTCGGCGCCGCTGCGTGCGTACCGCAGGCGCAGCGCGTCGTGGTGGTCGATGACCGCGTCGAGCGCCCGCTCCAGCAGTCCGGCTTCCGTGCCGGGCGCCAGCTCGACCTGGACGGACATCGCGTAGTGGTCGGGGTCGACGGTGTGCTCGGCCAGGAACCAGGCTTGGATGGGCGTCAGTTCGGCCCGGCCCCGGGCCCGCACCGGCTCGGTGCGGACGGCCTGGCCGGCCTCGGTGACGACGGTGGAGAGGGCCGCGATGGTCTGGTGCAGGAAGAGCTGCTTCGAGGTGAGCCGCAGGCCCGCCTGACGGGCGCGTGAGACGACCTGGATGGACAGGATGGAGTCCCCGCCCAGGTCGAAGATGTTGTCGTGGATGCCGACCCTCTCGACGCCCAGGACCTCCGCCCACACGGCGGCGAGGATCTCCTCGGTCGCGTCGCGCGGCGCGGTGTACTCGGTGCCGAGCCGTCCGGCCTGGGCGTCCGGCTCCGGCAGGGCGCGCCGGTCGACCTTGCCGTTCGGCGTCAGCGGGAGCCGGCCGAGGGCGACGAACACCGCCGGGACCATGTAGTCCGGCAGCAGCCCGTTCAGGTGGCCGCGCAGGCCGGCGGCGTCCAGGACGGCCTCGAAGGCCCCTCCGGCGCCACGGCCGGCTTCCGCGTCGCTCCCCTCGCCGGTTTCCGGGCCGGCTGCGGCGTCCGTCACCACGTACGCCACCAGCCGCCGGCGGCCGGAGTCGTCCTGCCGGGCCAGCACCACGGCCTCCCGCACGTCCGGGTGCGTGAGCAGGGCGGATTCGACTTCGGCCAGTTCGATGCGGAAGCCGCGGATCTTCACCTGGTCGTCGGCGCGCCCGAGGAACTCCAGGTCCCCGGAGGGCAGCAGGCGGGCCCGGTCGCCGGTCCGGTAGAGGCGGTCCCCGGCCACGAAGGGGCTCGGCCGGAACCGCTCGGCGGTCAGGTCGTCGTGCCCGTGATAGCCGCGCCCGACGCCCTCGCCGCCGATCCAGATCTCGCCGGGCACCCCGACCGGGACGACGTTCATGCGCGCGTCGAGCACGTACACCCGGGTGCCGGGCAGGGGCCGGCCGATCGGGACGTAGGTCCGGCCGTTCAGGGCGGCCTCGGTGGGTACGAAGACGGTCGAGTCGACAGTGGCCTCCGTTGCGCCGTACGCGTTCACGACCACGGTGTCGTGGCGGATCTGGCGCAGCAGGTCGCGGCAGTCCTCGACCCGCCAGCCCTCGGAGCCCACGGAGATCAGCCGCAGCGGCGGGAAGCCGTCCCCACGCCGCTCGACCTCTTGGAGGACGGCGTTGAGCAGCGACGGGACGATCTCCAGACCCGTGGCGCCGGTCTCCGCGATGAGGTCGAGGAGGGCGGCCGGTTCGGTGGTCACGTCCTTCGAGGCGATCACCAGGGCTCCGCCGAAGGGCAGGGACCGGATGAGGTCGGCGAAGAACAGGTCGACGGAGAGGCTGGAGACCGACAGGAAGCGCAGCTCGAGCTCGGCGAGCCCGTACCGCTCGTCCCACGCGGCGCAGATGTGCCGTACGTTGCGGTGCTCGACGGCGACGCCCTTGGGGTTGCCGGTGGAGCCCGAGGTGTAGATGACGTAGGCCAGGTCCTGTGCCGACACCGTCGTCCGGGGGGCCCGGGAGGGCAGCCGTGCGATCCGGTCCCGCTCCGCGTCCAGGTCCACGAGCCGGACGCCGGCGGGCATCCGGTCGCGGACGGCGGACTGGGTGACGGCCAGCCGGGCTCCGGACTGCTCCAGCATGTAGGCGATGCGATCGGCGGGGAAGGCCGGGTCGAGCGGTACGTACGCGGCGCCCGCCTTGAGGATGCCGAGCAGGCCGATGACCATGGCGGTGCCGCGTTCGACGCCGAGGCCGATCAGCGAGCCGGGACCCGCGCCCAGGGAGATCAGGTGGTGGGCGAGGCGGTTGGCGCGCTCGTCCAGCTCTCGGTGGGTGAGGGTGGCGTCGGCGGCGATGACGGCCACCGCGTCGGGCGTACGGGCGGCCTGTCGGGCGAGCCTCTCGTGGACGAGTGCGCCGTCGCCGGCGTCGAGCGCGTCCGCGTTCCAGTCGGTCACGATCCGCCGGCGCTCCTCCTCGGGCAGCAGCGGCAGTGCGCCGACGGGGGTGTCGGGTTCGGCGAGCGCCGCGTCGAGCAGGACGCGCAAGGCGGCGGTCATGCGGGCGACGGTGGCCTCGTCGAAGAGGTCGGTGCTGTATTCGACCAGGCCGATCAGGCGCCCGTCGTGCTGCTCCTCGAACTCGAAGGTGACATCGAAGAGGGAGGCGTCGCGCTCCAGCGGGTAGGCGCAGGCCCGTGCGCCGCTCAGCACCAGGGCGTCGGCCGGCGTGTTCTGCAGGACGACCATGGCCTGGACGAGCGCGGTGCGGCTGGGGTCGCGTTCGGGCTGGACGGCTTCGACGATCTTGTCGAAGGGGATGTCCTCGTGGGCGAAGGCGTCGAGGACGGTGTCCTTGACGCGCTGGAGCAGCTGGGCGAAGGAGAGTTCGGGCTCGACCTGCGTGCGCAGGACGACGGTGTTGACCACGAAGCCGACGAGCTGTTCCAGCTCGCGGTGGCCGCGGGCCGCGGACGAGGTGCCGACCGCGATGTCCTGCTGGCCGGACCATCCGGCGAGGACGGCCTTGACGGCCGCCGTGAGGACCATGAAGAGGGTGGCGCCCCGCTCGCGGGCCAGCCCGGTCAGCCCCGCGACGGTTTCCCGGGGCAGCTCGAAGCCGTGGACGGCGCCGGCGGAGGAGCGCACGGCGGGCCGGGGGCGGTCGGTCGGCAGCTCCAGCGGGGCGATGCCGCGGAGCCGGTCACGCCACCACTCGAGCTGCTCCTCCAGCAGGCCGCCGTCCTCCAGCCGGCCGCGCTGCCAGACCGCGAAGTCGGGGTACTGGACGGCGGGTTCGGGCAGCTGCGGCGCCCGCCCCTGGACCCGCGCCGCGTACAGCTCGCCCAACTCGCGGGCGACGATTCCCATGGACCAGCCGTCCGTGACGATGTGGTGCATGCCCAGCACGAAGACGTGCTCGTCCGCGACGAGCCGTACGAGCAGTACGCGGACCAGCGGGCCGCCCGCGAGGTCGTACGGGCGGGCCATCTCCGCCCGTACGAGCTCCCGCGCGCTCTCCTCCCCGTCGGCGTCGGCCGCCGACCAGTCGGGTGCGAGCTCCTCGTGGACGACCTGGACGCCGCGGCCGTCGCGCGTCTCGAAGGTCGTGCGCAATGACTCGTGGCGCGCCACGAGATCACCGATGGCGGCCCGCAGCGCGTCCGCGTCCAGCTCGCCGGTGATCCTCAGGGGCAGCGCCGAGTGGTAGTCGGCGCTCTCCGGTTCGAAGTCCTCCAGGAACCACAGGCGCTGCTGTCCGAAGGACATCGGCAGGCCGCCCTCGCGCGGGACGGCGGGGATCAGCGGCCGGAGGGCGGCCGCGGAGGCGGCCTGGGCCCGGCCGGAGAGGCGCTCGGCGAGCGCCTCCCGCAGCCGGTCGGGAAGGGCGGCTATCCGGTCCGCGCGGGAAGACGGCGTGTTCATTGAGGATCCCCCAGGGAGTGCAGGTCAGCGGGTCGAAGCGGCGGGCCGGAGTCAGCCGGTGGCGACGATGAGGCTCTGCGGCCGCATGTCGGTCCAGTGGGCTTCGACGTACGCGAGGCATTCCTCGCGAGGCCGGTCGGCGAGGACGGTGTGCCAGCCCGCCGGGACGGCGGTGGCCGCGGGCCACAGCGAGTGCTGGCCCTCGTCGTTCACGAGGACGCTGTACGAACGGTCGGACTGCTCAAAGGGGTTGGACATGGTGGTGCCTTTCGAGGTGGGGTGTGCCCTGCGCGTGGGGACAGCGGAGCGCAGGGAACCGGGCGGCGGGAGGGGAACGGGTCGGGGCCGGGTGGGCGGTCAGGGCGTGGCGGCCGCGGCCGCCTCCAGCTCGGCCAGGACGAGTTCCTCGACGCCGGAGGCGGTCTCGGCGACCGTCGGGCGGTCGAAGAGCTCGCGCGGCGAGAGGCCCGTGCCGAAGAGCGCGTTGATCCGCGAGGCCGTGCGCAGGGCGAGCAGGGAGTCTCCGCCGAGCGCGAAGAAGTCGTCGTGGACCCCGATCCGTTCGACGCCCAGGAGCTCCTGCCAGATCTCGGCGATCAGTTCCTCGGTGGCGGTGGCTGGGGGCGCGTACGCCGTGCCCGTGGCCACCCGCTCCGCCCGGGCGGGCAGCGCCCGCCGGTCGACCTTCCCGTTCGCGGTCAGTGGCAGCGCGTCCAGGACGGTGAAGGCCGCGGGCAGCATGTGGTCCGGCAGCGAGGCCGACAGGTGCCGGCGCAGTGCGGCGGTGTCCGGGACCGCGGTCCCGACGGCCGGGACCACGTGGGCGATCAGGACGGTGCGTCCGTCCTCGGTGTGCGGGACGACCGCCGCGTCCCCGATCGCCGGGTGGGCGGTCAGGGCGGTCTCGACCTCGCCGGTCTCGACCCTGAAGCCGCGGATCTTGACCTGGCCGTCGGTGCGGCCGAGGAACTCCAGGGTTCCGTCGGCCCGCCAGGCCACCAGGTCGCCGGAGCGGTACATCCGCTCGCCCGCTTCGCCGAACGGGTCGGCGGTGAAGCGCTCGGCCGTCAGGCCCGGCCGCCCGAGGTAGCCGCGGGCCAGGCCCGCTCCGGCGATGTACAGCTCGCCGGGGACGCCCACCGGGGCGGGCTCCAGCGCGTCCGTCAGGACGTACGTGCGGGTGTTGGCCAGGGGCGCGCCCAGCGGGACCGGGCCGTCCCCGGCCGAGCCGCGCAGGTCGTGGGTGGTGGTGAAGGTGGTGGCCTCGGTCGGCCCGTAGCCGTTGGTCAGGCGCAGCCCGGGGTGGGCGTCAAGGACACGCCGGCAGTGCTCCGGAGAGAGCCGGTCACCGCCCGCCACGAGCTGGCGCAGCCCGCTGAAGGCGCTGATGTCGTCATCCGCCACCTGGTGGAACAGGCCCGCGGTGAGCCAGAGGTGGCTGACCTCGTATTCCTTGAGGAACGCGCCGAGGGCCTCGGCGGTGGGCAGCCCGGCGGGGTGGACGGCGAGCCGCGCGCCCCTCAGCAGCGCCGCCCACAGCTCGAAGGTGGAGGCGTCGAAGGAGAGGGAGGCGAACTGCGCCACGGTGTCGCCCCGGCCGATGTCTGTGTAGGCCGTCTCGTGGACGAGCCGCACGACGGCCCGGTGCGTGGTCAGGACGCCCTTCGGGTTCCCGGTGGAGCCGGAGGTGTACATGACGTACGCCAGGTGGTCGGGCAGGACGCCGGTGGCCGGGTCGTGGCCGGGGCACGCTGCGATCCGGTCCCGGTCCCGGGCCAGGTCGACGATCCGTACGGGTGCGGACGGCAGCCGGTCCCGCAGCTCCTCCTCGGTGATCAGCAGGTCCACCCCGGCATCGCCGATCAGGTAGGCGAGCCGGTCGGCCGGGTGGCCCGGGTCGAGGGGGACGTAGGCCGCGCCGGCCTTGAGTACGGCGAGCAGCGCCGTGACGGCCCGGGCTCCGCGCTCCAGGCACAGGCCCACGCGCCGGTCCGGGCCGGCGCCGAGGGCCAGCAGGTGGTGGGCGAGCCGGTTCGCCCGCTCGTCCAGTTCCCGGTAGGTCAGCTCCTCGTCGCCGTGGACGAGGGCCGGGGCGTCGGGGTGCTCGGCCGCCCGTGCCGCGAACAGCTCCGGCAGTGAGGCGGCCGGCAAGGGGGCGGCCGTGTCGTTCCAGGTCCGTACGGTCAGCTCGGCCTCGGCCTCGGTCAGCATGGACAGGCGTGCCACCCGCTCGTCCGCGCCGCTCGCCGCGATGCCCGCGAGCAGGGTCTCCAGGTGGTCGCAGAGCCTGGTGACGGTCTCCTCGTCGTACAGCTCGGTGTCGTAGGCCAGTGTGTAGGACAGCTCGTCACCGGCGTAGGCGATCAGGTTGAGCGCGTAGTTGGTGGCCGCGGTGCCCTCGAGGCCGCTCAGGCGCAGCCCGTGGGCGGCGGCGGCCTCCTCGTCCGTCGGGTAGTTCTCGAAGACGACGAGGCTCCGGAAGAGGCCGCCGCCGCGCTCGGCGCCGCACCAGCTCTGGATCCGGGGCAGCGGCACGTACTCGTACTGCCGCGCCTCGGCCTGGACGCGCTGGACGTCGGCCAGCCAGTCGGCGACGGGGGCCGACTCGTCGATGCGCACCCGCACCGGCAGGGTGTTGATCAACATGCCGGTCATGGTGTCGACGCCGGCCAGTTCGGCCGGCCGGCCCGAGACCGTGGCGCCGAACACCACGTCCCGCTCCCCCGCGTGGTGGGCCAGGAGCAGTGCCCAGGCCCCCTGGAGCACGGTGTTGACGGTGATCCGGTGCTTGCGGGCGAAGCCGAACAGCTCCCGTGAGGCGTCCGGGGTGAGGCCACGGGCGCGCCTGCCGGTGGAGCGGGTGCGGTGCTCGGCGCCGGCGTGCCGGACGGCCGGCAGTGCGGTCGCCCCCTCGAAGCCGGAGAGCAGCTCGCGCCAGTAGGACTCGGCCTCGGCCAGGTCCTGGCGCTCCAGCCATTCCACGTAAGCGGAGAAGGGCCGGCGGGCGGGCAGGACGGGTTGTTCCCCGGCCGCGAGTGCGGCGTGGGCGGTGTAGGTCCGCGCGAGCACGTCGAAGGTCGACCAGCCGTCCAGCAGCACGTGGTGGAAGGCGCAGACCAGGCGGACGGTGCTGTCGGAGAGGCGGATCAGGGTCAGCCGCATGAGCGGGGCGGTGGTCAGGTCCAGGGGCCGCTCGCGGTCCTCGGCCAGGAAGCGGCGTACGGCCTGCTCCTGGTCGGCGGCGGACCGCGTGCGCCAGTCGAGGTGGGTGACGGGCATCTCGGTCCGGCGGGCGACGACCATCAGCGGGCGCTCGGTGTCCTGCCAGACCAGCGAGGCGCGGAGCACTTCGGTGTGGTCGGCGACCTGCTGCCAGGCGGCGGCGAGCAGCTCGGGGTCGCGCACCCCGTCGAGGACGAAGGTCATCTGTTCGACGTACGCGCCTGGTTCGGCGAGGGTGTGGAAGAGCATGCCGCTCTGCATGGGCGTGAGCGGGTAGACGTCCTCGACGCCCCGGCCGTCGCCCGCGATGCGGTCGACGGCCGCCTGGTCGAGCCCGGCGAGCGGGAAGTCGGACGGGGTGGCCCCGCCGCTCTCCGGCAGCAGGCAGTGCGCGATCAGGGAGCGCAGCGCGGCCAGGAACGCGTCGGCGAGCCGCTCGACGGTCGCGGTGGCGTGGGTGCCGGGCGAGTGGATCCAGTCGATGCGCAGCTCGCCGTCGCCGACGGCGGCAACGATGTCGACGAGGTGCGGTCGGGGCTGGTCGGGGGCCTGATCGGCGCCGAGTGCCGCCAGTCGGGCGCGGACCAGGCCGCTGTGGCTGGTGGTGCCGTCCCACTGGCCGAGGTAGTTGAAGCTGATCTGGGGGTGCGGAGCGCCGGCCAGGGCGGTGTGCGCCGGAGTGCCTGGCTCGGACAGGTGGCGCAGGGCGCCGTAGCCGAGGCCCCGGCCCGGGATCGACCGCAGCTGCTCCTTGAGGGACTTGAGGGCCGTACCCCAGCCGCCGTCCGGCACCGCGAGGGTGACGGGGTGGATGGTGGTGAACCATCCGACGGTGCGGGAGAGGTCCACGTCGTCGAAGATCTCCTCGCGGCCGTGGCCTTCGAGGGCGATCGTGACGGGGGCACCGGCCCAGTCGCCGAGCACCCGGCCCAGGGCGGCCAGCAGCACGTCGTTGATCTGCGTGCGGTACGCGGCAGGCACTCGCTGCAGCAGCGCCTCGGTCTCCGCGGGGCCCAGCCGCACGGAGGCGGTGGCCGTGGTGCCGAAGGTGTTGGGGGCACCCTGGGCGTCACAGGGGATCTCGCGGACGGCCGCGGTCACGTCCTGCCAGTGGGAGATCTCATGGTCGAGGCCGCCGGAGCGGACGTGGTCGGCGAGCCGCTGCGACCACTGCTGGTAGCTGCTCGACTTGGCACCCAAGTCGACCGGGCGCCCCTGCGCCAGCTGACCGTAGGCGGTCGCCAGGTCCTCCAGGACCAGCCGCCAGGACACCCCGTCCATCACCAAGTGGTGCACGGTCAGGAACAGCCGCGGCGACCGCGCGCCGCCGAGGCGGAAGAACAGCCCCTTGACCAGGGTGCCCGTCGCCAGGTCCAGGGAGCGCTGGGCCGTGAGCGCGGCCTCGTCGAGCGCGAGGTGCCGCTCCTCGTCCGTGAGGGCGGACAGGTCGCGCACGGAGAACGCGCCGGCCCCGCGGTCGCCGTACTCCTGGGCCCACTCTGCGCCGTCACGCGTGAACCGCATGCGCAGCGCGTCGTGGTGTTCGATGACCCCGGTCAGAGCCCGTTCCAGCAGGGCGGTGTCGGTATCGGGCGCGAGTTCGACCTGCACGGACATGCCGTAGTGGTCGGGGTTCACGGTGTGCTCGTCGAAGAACCACCGCTGGATGGGGGTCGTCAGGACCCGGCCGGATACCTCCTCGGGCCCCGTGCCGGCCGTCTGGTCGACCGCGGTGACCACGGCGGCCAGGGCGGCGACGCTCTGGTGGACGAACAACAGCTTCGAGGTCATCAGGAGACCGGCCTGCCGGGCCCGGGAGACCACCTGGATGGAGAGGATCGAGTCCCCGCCCAGGTCGAAGAAGTTGTCGTGGACGCCGACCCTGCCGACGCCCAGGACCTCGGCCCAGACGGCGGCCAGGGTCTCCTCTGTCGCGTCGCGCGGTGCGGTGTACTCGGTGCCGACGGCTCCGTCCTGGATCACGGGCGCCGGGAGGGCGCGCCGGTCCACCTTGCCGCTGGGGGTCAGCGGCAGCCGCTCCAGCGGCATGAACAGCGCGGGCACCATGTACTCCGGCAGCGATCCGGCCAGGTGGGAGCGGAGCTCTCCGGTGGTCGGCTCGCCGTCGGCCACGAGGTGGGCGACCAGGCGCCTGCGTCCCGTGTCGTCCTGGTGGACCACGACGACGGCGTCCCGTACCTGCGGGTGACGGCTCAGCGCCGTCTCGATCTCGCCGAGTTCGATGCGGAAACCGCGGACCTTGACCTGGTCGTCGGCGCGCCCGAGGTACTCCAGGCTGCCGTCGGCGCGGCGGCGGGCCACGTCGCCCGAGCGGTACATGCGCTCGCCGGGCCCGCCGTACGGGTCGGCGGTGAAGCGCTCGGCGGTCAGGCCGGCCCGGCCGTGGTAGCCGCGGGCCAGGTGCGGTCCGGCGATGTAGAGCTCGCCCGGGACGCCGACGGGGACCGGCTGGAGCGCGGCGTCCAGCAGGTGGATACGGGTGTTGGGCAGGGGGGTGCCGATCGGCGGGACCGCGCCTCCGGCGAGCGGGGCGCTCATCGCCGCGACGACGGTGCTCTCGGTCGGGCCGTACGCGTTGATCATCCGCCGGTCCTTGGACCAGCGGGCCACCAGGTCGCCCGTACTGGCCTCTCCGCCGACGACCAGCGTGCGCAGACCCTCCAGGCCCTCGGGCACGAGGGTGGCGACGGCGGAGGGCGCGAGCAGCGTGTGGGTGATCCGGCGCTCGCGCAGGAAGGTCTGCAGCGCCTCGCCGACGAGGGGGCCGTGCGGTGGCAGGACGAGGGTCGCCCCGGCGGGCAGGGCCATCAGGACTTCCATGACCGCCCCGTCGAAGGAGGACGACGCGAACTGCAGGACGCGGCTGTCCTCGGTGACCTCCAGCCGGTCGATCTCGGCTGAGGCCAGGTTGCCGATGCCGCTGTGCGGTACGAGCACGCCCTTCGGGGTGCCGGTCGAACCGGACGTGTAGATCACGTACGCCAGGTCGGCGGGGTGCAGGGCCACCCGCGGGGCGGTCGCCGGGCGCACCGCCAGCAGTTCGCGGTCCCGTACGAGGTCCACGACAGCGGCGTCGGTCTGCGGCAGCTCGGGCAGCAGCTTCGTCTGGGTGACGACGATGCGGGCGCCGGAGTCCCGGAGCATGAAGTCGAGGCGGTCGACCGGATAGTTGGGGTCGAGCGGCAGGTAGGCGGCGCCCGCCTTCATGATGCCGAGCAGGCCGACGATCATCTCGACACCGCGCTCGACGCACAGGCCGACGAACTGCCCCGGTCCGGCGCCGTGGTCGGTCAGGTGGTGGGCGAGGCGGTTGGCGCGCTCATCCAGTTCCCGGTAGCTCAGGGTGGTGTGCGTGTCCTCGACGGCGGGGGCGTCGGGGCGACGGCGTGCCTGCGCCTCGACGAGCTGCGGGAAGGTGCCTTCCAGGGCCGCCGAACGAGGGCCCTGCCCGTCCTGAGCGACCTGCCGGAACTCGTCCTCGGTCAGCATGGGCAGCGCGGACACGGCCCGGTCGGGCGTGGCCACGGCGGCGAGCAGCAGCGTGTTGAGGTGGCCGGCGAAACGGGCGATGGAGGCCGCGTCGAACAGCGCGGTGCTGTAGCCGACCTGGACCGTGAGGCCCTCGCCGGACTCGAAGAATTCGACGGTCAGGTCGAAGGGCGCGGCCTCGCGGTGCACCGGGTAGTCGGCGGCGCGGACGCCCGGCAGGCGCAGTTCGCCGTCCGGGGCGTTCTGCAGGACCACCATGGCCTGGACGATCGGGGTGCGGCTGGTGTCGCGCTCGGTCTGGACGGCCGGGGCCAGTCGCTCGAAGGGGACGTCCTCGTGGGCGAACGCTTCGAGGACGGTCTCCTTGACCTGTCCCAGCAGCTGTTCGAAGGACATGTCGGGTTCGACGCGCGAGCGCAGGACGACCGTGTTGACCAGGAAGCCGACGAGGTTCTCGAGATCGCGGTGGCCGCGGCCGGAGGAGGCGGTACCCACCGCGATGTCCTGCTGGCCGCTGTAGCGGGCGAAGACGGTCTTGACGGCCGCGGTCAGCGCCATGAAGAGGGTCGCGCCACGCTCCTGCGCAAGGCTCGCCAGAGCCATGGCGGTATCGGCGGGGATCTTGAACCCGTGGACCGCTCCGGCGGAGGAGCGTACGGCAGGACGCGGCCGGTCGGTGGGCAGTTCCAGCGGGGCGACGCCATCGAGGCGCTCGCGCCACCAGCCGAGCTGCTCGTCGAGCAGCCCGCCGTCCTGGAGCCGCCCGCGCTGCCAGGCCGCGAAGTCCGGATACTGGACCGCCGCGTCGGGCAGGTCCGCCGGGCGTCCTTCGGCGCGGGCCGCGTACAGCTCGCCGAGCTCGCGGGTGACGATGCCCATCGACCAGCCGTCGGTGACGATGTGGTGCATGCCGAGCACACACACGTGCTCGTCCGCGGAAAGGCGTACGAGCAGGACGCGGATCAAGGGGCCGGCCTGGAGGTCGTAGGCCCGGGCGGTCTCCGCGCGTACGAGATCCCGCAGCCGCTCCTCGCGCACCTCGGCGGCGGTCTCGGACAGATCGGCGCTGGTCCACTGGGGTGCCAGCTCGGGATGGACCACCTGGACGCCACGGCCGCCGACCACGCCGAAGGTGGTGCGCAGCGACTCGTGGCGGGCGGTGAGGTCCAGGGCGGCCGCGCGCAGTGCGTCGGTGTCCAGGGCGCCGGTCAGCCGCAGGCCCAAGGCGGTGTGGTACTCGGCGCTGCCGGGGTCGAAGTCCTCCAGGAACCAGAGGCGCTGCTGGCCGAAGGACATCGGCAGCGCGCCTTCGCGGGAGGCCGCGGGGATCGGCGCGTCCTCGAAGGACTCCTCGGGAGCGACGGAGGCGGCGAGCCCGGCGATGGTGGGCGTGTCGAACAGGACGCGGGGGGACAGCTTGATGCCGAGGGCCTGCCGCATCCGGGAGACGGCACGGACGGAGAGGATCGAGTTGCCGCCCAGGGCGAAGAAGTCGTCGTGGACGCCGATCCGTTCGAGGCCCAGGACCTCGGACCAGACGCCCGCGACGGTCTCCTCGACGGCATTGCGCGGGAGGGTGCGGTCGGCGGCGGCACTGTCGGTGACCGCGCCCGGGTCGGGCAGGGCCTTGCGGTCCACCTTGCCGTTCGGGGTCAGCGGGAGGGTGTCGAGCACGACGACGGCCGAGGGGATCATGTGCTCGGGCAGGGTGTCGGCGAGGTGGGCGCGCAGCTCGTCGGGGGCCGGGCGGCGCCCGGCGGCCGGCGAGACGTAGGCCAGCAGGTTGGTGTTGCGGGTGAGGACCACGGCCTGGGCGATGTCCGGGTGGAGCGCGAGTGCGCTCTCGATCTCGCCCAGTTCGATGCGAAACCCGCGGACCTTGACCTGGTCGTCGGCGCGGCCCAGGTATTCCAGGGTGCCGTCGGCGTTCCAGCGGGCGATGTCGCCGGAGCGGTACATGCGCTCGCCCGGCGCCCCGTACGGGTTGGCGATGAAGCGCTCGGCCGTGAGACCGGGGCGGCCGTGGTAGCCCCGCGCCAGGCCGATGCCCGCGATGTACAGCTCGCCGCGCACGCCCGCGGGGACGGGCTCGAGGGCATCGTCGAGGACGTAGATCCGGAAGTTCGCGATCGGGGTGCCGATCGGCGGCACGGTCGCGCCGCTGAGCGGCGCGCTCATGGTCGCGCAGACAGTGCTTTCGGTCGGACCGTACGCGTTGACCATGCGGCGGCCGCGGGACCAGCGGGCCACCAGGTCGCCCGTACTGGCCTCGCCGGCGACGATCAGCGTGGCGCCCTCGGGCAGGCCCCGGCCGTCGGGCAGGACGGCGACGGTCGCCGGGGTCAAGGTGGCGTGGGTGACCCCGTGCTCGGCCGCGTAGGCCGCGAGCGGCTCGCCCGGTGCGAGGGTCTCCTTGGAGCCCGTCACCAGGGCGGCGCCCGTCAGCAGGCCCATGCAGACCTCCCAGAAGGCCGCGTCGAAGCTGGCGGACGCGAACTGCAGGACACGGCTGTCCGGTGTGACGTCGAAGGCCTCGGCCTGTACGGCGGCGAGGTTCCCGATACCGGTGTGGGAAACCAGGACGCCCTTGGGACGGCCGGTGGAGCCCGAGGTGTAGATGGCGTATGCGAGGTCTTCGGGCTTCGGTGCCACGTCCGGGGCGGTGGCGGGGCGGGCCTCCAGGGCGGCCCGGTCGGCGGTCAGGTCCAGGAGGGCGGCGTCGGTGGCGGGCAGCCGGTCGCGCAGCTCGCGCTGGGTGACGACGATGCGGGCGCCGGAGTCCTCCAGCATGTACGCGAGCCGGTCGGCCGGATAGCCGGGGTCGAGCGGCAGATACGCGGCGCCCGCCTTCATGATGCCGAGCAGGCCCGCGGCCATGGCGGTGCCGCGCTCCACGCACAGTCCGATCAACTGGTCGCGGGCGGCACCGAGTTCGAGGAGCCGGTGGGCGATCCGGTTGGCCCGTTCGTCGAGTTCCCGGTAGCTGACGGGGCCCCGCTCGTCGATGACCGCGGTCGCGTCCGGGCGGGCGGCCGCCTGCTGGGCGAAGAGCTCCGGGAAGGTGGCGGTGGGGACGTCGCGCGCCGTGTCGTTCCAGTCCCGCACGACCTGTCCGTACTCCGCATCCGTGATCATCGGCAGCGCGGACAGGGGGCGGGAAGGGTCGGCGCCGGCCCCGGCGAGCAGGACGGTGAGGTGGCCGGCCAGGCGGGCGGCCGTGGCCTCGTCGAAGAGCGCGGTGCTGTAGCGGAGCCGTACGCGCAGCTCGGCGGCGGAGATCTCGACCGACAGGTCGAGGGCGTCGAATGCGCGGCCCTGCGCGGGAAGTTCGTCCCATGCCGCGACCATGGCCTGGATGAACGGGGTGGTACTGGTGTCCCGCTGCGGGGCGAGCGCCTCGACGAGGTCCGCGAACGGCAGGCCGTCGTCGGCGAGGGCCTCGCGCATGCTGCGAGCGGTGTCGTGCAGCAGCGTCTCGAAGGAGGCGGCCGCATCGACCCCGGTGCGCACGACCACGGTGTGCCCGGTGCGCGGGGAGACGGTGCCGAGGGCGATGTCCTCCTGCCCGGAGTAGCGGGTGAGCACGGCGGCGAAGGCCGCCGCCAGCACCGCCGACTGCGTGGCCGCAGCACCGGCGGCGAGCCCGTTCAGGGCGGCCGCGGTGGGGCGGGGAAGCTCGCACTCGTAGGTCGCGGTGCTGGTCGAGCGGATGACCGGGCGCGGTCGGTCGGTCGGCAGTTCGAGGGGAGCGAGGCCCTCCAGCCGGTCCCGCCAGCGCTCCGCCTGAGGGGGGAGACCCTGGTTTACCGACGCGTCGGCGCGAGCCACGTTGTACCTCCAGAAAGGGTGACTTCCGGGCATGGGCATGCCAGGGCATGGCAGCCCGGAAGCCGGCAAAGGGGATGCGGAGCGGGGAAGAACGGCGGCGGCAGGGCCGCGGTGAGGCGCCGGTCGGGGGGCGCGGCAGGGCCGCGGCCAGGGCGCCGTTCGGGGGGCGGCCGCGGGTTGTGGTGACGCCGGCGGCGCGGGTCGCGCGGGCTACGCGGTCCGGGCAGCCGCCGTGCGCCGGGCGGAGCGGCCGCCGAGCTGCATGAGGGCGGCCTCACCGGTGGCGGGGTCGCTGACGAACCGGCCCGTGTACGGTGCCTCGTCGGCGTCCAGGCGCCGGGCGGTGAAGAACAGCTGTTCATGCAGGGTCATCGCGGCGACGAGACCGGTGCCGTCGGACAGGCGCAGGCCGGTGCCGCCCTCGCTGTCGTCCCTGCGGACGGAGAAGTACGTGTCGCCGTTGCGGTACTCCCCCAGCAGGCTGCCGGGAGCGTGCGCGGCCTCGGTCACGGCCGGCATCGCAGCGGGGACACGTGGCCGGTAGTCGCCGACCGGCAGCCCCAGCGCGCGCAGTTCGTCCACGACGTCGGCCCACATCAGGGTGCCCGTGGTGGAGTTGGTGGTCAGGGCGACGGCGGCGCCGGTTCGCGGGTGGAACCGCAGGTGGGCCGTTCCGCCGTCGACGGTGCCGTCGTGGCCGAGCCAGTCCCCCTCCGGGGAGGCGTAGCGGGCCAGGCCCAGCCCCCAGCCGTCGGCCATGCCGAAGGCTTCGGCAGCGGGCACCCGGGTATGCATGGCGGCGCGCAGGTCCCCGGTCAGCCGGGTCGCGGAGGCGGGGTGGGTTCCCAAGTGCAGCCGGGCAAAGGCGATCAGATCGTCGGCGCTGCCGGCGAGTCCGCCGGCCGGCGCCCAGCTGCGCGGAAGGTACAGACCGACCGGCTCCGCAACGTCCTGTCCGGGCCGGACGACGTGGCAGGTGGCCGACTCCCGCGTGACGGAATCTCCGCTGCCCAAGAACAGCGACTCGATGCCGAGCGGGCGGAGAAGGCGATTATCCATCGCCGCCTGCCACTTCATGTCGGTGACGGACTCGATGACCCGGCCCAGAATGATGTAACCGGAATTCGAGTACGAGAAGCAGGTGCCGGGCTCGTGGAGCGGGGCCGTGGTCGCGACGCTCGCCGAATAGCGGGCCAGCGAGGACTCGTCGACATTGTCGAGCTCATGGTCGGCGACCAGTCCGGCGGTGTGGCTGAGCAGCTGCCGCAAGGTGATGGAGGACATCGATTCGTCCGCCGCACCGTCGAACTCCGCCAAGTACTCGCCCACCGGGTCGTCCAGGTCCAGTTCGCCGTCGGACACGAGCTGGGCCACCACCGTTGCGGTGAAGGCCTTGGTCACGGAGCCGAAAGCGAACGCCGTAGCCGCGGTCACCGGCTCGGCGGTCGCGGAGTGTGCCACTCCGATGGCCTCGGAGCGGCTCTCGCCCGCCTGGTGGACGGTCAGCTGAGCGCCGGGAACCGAATGGCCGTGCGCGATCTCGCGCAATCGGGCCGCCGGGAAATGCCCTTCCATGTCTCCCCCTCGTCGAGCACCTTCGGTACGGGTAGCCGCACCCCGGGGGGTGCGGCTACCCGTACCCCCTCATCCTCGGTCACTTGATCGATGAAGGGCAAGGGCTTTCGATATGAAGCAAACATGCAGCTCAGAGGGCGTTTTTTGACCACGGCAGGGTGGCTCGGACCGTGGTGGGGCCCCCGGGCGGACTGGTGACATCCAGCCGTCCGCTGAGAGCGGCGGCCCGGTCCTCGAGACCCCGCAGGCCGGTTCCGGACTGCGCGGAAGCCCCTCCGGTGCCGTCGTCCGTCACCGAGACGACGAGATTGCCGTCGTCCTGCTCCAGACTCACTCGAATGCACGTCGCCGAGGCGTGCTTGACCGTATTGGCCAGGCATTCGGCGATGATGTAATAGGCCGTCGATTCGACATCGACATCCGGCCGCCGGTCCAGGCTGCTGGACACGGTGACGGGCACGTGGAATCTCTCGGTCAATGCCGTGACGGCGGCGTCGAGTCCGCGGTCACTCAGAATGGGGGGCTGAATTCCCCGGACGAGGTCCCGTATCTCGTCGAGCGCCTTTCGGATCTCCTGGTGGGTTTCGTCGACCAGGCCGGCCAGGTATGCCGCATCATCGCTCTTGCGCCGTTTCGCGTGCGAGAGATTCATCAGCAGAACGGCCAGCCGGGCCTGGGCGCCGTCGTGCAGGTCCCGTTCCAACCGGCGGTAATCGGCGTCGTTGACGCGCAAGGCCGCTATGCGCTGCCGTTCGGCCGCCTCCTCGCGGCGCCGGGCCTCCACCCCGTCGATACGGCTGAGGATGCCCCGCACCATCCGGGCGCGCAGCTTGCCCATCCAGAACAGCACGCCGAGCAGCACGGCGAAGGCGAGCACGGCTGCGAGCGCGACCAGCACGCGCGTGCCGGGCTCGGCCACCAGGATCGTGTTGCCGGGACCGAAGGCCAGTTGTTCGGGCGCTCCGACCGGCAGGGCCACGATGAAGGCGACGATGGGAATCGTCAGGGCGGCGAGCGGGACCAGCCAGACCGTGCCGAGCAGCAGCAGACCCAGGTAGCCGATGTCGTCCCAGCTCACCTCGGAGGGGCGGCGCCGCTCCTCACGCAGCGCCTCCGCCCGGTGCGGCGGCTCCGCCGGACCGGAGTCCCCGGCGACGGAGTGGGCCAGCAGCCGTTCCAGATCGGCGACCGCCCGCAGCAGCGGCAGGCTGAAGGAGAGGCCGTCCCGCAGGGCGGCCATCCGCGCCGGGACTTCCCGCAGGGCGTTGTGCAGCGCCTGGCCCTGCCCGGGCGGCCGACTCGTGCTCGCCCCGGCCCCGGCCAGGCCGGCCATCCGGGCCAGGCGCGCCCCGCCGCGCACGCACAGGGCCACCGACGCCGGCAGTCCGACGAGCAGCAGCCAGGAGACGGCGCGCAGCATCAGGGAGACGGCGACGAGCGGGGCGACCAGCAGACCGACCAGGCTGCCGACGGAGAGATAGATGAGTCCGGCCGCAACGCGGTAAGGATTCGGCAATTTCACGGAACTACGAACCACTACATTTCATTCAGTGCCGTCTTGCAGCCGTTCTATGCCGCGCAGATAGTCGAGCACCGCCAGCACACGCCGGTGGTTCTCGCCCGAGTTGGGGATCTTCAGCTTGCCGAGGATCGAGGTGACATGCTTTTCGACGGCGCGTTCGGATATACCGAGCCGGTTGACGATTCCGCTGTTCGTGAGGCCGGTCGCCATGAGTTCGAGTACTTGGCGCTCCCGCGGCGTCAGCAGGTCCGTGGCGCGCTTTTCCCGCGGACTTCCGATGAACTGCTTGAAGATGTCGGAGTCCAGCACGGTTTCCCCCCGCCGGACCCGCTGCAGCGCCGAAAGGAACTCCTCGAAGTCCCCCACCCGCTGCTTGAGCAGATATCCCGTACCGCCGCGGGCGTTGCGGACCAGTTCCTCCGCGTACGTGGGCTCCACGTACTGGGACAGCAACAGGACCGCGGTGTCCGCGCAGCGGCGCTGGATCTCGATGGCCGCGCGGATGCCCTCGTCGGTGTAGGTGGGCGGCATGCGGACATCGAGAATCACCACATGGGGCTGCGTGCGCTCGACCACGTCGAGCACATTCGCGGTGTCACCCATGGAAGCGACGACTTCTATTCCCTCGTCTGCCAGCAGCCGCGCTATTCCTGCGCGCAAGAGCGCGGAATCCTCGGCGATCGCGACCCGCATGAAGACTCCTGCTCGTGAGGATCGTGCCGGTCGACGGACGCTGCCCCCGACCGGTGCCCTTGAATCAAAGCTGTGTATCTGAGGGCGCTCAGCATAGGGGCGGCCGGGAGGAGAACGCTACGGAACCGCCCGACCCCACCCCGTGCCTCGCGTTCACTCGCGCGAAGCGATGGCAGCGACGCCTCCCTGGCGCACCAGGCGTCCGACGGCCGACAGGCTCACCACCACGCCCACCACGAGGCAGGCACCGGCCAGTGAACCGAGCAGGCCCCACGGCACGCTCAGCGGCGCCTCGCCGCCGAGGACCGTGAGCGCTCCCCGGTAGGACCGGGCGCCGAGGGCGACCACCGCCGCCGCGATCGCCACTCCGACCAGGGTGGCGGCGAGGGTCTCCCACAGTGCCATCCGGCGCAGTTGTCCCGTGCTCACGCCGACCATGCGCATGGCGGCGATCTCGCGGCCGCGCCGGCTGTACGACATCACGAGCGTGCTCGCCACGGCGATCAGCGCGTACAGGGACGCCGGGCCGGTCAGGACCAGCAGCACGAGCCGGTTGAGGCGGTCCTGGTCGGTGGCGGCGTGCTCGAACCAGAGGTTCGCCGGTGTGACCCTCACCCGGTCCCCGCCCAGCCGTTCGGACAGTTCCGCGGCGACCGTCCCGGCTGCGCCCGCCGATGCCGCGTCCAGCACGACGTCCGCGCGCTGCGGCGCCGCCGCGCCCGAGGCGCCGGCGGGCAGCAGCAGGTGCGGTACGGCGGACCCTCCGTCCAGAACGGCGGTCACCCGCGCCGTGACCGGCTCGCCGCCGAACAGCCCGTACGTGATCTCGTTGCCCGCGTGGTGCCCGTACCAGTCGGCGAACTCCTTGGAAATGGCCACCTGGTCCGGCTGAAGCGGCCCAACAGTCCCTTCGCTGACGGAGATGCGGTGGGCTCGCGCGAGGTCGAGCGGGTCGGCGACCGCCGCCTGGTCCTTCCACACCGAGTGCGGACCGGCCACCGCGACGTCGACGGGTACGGGCGCCGAGACCGCCGTCACCCGCTTGTCGGCACGCAGCGCCGCCAGTTCGCCCGCCGTCAGTCCGCCGCCCTGCGCGGGCACGACGACCAGCTGAGCGACGGTCCGGGCCCGGTCGTCGGCCTCGGTGGCCGCGCCCGTGGTGGACAGCACCGTCGTGAACACCCCGACGATCGCCACGATCGCCAGTACCGGCCCCACCAGCGAGGCCGTCCGGCGCCGTGAGGTACCGGCCGCCTCCACCGCGAGCCGCCCGGCAACCGGGTCCGCCCAGCGCAGCGGCAGCGACACGAGCCGCAGCAGCGGCGGGAGGTAGAGGGGACCCAGCAGGGTGGCGGCGACGGCCAGCGCCATCGTGCCGAAGAGCGCCAGCGGAGTGGCTGCCTCCGCGCCTGCGCCGGGACCCAGCGCCACCATCACCGCGCCGGTGACGAGCGTCAGCGCACCCATCACGGCGCGTCCCGCGGTCATGGCGTGGGAGTCGAGGTCCGCCTCGCGCAGCGCTTCCGTCGGCCGTACCCGGGCCGCCCGCTTCGAGGCGGCGAGCACCCCGGCCACGGCGATGACCAGGCCGCTGCCCGCCGCGAACCCCAGCGGCCCGAGCAGCGGTCCCGGTCGCAAATCGACCGGCGACAGACCGGTGCCGTTCAAGGCGTCCACCGCGTGGGGGGCGGCCACGGCGGCGACGGCACAGCCCACCAGGGCCGCGGGCACGGCCACCGCGAGGGACTCGCCCAGCACCATGCGGCGCACCTGCGGACCGCCCGCGCCGACGAGCCGGAGCAGTCCCATGTCCCGGCGCCGCAGGGCGATGCTGAACGCGCACGTGCCCGCGATGACGAAGACCGTCACGAACGCCGAGACCACTCCGGCGATCGCCAGCACGCTCTGCACCCCGCCCATGTCCAGGGCACCGCTGGAGAGCGTGCGGGCCGCGCCCGTGCCGTCCGTGAGCGTCACCGACGCGGCGGCGGCGCCCGAGGGCTGCTCCACCGCCCAGGTGGCGGCCAGCGCGGAGGCCGAGACCCCGATCAGCGCCACACCGAGGGCGAGCGCCACGAACGTGCCGGCGAAGAGCGCCCAGTAGTGGCGCACCGACTGCACCGAGATGCGCCACATCACCGCTCCCACAGGCTCAGCTGGTGGGCGACCGCGTCGGCCGTGGGGTGATCGAGGCGTCCCACGACCTTGCCGTCCGAGAGGAATATCACCCGGTCCGCGCAGGCCGCGGCCGCCGGATCGTGCGTGACCATGGCGACCGTACGGCCCGCCCGGTCCACGGTCTCCCGCAGCAGTGCCATGATCTGCCGCCCGCTCTGGCGGTCCAGCGACCCGGTGGGCTCGTCGGCGAAGACGATCTCCGGCTCGGCCACCAGGGTCCGCGCGATCGCCACCCGCTGCTGCTGGCCGCCGGACAGCTGCGCCGGCCGCCGGCCCGCCTTGTCGTCCAGACCCACCTGGCGCAGCGCCTCCATGACCCGCGCCCGCTTGACGCGGCCGCCCTGGAGCCGGAGCGGCAGGGCGACGTTCTCGTACGCCGTCAGCATCGGCAGCAGGTTGAACTGCTGGAAGACGAAACCGATACGACTGCGCCGGACTTCGGTCAACTGACGTTCGCTGCATGCCGCGAGGTCCGTGTCGCCGAGGAAGACCTTGCCGCTGTCGGGCCGGTCCAGGCCCGCCGCACAGTGCAGCAGGGTGGTCTTGCCGGAACCGGACGGGCCCATCACCGCGGTGAGGGCGTGGGGCGGGAAGCCCACGCTGACCTCGTGGAGCACGGGGACGGGACCGGCGGCACTCGGGTAGCTCTTGGAGACCGCGGCGAGGTGGACGGCGGGCAGTTGAATGTCGGTGAGCAGTGACATAACCCCAGTTCAGCAGAGGACGTCCGGTGGGCGCAGTGGCCCTGCACGGAGTCATGGGGGGAGGGTTTTCCCTACCATCGGCCTCTCGCGCCGGACGGGTAGAGTCGGCTCGGGATCAGGATCCGGCGCGACCAAGCAGCGGGATCCGACGCGACCACCGGGAGAAGCCGCACCATGACCGTCGCCGTCTGGGAAGCACTGCGGCGGCGCCCCCTGCGCTTCCCCTTCTCGGCCTGGCCGCTGCGCGCCTGGGCCTTCCTCCTCAGCGGGACCGTCCTCGGCCTCCTGGTCCTGCTCGCCCTCGCCGCCCTGCTCTTCGTCGGCGTGGGCCTGTCCGTGGTCGGCATCGGGCTCGTGGTGCTGCTCGCCGCCGCCGTCTCCGGGATCCCGGTCGCCGCCATGGAGCGGCGCCGCCTGCGCATCATCGAACCGGACCCGCTGCTCGACCCGCACGGTTCGCTGCCCGGAACGGGCGCCCTGCCGTGGCTGCGGACCCGGCTGCGGGAGCGCGCCACGTGGCGCGAGCTCGCGTACACGTTGCTCTTCGGTGTGGTGTTCACCGCCACCGGAGTCGGCTTCACCGCTCTCCTCGGGCTGAGCGTGATGCTGGCGGTCGCTCCCGTCATCGTGTGGGCCATCTCCCCCGACACCGTGATGCTGATCCCCGGTCAGGCGATCTCGGACCCGGTGGCCGCCCTGCCGGGAACCGCGGCAGGTCTCTTCGGGCTGCTGGTCTGCGCCTACGCGGGCGGCCTGCTGGCCGGCACCCAGGTACGGATCGCGCAGTTCCTGCTGTCGGCCCGCGAGGAGGACCTCAGCAGCCGTGTCATCGAACTCACTCGTTCCCGGGCCCGGTTGATCGACGCCTTCGAAGCCGAGCGCCGCCGTATCGAACGCGACCTGCACGACGGCGCCCAGCAGCAGCTCGTCGCCCTCAGCATGACCCTGGGCCTGGCCGAACTGGAGCTGCGCGGCCAGGACTCGCCGGCCTCCGCGTACATCACCCGGGCACGCGGCGAAGCCCGCCGGGCCCTGGCCGAGCTGCGGGGACTCGTACGCGGAATCCACCCCCAGGTGCTCACCGACCACGGGCTCCCCGCCGCCGTCGCCGAGCTCGCGCTGCGCAACCCCATCCCGGTGACCGTCGACATCGACCTGCCGCACCGGATGCCCACGTCCGTAGAGACCATGGCGTACTTCACCATCACCGAGGCGCTGACCAACGCGTCCAAGCACAGTGGCGCCGATCACGTCGCCGTCGTCGGCCGGCTCAGGAACGACAAGCTCGTCCTGCTGATCACCGACGACGGGCACGGCGGCGCGGATCCCACCGCCGGAGCCGGCCTGCAGGGCCTGGCGGACCGTGTGGCCATCTTGAAAGGCAGACTCATCGTGACCAGTCCCGTCGGCGGGCCCACCCAGGTGCGTGTGGAGGTCCCGTGCTCCGCCTAGTGCTCGCCGAGGACTCCGTGCTGCTGCGTGCCGGGCTGGTCGAGTTGCTGTCCCGGGTCGGCCACGAGGTGGTCGCCGCCGTCGGCGACGCCGAAGAGCTCGCCCGCGCCGTGGACGAGCACCGTCCCGACGTGGTCATCACCGACGTGCGGATGCCTCCCGACTTCCACGACGAGGGGCTGCGGGCCGCGCTCGAACTGCGTTCCCGGCACGAGGGCCTGCCGGTGCTGGTCCTGTCCCAGTACGTCGCCACCGCCTACGCCACCCAGCTGTTCAGCGGCGGCTCTTCGGCCGAAGGGGGCCTGGGCTACCTGCTCAAGGACCGGGTCGGTGAGGTCTCCGAGTTCCTCGACGCGCTGGACCGGGTGGCGAACGGTCAGACCGTCATCGACCCGGAGGTGGTTCGTGTCCTGCTCCTGCAGCAGACCGCCGACAAGCCCCTCCAGCGGCTGACCCCCCGGGAGCGGGAGGTGCTCGCCCGGATGGCGGAGGGCCTGAACAACCAGTCCATCGCACAGCGGCTGACCATCACCGAGGCCTCGGTGGTCAAGCACTCCAGCAACATCTTCATGAAGCTGGACCTCGACCCGACCGAGGGGAACCGCCGTGTACTGGCGGTCCTCGCCCACCTGCGGGGCGAGAACCCGAGTCCCTGACAGGTCAGTCGGCACGGCCCGGCGCGCCCACCCGGTCCGTGCCCGGGGTGAGCAGCCGCGTCAGCCGGTCCGCCGACACGTCCCACGACCACTGCTTCTCCACCCAGCGCCGGCCCGTCTCACCCCTCTCGGCCCGATCCGGGGAGAGCAGGGTCTGCGCCACGGCCTCGGCGACGGCCCGTACGTCCCGGCCGTCGACGACCGCGCCCGTCACCCCGGCGAGCACCGTGTCCGGTGCGCCGCCCGAGTCGCCCACGACGACCGGCAGCCCGCTGGCGGCCGCCTCCAGGTACACGATGCCGAGCCCCTCCGCCTCCATGCCCGCCTTCCGGGTGCGGCACGGCATCGCGAACACATCGGCGGCCGCGTAGTACGCGGCGGTCGAGGCATGGTCCTGACCGCCGGCGAACACCACATGGCCGTCGGCGTGCCGGCGCGCGAGCGCGCGCAGCCGTGCCTCGTACGGGCCCTGTCCCACGATCACCAGGGCCGCGTCGGGCACCGCCCGCCGGATCAGCGGCAGCGCCTGTATCAGCACGTCCTGGCCCTTGCGGGGAACCAGTCGCGAGACGCACAGGACGACCGGGCGTTCCCCGAGGCCGTGCCGTTCGCGCACGGCACGCGCGGCGCCCGCCTCGGGCCGGAACGCGGAGGCGTCCACGCCCGGTACCAGCCGCTCCAGGCGCGCCCGGGGCCCGAGTGCCGGTGCGATGCGGCGCCGCGTGTACTCGCCGAGGTAGGTCACCACGTCGACGTGGTCGCCGATGCGCCGCATCAGCTGCCGGGCCCCGGGCGTACGGGCCCACCAGATCTCGTGCCCGTGCGTGGTCGCGACCATCCGCCGGATCCCGCCCCTGCGCAGGGCGGGCGCCATGGCGGCCAGTGGCGCGGCGGCCCCGAACCAGACCCGGTCACAGCCGTGCGCACGAGCGATCTCCAGGGTGCGGCGGGTGACGCGGGAGGTCGGCAGCAGCATGCGGCTGTGGTCCCGTATCACCGGGAAGGGCAAGGTGGCGTCGTACGCGGCCGCGCCGGGCTCGCTCGACGTGTGGACGATGACGTCGTTGCCCGGGACGCGGGTGGCCATCGCGTGGACGAAGGTCTCGATGCCGCCCTGCCGGGGCGGGAAGTCGTTGGTGACGATCAGGGTGGTGCCCATGGGGGTCGTCGCTGCCTCACGTGAGGGAAAGGGGAAGGGGGGTAAGGAGAGCGGGGGCCGGGACGTCAGGCCGTGAAGAGGTAGTTGCGGCAGTCGTCGGTGATCCGCGGGACGGCGGTCCAGCGGCCGTGCTGCCAGCGGTGGGCCGCGTAGCCGTAGTCCCCCAAGTGCCGCAGCAGGTCCGCGGGGCGGGATCCGTACTTCTCCAGATGCCTGCCCTCCACCTCCAGCAGGAGCGCGGGCCGGTGGTGGCGCAGCGTCCGCGATCCGCCGTGGAGGACGGCCAGTTCGGCGCCCTCGACGTCGGCCTTGACGAAGCCGATCCGCTTCAGGCATGCGTCACGGGCCAGTTCGTCGAGCGTGCGGACCGGGGTCGCCACCAGGCGGGCGGTGCGGAACTCCGCGTTCGGGCCCGGCCCGTGGGCGTCCTCGGTGAGATAGGCGCGCCCGTGCACCGGCAGTCCGCGCCGCCGCGGCAGACTCAGCGTCCCGCGCCCTGCCCTGGCCCCCAATGCCGTACGGTGCACGGTCACATTGCCGGACCCGAGCAGCCGGGAGGCGGTGCGGAGCCAGCGGGCCGGTCCGGGCAGCGGCTCCACACTGTGCACCTGGCCGGTCGGTCCGGCCAGCGCGGACAGCACCCACGTGTAGAGCCCGTACTCGGCGCCGACGTCCACGCAGACCGCGCCGGGCCGCACCCACTCGCGCAGACCCGCGACCTCGTCCTCCACGCACATCAGCCGGGGCGCGCTCCAGCGCAGCGCCGCGGCGACCGCGGCCGTGCGCCGGGATCCGGCGGCGCCGTTCACCGCGCGCCTCCGGCCGACAGCTGGCGGCGAGCGGGTACGGCGGCCCGTACGAGGCGGCTCGCGGCCGGGGCCGACCGGTGCCCGCCGCGGACCAGCCGGGCCCACACCACCAGGACGACCGGCAGTGCGAGATACCCGAACCGCCCGGCAGGGGCCAGCAGGAAGGCCAGGCAGAGGCCGGCCGCCAGGCGGTCTGCGGCCGCCACCAGGTCGAGCGGGGGCCGCAGCACGAGGGAGATCCCCACCGCCAGCCCGCCGGCCAGCAGCAGTCCGACGGCCGCGTACCAGCCGAGGGGACCCAGGTCGGCGAGCAGCCTGCCGGGCAGCGGACTGCTCGCCGGGGTCCGCAGCTCCCCGCGCCCGGTGGGGAAGGCCAGCACTTGCTCGACCATGGGCCCGGGCGAGAGCAGTGCGCTCGGCAGCATCAGCAGGGCAGTGCCCGCCAGTGACACCCCGGCGCAGCGTACGGCGGCCCGCCGCCCCGCTCCGTACGCGAGCAGCGACACGGCGACCGCGACGGCCGGCCACGCCGTCCACTTCAAGGAGCAGGCGGCGGCGAGCGCGAGGCCCGCGGCGGCGGGGCGCCGGCGTGCCGCGAGCACGAGGGCGAGGGCGAGCAGACCCGCCAGCGGCAGGTCGACTCCGCTGACGCACAGCGGCAGCGCGACGATCGGCGAGGCGGTCAGGGCGGTCAGTGCCGTCCCGTACGGGACGCTCCGCCCGGTGCGGCCGGCTCCGCCGTCGGCGCCCGGACCGGTTTCCCGGCCGGCCGGCAGCCGCAGCGCCCGGCGTCCGACCCACAGACAGGCGAAGAACGCGGCCGCGCACCACAGCCGGGCGTCACCGAGCAGCTGGGGCAGTCGGCCGTCCGCTCCGAACACCGCCCGGGGCAGGCCGAACAGCGCCATTCCCGGCAGGTAGGGGGTGACTTCCACCACGGTGCGGGGATCGGCCAGATAGGGAGTGGCCTGCTGGATCAGCAGCTGTCCGGAGCGCTCGATCACCGCGACCTCGCTCTGCGCGCTGCCGGTCAGCAGCAGGTACAGGAACGGCACGACCACCGCCCCGGCGAGGGCGAGTGCGACCGAGACGGTACGGGCGCCCGCACGCGGCATCCAGAGGGCGGCGGCAGCCGCGCACAGATAGCCGGCGCCGGCGCTGACGCCCCAGGCGCGGTGGGTCTCCAGCGTCGAGATCAGCGGGAATCCGGCGGCCCATACAGCGGCGAGGAGCCATCCCCCGCACCACAAGGCCCTGCCCTTCCACGGCTGATGAACCTGATGAGTAAGCACTCGTCCATTGCAGCCGGGCCTCTCGGCCCCGTCATGACGGCCAGGTCGAGACCTGGTGGTCGGGTTTCCCCTACCAACTCCCCGCAGGGCCGGGTCAGGGAACGGCCAGCAGCCGGGCGGCCCGGATCCGGTGCAGGTGGATGACGATGTCGTGCGACCGTACGGGTGCGATGCGGTGTTCGGGTTCGGGGTAGGCGGTCCCGATGCTCCGGGTGGGGCGGGCGGTGGCCAGCCAGGCACGCGCCGCCGGTGGGGCCGTGCGCAGGTCCACGACGTAGTCGCGGCGGCTCGCGCGGTCCAGGAGGTGCTCGTTGCTTCCGGGGGCGGCGGGCCCCAGGGTGTGGACCCGGGTGGCGCCGTCGGGGCCGGTCGCGTTGAAGGAGCCCCGGCCGAAGGTGGAGCCGACGCTCACGTAGTCCTGGCCGAACCGGTCGTGCAGGAAGGCGCCTTGCATGGTGGGATAGCGCGGATCGGACGTCCGGTAGGAGACGTGGGCGTCATGGGCCGAGAGCAGGATCTTCCGGCCGGTGTGCGCGTGCCACCAGGCGACGTTGTCCGCCATGATCCGGTCGCGAAAACGCATGGACGCCTTGAGCTGTTCCGGGTCCTCGAAGTCGAAGGCGTAGCCCCGGGCGGTCTGGGCGATCGCGGTCGCATGCTGCTGCGCCCATGCGTGCTCCTCCTGCGCGGGCGGTCCCGAAGGCAGCCGACGGTCCGTGAGCAGGGCCAGGGCGCATTCGCTCCGGTCGGCCATGTCGCGCCGTTCGGCCAACGGGCGGGCCAGGTACGCCTTCATGTACGGACCGGCGGGGGTAGTGGGCCGCAGGCCCTGGTACAGCTCGGTGAAGCGGGGCAGCAGCGCCGGGTGTTCCCGGGCCACGTAGCCGAGCACCCGGTCGTAGAGCTCAGGCCCGGCATAGGCGAAGTCGTCGCCCATGAAGCGCAGCGGGTCCTGGGGGTGGGTGCGGTTGTAGGCGCGCATCCATTCGATCAGCGCCAGGTACTCCTCGGTGTTCCACCACGCGTACGTGTCCTGGAACTCCTCCCGCATGATCTGCCGCGGATCGCCCTTGCCGGTCTGCAGGTACGCGTCGAGCCGCAGGCCGCTGCTCCAGCTCGCCTCCAGCGCGAAGGTCCGAAAGCCCTTCTCCTCGACCAGGTAGCGCATGACGCGGTGCTTCATGGTGAAGAACTCGTGCGAGCTGTGGGTGGCCTCGCCCAGCCCCACCACCTGGGCGCTGCCCACCATCCGCCCGAAGGGCCGCAGGTCGCCCAGGTCCCCGTCCGGCTCGAGGCTCTCCAGCGGCAGGGCGACGCGTTCGAGGGCGGACAGGGCCCGCTGCTCGGGTGGCGGTAGTGCGGCGGTGAGCAGAGCGCCCACGCAGAGCAGCACTGACAGCAAGAGTGCCGACCGGTTTCGTGTCATGCGCCAAGGCTCTGCCCCGGGCGGACTTCGCGGCCATCCGACGCACCCCCCGCCGCCCCCGGGGACGACCCCACCCCGGGCACGCCGCCAAACCGGTAGGACGGTGCGTCGCACACCGGAGCAGGTGAAAAGGGGGACGGCCGGAGCCCCCGCACAGTAGGCTCCGGCCGTCGGCTTTTTGGCCGTACGAGATCAGATGTCGAGGCCGGTCAGGACCAGGACTCGCTCGTACGTGTAGTCGTCCATCGCATAGCGGACACCCTCGCGGCCGACACCGGACTGCTTGACGCCGCCGTAGGGCATCTGGTCGGCGCGGTAGGACGGCGCGTCGCCGACGACCACGCCGCCGACCTCGAGCTCGCGGTGGGCGCGGAAGGCGACCTGGATGTCGCGGGTGAAGACGCCGGTCTGCAGACCGAACTTCGAGTCGTTCACCGCGGCGAAGGCCTCGTCGGTGTTCTCCACCTTGGTCAGGGTGAGGACCGGTCCGAAGACCTCCTCGGTGGCGAGCTTGACGCCCGCCGGGACCTCCGCGAGCACGGTGGGCTCGTACGAGGCACCCTCGCGCTTGCCACCGGTGAGCAGCTTGGCTCCGGCGGACACGGCCTCGTCGACCCAGGACTCGACGCGCTGGGCGGCGCCCTCGGAGACGAGGGGGCCGACGTCGGTGGCCGAGTCGGACGGGTCACCGGTGACCTGGGCCTGTACCTTCGCGACGACCTTCTCGACGAGGCGGTCGTAGACGGAGGCGTCGGCGATCACGCGCTGCACGGAGATGCAGGACTGGCCGGCCTGGTAGTTCGAGAAGGTCGCGATACGGGTCGCGGCCCAGTCGAGGTCGGCCTCGGAGGACCAGTCGGCGAGGACCACGGCGGCGGCGTTGCCGCCGAGCTCCAGCGTGCAGTGCTTGTGGGGCACCGACTGCTGGATGGCGTAGCCGACGGTGTCGGAGCCGGTGAAGGAGATGACGGGGAGGCGCTCGTCCTTGACCAGGGCGGGCATCTTCTCGTTCGCGACCGGCAGGACCGACCAGGAGCCGGCCGGGAGGTCGGTCTCGGCGAGCAGCTCACCGAGGATCAGCCCGGACAGCGGCGTGGCCGGCGCGGGCTTGAGGATGATCGGCGCGCCGACGGCGATCGCCGGGGCGACCTTGTGGGCGCACAGGTTCAGCGGGAAGTTGAAGGGCGCGATGCCGAGGACCGGGCCCTTGACGAAGCGGCGGGTCAGCGCGAGACGGCCGACGCCGCCGGCGTCGGTGTCGAGGCGCTGGGCGTCTCCGCCGTTGAAGCGACGGGCCTCTTCGGCGGCGAAGCGGAACACGGACACCGCACGGCCGACCTCACCGCGCGCCCACTTGATGGGCTTGCCGTTCTCGGCGGAGATCAGCTGGGCGATCTCCTCGGTGCGCTCGGCGAGCCGCTTGGACACGTGGTCCAGGGCGGCGGCACGCACGTGGGCGGGGGTCGCGGAGAACTCCGCCGTCACGGCGTACGCCGCGGCCACGGCCTCTTCGACCTGGGCGTCGGTGGGCACGCTGACCGTGCCGACCAGGCGTCCGTCCCACGGGGAGTGGACGTCGAAGCTGTCCTCGCCGGTGGCCAGGCGGCCGGCGAGCCAGAAGGCGTGGGTGGAAGTCATGCGAATCCCGGCCCTTCGAGTGTGCGGTGTGGGGGCTTGTCCCCTCCACCGTAGGACTCGGCGGGCCCGTCGTCGTTTAGCCGGGGTGGAGCGGCGGACGTCCCGGCTTCGCCGGTTTGTCACTGTCGGTCCGCTCAGACGGGGTGCGGGGAGGCCTTGAGGGCGAGCCACAGCTCCATCCGGACGTCCGGGTCGTCCAGAGAGCGGCCGAGGATCTCCTCGACCCGTTTCATCCGGTAGCGCAGGGTGTGCCGGTGCACGCCGAGGTCGGCTGCGGCCGCGTCCCACTGGCCGTGGCGGGAGAGCCAGGCCTGCAACGAGGCCACCAGGTCGCCGCGCCCGGTCGCGTCGTGCTCCCGCAGCGCGCGCAGGGTGCCGTCCGCGAAGGCCCGTACGGCGTCGTCGGCCAGCAGGGGCAGGACCGAGCCCGCCGCCATCTCCTCGTGCTCCACCATCGGCCTGCCCCGCCGCCGGGCCACGGCCAGGGCCTGGTCGGCCTGTTTCAGGGCGGCCGCCACGGTGCCCGGTCCGGCCGGCGCGGACAGGCCGACCACCAGTTCGTCGGGCTCGGGACCGGCGGCGTCCCGGCCGCGCCGGGCCTCCAGCGCCTCCGCGTGGTCCATGCACGCCTGTACGGCCGCTCCCCCGTCGGCGGCCAGGACCACGAGCCGTCCCGGCTCCGGGACCACCAGCAGCGGCTCCCCGGCGCGGGACGCGGCCGACTCCACCGTGTCGGCCAGCAGGGCCAGCCCCTCCGGCTGGGCCGTCCCCGGCAGCGCCGCCTCGGCCGTGATCAGCCGGAACGGCGCCTCGAGCAGGGCCCCGTACAGGTCCCCGGCGACGGCCCGCGCGTGCTCGGCCTCCCCGGTCAGCAGCATCCGCAGCACCGCGGCGCCCAGCCGGGACTCGGCGTCGTGCAGCGAGCGGGAGCGCTCGGTGGTGAGGGTGAGCAGCGCGACCGCGGAGTGCACGGCGTAGCGCTCGGCCGTGCCCAGCGGGGCCGCGGTGCCGACGGCCAGGGCGCCGCGCGCCCGCCGGCCCGTGCCCAGTGACTGCAGTTCGACCCGGTCCTCCGAGCCGCCGACGACGGCGCTCGCGGGCGCGGGCCGCTCCCGCAGCCGCTCCACGTCCGGGGTGAGCCGGGCGGCGCGCCGGGCGGCCCAGTCGGGGGCGGCCGCGACGACCGAGCCCGAGGCGTCGTACAGCGCGGCCCAGCCGTGCACGTGCGCGGCCAGCTTCGCCAGCAGGTCGGCGGGCCCGTCGGCGGACAGCGCGGCCCGTGTCAGCTCGCGCTGCGCCTCGAAACCGGCGGTGACGGCCCGGTACTGGTCGGCCGCGAGCGCGGCGGAGACGGCCTTGCTGATGGCGAGGAAGGGGGTCCGCCGCGGTACCTCCAGCAGCGGCATGTCCTCCTTCCGGGCGGCTTCGACCAGCGCGTCGGGGATGGCCTCGTAGTTGACGCCGATCGCGAAGCCGATGCCGACGACCCCGGCCGCGGCCAGGCGGCGTACGTAGGGGCCCATCTCCTGCGGGTCTTCCGCGTCCAGCTTCATCGCGGTGATCAGGAGCAGCTCCCCGCCCTCCATGTAGGGCACGGGATCGGCGAGCTCGCTGACGTGGGCCCAGCGCACGGGGGTGTCGAGGCGGCTCTCCCCCGCCCGGACGCTGAGCTTGAGGGCCGAGTGCTGGACGAGCGAGGCGAGGGTGAGCGGCATCGGTTACCAGGAGCCTTAGCGGGAGGGGACGGCGGAAGGGGTCCGGCCGAAGCGCATCAGAGGGGCCGCACCCGATTTCGCCGTGTCGTATGAACGGCTCCCCTCGATTCTGCCACCTCGTACGGTTCTGTTCAGTCCGTTCCGCCGAGCCGGACCAGCAGCGGAGCCGCCCGTTCCCCCTGGACCGAGGTCAGCGACAGCACCGCGTGCCCCGGAGGTACCGCGTGCGCCAGGTCGGAGGCGGACCACCGCTCGCGCTCCACCTGCCGCACGGTGACCGCGTCGGTGGTGACGGCCTTTCCGGTGACGAGCTTGCGGAAGGCGTGGATCAGGCGGGTCAGCGGCTGGTCGGCGAAGACCGTGCGGTGAGTGACGTCGCGCGTCTCCACCCACTCGGTGCCCCAGGCCTCCGCGAAGCGCTTGCCGTCCCAGGTGGTGACCCCGGAGAAGGCCATGCGGCAGCCGACCGAGCCGAGCAGCGGCGTCCGCAGTTCCTCCGGTACGTCGTCCAGCGTGCGCAGCGTGAGCAGGACTCCCGCGTTCGCGGAGCGCAGCCGCTGCACGCCGCGCACGGTCTGCGGGGTCAGGGTGTGCGAGGCGTCGTCGAGGGCGAGGAAGGCGAAGAGGGAGCGGTCGGTGCGGGCGGCCGCGGCGGCGTTGAACTGGGCGAGGAGCAGCCGGGCCAGCATCCGGGAGGCGTCGGCGTGGCCGCGCTCGGGCAGGTCGACGCGGACGCGGATCGGGTGCTCGAGGGTGCGCAGGGAGAACGGCCGGTTCTGGCCGGTGGTGTCGAAGAAGGCGGCGAAGGCGGGCCGGTCGAGCAGCGCCACCCGGTCGGCGAGGGCCGGTCCGGGGTCGCCGGGGATCCGGTGCTGCCGTTCCCGGGTATCGAGCTCGCGGAGCATCGCGTGCGCTCCGGCGCCGGCCAGCTCCCGGCGCAGCGCGCCGAAGGCGTCCGGGAGCGGGTCGAGCAGTTCGCGCAGCTCGGGCACGGCGGGGAAGCGGCCGTAGGCGGCCTTGAAGGGGCCGAGGAGTTGGGCGAGCGCGGTCGCGGCCCGGCGCACCTCGATGCCGGGGACGTCCCCGACGAAGGCCTCGGCGAGGAGGGTGGCGGCCTCGTCGGGGTCGGTGGTGCCGCCGTAGAGGTCGAGGTCGTAGACGGACTCGGGGTCGCCGATGCGGACCACGACGTCGTAGGCGGCGTCCGGGCCGAGCTGGGTCCCGGCCGCGCCGACGGCGACGACGGCGGCCTGCCCGGCGAGCGCCTGGAGCGCGAGGGACTCCACGACGGGCCGCACCAGGCGCCGGGTCTTGCCGGATCCCGAGGGCCCGACGGCGAGGAGCGAGGTACCGAGGACGCCCGGGTCCAGGGCGAGCGAGGTGCCGCGCCGGGCGTAGGGGTTGCGCGGGCCGTCCTCGACGGCGCCCAGCCTCACCTGCCGGGCCAGCAGGTCGTGGCGGGCGGCGCGTACGGGCAGGTCCCGCGCCCCGGAGGGGTGTACGCAGGCCCCCGCGCCCTTGTCCCGCACGGCCTCGGCGAAGGCCCGCAGCCGGGTCGGATCGACCCGCACGGAGTCCCAGGCCCGCCGGATCCGGGTGTAGTCCACGTCGTTCATCCGCCCGGCCCCGGCCTCTGTCTCGAGCCGGTCGGCGGCCTCGTCCAGGCCGGCCGCCCGCAGCTGCGGCCAGCGCGCGGGGTCCTGCGCGCCGCCCGCCTCGGGCCGGACGGGGGCGGCCGCGTGCACGGCGCGCAGGGGGCGGCTGGTGAGGATCCGGCGGGCCAGCTCGGGCCAGCGGCCGAGCCGGCCGAAGCCCGTGGCCAGGATGCCGGCGACCACGGCGTACCAGATGTACGCGGCCACGACCGAGGGGAGCGTCCCGGCCCAGGAGTCGGGCGTGAACATGTAGAGGGGCCAGAGCCAGAAGCCGCCGAGGTAGCCGTTCCACAGCAGGGACCACAGGAGCAGCCCGGCCAGCAGGGAGATCAGGGCTCCGCTGACCAGTTGGCGGGTCGGGGTCTCCTCGGGCTCCTCGGCGGCCCGCGGCACGTGTCCGTACGACCAGACGCCGGGCCCGTCCGAGGCGCGCGGGACGCGCAGCCACTCCCCCAGCGACGGCCCGGCCGCGGGCGCGTGGGAGGGCTTGGGCGGAAGACCCGGCGGCGGGCCGGCCGGCCGGGGGATCTGCCCGGTACCGGGCGGGCGCGTCTCGTGCGTGCCGTCGGTGTCCATGAAACCCCTGCCCCCTGCCCGTTCCTGCGCTGCGCCGCTCAATGTAGTTGCCCGGCGGCGGCCGTGGGCCCGTACCCGCACAGGGTTTCGCCGCGCCGTCCGACAAGATCCCTCCGGGTCCTTCCTATGGCCGTCACGGACAAGGACACGCGGGCACCACTCCCGAACGGAGCATGCAGTACCCCCGCCGCCGGGCCTAGCCTGCGGACAAAGACACAAGTGCGTCCGAAAACACCCCCCAGGAGCCCTCTATGACCGCTGTCCCGCAGGAGCGCCGCATCGTCACCGCGATCCCCGGCCCCAAGTCGCAGGAGCTGCAGGCCCGCCGCCTCGACGTGGTGGCCGGCGGCGTGGGCTCCGTGCTCCCCGTCTTCACGGCCCGCGCGGGCGGCGGCATCATCGAGGACGTCGACGGCAACCGTCTGATCGACTTCGGCTCCGGCATCGCCGTGACCTCGGTCGGCGCCTCCGCCGAGGCCGTCGTGCGCCGCGCCTCCGCGCAGCTCGCGGACTTCACCCACACCTGTTTCATGGTGACCCCCTACGAGGGCTACGTGGAGGTCTGCGAGGCCCTCGCCGAGCTGACCCCGGGTGACCACGCGAAGAAGTCGGCGCTGTTCAACTCCGGCGCCGAGGCCGTCGAGAACGCCGTCAAGATCGCCCGTTCGTACACCAAGCGCCAGGCCGTCGTCGTCTTCGACCACGGCTACCACGGCCGTACGAACCTCACGATGGCGCTGACCTCGAAGAACATGCCGTACAAGCAGGGCTTCGGTCCGTTCGCCCCCGAGGTCTACCGCGTCCCGGTCGCCTACGGCTACCGCTGGCCCACCGGCGCCGAGAACTGCGGCCCCGAGGCCGCCGCCCAGGCGATCGACCAGATCACCAAGCAGATCGGCGCCGACAACGTCGCCGCGATCATCATCGAGCCGGTGCTCGGCGAGGGCGGCTTCATCGAGCCGGCGAAGGGCTTCCTCCCCGCGATCGTGAAGTTCGCCAACGACAACGGCATCGTCTTCGTCGCCGACGAGATCCAGTCCGGCTTCTGCCGCACCGGCCAGTGGTTCGCGTGCGAGGACGAGGGCATCGTCCCGGACCTGATCACCACCGCCAAGGGCATCGCCGGCGGTCTGCCGCTCGCCGCCGTGACCGGCCGCGCCGAGATCATGGACTCCGCGCACGCGGGTGGCCTGGGCGGCACCTACGGCGGCAACCCGGTGGCCTGCGCCGGTGCGCTGGGCTCCATCGAGACGATGAAGGAGCTCGACCTCAACGCCGCGGCGAAGAAGATCGAGTCCCTCATGAAGGCCCGTCTGACGGCCATGCAGGAGAAGTACGAGATCATCGGCGACATCCGCGGCCGCGGCGCCATGATCGCGATCGAGCTGGTCAAGGACCCCGCGTCCAAGACCCCGTTCCCGGAGGCGGCCGGCGCGCTCGCCAAGGCCTGCCACGCCGAGGGCCTGCTCGTCCTCACCTGCGGCACCTACGGCAACGTGCTCCGTTTCCTCCCGCCGATCGTCATCGGCGAGGACCTGCTGAACGAGGGCCTGGACATCCTCGAGGCCGCGTTCGCGGGCATCTGAGCGAACGGGCTAGAACACGCGAGCGCAGCGCCCGATTTCTACCGCCGGTAACGGTCGGACGCTGTGAAGAACGTGTGGGGGGCCGATGGCGGGTGCGCGATCCCGCTGTCGGCCCCCCGCTCGCTGCCGTACGGTTTCTGCAGATGAGTGAGACACCCCGCTCCCGGGCAACCGAGGGCGATTCCGGTATCGGGCTTCCCCAGCGCCGTACTGGGCATGCGTTCGCGCACACTCCTCACCGATCGGACAGCCGACCGCCCCAAACCCCCCGGGGCGAGCGGCAACCCGATCCGGGCGGCCGTCCCGGAACCATCCCCCCTGTTCCGGGACGGCCGGCCATTCCTCTCCTCGGCGCCGCGGTCTGCGGCCTCCTCTTCTCCCTGGTCACCTGGCAGGTACTAGTCGCCGGGCCACTGCTGACGCCTGATCACGCGCTGAGCCGCGCGCTGGTGCGCACGGTCCCGGACTCCGTCACCGAGCGCCTCGCGGACCTGGGCAACGTGCCCGTCGCCGTTCCCGTCCTCGTCCTGGCCATGGCCTACGCCGCCTGGCGCGGCCGGCGCCTGACGGCCGGGGCGTCCGCACTGGCCATGGCCCTGGTGCCGGCCCTGGTCATCCCGTTCAAGCAGTGGACCGCCCGCCCGGGCCCCCTGGAGCCCTGGGCCGCCGGCTACTTCCCCTCGGGCCACACGGCGACCGCGGCCGTCGCGTACCTGGGCGCGGCCCTGCTCGTGCGCCCGTACACCCGCCGGGCATGGCCGACGGCCGCCGCCCTCGTCCTCACGGGGGCAACGGCCGTCGGGCTGGTCCTGCGGGGCTGGCACTGGCCGCTGGACGTGCTGGCCAGCCTGCTGATGTGCGCGCCGCTGCTGCTCGGCGTGCGGTGGGTCAGCCGGCTGAGCCCCCGAAGTACGCGTCGAAGTTCCGGCTGAACTCCCATCCTCCGAACCGGTCCCAGTTGATGGACCACGTCATGAGGCCGCGCAGGGCGGGCCAGGTGCCGTGCGTCTGGTAGCTGCCGCAGCCGGTCTTCTTCGTCAGGCAGTCCAGGGCCTTGTTCACCTCGGCGGGCGGCGTGTGGCCGTTGCTCGCGTTCGTCGTGGCCGGGAGGCCGATGGCCACTTGCTCGGGGCGCAGCGGCGGGAAGACGCGGGCGGTGTTCCCGGCGACCGGGAAGCCGGTGAGCAGCATGTCGGTCATGGCGATGTGGAAGTCGGCGCCGCCCATGGAGTGGTACTGGTTGTCCAGGCCCATGATCGGGCCCGAGTTGTAGTCCTGGACGTGGAGCAGGGTGAGGTCGTCGCGCAGGGCGTGGATGACCGGCAGGTAGGCGCCGGCGCGCGGGTCCTGGCCGCCCCACGGGCCGGAGCCGTAGAACTGGTAGCCGAGCTGGACGAAGAAGGTCTCGGGGGCCATGGTCAGGATGAAGTCCGGGCCGTACTTGGCCTTCAGGGTCTTCACGGCGGAGACCAGGTTGACGATCACCGGGGTGGTGGGGGCCCGGAAGTCGGTGTCCCCGGTGGCCAGCGAGAGGGAGTGTCCCTCGAAGTCGATGTCGAGGCCGTTGAGCCCGTACTCGTCGATGATCTTGCTGACGGAGGAGACGAAGGTGTCGCGGGCGGCCGTGGTCGCGAGCTGCACCTGGCCGTTCTGGCCGCCGATCGAGATCAGCACCTTCTTGCCCGCGGCCTGCTTGGCCTTGATGGCCGCCTTGAACTCCGCCGGGGTCTCGACGTTCGGGCACTCGGTGACGGGGCAGAGCTGGAAGCGGATGTCGCCGGAGGTCACGGAAGTCGGCTCGCCGAAGGCGAGGTTGACGACGTCCCAGGAGGCGGGCACGTCGGCCATCCGCACGTAGCCGGAGCCGTTGGCGAAGCTCGCGTGCAGGTAGCCGACCAGCGCGTGCGCGGGCAGGCCGCCACCGCCGCCACCGCCACCGCCCGTCGTGGTCACGGAGACGGGAGCGCTCTTCGGGGACTCACCGGCCGCGTTCACCGCGCTGACCCGGAAGGTGTACGCCGTGGACGCGGCGAGGCCGGTCACGCTCGCCGAGGCGGAGGGGACGGACAGGGGCGCGGCGCCGTCCCGGTGGACGGTGTACGAGGTGGCCCCGGGCACGGCGGACCAGGACAGGGAGACCGAGGACGACGAGGTGGCGCTCGCGCTCAGGCCGGTGGGGGCGGCCGGGGGCTGGGGCTGGCCGGGGCCGCCGGGGTCGGGGCCGACCAGGGTGAGGTCGTCGGTGAAGTGGGCGGGCTGGCCGTACCAGCCGTGGGTGTGGACGGTCACGGAGGTGGTCGACGGGCCGGTGCGGAAGCTGGTCGTCAGCTGCTTCCAGGCGCCCGGGGTCTGGGTCCAGGTGGACACGTCGGTGGTGCCGGTCCCGCTCGCGCCGAGGTACACGTACGCGCCCTGCACCCAGGCGGCCAGCGTGTAGGCCGAGTCGGGCTTGACGGTGACGGTCTGGGTGCAACGGGCGTTGTCCTGCCCGGCCGGGGTGGCCTTGAGGGCGGAACTCCCGCTGTGGGCCGGGGTGGTGACGACCGTTCCGCTGCCCGCCGAGCAGCTCCAGCCGTCGAGGCCGGCTTCGAAGCCGCCGTTGCGTACGAGATCGGCATCGGCCGCCGCGGCCGGCGGGCCCGCGGCGAGGAAGCCGGCCGCCGCCAGGGCGGCGGCCGTAAGGAGGGACCAGGCTCTGCGCACAACTGCCTCCGGGACATGGGGGGATGGAGGGGGTCTGGGGGCACCTCCCGGCAGTAGCCGGGAGAGGCGCCCAAGATGGTCCAGACCAATGCCCTTGTCAAGGCTTCCGGCCCTCCTCCGCCACCACGCGCGCGGCCGCCTCGTGCATGGCGAGCTCCAGCACAGCCGGATCGGTGAGCGTCCCCTGCCCGTCGGGGAGCACCAGCCAGCGCACCCCGCCGGTCGCCCGGCCGGGGTACGGGACCACGATCCAGGTCCCGCGGCCCGCTCCCCGTACGCCCGTGCCGATCCAGCGGGACGCCGTGCCCGGAGGCACGAAGAAGCCCAGCCGGCCAAAGACCGTGCGGCTCCGCCGCGTGGCGCCGAAATCGGCGAGCACCGGGCCGGGCCGTTCGAGGAGCAGGTTCAGTACGTCGAGGGTGGCCTGCCCCAGCTCCCCGGGCAGGATCAGCACGTCCCAGTGCCGGCCGGCGGGCAGGAGGACCACCCCGAGCGGGTTGCGCTCCCACTCCCACCGACTGGCATCGGGGTCCGGCGCCACCGATACGAGCCATTCCACTGCCGACTTGTCCCCCGGGGTCGTCATCGCCCGGCCTCCGTTCGTCTCGTGCGGTGAAGGGTTCTCACCGGGAGAGAGCGCGGCCGGGCGCGGCTATGACGCGGGTTCCGTTACTCCATGGAGGTGAAGCGGGTCACACGGCGGCCCGGCCCCGTGCGCCGGGGGGCGCGGCAGGGACGTGGGGCGGTCACGCGGCGGGTCAGCTGTCGAAACCGAGGCCGAAGCGGTCGAGCGTGCGGAGCCAGAGGTTGCGGTGCCCGCCGCGGCTGTCGGCGCGGGCCAGCGACCACTTGGTGAGGGTGATCCCGGTCCAGGCGAAGGGCTCGGGCGGGAACGGCATCGGCTTGGACTTCACCATCTCCAGCCGCGTGCGCTCGGTGGGCACCCCGTCGAGCAGGTCCAGCATCACGTCCGCGCCGAAGCGGGTGGCGCCCACCCCGAGCCCGGTGTACCCGGCCGCGTAGGCCACCTTCCCGGAGTGCGCGGTGCCGAAGAAGGCCGAGAAGCGCGAGCAGGTGTCGATCGCCCCGCCCCAGGCGTGGCTGAACCGGAGGCCCTCCAGCTGCGGGAAGGCGGTGAAGAAGTGCTCCGCGAGCTTGAGGTAGGTCTCGGGACGGTGGTCGTACTCGGAGTCGAGCTTCCCGCGGTAGGGGTAGACCGCGTCGTAGCCGCCCCACAGGATCCGGTGGTCCTTGGTGATCCGGAAGTAGTGGAACTGGTTCGCGCTGTCGCCGAGCCCCTGCCGGTTCTTCCAGCCGATGGCCGCGAGCTGGGCCTCGTCCAGCGGCTCGCTCATCAGCGCGTAGTCGTAGACCGGCACGGTGAACGGGCGGATGCGGCGCACCAGCGACGGGAAGATGTTGGTGCCCAGGGCCACCCGGCGCGCCAGGATCGTGCCGTACGGGGTCTGGACGGTCATCCCCCGGCCCGCCGAGGCCATCTTGAGGCCGCGGGTGTTCTCGTAGATCCGCACCCCGAGGTCCAGACAGGCCTGCTTGAGGCCCCACGCCAGCTTCGCCGGGTTGAGCATGGCGACGCCGTCGCGGTCCCAGAGTCCCGCGAGGAAGGTCGGGGAGTCGACCTCGGCGCGCAGTGCCTCGCCGTCGAGCCATTCGGTGCGGCCCGCGAGGCCGAGCCGCTGGGCCTCCTCGTGGAGTTCCCGCAGCTCCTCGACCTGGTGGGGCTCGGTGGCCACGTCGATCTCGCCGGTGCGCTCGAAGTCGCAGTCGATGCCGTAGCGGGCGACGGCCTCCTCGATGGCGTCGAGGTTCCGGGCGCCCAGCTCCTCCAGCTTGGCGAGCTCGCCGGGCCAGCGGGCCAGCCCGTTGGCGAGTCCGTGGGTGAGGGAGGCGGCGCAGAAGCCGCCGTTGCGGCCGGAGGCGGCCCAGCCCGCCTCCTTGCTCTCGATCAGCACCACGTCCCGGCCGGGGTCGCGCTCCTTGGCGAGCAGCGCGGTCCACAGCCCGCTGTAGCCGCCGCCGATGACCAGCAGGTCGCACCGCTCGTCGGTGGTGAGCGCCGGCTGCGCGGCGGGCTTGCCGGGGTCGTCCAGCCAGTACGAGACCGGCTTCGCTTCGGAAAGGGATTTCGCAACACTACGCATGGCGACTGGGGCCATGTCTTCCAACTCCCTACAGGGGTCTACTTCGGTTGTGCCTTCTTGCGGCGGTTGCCGACCATCTGGCCGACGAGGACCACCAGTACGGCGATGACGAACATCGCCGTGCCGATGACGTTGATCTGCACGGGCGTACCGCGCTGGGCCGAACCCCAGACGAACATGGGGAAGGTGACGGTGTTGCCCGAGTTGAAGTTGGTGATGATGAAGTCGTCGAAGGAGAGCGCGAAGGAGAGCAGCGCGCCCGCCGCGATGCCGGGTGCGGCGATCGGCAGGGTGACCCGTACGAAGGTCTGCACCGGCCCCGCGTAGAGGTCGCGGGCGGCCTCCTCCAGCCTCGGGTCCATGGACAGGACCCGCGCCTTGACGGCGGCGACGACGAAGCTGAGGCAGAACATGACGTGCGCGATCAGGATCGTCCAGAAGCCCAGCTGGATGCCCATGTTGAGGAAGAGCGCGAGCAGCGAGGCCGCCATCACGATCTCGGGCATGGCCATGGGCAGGAAGATCAGCGAGTTGACCGCGCCGCGCGCGCGGAAGCGGTAGCGGACGAGCGCGAAGGCGATCGCGGTGCCCAGGGCGGTGGCGCCTATGGTGGCCCACAGGGCGATCTGGAGCGAGAGCGAGAGGGAGCCGCACAGGTCGGCGACCCCGCAGGGGTCCTTCCACGCGTCGAGGGAGAACTCCTGCCAGGCGTAGTTGAACCGCCCGGTGGGGTTGTTGAAGGAGAAGACGGTCACGACCACGTTCGGCAGGATCATGTAAGCGAGCGTGCCGAGACCGGCGATCACTACGAGATTGCGGCGAAGCCAACGCATCAGACCAGGTCCTCCGTCCCCGCTCGGCGGATGTAGATGGTGACCATGATCAGCACAATGGCCATGAGGATGAAGGACAGCGCGGCCGCCGTCGGATAGTCCAGGATCCGCAGGTACTGCGACTGGATGACGTTGCCGATCATCCGGGTGTCCGTGGAGCCGAGCAGCTCGGCGTTCACGTAGTCGCCGCTCGCCGGGATGAAGGTGAGCAGGGTCCCGGAGACCACGCCCGGCATGGACAGCGGGAAGGTCACCTTCCGGAAGACCGTCGCGGGGCGGGCGTACAGGTCCCCGGCCGCCTCGTGGAGGCGGGTGTCGATGCGCTCCAGCGAGGAGTACAGCGGCAGGATCATGAAGGGGAGGAAGTTGTACGTCAGTCCGCAGACGACCGCGAGCGGCGTGGCCAGGACCCGGTCGCCCTGGGTGAGGCCGAGCCAGCTGGTGACGTCGAGGAAGCCGACGTTGCCCAGGACGGCGACCACCGGGCCGCCGTCGGCCAGGATCGTCTTCCAGGCGAGGGTGCGGATCAGGAAGCTGGTGAAGAACGGCGCGATGACCAGCACCAGCAGCAGATTGCGCCAGCGGCCCGCCTTGAAGGCGATCAGGTAGGCCAGCGGGTACCCCAGCAGCAGGCACAGCACGGTGGCGGTGCCCGCGTAGAGCAGGGAGCGCAGGAACTGCGGGTAGTACTCGGTGAAGGCGTCCCAGTAGGTCCGGAAGTGCCAGGTGACCTCGAAGCCCTCTTCGAGCGAGCCGGTCTGCACCGAGGTGGAGGCCTGGTAGACCATCGGCAGCACGAAGAAGACCAGCAGCCACAGGATGCCCGGGAGCAGCAGCCAGTACGGGATGAGCCGCTTGCGCAGGGACGCCCTGTGCACCGGGGGTTCGGCGGGGGCGGGCGCCTGGGGCGGCGCGGCTGTCACGCTCACGCGGACTCCTCGACCGTCTCGATGCCCGCGTCGATGTCCTGGGCGGCGTCGAGGCCGAAGCTGTGCTCCGGGTTCCAGTGCAGGATCACCTCGGCGCCCGGTACGAGCCGGCCGTCCCGCTCGATGTTCTGGGCGTACACCTCCAGCTCGGGGCAGACCGGGCTGTCGATGACGTACTGGGTGGAGACGCCGATGAAGGAGGAGTCCGCGATCCGGCCGGCGACCTTGTTGCGGCCGGGCGCGATGGTGTGCTCCTCGTCGGCGTGCACCAGGGAGATCTTCTCCGGGCGCACGCCGACCAGCAGCTTGCCCCCGCTGCGGGGGGTGGTGGCGCAGCGGGCCGCGGGCAGCCGGAGCTTCGTACCGGCGGCGGAGACGACCACCTCGGAGCCGGCGGACTCCACCGAGGCCTCGATGAGGTTGGAGGTGCCGAGGAAGTTGGCGACGAAGGTGGTGCCCGGGTTCTCGTACAGCTCGGCCGGGGCGCCCAGCTGCTCGACGCGCCCGCCGTTCATCACGGCGACCGTGTCGGCCATGGTCATGGCCTCCTCCTGGTCGTGCGTGACGTGCACGAAGGTGATGCCGACCTCGGTCTGTATGCGCTTGAGCTCCAGCTGCATCTGGCGCCGCAGCTTGAGGTCGAGGGCGCCGAGCGGCTCGTCGAGCAGGAGCACCTGGGGATGGTTGATCAGGGCGCGGGCCACGGCCACGCGCTGCTGCTGGCCGCCGGAGAGCTGGTGCGGCTTGCGCTGGGCGAACTGGCCGAGCTGGACCAGCTCCAGCATGTCGTCGACCTGCTTCTTGACCGACTTGACGCCGCGGCGGCGCAGGCCGAAGGCGACGTTCTCGTAGATGTTCAGGTGCGGGAAGAGGGCGTAGCTCTGGAAGACCGTGTTGACCGGGCGCTTGTACGGCGGCAGGTCGGTGACCTCCCGGTCGCCGAGGCTGACCGTGCCGGTGGAGGGCTCCTCCAGGCCGGCGATCATGCGCAGGGTGGTGGTCTTCCCGCAGCCCGAGGCGCCGAGCAGGGCGAAGAAGGAGCCCTGGGGGATGGTGAGATCCAGCGGGTGCACGGCGGTGAAGGTGCCGTAGTGCTTGCTGATCCCGGCGAGGCGGACGTCGCCGCCCGCGGTCTTCTCAGTCATGGGTGGGTCCCGGGGTTGGGTGGGGGGGAAGGGTCAAGGGGGCTGGGCGGGGCGGGGCCGGCCGGGGGCGCGGCCGCCGGTGACGTCCGGTGGGCGGTTCCCCGGTGCGCTGCGGCTCGGCCCCGAGGCGTCAGGCTCCGATGAGCTTGGCGAACTTCTCCTCGTACGCCGTCTCTTCTTCGCTGGTCAGGGAGCGGAAGGCGTGGGCCTTGGCGGCCATGGCCTTGTCCGGCACGATCAGCGGGTTGTCCGCGAGTGCGGGGTCGATCTTGGCGAGCTCGTCCTTGACGCCCTCGACCGGGCAGACGTAGCTGATGAACGCGGCCAGCTGGGCGGCGACCGGGGGCTCGTAGTAGTAGTCGATGAGCTTCTCCGCGTTGGCCTTGTGCCGGGCCTTGGCGGGGACCAGCAGGTTGTCGCTGGAGGTGATGTAGCCGGGGGCGGGGATGGCGTACTGGATGTCCGGGTTGCCCGCCTGCAGCTGGATGACGTCGCCCGCCCAGGCCAGACAGGCGGCGAGGTCGCCCTTGTCGAGGTCGGCGGTGTAGTCGTTGCCGGTGAAGCGGCGGATCTGGTGGGAGTCCACGCCCTTCTGCAGGCGGCCGATCGCGCCGTCGAAGTCGGCGGTGGTGAAGTTCGCCGGGTCCTTGCCCTGGTCGAGCAGGGTCATGCCCACGCTGTCGCGCATCTCGGTGAGGAAGCCGACCCGGCCCTTGAGGGAGGGGTCGTCCAGCATCTGGGTGACGGAGTCGACCTTCTTCCCGTCCGTGGCCTTGGTGTTGTAGGCGATGACCGTGTCGATGCCGGTCCACGGGTAGCTGTAGGCGCGGCCCGGGTCCCAGTCGGGGGTGCGGAACTGCGGGATCAGGTTGGCGTAGGCGTGCGGCAGGTGGGAGGGGTCCAGCTTCTGGGCCCAGCCGAGGCGGATGATGCGCGCGGCGAGCCAGTCGGTGACGACGATCAGGTCGCGGCCGGTGTCCTGGCCGGCGGCGAGCTGCGGGCGGATCTTGCCGAAGAACTCGACGTTGTCGTTGATGTCCTCGGTGTACTTGACCTCGATCCCGGTCCGCTTGGTGAACTCCTCCAGGGTGGGCCGGGTCTTCTCGTCGTCACTGGTGTCCATGTACTCGGTCCAGTTGGAGAAGTTGATCTCCTTCTCCTGTGCCGAGCGGTCGTCGGAGGCCACCGCCGAATCGCCCTCGCGCTTGGCGGGCGGGATCCCGCACCCGGCGAGGGTGGACAGGCCACCGAGGGTGAGCGCTCCGACTCCGGAGGCGCGCAGCAGCGAGCGGCGGGTGAGGGCGCCGCGCCCGCTGGTGAGGCTGCGCCGCATCGCGGCGAGTTGCGCCGCCGAGAGGCGGTCGGGCTCGAACTGCTCCATGCGCTGTGCCCTTTCGGGAGGTGTACCGCTGGTCAGGCGGTGGATGCTTATCGGTCCCCGAAGATCGTGCGGTGCCAGTCCTTCTCGGCCACCGCGGTGTTGTCGTACATCACGTGCTTGACCTGCGTGTACTCCTCGAAGGAGTAGGCCGACATGTCCTTTCCGTAGCCGCTGGCCTTGTAGCCGCCGTGGGGCATCTCGCTGATGATCGGGATGTGGTCGTTGACCCAGACGCAGCCCGCCTTGATCTCGCGGGTGGCACGGTTCGCGCGGTAGACGTCGCGGCTCCAGGCGGAGGCGGCGAGTCCGTACGGGGTGTCGTTGGCCAGCGCGATGCCCTCGTCGTCGGTGTCGAAGGGCAGGACGACGAGGACCGGGCCGAAGATCTCGGACTGGACCACCTCGCTGTCCTGGGCGGCGCCGGCGATGAGGGTGGGCCGGTAGTAGGCGCCTGCGGCGAGCTCACCCCCCGGGATCTCGCCGCCGGTGACGACGGTGGCGTAGGCGCGGGCCCGCTCGACGAAGCCGGCGACCCGGTCGCGCTGGGCGTGGGAGACCAGCGGGCCGAGGTCGGTGCCGGACGCGAAGGGATCCCCCAGGCGGACCGTCTCCATCAGCTCCGCGACGCGGGCGACGAAGGCGTCGTGGAGGGGACGCTGGACGTAGGCACGGGTGGCGGCCGTGCAGTCCTGGCCGGTGTTGATGAGGGAGGCGGCGACGGCGCCGTGCGCGGCGGCCTCCAGGTCGGCGTCGTCGAAGACGAGGAAGGGCGCCTTGCCGCCGAGCTCCAGGTGGAGCCGCTTGACGGTTGCGGTGGCGATCTCGGCGACCCGCTTGCCGACCGCGGTGGAGCCGGTGAAGGAGGTCATGACCACGTCGGGGTGGCCGACCAGGTGCTCGCCGGCCTCGCGTCCCGCGCCGGTCACGATGTTGATCACACCGTCGGGCAGGCCCGCGTCCTTGGCGGCCTGCGCGAACATCAGGGAGGTCAGCGGGGTGAGCTCGGCGGGCTTGAGGACGACCGTGTTGCCGGCGGCGATGGCCGGGAGGATCTTCCACGCGGCCATCTGGAGCGGATAGTTCCAGGGGGCGATGGAGCCGACCACGCCGATGGCCTCGCGGCGTACGTAGGAGGTGTGGTCCCCCGAGTACTCGGCGGCCGCCTGCCCCTGGAGGTGGCGCGCGGCGCCCGCGAAGAAGGCCGTGTTGTCGACGGTCCCCGGGACGTCGAACTCCGTGGACAGCTTGATCGGCTTGCCGCACTGGAGGGACTCGGCGTACGCGAAGTCCTCGGCCTGCTCGGCCAGTACGGCGGCCAGCCGGTGCAGGGCGTCCGACCGCTCCCCAGGCGTGGCGGCCGCCCAGCCCGGGAAGGCCCTCTTGGCGGCGGCGACGGCCTCGTCCACGTCCGCCGTGCTCGCGAGTTCGTAGGTGAGGACCTCGTCCCCGGTGGCCGGGTCGACCACGGTGTGTGACCGACCCGAGGTGCCGGACCTGAGCTGCCCGTCGATGTACTGCGCGCCGTCCGCGAAGCGGTCCTTGACCTGGAAGCGGTTGCCCATCACGCTCTCACGCTCTCCGTAGCTACAGTTCGAGCTACAGCTCGAATTGAGTGCCGATCCTGACAGAGGAGGCTCCCCTGTCCAAGTGATTCCGTTGTTGCCTTTTGATTACGCGACGGATTCGGTCGACCAAGTGTCGAGGCACGCCCGAAATCCCGTACGAGTTGTCCGTGGCGACTGTCAGACTCGCGTGCATGGAGATGATCGACAAGCTGATCAAGCAGGTCAGCCGTGGTGAGCGAGTGAAGTTCCTGCCCTTCTGGGGACACCGTCCGAGGCCGGACGGAAGCCTGGGCCCGGGCTGCTTGAGCCAGTGGTGGCCGGCCGAGTTCACTGTGGGTGATGTCCGGTACGCGACCGCCGAGCACTGGATGATGGCCGGGAAGGCCCGGCTCTTCGAGGACGCCGAGGCGGAGCGCGCGGCCCTCTTCGCCCCGACCCCGGCCGAGGCGAAGAACGCCGGACGGCTCGTGCGCGGCTTCGACGGCGCCGTATGGGAGCGGGAGCGGTTCGCCCTGGTCGTGGAGGGCAGCGTCCACAAGTTCGGCTCCGACCCCGCGCTGCGCTCCTACCTGCTGTCCACCGGGGACCGGGTCCTGGTGGAGGCGAGCCCCCTGGACCGCATCTGGGGCATCGGCCTGGCGGCCGATGACGAACGCACCCTGGACCCGGCCCGCTGGCAGGGCCTGAACCTGCTGGGCTTCGCCCTGATGGAAGCGCGCGAGCGGCTGCGGCAGGGCTGATCGTTAATTGCGTGGCGCGGCCCGGGACCGCCGCCTAACGTGATCCTTGTCCAGGTGCGCAGGCGAGACATACTTCCACTGTTAATGGGGCGGCCGCGGGTTCGAGTCCCGTCATCGGCTTCGGGTCGGTGTAGCTCAGTTGGTCAGAGCACCACGTGGTTTCGCCGAACTCGATCTCTGGACACCTACGTCACGCACCTCCCGGTGCGCGGGCAGCGGCTCCTTCTTTTGCAAAGACACCAGGCCGCCGCCACTTTGATCTCGGGAGGCACGCGTGGGGGATGCCCGGTGCGCAGGCGACGGTTACTTCTGGGGACCCGGAGGTCGTGGGTTCGAATCCCACCCGGCTCGTCACCCGCAAGGGAACGGGCCGGTGGAGCAGTGCGATAGCTCGCCGGGCATAAAGTCCGCCGCCGACTCCTGATCTCGGGCATCCCCCACGTCACGCCTCCCCCGCTCCTTTGAATTCGGGGGGATTCACATGGCTCGTTTCAACCTGCGCCGCACGTCCAAGGCGGCGCCCGCCGCGCCCGCGTCGCCCGTACGCTCGGCCGGCCTCGCCCGCACCCACCAGGGCGGCCCCGGCCACCTGCGCGACCCGCGCTCCGAGCTGTTCCTGCTCGCGGTCGCCAACTTCGTGACCCAGCGCACCGCGTACGAGAGCGGCGAGGCCCGGGACGACCGCTTCGCGGCCCTGGTGCGGCGGCTCGCGGTCGAGGATCCCGCGTGGACGGCCGGCCTGCTGGGCTGGCTCCGCGGGGAGGCGAACATGCGCACCGCCTCACTCGTCGGCGCCGCCGAGTACGTGAGGGCACGCCTCGACGCGGATGCCGCCGACGGGCCTTCGAACCGCCAGGTCGTGGACTCCGTACTGCGGCGCGCGGACGAGCCCGGTGAGCTGCTGGCCTACTGGACGGCGACGTACGGGCGGAACGTGCCCAAGCCCGTGAAGCGCGGCGTCGCCGACGCCGTGCGCCGGCTCTACTCCGGCAGCTCGCTGCTGAAGTACGACACCGACTCCAAGAGCTACCGCTTCGGCGACGTCCTCAACCTCGTGCACGCCTCCCCCGACCCGGCCAAGTCCTGGCAGGGCGAGCTGTTCCGCTACGCCCTGGACCGCCGGCACCACCCGGAGAGCGCCGAGGTCCCGGCCGGCAACCGGACCCTCGCCGCCCACCGGGCACTGATGGCGCTCCCGGTGTCCGAGCGGCGCGGTGTGGTCACCGCGCCCGACGGCGCCGACCGGCTCGCGCGGGCGGGCATGACCTGGGAGGCGCTGGCCGGCTGGCTGCAGGGGCCCATGGACGCTGCCGCCTGGGAGGCGGTCATCCCGTCCATGGGCGCGATGGCCCTGCTGCGCAACCTGCGCAACTTCGACCAGGCCGGAGTCTCGGACGAGGTGGCCTCGGCGGTCGCGGCGAAGATCTCCGACCCGGAGACCGTCGCCCGGTCGCGGCAGTTCCCCTTCCGCTACCTGGCCGCCTACCAGCACGCCCCCTCGCTGCGCTGGGCGTATCCGCTCGAGCAGGCGCTCGGCCACTCGCTGGCCAACGTACCGGCGCTGCCCGGCCGGACGCTGGTCCTCGTGGACCGGTCCGGCTCGATGTGGTCCCCGCTCTCGGACCGCTCACAGCTCAACCGGGCCGACGCGGCTGCCGTGTTCGGGGCGGCGCTCGCGCTGCGCGCCGAGCAGGCGGACCTGGTGCAGTTCGGCACGACCAGTGCGGTGGTCCCGTACGCGCGGGGCGAGTCCGTGCTGAAGGTGCTGGAGCGGTTCGGAAACCTCGGCGGTACCTATACGGCCCAGGCCGTCAGGGAGCACCACCGCGGTCACGACCGGGTGCTGATCGTCACCGACGAGCAGGCCGCCTCGTACGGCTACAGCGGGGACCCGGCGGCCGAGGTCCCGCAGACGGTGCCGGTGTACACCTGGAACCTGGCGGGCTACCGGGTGGGCCACGCGCCGTCCGGCTCCGCGAACCGGCACACCTTCGGCGGGCTCAGTGACGCGGCCTTCCGCATGGTGTCCCTGATCGAGCGCGGCCAGGACGCCGACTGGCCGTGGGAGTCCCGCGCCTGAGCGCGAAACGGGTACGAGGATGAGGTGAGCCCCGGGCTTGAGCCCGGGGCTCATATCTTCTCGCGCTCCCGGGAGTTCGAGTAGGGGCTGTCGTAGGGGGAGCCGTCGTCCCAGTCCCCCTCCAGGAACGGGGCGAACATGGCCAGCAGCATCAGGGCGCCCAGCACGATGCCGATCGCGCCGAGGATGATGCCGGCCAGCGCCATCCCGCCGTTGTCGGCCTCGCCGCGGGTCGCCTTGCCCTTGCCGAGGGCGCCGAAGACGACCGCCGCGATCCCGATGCCGATGGCCAGGAAGCTGGTGATGCAGCCGACGACGGAGAGGATGCCGAGGACGAGGGCGGTGACGCCGAAGCCGTTGCTCTTCGGCGTCGCGTACAGCGGGTATCCGGACGTGCCCGGGTACCCGGGGTATCCGGGGGATCCGGGGTACCCGGGCATGGCGTGGTACCCGGTGTCGCCGGGGAACCCGTACCCCGGCACGGCGGACGGCGCGGCGGGATAGCCGTAACCACCCGGGTCCGGCTGGGCCGGATACCCGTACGCGGGCGGCGCGGTGGGCGTCGGCGTGGGCTGGGGGGCGGCGGGCAGCGGGGCCGGCTGCGGTACTGCGGCACCCGGCATCCCGGCGAGCGTCGGCTGGTCGTGCACGGACGGCGCTCCCGGCACTCCCGGCGCGGCCTGCTGCTTGCCCAGGTCCACCGCCGGCCGCTCCGGCGGCGCCCACGGGTCCCTCGGCTCAGGGCTCTGGTCGGTCATGCGGCGCCCCCCTCTCGTACGGCCATGCTAAGCGCTGCCACCGACAGTCACGGGCGTGCCTACGATGAAGGCCGAACTGACCGCACGCGCGTCCTCCCGGAGGCACCTTCATGACCGACCTGCACCCCTTCATCGCGGGGCTGCCCAAGGCGGAACTCCACGTCCACCACGTCGGCTCGGCGTCCCCGCGCATCGTGGCCGAGCTCGCCGCCCGGCACCCCGACTCGAAGGTCCCGACCGATCCCGAGGCGCTCGCCGACTACTTCACCTTCACCGACTTCGCGCACTTCATCGAGGTCTACCTGTCGGTCGTGGACCTCGTCCGCACCCCCGACGACGTACGCCACCTCACCTTCGAGGTGGCCCGCGACATGGCCCGGCAGAACATCCGCTACGCGGAACTGACCATCACCCCTTACTCCTCCACCCGCCGCGGCATCGAGGAGAAGGCCTTCATGGAGGCCATCGAGGACGCCCGCAAGGCCGCCGAGACCGAGCTCGGCGTCATCCTGCGCTGGTGCTTCGACATCCCGGGCGAGGCCGGCCTGGAGGCCGCCGCCGAGACCGCCCGGCTCGCCGTCGACCTGCGCCCCGAGGGCCTGGTCTCCTTCGGCCTGGGCGGCCCCGAGATCGGCGTCCCGCGCCCGCAGTTCAAGCCGTACTTCGACCGCGCCCGCGCCGCCGGCCTGCACAGCGTTCCGCACGCCGGCGAGACCACCGGCCCCGAGACGGTGTGGGACGCCATCCGCGAGCTCGGCGCCGAGCGCATCGGCCACGGCACCAGCTCCACCCAGGACCCCGAGCTGCTCGCCTACCTGGCCGAGCACCGCATCGCGCTGGAGGTCTGCCCGACCTCCAACATCGCCACCCGCGCGGTGACCGACCTGGACCTGCACCCCGTCAAGGAGATGGTGGCCGCGGGCGTGCTCGTCACCATCAACAGCGACGACCCGCCCATGTTCGGCTCCGACCTGAACAACGAGTACGCGGTGGCGGCGCGCCTCCTCGACCTCGACGAGCGCGGTCTGGCCCAGCTCGCCAAGAACGCGGTCGAGGCCTCCTTCCTGGACGGGGCAGGCAAGGCGAAGCTGAACGCGGAGATCGACGCGTACACGGCCGAATGGCTCGCGCGCTGACGTCCCGATGACGCGTCGGCCCCTGAGAATGGGGCCATGCGCACCCTGACTGCCGTCGGCCACCGCGGCGATCCCTACCGTGTCCGTGAGAACACCCTGTCCTCGATCCGCTCCGCGTTCGCGCGCGGGGCGGACGCAGTCGAGATCGACGTACGGCTGACCCGCGACGGAGTGCCGGTCCTGCTCCACGACGAGACGCTGAAGCGGCTGTGGGGCCATGCCGTGCGGCTCGACGCGGTCACGGCCCCCCAGCTCAAGGAGCTGACGGGAGGCGGGATTCCGACGCTGCGCGAGGCGGTGCTGGCGGCGGGAGCGGGACGGCTGATGCTCGACCTTCCGGGTGCCTCGTACGAGGCGGTACGGACGGTCGTGGGCCAGGTCCGCGAGTGCGGGGCGCGCGAGCGCACCTCCTACTGCGCCGGGCCGAACACCATGCTGGCGGTCCGCGCCGCCGATCCGGGCGCGGAGATCGCGCTGACCTGGACCACGCTGTCACCGCCCCGCCGGGTGCTGCTCGACGCGGTGGCCCCGCGCTGGCTCAACTACCGCTTCGGTCTGGTGACCCGGGAGCTGACGGACGCCCTGCACCGCGACGGCCTGCTGGTGTCGGCCTGGACCGCGGACACCAAGCGGACGATGCGGGCGCTGGTCAGGGCCGGGGTGGATTCGATCACCACGAACCGGGTGGACGCGCTGACCGCCGTACGGGCCGCCGAGCTCGCCCTGTGATACGCGCCCGGGCCGCCCGGCTGGGCCGGATCCGGCCGTGGGGCGTGGACCTGGGTCTGACGCTGCTGGTGCAACTGGCGGTCACGATGCCGTTCGTCCTGCCGCGGGAGGCCGGGCTGCCGCCCGTGAGCTGGAGCTCGTACGCAATGACCACGCTGGGGGTGCTGCCGCTGGTGTGGCGGCGGCACCGGCCGGTCACCGTGCTGGTGGTGATCCTGCTGGTCGGCGGGGTCTACCGGGCGGCCTTCGACGGGCCTGGGCAGCCGTTGCCGTACGCGGGGCTGCTCGCCTTCTACACGGTCGCCCTGATGTGCCCGGCACGGGTGCGGGTGACGGTCGGGGTGCTCTCGGTGGTGACCGTCGTCGGGTCCGTGGGCCTGGAGACGGGCTCGGCCAGGGAGCTGTCGTTCACCCTGTTCTGTGCGGGCGCCGCCTACGCGCTGGGCCGGCTCCAGTACACGCGGCAGGCCTACACCGCGGCGGTCGAGGACCGGGCGGCGCAGCTGGAGCGGGCGGCCCGGATCGAGGCGGAGCAGGCCGTGGCCCGTGAACGGGCCAGGATCGCCCGGGAGATGCACGACATCCTCTCGCACGCGGTCAGCATCATGGTCGTGCAGGCGGAGGCCGGTCCGGTGGCGGTGCGCCGGGCTCCGGAGCGGGCCGAGGCGTCCTTCGAGGCGATCTCGCAGACCGGCCGGGAGGCGATGGTGCAGCTGCGGGCGATGCTCGGAGTGCTGAGGGAGGACGGTCCGGCGCCGCGGGAGCCCCAACCCGGGGTGGCGGCCCTGCCCCGGCTGCTGGACCGCGTACGGCAGGGCGGTCCGGAGGTCTCGTACGAGGAGACCGGCGAGGTGCGGGCGCTGGCCGCGGCGGTGGACACGGCCATGTACCGGATCGTGCAGGAGGCCCTGACGAACGTGGTGAAGCACGCCGCGGCCCGGCGGGTGACGGTCCTGCTCCACCACGCGCGGGAGGAACTGACGATCACGGTGACGGACGACGGGCGGGGGCCGGGCTGGGATGGTTCCGGGGGCGGTTCCGCCGGCGCTTCCGGGGGCGGTTCCGTGGGCGCTTCCGCGGGCGCTTCCGGCGGGCACGGCCTGATCGGGCTCCGGGAGCGGGCGGCCGCGCACGGCGGCTCGGTGGCCGCCGGTCCGGGGCCGGGCGGACTCGGGTTCCGGCTGCGCGCCGTGCTTGTAACCTCGCCGGTGGAGGTGGGGAGTTGACGATCCGTGTGGTGGTGGCGGACGACCAGGAGCTGGTGCGCAGCGGGTTCGCGATGATCCTGGACGCCCAGGACGACATCGAGGTCGTGGCCGAGGTGGGGGACGGCGCGGCGGCGGTGGAGGCGGTGGCCCGGCTCGCGCCGGACGTGGCGCTGCTCGACGTCCGGATGCCGCTGCTGGACGGGATCGAGGCGTGCCGGACGATCTCGGCGCGGAGCGCGTGCCGGACGGTGATGCTGACGACCTTCGACGCGGACGAGTACGTGTACGAGGCGCTGCACGCGGGGGCGAGCGGGTTCCTGCTGAAGGACGTACGGCGGGACGATCTGGTGCACGCGGTACGGGTGGTGGCGGCGGGCGAGTCGTTGCTGGCGCCTTCGGTGGCGCGGCGGCTGATCGAGGAGTACACGGCGGCGACGGCACGCCCTTCGGTCCCGGCGTTCGCGGCGGACCGGCTGGAGGTGCTGACGGCGCGGGAGCGGGAGACGCTGCTGCACCTGGGCCGGGGGCTTTCGAACGCGGAGATCGCCGCGGCGTTGGTGGTGAGCGAGCACACGGTGAAGTCACACGTGGGAAACGTGCTGGCGAAGCTGGGGCTGCGCGACCGGATCCAGGCGGTGATCTGCGCGTACGAGACGGGCCTGATCGCGGCGGGGGCGGCGGGTTCGGCGGGGGCGGCGGGGACTCCCTCTCGGGTATCTCCCTCTGGGGAGTGAGAGCCGGGCGTGTCGGCTCCCTCGCGGCGGTGAGTTGTCGTACCGCTGAAGACCCCTCCGTGGGGTGATCCGCAACTACCCCTCTGACCAGCAGCATTGAGTCATCGGAGGCCGCAGCGGCCCCGGATGTCTCATAGGGGGATCCCGTCATGAACGCTCGTACGCGCACACTGATCGCTGCCGCTCTGGTGCTGGGGGTGGCTTCCGGTCCGGTCATCGCCCATGCGGCTCCGGCACCCGCGCCCGTCTCCGCGGGGCCTGCGGCGCCCGTCGTCCGCACGCCGCCCGACGCGGCGGCGCTGCGGAAGGCGATCGCCGGGCTGGGCCCGCAGCACAAGGACGCGACGGCCGCGCTGGTCCGGGTCGGCGGTACGGGCGGAAGATGGCAGGGGAGTTCGGGTGTCGCCGACATCCGTACCGGGCGGGCGGCGGTGGAACAGGGCCGCTTCCGGGCCGGGTCGGTGACGAAGACCTTCACCTCGGCGGTCGTGCTCCAGCTGGCGGCCGAGGGCGCGGTGGACCTGGGCCGGCCTGTGCAGGAGTACCTGCCGGGTCTGCTCCCCGCCACCTTCGAGCCCGTCAGCGTCCGGCAGTTGCTGAACCACACGAGCGGTATCCGGCCCGCCGACGGCCCGGGGGATTCGTTCGGGGCGCAGTACGCGCACCGGTTCGACGTGGCCGACCCACATGCCATGATCGCCGACGCCGTGGCGAAGGGGCCGGAGTTCAGGCCGGGCGAGAAGCAGCACTACCTCAACATCAACTACACGATCCTGGGCGTGCTGATCGAGAAGCTGACGGGCACGACGTACGCGGAGGCGGTGACCGCGCGGATCATCGAACCGCTGGGCCTGCGGCACACCTCGCTGCCGTCCCGTACGCAGACGCGGATACCGGGCCCGCACAACCGCGGCTACCAGGCCGTGGAGCGGGCCGACGGGAGCAGCGCGCTGGTCGATGTGACCGAGTGGAACGCCTCGTCCTCCTGGGCGGCCGGGGACCTGATATCGACGACGGCCGATCTGGAGACCTTCACCGTGGCCCTGTTCAGCGGCCGGATCGTGCCGAAGGCGCAGCTGGAGGAGATGTTCACGGTGCCCGGGGTGAAGGACTCCGTCAGCGGGAAGGACGCCGCGCTGACGGCGGGCATGTCGCGGCTCGTCCTGCCCGACGGCACGGTGGCCTGGGGCAAGACCGGCGGCCGGTACGGCTACAACACGGCGATCGGCGCAACCCGCGACCTCTCCCGCACCCTCGTGTACTCGGTGAACTCCACCGACGCCAAGGGCCAGGACACGAACCCGGTCGCCCTCAACATAGCGCTGGCGGCCTTCGCCCGGCCGGCGTGACCTCGGGCGGGCTCCGGACGGGCCGTGGTCAGAGCCCGACGATCGCGTTCCACCTGCGGGCGAGGGAGCGGCGTTCGGCCGAGGAGATGTCCCGGGCGACGACCAGGCGCTCGCGCATCTCGTCGTCGGGGAAGATCAGCGGGTTCTCGGCCAGTTCGGCGGTCTCCTTGTCGTCCGAGCCGGCCAGGACCTCGCGGGCGGCCGGGACGGGGCAGACGTAGTTGACGGAGGCGGCGAGCTCCGCGGCCACCTCCGGTTCGTAGTAGTGGTCGATCAGCGCCTCGGCATTGGCCTTGTGCCGGGCCAGGTTGGGCACGAGGAGGCTCTCCGCCCAGAGTTCGGCCCCCTCCTCCGGCACCACGAACTCGATGTCCGGGTTGTCGGCCTGGAGCTGGATGGCGTCGCCGGAGTAGGCCTGGCACGCCAGGACGTCGCCCTTGCTCAGATCGGAGGTGTAGTCGTTGCCGGTGAAGCGGCGGATGTGCTTCTTCTTCACCATGCTCTCGACCCGGTCGCACATCCGGTGGAAGTCTGACTCCGTCCAGCGGGTGACGTCCACGCCGTCGCCCTGCATCAGGAGCGCGAAGGACTCGTCGAGGCCGGAGAAGAGGGTGACCCGGCCCGCGAGGTCCGGCTGCCAGAGGTCCTTGACCGACTTGATCTCCCGGCCCAGGGCCTTGCGGTTGTAGGCGATGCCGGTGATCCCCGACTGCCAGGGGACGGTGTGCAGCCGGCCCTCGTCGAAGGCGGGGGAACGCAGCTGGGGGTCCAGGTGCCGGTCCACGTTGGACTGCGCCGAGCGGTCCATCTTCTGGGCCCAGCCCAGGTGGACGAAGCGGGCGGCCATCCAGTCGCTGACCACGACCAGGTCGTGGCCCGTCTCCTGGTGGTTCATCAGGGCGGGGCTGACCTTGCCGAAGAACTCGTCGTTGTCGTTGATCTCTTCGGAGTACCGGACCTCGATGCCCGTCCGCTCCGAGAAGGCGTCCAGCGTCGGACGGCGCTCCTCGTCCTCCTCGTCGGTGTCGATGTACAGCGGCCAGTTGGAGAAGGAGAGGCTCCGGTCCCGCTCGGACCGGTCGAGTCCTCCACGCCGGCCCTCGGGGACGTAGGCGGCGGGTACTCCGCAGCCTGCGAGGGCGGCCAGCAGGCCCGTGGCACCGAGGCCGCGCAGTGCGGCGCGGCGGGAGAAGGCGAGTTGAGGCATGGCCTCAGCCTCGGGGAAACGCGAAGGGGCGGGCAATAGACATGTTGTCTACCGCCCGCCCCGTCAACGGCCTGCTCTGACCGATGCGACCGATCAGCCGTCGAGCGAGGTCATCACGTGCTTGATGCGGGTGTAATCCTCGAAGCCGTAGGCGGAGAGGTCCTTGCCGTAGCCGGACTTCTTGAAGCCGCCGTGCGGCATCTCGGCGACGAGCGGGATGTGGGTGTTGATCCACACGCAGCCGAAGTCGAGGTTCTTGGACATCCGCATCGCGCGGCCGTGGTCCTTGGTCCACACGGAGGAGGCGAGGGCGAACTCGACGCCGTTCGCGTACGCCAGGGCCTGGGCCTCGTCGGTGAAGGACTGGACGGTGATGACGGGGCCGAAGACCTCGTTCTGGATGATCTCGTCGTCCTGCTTGAGGCCCGAGACCACGGTCGGGGCGTAGAAGTAGCCCTTCTCCCCGACCTGGTGGCCGCCCGCCTCGACCTTGGCGTGGGCGGGAAGGCGCTCGATGAAGCCCGCGACCTGCTTGAGCTGGTTCGGGTTGTTCAGCGGGCCGTAGAGCACGTCCTCGTCGTCCGGCTGGCCGGTCTTGGTGTCGGCGGCGGCCTTGGCGAGCGCGGACACGAACTCGTCGTGGATCGACTGGTGGACGAGCACGCGGGTGGCGGCCGTGCAGTCCTGGCCGGCGTTGAAGTAGCCGGCGACCGCGATGTCCTCGACGGCCTTGGCGAGGTCGGCGTCCTCGAAGACCACGACCGGGGCCTTGCCGCCGAGCTCCAGGTGGACGCGCTTGACGTCCTTCGAGGCGCTCTCGGCGACCTGCATGCCGGCGCGCACCGAGCCGGTGATGGAGGCCATCGCCGGGGTGTCGTGCTCGACCATGGCCTTGCCGGTCTCGCGGTCACCGCAGATGACGTTGAAGACGCCCTTCGGCAGGATCGAGTCGATGATCTCCGCCATCAGGACGGTGGAGGCGGGGGTGGTGTCCGAGGGCTTGAGCACCACGGTGTTGCCCGCGGCGATGGCCGGGGCGAACTTCCACACGGCCATCATCATCGGATAGTTCCACGGCGCGACCTGGGCGCAGACACCGACCGGCTCGCGGCGGATGATCGAGGTCATCCCCTCCATGTACTCGCCGGCCGAGCGGCCCTCGAGCAGCCGGGCGGCACCGGCGAAGAAGCGGATCTGGTCCACCATCGGCGGCAGCTCCTCGCTGGCCGTGAGGCCCAGCGGCTTGCCGGTGTTCTCCGACTCCGCGGCGACGAGCTCGTCCGCGCGCGCCTCGAAGGCGTCCGCGATCTTCAGCAGCGCCTTCTGGCGCTCGGCGGGCGTGGTGTCGCGCCAGCCGGGGAAGGCGGCCGCGGCGGCGGACATGGCCGCGTCGACATCGGCCTGGCCCGAGAGGGGGGCGGTGGCGTACGCCTCGCCGGTGGCGGGGTTGACCACCTCGGTGGTCCGCCCGTCGGCGGCGTCCTTGAACTCTCCGCCGATGTAGTTGCGCAGACGACGCAGTTCGGTGGTCACTACAGCCACTCTCCTGATCCCATGTCCAACGATTGAGACGATCCCCAAAGAGTAGCTCCTCGGCGGATGCTTTCGACAGAGCCAGACACGGTGAACTGCGAAATCAGTGAGATCCGGGTCGCCAAACAACGGATTTCATCGATTCCGCCTTGCGGAACAGACGACTCCTCGTGCACAGTGTGGTCGTGGTCAGTCGAAGCGCAGATTCCAGGAACAGACAACCGTCCCCTTCGGTCGATGCTGTGTCCCTGGCGATCATCGAGCAACTGCAGGAGGACGGTCGCCGTCCCTACGCAGCGATCGGCAAGGCCGTCGGCCTGTCGGAAGCGGCCGTGCGCCAGCGCGTGCAGAAGCTGCTCGACCAGGGCGTCATGCAGATCGTCGCCGTCACCGACCCGCTCACCGTGGGCCTGCGACGCCAGGCCATGGTCGGCATCAACGTCGAGGGAGACCTCGACCCGGTGGCGGACGCCCTGACCGCCATGGCCGAGTGCGAGTACGTGGTGATGACCGCGGGGTCGTTCGACCTGATGGTGGAGATCGTCTGCGAGGACGACGACCACCTGCTCGAAACGATCAACAAGAAGATCCGCGCGCTCCCCGGCGTGCGATCAACCGAAAGCTTCGTTTACCTGAAGCTGAAGAAGCAGACCTACATGTGGGGAACTCGATAACCCGTGAGCCAGGACCTCTCCAAAACCGCGTACGACCACCTGTGGATGCACTTCACCCGCATGTCGTCCTACGAGAACGCACCCGTGCCCACCATCGTGCGTGGTGAGGGCACCTACATCTTCGACGACAAGGGCAGGCGCTACCTCGACGGCCTCGCCGGCCTGTTCGTGGTCAACGCAGGTCACGGCCGCAAGGAACTGGCCGAGGTCGCCTACAAGCAGGCACAGGAACTCGCGTTCTTCCCCATCTGGTCGTACGCGCACCCCAAGGCCGTGGAGCTCGCCGAGCGCCTCGCCGACTACGCCCCGGGCGACCTGAACAAGGTCTTCTTCACCACCGGTGGCGGCGAGGCCGTCGAGACGGCCTGGAAGCTCGCCAAGCAGTATTTCAAGCTCCAGGGCAAGCACACCAAGTACAAGGTCATCTCGCGTGCGGTCGCCTACCACGGCACCCCGCAGGGCGCCCTGTCCATCACGGGTCTGCCGGCCCTGAAGGCCCCCTTCGAGCCGCTGGTCCCCGGCGCGCACAAGGTGCCGAACACCAACATCTACCGCGCCCCGATCTACGGCGACGACCCCGAGGCCTTCGGCCGCTGGTGCGCCGACCAGATCGAGCAGGAGATCCTCTTCGAGGGCGCCGACACCGTCGCCGCCGTCTTCCTGGAGCCGGTGCAGAACGCCGGCGGCTGCTTCCCGCCCCCGCCCGGCTACTTCCAGCGCGTCCGCGAGATCTGCGACGAGTACGACGTACTGCTCGTCTCCGACGAGACGATCTGCGCCTTCGGCCGCCTCGGCACGATGTTCGCCTGTGACAAGTTCGACTACGTCCCGGACATGATCACCTGCGCCAAGGGCATGACCTCGGGCTACTCCCCGATCGGTGCCTGCATCATCTCGGACCGCCTCGCGGAGCCGTTCTACAAGGGCGACAACACCTTCCTGCACGGCTACACCTTCGGCGGCCACCCGGTCTCCTCGGCCGTCGCGCTGGCCAACCTCGACATCTTCGACAAGGAAGGCCTCAACCAGCACGTGCTGGACAACGAGGACGCCTTCTTCTCGACGCTGAAGAAGCTGCACGACCTGCCGATCGTCGGCGACGTCCGCGGCAACGGCTTCTTCTACGGCATCGAGCTCGTCAAGGACAAGGCCACCAAGGAGTCCTTCACGGACGAGGAGACGGAGCGCGTGCTCTACGGCTTCCTCTCCAAGGCGCTCTTCGAGAACGGCCTGTACTGCCGGGCCGACGACCGAGGCGACCCGGTCATCCAGCTGGCCCCGCCGCTGATCGCCGACCAGGGCACCTTCGACGAGATCGAGGGCATCCTGCGCTCGGTGCTCACCGAGGCGTGGACCAAGCTCTGATCGGCCGCCGAACCAGGCCGTAAATAGTCCGATCACAAGGGCCCGGATCCTCCGTTCGAGTGAGAACGCGGGGGTCCGGGCCGTGTGCTGTCACCATCCAAGACGTTCATCTCTTTACATCTCATTGCGGCGCCAGTGACCGAACCGGTTCCGCTTCGTTCCCCCGGACGGAGGTGTACGCCATGGTGGCTCCACCGGAGACAGCCCCACCCGACAATGATGTCTTGTGGGCGCGCTCCCTTCACTACTCCCACAGCGGATCCCCCGGCCTCGTCGGTGTCTCCGTCGGGGTCCGCCAGGGCGAGATCCTGGCCCTGACCGGCCCGCGCGGCAGTGGCAAGACCACCCTGCTGCGCTGCCTCTCCGGACAACTGCGGCCCGAGCAGGGCGAGGTCTGGTTCAACAGCGTCCCCGTGCACACCATGGGCGTCCTGGCCCGTGAACGGCTGCGCCGCGACCGGTTCGGCTGGATCGGCCCCGAGCCGCAGCTGCTGCCCGAGCTGAAGGTGTGGGAGAACGCGGCCCTGCCGCTGCTGCTCGCCGGCGCCTCGCACCGCAGCGCCAAGCACGCCGCCTGCGCATGGCTGGAACGCCTGGACATCGGCGGTTTCGCCCGCAAGCGCCCCACCGCTCTCAACCGGGCCGAGTCCCAGCGGGTGGCGCTGGCCAGGGCCCTGGTCAACGAGCCCGCGGTGATCTTCGGCGACGAGCCCACGGCTCCGCTGCACCGCGCCGAGCGCGCCCTGCTGCTCCGTACGCTCACCACCGCGGCCCGCTCGCACGGGATCACCGTGGTGCTCGCCACCCACGACGAGGAGACCGCGGCCGTCGCCGACCGCTGCGTGCCCCTGCTCGACGGCCGGCCCGCCGCCACGGCCGCGGCCGCCGCGGACCCGCCCGGGCCCCCGGCCGCCGAGACCACCGAGGGGCAGGCCGCGTGCTCGCTCTCCGCCTAGCCCGCGGCTCCCGGCCGCTGGTCCAGCTGCGCCGGCTGCTCGTCGCCGCCGCCTCGGCCGGTACCGGGTTCCTCCTCCTCTACGTGCTCGCCGGGGCGGTGGCGCGCCCCGGCGGATCGTTCCCTCGCCTGCTGTGGGCCCTGGTGCCGCTGGCCGCCACCGTCCAGTTCGCCGTCGCCGTCGCCCGTACCGACCCGGCGACCCGGCCCCGGGCGGGGCTGGACGCCGCCGGGCTGGGAGCCGTCCGGCTCAGCCTGGTCGCGGCGATCTCCACGGCCGTCGCGTGCGCCCTGGGCAGCGCACTGGCCCTGGCCGCCTTCCTCCACCTGCGCGGGGATCTGGCCGGGCTGCCGTTCGACGGAGCCGGCGCCGCACTGCTCCACGCCGACCAGCCGCTGCCCGTGGCGGCCGCGCTCACCCTGCTGGTCCTGGTCCCGCTGACCGCGTCGGCCGCCGTCCTCACCCTGCCCCGGCGCAAGCCCCTGGCCCCGCAGACCGGGCTGCCGTGGGGCATCGCGATCACCGCCTGCGGACTCGCGGTCGAGGCCTACTCCGGACCGGGCGGGCCGGGGATGCTCGCCGGCTGGTCGCTCACCGCCGCCGGCCTGGCCCTTGCCGGGCCCGGCCTCGCCTACGCCTGCGGCACGCTGGTCCAGGCCGCACGCCCCGGGGCGCTGCGGCTGCTGGCCGGCCGGGCCCTCCAGGAGGAGGCACCCCGGGTCGGCCCGCCGCTCGGGGTGCTCTGCGCCGTCGGGGCGGCCGCCCTCACCGCCCTGGCCCTGCGGGACCGCGGCGGTCTGCTCCTCCCCCTCGGGCCGCTGACGGGACCGGCCGCGGCCCTGGTCGCCCTGTGCGCCGCAGCGACCCTTCTCACATCCGCGGTGGACGCCCGCCAGAGCCGGGCCGCCGACCGCGAGGCCCTGGCCGACCTCGGCGCTCCGGCCAAGGTCCTGCGTACGGCCGCGAGTTTGCGGGCCACCGCGCTGGTCGCCGTGTGCGTACCCCTCAGCTGGGGTGTGGCGCAGCTGACGTCACTGGCCCTGACCCGCTGACGCGAGCAGCCCTTAGGGTGGGCCGAATGGTCAACGCAGACATCGAGATCGAGACGCTCGCCGAATTCGACCAGGTCGTGGCCCGCGGCTCGCTCAGCGGCTACCGCATCCAGTCGGTCAACCTGCTGGAGCGGACCTTCGCGCTGCTGTCCGCCGACACCTCGGCCGCCGTGTTCCTGGGCTGCGCGATGGAGCCCGACGCCTCGGTGAAGGTCCGCGCCGATGGCGCGCTGGTCTTCCCGCCCGTCCCGGACCTGCCGTTCAACCCGTACCGGGGCCTGCTCTACACGCCCGAGGAGCTGTTCGCCGGGCTGCCCGCCGGATACGAGTCCACCCCGGACGCCCAGGCCTACGCCTGGTTCCAGGAGACCAAGGCCGATGGCGACATCTTCTCCTCGATGCTCCGCTCCATTCACGACGACGCCATCTCCGACGCCCTCGACGAGCACCTCCAGGGTGCCCGGGTGGTCGGCGTCATGGGCGGCCACGCCATGTCCCGCGGCGGTACGGAGTACCGCGGCGCGGCGGAGCTCGGCCGGGCGCTGACCCGGTCCGGGCTCACCGTGGCCACCGGCGGCGGACCCGGCGCGATGGAGGCCGCCAACCTCGGCGCCTACCTGGCCCCGGCCCCGGACGAGGCCCTCGCCGAGGCCCTGGAGCTGCTGGCCAAGGCCCCGTCCTTCGCCCCTTCGGTGTCCGACTGGGCACGCGCGGCCTTCGCCGTACGGGACCGGTGGCCGGGCGGCGGCGACTCGGTGGGGATCCCGACCTGGTTCTACGGGCACGAGCCGCCGAACGCCTTCGCGGCCCACATCGGCAAGTACTTCGCGAACGCCACCCGGGAGGACGGACTGCTGGCCCGGTCCACCGCGGGCGTGGTGTTCCTGCCGGGCGCGGCGGGCACGGTCCAGGAGATCTTCGACAGCGCGACCCCGAACTACTACGCGTCGCGGGGCGAGCCGGCGCCGATGGTCCTGGTCGACCGGGCGCACTGGACCGAGCACCTCCCTGCCTGGCCCCTGCTCCGGGCCCTGGCGCGCGGCCGGGCAATGGAGTCCCGGATCGCGCTCGTGGACTCGGTGGACGAGGTCCCGGACGCCCTCGCGTCAATGGCCTGAGACCGGGAGGCAACTTCCGGGGCCTTTCTGACGTCTGGCAGAGGTACCGCAATACCTGCCAGACGTGAACGGAGCCTTCGGTGCTCATAGGCCTGCTGACCGCTGTCGCGGCGTCCATCTGTTACGGCACAGGATCCGTCCTGCAAGCCGTCGGATCGCGCCGCGCCGCCCGGATGTCCCCGTCCGCCGCCGGGGTGACGGCGCACGGGGGCCCCAACCTGGCATCGACCGCGAAGGCGGCGATGACCTGGGAGTTCATCGTCGGGACGATCCTCGACTTCGTGGGCTTCGGGCTGGGCGCGCTGGCGGCCCGCCTCCTGCCGCTGTTCCTGTCCCAGACGGTGATCAGCGCCAACCTGGTGATCACGGCCGTGCTCAGTGTCAAGATGCTGGGCATCCGGCTGAGCCGCAAGGAATGGACCTCCATCGGCGTCGTCTGCACGGCGCTGGTGCTGCTGGCGACGGCCGCGGGCCACGAGGGCGGCCACCACGCCCCGATGTCCACCCACTGGTGGCTGCTGGGGATCACCCTGCTGCTGATGGTGGGCGGCACGGTCGCCGTACGCCTCCTCGGCGGGGGCGCGGCGATCCTGGCGGGCCTGCTCTCGGGCCTGGGCTTCGGCGCGCTGGGCGTCGGCGTCCGGATCCTGGACGGCGTCGACCCGTTCGACCTGGGCACCCTGCTGACCGACCCGGCCCTGTACGCCATCCTCGTGGCGGGCTTCGGCGGCATGTACCTGCACACGATCGCCCTCCAGATCGGTTCGGTGAACGGCGCGACGGCCGCCCTGGTCGTCGGCGAGACGGTCCTCCCGGGCGCGATCGGCGTGCTCCTGCTCGGCGACGCCTCCCGGCCGGGGCTGGCCTGGCTGGCGGTCTTCGGCTTCGTGCTGGCGGTCGCCGGCGCGGTGGCGGTCGCCTGGTACGGCAAGCACGAGGGGGCCGACGAGGGGGCCCCGGCCCGCGTGCCGGAGCCGGTCGGCTGACCGTGGGCCGACCGGGCCGCGTCACCCGGTCGGCCGTCCCCCGGTGGTGGTGCGGCGGCGGCTGCCGCTTGCTGGACCGGGGGAGAGAGCGAGGGGCCCGTGGAGCCCACGACCGATCGGCTGAAGACACCGCGCGCGGCCGGGCTGGCCGGAATCGCCTTCGCCCTGCTGCTCGGGACGGCGATCGTCCTGATGCGGATCGCCGTCCCGTCGGGCGACGCCGCCGACGCACCCATCGCCCCGGACCGGCGCTGGGCCGTCCGGGTGGCCCTGGAGATCGTGCCCTTCGCGGGCATCTTCTTCCTGTGGTTCATGGGCGCCCTGCGCGCGCACACGGGTGAGGCCGAGGACCGGTTCATCGCGACCGTGTTCCTCGGCAGCGGCTTCGTCTTCGTGGCCACGCTGTTCGCCTCCGCCGCGGCGGCGGGCACCGTCCTGGAGGAGGGCACGCCCTCCGATTTCGGCCGCCACTTCGCCTACACCCTGCTCTCGACGTACTCCATGCGGATGTCCGCCGTCTTCGTCCTCGCGACCTCGACCATCGGCCGGCTGCTCGGTGTCTTCCCCCGGCCGCTGGCCCTGCTCGGCACCGTCGTCGGCCTGGTCCTGCTCGTCGTGGGATCCGGCCTGCCCTGGTCCGAGCTGCTGTTCCCGGCCTGGGCGCTGATCATCAGCGTGCACATCCTGCGCGCCCGGCGCGCCGCCCCTACCGACCCCGGCGCGGCCCGCCCGGACCCCTCCTGACCTCTCCCGACCTGCCCCTTCACACTCCGGCGGGCAGCCTGCGGGCCCCACGTGCATGCTGGTGGGAAGGGGAGGATCCCGGGGGCCCGGGGGTGACGGGGAAGTACAGCCGAGGGAAGGGCAGAACCGTCATGAGGCTTGTCGTCGACCTCAACCGCTGCCAGGGATACGCCCAGTGCGCTTTCCTCGCTCCCGATGTCTTCGCCATGCACGGCGACGAGTCGCTGCTGTACAACCCGGAGGCGGCTGCCGAACAGCGGGAGAACGTCGAACGGGCCGTGGCCGCCTGCCCGGTCGGTGCGATCCTCCTCGAGCTCACGGACGAGGACATGGCGAACATCCCTTCCCCGGACGCCGTGGCCGGGTCCGGGGCCCGTTCCGGAGGCGCGCGGTGACCGGTGTCGGAGCCCACGACGGGGCCCTGGAGCGGCTCAAGCGCGACGGCCGCATCGTCGTCGTCGGCGCTTCGCTGGCCGGTCTGCGGGCCGCCGAGACCATGCGCGAGAAGGGCTTCGCCGGTTCGCTCACGATGATCGGCGCCGAACCGTACGAACCGTACGACCGGCCCCCGCTGTCCAAGCAGGTCCTGCTCGGCAACGCGGTCGCGGAGCACACCGCGCTCCCCCGCCGCCGGGCGATCGACGCCGACTGGCGTCTCGGGGTCCCCGCCACCGGCCTGGACATGGCGGCCCGGCGGGTCCGCCTCGGCAACGGCGACGAGGTCGAGTACGACCGGCTGCTGATCGCCACCGGGGTGCGCGCGCGGCCCTGGCCCAACGAGGAGGAAGGCGCCCTGGAGGGAGTCTTCGTCCTGCGCACCCGCGACGACGCCGCGGGACTGCAACGGGCCCTGGCCGCCGGACCCCGCCGGGTGCTCGTCATCGGAGCCGGGTTCACCGGGTCCGAGATCGCCTCCGCCTGCCGGGAACGCGGTCTGGACGTGACCGTCGCCGAACGGGGCGCGGCGCCGCTGGTCGGCGCGCTCGGCGGGGTCATCGGCGAGGTCGCCGCGCAGATGCACCGCGAGCACGGGGTCGACCTGCGGACCGGGGTCATGGTGACCGGGCTGGAGGCCGATCCCGCCGGCCGGGTCCGCGCCGCCCACCTCTCCGACGGGTCCACCGTGGAGGCCGACGTCGTGGTCGTCTCGCTGGGCGCGCAGCGCAACACCGAGTGGCTCGCCGGGTCCGGACTGGGCGCGGGTCCCCGGGGCATCGCCTGTGACGCGGGCTGCCGGGCCTTCGACATCCGGGGCATCGTCACCGACGACATCTACGTGGCGGGTGACGTGGCACGGTCCCCGCACGCCCTGTTCGGCTACCAGTTCCTCTCGCTGGAGCACTGGGGCAATGCCGTCGCACAGGCCGACACCGCCGCGCACAACATGCTCAGCGAGAGCGCGGACCGCCGCCCCCACCTGTGGGTGCCGGCGTTCTGGTCCTCCCAGTTCGGGGTGAACATCAAATCGGTCGGAGTGCCGCCGATGGGGACCGAGATCCTCTTCACGCAGGGCTCGCGCGCCGAGCGCCGGTTCGTGGCCGTGTACGGGTACCAGGGGCGCGTGATCGCCGCCGTCACCTTCGACCAGTGCCGGTGGCTCCCGTTCTACGAGCAGCAGATCGAGACCACCGCGCCGTTCCCCCCGCCGTTCTCCACGGTGGACCGCAGGCCGGACGGGAACAAGCCGGTGCCGGCCGACTTCCCCGACCCTTCGGTCCCCACGCACGGGCCGACCATCACCCTCAGCGGCTACTCACCGGCCGACCGGAAGATGACCTTCACCCCCGCGCGCCACTGACCGCGCCCTCCCTGAGGAGCACGAGGACCCGTCATGACACAGGACATCCTGCGGGAGATCATCGACTACTCGAACCGCGCCGACCCGTACCCGCTGTACGAAGAGCTGCGCAAGACCCCCGTCTTCCACAACGGCAACGGCGGCCCGTACGTCGTGAGCACGTACTACGAGATCCAGAGCCTGCTGCACGATCCCCGGATCAGCTCCGACGCGAAGAACCTGAAGGCGACCGGCGACGATCCGCTGGGCCAGTCCGAGCAGGAGGGGGCGACCCTGCCCCCGTCCTTCCTCAAGCTCGACCCGCCGGACCACGACCGGCTCCGGCGGATGACGAACCGGCCGTTCGGGCCGCCGCACGCCCCCCACCGGGTCCACGACATGCTGGGCGAACTCGGCGGTCTCGTCTCCCGGCTCATCGAAGGCATCGCCACCACCGGGAACCTCGACCGGATCGACCTGGTCGACCAGTTCGCCTACCCCTTCCCGGTCTCGGTGATCTGCCGGCTGCTCGGGGTGCCGCGCGAGGACGAGCCGCGCTTCCACGTCTGGGCGGAAACCCTCGCCGCCAGCCTGGACCCCGACCCGGACGCGGACCCCACCCAGCACGGCAAGGGCGCCATGGACGCCCGTATGGAACTGGGCATGTACCTCGCCGGGCTGATCGAGGAGCGCCGCAAGAACCCCGGCGACGACATGCTGTCGCAACTGGCGACGGCGGACGGCCCCGACGGCTCGATGACCACCATGGAGGTGCTCAGCACCTCGGCGCTTCTGCTGATCGCCGGTCACGAGACCACGGTCAACCTCATCACCAACGGCATGCTGACCCTGCTGCGCCACCCGGACGTCCTGCAGCGGCTGCGCGAGGACCCCGCCGTGTCCGTGCCGATCGTCGAGGAACTGCTGCGGTACGAGCCGCCCGTGCAGCTGCTCCCCCAGCGCAGCACCCTCTCCGAGATCGAGGTCGCCGGTGTCACCATTCCGAAGGGCGCGTCCCTGTGGCTGATCCTGGCCTCCGGGAACCGCGACCCGAAGCGGTTCGAGAACCCGGACCGCTTCGACCCGGACCGCAAGGACATCCAGCACCTCGGCCTCGGCAGCGGGATCCACAGCTGCTTCGGCGCCCCGCTCGCCCGGCAGGAGGCCCAGCTGGCCCTGAGCGAGCTCGCGCGGCGGCTGGAGAACCCGCGCCTGCTGGAGGACCCGCCGCCCTACCGCCAGAACGCGGTCCTGCGCGGGCCCCGCCACCTGCCGGTCGCCTGCGACGCCATCCGGCCCTAGCGTCCCTTTTCCTGCGCGGGGTCCGTCGGCAGGACGACCACCTCGGCGGGGCTGAAGGACACCGCGACCCGGTCCCCCGCGGCCGGCGCCCCCGCCAGCCCGCACTCCGCCTCCAGCGGCGGCCCCGTCTCGGGGTGCAGCAGCAGCGCCACGTGCGTGCCCCGGAAGGTGCGGGACACGACCTCGCACCGCATCCCGTCCGCGGCCAGGACGACTCCGGCGGGGCGGATCAGCAGCCGCTGTTCACCCTCCGGGGATCCGGCCGGCACCGGGACCTTGCCCCACGGGGTGCCCGCGACCCCGCCCGAGACCACGGCCGGGACCACGTTCTCGAAGCCGAGGAAGCGTGCCACGAACTCCGAGGCCGGGCGCTGCCACACCTCCAGCGGTGTCCCGGCCTGCGCCACGCGCCCGTCCCGCATGACCACCACCCGGTCGGCCAGCGCGAAGGCCTCGCCCTGGTCGTGCGTGACGGCCAGCACCGTCGTCCCCAGCCGGGTGAACAGCCCCTGGAGCTCGACCACAAGGCGCTCGCGCAGCCCCCGGTCCAGCTGTCCCAGCGGTTCGTCCAGCATCAGCAGCCGCGGCGACGGGGCCAGTGCCCGGGCCAGCGCCACCCGTTGCTGCTCACCGCCGGACAGCGAGGCCACCGCGCGGTCCTGCGCCCCGGGGAGGCCGACGAGCTCCAGCAGCTCCGCGACCTGGGCCTCGCGGGAACCGCGGCCCCCGCCCCGCATCCGCAGCCCGAAGGCGACGTTCCCGCCGACGTCCCGGTGCGGGAAGAGCTGGTGGTCCTGGAACATCAGGCCCACGCCCCTGCGGTGCACGGGCACGCCGGCCTGGTCCGCCCCGCCCAGCGACACCCGGCCCGCGGACACCGGCTGGAGCCCGGCGACGACCCTCAGCAGGGTCGACTTCCCGCTCCCGCTCGGCCCCAGCACGCACACGATCTCGTGCTCGGCGACCTCCAGGTCCACGTCGTCGACGACCGCGCGCTCACCGAAGCGGACCGACACCCCGTCCAGCCGGAGCAGTGTCATCAGAATTCTCCCGAGGTCTTGTCGGGACGCAGTCGCTCCAGCACCAGCAGGGACACCGCGCACACCAGCATCAGAATCGTGCTCAGGGCCATCGCCTGCCCGTAGTTCATCTCCCCGGCCCGCCCCAGCAGCCGCGCCACGGCCACCGGCAGCGTCGGACGGTCCGGCCGGGCGATGAAGACGGTCGCGCCGAACTCCCCGAGCGAGACGGCGAACGCGAAGCCGGCCGCGATCAGCAGCGCCCGCCGCACCAGCGGCAGGTCCACCTCCCGCCAGGCCCGCAGCGGGGAGGCACCGAGCACGGCGGCGGCCTCCCGCAGCCGCCCGTCGACCGCGCGCAGTACCGGCAGCATGGTCCGTACGACGAACGGCACGCCCACCAGGGCCTGCGCGAGCGGCACCAGGATCCACGAGGTCCGCAGGTCCAGCGGCGGCTCGTCCAGGGTGATCAGGAACCCGAAGCCCACGGTCACGGCGGACACCCCGAGCGGAAGCATCAGCAGCGCGTCGAAGCCCCGTACGAAGCGGCCGCCCCGCCGGGTGAGGGCCGCGGCCGCGAGCCCGCCGATCAGCAGGGCGATGGCGGTGGCGGCGAGCGCGTACTGCAGGGAGTTCCAGATCGCCTCCAGCGGCGGCACCAGGAAGGTTCCGCCGCCCGCGCCCACCTCCTGGAGCGCCCGGTAGAAGCCGAACCCGTACCCGCCGGGCGCGTCGAAGGACCGCTCCACCAGCACCGCCAGCGGGGCCACGATCAGCAGGGCGACCGTCAGCAGCACCCCGCCGAGCAGGGTGCGCTGCGCCCAGCCGCGCGGCCGGTGCGTCGTGCGCCCCGGGTCGACCAGCCGCAGCGCCGTCTCCCGCTTGCGCACCGTCCAGGCGTGCACCGCGAGGATCGCGCCGATCGCCGCGAACTGCACCATCGTCAGCACCGCGGCCGTGGGCAGGTCCAGGAGCTGCGCGGTCTGCCGGTAGACCTCCACCTCCAGGGTGGAGTACGAGGGCCCGCCCAGGATCAGTACGACGCCGAAGGAGCTGAAGGTGAACAGGAACACCATCAGCGAGGCCGCGGCCACGGCCGGGGCCAGCGCGGGCAGCGTCACCCGCCGCCAGGCGGCGAACCGTCCGGCGCCCAGGACCCGGGCGGCCTCCTCCTGCCGCGGATCCAGCTGGGCCCACAGTCCGCCGACCGTGCGTACGACGACGGCGTAGTTGAAGAAGACGTGCGCGAGGAGGATCGCCCAGACCGTGGTGTCCAGCCGGACGCCCACCAGTTCGTCGAGCAGCCCGCCCCGGCCGACCAGCGCGAGGAAGGCGGTGCCGACCACCACGGTCGGCAGGACGAACGGAACGGTCACCAGGGCCCGGAGCAGCTGCTTGCCGGGGAACTCGAAGCGCGCGAAGACGTACGCGCCGGGGAGCGCGATCAGCAGCGCGAGCGCGGTGGAGGCGAGCGCCTGCCAGGTGGTGAACCACAGCACGTCGGCGATGTCGGGCCGGGCGAGCACCTCGCCGATCCGGCCGAGCTGCCAGCCGGCGTCGGTCCCCAGCCCGCGCCCGACGATCGCGGCCACGGGGTAGGCGAAGAACAGTCCGAAGAAGGCGAGGGGCACGGCCATCAGGGCGAGCCGTACGGCCAGGGCCCGGCCGCCTTCGCGAGGGCCGGGGACCGGCGCGGCGCCCCCCGGCGCCGCGCCCGTTCCCTTGGTGCCGCTTACTTCACGACGAGCGAGGTCCATGCCTTGACCCACTGCTCACGGTTCTTGGCGATGGTCTCGGGAGCCACGTTCTCGGGCTTCTCGACCACCACGCCGTGCTTGGTGAACAGCTCCGGCAGGGAAGCGTCCTTCGTCACGGGGTTCACGAACATCTGGAGCGGCATGTCCTCCTGGAACTTCTTGCTGATCAGGAAGTCCACGAGGGCCTTGCCGCCCTCCTCGTTCTTCGCGCCCTTCAGCAGGCCGGCGAACTCGGTCTGGCGGAAGCAGGTGCCGGTGGCGACGCCCGTCGGGGCCTCGGCCGGCTGCGGCTCGGCGTACAGCACCTCGACCGGCGGGCTGGAGGCGTAGGAGACGACCAGCGGGCGGTCGCCCTTGGCCTTCTTGCCGCCCGCGGAGCCGGAGAAGCGCTCGTTGTAGGCCTGCTCCCAGCCGTCGACGACCTCGACGCCATTGGACTCGAGCTTGCTCCAGTAGTCCTTCCAGCCCCCGTCGCCGTACTTGCCGACGGTGGCGAGCAGGAAGCCGAGGCCCGGCGAGGAGGTCGCGGCGTTCTCGGTGACCAGCAGGTTCTTGTACTCCGGCTTGATCAGGTCGTCCAGCGTCTGCGGCGGGGCGATCTTCTTGTCGGCGAAGTAGGCCTTGTCGTAGTTGACGCAGATGTCGCCGGAGTCGATCGGGGTGACCCGGTGCTCCTTGTCGAGCTGGAACTCCGGCTTCACCTCGCCCAGGCCCTTGGCCTCGTACGGCGTGAAGATGCCGTTGTCGAGGGCGCGCGAGAGCAGGGTGTTGTCCACGCCGAAGAAGACGTCGCCGCGCGGGGAGCCCTTGGTGAGGATCTCCTGGTTCAGCGCCGCGCCGGCGTCCCCGGACTTCAGCACCTTGACGGTGTAGCCACTCTGCTGCTGGAACTCCTTGAGGACCGTGTCGGTCACGTTGAAGGAGTCGTGGGAGACGAGCGTGACGGTCTTGGACTTCGGGGCGTCGCTCGCGCCCGCGGTCTTGTCCTTGGCGCCGCCGCAGGCGCTGAGCGTGGTGACGCCCAGCGCGGCCGCGAGCGCGGCGCCCGCGATCTTCTTGGTGGTGCTCACTGGTGATTCCTCCTGGATGACCAGGAGAAGACGCGGCCCTGCCCGGCGCTCTGTGGAGCGGACGCCGGGCAGGGCGCAACAGCATGAGTGGTGACCGAACTTCCTACCCCGAATGACCGGGGCGAGGTTCAGAGGGTCTGCGGATGACGGATACCGCACTCTCAGCGCTGTGGCGCTCCCCTGTCGGAATATGAAATTGGTTCGGCCACAGGGTACCCGGTGGCCGAATGCGGAGGTCTCGAGGCGGAAACTAGCGCTCCGAGGCCGCGAGCTGGCCGCACGCGCCGTCGATCTCCTGGCCGCGGGTGTCCCGTACGGTCACGGGCACGCCGTGCCGGGCGATGGCCTCCACGAAGGCCTTCTCGTCCTCGGGCCGCGAGGCGGTCCACTTGGAGCCCGGCGTCGGGTTCAGCGGGATCAGGTTGACGTGGACGCGCTTGCCCTTGAGCAGCTTGCCCAGCAGGTCGCCGCGCCAGGCCTGGTCGTTGATGTCGCGGATGAGGGCGTACTCGATGGAGATCCGGCGGCCGGACTTCTCGGCGTACTCCCAGGCCGCGTCGAGGACCTCGCGCACGTTCCAGCGGGTGTTCACCGGCACCAGGGTGTCGCGCAGCTCGTCGTCGGGGGCGTGCAGCGAGACCGCGAGGCGGCACTTGAAGCCCTCGTCGGCGAAGCGCAGCATGGCCGGGACCAGGCCGACGGTGGAGACGGTGATGCCGCGCTGCGACAGGCCGAGGCCGTCGGGCTCCGGGTCGGTGAGGCGGCGGATGGCGCCGACCACGCGGTTGTAGTTGGCCAGCGGCTCGCCCATGCCCATGAAGACGATGTTCGACAGGCGCGCCGGACCCCCGGGGACCTCGCCGTCGCGCAGCGCGCGCATGCCGTCGACGATCTGGTGCACGATCTCGGCGGTGGAGAGGTTGCGGTCCAGGCCGGCCTGGCCGGTGGCGCAGAACGGGCAGTTCATGCCGCAGCCGGCCTGCGAGGAGATGCACATGGTGACCCGGTCGGGGTAGCGCATCAGCACGGACTCGACGAGCGTGCCGTCGTGCAGCTTCCACAGGGTCTTGCGGGTGGTGTCGTTGTCGCAGCTGATGTGCCGGATGACGTTCATCAGGTCGGGGAGCAGCTCCTGCTGGAGCTTCTCCCGCGAGCCCGCCGGGATGTCGGTCCACTCGGCCGGGTCGTGCGCATAGCGTGCGAAGTAGTGCTGGGAGAGCTGCTTGGCCCGGAACGGCTTCTCGCCGATCGCGGCGACCGCCTCACGGCGTTCGGCCGGGGTCATGTCGGCGAGGTGCCGGGGCGGCCGCTTCGCTCCGCGGGGCGCGACGAAGGTGAGCTCACCCGGAACGGGGCGGGGGGCCATGCGGTACTCCTCAGTACGACGAGGTGGGGGGTCACCCCGCGCGTGCAGGGCCGGTCCGCGGCTCGGCCGCGAGACGGAAAGGGCGCGCCACGTCATCGCGGCGCGCCTTCCAGGATAACCCGAGCCCTGTCAGCCGGTGCCGACGAAGGCCGCCAGAAGCAGCCACACCACCGGGGCGGTCGGCAGGAGCGAGTCCAGCCGGTCCATGATGCCGCCGTGGCCCGGGAGCAGGGTGCCCATGTCCTTGATGCCCAGGTCACGCTTGATCATCGACTCGCCGAGGTCGCCCAGCGTGGCGCTGACCGCGACCGCCAGCCCCATCAGCAGCCCCTGCCACCAGGAGCCGCCGTCGATCAGGAACTCCATGCACAGCGCGCCGGCCGCCATCGCGAAGGCCACCGCGCCGAACAGCCCCTCGCGGGTCTTCCCGGGGCTGATGCGCGGCGCGAGCTTGGTCTTGCCGAAGCGCCAGCCGACGGCGTAGGCGCCGGTGTCGCTGACCACCGTCAGCACCAGGAAGGTGACCACGCGCTGCGGCCCGTCCTCGGCGGTGAGCAGCATCGCGACGAAGGTGGCCAGGAAGGGCACGTAGAACGCCGCGAAGACGCCCGCCGTGACGTCCTTGAGGTAGTCCTCGGGCGGTTCGGTCATCCGCCAGACCAGGACGGCGAGGGCCGTCAGGGCCATGGCTACCCAGGCACCCTCGGCACCCCGGACGTATCCGGCGATGACCATGGCCGCGCCGCCGACGGCGAGCGGGACCAGCGGGGCCCTGATGCCCTTCTTCTCCTGTAGCCGGGAGGTGAGCTCCCACAGGCCCACGACGACCGCGACGACGATGACGCCGACGAAGACCGCCTTGACGACGAACAGCGATGCGAAGATCACCGCGCCGAGGCCGACGCCGACCCCTATGGCGGCGCGCAGGTCCCTCCCCGCCCGCTTCTTCGGCGGCGGAGGCGAGGCGTCCTGCGGTGCCTGCGAAGGCGGGGGCGGGGGGCTGGGCATGGGCTCCTGCGGCGGCGTTTCGGCGCGGAAGAGGGGGCCGCCGTCCGCGGCGGCCCCCCGATCGCGTGCTTCCCGGTCGTCGAAGTCACGGCCGGCGGCATCGGGCACGATGGGCATGGGCCGAGTGTGCGGGCCCACCTGCGCATCGTATGCGGGACCCGCCGGAACCGGCTCCGGCTGCCAGGAAGAGTCGTTCATCAGACTTCGAGGAGCTCGGCTTCCTTGTGCTTGAGGAGCTCGTCCACCTGCGCGACGTACTTCGCGGTGGTGTCGTCGAGCTCCTTCTCCGCGCGGCGCACCTCGTCCTCGCCGGCCTCCTTGTCCTTGATCAGCTTGTCAAGGGCGTCCTTCGCCTTGCGGCGGATGGAGCGGATGGAGACCTTGGAGTCCTCGGCCTTGTTCTTGGCGACCTTGATGTACTCCTTGCGGCGGTCCTGCGTCAGCTCGGGGAAGGTCACCCGGATGATGCTGCCGTCGTTGCTCGGGTTGACACCGAGGTCGGAGTCGCGGATGGCCTGCTCGATGTTGCGCAGGGCGCTCTTGTCGAACGGGGTCACGATCGCCATGCGCGGCTCGGGCACCGAGAAGGAGGCGAGCTGGTTGATGGGCGTGATGGCGCCGTAGTACTCCGCCACGATCTTGTTGAACATCGCCGGGTGCGCACGACCGGTGCGAATCGCGGCGAAGTCTTCCTTGGCGACGACGACGGCCTTTTCCATCTTCTCCTCGGCCTCGAGGAGGATCTCTTCGGTCACCAGTGCTCCTGCATGTCTTGAATGGATGGTTCAGGCGGGCATGACGGGCGGGCGGGTCCGGGCTCGGTCCGGGCTCGGTCCGGCAGCGGACTGCTCAGGCCCGGGTTCCCCGGTCGCTGACGAGCGTGCCGATCTTCTCACCCTTGACGGCGCGGGCGATATTGCCCTCGGCGAGCAGCTCGAAGACGAGGATCGGCAGCTTGTTGTCACGGCACAGGGTGATGGCGGTGGCGTCCGCGACCTTCAGGTCGCGGGACAGGACCTCGCCGTACTCCAGCGCGTCGAACTTCACCGCGTCCGGGTTCTTCTTCGGGTCGGAGTCGTAGACCCCGTCGACCCCGTTCTTGCCCATGAGCAGGGCTTCGGCGTCGATCTCCAGGGCGCGCTGGGCGGCCGTGGTGTCGGTGGAGAAGTACGGCATGCCCATGCCCGCGCCGAAGATGACGACGCGGCCCTTCTCCAGGTGCCGCACGGCACGCAGCGGGATGTACGGCTCCGCGACCTGGCCCATGGTGATGGCGGTCTGCACGCGGGAGTCGATGCCCTCCTTCTCCAGGAAGTCCTGGAGTGCGAGGCAGTTCATCACGGTGCCGAGCATGCCCATGTAGTCGGACCGCGCCCGGTCCATGCCGCGCTGCTGGAGCTCGGCGCCGCGGAAGAAGTTTCCGCCGCCGATCACGACGGCGATCTCCGCGCCGTCACGGACCACCGCGGCGATCTCGCGCGCGATGGCGTGGACGACGTCGGGGTCGACGCCCAGTCCTTTGCCACCCGAGAAGGCCTCGCCCGACAGCTTCAGCATGAAGCGGCGGCCCTTCTTGTCCTGGTCGCTCTTGTCGTCGGATGCGGTGTGGGGGTCCACGCCCTGATTCATGGAGATCTCCTCGTGCACATACGAAGAAGGCCATTGCCGGTGGGTCCTTGCGGTTCCCTCTGCGGCAATGGCCTCCTCGTCAGATCTGCGGTCGCCTCGCGCAAGCGCGGGTGACTGCCTCAGACCCTACCGGGGTCCGGTGTCCGTCGTGTACGGACGGACTCAGATGCCGACCTTGATGCGGCTGAAGCGCTTCAGGGTGACACCGGCCTCGTCCAGGACCTTCTGGACGGACTTCTTGTTGTCCAGCGCGTACGGCTGGCCGAGGAGGGTGGCCTCCTTGAAGAAGCCGTTGACGCGACCCTCGACGATCTTCGCGATGGCGGCCTCGGGCTTGCCCTCCGCGCGGGTGACCTCTTCGGCGATGCGACGCTCGGACTCGACCTTCTCGGCCGGGACGTCCTCGGCGGACAGCCACTGCGGGGAGAACGCGGCGATGTGCTGCGCGACGCCGCGGGCGATCTCGGCGTTCTCCTTGTCGAGCTCGACCAGGACGCCGATCTGGAACGGCAGGTCGGGCATCGTGCGGTGCATGTACGAGGTCACGTAACCGCCGGTGAACTGCGCGAAGCGGTCCAGGACGATCTTCTCGCCGAGGTTGGCGTTGGCCCCGTCGACGAAAGCGGTGACGGTCTTGCCGGGCTCGATCTCGGACGCGAGCAGCGCCTCGATGTCGGCCGGGGAGGTGGCGGCGACGTGCGCGGCCAGCTGGTTGGCGACGGCCAGGAACTTGTCGCCCTTGGCGACGAAGTCGGTCTCGCACTTCAGCTCGACGATGACACCGGAGGTGTTGTCGTCGGCGATGAGGGAGACGACCGCACCGTTCTCGGCAGAACGGCCCTCGCGCTTGGCGACGCCCTTCTGACCCTTGATGCGGAGCGCTTCCATGGCCTTGTCGACGTCACCGTCGGCGTCCACAAGCGCGTTCTTGCAGTCCAACATGCCGGCGCCGGTGAGCTCGCGGAGCTTCTTGACGTCAGCGGCGGTGTAGTTCGCCATGAGTCTGTGATTCTCTCTCGAAGTCGTAGATCTACGGGTGAACGGCGGAGGCGCCGCGCTCGTGGCGCGGCTCCCCCGCCGTCATCGTCCGTGCTGTGAGTGCCCGGCGCGTGAACACCGGGCGCTCTCAGTGGGTCAGGCCTGCTCGGCGTCGGCGGCCGGGGCCTCGGTGGCCTCGGCGGCCGGGGCCTCGACGGTGTCGGCGGCCGGGGCCTCGACGGTCTCGGTGGCCTCGGCGGCCGGGGCCTCGACGGTCTCGGCGGCGGCCTCGGCCGGAGCGGCCTCAGCGGCGTCGTCGGCCTTCTTGTCGCCCTCGAGCAGGTCGCGCTCCCACTCGGCGAGCGGCTCGGCAGCGGCCTTCTCGCCCGGCTTCGAGTCGCCGGTCGCGGCGCCGGAGCGGGCGATGAGGCCCTCGGCGACGGCGTCGGCGATCACGCGGGTGAGCAGGGTGACGGAGCGGATCGCGTCGTCGTTGCCCGGGATCTTGTAGTCGACCTCGTCGGGGTCGCAGTTGGTGTCGAGGATCGCGACGACCGGGATGTGGAGCTTGCGCGCCTCACCGACGGCGATGTGCTCCTTCTTGGTGTCGACGATCCAGACGGCGCTGGGGACCTTCGACATCTCGCGGATACCACCGAGGGTCTTCTCCAGCTTGATCTTCTCGCGGGAGAGGACCAGGAGCTCCTTCTTGGTGAGACCCGAGGCGGCGACGTCCTCGAAGTCGATCGCCTCAAGCTCCTTCAGACGCTGGAGGCGCTTGTAGACGGTGGAGAAGTTGGTGAGCATGCCACCCAGCCAGCGCTGGTTGACGTACGGCATGCCAACGCGCGTCGCCTGCTCGGCGATGGCCTCCTGGGCCTGCTTCTTCGTACCGACGAACATGATGGAGCCACCGTGCGCGACGGTCTCCTTCACGAACTCGTAGGCGCGGTCGATGTACGACAGCGACTGCAGCAGGTCGATGATGTAGATGCCGTTGCGCTCCGTGAAGATGAAGCGCTTCATCTTCGGGTTCCAACGGCGGGTCTGGTGACCGAAGTGGACGCCGCTTTCCAGCAGCTCCCGCATCGTGACGACGGCCATGGCCATCTCCTTGGTTTCTCGGTTTGGTTCCTGACGCCCCGCCGCGCCCTGCCCCGAAAGGGACCGAGAGACGCTCTCACCTGGCCGTTTCCGGCTGGTGCTGGGGCGTGCGAAGTCGACCCGGTGACCCGGATCGCCACAAGAAGTGTACGGGACCCGGCGGCATGCCGGGTGACGCCGTTGTCCACATCCCGCGGCCTGTCCACAGGGCGGCCCGCCGGATGGCCGGGGACGGGACGCTGTGCGCCATGACGACTCTGATGCTCAGCCTGCTCATCGCCCTGGTCCAGGCCGCCGTGCCCGGTGTGCGCCCGCTGCCCGCGCCACTGTCCGTGGCCCGCTGGTGGGACCCGCCGCCGACCCCGTACGCGGCCGGTCACCGCGGCGTGGACCTGTCCGCCCCGGTGGGCACGCAGGTCCGCGCGGTCGGCCCGGGCCGGGTGCACTACGCCGGCCAGGTCGCGGGCCGCGGAGTCCTCTCCCTCACTCTGCCGAACGGCCTGCGCACGACCTACGAACCGGTCCGCGTGCTGGTCGCCGAGGGCGAGGCGGTCACGGCGGGCCAGGTGGTGGCGATCCTGACGCAGGGCTCCCACTGCCCGGCACCGTGCCTCCACTGGGGCCTCCTGTCGGGCGAGGTCTACCTCAACCCCCTCACCCTGCTGCCCCGCCCCACACCCCGCCTCCTGCCGGATCCCAACCCCGCCGGCGTCTGAGAGCGGGAGTCCCCCGAACGGGGTCTGGGGGGAGGGTCGGGGCGGAGCCCGGGCAGCTCAGCCGCCGACGCCCCGCAGGGCCATCGCGACGGCAGCCTCGGTGACGACCTCGGGATCCTCTGCGGCACCGAGCTCGATCCGCCGGACCGCGGCGTCCACGACCCCCTGCAGCAGCATCGCGGCCAGCCTCGGCTCCGCCTGCCCCAGGGCGGCCAGGGCCTCGACGATCATCGCCACCAGCCCGCCGTGGGCCGCGCGGATCTTCTCCCGCGCCCCGGCGTCGAGCTCGCTCGCGGAGATGGCCACCACCGCCCGGTGCCGCCGGTCACCGACCAGCCCCAGCTGGCTGCGCACGTAGGCCTCGATCTTCGCCTCGGGCGACCCGGCCTGCTCCATGGCCGCCTCGATCTCGGCGGCCCACACGGGGAAGTCCACCGCGCACAGCTCTTCGACCACGGCCGCGCGGGAGCGGAAGTATTCGTACACGGAGGACCGGGCGAGCCCGGTGCGCTCCGCCAGGGCGGGGAAGGTCAGCGCCTCCGTCCCGCCTTCGGACAGCAGGGACCGCGCGGCGTCCAACAGGGCGCCGCGCTGCATCGACCGGTGCTCGGCCACGGAGGCCGCTCGAATCCTGGGCACGTCTCCACTCTACGGAGGTGCCGGGGGCTCACCGCCCCACATCGGCGAGCTTTGCCCGCAGTTGCAGCACGGACTTGGTGTGGATCTGGCTGACCCGGCTCTCGGTGACGCCCAGCACGTTGCCGATCTCGGCCAGCGTGAGCCCCTCGTAGTAGTAGAGGGTGACCACCGTCTTCTCCCGCTCGGGAAGGGTGTTGATGGCCCGGGCCAGCAGCCGCCGCAGCTCCCGGTCCTCCGCCACTGCCACCGGGTTGTCGGCTGCGGTGTCCTCCAGGGTGTCCATCAGCGAGAGGCGGTCGCCGCCCTCCCCGCCGACGTGCAGCAGCTCCTCCAGGGCGACCACGTTGGCCAGGGAAAGCTGACTGAAGACCGTGTGGAGGTCCTCCACCCCGATCCCCATCTCCCCGGCGACCTCGCTCTCCGTCGGAGTGCGCCTCAGCTGGGCCTCGAGCGTGGCGTAGGCCCGCTCCACGGCCCGCGCCTTCTGCCGCACCGAGCGCGGGATCCAGTCCAGCGCGCGCAGCTCGTCGATCATCGCCCCGCGGATCCGGGTGATCGCGTACGTCTCGAACTTGATCGACCGGTCGATGTCGAACTTCTCGATGGCGTCGATCAGTCCGAAGACCCCGGAGGAGACGAAGTCGGCCTGCTCCACATTGGGCGGCAGCCCCACGCTGACGCGGCCGGCCACGTACTTGACCAACGGCGAGTAGTGCAGGATCAGCTGCTCCCGCAGCCGCTCGTCACCGGAGTCCTTGTACGAGCGCCAGAGCACCTCCAGGGACGAGGGCGCGGCGGACCGCACACTGCCGCGGGCAGCGGGGGGCACCGCAGCGCGGTCGGACCCTGAGGTGTGCTGGGGCATGCTTCGCCTTTGCCGGAGCCGGATTCCTTGGGAGCGTAGCGTGACGGAAGTGTCGCGGTGCGCGAAGAGTACGGGATGGCGCGGGGGCACCACGGCGCCGCGACTCGCACGGGCGACCCGGGACCGGCGCCTGGCGCACGGTCCCGGCAACTGCCACCGGGAGGACCGCGTCTCTCATCGGTTTCACTCTTTCACCGGAACGCCCCAGGTCAACGACCGCCTCGCCGGGTGGCTCCGGTTTGTGTGCCTCCTCCAGGCGTTTGTCTGCTCAACTGCCAGCCGTCGCCCTGCCGTTCGACGAACCCCAGAGAGTGAAGTTCGTACAGTCTGCCGATGACGTCATCGGTGCCGTTGCCGGAGGCACGTGCCAGTTCCTCCGCCTGGACCGCCCGCCCGGCCGGCAGCGCGTCGAGCACCCGGCCGGTCTCCCGGTCCAACAGGTCCCGGGCGAGCACGGGCCCGCGTCGCTCGGGAGCCAGCTCGCCGATGGAGCCGACGAGTTCGACCACCTCCGCCGCGTCGGTGACGAGTACGGCCTCGCCCCGCAGCAGTTCGTGCACCCCGGCGGAGAGCCCGCTGGTGGCGGGTCCGGGAATGCCCATCGTGAACCTCCCGAGCTCCTGGGCCCGCCGGGCGGTGACCAGCGAGCCGCTGCGGTGGGCGGCCTCCACCACGACCGTGCCCCGGGTGAGGGCGGCGATGACCCGGTTGCGCAGGACGAACCGGCTCGGGGTGGGGTGGCTGCCGGGTGCCAGCTCCCCCAGGACCAGTCCCTGGCCGGCGATCCGGCCGAGGAGCCCGGAGTGGCCGCGGGGATAGGCGACGTCCACCCCGCAGGCGAGCACCGCCGCGGTGGCGCCGCCCGAGGCGAGGGCCCCGCGGTGCGCGGCGCCGTCGATCCCGTACGCGGCTCCGGAGACGACGACCCACCCCCGCTCGGCGAGCCCGGCGGCCAGGGTCTGGGCCATGTGCGCCCCGTACGGAGTACAGGCCCGGGCCCCGACCACGGCCACCGAGCGCAGCGCCCAGGTCCGCAGGTTCGGCCGGCCCCGCAGCCACAGCCCCACGGGCCGGGCGTCCCCGAGGTCGTCGAGCTGGGTGGGCCACTCCGACGACCCGGGACACACGAACCGGCTCCCCGACCCGGCGGCCACCGCCAGGTCCCGCCGGGGGTCGGCCAGCTCGGCCCGTCTGCGGTATCCGGCGAGCCGCTCGGCTCCCACCCCGGCCGGGGCCTCTGCCTCGGTCCCGGTCCCGGTCCCGGTCAGCATGCGTATCAGCCCGACGGCCCCGTACTCCCGCAGCCAGCGCCCGCCCCGCTCGTCCCCGGGCTCCAGCACCCTCGTCAACGCCGCCCTGGCCAGCACCTCCGGTTCCTCGGACCCGGCCGAGGAAGCCCTGCCCCCACCACCGGGGTCGCCCGGCGGCGGCTCCGGCCCCCCAGTCCCGGGCCCGGTCCCGCCCCCAGTCCACCCCCCGCTCCGCCCCGCCAAGAGCTCCGCGTCCTCCGACCCCGTCATGGCCCGGCCCCCGCCGCCAAGGTCGCCCCGCGGGCGATGCCGGTGCGCAGTTCCAGGGCCACGGCCACGTCCAGCGCCTCGGGCCGGTCGCGCCCCCGCAGGTCGGCGACGGTCCAGGCGACGCGCAGCACCCGGTCCAGCCCGCGTGCGGTGAGCAGGCCGCGCTCCATGTCCCGCTCGGCCTGGGCCAGTGCTCCGGGGCCCGCCTGCCACCGGGTGCGCAGCTCCTGGCCGGGCACCTCGGAGTTGAGCCGCCACGGGGTGTCGGCGAGCCGGACCGCGGCGCGTTCCCTGGCTTCCCGTACCCGGTCGGCCACCACCGCGGTGGACTCCCCCCGTCCGCCCTGCCCGAGCAGGTCGGACCGGGTCACGGGCTCGACCGCCACCCTCAGGTCCACCCGGTCGAGCAGCGGCCCGGACAGCCTGCCCTGATAGCGCCTGACCACCGAGGGCGGGCATTCGCACCCGGACCCGTGCAGCGTGTGGCGCCCGCACGGGCACGGGTTCGCGGCGAGGACCATGAGGAACCGGGCCGGCAGCCGCACCACCCCGGCCGCTCGGGCGATGACCACGTGACCCGATTCGAGGGGCTGCCGCAGGGCGTCGAGTGCCCGGCCGTGGAACTCGGCGGCCTCGTCCAAAAAGAGGACGCCTCGGTGGGCCAGCGAGACGGCCCCCGGCCTCGGGATCCCGTTGCCTCCGCCCACCAGCGACTGCATGGTCGCCGAGTGGTGCGGTGCGCAGTAGGGCGGTCGGGCGACGAGTGGTTCGCCGGGCGGGAGGATGCCCGCCACCGAGTGGACTGCGGTGACCTCCACGGAGTCCTGGCGGGTGAGCGGCGGCAGGATCCAGGGCAACCGCTCGGCCAGCATGGTCTTGCCCGCCCCGGGAGGCCCGCTGAGGAACAGGTGGTGGCCCCCACTGGCCGCCACTTCCAGGGCCCGGCGCGCGGTGTGCTGCCCGGCCACGTCGGCGAGGTCGGGGAAGTCCCCGGCGTCCCCCTGGCCGGAGCGGCCGGGTGCCAGGCCCGCGCCCAGGCCCGCCCCCGGGAGGACCAGACCGGCCAGTATCGGGTCGGGGCGGCCCGGCGGGTCCGGTGGATCCTCCTCGGGAACCGGCTCGTCGGTCAGGACCGCGATCAGCTGGCGCAGGCTGCGCACGCCGAGCACCGAGACGTCCGGCACGAGCGCGGCCTCGGCGGCGCACTGCTGCGGGACCACCACCTGCCGGTACCCGGCTTCGGCGGCGGCGAGGACCGCCGGGAGGATGCCGCGGACCGGACGCACCCGGCCGTCCAGCCCGAGCTCGCCGATCAGGACGAGATCGGCGATCGCGCCCGGGTCGACCACCTCGGCGGCGCCGAGCACCGCGGCCGCCACGGCCAGGTCGAACCCCGCTCCGGATTTCGGGACGGAGGCCGGGCTGAGCCCGACGGTGAGCTTCTTCTGCGGCCACGCCGCACCCGAATTGACCACGGCGGCCCGCACCCGGTCCCGGCTCTCGACCAGGGTCTTGTCGGGCAGCCCCACGAGGGTGAAGGCCGCGACCCCGGGCTCCAGGTCGGCCTGGACCTCCACCACCACGCCGTCGACGCCCACCAGGGCCACCGAACAGGCTCGGGCGAATCCCATCAGGCCACCCCCCTGACGTGCTCCACCACGGGCGCACCGCGCCGTGGCAGCAGGACTCCGACCAGGTCGATGCGCACCCCGCCGGGCGGTGGTCCGCCGTGGTCGGCGAGCCAGCGCCCGGCGAGCACGCGTAAGCGCTCGGCCTTGCCGGGCCGCACGGCGGCCATGGGATGCTCGAAGGTCCCTGCCCGGCGGGTTTTCACCTCGCACACGACGAGGGCGTCACCGTCCCGGGCGACGATGTCGATCTCCCCGCCGCGGCACCGCCAGTTCCGCGCGATCACGGTCATCCCGGCCTCGGCCAGCCGCCGCGCCGCCAGCTCCTCGCCGTACCGCCCCAATGCCTGCTGTGCCACGCCCTTCGCGTTCATCCGGCACCACCTCCGGTACCGACGATCGCGCGCCCCCGCCCACCTCGTGGATCTTGGTGGACAACTCCGCCGTTGTGGATAACCCCGTCACCCGTACGGCGGAGGAAACTCAGCTGCCCGGCAGTTCGAGGTCGCTCTTGTTGAGCTCCTCGATGTTCACGTCCTTGAACGTCAGCACCCGCACCTGCTTCACGAACCGGGCCGGCCGGTACATGTCCCAGACCCAGGCGTCGGCCATGGAGACCTCGAAGAAGACCTCCCCCTGGACCGAGTGCACCTGCATCTCGTAGTCGTTGGTGAGGTAGAAACGGCGTTCGGTCTCGATCACGTACTTGAACAGCCCGACGACGTCGCGGTACTCCCGATAGAGCTTCAGCTCCATCTCGGTCTCGTACTTTTCGAGGTCCTCGGCACTCATGGCATGTTCCCCTTCAGCCGTGCGTCCCCCTATTGTGCGCCAGGCCCCTGAGCCCCTAAACGATTTCCGGGGCCAGGACCACCGGCGCACCCGGAGGACCGTCGTCGAGCAGCGTACGGAGCAGCTCGGCGAGTCTGGTCGGGTACACCGTCTCACGTGCCGAGAGAAGTTCCTCGGAGGTCCACCACCTGGCTCCGGTGACACTGCGCCGCTCCAGCTCGGTGAGCCCTCCCGGCTCTGTCTCCGTCTGGGCGGTTCGGGCCAGGAAGTACCACTCGTCCTGTTCCCAGCGGCGCCCGTCGAAGGGGAAGGAGCAGTACCGGTGCCACAGCACCGGCCCGAGAGCCACCTGTGTGATCCCCGTCTCCTCCGCCAGTTCCCGGAGCGCCGCCTGCTCCCGGCTCTCGCCGTCCTCGAGCCCGCCGCCGGGGGTGAACCACCAGTCGTCCGCGGGGTCCGCCGGTTCGAAGCCGTGCAGCAGCAGGATCCGGTCCGCCGGGTCCAGCAGGATCAGCCGCGACACCCTCCGGGGACCGGGGGCCGCGGCCCCCGGCGGGTCAGCGGACACCGGCCCGCTCCCGCCGTCGCCCGCGCCCGAGAACCCGTACGAGGGGCCCGTAGGCGGCGCCCAGCAGCACCAGGGCGGCGCCGGCCACCACGGTCACGAGCTGGAGCGGCAGCGGCCCGGGCCGGGAGATTCCGCCGGGCAGCGCCGCGTACGTACGGGGCCGCTCCAGCATCGCCGTGGAGGGCCAGGCCACGGCGTCGACACGGGCGCTGACGGTGGACCGGGGCACGGTGCCCTGCCCGGCGTCCTGGAGGCGGGCACGGGAGTCGACGGAGGCGGCCCGGCGGTCACCGAGCAGGAAGAGGTTCCCTTCGGGAACCGTCACCTCGAAGGGGGTCCCGGGGGCCGGCGGCTGCCCGGGCGGCATCGCCAGGCCCGAGTCGGGCTGGGTGTGGTCGGCGTACGGCTCGTCGAGGGCGACGCCGTTCACCGTGAGCTCGCCGCCCGCTCCGCAGCACTTCACGGTGTCGCCGCCGATGCCGACGACCCGCTTGACCATGGGCAGATCGCTCCACATGGAATCAGTAAAGATGACCACGTCCCCACGGCGCACCTCGCCGCCGTCGATGCGCTGGGCCAGCACCCGGTCCCCGGGCAGCACCGTGGGCATCATCGAGTCGGTGGGCACGGTGTAGGGCCGGTAGACCAGCGCCCCCCACACGAAACCGCCGAGGAAGAGCGCGAAGCCGACGGCCACGGCGATGCCCGACAACACGTTGCCGAGACCACCGTGGCCGTCCTTGCCACTGCGTATTGCCTGTGTTCCGCCCATTGCAGCGCCCCCACGTCGGAGATCGTCGACCTGGGCGGCACCCTACCGGGCGGTACGGCCCGTGGTCAGCCTCCGCCGGCGCCACATGACGAGCGGCACGGCGCCCGCGAGGCCGACCGCGGCCGGACCCAGCCCGACCGGCGTCAGTCCGGCGGCGCCGAGGCCGAGCGCGGTCGCCGCGGCCTGGTTGCCGATGCCCGGCTGGTCGAAGGTGTCCGGGATCGGGAGGGCGGACCAGCGGGTGATCGGCCACGCGACCACGACGGCCCGGCCGACGACCTTGTCGACGGGCACGAAGCCCTGGGTGGCGTCCTGCATGTGGTAGCGGGAGTCCTGGGAGTTCTGGCGGTGGTCGCCCATCACCCAGATCTTGCCCTTGGGCACGGTGAGGGGACCGAAGGGGGCGTCGTCGCACGGGGTGTTGCCGGGGAAGATGTACGGCTCGTCGAGCTCCTTGCCGTTGACGATGACCGATCCCCCCTTCTTGCACTCGACCGTGTCCCCGCCGATGGCGATGGTCCGCTTGATCAGGTCCTTCTCGGAGGCGTCCGGCATCAGGCCGATCTTGCTGAGGATCTTCTGTGCGAGGTTCGGCTCCGGGGTGGGCTCGCCGGACAGCCAGTTCGCCGGGTCGTGGAAGACGACCACCTCGCCCCGCTCCGGCTCGGAGCCGAACCACGGGGTCAGCTTGTCCACCAGCACCCGGTCCCCGCGCTGCAGGGTGTTCTGCATCGAGTCGGACGGGATCGAGAACGCCTGCACGAGGAAGGTCTTGATCAGCAGGGCCAGCAGCAGCGCGATACCGATCAGGAGCGGAAGCTCCTTCCAGAAGGACCGGTGCGGGCGCGCCTTGGCACCGCCGTCCTCCTCGGCCTCGTGCTCGACGGCGTCGTCCGGCCGCTCCTCACCCTCGTCGCGTCCGGATCGTGCGCCTACCGCCACGTCCCCCACATCCACTCCTCACTCGGTTTCGCCGCCCGCTCCCAACCGGAAAGCGGGCCCTCCCCTCCCTTAACGAGCGGGAGTTCCCTAAGGCGCGGGAGACCCAGGACACACTATGCGAACGGCAGGGTCCGACGGCGCCGACGACGCCCGTGCGCCTCGCGCCGCGCCTGATCGGGAACCATCCGGAACGTCGCGGGCGTATCCAGTCGGCGCCAGTGTCCGAACGGCCAGGCGATCACCACGGCCTCGCCCACGACCTCGTTCTCGTCGATGGTGCCCTCGAAGGCCTCGTCGAGGTGGTAGCGGGAGTCGGCGGAGTTCGCCCGGTGGTCGCCCATCACGAAGAGCCTGCCCGCCGGCACCCGCACCTCGAAGCGGATCTCGGAGGGCGCGTTGCCCGCGTTCACGTAGGGCTCATCGAGCGGCGAACCGTTGACGGTGACCCGCCCCCGGGCGTCGCAGCACTTGACGGTGTCCCCGCCGACGCCGATGACGCGTTTGATCAGGTCCTGCTCGTCCGCCGAGGGCAGCAGTCCGATGAAGGTGAGGGTCTGCTTGATCTGCTTGACCCCGACCGGGTCCGGGGCCGGCCGGGCGGTTTCGCCCTTGAGCCAGCCGCCGGGGTCCTCGAACACGACGACGTCGCCGCGCTCGACCTTGGAGCCGAACCACGGGGTCAGCTTGTCCACCAGCACGCGGTCGCCGATCCGGATGGTCTGCTCCATCGAACCCGACGGGATGAAGAAGGCCTGCACCAGGAAGGTCTTGAGGAGCAGGGCGATGCACAGCGCCACGACCACCAGCAGGGGCAGCTCACCCGCCCGGCGCGTACGCCGCCGCCGCCGTACCCGGCGGGCCAGCCGGCGCCGCGAGGCCCGGCCGCCCTCCGCCACGACGGGTTCCGGCTCCGGCTCGGGTCTCCGCTCGGGTTCCCGCCCGCCGCGCGGCCGCCCGCGGCTACCCATGGCCGCCGCCGGCCGTGCCCCAGCGCGAGACGGGCCAGCCGATCCACCCGGCCCGCCCGATCACCTTCTCCACCGGCACCATCCCCCCGCCCGGTTCCCCCAGGTGGTCCCGCGAATCCCGGGACTGGGACCGATGATCACCCATCACCCACAGGGTCCCAAGGGGTACGACGATCCGGAAGGGCACCTTCGAGGACGCGTCGCCCGGGTAGAGGTACGGCTCCTCCAGCGGGACGCCGTTGACCTCGATGCGTCCCCCGGCGTCGCAGCACACCACGTCGTCGCCGCCGACGCCCACGACCCGCTTGACGAAGTCGGTGTCGGCGGGCTCCGCGAGCCCGAGCGCCGATGCCGCGCCGTGCAGCAGTTCGCCGACCGGATGGCCCGCGGGGCGCTCCCGTACGAAGGACCCGGTGCCGTCGAAGACCACCACGTCACCGCGGCGCGGCTGCTCGCCGAAACGGTATGCCAGCTTGTCGACCAGCACCCGGTCGCCGACCTCGAGCGTCGGCTCCATCGAGCGGCTCGGGATCAGGAAGGGCTGGACCACGAAGTTGCTGAGCAGCAGCAGGAAGACGGTGCAGATCACACCGAGCGCTCCGGCCCGTCGCCAGGTCAGCGGACGCAAGGCCGCGGAAAACGCGAAACGCGACCGCCCCTCCCCCTCGACGGGGGAAGAGTGGCCGCGCTGCGTGTGAGGTGCTTCGGTGTCCATCGGGGGCGAGCCTATCCGGCCGCCCCGGGACACCGGAGAGAACCTCAGTTGTCGCGCTTCTCCTTGATCTTCGCGGCCTTGCCGCGGAGCTCACGGAGGTAGTACAGCTTGGCGCGGCGCACGTCACCACGGGTGACGAGCTCGATCTTCTCGAAGATCGGGGAGTGGACCGGGAAGGTACGCTCCACGCCGACGCTGAAGGAGACCTTGCGCACGGTGAAGGACTCGGAGACGCCGGCGCCCTGGCGGCGGATGACGACACCCTTGAACTGCTGGATACGGGAGCGGTTGCCCTCGATCACGCGGACGTGCACGTTGATCGTGTCACCCGGGCGGAAGGCCGGGACGTCCGAGCGGAGCGTGGCGGCGTTGACGCCATCGAGCAGGTGAGACATGTTTCTTCGTCTGCTTTCTTCGCACGACGCCACAGGTCGCCGGTGCGGGTTTCCGTAGAGAATTCGGAGGCTGTGGAACTCGGCGGGCGACGGTCCCCCTGTGGCAGGGGCGTCCGCGAGCACACAGCAGCCGCCTATTCTTCCACGGCCTGGGGCCTGCGCCAAAATCGGCCGTCGGCCGACGGCGTCCAGCCCAGGATGGACAGGATCTCCCGGTCCTTCTTGTCGAAGGCGGAGGCCTCGCAGCGCTCGATCAGGTCCGGACGGTTGCGGGCGGTCCGGCGGAAGGCCTCGTCCCGCCGCCAGCGCGCGATCTTCCCGTGGTGGCCGCTGAGCAGCACGTCCGGGATCCCCCGGCCGCGCCACTCGGGGGGCTTGGTGTACACGGGCCCCTCCAGCAGGTTCGCCATCTCGCCGGGGGCGAACGAGTCGTCGCGGTGCGATGCGGCATTGCCGAGCACCCCGGGGAGCAGCCGGGCCACGGCCTCGGTGACGACCAGGACGGCGGCCTCGCCGCCCGCCAGGACGTAGTCCCCGATGGAGACCTCGTACACCGGCATGCGCGTGGCGTACTCGTCCATGACGCGGCGGTCGATGCCCTCGTAGCGGGCCGGTGTGAAGATCAGCCAGGGCCGCTCGGAGAGTTCGACGGCCAGTTCCTGGGTGAAGGGCCGGCCGCTGGGGGTGGGGACGACCATGACGGGCCCGTGCGCGCCCGCCTCGTAGCCGTCGGCCAGCGCCGCGTCCAGGGCCTCGCCCCACGGCTCGGTCTTCATGACCATGCCGGGGCCGCCGCCGTACGGGGTGTCGTCGACGGTGTTGTGCCGGTCGTAGGTCCAGTCCCGCAGGTCGTGGACGTGCACGTCGAGCTGGCCACGGGCGCGCGCCTTGCCGACGAGGGAGACGTTCAGCGGTTCCAGGTACTCGGGGAAGATCGTGACGACGTCGAGACGCATCAGGCGTCGTCCCCGGACCCCTGGGCGTCCTCGTCGCGGGTCGAGTCGATGACCGCTTCGCTCTCGTCGATCAGCCCGGGCGGCGGGGTGATGACGCAGCGCTGCTCCTCCAGGTCGATCTCGGCGACGATCTCCTCCACGAAGGGGATCATCACCTCGGAGCCGTCCGGCCGCTCGACGATGAAGAGGTCCTGCGAGGGCAGGTGGGAGATCTCGGTGATCCGGCCGATCTCGGTGCCGTCCGCCAGGACGACGTCGAGGTCCATCAGCTGGTGGTCGTAGTACTCGTCGGGCTCTTCGGGCAGCTCCGCCGGGTCCACGTCCGCGATCAGCAGGATGTTGCGCAGCGCCTCGGCGCCGGTGCGGTCCTTGACGCCCTCGAAGCGAAGCAGGAGCCGGCCGCTGTGCACCCGGCCGGTCTCGATGGCCAGCGGTCCCGCCGAGGCCGGTTCGGTCCGGAGCACGGCGCCGGGACTGAGCCTCAGTTCCGGCTCGTCGGTGCGCACCTCGACGGTGACCTCACCCTTGATGCCGTGGGCGCGGCCGATCCGCGCGACTACCAACTCCACCTTGATCTCCTGTTCAGACGACGACGGGCCGGGGCGGGCACGAATGCCCTCCCCGGCCCGTGCCGGTGATTCAACTTCTCAGCGGACCTGGTCCACGTCGACGAGGTCGACGCGGATCCCCCGGCCGCCGATGGCGCCCACGACGGTACGCAGAGCACGTGCGGTGCGGCCGTTGCGGCCGATCACCTTCCCGAGGTCGTCGGGGTGAACCCGGACCTCGAGCACCTGTCCGCGGCGCAGGTTGCGCGAGGCGACCTGCACGTCATCGGGGTTGTCCACAATGCCCTTCACGAGGTGCTCAAGAGCCTCCTCGAGCATGCTCAGGCCTCGGTCGACTCGGCGGCGGCCTCAGCCTCGTCCGCCTTCTTGTCGGCCTTCTTCGCCTTCTGCGTGATGGCCTCGCCCTTGGCGTCGCCACCCTCGAGGGCCTTGGCGAACTCGTCGAAGGTGCGACGCTTGTCTTCCTTCGTCGCCGGCTGCAGCAGCGGCGCGGGGGCGGGGAGGCCCTTGTGGGCCTGCCAGTCACCGGTGAGCTTCAGGATGGCGAGCACAGCCTCGGTGGGCTGGGCGCCGACGGACAGCCAGTACTGCGCACGCTCGGCGTTGACCTCGATGCGCGACGGGTTGTACGTCGGGTGGTAGATACCGATCTCCTCGATCGCGCGACCATCCCGGCGGGTGCGGGCGTCGGCGACGACGATGCGGTAGTGCGGCTGGCGAATCTTGCCGAGGCGCTTGAGCTTGATCTTGACTGCCACTGGAGTGGTGTCTCCTGAACTTGACGTGGTTGGGCACATGAGATGCCACGTGGGGTTGCGGTACTCGGGTGCCCGATGGACGCGTCAGCCGGAGGAGAGAGGGGTCCTATGCGACTGTCGAGTACAGCTAGCCATTGTGCCATACGCCTGAGGCGCTGCCGAGCGGGGTCTTCCGCTCCTGGGGGCGGACCCGCACCCCGCGGGCCGGTTCGGTGGCGCGGGGGTCAGGAGGCTGCCGCCACCGCGACCTCGGGGATGCGGAAGGGCTTCATGCAGCCGCCGCAGACGATGGGGGCCTGGGCGAGTACGGAAGGGACGACCCGGACGTTGCGCCCGCAGTCGCAGACCGCCTTGACGCGCACGCCGCCGCCGGAGGAGCCGTGCCGGGCGGCCGGGCCGCGGAAGCTGCGTTTGGTGTCGGCGGCCGTGGCGACCGTGTGCGCCTTCAGCGCGCGCTGCAGCCGCTCGATGGTGGGCCGGTAGCGCCGCTTGGCCTCGGGGTTGAGCGCGACCAGCGAGAAGCCGCTGCTCGCGTGGGGCTCCTCGGAGTGGTCCAGCCCCATCTCCTCGGCGATCGCGAGGAATCTGCGGTTGTGGTAGCGGCCGGCGCGCGAGGTGTCACGGACACCGCGGGCGGCGGCGATGCCGTGGACTGCCTCGTGCAGCAGTCGCTCGAAGGAGAGCTCGGCGCCACAGGCGGACGAGGACTCTCCGATCAGGGACTCGGGCGCGGCAAGGTCAGGCAGCTCGGAGTGGTACCGCTGAATGTCGGCCCACGCCTGCGCCAGCTCTGCGGCGAGAACAGGTGGTGTCGTGCTCACGTCGTGACAACGAGCCGGGGTGCCCCGGTGTTCCGATTCCGGGCCATTCCAAATTTTTTGCACGTACCAGTCAGTTCAGTCTCATGCGTCCTGACGAGGACGGGTGCGCCGATCTCAGGAGGAGTCGGTACGTAACGACGAGTACGCCCCGGCGCGCGGCGCAAGCCGCGCGCCGGGGCGCACAAGAGGATCAGCGGTCGTCAGCGGATCAGTACGAGCGCGCGACGATCGCGAGGGTACCGGGAGCGTCGTCCGTCTCCGGAACCGACCCGTCCGCGGCGATCAGGCAGCGCACGGAGACGGCCTGCTCGGCCAGCTTCGCCTCGCCCTCCGGGCCCAGGTCCGCCCACGGGATGCGCGCCCAGCCACCGGCGATGGCGGCCTCGGCGGCCTCCTCGATGGTGGAGACGTCCGAGGTACGGGCCTCACGGCGCTCGCGGGACTCGCGCAGCAGCTGTGCCTGGTCCTCCTCCAGCACCTTGGGCAGCAGGTCGGCGAGCGCGTCGATCTGCACCGGGGTCTTCCCGCCCGGGATCCGGCGGGCCAGCATCGCGGTGCCGGCCTCCAGGTCGCGGGGGCCGATCTCGATGCGGACCGGTACGCCCTTGAGCTCCCAGTCCACGGCGCGGCGGCCGAAGGGGGTGTCCACGCGGTCGTCGACCTGCACGCGGAGGCCGGCGGCCTTCAGCTCGGCGCCCAGCTCGCGGACCTTGGCGACGGCCTCGTCACCCTTGATCGCCATGACGACGACCTGCACGTGGGCGAGGCGCGGCGGTACGCGCAGGCCGTTGTCGTCGCCGTGGGACATGATCAGACCGCCGACCATGCGGGTCGAGACGCCCCACGAGGTCTGCCAGACGAGCTCCTGCTTGCCTTCCTTCGACAGGTACTGCGTGTTGAAGGCCTTGGCGAAGTTGGTGCCGAGCTCGTGGCTCGTCCCCAGCTGCAGGGCCTTGCCGTCGCCCATCATGCCCTCGAGCGTGAGGGTGTTGATGGCGCCGGCGAAGCGCTCCTTGGCGGTCTTGCGGCCGAGCACGACGTCGATGCCGAGCACGTTCGTCATGAAGTCGCCGTAGACGTCCGTGTGGATCCGGGCGGCGTAGTCGCGGGCTTCCTCGTACGTGGCGTGGGCGGTGTGGCCCTCCTGCCAGAGGAACTCGCTCGTACGGAGGAACACGCGGGGGCGCATCTCCCAGCGGACCACGTTGGCCCACTGGTTGATCAGCAGGGGCAGGTCCCGGTAGCTCTGGACCCACTTGGAGAAGTAGTCGTTGATGATCGTCTCGGAGGTGGGCCGGACCACGACCGGCTCTTCCAGCTCCTTGCCGCCGCCGTGCGTGACGACCGCGAGCTCGGGGGCGAAGCCCTCGACGTGCTCGGCTTCCTTCGTCAGGTACGACTGCGGGATGAACAGCGGGAAGTACGCGTTCTGGGCGCCCGCGTCCTTGATCCGCGCGTCCATCTCCTGCTGCATCCGCTCCCACAGGCCGTAGCCGTACGGTCGGATGACCATGGTGCCGCGGACCGGACCGTTGTCGGCCAGCTCGGCCTTGTTGATCAGATCCTGGTACCAGCGGGGGAAATCCTCCGCCTGCGGGGTGAGAACGGGTGCCTTTGCCATGGCGCGAATGGTACGGCGCCCCGCGCGCCGAGCGTGAATCGGGTGGCTCGTTCCTCTGGACGCGGAGGCCGATGGGGAGTTCTCTGTCAACGGGGGCAAGGGGGCGACATGGAATCAGGAGCGCTCTTTCGATGACACCGACGCCGACCGCGACGCTCGTCGCCCGGGACTGGGCCGAGATCCAGGAACGGATGCTGGTACCGCTGTACGAGGCGGTCTACGACCGGCTGGAGGTCGGGCCGGGAGACCGGCTGCTGGGCCTCGGCTGCGGGGCCGGTCTGCCCCTGCTGCTCGCGGCCGGGCGGGGAGCCGCGGCCACCGGTGTGGAGGCGGATCCGGCCCGGCGGGCGCTGGCCCGCGAGCGGCTCCTGGAGGTGCTGGCGGCTCCGCCGTCCGCCCCGGCGGCCGCGTCGGCGGACGGCCCGTACGACGCCCTGCTGGCCTTCTCGCCCGACCCGGCGGCGCTGGAACGGGCCCTGCCCGCGGTCCGGCGCGGCGGGGCGGTGGTGCTGGCGGACTGGGGCCCGGCGGAGAGATGCACCGTGCCGGCGGTCCTGGGCGGCGGTCCCGTGCCGCGGGACCTGGACGCGCTCGTGGAGCGGGCCGGGCTGCGTCCGGACGGGTCGGGGCGGGTGTTCTGCCCGTTCGGCTACGCGGACGTGGACAGCGCGGTGCGCGGGCTGCTGTCGACGGGGCTGTACCCCGTCGCGGGCACCGGGTCCACCGGAGCCGATGACGCCGCGCCCTTCGGGATGGCCGATCCCGCGCTGGCGGAGAAGGAGCTGGCCGTCGCCCTTCACCCGTACGAGCGGCCCGACGGGGCCGTTTGGCTGCCGAACATCTTCCGGTACGTGATCGCCCGGGTGGCCTAGCGGGTCGCGGTCATGCGGGGTCGTGGCCCTTCGTCAGACGGGTGATGCCGGCGGCGGCGTACGCGGCCGGTTCGTCCAGGGTCTCGTTGGCGAGCAGGGCCTCGGCCAGGGCGTCGAGTTTCGGGCGGTTCTCGCGCAGCAGGCGGCAGGCCTTCTCGTAGCACTCGTCGACGATCCGCCGCATCTCGTGGTCCACCGCGTCGAGGGTGCTGGGGGCGGCGGACAGGCCGTAGGGGCTGCCGCCGTCGGACGGGATGGCGGTGAGCTTGCCGACGCGGTTGCTCATGCCCCAGCGGCCGACCATGCCGCGGGCGATGTTGGTGACCTGTTCGAGGTCGTTCTCCGCGCCCGTGGTGATGACGTCGTAGACCACGTGCTCGGCGGCCATGCCGCCGAGCGCGCCGATGATGCGGCCGCGCAGGTACGGCTCGGTGTAGGCGTACCGGTCGGCGTCCGGGGTCGAGAGGGTGACGCCGAGGGCGCGGCCGCGGGGCACGATGGTGATCTTGCGGACCGGGTCGGCGCCCGGCTGGAGCATGCCCAGGAGGGCGTGCCCGCTCTCGTGGTAGGCCGTGCGGCGGCGCTCCTCCAGCGGCATGACCAGGGACCGCTCCGCGCCGAGCTGGACCTTCTCCAGGGCGTCGGACAGGTCGGACTGGGTGACCTGGTCCTGCCGGCGTTTGACGGCCAGCAGCGCGGCCTCGTTGGCCAGGTTGGCCAGTTCGGCGCCGGTCATTCCGGGGGTGGTGCGGGCCACCTGCGCGAGGTCGACGCTCGGGGCGAGCGGGATGTCCCGGGTGTGGATGCGCAGGATCGCCTCGCGGCCGCCCCGGTCGGGCGGGGAGACGACCACCGTGCGGTCGAAGCGGCCGGGCCGGGTCAGGGCGGGGTCCAGGACGTCCGCGCGGTTGGTGGCGGCGAGGACGACCACCCCCTCCGAGCCCGAGAAGCCGTCCATCTCGGTGAGGATCTGGTTGAGGGTCTGTTCGCGTTCGTCGTGGCCGCCCATGGTCCCGCCGCCGCCGCGCACGCGCCCGATGGTGTCGATCTCGTCGATGAAGATGATCGCGGGTGCCACCTTGCGGGCCTCGGTGAAGAGTTCGCGAACCCGGGAGGCGCCGACTCCGACGATCATCTCGATGAACTCGGAGGCGGAGGCGGAGAAGAACGGCACCCCGGCCTCGCCCGCCACCGCGCGGGCGAGCAGGGTCTTGCCGGTGCCGGGCGGGCCGGACAGCAGGACGCCGCCGGGCATGCGGGCGCCCAGCTTCCGGTAGGCCTGCGGGTTCTTGAGGAAGTCGACGACGTCGTTGAGCTCGCCCTCGACCTCGTCGATGCCCGCGACGTCCGCGAAGGTGGTGCGCTGGGCGCCCTGGTCCAGCTCCACCGGCTTGGGCGGCGCCTTGCGGCCCAGCCCGCCCATGCCGCCGCCCATCCCCGCGCTCATCCGGCGGGCGATCACCACCCACAGCAGGACCAGGAGCAGCATCGGGGCGAGGGAGAGCAGCAGGTTGGCCAGGAAGCTGCGCTGCACCACGACCGGGGATGCGGTCACGTTCACGTTCTGTTTGGTGAGGTTCGCCCACAGGTCGTCGTCGGCGAAGGCGGGGCGCTGGGTGACGAACTTGGTGTAGTCGCCCTTGTCCCCGTCGGGCATCGGCTGCTTTGCCTTGAGCTGGCCCTGGATCGCGTCGCCCTTGGAGTAGATCTTCGAGACGTTGCCGCCCGCGACCTGTTTGCTGAACTCGGTGTACGAGATCGTCGGCTCGTCCCCCTCGTTGAAGAAGGACAGCACCAGGTTGGTGATCAGGTACACGATCAGGGCGGTGAGGATCAGCCCGCGCCAGCCGCCCGGCATCCGTTTCTTCGGCGGAGGCGTGGGCGGCGCGCCCTCGGAGCGCCAGGGCGTGTCGGCCCGGTCTCGGGGCGGTACGGGGGTGGGGGTGGGCACGGGGCGCCTCCTTCTGCCGTCCTCCCGGCAGACGATAAGCGACAAATCCCCCCATTGCCCCTGCAAAAAGCGGAGGGCCCCGACCGTGATGTCACGGCCGGGGCCCTCCGCCGACTGCCTGCGCGGGTGCTACTTCATGAACTTCTTGAACTCGTCCGGAAGGTCGAAGTCCTGACCCGGCTGACCGCCGCCGGCCGGAAGGCCGAACGGGTTGGCTCCGGGCGCGGGCTCGATCGCCTCCGGGCCCTGCTCGCGGCGGGCCGCTGCTGCGGCCTCCTCTTCCCTGCGCTTCATCGGGTTGCCGCTCTTGCGCTTGCCCTTGGCCTGCTTGACCTGCTTCTTCTGCCGGCCGGGGCCGCCGCCCATCCCGGGGATGCCGGGCATCCCGGGCATGCCGCCGCCCTGGGCCATCCGGGACATCATCTTGCGGGCGTCGAAGAACCGCTCCACGAGGGACTTGACCGCGCTGACCTCGGTGCCGGAGCCCTTGGCGATACGGGCGCGGCGGGAGCCGTTGATGATCGTCGGGTCCTGGCGCTCGGCCGGGGTCATCGACTTGATGATCGCGGCGGTGCGGTCCACGTCGCGCTCGTCGATGTTGTTGATCTGGTCCTTGATCTGCCCCATGCCGGGCAGCATGCCGAGCAGCTTGGAGATGGAGCCCATCTTGCGGACCTGCTCCATCTGGGCCAGGAAGTCGTCGAGCGTGAATTCCTTGGGGCCCTTGGCGAGCTTGGCCGCCATCTTCTCGGCCTCGGCCTGCGAGAAGGTCTTCTCGGCCTGCTCGATGAGGGTGAGCATGTCACCCATGTCGAGGATCCGGCCCGCCATGCGGTCCGGGTGGAAGGCGTCGAACTCGTCGAGCTTCTCGCCGTTCGAGGCGAACATGATCTGCTTGCCGGTGACGTGCGCGATGGAGAGCGCGGCACCACCGCGGGCGTCGCCGTCGAGCTTGGAGAGCACGACGCCGTCGAAGCCGACGCCGTCGCGGAAGGCCTCGGCGGTGTTGACCGCGTCCTGACCGATCATGGCGTCGACGACGAAGAGGATCTCGTCGGGGCTGACGGCGTCGCGGATGTCCGCGGCCTGCTGCATCAGCTCCTGGTCGATGCCGAGGCGGCCGGCGGTGTCGACGATGACGATGTCGTGCTGCTTGGTGCGCGCGTACTCGACGGAGTCCTTGGCGACCTGGACCGGGTCACCGACACCGTTGCCCGGCTGGGGGCCGTAGAAGGCCACGCCCGCGCGGTCGGCGACGACGGAGAGCTGGTTGACGGCGTTGGGACGCTGGAGGTCGCAGGCGACGAGGAGCGGGGTGTGGCCCTGCCCCTTGAGCCACAGGCCGAGCTTTCCGGCGAGGGTGGTCTTACCGGCACCCTGGAGACCGGCCAGCATGATCACGGTGGGGGCGGTCTTGGCGAAGCGCAGCCGCCGGGTCTCGCCGCCGAGGATCGTGACGAGCTCGTCGTTGACGATCTTGAGGACCTGCTGGCCCGGGTTCAGGGACTTGCTGACCTCTTCGCCGCGCGCGCGTTCCTTGACGTTCGCGATGAAGGAGCGGACGACCGGGAGGGCGACGTCGGCCTCGAGGAGGGCGATACGGATTTCCCGGGCCGCTGCGTCGATGTCAGCCTCGGACAGCCGGCCTTTGCCGCGCAGGCCCTTGAAGGTATTCGCCAAGCGGTCGGAGAGCGTATCGAACACGGTGGTCGCGATTCCTCGGGTCGGGGGCGTTGTGGTCGTCCCCCAGGGTATCGGGCCGCGCCGCACACTGAACCCTGCGGTCCGATCCCGGGGGCCGGGATCGGACCGCGGGGGCTACGACAGGGCGGCCTGTACCGAGGCGGCCAGGGCGGCGGCCTCCCGCGGAGGCAGGGGTTTGCCGTCGCCGTCGACCACGTACACGGTGTCCACCGCATTGGCTCCCAGCGTCGAGACGTGCGCGCTGCGCACCCGCACCCCCGCCGACTCCAGCGCACGGCCGACGCGGTGCAGCAGGCCGACCGCGTCCGGTGCCCGCACCTCCAGGACCGTGGCCAGGGAGGAGACCTCCGCGACCACCGTGACCCGGGGCGGCGGCGGGACCACCCCGCGCCTGCGCGGGTACGCCGCCTCGCGGTCCGCCAGCTTCGACGGGACGTCCAGCGAGCCGTCCAGCGCCCGGACCAGGTCGGTGCGCAGCCGGGCGGCCTCGGGCAGCGCCCCGTACTCGGCCGCCACCCGCCACCGCAGCACCAGGACCTCGCCGAGCCGGTCCGGGAGCTCCACGGAGCGCAGGTCCGCCGCCCGGACGGTCAGCCGGTGCAGGGCCAGTACCCCGGCCACCGCCGGGAGGACCCCCGGCTGGTCGGGGACGGCCACGACCAGCTCCACGCCGACCGCGTCCTCCTCGTGGCGGGTGTGGAGCGCGAGCACGGGCTCCCCGGTGCGCAGGGCCTCGACCGCCAGGCGTTCCTGTTCGGTCGTCGGGATCTCCGGCTCCCGCACGTCCTGCGGCGCCCCGCGCAGGACGGCCGCGACCCGCGCGACGAGGTCCGCGACCAGCGATCCCCGCCAGGCGCTCCACGCCGCCGGGCCGGTGGCCAGGGCGTCGGCCTCCGTCAGGGCGTGCAGGATCTCCAGCGTCCCCACCGACCCCACGGCCTCGGCGACCGAGCGGACGGTCGCCGGGTCGTCCAGGTCGCGCCGGGTCGCGGTGTCGATCAGCAGCAGGTGGTGGCGTACGAGCGCGCCCAGGACGGCGACGTCCTGCGCGTCGAAGCCGACCCGGGCGGCGACGTCGCGGGCGATCGTCTCGCCCGCGACCGAGTGGTCCCCCGGCCAGCCCTTGCCGATGTCGTGCAGCAGGGCGGCCATCAGGAGCAGGTCGGGGCGGCCGACCCGCCGGGTGAGGGCCGAGGCGCGCACGGCCGTCTCGATCAGGTGCCGGTCCACGGTCCAGGTGTGGACGGGATTGCGCTGGGGGCGGCACCGGACCCGCTCCCAGTCGGGCAGCAGCCGGGTGATCAGGCCCTCCGCCTCCAGGGCCTCCCACACGGCCACCATCGGCTCTCCCGCGCCCAGCAGCGTCAGCAGCTGTTCGCGGGCCTCCGCCGGCCACGGCACCGGCAGTGGTTTGGCCTGGGCCGCGAGCCTGCGCAGGGCGTGCAGGGATACGGGCAGCCCCGCCTGCGCGGCGGCCGCGGCGAGCCGAAGCGCCAGGGCCGGATCGCGGTCGGGGCGCGCGGCCAGGGCCAGTACGGCCTCGCCGTCGGACTCCACGACCCCTTCGGCGAGCGGTGCCCGCGGGGCCGCCGCCGGGGCCCGGGTGCCCAGCAGACCGCGCAACCGCGGCCGGGCCGAGCGCGCCCGCAGCACCCGCCCGACCTCCCGCCAGGTCACGTCACCGGCGTACGCGACGACCCGCGCGGCCTCGTACACCTCGCGGAGCAGCGCGTCCGCGTCGAGCAGCCCGAGCTGTGTCGCGACCTGGTCCTGTTCCTGGAGCGCGAGCCGGTCGGTGGCCCGGCCCGTCACCAGGTGCAGGGCGTCCCGGGCGTCGAGGAGCCGCCGCCGGGCCTCGGCGAGGCCCTCGCGGGGGGCGTCGGCCAGCCAGGACGCCGCCACCGCCCGCAGCGCGGTGGCGTCCCGGAGCCCGCCGCGGGCCTCCTTGAGGTCGGGTTCGAGCAGGAAGCGGAGCTCCCCGGCGCGCTCGGCCCGCTCCCGGCACAGGGAGAGCAGCTGCGGGAGGCGTTTGGCGGCCTGGTTGCGCCAGTCGGCCAGGACGGAGGTGCGCAGGCCCGCGAGCAGCCCGGCGTCTCCGGCGACCGGCCGGGAGTCCAGCAGCCCGAGGTGCACCTTGAGGTCCTCGGCGGCCGTCTTGCGGGCCTCGCCGGGCGTCCGTACGGAGTGGTCGAGGGCGAGGCCCAGGTCCCACACCGGGTACCAGAGGCGGTCGGCCAGCGCGCTGAGCTGCCGCGGCTCGGCCTTGCCGTCGTGGAGCAGCACCAGGTCGAGGTCGCTGCGCGGGGAGAGCTCGCCCCGCCCGTAGCCGCCGACGGCCACCAGGGAGGCGCCGCGTACGCCGGTCTCCCGGACGGCGGTCGTGAACAGTGCGTGCAGCCATTCGTCGGTCAGCCCGGCCAGGGCGGAACGCCGCGAAGGCCCGGACCGCGACTCCTCCTGGAGGAGTCGCAGCCGGGCCGCGGCGTATCCGCTGGGTCCCGAGTCGGCCGTGTGGTCCGTGGTCTCTTCGACGCTCGTCACCCAGGAGCTCCCGTCACCTAGAGCGCGTCAGCGCCGCGCTCGCGGGTGCGGACCCGGACAACCGAGTCCACGGGGACGCTCCACACCTTGCCGTCACCGATCTTGCCGGTGGCGGCGGCCCGCACGATGACGTCGATCACGTCGTCGGCGTCGGCGTCGTCGGTGAGCACCTCGATGCGGATCTTGGGTACGAGGTCCACGGTGTACTCGGCGCCGCGGTAGACCTCGGTGTGGCCGCGCTGGCGGCCGTAGCCGCTGGCCTCGGTGACCGTGAGTCCCTGGACCCCGAAGGCCTGGAGGGCTTCCTTGATCTCGTCCAGCTTGTGCGGCTTGACGATCGCGGTGATCAGCTTCATGCGTCAACCTTCTTGCTCGCGGCGGCGGGGGCGGGTGCGGCGGTGCTCCTGGAGGAGGCTCCGCCGCCCGCTCCGCTGAAGTCGTAGGCGGTCTCGGCGTGTTCGACCTGGTCGATGCCGGAGACCTCGTCGTCCTCGGTGACCCGCATCCCCATCGTCTTGTCGAGGAGGAAGGCGAGCAGCGCGGACGCGACCAGAGAGTAGGCGAGGACGGAGAAGACTCCGATGGCCTGCTTGCCGAGCTGCTCCAGGCCGCCGCCGTAGAAGAGGCCCGCGACGTCGGACTGGACTCCGCCGGTGGCGAAGAAGCCCACCAGCAGGGAGCCGACGACACCGCCGACGAGGTGCACACCGACCACGTCGAGGGAGTCGTCGAAGCCGAACCTGTACTTCAGGCCCACCGCCATGGCGCAGAGCACACCGGCGATGGCGCCGACGGCGATCGCGCCGAGGGGGCTGACGGCACCGCCCGCGGGGGTGATGGCGACGAGGCCCGCGACCGCGCCGGAGGCGGCGCCGAGGGTGGTGAAGGAGCCGTGGCGCAGCTTCTCGTAGGCGAGCCAGGCGAGCATGGCGGCGGCCGTGGCGACCTGGGTGTTGACGAACATGACCGCGCCGACGCCGTCGTCGTTGCCGAGCCAGGAGCCGGCGTTGAACCCGAACCAGCCGAACCAGAGGAGACCGGCGCCGAGCATCACCAGGGGGAGGCTGTGCGGGCGCATCGGGTCCTTCTTGAAGCCGACGCGCTTGCCGATGACCAGGATCACGCCGAGGGCGGCGGCGCCGGCGTTGATGTGGACGGCGGTGCCGCCCGCGAAGTCGATGACGCCGAGCTCGAAGAGCCAGCCGCCCGCGCCCCAGACCCAGTGGGCGACGGGGAAGTAGACGACGGTGACCCACAGGGCGGTGAACAGGGCCCAGGCGCTGAACTTCACGCGGTCGGCGAGGGCGCCGCTGATCAGGGCGGGGGTGATGACGGCGAACATCAGCTGGAAGACGGCGAAGACGTAGACCGGGATGGTGTAGCCGTCCCACAGCTCGGTGATGCCGATGCCGCTGAGGCCCACGTAGTCGGAGTTCCAGCCGATGAGGGAGCCGGAGTCGGTGCCGAAGGCGAGGCTGAAGCCGTAGAGGACCCACAGGATCGTGACGATCCCGAGGCTGATGAAGCTCATCATCAGCATGTTGAGGCTGCTCTTGACGCGGACCATGCCTCCGTAGAAGAAGGCGAGTCCCGGGGTCATCAGCATGACCAGGGCGGAGCAGATGAGCATGAACCCGGTGTTCGCGGCAGACAGCGTCGGGGCGTCTGCCGCGAGGGTCGTGATGGCTGATGCCATCGGCGTCTCCTCGTCGTCGGTACGTTCGCGTGCGGGCGATCGTGAAAACCTGAGCGGCGTTAAGGGGTCCGGCCGGGTGAGGGGCTGGCCCGGACTGGCCGGTTATTGGCCCTGAGATTCGCGCAGGCCGGTTTCCGGCGGCGCCGCGAGGTGTTTCGTGCCCGTGACGAAGAGGTCGGGCGTGTTACGCGTCCATGAACGGACGGCCGGCGTTCAGCCGGCCGCGGCAGTACCCGGATGTCCTGGCTGGGGGAGCCTGATCGGGCTTCACGGGGTGCCTGCCGCGGCCGGGGCCTCGGGGGCGGCCGGGGTGGGCCGTCAGACGGCCTCCGCGGCTTCGGGGAGCCGGGCGGCGAGGATGTCGGTGAGCCGGACCACCTCGGCGACGTCGCCGTACTCACGGGCGGCGGTGTCGACGGTCTTGCGGAGCCGGGTGTTCACGCGCTCGGACCGAACCTTTTGCGCCACGTCGAGGGCCCGGCCGACGAGGACGGTGGCCTGTTCGGGCTCGCGCTGGAGCAGGTGGACGGTGGCCATGCCGATGAGGTTGAGGGCGTAGGAGCGCTGGTGCTCCTCGTCCTTCTCGAAGAGTTCGACGGCCCGTTCCATGACGGGTTCGGCGAGGGAGGCGTACGTGGGGCTGCGCCCGGCGACGTAGGCCAGGTCCCGGTAGGAGTGGGAGTTCTCGCCGTTCAGTTCCGCCTCGGAGAAGAAGCGGATCCAGTCGGGTTCGGGCTCGCCCGCGAAGCCGACGTCGCCAAAGGTGTCCTCGGCCATCCGCACGGCCCGCTTGCAGCGGCTGGGCTGCCCCATGTTGGCGTAGGCGCGGGCCTCCATCGCATACAGCATCGCCTGGGTGCGCGGGCCGGCGCAGTCGCGGCTGCCGTACTGGGCGAGGTGGACGAGTTCCAGGGCGTCCTCGGGGCGGCCGAGGTGGATCATCTGGCGGCTCATCCCGGAGAGGATGTACGAGCCGAGGGGCTTGTCCCCCGCCTCCTTCGCGGCGTGCAGGGCGAGGACGAAGTACTTCTGCGCGGTGGGGTGCAGGCCGATGTCGTAGCTCATCCAGCCGGCCAGTTCGGCGAGTTCCGCGGCGACCTTGAAGAGCCGCTTCATGACGGGGGCCGGGTGGTTCTCCTGGAGCAGGTCGGTGACCTCGTGAAGCTGGCCCACCACGGCCTTGCGGCGCAGTCCGCCGCCGCACTGGGCGTCCCACTGGCGGAACATGACGGTGGTGGCGTCGAGGAGGTCGAGCTCAGGTTCGGAGAGCCGCGGCGGGCGGGGGCCGCCGAGGGCGCCCGCCGGCCCCGCCGCACGCGGTCCCGGGTCGGCGGCCGGGGCCGGGACGAGCCAGCGCTGCATGGGCTCGATGAGGGCGGGGCCGGCGGAGAGGGCGAGCGAGGTCCCGAGGAAGCCGCGCCGGGCCAGCATCAGGTCGCTGCGGGAGAACTCGCCGAGCAGTTCGACGGTCTGCGGGCCGGCCCAGGGCAGGTCGACACCGGAGACGGAGGGGGTCTGGTGGGCGGTGCGCAGGCCGAGCTGCTCGATGGCGACGACGGAGCCGAAGCGCTCCGAGAACAGCTCGGAGAGGATCCGCGGGACGGGCTCGCGGGGCTGTTCGCCGTCGAGCCAGCGGCGCACCCGGGAGGTGTCCGTGCTGATGTGGTGCGCGCCCATCTGGCGGGCCCGGCGGTTGACCTGGCGGGCGAGTTCGCCCTTCGACCAGCCGCTGCGGACGAACCACGACGCCAGCTGGACGTTTCGGTCAGCGGACTCCACAGAGTCCTCGTCCGTTCCGCTTGCGCCGTTGCCGCTCACTGGAACGCCCCCATCCGCTCAGCCTCTTCCACACGAACACTGACGGGAACGGCAACCGTCGCCACGGGCCTTCACGAGTCCTTCACGTATTGCCTCCGGCATACCCACAGATGGGTTCGTCTTCGGGGTTCGTGTACCGAAAGTAATCCTACGATCACCCCTGCGGCGAGGGCGATTCCCGAAACGCCACCATTCGCCACCCCTTCGAATGAACTCGCCACCGGCCAGGCGCGATTCACTTGACACCAAGGTGAAAAGGGATGGGTGGACAGGAGTGCGCTCGGGGCGCACGCGGCGAGGAGTGCGCCGGTCCTGCCGATGCCGTAACCACCGGAGCGTCCGACCCGTTGGAGGGGGCATGGGCATGGGCTTCACGATCGGCGGCAGCCGTGGCACCAGGGAGTTCCGCTCCGGCGCCCGGCGCCGCGGCCGGACCCCGGAGTGCACGGCGGTGGCGGAGTACACCGGGTTGTGGGGCTGGGACGTGGTCCCCGGGGCCCGCGCGGCGGGGCCCGCACGCGAATGCTCCTGCGGGGACGCACGGTGCGCCGCCCCGGGGGCGCATCCCCTCGCCTTCGCCCCCACGGTCAAGGCCGGGGCCACCCTGGACGAGGTCACCGAGGCCTGGGGCGAGTACCCGGGTGCGGCGGTGCTGCTTCCCGTGGGGCCCTCCTTCGACGTCATCGAGGTCTCCGCGGAGGCCGGCCGGCGCGCTCTGGTCCGGCTCGAGCGCATGGGCCTGCCGCTCGGGCCGGTCATCGAGACCCCGGACGGCCGGGCGCAGTTCTTCGTGGCACCGGGCGCCGCGGCCGAACTGCCGCAGCTGCTGTACCGGATGGGCTGGGACGACGCGGATCTCGACCTGCGGGCGCTGGGTCACGGCTGCTACGTGACGGCCCCGCCCTCCGACCGGGCGGGGCTCGGCCAGGCCGGCTGGCTGCGGCCGCCCGCGCTCGACTCGGCCGGGAGCCCGCCGCAGGCCCGGCTGCTGCTCGGCACCCTCGCGTACATCTGCCACCGCTTCCGCCGGTAGCCCCCCCCGCATACGGGTGCCCCCGCGTTCCAACCGGAACGCGGGGGCACCCGTATGCGGGGGGGGAAGGTACGGCTCTCAGTCGCCGATCAGGGCGTCGACGAACGCCTCGGGCTCGAAGGGCGCCAGGTCGTCCGGGCCCTCGCCGAGGCCGACGAGCTTGACGGGGACGCCGAGCTCGCGCTGGACGGCGACGACGATGCCGCCCTTGGCGGTGCCGTCGAGCTTGGTCAGCACGATGCCGGTGATGTCCACGACCTCGGCGAAGACGCGGGCCTGGGTCAGGCCGTTCTGCCCGGTGGTGGCGTCCAGGACCAGCAGGATCTCGTCGAGCGGACCGTGCTTCTCCACGACGCGCTTGACCTTGCCGAGCTCGTCCATCAGGCCGGTCTTGGTGTGCAGGCGGCCCGCGGTGTCGATGAGCACCACGTCGGCGCCCTCGGCGATGCCCTCCTTGACGGCGTCGTAGGCGATCGACGCGGGGTCGCCGCCCTCGGGGCCTCGTACCGTACGGGCGCCCACGCGATCGCCCCAGGTCTGGAGCTGGTCGGCGGCCGCAGCGCGGAAGGTGTCGGCCGCGCCGAGCACCACGCTGCGGCCGTCGGCGACGAGCACGCGCGCCAGCTTGCCGGTGGTGGTGGTCTTGCCGGTGCCGTTGACGCCGACGACCATGATCACGCCGGGGGTGTCCTCGCCGCTCTCCGTCTTCACGGCGCGGTCGAAGTCGGTGCCGACCAGCGTCAGCAGCTCCTCCTTGAGGAGGGCGCGCAGGTCCGCCGGGGTGCGGGTGCCGAGCACCTTCACCCGCTCGCGGAGCCGGTCGACCAGCTCCTGGGTCGGGACGACACCGACGTCGGCGACGAGGAGGGTCTCCTCGATCTCCTCCCAGGTGTCCTCGTCGAGGTGCTCCCGGGAGAGCAGCGTGAGCAGCCCCTTGCCGAGGGAGTTCTGCGATCGGGCGAGGCGGGCGCGCAGCCGGATCAGGCGGCCGGAGGTGGGCTCGGGCACCTCGATCGCGGGCGCGGGCGGAGCCTCCACGACCGGGTCCTCGACGGCGGCCGGCGTCGCGAGAGCGGCCTCCGCGTCGGGGAGGGCGACCTCCTCGATGGTGCGGCGCGGCTCTTCGACCGTCGGTGCGGCGTCCTCCCCCACCTGGGGTTCGGCGGGCGGGGCAGTGATGGTCGGCGTGCTCGACGGCGCCGTGGGCGGCAGCTGCTTCTTCTTGCGGCTGCTGACCACGAGCCCGCTGATCGCGCCGACCGCGACCAGGGCGATGACTACAGCAAGGATGAGGATGTCCATAACCCACCCAGTATCTGCCACAGCCGCCCCGGAACCCGGACCCTGGAGGTTCCCACCGGCTCGTAAGCCTCTATTTGTGGTTTTAGCAGCCTATCTACGATGATGAGCGACTCCCCTCCACTCCCTCCCCCACGGAGTACGCATGTCTGCCGAAGAGACCGCGATCGAGACCCGCGGCCTGGAGCCGGTCCCGGACGGCGAGCGCAGCGGCCGGGTCCGCGAGCTCGTCCCCACCTGGGTCGCCGCCAACATCAGCGTGCTGCTGCTGACCATGGGCGCCGGACTGGTGATCTTCAACAAGCTCAACATCTGGCAGGTGCTGATCGTCGCGGTCGCCGCGCCGGTCGTGTCGTACGGGATCGTGGGCCTGATCTCGATCGCCGGGAAGCGGGGCGGCGCCCCGGGCATGGCGCTCTCGCGGGCCGTGTTCGGCCAGCGCGGCAACCTCTTCCCCGGCGCCCTCATATGGGTGGCCCGGTGGGGCTGGGAGACCATCAACGCGGTCAGCGGCGCCTACGCCGTGCTGACCGTGCTCGACCTGCTCTTCGGCATCAAGAGCAATACCCCGCTGATCGTCGTGACCCTGCTGTTCTTCGTGGGCTGCACCTTCGTCGTCTCGGGTCTCGGCATCAACGCGCTGCGCGTCTGCTCGAAGTGGTCGACGTACCTCTTCGGCGCCTTCAGCGTGCTGGTCCTCGGATACCTGGTGGCCACCACCGACTGGTCCGCCGTCTTCGGCAAGCCGGCCGGCTCCACGGCGATGATGATCGCGGGCATCGGCACCATCGCCGCCGGTGGCATCAGCTGGGTGCCGTCGGGCCCCGACTTCACGCGCTACCTGCCCCGTACCGCCTCCTCCAAGGGCATGGTCGGCGCGACGATCGGCGGTGCCGGCGTGGTCGTGCTCCCCATGGTCCTGATGGGCGCGGTCATGGCCGTCGGCACCCCCGACCTGGCCAGTGCCCAGGACCCGGTCTCCTTCATCGGCGAGCTGCTCCCGACCTGGATCGCGGTCCCGTACCTGCTCATCGCGCTGGTCGGCATGCTGCTCATCAACTCGATGTCCATGTACTCGGCCGGCTTCACCGCGCAGACCCTGGGGATCAAGGTCCCGCGCGCCTGGGCGGTCAGCGTCAACGCCGTCATCAGCCTGGTCTTCGGCTTCCTGCTGATGGTGGTGGCGACCAGCTTCTTCGGCTCCTTCATCTCCTTCCTGACCCTGCTGGCCGTGGCCTTCTCCGCGTGGATCGGCGTCTTCGGCGTGGACATGCTGCGCCGCACGACCTACGACGGCCCCGCACTGCTGGACACCACACGGACCAGCGCCTACTGGTACAAGGGCGGTTTCGCCTGGCAGGCGATGACCGCGTGGGCCCTGGCCCTGGTCGTGGGCCTGCTGTTCACCAAGGTGGACTGGTTCAGCGGACCGCTCGCCACCACCTGGATCGGGCAGAACGGCCTCGGCTGGGCGGCCGGGATCCTCACCTCGGGCGTGCTGTACGCCGTACTGCCGCGCACGGCCGCCCCGGACGCGGCCGCTCCGGCCGAGGAGCCCGAGCTCGCCGGATCCCTGTCCAACTGACGCCGCGTCAGCTAACGTCCCCCTTCGCCCGCCCACCCACATCCGGCGAAGGGGGACTTCTCCATGCCCATCACCGTGGCCCGGTTCAATCTCGTCGACCCGAACGGCACCCCCGAGTCCCTCTCCGCCCGCTACAAGGCGGCGCTGGAAATGGCGCGGTACGCGGACGACCGCGGCATCGACACCGTCCAGACCGAGGAGCACCACGGCACCGACAACAACTGGCTGCCCTCCCCCTTCGCCTTCGCGGGCGCCGTGTTCGGCGCCACCCGCCGGATCGCGGTCACCGTCTCGGCGATCATCGGCCCGCTGTACGACCCGCTGAAGGTGGCCGAGGACATCGCCGTACTGGACCTGCTGAGCGGCGGGCGCCTGGTCACCGTGGCGGGCATCGGCTACCGGCCACAGGAGTACGAGCAGCACGGCGTGGAGTGGGGGCGGCGCGGCCGGCTCCAGGACGAGCTGCTGGAGACCCTGCTGAAGGCGTGGACCGGCGAGCCGTTCGAGTTCCGGGGCCGCACCGTACGGGTGACCCCGCGGCCGTTCACCCAGCCGCACCCGATGCTCCTGGTCGGCGGGAGTTCGCAGGCGGCGGCCCGGCGCGCGGCCCGGCTGGGCCTGCCGTTCTTCCCGAGCGCGCACCTGCCGGAGCTGGAGGCGTACTACCAGGAGCGGCTCGCCGAGTACGGCACGGAGGGCTTCTGCATGATGCCCGCGGCCGAAACCCCGCTGCTGCACATCGCGGAGGACCCCGACCGGGTCTGGGCCGAGCACGGCGAGCGCTTCCTGCACGAGGCGGGCATGTACGCCTCCTGGCAGTCCAAGGACATCCGCAGCGCCGTACGGTCCTCCGCGGGCTCGGTGGCCGAGCTGCGCGCCGAGGGCGTGTACCGGGTGCTCACCCCGGACGAGGCCGTCGCGTACGCCCGGGGCGCGGGCGAGGCGGGGAACCTGGTGCTGCACCCGCTGTGCGGCGGGATGCCCCTGGACGAGGGCTGGCGCAGCCTGCACCTGCTGTGCGAACAGGTACTGCCCCGGCTCAAGGACTGAGCCGGGGCAGTATCGAGGAGAAGGGGTGTTGGCGGGGGATGGTTACCCCATCTCCTCCAGCGCCTTGCCCTTGGTCTCCGGCACCCACTTGAGGATGAAGGGGATCGAGAGCAGGGCGAAGGCCGTGTAGATCACGTACGCGCCGGACAGGTTCCAGTCCGAGAGCGACGGGAACGTGACGGTGATGACCCAGTTGGCGATCCACTGGGCCGCGGCGGCGACACCGAGTGCCGCGGCCCGGATGCGGTTCGGGAACATCTCGCCGAGCAGCACCCAGACCACCACGCCCCAGGACAGCGCGAAGAAGAGCACGAAGGAGTGCGCGGCGATCAGTGCGACCGTGCCCTGGGCGTCGGGCATGGTGATGTTGTCGCCGGTGCCCTCCTTGTAGGAGAACGCCCATGCGGCGAGGCCGAGGGAGAGGGCCATGCCGACGGAGCCGATGAGGGCCAGCGGCTTGCGGCCGATCCGGTCGACGAAGATCATCGCGATCACCGTGCCGATGATGTTGATGATCGACGTGGTGAAGGAGTACAGGAACGAGCTGGTCGGGTCGATGCCGACGGACTGCCACAGCGAGGAGCTGTAGTAGAAGATCACGTTGATGCCGACGAGCTGCTGGAAGACGGAGAGGCCGATGCCGATCCAGACGATGGGCAGGAGGCCGAACCGGCCGCCGAGCAGGTCCCGGAAGGTGGACTTGTGCTCGGAGCGCATGGCCCGGTCGATCTCGGCGACGCGTGCGTCGAGGTCGACGGCCGAACCCTCGACCTCGCGCAGCACCTGCTTGGCCTGCTCGGTGCGGCCGACGGAGATCAGGAAGCGCGGGGACTCCGGGATCACGAAGGACATCAGCCCGTAGAGGACGGCCGGGATGACCATCACGCCGAGCATCCACTGCCAGGCCTCCAGGCCGGCGAGCTCGCCGCGCTGGTCTCCGTCGGCGAGGTTCAGGATGCCCCAGTTGACGAGCTGGGAGATGGCGATGCCGATGACGATGGCGGCCTGCTGGAAGGAGGCCAGGCGGCCGCGGTAGGCGGCCGGGGAGACCTCGGCGATGTAGGCCGGGCCGATGACGGAGGCCATGCCGATGCCGAAGCCGCCGACCACGCGCCACATGGCCAGGTCCCACAGAGCGAAGGGAAGGGCCGAGCCGACGGCGCTCACCGTGAAGAGGGCCGCGGCGATCTGCATGCAGCGGATCCGGCCGATCCGGTCGGCGAGGCGGCCCGCGGTGGCGGCACCGATCGCACAGCCGATCAGCGCGGCGGCGATCACCTGGGCGAGGACCTCGGAGCCGACGTCGAACCGTTCGCGGATCGCGACGACGGCGCCGTTGATGACGGAGCTGTCGTAGCCGAAGAGGAAGCCGCCCATGGCCGCGGCGGCGGTGATGAAGATGACGTGCCCGAGATGGTCGGGCTGCGCCGCCCGGCCACCGCCTGACGCGGGGGCGTTCGCTGTGCTGGTCAAGGTGCGCTCCTGGGCCCGGCGCCGACGGCGGGCGGTGTGGGGGTGTGTGTCTATGCGCGTGTTCCTCTAGTGGCGCACAGCATGCGGCTCACCACCACCTGAACGCCGGACACGGCACAGCAGAGCTTATGACTTCACTTCCTGAAGTCAAGACCTCGATAAAAGGCATCAAGACGGATGCATGCCAGCTGAGAGCTCGATCGAGTGTTCACTTTGTGAACTGAACGTGAAGCAGAGCGGGTCAGCGCAGCCGCTGACTGATCACCTTCGAGACCCCGTCGCCCTGCATCGAGACGCCGTAGAGGGCGTCGGCGACCTCCATCGTCCGCTTCTGATGGGTGATCACGATCAGCTGGGAGCTCTCCTGGAGCTCCTCCATGATCCGGATCAGCCGCTGCAGGTTGGTGTCGTCGAGTGCGGCCTCGACCTCGTCCATGACGTAGAACGGGCTGGGCCGCGCCTTGAAGATCGACACCAGCAGGGCCACGGCGGTCAGCGAGCGCTCGCCGCCCGACAGCAGCGACAGCCGCTTGACCTTCTTGCCCGGCGGGCGGGCCTCGACGTCGACGCCGGTGGTCAGCATGTTGTCGGGGTCGGTGAGGATCAGCCGGCCCTCGCCGCCCGGGAAGAGCCGCGAGAAGACCCCCTCGAACTGCCGGGCCGTGTCCCGGTACGCCTCGGTGAAGACCTGCTCGACGCGCTCGTCGACCTCCTTGACCACTTGAAGGAGGTCGGCGCGGGTCTTGCGCAGGTCCTCCAGCTGCTCGCTGAGGAACTGGTGGCGCTCCTCCAGCGCCGCGAACTCCTCCAGCGCGAGCGGGTTGACCTTGCCGAGCTGCTGGTAGGCGCGCTCGGCCGCCCTGAGCCGCTTCTCCTGCCGGGCGCGGACGAAGGGGCCGGGGAGGTTCCGGGGGTGCTCCGGATCCTCGGGCAGCGCCTCGCCCTCGGCGGGCGGGGACGGCGGTACGAGCTGGTCGGGCCCGTACTCGGCGACGAGGCCGGCCGCCTCCATGCCGAACTCCTCCAGCGCCTTGGCCTCCACCGCTTCGATGCGCAGCCGCTTCTCGGCGCCGAGCACCTCACCGCGGTGCACCGAGTCGGTGAGCTTGTCGAGTTCGCCCTTCAGGTCCCGTCCGCTGTTCCTGGCCTCGGCGAGTTCCCGCTCGCGCAGGCCCTTGGCGTGCTCGGCCCCGGCGCGTTCCCCGCCGGCGCGGCCCAGCGAGACCTCCACGTGCGCGAGCAGCTGGCGGGCGCCGTCGGCGACCGCCCGGGCGACCTCCGCCTCGTGCCGCAGGCGTGCCCGGCGGCGCTCGGCGCGGGTGCGGGCCTCCCGTTCGGCGCGAGCCGCCCGATCGAGTGAATCCGCCCTTCCGGCCAGGCCCTTGACCCGCTCCTCGTGGGTCCTGAGCTGGAGCCGGGCCTCCATCTCGGTCTGCCGGGCGTTGGCCCCGTCGGCCGCCAGCCGGTCCCGCCGGGAGGTGTCCGGCTCCTCCTCCGCGGGCATCTCCTCGGCCGTCGCGAGCTGCTCGGCGCACTCCTCCACGTCCAGCAGCGCCTGCTCCAAGGCGTCCTGGGCCTTGGCCGCCGCGGTGGCGCTGCGCTCGGCCTCGCCCGCGGCCCCCTTCGCCTGTCCGGCGAGGCGGCCGAGCTGCTGCGCGACCCCGGCCCGGGCCCGCTCCCCGGCCCGGCGGCGCTCGGCGAGCTCCTCGACCAGGGCCGCCGCGTCCTGTCGTCGTGCCTGGGCGGCCGCCTGGGCCGCGGTGAGCTCCCGGCACTGCGCGTCCAGCCGGGCCAGCTCGCCCGCCGCCTCGTCGACCGCCGCCTGCACCTCGATCAGGCTGGGCGCCCCGGCGGAGCCGCCGTGCGCGAGGTGCGCCCCGAGTACGTCACCCTCGACGGTCACCGCCACCGCGTCGGGCCGCTCCACGACAAGGGCCTCGGCCTCGTCGAGCGTCCCGACCACGAAGTGCTCCCGCAGCACCCACGCCACGGCCCGCCGCGCCGCGCCGTCCCCACCGACCAACTCCCAGGCGGGCACCCCGACCCCAAGCCCGACGACGGCCCCGCCGACGAGTCCGGCGCCGGGTCCGCCTGCGGTGCTGGAGCTGGGCCCGCCCGCGGGCCCGGTGCTGGGCAGCCCGCCCACGAGCCCGGTGCTGCGCCCGCCCGCGAGACCGGTGCCGGGTCCGCCCGCGGTGCCAGTGCCGGGTCCGCCCGCCGTGCCGACGCCGGGTCCGCCCAGGGGCCCGGTGCCGGGTCCGCCCACGAGCCCGGTGCCGGGTCCGCCCCCGGTGCCGGTGCCGGGGGCGCCCAGGGGCCCGGTGCCGGGGCTCTGCCCCAGACCCCGCGCATCGGACTCCCCCAGGCTCTGTCCCGGGGGACCCCCAGGCGAGGCCGGATCTGCGCTCCGCGCGTCCCGGCTGTCCGGGCGAGCCCGGGTGGCGCCGTGCGGCGCTTCCAGCCCCGCCGGCGTTTGAGGCGCGGGTCCGGGCAGAGCCCGGTCTCGGGAAGGGGCGGGGTGGGGGAAGACTCCCCCGGCCTCGGCCGAAGCCCGGCCGGGCCCGGCAGCGTCCGCCGCCACCGCGAGACCCGGGCTCTGCCCCGGCAGGACACCCGGACCGGAAGCCGGAGCCTGACCCGGTAGGGCAGCCGGGCCGGAGGCCCAGACCTGGCCCGGGCCGGAAGCCGGGGGCTGGGCTGGCAGGGAACCCGGACCGGAAGCCGGAGCCTGACCCGGCAGGGCAGCCGGGCCGGAGGCCCAGACCTGGCCCGGGCCGGAAGCCGGGGGCTGGGCTGGCAGGGTGGGGGTGGTTGGGGTGATCAGGAGGGTGGCGCGGCCTGCGTCCGCCGCGCGGAGGTGCCGGATCGCCTCGGCCGCGCAGGCCGGGGACGACACCGCCAGCGCGTCCGCCGCCGAGCCCAGCGCAGCGGCCACGGCGGCCTCGTACCCCGGGGTCACCGAGAGCCGCTCCGCCGCCGGTCCCAGCAGCCCGGCCAGCCGCTCCCGCGCCGCGAGCAGCGCCCCCGTACCGTCCTTGCGCCGCAGCCCCAGCGCGAGCGCGTCCCGCCGCGCCGATACCGCCGCCCGCGAGCGCTCGGCCGCCGTCACCGCGTCCCGGGCCGCCGCCAGCGCGGCCTCCGCCTCGGCCAGCCCGGTCCGAGCGGCCTCGTACTCGTCCTCCTCCGAGGCGTCGTCGAGGCCGCCGACCTCTTCCGCCAGGGCCTCGTACTCCTCCTGCGCGGCCACCGCCCGGACCTCGGCCTCGTCGCGCGCCGCGACGAGCCGGTCGATCTCGGCCTGCGCGGCGCCGGCCCGGGAACGGGCGGCGCCGAGCCGGCCCGTCAGCCGCGCCAGCGCCTCGCGCCGGTCCGCGATGGCCCGCGCCGCGTCCCGCAGCCGCCGCTCCTCCTCGGCCAGTTCCCGCTCCAGCTCCGCCCGGTGCGCCGCCGTGTCCTCCAGCGCGTACGAGGCGGCCTCCAGAGCCGCCGTCAGTTCCGCCTCCTGCTCGCGGATCCGCGCGGCCTCCTTCTCCAGGTCCTCGGGGTCACGCCCCCGCCGCTCCTCCTCCGCCGGGGCCGTCGCGCTCTTGACCCGCGCGTCCGCGAGCGACGCCGTCCCCCGGACCCGCTCGGCGAGCTGCGAGAGCTCGTACCAGGTCTGCTGCGCCCGCTGGAGCCTCGGCGTGAGCTCCCGTACGGCCTCCTCCAGCTCGGCCTCGCGCCGTAGCGCCTCCGCGAGCCGGGCCTCGGCGGCCTCCTTGCGCTCCTTCAGCGCCGCCTCGTCCGCGATCTCCGCGTCGAGCGCGCTCCGCAGGGTGACCAGGTCGTCGGCGAGCAGCCGCAGCCGCGCGTCGCGCAGGTCCGCCTGGATGACGGCCGCCCGCCGGGCCACCGCCGCCTGCCGGCCCAGGGGCTTCAGCTGGCGACGCAGCTCGTCGTTGAGGTCCTGCACGCGGGCGAGGTTGGCCTGCATCGCGTCCAGCTTCCGCAGCGCCTTCTCCTTGCGCTTGCGGTGCTTCAGTACACCGGCCGCCTCCTCGATGAAGGCGCGCCGTCCCATGGGGTCGGCGTGCAGGACGGAGTCCAGCTGGCCCTGTCCGACGATGACGTGCATCTCGCGGCCGATGCCGGAGTCGGAGAGCAGCTCCTGGATGTCGAGCAGGCGGCAGGTGTCACCGTTGATCTGGTACTCGCTGCTGCCGCCGCGGAACATGATCCGGGTGATGGTGACTTCGGCGTAGTCGATGGGCAGCGCGCCGTCGGAGTTGTCGATCGTCAGCGAGACCTCGGCGCGGCCGAGCGGCGGACGTCCGGTGGTCCCGGCGAAGATGACGTCTTCCATCTTCCCGCCGCGCAGGGATTTGGCCCCTTGTTCGCCCATGACCCAGGACAGCGCGTCGACGACGTTGGACTTGCCGGAGCCGTTCGGACCCACGACACAGGTGATGCCGGGTTCGAAGCGCAGGGTGGTCGCGGAAGCAAAGGATTTGAATCCGCGCAGGGTCAGGGACTTGAGGTGCACGCCGCCGGACTCTACCTTTCGCGTTCGGTTTCACCCATGAAGGCGCAGGGCACTACCGACGTTAAAGAGTCGGCCCGCCGCCCGGCCTCATGCCGTGGGGCGCGGCGTCCAAGAAAGAAGGGACGCCGGAGCGTCCCTTGCAGATCATGCGGGGCTGGAGTCGAGCGACGATGGTGAGCGCGGATCAGGTGAGCGCAGGCTCCGCCTGGGGTACGTCGATCTCGATGCTGTCGAGCAGCGAGTCTCCGTCGTCGTGCTGAGCGGCGGCCGCGTTCAGCGCGTCATTTTCGGACTGAATCCGTACGAGCTCGGACTCGAGGTCCTGGACGCGCTGCTGAAGCCGTCGCATCTCGGCGAGGAGTCGCGGGTCAGAACCGCCGACGTAACCGAGAAGCGCCTTTGCCATGATGGATGGTCCTCCACACTGAGTGACCGACCGAAGCGGTGTGGGTCGTGAGGGAATCGCACCCGCGGATGTCCGGCAGCGACTGTCAGTCACTGCGCTTACTACTGCCAACACTGCCAAACAGCTCAGGTGCGCGGGGCTTCCAGCGTCTCACCAAAAAGTTTGACGGTCAACACGATCACGCCCTGTATCGGCGGGCAGCCCGGGCCCCGCAAGGGGCGTGGAGATCATCCTCGTCTCCGAGCCTTCCACGGATCGTCCGCGTCGGCAACGCGTCGACGAAGAATGCGCAGATCCGACCGTGTGCGGACGGACTCAGGGTGTGATCAGTACATGATCAGCCGAAAGGTCAGCGCATCGCGAACCCGTCGTAGCCACCGCGCGGTGTGCCCCAGATCTCTGTAACCCCGTCCACCTCGCCGGGCGTGTCGGCCGAGCGCAGCCAGTCGAGCAGCCGGTGGCAATTCTCACGTTGACCTTCCGCCACCACCTGCACTCGCCCGTCGTCGAGATTGAGCGCGAAGCCGACGACTCCCCCGATCTCCAGGGCGTTCTCCCTGGTGAACCAGCGGAAGCCCACTCCCTGCACACGACCGCGCACCCAGGCGATCAGGCGGACATCTTCATTCATGCGTGAACGCTAACCGCGCAAACACTTTCGGGGCACATCGCCCCCTGACCCCATGGCGTACAGTCGCGCACCAATGAACTCACCCGTTTGGGTGAGTAAAGGACGATCTTGGTCTGGTAAGGAAAGGCACGACGCCGATGGGACGCCACGGACTCCACGCCGCACCGCGCCGCGGCGGCAAGCGCGGCACCGCCCTGCGCACCGGCCTGCTGGGCGTTTCGGTGGCCGTGGCCCTCGGCACGGCGGCCGTCACGACCGGCATGGTGCCGGTCGGCGGCTCCTTCCCCTATGTCGGGGTCTCCGGTTCGGGTTCCGCCGATGCGACGAAGACCGGCGCGCAGGCCTCGCCGAGCCCCGTCGGCAGCACCGTGGACCAGCAGGGCGGCCTCGCCAACCTCTCCGGCCGCGCCTCCACCGGCTCCCCCTCCGCGAGCCCGTCGGCCTCCCCTTCGGCCTCCCCGTCCCCCTCCGCCTCGCCGAGCCCGTCCGCCTCGGCCTCCGTGTCGCCGTCGGCCCCGGCCTCCGCGTCGCCTTCGGCCCCGGCCTCGACCTCGGCTCCGGCCCCGGCCCCGGCCCCGCCGAGCGCTTCGCCGTCGGCCGCGCCGACCACCAAGGCCCCGGCGAAGCCGGTCCCCGTGCCCCCGAAGCCGACCACCGAGGCGCCGGCGACCCGGCCGCCCCTTGACGGACACTCCACCGAGGAGGCCGCCGTGGTCACCCTGGTGAACCAGGAGCGCGCGCAGGCCGGGTGCGGTCCCGTCCGGGCGAACCCGCCGCTCGCGGGGCTGGCGCGCGCCTTCAGCAAGGACATGGCCACCCGCGGCTTCTTCGGCCACACCGACCCCGACGGCAACAGCCCGTGGGACCGCGCCGCCAAGACCGGGATCTCGGGCCTTGGCGGCGAGAACATCGCCCGCGGCCAGGGCGACGCGGCGGCCGTGATGAAGGCCTGGATGAACAGCCCCGGCCACAAGGCGAACATCCTCAACTGCGAGTTCCGCACCCTGGGCGTCGGCGCCCACGTCGCCGCCGGCGGTCCCTGGTGGACCCAGGACTTCGGCTTCTAGGCGCTTCGCGTCAAACCCTTGAGCCGTTAGGCCCTTCGGCCTTCAGGCCCCTGGGCCCCTCAGACCGCGGTCAGCGCCGCGCGGCCCGCGACGACGACGCGGGTGTGCTCGGCGACGCGCCGGCCCAGGTACTCGGCGGTCGCGATGTCGGCCTTGTGGACCGCGTCCGCACCCTCGTCGGAGTTGGTCTGGGCGGCGGCGCCGGCGAAGACGCCGAGGCGGTTGAGGTCGTTCTCCGAGCCGGTGCTGGAGTTCCAGCCCGGCTTCAGGCCCAGGTTGACCCAGCTCATGCCGTGCTGCGCGGCCAGGATCTGGAAGAACTGCAGGGTGTGCAGCTTGTCGCCGCTCTTGGAGGCCGAGTTGGTGAAACCGGCCGCCACCTTGTCCTGCCACACGTCCCCGAACCAGCGCTTGGACGTGGCCTCGGCGAAGACGTGGAAGGCACCGGAGGCGGTGCCCATGTAGGTCGGGGAGCCGAAGACGATCGCGTCGGAAGCGTCGAGCAGCGCCCACTGCGCGTCGTCGATCTCGTCGACCTTGATGAGGTGGACGGTCGCGCCCGCCTCGGCGGCGCCGTTGCGGACCGCCTCCGCGACGACGGCGGTGTGGCCGTAGCCGGAGTGGTAGGCGATCGAGACGACGGGGGTGTGCGTGGTACCGGACAAGACGATCTCTCCTCGGGACATCCCCGTCGCCCACGGAAGCGGCACGGCGGGGGGAAGACTGCGACGAGGGAAAGAAAAGCACTAACTTTTCGAAAGCGCAACCCTTTGGTTAGCGCTGCGCGGAGGTACGCTCTACGCATGGACACCGCATCCGCCCGCACCGAAGGCACCGAAGGCACCGAAGGCGCCGATTCCGAACTCCCGTTCGATGTCTTCGCGCGCGCCTGCCCGTCCCGGGAAACCCTGGAACACGTCACCGGACGCTGGGGCAGCCTCACCGTGGGCGCCTTGCGCGAGGGCCCCTGCCGCTTCAACGAGCTGCGCCGCCGGGTGGACGGCGTGAGCGAGAAGATGCTCTCCCAGACCCTGCACGCGCTCGAGCGCGACGGCCTCGTGCACCGCGAGGCGCAGCCGACGAATCCGCCGCGCGTCGACTACGAACTGACGCCGCTCGGCGTCGAGGTGGCGGACCGGCTGCTCTCGCTCATCCACTTCCTGGAGGGGAGCATGCCGGAGGTACTGGTGGCCCGGCGGTCCTACGACGGAACGCGCGGGACCCTCTGACAGCGCGGGCAGAAGTAGCTCGACCTGTTCATCCACGGCCGGCGCCGCATCGGGGTACCGCAGCGCCGGCAGGGCTCGTCCTCGCGCCCGTAGGCGTCGAGCGACCGGTCGAAGTAGCCCGACTCGCCGTTCACATTTACGTAGAGGCTGTCGAAGCTGGTGCCGCCGACCGCGAGGGCCGCGTTCATGACGTCCCGGACGTGGCCCAGGAGTTCCGTGCTCCTCGGGCGCGCGAGGGTGGCCGTGGGGCGCTCGTAGTGCAGCTTGGCGCGCCACAGCGCCTCGTCCGCGTAGATGTTGCCGACCCCGCTGATCAGGGACTGGTCCAGCAGCGCCCTCTTGACGGTGGTCCGACGACCGCGTAGCGCCAGGTGGTAGGCGCCCTCGTCGAACAGCGGGTCCAGGGGGTCGCGCGCGATGTGGGCGATGACGTCGGGCAGCCCGTCGGTGCTGCCGGCGACGACCTCGTGCAGGGAGAGCCCGCCGAAGGTGCGCTGGTCGACGAAGCGCAGTTCGGTCCCGGCGCCGTCGCCGAACCGCACCCGGATCCGCAGGTGCTTCTCGTCGGGGGCGCCCTCGGGCTGCACGAGCAGCTGTCCGCTCATCCCCAGGTGCCCCAGGACGGACAGGTCCCGCCCGGCCAGGGGCAGCCACAGGTACTTCCCGCGCCGCTGCGGCACCCCGATGGTCTCCCCGCGCAGGCGCGCCGCGAAGTCGGCCCCGCCGCCCAGGTGGCGCCGTACCGCCCGCGGGTGAAGGACCTCGACGGCCTCGACCGTACGCCCGGCCACCCAACGCTCGAGGCCCCGCCGCACGACTTCGACCTCGGGCAGCTCGGGCACGGTCTCTCCTCGGTGGCGGTGCGGTTCGGTCGCTGCCGCCGAGCCTACCGGCCGCGCCTCGGAGGCCCGGAAACGGGACCGCCCCGCCACCTGCCGGGGCAGGTGGCGGGGCGGGGAAACCCCGAAGGAAGGGTCAGGCGCTCGGCGTCGGGTCGGCGGGCGTCGGCGCCCCGCCCTCCTCGGCCGGAGCAACGGCTTCGGCGTCCGCGGCGGCAGCGGCGACAGCCGCGTTCCGCTCGTCCGCCGCGGTACGGATACCGCGCCAGGCGGACTCCGCCGCCTGCTGTTCCGCTTCCTTCTTGCTGCGGCCGGTGCCGGTGCCGTACGAGACACCACCGACGCGGGCAGCAGCGGTGAAGGTCTTCTCGTGGTCCGGGCCGGTCTCGGTGACCAGGTATTCCGGTACGCCAAGACCTTCGGCCGCCGTGAGCTCCTGGAGACTGGTCTTCCAGTCCAGGCCGGCTCCGAGGTTCGAGGACTTCTCGATGAGCGGGTCGAAGAGCCGGTGAACCAGCTCCGAGGCCGCCTCGAGGCCCTGGTCGAGGTAGACCGCGCCGATCACCGCTTCAAGGGTGTCGGCGAGGATGGAGGCCTTGTCCCGGCCGCCCGTGCCCTCTTCGCCCCGGCCGAGCCGGATGAAGGAGCCGAGTTCGAGGCCACGCCCGACCTCCGCCAGTGCACGCGAGTTGACCACCGCGGCCCGAAGCTTGGCCAGCTGGCCTTCGGGGAGATCCGGGTGGGTCGTGTACAGCGTGTCCGTGACCACCAGGCCGAGCACGGAGTCCCCGAGGAACTCCAGCCGCTCGTTGGTGGGCAGACCGCCGTTCTCGTACGCGTACGAGCGGTGGGTCAGTGCACGCACCAGAAGGGCGGACTCGAGTCGATACCCGAGCCGCCCTTCCAGAAGCTTGTGGGACGAGGCCGCGTTGCTACTGTCTGCCTGCTTCTCAGCGTTGGACAGCTCAGACATTGCGCCTCTCACCAGCCGCTCAGACCTCGAGGACCTGGCGCTTGTTGTAGGTGCCGCAGCTCGGGCACGCAATGTGCTGGAGCTTCGGCTCCTGGCAACGCTCGCACGAAACCAGGGTGGGGACCGCAGCCTTCCACTGCGACCGGCGGTGGCGCGTGTTGCTGCGCGACATCTTCCGCTTCGGAACAGCCACGGCTACTTCTCCTGCTTCTCGGCGGCGCCCTGAACTCCGTCAGAGGCAGTGCCGCTCATGTTGTCCTTCTCGTCGTCCTGATCGGTCACGACGAGTCCCTGCAATGCCGCCCAACGGATGTCGACGGCGTCATGGTGGTGGTCCGGGTCATCGTTCAGGCTGAGCCCGCAATCGGGGCACAGTCCGAGACAGTCCTCCCGGCACACCGGCTGCAGCGGCAGTGCGAGCACCACCACGTCGCGCAGCACGGGTTCGAGGTCGAACAAGCCGTCCTCGAGGAAGAGCGTGTCCTCGTCGTCCTCGGCGTCGTCGGCCGGTTCCGCCTTGGAGCGGCTCCGGTCGTCGGCGTCAGGGTACGAGAACATCTCCTGGAAGTCCGCCTTGAGATCGCGCTCGACAGACTCCAGACACCTTACGCACTCCCCGGTCGCCGATGCACGGACGGTGCCTGTGACAAGCACCCCTTCCATGACCGACTCGATGCGGAGCTTGAGCTTCAGCAGGGCGCCTTCCGGCACCCCGATGACCCCGGCGAGACCGAGGTCCGCCGGTGCCGCGATCTCGCGGGACAGCCGCTGCATGGCACCAGGACGCCGACCCAGCTCGTGCGTGTCGAACACGAGGGGGTTGCGGTGGTCGAGGCGGGTATTCAGGGCCGTTCCTGCTTTCACAGATCGCTGAAGATCGAAGTTCCGCCCGCACATGGGCAGCATGGATCGCGGTGCATACGCGCGACCGAAGAGCCAGGATACCCGGCGCCGCGCTCTGCGCCCAATCCGGACCTAGCGCCCCTGCTCGTACTGGCGCAGCTGCTCCAGGTTGATCATGCTCGTGTCGAAGAAACTGGTCTCGTCGAGCGAGGGCTGCTGCGCCTGGGGCTCCTGGTACGCGGAATACGGGTCGGGCTGCTGCTGGTATCCCGCGTACGGGTCGGGCTGCTGCGCGTCGTAGTGCGCGGCGTAGGCCGCTCCGGTCGAGCCGGCGGGCGCACCGGCGTAGGGGTCCTGGTGGCCCTGGTAGGCGTAGCCGTCCTGCTGCTGGGGCTGCTGCTGGTAGCCGTACGTGTCGTACACCGGCTCCGGCTGCGCCGGGATCGGCGCGTGCACCGGCTGGGGTTCGGCCAGGCCCGCGAGGAAGTCGGCGTCGCTCGCCGAGCGGGACTGCTGCACGCCCGCCGCGTCCTGGGCGGCCACGTGCGCCCCGAGGTCGTCCGTGGGGACCCGGCCGAGCAGCTTCTGCCGGCCGCGGCCGACGGCGTCCAGGGTCTTGGAGAGCACCGCCTCGAAGGTCGCCAGCTTGGTGTCCACGTAGGCGTCCGTCTGCTGCCGCTGCGTCTCGGGGTCGTGGCTGCGCTCGGGCGCCTCTTCGTCCGGGTAGCCCTGCTCGTCGAGGCCCGGGCCGCGGCCCAGCAGCTTCTCGCGGCCCCGGTCCACCGACCCGATGGTCTTGGTGAGCACGACCTCGAAGTTGGCGAGCTTGCTGTCGACGTAGTCGTCGGCCTCGGCCCGGATCTCCTCGGCCTCCCGGCGGGCCTCCTCCAGGATCCGGTCCGCCTCGGCCTGGGAGCGCCGCGCGATCTCGGTGTCGGAGATCAGCGAACCGCGCTGGTTGTGGGCGGACTCGATGATCCGCTCCGCCTCCCGGCGGGCGTCCTCGACCATCTGCTCCCGGCCGCCGATGAGCTCCTGCGCCTGCGCGAGCGAGCCGGGGAGCGCCTGGCGGACCTCTTCGAGCTGGGCGAGCAGCTCGGCGCGGTTGATCACGCAGGAGGCCGACATGGGCATGGACCGGGCGCCGCCGACGGCCGCGACGATCTCGTCGAGCTTCTTCTGCACGTCCATGGGGGCTCGCACTCTCTCGGCCTCGGGCGGTTCCCGAGTCGGACGGCACGACTGTAAGGCCAGCGGGCGGCCCCCCGACACTGGCTGACGACCCGTCAGGCGGTCAGCGGTTGCCCAGGCGCTCGATCAGCGCCGAGTGCACGTGCGCCGGAAGCAGGTGGGCGACGTCGCCGCCCCACGCGGCGACCTCCTTGACCAGGGAGGACGACAGGAAGCTGTAGGTGGGGTTGGTCGGCACGAAGAGCGTCTCGACGCCCGACAGCCCCATGTTCATCTGGGCCATCTGGAGCTCGTAGTCGAAGTCGCTGACGGCGCGCAGGCCCTTGACGATGGCCGGGATGTCCCGCTGCTTGCAGAAGTCGACGAGCAGCCCGTGGAAGGACTCGACCTGCACGTTCCCGTAGTCGGCCGTCGCCTCGCGGATCAGCTCGATCCGCTCCTCGACGGTGAACAGGCCCTGCTTCGACTGGTTGATCATCACGGCGACGTGCACGACGTCGTACAGCCTGGAGGCACGTCCGATGATGTCGAGGTGTCCGTTGGTGATGGGATCGAAGGATCCCGGACAGACGGCGCGGCGCAACTGAACTCCCTCGTTCATGAGTCTTCGCTGGTGAAGGCGGCGCGACCGTACCAAAGGGTGCCCTCGCCGTACTTCCGGGACCGGAGCGGCTCGAAGCCCTCGGGCCACGGGAAGGCGCCGCCCCTCGTGCTGCGTTCCACGGTGACGAGCGCGTCCTGCGTGAGCCAGCCATTGGACCGGAGTGTGAGCAGGATCTCCCGAAGATCGTCGTGGGTGACGGCGTACGGGGGGTCCAGGAAGACGATGTCGTACGGTTCCCCGCCCGCCTTCCCCGCGATGACCTGCTCGGCCTTGCCCGCCCGGAATTCGGCGCCGGGCAGGCCCACCGCCTTGATGTTGTCCCGGATGGACTTGGCGGCCTTGGGGTCGGTCTCGACCAGCAGGGCGTGGCCCGCGCCGCGGGAGAGGGCCTCCAGGCCGACGGCGCCGGAGCCGGCGTAGAGGTCGAGCACCCGGGCCGCTTGGACGCCGTGCAGCGACTCCCACGTGGAGAAGAGGCCTTCGCGCATCCGGTCGGAGGTCGGCCGGGTACCGGTGCCCGGGGGCACGGCCAGCCGTCGCCCGCCGGCGCTGCCGGCGATCACGCGGGTCATCGATAGGGTCCTTCGGTCTGCGGACGGAGTGGGCCCCCCTATTGTCAGCCCTTCTCGAGGTACTGCTCCCGCTCGGTGTCCAGCAGGGCGTCCAGCGCGGTCCGCAGGCCCGGCAGCCGCTCCAGTTCCGGGTCCTGCGCGACCACGCGGGTGGCCTCCTCCCGGGCCTGGGCGATGACCTCCTCGTCCTCGATGACGGCCAGCATCCGCAGGCTGGAGCGCACGCCCGACTGGGCCTGGCCGAGGACGTCGCCCTCGCGGCGCTGCTCCAGGTCGATGCGGGAGAGCTCGAAGCCGTCGAGGGTGGCGGCGACGGCGGCCAGCCGGGCCCGGGCCGGGCTCGCCTCGTGCATCTCGCTGACCAGCAGGCACAGGCCGGGCGCGGAGCCCCGGCCGACGCGGCCGCGGAGCTGGTGGAGCTGGGAGACGCCGAAGCGGTCCGCGTCCATGATCACCATGGCGGTGGAGTTCGGCACGTTCACCCCGACCTCGATGACCGTGGTGGCGACCAGCACCTTGACCTCGCCCGCGGCGAAGCGGCGCATCACGTCGTCCTTGTCGGCAGGGTCCATCCGCCCGTGCAGCACCTCGACGCTCAGCCCGGCCAGCGGGCCGCGGGTGAGCTGCTCGGCGATGTCCAGGACGGCGAGCGGCGGCCGCTTCTCGGCGTCGTCCTCGGGAGAGGCCTTCGCCGAGGCCTTCTTCTTCGGCTCCTCCTCGTCGCCGATCCGCGGGCAGACCACATAGGCCTGGTGGCCCTTCTCCACCTCCTCGCGGACCCGCTCCCAGGCCCGGGTGAGGAAGTGCGGCTTGTCCTTGGCGGGCACCACGTGGGTGGCGATCGGCGAGCGCCCGGCGGGCAGCTGGTCGAGGACGGAGGTCTCCAGGTCGCCGAAGACGGTCATGGCGACGGTGCGCGGGATCGGGGTCGCCGTCATGACCAGCAGGTGCGGGGGCTGCTTCCCCTTCGACCGAAGCGCGTCGCGCTGCTCCACGCCGAAGCGGTGCTGTTCGTCGACGACCACCAGGCCGAGGTCGTGGAACTGGACCTTGTCCTCGATCAGCGCGTGCGTGCCGATCACGATGCCGGCCTCGCCGGTGACCAGGTCGAGCAGGGCCTGGCGGCGCGCCGGCATACCCATGGACCCGGTGAGCAGCACCACCTTGGTGCCCTGGTCCGATCCGCCGAGCATGCCCCCCTCCGCCAGCTCGCCCATCATCTCGGTGATGGAGCGGTGGTGCTGCTGGGCGAGCACCTCGGTGGGCGCGAGCATCGCGGCCTGCCCGCCGCAGTCCACGACGGCGAGCATCGCCCGCAGCGCCACCAGGGTCTTCCCGGAGCCGACCTCGCCCTGGAGCAGGCGGTGCATGGGGTGGCTGGTGGCCAGGTCGTCGAAGATCTCCTTGGAGACGCCCCGCTGGCCTTCGGTGAGCGTGAAGGGGAGCTTGGCGTCGAAGGAGTCGAGCAGTCCTCCCGGGACGGGGCGCCGGGGCACGGCCGGCAGCTGGGAGTCGGCGTGGCGGCGGCGGGCCAGGGCGACCTGGAGGACGAAGGCCTCGTCCCACTTCAGCCGCTGGCGGGCGTCGTCGATGTCGGCCTTGGTGGCCGGCCGGTGGATCTTCAGCAGGGCCTCGGTCAGGGGGACCAGGCCGCGGCCCTCGCGCAGCGCGGGCGGCAGCGGGTCCACGGCCTCCCGGGCGCCGGGCAGCACCGCGTCCACGCACTTGGCGATCTTCCAGGACTCCAGCTTCGAGCAGGCCGGGTAGATCGGGATGAGCTGGTTCGCGAAGGCGGTGGCCGCGTCCCGGTCGGAGGCGTCCGCGCCGAGCGGCTCGTAGGCGGGGTGCGCCAGCTGGAGCTTGTGATTGAACTTGGAGACCTTGCCCGCGAACATCGCGCGGGTGCCGGGCAGCAGGTCCTTGTGCGGCTTGTGCACGCCCGCGCCGAAGAAGACCAGCTGGAGCCGGCCGTTGCCGTCGGTGATGGTCACCTCGAGGCGTTTGCCGCGGCCCCCGTTGAAGGTCAGGACGCGGGCGTCGGCGACCTGCGCGACGACGGTCACGTGCTCGTCGATCTGGTCGGCGAGCTCGGCCAGCGAGGTCAGCTCGCCGCGCTCGGCGTACCGCCGCGGGTAGTGGTGGAGCAGGTCCAGGGCCGTGTGCAGGCCGAGCTGCTCGGCCAGCACCTTGGCGGTGGCGGGACCGAGCGTCTTCTTGAGGTCTTCGTCGAGCGCGGGCACGTGTTCCATTGCACACCATGCCGCCGACAAGCCGGCTACTCCACCCCGATGAGGAGCGGCGCCGAGTACCGCCCGCCGCGGTAGGTGACCGTGTCCACGGCCAGGTGCCCGTGCTGGACGTGGGCCTCCAGGTGCTCGGCGAGGGTGTCCGGCACCTCGGGTCCCAGTACGAGGGTGACGAGTTCGCCGCCGGAGCCCAGCATCCGCTCCAGGACGGCCACGGCGGTCTCGGCCAGGCTCGGGCCGATGACGGCGACGTCGCCGTCGATGAGGCCGAGCACGTCGCCGGCCTGGCAGATGCCGGCCGAGGTGAAGGACTGCCGTTCGGCGACGGCGAGTTCCCCGTACCGGGTGGCGCCGGCCGCCGCGGTCATGGCGACCACGTCCTCGTCGAAGCTGCCCTCCGGGTCGTGCACGGCGAGGGCGGCCAGGCCCTGCACCGCGGACCGGGTGGGGATGACCGCCACGCGCACGCCGTCGGCGCGGGCCCGTTCGGCCGCCGCGGCCGCGATCGCGCGCAGTTCGGCGCCGCCCGGCAGCAGGACCACCTCGCGGGCGTGCGCGCGGCGGATGGCATCGACCAGGTCGGCGACGGCCGGGGCCTCCCCGGGGCGCACGAGCACGGGCGTCGCGCCCGCCTCCGCGCACAGACCCGCCAGCCCCTCGCCGGGGACGACGGCGACCACGGCCCGCTGGGCGCGTGCGCCCCGGGCCCGGCGCCGCTCGTCGCCGAAGTGCGTGATGCGTATCCGGTACGGCCGGCCGGCGACGACCCCGGCTTCCACGGCCGCGCCCGGGTCGTCGACGTGGACGTGGACGTTCCACAGCCCTTCGCCGCCGACCACGACCAGGGAGTCGCCGAGTCCGTCGAGCCGTTCGCGCAGCTCCCCGACCGCCGCCTCGGAGGCCTCCAGCAGGTAGATCACCTCGTACGCCGGCCCGGCCTCCTCCTGCGCGCAGGGCTCCGGGGTCTGCGGTACGGGCACGGCCCGGCCGCGCACCGGCTCGGGGGCCGGCTCCTGGCCGGAGAGGGCCTGCCACAGGGCCCCGAGTACGGCGACCAGCCCGCAGCCCCCGGCGTCGACCACGCCGGCCCGGCTCAGCGCGGCCAGCTGCCCGGGGGTCTCGGCCAGGGCGGCGCGGGCTCCGTCGTAGGCGGCGCGGGCCACGTCGGCGGCGCTTGCGGCCGCGCTCCCGGCCGCCTCGCCGGCGCGCGCGGCCGCCGCCGCGACGGTGAGCATGGTGCCCTCCACGGGGTGCGCGACCGCCCCGTACGCCTCCTCCGCGGCCCGGGTCAGCGCCTGGGCCAGCAGCCGGCCGGGCCCCCGCTGGCCGGGTTCGTCGCCGAGTACGTCGGCCACCCCGCGCAGCAGCTGCGCCAGGATGGTCCCGGAGTTCCCGCGGGCTCCGACGAGCGCCCCGTACGCGTAGGCCCGTACGGCCTGGGCCAGGGAGGTCCGCGACGTGGCGTCGATCACGCCCGGGGCGCTCTCGGGCGCTTTCCCGAAGGCCTCGTCGAGGGCGCGGTCGGCCGACTCGGCGGTGAGGTAGAGGTTGGTCCCGGTGTCCGCGTCGGCCACCGGATAGACGTTGATCGCGTCGATGTCCTCGCGGGCCCGGCCCAGTGCGGCCAGGGCCAGCGAGCTCCAGGTGCGCACCGCTTCGGCGTCGAGGGTCTGCGGCTGCGGCTCGTGCGGCACCGGGCGTTCCTCCTTGTGCGGGCCAGGGTTCACCGCAGGGTAACCAAGGACTGCCCGGGCGTCCGGCCCTCGGGGCAGGGGCAGCGGCGGTCATGGTAGTTTTCTTGGACGGACGCAGTCGTTGTATGCTGCTCCGGTTGCCCGACGAGAGTCGGGCCAATCCCCCCGGCAAACCACTTCAGACCTCTGATTCCGGTGCGCCGGGTTCACTGTAATTGCATCTGAAGTCTTTGGAGTGACCTGTGGCTGCCAACTGCGACGTTTGCGCCAAGGGGCCGAGCTTCGGCAACAGCATCTCCCACTCGCACCGCCGCACCTCGCGTCGCTGGAACCCGAACATCCAGCGCGTCCGTGCCGTGGTCAATGGGACGCCGAAGCGCCTCAACGCCTGCACCTCGTGCATCAAGGCCGGCAAGGTCTCGCGCTGACGCCTCCCGTCGTAGCGCAGCCCTTTCCGGTTGCCAGGAAGACCGGTTCACCTCTGGTGAACCGGTCTTTTGCCTTTCCCGGCCCCGGCAGGGCGGGGCCGGAAGGGCAGGCGGCGCCCAGGCGGTAGGGCCCGGCGGCAGGCTCAGTGCCACTGCCAGGCGTGATCCACCGGGCCGATGCCGCCGCCGAGCGGGAAGCCGGCGGCGATGGCGCCCGTGACGTACTCCTTGGCGGCCGTGACCGCCGCCGGGACGGCCAGGCCCCTGGCGAGGCCCGCCGCGACCGCACTGGCGAGCGTGCAGCCCGTGCCGTGGGTGTGCCGGTTGTCGAGCCGGGGGGCCCGCAGCCACCGCTCCTCGGTCCCGTCCGTCAGCAGGTCCACGGCCTCGCCCCCGTGCGCCGCCAGGTGCCCGCCCTTGATCAGCGCCCACCGCGGCCCGTAGCCGAGGATCGCGTCGGCGGCCCGCCGCATGTCGTCCTCGCTCTCCACCAGCACGCCCGTGAGCCGCGCCACCTCGTCGAGGTTGGGCGTGGCCACGGTGGCGCGCGGGAGCAGCTCCTTGCGTACGGCGTCCAGCGCCGAGGCGGCGAGCAGCGCGTCACCGTGCTTGGAGACCCCCACGGGGTCCACGACGGCCGGGGCGGGGGTGCCGGCCAGCAGGGCGGCCACCGTCTCCACGATCACGGCGGAGGAGAGCATCCCGGTCTTGACGGCCTGGACGCCGATGTCGTCCACGACGGCCCGGTACTGGGCCGTGACGGCCTCGGCGGGCAGCTCCCAGGCTCCCCGGACCCCGAGCGAGTTCTGCGCGGTCACCGCGGTCACCACGCTCATGCCGTGCACGCCGAGCGCCAGCATGGTCTTGAGGTCGGCCTGGATGCCGGCGCCGCCGCCGGAGTCGGATCCGGCGACGGTCAGGCACAGCGGCGGGGCGGTGCTCACAGGGCGCTGTCCTCGCCGGCCGGGTCGACCCCGAAGTGGTCCCAGCCGCCGGTGCTGGTCCACGGCGCGCCGTCCACGGTGACCTGGGGCAGCGCGGAGCGGTTCAGCACCTCGCCGATGACCTTCCAGCGGGCCGGGAGCTTCACGTCGGGAGGGAAGGTGGCCACGATGGCGTGGTCCTCTCCCCCGGTGAGCACCCATTGCAGCGGGTCCACGCCGACGGCCTGGCCGATGTCGTGCATCTGCGTCGGGATGTCGACGGCCCCCGAGCGCAGGTCGATCCGTACCTTGCTGGCCTCGGCGATGTGCCCGAGGTCGGCGATCAGCCCGTCACTGACGTCGGTCATGGCGGTGGCGCCGAGCCCGGCGGCGGCGGGGCCCGCGTGGTACGGCGGCTCGGGGCGCCGGTGCGCCTCGACGAAGGCCCGCGGGGAGCGGAAGCCGCGCGAGAGGACCGCGAATCCGGCGGCGGACCAGCCGAGCCAGCCCGTGACCGCCACGACGTCACCGGGCTGGGCGCCGGAGCGCAGCACGGGCTCGTGGTTGCGCAGGTCGCCGAGGGCGGTGATGGCGACGGTGATGGTGTCGCCGCGTACGACGTCCCCGCCGACCACGGCCGCGCCCGCCACCTGGCACTCGTCGCGGATGCCGTCCATCAGCTCGGTGGGCCAGGTGACCGGGAGTTCGGCCGGTACGACGAGGCCGAGGAGCAGCGCGGTCGGCACCGCGCCCATCGCGGCGATGTCGGCGAGGTTCTGCGCGGCGGCCTTGCGCCCGACGTCGTAGGCGGTCGACCAGTCGCGCCGGAAGTGCCTTCCTTCCAGCAGGATGTCGGTGCTCGCCACGACCCGCCGGTCCGGCGCCGACACCACCGCGGCGTCGTCGCCCGGTCCGAGCCGGACCGCCGGGGTGGTGGTGAGCCGTGAGGTGAGCTCACGAATGAGCCCGAACTCCCCCAGCTCGCCCACAGTGCCCTTCATCGCTGTGCCCCTTCTTGCCCAGTCCGCTTGCGGTCGCGAGCCCTCACAGCTCTGGGTACCGTCAACAGATACGTCAACTTCAGCTCTCCGTACGCCCCGCCGTGCGTGGCGCCGGGCTCGCGGGTCTCCCCGTGGCGCGCGGCGACGCGGTACCGTGGCGTCCCTTCTTCCCCCGGCCCTTTCGATCGTGTGGGGCCCACCCGAAGGTTAGGGGAAATGATCCTCGTGGCCGCCCTGGAGGTTCCGTGGTACAGGCGTACATCCTTATCCAGACCGAGGTGGGCAAGGCGTCGTTCGTCGCCGAGTCCATCGGCCAGATCCCGGGGGTGATCCAGGCAGAGGACGTGACGGGTCCGTACGACGTGATCGTGCGCGCCCAGGCCGACACCGTGGACGAGCTCGGCCGCATGGTCGTGGCCAAGGTCCAGCAGGTGGAGGGGATCACCCGCACCCTGACCTGCCCGGTGGTCCATCTGTAGCCCCCGTCTACTCTTGGCCGGTGATGTCCCTCCACCACCGGCCCCTCCGTGTCCGCATTGCGTCGGCCGTGCCCGCCGCGCTGGCCCTCGTGGCCGTCGCGGCGTGCTCTCCGGGCGGTTCCGAGGCCCGGGTGGACCCGCCGCCCACGCCGCCGGCCAAGGTCGCGGGGCTCTGTGCGGCGCTGCACGCGGAGCTCCCGCAGACGGTGGCCGGCCTGGCGCGGACCAGGACCGAACCGGAGTCCGCGCTGACCGCCGCGTGGGGCGGCTCGGCGATCGTACTGCGGTGCGGTATCCCCAAACCCCACGCGATGGCCGATCCGGAGCAGGAGGGCGTCCACGTGAACGGGGTCGCCTGGCTGCTGGAGAAGCTCGACGACGGGGGCTTCCGGTTCACCACCGGGATGCGGATGGCGTACACGGAGGTCGTGGTCGACAAGGAGCATGCCACGGACGCGGGCATGCTCGTCGGACTCTCCACGGCCGTGGCCGCGACCGTGCCCGAGGGAATCTCGTCGTACTGAGGCCCGAGGCCGCCGGCCTCTCACACCGACCGCCCGCCGGCCGGCCCCGTAAGGGCTGGCCGGCGGGCGGTCGGCGGTACGGAGCCCGTGCGGCTAGCGCAGCCCGGTGGAGCGGCGCAGGGCGGCCTGGATCAGGAGGTCGACGAGTTCCTGGTACTCGATGCCCGACTCCTGCCACATCCGCGGGTACATGGAGATCGGGGTGAAGCCCGGCATCGTGTTGATCTCGTTGATGACGAAGGTGCCGTCCTCGGTGAGGAAGAAGTCGGCGCGCACCAGGCCCTCGCAGGACGCGGCCTCGAAGGCCTCGATCGCGAGCCGCTGCACCTCGGCGGTCTGCTCCGGGGTGAGCGGGGCGGGCACGATCCCGGAGGCGGAGTCGATGTACTTCGCCTCGAAGTCGTAGAAGTCGTGGCTGGAGACCGGCGGGATCTCGGCGGGCGCGCTCGCGCGCGGGCCGTCCTCGAACTCCAGCACCCCGCACTCGATCTCGCGGCCGCGCAGCAGCGCCTCCACGATGATCTTCGGGTCGTGGAGCTGGGCCTCGCGGATCGCGGCGTCCAGGCCGGAGGCGTCGTCGACCTTGGTGATGCCGATGGAGGAGCCGGCGCGGGCGGGCTTGATGAACAGCGGCCAGCCGTGCTCGGCGGCGAAGTCCAGGATGCGGCCGCGGGCGGCGTCGCGGTCGGCGGTCCACTCGCGGGGGCGGATGGTCACGTACGGGCCGACGCGCAGCCCGAAGGAGGTGAACACCCGCTTCATGTAGTCCTTGTCCTGGCCGACGGCCGAGGCGAGGACGCCCGAGCCGACGTACGGGACCCCGGAGAGCTCCAGGAGGCCCTGGAGGGTGCCGTCCTCGCCGTACGGGCCGTGCAGGACGGGGAAGACCACGTCCACCTCGCCCAGGGCCTTGGGGACGGCGCCGGGCTCGGTGTAGACGACCTCGCGGCTGGCGGGGTCGACCGAGAGCACGACGGCGCCGTCCTCGGAGTCGGCGAGGTCCGAGACGCTCGGCAGCTTGCGGTCGGCGATGGCCATCCGCGAGGGCTCGTCGGCGGTCAGTGCCCACCGGCCGTCCGTGGTGATGCCGATGGGCAGCACCTCGTACTTGGAGCGGTCGATGGAGCGCAGCACCGCGCCCGCCGTGACGACCGAGATGGCGTGTTCCGAGCTGCGGCCGCCGAACACGACGGCCACGCGGGGCTTGCGGCCCTGCTGCTCAGGGGTCTGGGGGAGGTTCTCGCTGCTCATATCGCCACGAGGGTACCCGCTCGGACGTCCGGAAAGGAGTCAGCGGCGTTCCGGTTTGGCGCTGCGTCCCATCAGTTCCTTGAGCGCGACCAGGGTCGGCTTGCCGTGGTGGACGATGTCGACGACCGTCTCGGTGATCGGCATGTCGACGCCGTGCCGGTGGGCCAGATCGGCCACGGACTGGCAGGACTTGACGCCCTCGGCGGTCTGCTTGGTGACCGCGATGGTCTCCTCCAGGGTCATCCCCCGGCCGAGGTTGGTGCCGAAGGTGTGGTTCCGGGAGAGCGGCGAGGAGCAGGTGGCGACGAGGTCGCCGAGTCCGGCGAGGCCGGAGAAGGTGAGGGGGTCGGCGCCCATCGCCAGGCCCAGGCGGGTGGTTTCGGCGAGACCGCGGGTGATGAGCGAGCCCTTGGTGTTGTCGCCCAGTCCCATGCCGTCCGCGATGCCGACGGCGAGGCCGATGACGTTCTTGACGGCGCCGCCGAGCTCGCAGCCGACGACGTCGGTGTTGGTGTACGGGCGGAAGTACGGGGTGTGGCAGGCGGCCTGGAGGCGCTGGGCCACGGCCACGTCCACGCAGGCGACCACGGAGGCGGCGGGCTGGCGGGCGGCGATCTCGCGGGCCAGGTTGGGGCCGGTGACCACGGCGACGCGCTCGGCGGGGACCTTGCCCACCTCCTCGATGACCTCGCTCATCCGCTTGGCGGTGCCGAGTTCGATGCCCTTCATCAGGGAGACGAGCACGGTGTCGGGGGCGAGCAGCGGGGCCCATTCGGCGAGGTTGCCGCGCAGCGTCTGGGAGGGGACGGCGAGGACGGTGAAGTCGGCGCCGCGGGCGGCCTCGGCCGGGTCGGTGGTGGCGCGGAGGTTCTCGGGGAGTTCGATCCCCGGCAGGTAGTCCGGGTTGGTCCGGCCGGTGTTGATGGCGTCGGCCAGCTCCCGGCGGCGGCCCCAGAGGGTCACCTCGCAGCCGGCGTCGGCGAGCACCATGCCGAAGGCCGTGCCCCAGGAGCCCGTTCCGTAGACGGCTGCCTTCACGGGACGTGTCACTTCTTGCCCTCCCCCGCGGCCTTGCGCCGCTGTTCCGCCCTGGCCTTGCGATGGTCGTACGGCTGCTCGGGCGCGGTCTCGCCGCGCACGTCCTCCAGCAGTGCGGTGATGGCCGCCATGATGACCTCGGTGGCCTCCTTGAGCACGTCCGGGGTGGGTTCCCGGTCGTAGAAGGCGGAGAGGTCGACGGGCGGTCCCGCGAGCACCTGGAGGGTCTTGCGCGGGAAGAGCCGGAGCCTGTCCTCCCGGGCGTAGGGCGGCATCGCGAGGTTCGCGCCCCACTGGGCCACCGGGATGACGGGTGCCTTGGTGATCAGCGCGACCCGGGCGGCGCCGGTCTTGCCGGCCATCGGCCACATGTCGGGATCGCGGGTGAGGGTGCCCTCCGGGTAAAAGGCCACGCATTCGCCGCGCTCGATCGCGTCCACCGCGGCCCGGAATGCGTCCAGGGCGTTGGTGCTCTCACGGTAGACCGGGATCTGTCCCGATCCGTGCAGGATCGCGCCGACAATCGGGACCTTGAAGAGGCCCGCCTTGGCGAGCAATCGGGGTACTCGGCCGGTGTTGTACTGGAAGTGCGCGTAGGAGAGCGGGTCCAGATACGAGTTGTGATTGACGGCGGTGATAAAGCCGCCCTCGGCCGGAATGTGCTCCATTCCCCGCCAGTCCCGCTTGAAGAGCACTACCAGCGGCGGTTTTGCGATGACCGCAGCCAGGCGGTACCAGAAGCCGATTCTGCGGCGGGACACACGGACACCTTCCTCTTTGACCGGTTCGGGTACCTCCCGGCGGTGGCGGGGGAGCTTGGGCACCTCGTCAGCCGGACAAGTGTCGCCCCAGGCCCGGTCTCTGTCGAGAACACCGTACGCCCCGCTCGCGTGAGCGGAGTCCCGGGTCGCCCGGCGGAGGTGACAATGGGCCGACACGCGACCCGGCCATGACCTGACCACGGACGGGGCATGTGCCGCCGCGCACCGGAGGGAAGGGGTGGGTCACGAACGCCGTCTGGAGCCTGGTGGTCCCGCTGAAGCCTCTGGCGGCGGCCAAGAGCCGTCTGGCGGCCGCGGTGGGCGCCTCCCGTCCGGGGCTCGCCCTCGCCTTCGCCCAGGACACCGTGGCGGGGGCGCTGGCCTGCGCGGCGGTCGCGGATGTGGTGGTCGTCACGGACGACTCCGTGGCCTCCGGGGAACTGTCCCGGCTGGGGGCGCGGATCGTCGCGGACAGCCCGGGGGCCGGGCTCAACGCGGCGCTGGCCCACGGGGCGCGGGCGATACGGGCCGGCCGGCCGGGGGCTGCGGTGGCCGCGATGAACGCCGATCTGCCGGCTCTGCGTCCGCCCGAATTGCAACGCGTGCTCGAAAGCGCCGCGGTATTTCCCCGGGCATTTCTGGCGGATGCGGCCGGAATCGGGACGACCTTGCTTTCCGCTGCTCCGGACGTGGAATTGGCACCCGCGTTCGGTGGGCGCTCGCGGGCCCGGCATTCGGCTTCGGGAGCGGTGGAAATCGCCCTGTCGGGCGTGGACAGCGTGCGCCGGGACGTGGACACGGCACAGGATCTGCGGACGGCGCTCGCCCTCGGGGTGGGGCCCCACACGGCCCGATACAGTGCCGGTATGCAGGCGACCGCGTACACGTACGACTCCCAGACCCGCAGCGGCAGCGTGCTGCTGGACGACGGCACCCCGGTGCCCTTCGAGGCCCCGGCCTTCGACGCGGGCGGCCTGCGGCTGCTGCGGCCCGGGCAGCGGGTCCGGATCGAGACGGACGGCGAGGGCGCGGCCCTGCGGATCACCCTGGTCACGCTGCAGACCTTCTGAGAGAACGCACCGCGGGCCGGTTTCCCCGCGGAGGGGAAACCGGCCCGAGCGTGTGTGACTCGCGCCCCTACTTCTTGCGGGCGGTGGTCTTCTTCGCGGTGGCCTTGCGCGTCGCCGTCTTCTTGGCGGGCGCCTTCGTGGCCGCCGTGGCCTTCTTGGCGGCCGGCGCGGTCTTCTTCGCGGTGGCGGTGGTCTTCTTCGCCGTGGGCGTGGCCTTCTTGGCGGCCGTGGTCTTCTTCGCCGTGGCGGTGGCCTTCTTGGCCGTGGCGGTGCTCTTCACCGCCGTCTTCTTGGCCGTGGCGGTGGCCTTCTTGGCCGTGGTCTTCTTTGCGACCGTGGTCTTTGCCGCCGCCTTCTTGGCGGTGGTGGCCTTCTTCGCGGCGGCCTTCTTGACCGTCGCGGAGGCGCCGCCGGTGAGGCTGCCCTTGGGCGCCTTCTTCACCGAGACCTCGCCGCCCTTGGGCAGCTTCTTGGTGCCGCTGACCAGGTCCTTGAACCCCTGGCCCGCACGGAAGCGGGGCACCGAGGTCTTCTTGACCCGGACGCGTTCTCCGGTCTGCGGGTTGCGGGCGTAACGGGCCGGACGGTCGACCTTCTCGAACGAGCCGAAGCCCGTGACCGAGACCCGGTCGCCCGCGACGGTAGCGCGGACGATCGCGTCCAGTACCGCGTCGACAGCGTCCGCGGCCTGCTGGCGGCCGCCCACCTTGTCGGCAATCGCTTCTACGAGCTGCGCCTTGTTCAACGTCTTCCCCTTCGGAGACTTCGCCAGAACGAATGTGTTCAAGCTTATTTCGCACGTTAGGCGGATATATACCGCAAATCAAACACGAAACGGGCTAATCACCCTAGTGCCGCAACGCCGGAGGACGTTACGGAGTTCCTTCGCATCAGTCGCCTTCAGGGAATCGACCCTCGTCAAGGTCCTTCATCAACCTGTCCAGGCGCCTTGCCGCATCGGCGAGATCGTGCTTCGCCGCGGCCGTGACGACCAACAGCTTCCGGGACAGCGCCATCCTTACGCCCTCCGGGACTTGCAGTGAGCGCACCCGTGTGTGTGCTTCTTTCAGCCGGTCCGCGACACGTTCGTAGAGCTCAAGTTGACTGTCGCGTTCCATGCACAGATTGTGCCATCTGGGGCGAGTTGTCGCCTCACGGGGCCTCAACACACAGCTGTGCCCCCCACCGGACGGTGGAGGGCACAGTGTCGTGGACGTGATCACCCGAAGGTGAATAAGCCCTGATCAGGCTGGAATCAGGCCTGAATCGTGCGCGGCTTGAAAGCCGGGCGGGCACTTTCGTACGTGGCGATGTCTGCTTCGTTCTGAAGGGTGAGGGAGATGTCGTCCAGACCCTCCAGCAGCCTCCAGCGGGCGTTGTCGTCGAGTTCGAACTCCGCCTCGATGCCCTCGGCTCGCACCTGGCGGTCGACCAGGTCGACGGTGACCTCGGCGGTGGGGTCGGCCTCGGTCAGCTGCCACAGCCGTTCGACGGTCTCCTGGGGCAGAACGACGGTCAGCAGGCCGTTCTTCAGCGAGTTCCCGCGGAAGATGTCGGCGAAGCGGGAGGAGATGACCGTCTTGAAGCCGAAGTTCTGCAGGGCCCATACGGCGTGTTCGCGCGAGGAACCGGTGCCGAAGTCGGGGCCGGCGACCAGCACGGTCGCCCCGGCCCGCTCCGGACGGTTGGTGACGAACTCCGGGTCCTTGCGCCAGGCCTCGAAGAGCCCGTCCTCGAACCCGTCACGGGTGATCTTCTTCAGCCAGTGGGCGGGGATGATCTGGTCGGTGTCGACGTTGCTGCGGCGCAGCGGGACGGCCCGGCCGGTGTGGGTGGTGAAGGCTTCCATGGTTCTCAGACTCCGGCGGTCGCGGGGGCGTCGGACAGGTCGGGGGGAGAGGCCAAGTGGCCCAGTACCGCGGTGGCGGCGGCCACCTGCGGGGAGACCAGGTGGGTGCGCCCGCCCTTGCCCTGCCGGCCCTCGAAGTTGCGGTTGGAGGTGGACGCGGAACGCTCACCGGGGGCCAGTTGGTCGGGGTTCATGCCCAGACACATCGAACAGCCCGCGTGCCGCCATTCGGCGCCGGCCTCCTTGAAGACCTTGTCCAGGCCCTCTTCCACGGCCTGCAGGGCGACCCGGACCGAGCCGGGGACGACCAGCATCCGTACGCCGTCGGCGACTTTGCGGCCCTCGATGATCCCGGCGACGGCGCGCAGGTCCTCGATGCGGCCATTGGTGCAGGAACCTACGAAGACGGTGTCGACCTTGATGTCGCGCAGCGGCTGCCCGGCGGTCAACCCCATGTATTCCAGGGCCTTTTCGGCAGCGTGGCGCTCCGAAGCGTCCTCGTACGAAGCCGGGTCGGGGACACTGGCCGACAGCGGCGCGCCCTGGCCCGGATTGGTGCCCCAGGTGACGAACGGGGACAGCGTGGTGCCGTCGATGACGACCTCCGCGTCGAAGACCGCGTCGTCGTCCGTGCGCAGGGTCTTCCAGTAGGCGACCGCCGCGTCCCAGTCCTCGCCCACCGGGGCGTGGTCACGGCCCCGCAGGTAGTCGAAGGTGGTCTGGTCGGGGGCGATCATGCCCGCGCGGGCGCCGGCCTCGATCGACATGTTGCAGATGGTCATGCGGGCTTCCATCGACAGCTGCTCGATGGCCTCGCCGCGGTATTCCAGGATGTACCCCTGGCCGCCGCCGGTGCCGATCTTGGCGATGATCGCCAGGATCAGGTCCTTCGCGGTGACGCCCTCGGCCAGCGCGCCGGTGACGGTGATCGCCATCGTCTTGGGGCGGGCCAGCGGCAGGGTCTGGGTGGCCAGCACGTGCTCGACCTGGCTGGTGCCGATGCCGAAGGCCAGCGCGCCGAAGGCGCCGTGCGTGGAGGTGTGCGAGTCACCGCAGACCACGGTGGTGCCGGGCTGGGTCAGGCCCAGCTGCGGTCCCACGACGTGGACGACGCCCTGCTCGACGTCACCGAGCGAGTGCAGCCGCACGCCGAACTCGGAGCAGTTCTTGCGCAGCGTCTCCAGCTGGGCCCGGGAGACCGGGTCCGCGATCGGCTTGTCGATGTCCAGGGTGGGGGTGTTGTGGTCCTCGGTCGCGATGGTGAGGTCGAGGCGTCGGACCTTGCGGCCGGCCTGGCGCAGGCCTTCGAAGGCCTGGGGGCTGGTCACCTCGTGCAGCAGGTGCAGATCGATGAAGAGGAGGTCGGGCTCACCTTCGGCGCGCCGGACGACATGGTCGTCCCAGACCTTCTCCGCGAGTGTCCTACCCATCGCTTTCCCTCCGGCCGGCCGGTTGTGCCGGCGCTTCATAGAGATCTCGTGCGCCTGATCGCCCGTACCCCACGTCCCGGACGACGGCTCGGACCCAGTGGTTCGTGGACCCGCACATACAGACTCGCTGGTTCTTGGAAAAATTGAACTTGCGTTTCACAGTGTGAGACGTGAATATCGTTTCATGGACAACTCTAGCGGCGTCGGCGTTCTCGACAAGGCAGCTCTGGTACTGAGCGCACTGGAGTCCGGTCCGGCCACCCTCGCCGGGCTGGTCGCGGCGACAGGGCTCGCACGACCCACGGCACATCGCCTTGCCGTGGCACTGGAACACCACCGGATGGTGGCGAGGGACATGCAGGGCCGGTTCATCCTCGGCCCGCGGCTGGCGGAGCTCGCCGCCGCGGCCGGCGAGGACCGCCTGCTGGCCACGGCGGGACCGGTACTGACCCACCTCCGTGACGTGACGGGCGAGAGCGCGCAGCTCTACCGCCGTCAGGGAGACATGCGCATCTGCGTCGCGGCCGCGGAGCGGCTGTCGGGCCTGCGCGACACCGTCCCGGTGGGCTCGACCCTGCCGATGAAGGCGGGCTCCGCCGCGCAGATCCTGATGGCCTGGGAGGAGCCCGAGCGGCTCCACCGCGGCCTGCAGGGCGCGCGCTTCACGGCGACGGCGCTCTCGGGCGTACGCCGCCGAGGCTGGGCGCAGTCGATCGGCGAGCGGGAGCCCGGCGTGGCCTCCGTCTCCGCGCCGGTGCGCGGGCCCTCGAACCGCGTGGTGGCCTCGGTGTCGGTCTCCGGGCCGATCGAGCGCCTGACCCGCCACCCGGGCCGGATGCACGCCCAGGCCGTCATCGACGCGGCCGCCCGCCTCACGGAGGCCCTGCGCCGCTCCAGCTGACCTTCTCCCTCTTCCACCTCACCCACCCCCGGGCCCGGGGGCGCGTACGACGCCGCACACGTCCGAACACGCGCCTCCGGGCCCGCACTTACGAGGCGTGCGGACACAACGAAGAGGCCCTCCGCGATGAACGCGGAGGGCCTCTTCTGTGCGTACCCCCGACCGGATTCGAACCGGCGCTACCGCCTTGAGAGGGCGGCGTGCTAGGCCGCTACACAACGGGGGCATGCCTTGCAGCTTTCACTGCATTGCGCTGGGCTACCAGGACTCGAACCTAGAACAAAGGAACCAGAAACCTTCGTGTTGCCAATTACACCATAGCCCAAAGTGGTCTATACCAGACCAACAGTACCCCCGACCGGATTCGAACCGGCGCTACCGCCTTGAGAGGGCGGCGTGCTAGGCCGCTACACAACGGGGGCCCTAGCGATCCTGCATCAAGACGTACGGGAGCTACCCAGGACACCTCACGGGAAGGATCTGTACCCCCGACCGGATTCGAACCGGCGCTACCGCCTTGAGAGGGCGGCGTGCTAGGCCGCTACACAACGGGGGCAAAGCACTGCGTCACTACTGCACTGCGCTGGGGTACCAGGACTCGAACCTAGAATAAGGGAACCAGAAACCCTCGTGTTGCCAATTACACTATACCCCACCAAAAGTCAACCCCCTGTGGGGTTTTCTTTCGAGTGGCGCCTCCGTCCGGCCTTTCGGCCCGCTCCGGCGGCGCAGAAAGAACATTACCGGATGCCTGACCGTGCTCCAAAACGGGTATCGGCCGTCAGCAGCTCCGGGAGCAGGTCAAGGCCCTCGATGCGGTGCACACCGCCGGGTCCGTCCCCCCGGCCGCCGTCGCGGTCGAGCCAGATGGCGAGCAGCCCGGCGTCACGGGCCCCGCGCGCGTCGATCTCCGGCTGGTCCCCCACGTACGCCACCTCGGCGGGCGGCAGCCCCAGCGCCTCGCACGCGGCGAGGAAGGCGCCGGCCGCGGGCTTGCTGATGCCGAGCTCCACGGCGCAGACCAGCACTTCGAAGCGGTCGCGCAGGCCGAGGTCGCGCAGCTTGGGGTCCTGGTTGGCGGTGGAGGAGTTGGTGAGCACCCCGTGCCGGTAGTCCGCCGCCAGGGCGTCGAGTACGGGCACCACGTCGGGGAAGACCGTCCAGGCGGCCTTGTAGTGGGCGACGTACTGGTCGAACCAGGCGTCCGCCTCGGCGTCGGTCATCGCGGGCCGCTCGAGGAACTCCCGCACCCGGTCACGCCGCTGCCCCTGGAAGGTGCCCTCGCCCGCGGCGAAGCGCGCCCAGTTGCGGTCGGTGATCTCCCGCCACAGCGCGAGGGCCTGCACGGGGGTCCCGTACCGCTCCGCGATCCGCTCGGCCTCCAGGTGCCGGGAGAGCCCGGCGGCGTCGGCCCCCGTGTAGTCGAAGAGGGTGTCGTCGATGTCCCACAGCACGGCACGGATCGGCATACGGCCGAGCGTACGCCCGCGCGCGTGGCCGCGCGGGCGTTCTGCGGCATTGCCGCAGGCGACGCCGTACAACGCCCGCAGGGGGCGGCGGCCGGAGGATCCGGCCGCCGCCCCCTGCGGGGGCCCCTCCCAGCGGTGGCCGGGGGAGCGCGGGACTGCTACGCGGCGAGCTTGGCCAGGGCCGCGTCGATGCGGGAGAGGGAGCGCTCCTTGCCCAGGATCTCCAGGGACTCGAAGAGCGGCAGGCCGACCGTGCGGCCGGTCACGGCCACGCGGACGGGGGCCTGGGCCTTGCCGAGCTTGAGGCCGTGGGCCTCGCCGGCGGTCAGGACGGCCTGCTTGAGCGCCTCCGGGTCGTTCCAGTCGGCGGTGGAGAGGTTCTCGCGGGCCGTGGTCAGCAGGGCCGCGGGCTCGCCCTTCATCGCCTTGTCCCACGAGGCCTGGTCCTCGACCGGCTCCTTGCGGAACAGGAAGTCGACGTTGGCGGTGATGTCCGACAGGACGGTCACCCGGGTCTGGGCGTACGGCGCGATGCGCTCCCAGGCCTCGGCGTCGAAGTCCTCGGGCTCCCAGTTGGCGTGCGGGGCCCGCAGCCACGGGGCGCAGGCGTCCGCGAAGGCCTTCGGGTCCAGCAGGCGGATGTGGTCGCCGTTGATCGACTCGGCCTTCTTGAGGTCGAAGCGGGCCGGGTTGGCATTGACCCCGTCGATGTCGAACTTCGACACCATCTCCTCGATCGAGAAGACGTCCTGGTCCTTGGAGAAGGACCAGCCGAGGAGCGAGAGGTAGTTCAGCAGGCCCTCGGGGAGGAAGCCGCGCTCGCGGTACAGGTTGAGCGAGGCCTCGGGGTCGCGCTTGGAGAGCTTCTTGTTGCCCTCGCCCATGACGTACGGCAGGTGCCCGAAGGCGGGGGTGAACTTGGCGACGCCCAGCTCGATCAGCGCCTTGTACAGGGCGATCTGGCGGGGCGTGGAGGACAGCAGGTCCTCGCCGCGCAGGACGTGCGTGATCTCCATCAGCGCGTCGTCCACCGGGTTGACCAGCGTGTACAGCGGGGCGCCGTTGGCCCGGACGATGCCGAAGTCCGGCACGTTCTCCGGGGTGAAGGACAGCTCGCCGCGGACCAGGTCCGTGAAGGTGATGGTCTCGTCGGGCATCCGGAAGCGGACGATCGAGCTGCGGTGCTCGCCCTGGTACGCCTCGACCTGCACGGTGGTGAGCTCGCGGCAGTGGCCGTCGTACCCGGAGGGCTTGCCGGCGGCGCGGGCGGCCGCGCGGCGCGCGTCGAGCTCCTCGGTGGTGCAGTAGCAGTGGTAGGCGTAGCCGCCGTCCAGGAGCCTGCGCGCGACGTCCTGGTAGATGTCCATGCGCTCGGACTGCCGGTACGGGGCGTGCGGGCCGCCGACCTCGGGGCCCTCGTCCCAGGTGAAGCCGAGCCAGCGCAGCGAGTCGAGCAGCTGCTCGTACGACTCCTCGGAGTCCCGGGCCGCGTCGGTGTCCTCGATCCGGAAGACGAAGGTACCGCCGTGGTGGCGGGCGAACGCCCAGTTGAAGAGGGCGGTGCGGACCAGGCCCACGTGGGGGTTGCCGGTCGGGGAAGGACAGAAACGTACGCGGGGGGAGTTCGCGTTAGCCACGCTTGATCACCTTGTTGGTGAGAGTGCCGATGCCTTCGATGGTGACGGCGACCTCGTCGCCGACGTTGAGGGGCCCGACGCCGGCCGGGGTCCCCGTGAGGATGACGTCGCCCGGGAGCAGCGTCATGGCCTCGGTGATGTGGACGATCAGGTCCTCGATGGAGCGGACCATGTCGCTGGTGCGGCCGAGCTGGCGCTGTTCGCCGTTGACCGTGCACTGAATGGTCAGGTCGCTCGGGTCCAGGTCGGTCTCGATCCAGGGGCCGAGGGGGCAGGAGCTGTCGAAGCCCTTGGCCCGCGCCCACTGCTTCTCGCGCTGCTGGACATCGCGCGCGGTGACGTCGTTGGCGCAGGTGTAGCCGAGGATGACGTCCTTGACCCGCTCCCTGGGGACCTCGCGGCACATGCGGCCGATGACCACGGCGAGCTCCGCCTCGTGGTGGAGGTCCTCGGAGAAGGAGGGGTAGATGATCGGGTCGCCCGGGCCGACCACCGAGGTGGAGGGCTTGAAGAAGGTGAGGGGGGCGTCCGGGACCTCGTTGCCGAGCTCCGCCGCGTGCTCCGCGTAGTTGCGGCCGACGGCCACGACCTTGTTCGGGAGCACGGGCGGCAGCAGGCGCACCGCGCTCAGCGGGACCTTCGTGCCGGAGAGCTCGAAGTCCGCGAACGGGATGCCCTTGATGATGTCGAGGACGAGCTCGCCTTCGGCGCCGGGGGCGGCATCGCCCTCGACCGCGCCGAAGGCGACATTGCCGTCGATCGAGAACCTGGCGATGCGCACGTGTTGCGTCTGCCCCTCTGTATGTCCGCTGGCTGGAGTCTGCGGCTCCAGGCTAACGCGGTCGGCAGGGGCGCTTCGCCCTCATTTGGCGGGGGCTACTGCGCGGCGGCGGCCACGGGGGCGTCCATCAGGATCGTGCGCCGGGGGTTGGCGGTCTGCGTCGGCAGCTCGACGGCGTGCTCCGGGGTGGCCGGGGCCGCCTGCAGCTCCTCGGCGTCCTCGAGGTGCGCGAGGGTGGTGCGGCGGGGGTTGGCTATGTTGCGGAACATCGTCGTCGTCTTCATCGGGGTTCGGGGTCCTCGGTTCGATCCTGGGATGTCGGTTGTGGCATGCGCCGACCGCGGCGCCAACCCTTTAAGGGGTAAGGCTAAACATCCGAATCCCTCACGGAACCGGGAAGTAATGGCCACAGCCGTGTGAGTTTGCTCACCAGCGACCAGGCATTACCGGCATAACGGACAGTCAACTCCGCGCCGCGAAACGGACATTGTGCCACTGAATGCGTCATTCCGCTCCTGATCATGGCGACTGGGACACCTTGCCAGTCACCGTGTTTGCATGGTGTAAGTCCGGTTTCTCCCGAAAGCGGTCCCACATCCTGTAGCCCGTCTGTCACAAGGCGTCACCGACTCCCCGGCCGGATACTCGCACCTTGTTGGAGATCCTCCACTGTGCTGGAATTCGCGGGACCGCCGCGGGAACAGCCGGCGCGCAGGTGGCGCGACACAGCGCCGAGCGCGGTGGCAAGGAGAGGGAGACGCGCCGGTCACCGACGACCACCATGGGGCGTTAGTGCCCCACGACTCGACACCGTCCCACCGGTCGCCCGGCGGGACGCCTGGTCCAGAGGTTGCGACGCTAGTGCAGGGACGATTCAAGAGGGATGGCAAGGGGTCTCCCCAGGCCCGCCAGGGCCGAGGGGAAGCCGCGGCTGACCAGGAGCCCCGCGGCGGGACCGACCGTGGCTCCTCGCCCCAGCACGCCCAGAACCGCGGGCCGGCTGTCGAAGGCGCGGGCTCCGACGTCTCCGCTTCGGTGAAGGCGAGGGCGAAGGGCCGCGGCAAGCCCGTCAAGGCCCAGGCCGGGTCGGTCGAGCAGGACGTGGCGATACCGAAGGCCCCCAGTGGGTCCGGTTCCCGTCTCGCCATGCAGAACTGGCGCATCAGCACGCGACTGGTGTCGCTGCTGACCCTGCCCGTCGTCGCCGCCACCACGCTCGGTGGCGTCCGTATCAACGACTCGCTCAACGACATCGCGCAGCTGGAGCACATGCAGCTGCTGACCACGATGACCCGGCAGGCCACCAACCTGGCCGCCGCGCTCCAGGAGGAGCGCGACAAGTCCGCGGGTCCGCTGTCCGCCGACAAGTCCGGCAAGGTCAACAGCACCGTCAAGGGCGTCCGCGAGCACACCGACGCCGCCGCCGAGGCCTTCGCCCGTGCGACCGACAGGGTCGACAACACGGAGGACAAGGACGAGACGCTCAAGTCGATCCGCAACAACATCCTGCAGATCGGCCGCCAGCTCACGCTCATCGAGGACATCCGCACCAAGGCGTACGCGAACGGCGCTCAGCAGACCGTCACCGAGTACAACAGCCTCATCGTCTCGCTGCTCTCGCTCTCCCAGGACATGGCCCAGGCCACCTCCAGCCCGGAGATGATCAAGCGCACGCGCGCCCTGTCGGCCTTCTCCGCCGCCAAGGAGTACGCCTCCGTCCAGCGCGCGATCATCGCCGCCTCGCTGCCCGACAGCAATGAGCGGCAGGGCGAGCTGAAGGAGAACGACCGTCTGTACGCCCTCTCCGCGCTCAAGGGCGAGCAGCAGTCGAAGAAGACCTTCGAACTGGTCTACCAGGGCAAGTCCGAGGAGCTCCTCGCGTCCCTCGGCGACGGCAACACCGAGATCGGCACCGCCGACCACTACGCGCGCCGTGTGCTGAGCACCAAGGACCAGTTCCTCAAGGAGAAGAACCGGTCCTGGATGGACTGGTACGACGCCGACGACGTCAAGCTCCAGGCGATGGGCCGCATCGAGCTCTCCCTGCTCGAGGACATGGAGCAGAAGGCCCGCGAGCTCAAGAACGAGTCGCAGCAGGACGCCATCATCAACGGTGCGCTGATCCTGCTCGTCCTCGGTGTCTCCCTCGTCGGCGCCTTCGTCATGGCCCGCTCGATGATCCGCTCGCTGCGCCGCCTGCAGGACACCGCGACCCGCGTCGCCCAGGACCGCCTCCCCGAGCTCGTCAAGCAGCTCTCCGAGTCCGACCCGCAGGACGTGGACACGTCCGTGGAGTCGGTCGGCCTGCACACCCGCGACGAGATCGGCCAGGTGGCCGCGGCCTTCGACGACGTGCACCGCGAGGCCGTCCGCCTCGCCGCCGAGCAGGCCCTCCTGCGGGGCAACGTCAACGCGATGTTCACCAACCTCTCGCGCCGTTCCCAGGGCCTCATCCAGCGTCAGCTCTCGCTCATCTCCGAGCTGGAGTCGCGCGAGGCCGACCCGGACCAGCTGTCCTCGCTCTTCAAGCTCGACCACCTCGCGACCCGCATGCGCCGTAACGGCGAAAACCTCCTCGTCCTCGCGGGCGAGGAGCCGGGCCGCCGGTGGACCCGCCCCGTCCCGCTGGTCGACGTGCTCCGCGCCGCCGCGTCCGAGGTGGAGCAGTACGAGCGCATCGAGCTGTCGGCGGTGCCCGGCACCGATGTCGCCGGCCGCGTCGTCAACGACCTCGTGCACCTCCTCGCCGAGCTGCTGGAGAACGCCACCTCGTTCTCCTCCCCGCAGACCAAGGTCAAGGTCACCGGTCACGCGCTGCCCGACGGCCGCGTGCTGGTCGAGATCCACGACACCGGTATCGGCCTCTCCCCCGAGGACCTCGCCGCGATCAACGAGCGGCTCGCGTCGCCGCCGACCGTGGACGTCTCCGTCTCCCGCCGCATGGGCCTGTTCGTGGTCGGCCGCCTGTCCCTGCGACACGGCATCCGCATCCAGCTGCGCCCCTCCGACTCGGGCGGTACGACGGCCCTCGTCATGCTGCCGGTGGACGTCGCTCAGGGCGGCAAGAAGCCGGGCGGCCAGGGTCCGGGTCCCCAGGGCGGCCCCGGCGGCGGTCAGGGCGGACCCGGCGGGCAGGCTTCCGTGCCCGGCGCGGCCTCCCGTCCCCCGGTGGGGGCGGCTCCGCAGCGCGGCCAGGTCGCCCCGGGCGGCCAGCGTGCCGCCCTGCCCGGACGCGACAGCGCCCAGGGCCAGCAGCGTCCGCAGGGTGCCCCGGGTGCGCAGAACCAGCAGGGTTCCCAGGGCGGTTGGTCCCCGCAGCAGGGCGGCCCGGTCGCTCCCGGCGCCCGCCCGCAGCAGGGTGCGACCACCAACGGGCAGGGCCAGGCCGGCTTCGGCACGGGTGCGCCGGCGGGTCGCGGTCCGCAGGCCCGTCCGGCCGCCGCGCCCACCGCGTCCGGTCAGCCCGGCTTCCCGCAGGGCAACGGCTTCGAGCGTCCGCAGCAGGCGCAGCCGCCGCAGGCACAGCCGCCCCAGCAGCAGCCGGCCGCCCCCACGGCGCCGGCCTCCCGCGGCGCCCGGCCGCAGCTGCCGCCGCGCGGCGGCGCCCCGCGGCCCGAGCTCCCCGGTCCGCAGACCACCAGCTGGGGCGCCGACCAGGCCCGTGGCCACGACGAGCTCGCGGGCCCCGGCTCGACGGCCGAGTTCGCCCGCCCGGACTTCAACGCCCCGATGCCCCAGGCGAACGCCGGCGGCAACAGCACGACCGGGCAGTTCGAGCGTCCGGACGTACGCGGCCCCGTGGACCCGTCCGCCACCGGACAGTTCGCCCGCCCGGGCACCTACCAGCCGACCGGTCAGCCCCAGCGCCCCGGCGGCCCCGGTGTCGGCGGCCTCGCCCGTCAGCCCCAGGCCCCGCAGCAGCCGCAGGCCCCTCAGCAGCAGTACCAGCAGCCGCAGGCTCCGCAGCAGGCCGGCGGCTACGCGCCGGCCGCGCCGCAGCGCCCGGAGGCCCCCGGTCTGCCGCAGGCCCACCGGCCCGAGGCGCTGCCCCCGGCGCCGAGCTCCGGCGACGCCCGCAGCCCCATCTTCGACACCCTGGAGTCGAACTGGTTCCGCGAGGAGGGGCAGCAGCCCGCCGCGCAGGCACCTTCCGTACCGCAACAGCCGCAGCAGTCCGCCCCGGCGGCCCCTGCTCCGCAGCAGCTGCCGCAGCGCGGCCAGGCACCGGCCGAATCCGCCACCGCGGCGACCGGCGCCTCGCCGACCGTCAGCTGGCGGTCCTCCCCCAACGACGAGCTGATGCGGCAGGCCGAGCGGGTTCGCCAGCCCGCCGCGGGCGGCATCACCACGTCGGGGCTGCCCCGCCGGGTCCCGCGGGCGAACCTCGTGGCCGGCACGGCGCAGCAGCAGGCCGAGGCGCAGGCCGGTCCGCAGGTCTCGCGGGCACCGGACGACGTCCGTGGCCGTCTGACCAACCTCAGGCGCGGTATCCAGCAGGGCCGTCAGGCCGGCAACAGCGGTCCGGCGACCGGCAGTTACCACATCGACCCCACTTACCAGCAGGAGCGTTAGTTGAGTTCGATGAGCCAGGCGGCACAGAACCTGAACTGGTTGATCACCAACTTCGTGGACAACACCCCAGGGGTGTCCCACACCGTGGTGGTCTCCGCCGACGGACTCCTTCTGGCGATGTCCGAAGGATTCCCCCGCGACCGCGCCGATCAGCTGGCGGCCGTGGCCTCCGGACTGACCTCGCTGACCGCCGGAGCCTCCCGCATCTTCGAGGGCGGCGCCGTCAACCAGACCGTGGTCGAGATGGACCGGGGATTCCTCTTCCTCATGTCCGTCTCGGACGGGTCCTCCCTGGCCGTACTGGCGCACCCCGAGTGCGACATCGGCCTCGTCGGCTACGAGATGGCCCTCCTCGTGGACCGCGCCGGCAGTGTCCTGACCCCGGACCTGCGCGCGGAACTGCAGGGAAGCCTGCTCATCTGACTCCCCCTCCCCCGGCCGGACGGTACTAACGGCCGGGGGCCCGGAGCAATCGCCCCGGAACCCAGTACCACCGCCAGGCCGTCATACCGTCCCCCCACCGGCCGCCCCGTCAGACGGCACGCTGACCACTGCTGTCCAGCCCGGAGGATCAATGACCCCGCCCCCCGCCTATCCCGATGCGTACGGAGATTCGTACTCGGAAGGCGACCAGCCGCTGGTGCGTCCGTACGCGATGACCGGCGGCCGGACCCGGCCCCGCTACCAGCTCGCCATCGAGGCCCTGGTGAGCACCACGGCCGATCCGATGCACCTGTCCGGCCTCCTCCCGGAGCACCAGCGCATCTGCACCCTGTGCCGCGAGGTCAAGTCGGTCGCGGAGGTCTCCGCACTGCTGTCGATGCCGCTCGGTGTCGCCCGGATCCTCGTCGCCGACCTGGCGGAGGCCGGAATGGTGGCCATCCACCAGCCGGGCAATGGAGAGGCCGGCGGCACGCCGGACGTCACACTGCTCGAAAGGGTGCTCAGTGGACTTCGCCAGCTCTAACGGAAGCCCTCAGGCCGCGGCGCCGCGCTCCACCACCTCCGCGAAGATCGTGGTGGCGGGCGGCTTCGGCGTGGGCAAGACCACGTTCGTCGGAGCCGTTTCCGAGATCAACCCGCTGCGCACCGAAGCCGTCATGACCTCCGCCTCGGCGGGCATCGACGACCTCACGCACACCGGTGACAAGACGACGACGACCGTCGCGATGGACTTCGGCCGCATCACGCTGGACCAGGACCTGATCCTGTACCTCTTCGGTACGCCGGGCCAGGACCGCTTCTGGTTCATGTGGGACGACCTCGTCCGCGGCGCCATCGGGGCGATCGTCCTGGTCGACACGCGCCGGCTGGCCGACTGCTTCCCCGCCGTCGACTACTTCGAGAACAGCGGCCTGCCGTTCGTCGTGGCGCTCAACGGCTTCGAGGGGTACCAGCCGTACACCCCGGAGGAAGTCCGCGAGGCCCTGCAGATCGGCCCGGACGCCCCCATCATCACCACCGACGCCCGCCACCGCGCGGACGCCAAGAGCGCACTCATCACGCTGGTGGAGCACGCCCTCATGGCGCGGCTCAAGTAGCGGCGTGCAACTGCCGTACCCGGGGGGCGGGCTGTGTCATACGACACGGCCCGCCCTTCTGGTTCATAACGTTTCGACAGACAATTGCCTCCAGTTGGCCACGGGGTGCGTTCGGCTGGTGCCGCTACGCGCACAACTCCCCCCGTTTTTGCCGCAGGAAGCTCTTTATGTCCGATTTATGTGGGGCATAAGGCTCTGGGAATGGTCGATTTCAACTGTTTGGAACAGGGCCGTCAACCGTGCTGGAATTCAACGAACTAGCTAGTAGCACCGCCGAGAGGTTGTTGGTCGAGTGAGGCGAAGCAACACGAGCCCCGCGGATGAACCCGCGCGCGGCAACTTCACCCCGCCGCCGCGAGCGGCCGCGTCGCACGTCGACGTGCCCGTGGAACCGCCGGTGAGCGGCGGGAGCACCAGCAGATTCTCGCCCCGCAACTGGCGTGTGCCGACCCGTCTGAACGCCATCCTGCTCGTGCCGGCCCTCGTCGGCCTGGTCATGGGCGGCTTCCAGGTGAAGGGCTCCGTCGACACCTGGAACGAGGCCAAGGACGCCGAGAAGATAGCCAGGGTCGTCCAGGCCTCCTCGGAGTACAGCCAGGCGCTGCTCAACGAGCGCGACCTCACGGCCGAGCCGCTGCTGAGCGGCAACCCGAACAGCGAGATCGTCACCAAGGCCCGCGGCACGACCGACGCGGCCAAGGTGAAGTTCGACCAGGCCGTCCAGGACATGCCGAAGAACCTGGGCATGGAGCGACGGCTGGACCTCTTCCGCGGGGACGAGCCCAAGCTCAAGACGGTCCGCGAGACGGCGTACGCCGCCGGGGCCGAGACCGCGAAGAAGAACCTCCCCACCGCGGCGGGCCCGATCCCGACCGAAGAGGGCTATGTGCTGGTCCAGCACTACCTCATGCAGTTCTCCAACGAGCTCGGCCTCGGCACCGGCAACGTGACCTCGTACGGCCGCATGGTCTACGCGATCCAGCTGGCCAAGGCGGCGAACTCGCTGCAGCGTGCCGTCGGTACCCACCTGCTGGTCCGGCCGAGCACGAACGAGGAGATCCGCAAGAGCCAGCTCGTCGCCTTCTCCTCGTACGCCTACCTCGAAGAGATCGCCATCGGCGAGTACGTCGCGGCGGGCACCGAGGAGGACGTGAACCGCCTCAAGCAGGTCATGCAGAAGAAGTCCGACGAGGGCGCCGAAAAGCTCGCCACGGCCAAGGCGAAGGCCGAGGAGGCGGGCGTCCGCTTCGTGCCCCCGCCCGTGGGGGCCAACAAGTCGGTGCTCACCGGTATGACCGAGGCGATAGCCAGCGGCGAGAACAAGACCAAGCTCGCGGCCGCCGGCACCACGCCGATGGCCTGGCAGGCCGCCGCCACCGCGAAGTTCGACGGCTACGACGAGATCGAGAGGGACCTCCTCGACAAGGCCGTCAACGACGCCGTCGCGGTCTCCGACGAGGCCCGCACCGACGCCATCGTCAACGGCGCCATCGTGGTCGTGGCCCTGCTCGCCGCCTTCATCATGGCCGGTCTCATGGCCCGCCAGATGGGCCGCGCGATGCGCCGCCTGCGCTCCGCCGCCTTCGACATCGCCGAGCAGCGCCTGCCGATGCTCGTCGACCAGCTCTCGCGCACCGACCCGGGCAAGGTGGACACCCGTGTCCAGCCGATCCCGATCGACTCCCAGGACGAGATCGGCGAGGTCGCCCGCGCCTTCGACCAGGTCCACCGGGAAGCGGTCCGGCTCGCCGCCGAGCAGGCGCTCCTGCGAGGGAACGTCAACGCGATCTTCACCAACCTCTCCATGCGCAACCAGTCGCTGATCGAGGGCCAGCTGACCCTCATCACCGACCTGGAGAACAACGAGGCGGACCCGGACCAGCTGGAGAACCTCTTCCGCCTGGACCACCTGGCCACCCGTATGCGCCGCAACGGCGAGAACCTCCTCATCCTCGCGGGTGAGGAGCCGGGCCGCCGATGGGACCAGCCGGTCCCCCTCGTCGACGTCCTGCGTGCCGCCTCCTCCGAGGTGGAGCAGTACGAGCGCGTCGAGCTCTCGGGCGTCTCCGACGCCGAGATCCACGGCCAGGCCGTGACCGACCTCGTGCACCTGCTCGCCGAGCTGCTGGAGAACGCCACCACGTTCTCCTCCCCGCAGACCAAGGTCCGCGTCAACGCCACGCGTCTGCCCGACGGCCGCGTGATGGTCGAGATCCACGACAAGGGCATCGGCCTGACCGCCGAGGACTTCGCGGACATCAACCACAAGCTGGCCAACCCGCCGACCGTGGACGCCGCGATCTCGCAGCGCATGGGTCTGTTCGTGGTCGGCCGGCTGGCGGACCGCCACAGCATCCGCGTCCAGCTGCGCCCCTCGGGCGAGGCGGCCGGCACCACATCGCTGGTCATGCTCCCCGACGCCATCACCCACGGTGGCGGTGGCGAGGGCATTGCGGACGACGACTTCACGGTCTCCTCGATCATCCCGCAGCAGCAGGCCCAGCAGGTCGCCCCGCTGCGCACGGCCGCCGAGCTCGGGTTCGACGACTCCCGCTACGACCGGCAGGGCGGCGACGGCCGCGACCTCGACCCGGTCGGGCGGTCCCTCACACGCGAGGAGCGGCGCGCCGCGCTGGAGGCCCAGGTCGGCTACCCGCAGGGCCAGGAGCAGCAGTACGACCAGGCTGCCCAGGAGTATCCGGAACCTCAGCCTGAGCACGGCTACCAGCCGTACCAGGGCTACGAGCAGCAGTCCGAGCAGGGCTACGACGGCTCGTACGACGCACCGCAGGCGCAGCAGGGCCAGCAGGGCTACGACGAGTACCAGCAGCAGGGCTACGACTATCCGGAAGCCGGCTACGAGGACCCGCAGCCGGCCACCCCGGACTACAACGGTGGCTACGACTCCCGGTCGCAGCAGGCCCAGTGGCCCGGACAGAACGCCTATCCGGCTGCCTACCAGCAGGGTTTCGGGACCGAATCGGAATCCCCGGCCGTCCCCGAACCGGCTCCGGAGCGCGTAGGCTTCGACCGTCCGGGCGCCGCTGCTGACACCGGTCACCAGATGACCGGAGCGGGCCTGCCGCGACGCGGCAGCCAGCAGCAGTGGCAGCCGGCACAGCAGGAAGCGGAGTCCACCGGATCCCTCTTCGAGCAGCGGCCGCAGCGTCAGCAGCAGCCCGCTGAACCGGAGCGGTCCCCGGAGGAGACAGAAGGCACGGCGGCCTGGCGCTCGCGCAACGACGAGCGCTGGCAGCAGGCCGGCAAACTCCGTGAGCCGAAGGCGGGCGGGGTCACCCCGTCCGGTCTCCCTCGGCGGGTGCCCAAGGCCAACCTGGTCGAGGGCGCGGCGGAGACGACCCCGCAGGGCGGCCCCCAGGTCTCCCGCGCTCCGGAGGACGTCCGCGGCAGGTTGAGCAACCTGCGGCGCGGTGTCCAGCAGGGACGCAGCGCGGGTTCTGAGCAGTCCAGTAACAGCTATGACCAGGAGCGTTAGTGTGAGCCCGATGAGCCAGGCGGCACAGAACCTGAACTGGTTGATCACCAACTTCGTGGACAACACCCCAGGGGTGTCCCACACCGTGGTGGTCTCCGCCGACGGACTCCTTCTGGCGATGTCCGACGGGTTTCCGCGCGACCGCGCCGATCAGCTGGCGGCCGTGGCCTCCGGACTGACCTCGCTGACCGCCGGAGCCTCCCGCATCTTCGAGGGCGGCGCCGTCAACCAGACTGTGGTCGAGATGGACCGGGGATTCCTCTTCCTCATGTCCGTCTCGGACGGATCATCGCTCGCGGTGCTCGCGCACCCCGAGTGCGACATCGGCCTCGTCGGTTACGAGATGGCTCTTCTGGTGGATCGTGCGGGCAGTGTCCTGACCCCGGACCTGCGCGCCGAGCTGCAGGGAAGTCTTCTCAACTAGCAGACAGGCAGTGCGTTTCGCGCCATCGCACCATAGGGTGCGGTGGCGCGGTTCCACAGGGAGTACTGCGTTCTTGGAGTCGGAGGAGGAAACGTGACAACACCCGGAGGTCATCCTTATGGCGGCGCTCAGCAGCCGCAGGGTGGGCAGCACGACCAGAACCGCTTCAACTTCCCCTCTGCTCCCAGCCGGCCCGTGCCGGAGCACAACCCCTACCAGCAGCAGCCGTACGGCCAGCCCCAGCAGCCCCAGGTGCCTCAGCAGCAGCCTCCGCGCGCCGCGCGTCAGCCGGCTCCGAAGGCCCACAACCCGCTGGTGCGTCCGTACGCGATGACCGGCGGCCGTACTCGGCCGCGCTACCAGCTCGCCATCGAGGCGCTGGTCAGTACCACGGCCGATCCCGCGCGGCTGCAAGGGCAGTTGCCCGAGCACCAGCGCATCTGCCGTCTGTGCCAGGAGATCAAATCCGTCGCGGAGATCTCGGCACTTCTCTCCATTCCTCTTGGTGTCGCCCGCATCCTCGTCGCCGACCTGGCGGAGGCGGGCCTTGTCGCCATTCACCAGCCCGGCGGCGACGAGTCTGCCGGCGGCCAGCCAGATGTGACACTGCTCGAAAGGGTGCTCAGTGGACTTCGCAAGCTCTAACGGCGGAGCGGCTCGCTCCACCACCTCCGCGAAGATCGTGGTGGCGGGCGGCTTCGGCGTGGGCAAGACCACGTTCGTCGGCGCGGTCTCCGAGATCAACCCGCTGCGCACCGAAGCCGTCATGACCTCCGCCTCGGCGGGCATCGACGACCTCACCCACACCGGTGACAAGACGACCACCACGGTCGCGATGGACTTCGGCCGCATCACGCTGGACCAGGACCTGATCCTGTACCTCTTCGGTACGCCGGGCCAGGACCGCTTCTGGTTCATGTGGGACGACCTCGTCCGCGGCGCCATCGGGGCCGTCGTGCTCGTGGACACACGCCGCCTGGCCGACTGCTTCCCCGCCGTCGACTACTTCGAGAACAGCGGCCTGCCGTTCGTCGTGGCCCTCAACGGGTTCGACGGCCACCAGGCCTACACCCCGGAGGAAGTCCGCGAGGCCCTGCAGATCGGCCCGGACGCCCCCATCATCACCACCGACGCCCGCCACCGCGCGGACGCCAAGAGCGCACTCATCACCCTGGTCGAGCACGCCCTGATGGCCCGTCTGCGGTAGCGCTGGGCGCGTCTGCCCGCAGAACACGCCGAAAAGGCCCCCGTGTCGGACGACACGGGGGCCTTCGCGTGCGTGGCCCGGCCCAGGCAGAAGGCCCCGCACCCTGGAGGGTGCGGGGCCTTCTCGGCGCGGGTGTGCTCAGCCCTGCCAGCTGTGCGGGGCGCGGAAGCCCGGGGTGCGCTCCAGGCGGCGCCAGCCGGCCTGGGAGCGGGGGGCGGGGACGGTCTCGGGGGTGGCGGCGGCACGGGCGAGCAGGATCGCGGTGATCGCGGCCAGCTCCTCGGGCTCGGCGTTGCCCTTTTCGACGCGCAGCAGGGTGTCGGTGCTCATCGGTGGCTTTTCTCCTCTACTGCGGCGGGTTGCCGTGCTTGCGGGACGGCAGGTCGGCGTGCTTGTTGCGGAGCATCGAGAGCGCGGCCACGAGGGTCTCGCGGGTCTCGGCGGGGTCGATGACGTCGTCGACGAGGCCGCGCTCGGCCGCGTAGTACGGGTGCATCAGCTCGGCCTTGTACTCCTTGACCATGCGCACGCGCATGGCCTCGGGGTCCTCGGCGTCCGCGATCTGCTTGCGGAAGATGACGTTGGCGGCACCTTCGGCGCCCATGACGGCGATCTCGTTGGTGGGCCAGGCGTAGGTGATGTCGGCGCCGATGGACTGGGAGTCCATGACGATGTACGCGCCGCCGTAGGCCTTGCGCAGGATCAGCGAGATCCGCGGGACGGTGGCGTTGCAGTACGCGTACAGGAGCTTGGCGCCGTGGCGGATGATGCCGCCGTGCTCCTGGTCGACACCCGGCAGGAAGCCGGGGACGTCCAGCAGCGTGATGATCGGGATGTTGAAGGCGTCGCACATCTGGACGAAGCGCGCGGCCTTCTCGGAGGCGTGGATGTCCAGGACGCCGGCGAGGTGGCCGGGCTGGTTGGCGACGATGCCGACGACCTGTCCGTCCATCCGGGCCAGGGCGCAGATGATGTTGCGGGCCCAGCGCTCGTGGATCTCCAGGACGTCGCCCTCGTCGACGAGCTCCTCGATGACCTTGAGCATGTCGTACGGGCGGTTGCCGTCGGCGGGCACCAGGTCGAGGAGGACCTCGGAGCGGCGGTCGGCCGGGTCGCTCGTCTCGTGGACGGGCGGGTTCTCGCGGTTGTTGGAGGGCAGCATCGAGATGAGGTAGCGGACCTCGGAGATGCAGGTCTCCTCGTCGTCGTACGCGAAGTGCGCGACGCCCGAGGTCTCGGCGTGCACGTCCGCGCCGCCGAGGCCGTTCTGGGTGATCTCCTCGCCGGTCACCGCGCGGACCACGTCCGGGCCGGTGATGAACATCTGCGAGGTGTCCCGGACCATGAACACGAAGTCCGTGAGGGCCGGGGAGTAGGCGGCGCCACCGGCGCAGGGGCCCAGCATGACCGAGATCTGCGGGATGACGCCCGAGGCCTTGGTGTTGCGCTGGAAGATGCCGCCGTAGCCGGCGAGGGCGGAGACGCCCTCCTGGATGCGGGCGCCGGCGCCGTCGTTCAGGGAGACCAGCGGGGCACCGGCCGCGATGGCCATGTCCATGATCTTGTGGATCTTCGTGGCGTGGGCCTCGCCCAGGGCGCCGCCGAAGATGCGGAAGTCGTGGGCGTAGACGAAGACCGTGCGGCCCTCGACCGTGCCCCAGCCGGTGATGACACCGTCGGTGTAGGGCTTCTTGGCTTCCAGGCCGAAGCCGGTCGCGCGGTGGCGGCGGAGCTGCTCGACCTCCTTGAAGGAACCTTCGTCGAGGAGCAGCGCGATGCGCTCGCGGGCGGTCAGCTTGCCCTTGGCGTGCTGGGTCTCGGTGGCGCGGTCACTGGGGCCGCGCCGTGCCTGCTCGCGCAGGGAGTGCAGCTCGGCCACGCGCCCACGGGCGTCCGTCGGCTCGCTCGGGGTCTGGTCCACAACGGTCATGTACCGACCTTACGAAGATCGCGATGAAAAACCTCCGTTCATTCCGCACAGTCTCGGGAGTCTTCCGCTGTCCGGCCCGCACAGTACGGCCGGAGGAACCAAGGACTCCGCCAGAGGAGACCTTCGTCCTTTGTGCTCCTTCGACAAACGGCCGACCTCCCGGCTAGATGTTGAAATTTAAACGGAATAGGTCTAGCGTCTTCCTCGTTGAAGTCGTTGAAGATTCAACAGAACCTCTCGACCACGACCAAGGAGCACGTCATGGGCCTCTTCACCCGCCGCAGCCAGGACACCCTCACCACCACCGCCCCGGCGGCAGTGGACCCCGCGCTCGCCGCCCTCACCGGCGATTACGTCATCGACGCCGCGCACAGCAGCGTCGGCTTCACCGTCCGCCACGCCATGGTCACCAATGTCCGCGGCGGCTTCGACGCCTTCGAGGGCAGCCTGTACCTCGACGGCAGCGACCCGGCCCGTTCCACGGCCTCCATCGACGTGACGATCGGCTCGGTCAACACCGGCATCGGCGACCGCGACGCCCACCTGCTGGGCAGCGACTTCTTCGACGCCGAGCTCTTCCCGCTGATGACCTTCCGCTCCACCCGGGCGGCGCAGCTCGGCGGCGACGCGTACCGCATCACCGGCGAGCTGACGATCAAGGACGTCACGCGCCCCCTCTCCATCGACCTGGAGTTCACCGGATCCGCCAAGGACGTCTACGGCAACGAGCGCGTCGGCTTCGAGGGCTCCGCCGAGATCCTGCGCTCCGACTGGGGCCTGACCTGGAACGCCGCGCTGGAGGCCGGCGGTGTGATGGTCAGCGACAAGGTGAAGCTGGGCTTCGACATCTCGGCCATCAAGCAGGCCTGACCGGCGCACCCGCGGATATTCGGGGGCGGCTACCAGCCGCCCCCGCCGTCGAATCCGCCGCCGCCGCCGAAGTCCCCGCCGCCGAAGTCGGACGGGTTGAAGTCCGCCCCGGAGACGTCCCCGCCCTCGAAACCGCCGCCCATCGCGCCGCCGAGGTCCGAGGCGTAGGCCGGGCTGGACATCATCGAGCCGAGCATCGTGCCCATCAGCAGGCCGGGCAGCATGCCGCCGCCGAAGTAGCCGCCGGCCCAGGGACCGTAGGCCGGGCCCGCGTCGTAGTACGGCCGCGGCCCGTGCTCCGTGTCGACCGTACGGACCGCCGGGTCCAGGCCGTCGCGCAGCCGGACGGCGTCCGGCGTGCAGACCGGGACGGTACGCGGGGCCCCGCCGGCCGGGGCCCAGGAGGCGTCCTCGGTGCTGGGCCCGTGCCGCGGGTCGAAGAAGCAGGGCGAGCGGCGCTCGGGCAGCGGCCTGCGCTGACGGCGCGCGTCGAGGGTGGCCAGGGCGAAGCGGCCGTCCTCCAAGGCCTGTGTGATCCCCGTGACCTCTTCCGGGTACCGCACGGAGCCCATCATGTGCTTGGCCTTCTCGTACGAGTCGAGCCCCTGCTCGTAGTCCTTGCGCATGGCGTCGTCGGCGCCGGGCTCGCCGGGGTGGAAGTCGAGGCGCTCGAGTTCCTCGCCGAAGGCCGTGATGTCCTCGTCGACGACCACGCTCAGGCGCTCGATGGCCTCGCGCCGGGCCTCTTCCTTCTTCTTGCGGTTGCGGCGGACCAGCGCGTACGCACCGCCGCCGCCGACCACTGCCACCGCGCCGAGCGCGACCAGACCGGCGACCGGGGCGCCGTCGTCCTCGCCGACGCTCCCCCAGGAGGCCGGGGCGCCGCCCTTGGCCTGGGTCAGGGCCTGGTCCACGAAGTTGTTGAGCTGGGTACTCGCGTCCACCGGGGTGCCGGTCTTCACGGCCTCGGCGAGGTTGCGCACGGCGTTGGCCGGCATGACCGCGCGGTCCGCGCCGGCGTTGAAGCCGTCGCCGAGCCGGACCGCGTAGAGCCCGGTGATCCCGGTCTCGGCGCGGACGGCGCCGAGCACCTTGTCCTGCGGGAACTCGCCGGAGGCCGGCAGCACCGCGACGAACACCGGCTTCCCGGCGTCCTTGATCTTCTGCGCGAGCGCGTCCGCCTCCGCCTTGGGCAGCTGCGCCTCGGCCCGGGGATCGACGTAGACGGGGCCCTGCTTGAGGGCCTCCGCCACGGCGGCGACCCCGGTGGCCGCCGACGCCTGCGGCGCGGCCACGAGGGCGGCCCCCGACAGGGCCAGCAGCAGACCGGCGAGTACCGATCCCATACGTACGGATATCAGCCTGGTCCTCATATCCATGACGCTACCCGAACCGGTACTTTCCTGTGTGAGCTGGACATAAGCCCCGCTCGGCCCCGGCGCGGGGCCGCCCGCGCACCCTCCCGCCAGGGGGGTGGCCGACGGACACCGCGCCGACCGGTGCCGACCGGCGGAGCAGCGGCGGAGCTACTCCGCCGGTTCCACGCCCGCGTGCAGGAGGCCGTAGGTGAAGGCGTCCTCCAGGGCCTGCCAGGAGGCCGCGATCACGTTCTGGGCCACGCCGACCGTGGACCACTCGCGGACGCCGTCCGTCGTGGCGACCAGCACGCGGGTCGTGGACTCCGTGCCGTGCGTGCCCTCCAGGATGCGGACCTTGTAGTCGACCAGCTCGAACTTGGCGAGCTGCGGGTAGAAGCGCTCCAGAGCCACCCGCAGGGCCCGGTCCAGGGCGTTGACCGGGCCGTTGCCCTCGGCCGTCGCGACGATCCGCTCGCCCTTGGCCCACAGCTTGACCGTGGCCTCGTTGGCGTGGGTGCCGTCCGGGCGGTCCTCGACGATCGCCCGCCAGGACTCGATGCGGAAGTACTTGCGGGCCCGGCCCTCGGCCTCGGCGCGCAGCAGCAGCTCGAAGGAGGCGTCGGCGGCCTCGTACGTGTAGCCCTTGAGCTCGCGCTCCTTGACCCGCTCCACGACCCTGGAGATCAGCGCGCGGTCCCCGCCGAGCTCGACGCCGAGCTCCTTGCCCTTGAGCTCGATCGAGGCGCGGCCGGCCATGTCGGAGACCAGCATGCGCATCGTGTTGCCGACGCGCTCGGGGTCGATGTGCTGGTAGAGGTCCGGGTCGACCTTGATGGCCGAGGCGTGCAGGCCCGCCTTGTGCGCGAAGGCGGAGACGCCCACGTACGGCTGGTGCGTGGAGGGCGTGAGGTTGACGACCTCGGCGATGGCGTGCGAGATCCGGGTCATCTCGGCGAGGGCACCCTCGGGGAGCACCGTGCGGCCGTACTTGATCTCCAGGGCGGCCACGACGGGGAAGAGGTTCGCGTTGCCGACGCGCTCGCCGTAGCCGTTGGCCGTGCACTGCACGTGGGTGGCGCCCGCGTCCACGGCGGCGAGGGTGTTGGCGACGGCGCAGCCGGTGTCGTCCTGGGCGTGGATGCCCAGGCGGGCGCCGGTGTCCGCGAGGACGGTCGCGACGGTCGCGGTGATCTGGGCGGGCAGCATCCCGCCGTTGGTGTCGCAGAGGATGACGACGTCGGCGCCGGCGTCGTGGGCGGTGCGTACGACGGACTTCGCGTACGCGGCGTTGGCCCGGTAGCCGTCGAAGAAGTGCTCGCAGTCGACGAAGACGCGGCGGCCCTGGGCCACCAGGTAGGAGACCGTGTCGCGGACCATCTCGAGGTTCTCGTCCAAGGTGGTGCGCAGGGCGAGTTCGACGTGGCGGTCGTGGGACTTGGCGACGAGCGTGATCACCGGGGCGCCGGACTCCAGCAGGGCCCGCACCTGCGGGTCCGCGGCGGCCGTGCCGCCCGCCCGCCGGGTCGCGCCGAAGGCGACCAACTGGGCGTTCTTGAAGTCGATCTCGGCACGGGCGCGAGCGAAGAACTCGGTGTCGCGAGGGTTGGCGCCGGGCCAGCCGCCCTCGATGAAGCCCACCCCGAAGTCGTCCAGGTGCCGGGCGATCGTGAGCTTGTCGGCGACCGTGAGGTTGATGCCTTCGCGCTGGGCGCCGTCGCGCAGCGTGGTGTCGAAGACATGGAAGCCGTCGTCGAGGACCGCTGCTGCCGCCTCTGGTGTCGTCGTCATGCTGATCTGACTCCTGTCGGATGAGTGGTTCCGGATGCCCGCCAAAGGGGCAGGCCGCCGTCACTGCCCCCATCATCGCGCGCGGTCCGGCCCCGGCAGGGTGGGCCGGGAAACGAAAAGACCCCTCGCGGGTAGCGAGAGGTCTGCGCGCGGGTCCGAGGCACGGTGGCCGCTTCCGCGAAGTTCTTCCGCGGTTCAGCGGCCACTGGGGACCGGCGCGCTGCTGGCGATAATCATGAGCTGAGCAGGCACACCCGCAGCTTGCCATATCACCTGCGGCCCGCGGACACGTATCTCAGCATGCGGGCAGCGGTCGGGCGGACGGCTCCCGCCCGGGCCACCGCCGGGCTCAGGCCTGTGCCCGGGACGTCTCCCGCGGGGAGAGGGTCTCCGTCAGGAACTCGCGTACGTGATCCAGGATCGCCTCCCGGTCCAGCGAGGGCAGACCCACCGCCAGCTGGATGCTGAACCCGTCGAGCAGGGCCCGGATGCGGGCCGCCACGCGGTCGGGGTCCACCGGGCGGAACTCGCCGCGCGAGACGCCCTCCGCGAGCAGCGCCACCAGGTCGCGGTGCCAGGCGCCCTCGATGGCGGCCTGACGGTCGCGTTCCTGGGGGCCGGCGTTCTGGGAGCGGTTCCAGACCTCCAGCCACAGCGTCCAGTGCGGGTCGCGGGGCTGCGTGGGCACGTAGAGGTCGACGTACGCCCGCAGGCGCTCGCTCACCGGGCCGCGGCGGGAGAGCAGCGCCCGCCGCGCGGTGCCCAGTTCCGCCTCGCTCCACTCCAGGGTCTGCAGCAGGAGCTCGTCCTTGCTGCGGAAGTAGTAGAGGAGGTGGCCGCTGCTCATGCCGACCTCCCGGCCCAGGCCGGCCATGGTCAGGCCTTCCAGGCCGCGTTCGGCGATCGTGGCCATGGCGGCGACGAGTACGTCCTCGCGCGGGGGCGCGTTCTTCCGCGCCGCCCGTACCGGTACTCCACCCGCCGCCATGGCCCACTCCTTGTCGCTCCGCGCCGGTACCGGTCGTCAGACCTTCGGCTGCTGCTGGGTGATGCAGTGGATTCCGCCACCCCCGGCGAAAATCGTACGTGCGTCAACGAGTGTCACGGTCCGCTCGGGGAACAGTCCGCGGAAGATCTCGGCGGCCTCCTCGTCGCGCGGGTCGTCGAACGAGCACAGCACGACACCGTCGTTGCACAGGTAGTGGTTGATGTACGAGTAGTCCACCCACTCCCCGTCCTCCTCCAGCACGGTCGGCGCCGGGATCTCCACGACCTGGAGCCGCCGTCCCCGCGCGTCCGTGGACGCCCGCAGGAGGGCGGCGATGGTCTTGCACCGCTCGTGGTCCGGGTGGGCCGGGTCGGGCTGGGTGTGCACCATCACCACGCCGGGGCGGGCGAAGGCGGCGACGATGTCGACGTGGCCCTGGGTGCCGTAGGTGCCGTAGTCGCCGGCCAGGCCGTACGGCAGCCAGATCGCCTTGGTGGTGCCGAGGTGGGCGTGGATCTCGGCCTCGACCTGCCGGCGGGACCAGCCGGGGTTGCGGCCCTCGCCGAGCTGCACGGTGTCGGTGAGGAGCACGGTGCCCTCGCCGTCGACGTGGAGGGCGCCGCCCTCGTTGACGAGCGGGGTGCTGTACGTACGGGTGCCGGCCACGTCCGAGACGTGCCGGGCGATCTTCGAGTCGTGCTCCCACCGGGCCCATTCCTGGGCGCCCCAGCCGTTGAAGGTCCAGTCGACGGCCGCCAGCTCGCCGGCGTCGTTGGTGACGAAGGTCGGGCCGATGTCGCGCATCCAGGCGTCGTCGAGCTCGCACTCCACCAGGGTGAGCGCGTGACCCTCGCCGGCCCCGGCGATCGCGCGGGCGTTCTCGGCGTCACCCGGCGAGACGACGAGCGTCACGGGCTCGTACGTACGCACCGCGCGGGCCACGGCGCCCCAGGCCTCGCGGGCCTCGGCGAGCTCCTGCTCGTTGGTGAAGGTGGGGTTGGGGCTGGGCCAGGCCATCCAGGTGCGCTCGTGGGGCGTCCACTCGGCGGGCATCCGGAATCCGTCGTTCACGGGCTGTGCAGTCATGGCGGGGAAGTCCTTACAGGAAGTACAGGCGGTTCAGGGAGACCGATTCGGCGGCTTCGGAGCGCAGCGGTTCCCCGTCGAGGGAGACCAGGCCGCTGCGCGCGTCCACATCGACCGCGCCCACCCGGGAGTTGAGGAGCAGGTCCCCCGGGCCGATGCCGCGGGTGCCGCGGACGGCGACGCGGCGTCGGCGGGTCGGCATCTCGTCGCTGCCCAGGGCGGCCGCGGCGGCCGAGACGAAGGCGACGGAGATGTCGGCGGCGGTGGCCCCGTACGAGCCGAACTGCGGGCCGAGGACCAGCGGTTCGCAGGTGTCGGTGGCCGCGTTGGGGTCGCCGGTGACCCCGTACGCCGGGAAGCCGGACTTGAGGACCAGCTGCGGCTTGGCGCCGAAGAACTGCGGGCGCCACAGCACGATGTCGGCGAGCTTGCCGACCTCGATGGAGCCGATCTCGTGGGCCAGGCCGTGGGCGATGGCGGGGTTGATGGTCAGCTTGGCCATGTAGCGCAGGACGCGGGCGTTGTCGTCGCCCTCGCCGTCGCCTTCCAGCGGACCCAGTTCGCCCTTCATCTTGGCGGCCATGGCGAAGGTCCGGCGGATGGTCTCGCCCGCGCGGCCCATGCCCTGGGCGTCGGAGGAGGTGATGCCGATCGCGCCGAGGTCGTGCAGGACGTCCTCGGCCCCCATGGTGCCGGCGCGGATCCGGTCGCGGGCCATGGCCGCGTCGCCCGGGAGGTCCGGCTTGAGGTCGTGGACGGAGACGATCATGCCGTAGTGCTCGGCGACCGCGTCCCGGCCGAAGGGCAGGGTGGGGTTCGTGGAGGAGCCGATGACGTTCGGCACGCCCGCCATCTTGAGCACGTTCGGCACGTGCCCGCCGCCGCAGCCCTCGATGTGGAAGGCGTGGATGGTCCGGCCCTCCAGCACCCGCAGGGTGTCCTCGACGGAGAGGCACTCGTTCAGGCCGTCGCTGTGCAGGGCGACCTGTACGTCGTACTCCTCCGCCACGCGCAGGGCGGTGTCCAGGGCCCGGGTGTGGGCGCCCATGTCCTCGTGGACCTTGAAGCCGGAGGCGCCGCCCTCGGCGAGCGCCTCGACCAGCGGGGCGGGATCCGAGGAGGAGCCCCGGGCGAGGAAGCCGATGTTGACGGGCCAGGCGTCGAAGGCGTTGAAGGCGTGCTTCAGCGCCCACGGGGAGTTGACGCCGACGCCCCAGACCGGGCCGAACTCCTGGCCGATGATCGTGGTGACGCCCGCGGCGAGCGAGGCCTCCATGATGCGCGGGGAGAGCAGGTGCACGTGGGTGTCGACGGCTCCGGCGGTGGCGATCAGGCCCTCGCCGGAGACGATCGACGTACCCGTGCCGACGACCACGTCGACCCCGTCGAGGGTGTCCGGGTTGCCGGCCCGCCCGATGGCGTGGATGCGGCCCTCGCGGATGCCGATGGAGACCTTGCGGATGCCGAGGACCGCGTCGATCACCAGGACGTTGCTGATCACGACGTCGCAGGTCTCGCGGACGGCGGCGGCTTTCAGGTGCAGGCCGTCGCGTGCGGTCTTGCCGAATCCGGCCAGGAACTCGTCGCCGGGCTTCTGCGCGTCGTACTCGACCCGGACGGTGAGCCCGGAGTCGCCGAGCCGCACCCGGTCGCCGGCGCGGGGGCCGAAGACGGAGGCGTACTCGTGCGGGTCGATGTGCCGGCTGCCCGGCGCGCAGTGGGCGCCGTGGTCGCTGTGCGGGGTCTGCCTGCTCACGCCTGCTCTCCGTCCGCTCGCTCGGTGCCGTCGGCCTGTGCGGCCGGTCCGGCGTGGGGGGTGGGGGAAGCCGGGTCCGTGCCCGACGGGTGGGTGCCCGGCGCGGCCGGGCCCGGCGTTTCTGCGCCCGGCGTTTCTGCGCCCGGCGCGTCTGCGCTCGACGCGGACGCTCCCTCGGCGGACGCGCCCAGGTAGCCGCACGCCTCGGCCCGGGCCAGCGCGAGCGCCTTGGCCCCGGGGGCGTCGAGGGGGCCGTCGACCAGGCCCGCGAAGCCGATCGCGATGCGGTCGCCGCCGATCGGGACCAGTGCGACCTCGCCCTCGCCGTGCGGGTCGAACCGTACGGAGGAGCCCGCCGGCACGCACAGCCGCATCCCGTAGGCGGCGGCACGGTCGAAGTCGAGGCGGGGGTTGGCCTCGAAGAAGTGGAAGTGCGAGGTGACGCTCACCGGCACGGGGGCGGTGTTGCGCACGCGCAGGTGCAGCACCGGCTCGGGCTGGGGGACGCCGGGGCCGGTGACGACCGCCCCGGGGGCGTCGTCGCCGAGCGGCACCGCGCCCTGGATGGGGGACGAGACCACCGCGAGCCGGGAGCCGTCGTCGAAGACGGCCTCCACGTGCACCTCGGTGACCACGTCGGCCACGCCCGGCAGGACGTCGCCGGGGCCCAGCACGCCGCGGGCCTCCTCGATGGCCTCCGCGAGCCGCTTGCCGTCTCGCGCGGCCTCGCAGACCGTGTCCGCGATCAGCGCGGTGGCCTCCGGGACATTGAGCTTCAGGCCCCGGGCCCGTCGGGCCCTGGCCAGTTCCGCAGCGCTGCGGAGCAGCAGCCGGTCGCGCTCCGTAGGGGTCAGCCGCACGCCGATCCACCACCTCTTGAGTCGATGGGTTAGAGCATCACTCTAACTCTTCATTTCCCGCCAATGAAGCATTGACCTGAGACCAGGCCTTAGGTCACATTGAGTGTCGCTCAAACAAAAGCGGAACCACCCTCCGCCCTGCAAGGGAGTCCCCCCATGCCCATCGAACAGCGCGGAGTCGACACCATCCCCGAGGAGGAGCGGACGAGCGGCCCGCGTGACCTGATCGCGATCCTGCTCGGCTCCAACCTCTGCCTCGGCGTGATCGTGTTCGGCTGGCTTCCCCCGTCCTTCGGGCTCGGGCTGTGGCCGTCCGTCACCGCCATCGTGATCGGCACCCTCGTCGGCATCGCCTTCACCGCGCCGCTGGCGCTGGTCTCCCTGCGGACCGCCACCAACCTCTCGACCTCCAGCGGAGCCCAGTTCGGCGTCCGCGGCCGCCTCGTCGGCTCGGTCGTCGGCCTGCTGCTGTCGCTGGGCTACACCGCGCTCACCCTGTGGATCGGCGGTGACGTGATGGTCGGCGTGCTGTCGCGGCTCACCGGGCTGCCGGACACCGGTGTCTCCCGCGGGGCGATGTACGGGGTGCTGGCCGCCTGTACCGTCGTCGCGGCCGTCTTCGGCTACCGGCTGCTGCTGCGCATGAGCAAGGTCCTGTCCATCGGCATGGTGCTCCTGCTCGCCGCCGGCGTCTTCGCCTACGCCCCCGAGTTCACCACCGCCGCGCCGCCGGACACCGAGTACCTGCTCGGCTCCTTCTGGTCGACCTGGCTGCTCGCGGCCGTCGCGGCCGGGCTCAGCGGTCCCGTCGCCTTCATCACCCTGCTCGGCGACTACACGCGCTACATCTCCCCGCGCAGGCACGGCTCCCGCAAGGTCCTCGGGGCCACCGCCCTCGGCCTGCTCGTCGGCCTGCTGATACCGCAGCTCTTCGGCACCTTCACCGCGCTCGCCGCCCGGGCCGGGGCCGACTACGCCGGGCCGCTGGTCGAGGCCGCGCCGTTCTGGTACCTGGTCCCGCTGCTCGCCGCGGCCGCCGCCGGGTCGGTGGGCAACGCCGGGCTGATGCTGTACTCCATGGGGCTCGACCTCGACGCGATCGTCCCCCGGGCCACCCGCACCACGGCCACCGTGATCGCCGCGGCCGTCGCCACCGCCTTCGTCTTCGTCGGCTCCTTCGAGTGGGACGTGCAGGCGGCGATGACCTCCTTCGTCCTGCTGCTGACCGCGCTCGGCACCCCGTGGGCCGTGATCACCCTCATCGGCCACGTGCGCTGCAAGGGCCGGTACGACGCCGACGCCCTCCAGGTCTTCAACCGCCGCTCAGTGGGCGGGGCCTACTGGTACCGCGGCGGGTGGAACGTGGCCGCCACCACCTCCTGGGCCATCGGCGCCGGCGTCGGTCTGCTCGCCGTGACCACCCCGTTCTACGAGGGCCCGCTGCTCGCCCTGACCGGCGGCGTGGACTGCTCCTTCGTCCTGTCCGGCCTGACCGGCGGGCTCCTCTACGCGGCCCTGACCGCGCGCACCTCCCCGGCGGCCGTCCCGGCCGAGGAGCCGGCGACCGCCTGAGCCGCCGGTGCGCGCGTGCTCGCCCGCGCCCCCGCACGCTCGCGGCCCGTACGGACGAAGGCCCGCGCTCCCCGTATCGGGGGCGCGGGCCTTCGCCGTACGACGCGGGGGCTCCGGGTCAGCCGAGCGGGTGCATCCAGCCATGGGTGTCAGCGGCGTGGCCGGTCTGGAGTTCCAGGAGGGCCTTGCGCAGCCGCATGGTGACCGGGCCGGGCTGCCCGTCGCCCTGGGTCCAGTCGGCGCGCTCGGACTTGACCGAGCCGACCGGGGTGATGACGGCGGCGGTGCCGCAGGCGAACACCTCGGTGAGGGTGCCGTTGGCGTTGTCGCGCTGCCAGTCCTCGGTGGTGATCCGGCCCTCCTCGGCGGTGTAGCCGAGGTCACGGGCGATGGTGAGGAGGGAGTCGCGGGTGATGCCGGGAAGCAGGGAGCCCGTCAGCTCGGGGGTGACGATGCGCTGTGTCCCGTCCTCCTGCCCGTACACGAAGTACAGGTTCATCCCGCCCATCTCCTCGATCCAGCGGTGCTCGACGGCGTCGAGCCAGACCACCTGGTCGCAGCCGTGCGAGGCGGCCTGGGCCTGGGCGACCAGCGAAGCCGCGTAGTTGCCGCCGGTCTTGGCCGCGCCGGTGCCGCCCTTGACGGCGCGGACGTACTCCTCGGAGAGCCAGACGGAGACCGGCTTGACGCCGCCGGGGAAGTACGCGCCGGCGGGCGAGGCGATGACGATGAAGAGGAACTCGTTCGCCGGGCGCACGCCCAGGCCGACCTCGGAGGCGAACATGAACGGCCGCAGGTACAGGGAGGCCTCGCCGGAGTCCGGAACCCAGGCGCGGTCCTGCTGGATGAGGGCGTCGCAGGCCTCGATGAACAGCTCGGTCGGCAGCTCCGGCATGGCCATGCGGCGGGCGGAGGCCTGGAAGCGCTCGGCGTTGGCCTGCGGACGGAAGGTCGCGACGGCGCCGTCGGGCTGGCGGTAGGCCTTGAGGCCCTCGAAGATCGTCTGCGCGTAGTGCAGCGTCATGTTCGCCGGGTCGATGGACAGGGGCGCGTACGGGACCAGCTCGGCGTCGTGCCAGCCGCGGCCCTCGGTCCACTTGATCGTCACCATGTGGTCGGTGAAGTGGCGGCCGAAGCCGGGGCTGGCCAGGATCGCCTCGCGCTCCGCGTCGGACAGCGGGTTCGAGGAGGGCTTGAGCTCGATCGTGGGCGTCGTCATGAGTGCTTGTCCTTCACCGGTTGTGTATGGCGGACCGCGCTCACGGCGTACTAGGACGTCCGAGCTTCCCCGCATTCCGCGGCCTCGCGTTCGATTATCGCGCGCGGAAGGACTTCGGAGAAGCGGGGTAGCGGCCCAGGGGAGATGGTGGCACCCGGGGCCGCACAGGAAAAGCCGCCGGGTCCCGTATGTGACCCGACGGCTTCCTGGAGTGGTGCTGCCGGGTCAGCCGGCTACGCGCGCGGCCAGGGCGTCGCCGATCGCGTCGGTGGAGCGGAAGGTGCCGTCGCGCTCCGCGAGGTCGGCGGAGACCGCGTCCTCGATGCGGACGGCCTGGGCCTCGTAGCCCAGGTGGCGCAGCAGGAGGGCGACCGAGAGGATCGTCGCGGTCGGGTCGGCCTTGCCGGTGCCGGCGATGTCCGGGGCGGAGCCGTGGACGGGCTCGAACATGGACGGGAAGGCGCCGGTCGGGTTGATGTTCCCGGAGGCGGCCAGGCCGATTCCGCCGGTCACGGCGGCGGCCAGGTCGGTGAGGATGTCGCCGAAGAGGTTGTCCGTGACGATGACGTCGAAGCGCTCGGGCTGGGTGACGAAGAAGATCGTCGCGGCGTCGACGTGCAGGTAGTCGGTGGTGACCTCGGGGTACTCCTGGCCGACCTTGTCGAAGATGTTCTTCCACAGGTGGCCCGCGTACACGAGGACGTTGTTCTTGTGGACCAGCGTCAGCTTCTTGCGGGGGCGGGCGTTGGCCCGCTCATAGGCGTCGCGGACGACGCGCTCCACGCCGTAGGCGGTGTTGATGCTGACCTCGGTGGCCACCTCGGCGGGGGTGCCGGTGCGCAGGCTGCCGCCGTTGCCGGTGTACGGGCCTTCCGTGCCCTCGCGGACCACGACGAAGTCGATCTCCGGACGGCCGGCCAGCGGGGTGGCCGTGTTCGGGAACAGCTTCGACGGGCGCAGGTTGATGAAGTGGTCGAAGGCGAAGCGGAGCTTCAGCAGGAGACCGCGCTCCAGCACGCCGGACGGGACCGAGGGGTCGCCGATGGCGCCCAGCAGGATCGCGTCGTGGCGCTTGAGGGCTTCGAGCTCCGCGTCCGGGAGGGTCTCACCGGTGCGGTGCCAGCGCTGGGCGCCGAGGTCGTATTCCTTGGTCTCCAGCTTCACATCCTGGGGCAGGACCGCGGTAAGGACCTTGAGTCCCTGAGCCACGACTTCCTGGCCGATGCCATCACCGGGGATCACTGCGAGATTGATGCTGGTCGACATGGCGAAACCGTACTCCGTGTCCCAGCCCTCAGACATATTGCGTCCAGCATCTGGACCAATGGGGACGCAACATGTCCTGGGCTCGTGCGTGCCGGACGGGTGTCCGGCCGTGCTCAGTGGCCGGTCGCGCCGCCGTTGTCCCGGCGGTCGAGGGCCCGCTGGAGAGCGGCGGCGGCGTTGCGGCGGTCGGCGTCGGCGGTGGAGGAGTGGCGGACGCGGCGGACTGCGGCGGTGGTGGGGGTCATGTGGATCGACTCCTTGAGATCACGGCGTGGCGAGGCCACGGATGAGGGGTTCCTTCAAGGCGCCGGAAGAGGCGGGGAGCAGTGCGCCGCAGGGGTTGCCTGCCGGGGGCGCGCGCTCTCGACCACCATTCGCCTGATCGGCGAGACGTTCGGCTCCTACAAAGCTAGGGCAGGTCCGGCTGTATGTCTCCGCAATTACTCGGACTTCCTACTATCTGAGACGGCGAATCCAATCGCAAGGCCGCCTCCCGGAGGTCCGATTCAGCCCTTCCCCGAGCGAAGTTCCCTGATCAGGGCCCGTACGGTGAGGGAGGCGGCAGATTCCGGTGTGGTGACGTACCCCACCCGCCTCACCGGCCTCCGCGGCCCCAGATCGGTGATCTGCACCGCCTCGCCGGCCTCGCGGAGCGACAGCTCCGGCAGGATCGCCATGCCGAGCCCGCGGCCGACCATCGTCAGCACCATCCCGTCGTCCTCCGCCTTGACGGTGGCCCGCGGGATCCAGTCCTGCTCCCGCCACCAGGCCCGGGTGTAGGAGCCGCAGTTCTCGTCCCAGTCCAGCAGGGGCAGCGCCTTCGGGTCCGGGTGCCCGGCCGGGTGGACCAGTGCGTACGCCTCCTCCGCGAGCACCCCGGTCAGCAGGCCGGGCGGCGCCTCGTCCGGCCCGCCCAGGGTGGCGATCCCCAGGTCGGCGCGGCCGGCGGCCACCTCCCCGGCCGTGCCCGCGCCGAGTTCGCGCACCACCCGGACCTCGGGGCGGATCCCCGGGTGCCGGGCCGTGAGCCGCTCCAGGGCGGGCGGCAGCAGGTGCAGGGCCGCGCTGCGGAACGCGGCGATCCGCAGTACGCCCGTGAGGGTGTCACCGCCCGGCGCGGACCGCCCCGCGCCGCGCACCTCCGCGCCCATGACCTCGTACAGCCGCAGGATCCGGCGGGCGTGGCCGACGGCCCGCTCCCCCGCCGCAGTGGGCGAGGCCCCGGTCCGCCCCCGTTCGAAGAGCACCGCGCCGATCTTGGCCTCGCTGCCGCGCACGGAGTGCGATACGGCCGACTGGGTGAGTCCGAGCGCGGCGGCCGCGGCGGAGAACCCGCCGGACTCGGCGACGGCCACCAGGACCCGCAGTTCCTGCGGGAGGAGCTCGGACACCGGCTCCCACCTCGTTCCATGAGCGTCATTCATGCATGTGCGACTTCCATGAGCGCAACCCCCTGCCCGGCGGGGAGATTCCTTCCTAGCGTCTGCGCCATGACCACGAACACCGCTCACGCCGTCCACCAGATCGCCCGCCCCGCCGGTTTCCCCACCGCCGCCGAGTTCGCCTTCACCTCCTCCCCCGTCCCGGAACCGGGCCCGGGGACCGCTCTGGTGGAGAACCTCCTGCTCTCCGTGGACCCCTACCACCGCGGGCTGATGGACGGCGGCGAGGACGGCTTCGAGCTGAACGCCCCGTTGGAGGGCCGTTCGGTCGGCCGCGTGATCGCCTCGCGCGACCCGGGCCTGGCCGAGGGCGACCTGGTCTTCCACCGCGAGCGCTGGCGTACGCACGCCCTCGCCACCCTCGGCGTGGCCGGAACCCGCAAGCTGCGGGGCCACGAGGGCGTCCCGCTGGAGGCGTACCTGTCCCTCCTCGGCGGCACCGGCCTCACCGCGTACGCCGCCCTGACCCGCACCGCGGCCCTGCGGGAGGGCGAGGACCTGTTCGTCTCCGCCGCGGCGGGCGGGGTCGGCACCGCCACCGGCCGCATCGCCCGGCTGCTCGGCGCCCGCCGGATCATCGGCAGCGCGGGCTCGGCGGCCAAGGTCCGCCACCTCACCGGGCACCTCGGATTCGACGCGGCCTTCGACTACCACGACGGTCCCGTCGGCGAGCAGCTCGCCGAGGCGGCACCGGGCGGCATCGACGTCTACGTGGACAACGTCGGCGGCGGCCATCTGGAGGGCGCCATCGAGGTGCTGCGCGAGAACGGGCGGATCGCCTGGGTCGGCGCCATCTCGACGTACAACGGCGACCGCTCCCCCGCCGCGCCCCGCAACCTCTTCGAGGTGGTCCACAAATCGCTGCGCCTGGAAGGGGTATTGGTTCGGAACCACACCAATCTGCAGGAGGAGCTCGAGGAATTCCTCGTCCCCCATCTGCGCAGTGGACGAATCGGTACCGATACCACCGTTGTACAGGGATTTGACCGCACGGTGGACGCTTTCCTGGGCATGCTCCGCGGGGACAACCTGGGCAAGATGCTCGTCCGTCTCGCCAGCTGAATCCAGCCACCCCTATGTTCACCGACTTCTTACCGCACGGCTGTAGACCTTTGGCGCCGGGCCCGTCACTCTTGCCGTCAATGTGCCGACGGGGCACTGGAGTTGGAGGCGGGCAGGCAGTGACACCGATCAGCCGCAGAGGGTTCGTGGGCATCGGCGCCGGGCTGATGGCCGGTGCTGCCCTGCCCGCGATCACGCCGACGTCGGCGGCCGCGGCCGCCGCGACCGGCACGATCACCGATGTGAAGCACGTGGTGATCCTGATGCAGGAGAACCGCAGTTTCGACCACTACTTCGGGAAACTGAAGGGTGTCCGCGGCTTCGGCGACCGCGCCGCCGGAAACATCCCGGGCGGCTGGGGCGCGTTCAACCAGCCGAACTGGGGCGGCCGCCAGTACCCGTGGAAGCTGAGCTCGACCCCGCCCGCGGGCGGGGTCGACGGCGAGACCCTGGCCCAGTGCAACGGCGATCTGCCGCACAGCTGGTTCTCGCAGCACGCCGCCTGGAACAAGGGCCGGATGGACAACTGGGTCACGGGCGTCGGCAACACCCGCACCCTCGGCTTCCTGGACCGGGGCGACATACCCTTCCACTACGGTCTCGCCGACCACTACACCGTCTGCGACGCCTACTTCTGCTCCGCGCTCAGCGCGACCGGCCCGAACCGCACCTTCCTGTGGAGCGGCAGGATCGACGCCTCCAGCAAGGACGGCGGCGACGAGTCCGGCCTGACCTGGGAGACGTACGCGGAGGCCCTCCAGCGCGCCGGCATGACCTGGAAGGTCTACCAGAACGCCCAGGACAACTACGGCGACAACGGGCTGGCCTACTTCAAGAAGTTCACGGACGCGGCCCCCGGCAACCCGCTCCACGACCACGGCATGTCGTCCGTCCCGCGCGTCACCGGCTCGACCCCGGACGACATCGCGGCCGCCGTCCGCGCCGACGTCGTCGCCGGCACCCTCCCCCAGGTCTCCTGGGTGGTGGCGAACGAGGCCTTCTCCGAGCACCCGTACGCCCCGCCGGGCGACGGCGCGCACTTCGTCGACCTCGTCTACCGGGCGCTCGCGGCCGACCCCGAGGTCTTCGACTCGACCGTCCTCTTCCTCAACTACGACGAGAACGACGGCTTCTTCGACCACGTCCCGCCGCCGGTCGCCCCGCCCGGAACCCCCGGCGAGTACCTGGACGGCACCCCGATCGGTCTGGGCTTCCGCGTCCCGATGATCGTGATGTCCCCGTGGACGCGGGGCGGCTGGGTGAGCTCGGAGGTCTTCGACCACACCTCGGTGCTGCGGTTCATGGAGACGTGGACGGCCGCCCTCGGGACCCCCGCCGCCTGTCCGAACATCAGCGCCTGGCGCCGCAAGGTGACCGGTGACCTGACCGGCGTCTTCGACTTCGCGCACCCGGTCTACGGGGTCCCGGCGGGCCTGCCGTCCACCGCCAGGGTGATCGGCCAGTCGACCTGCGCCCCGCTGCCCAACCCGGTGCCGCAGGACAACGCCCTGCCGGCGCAGGAGTCCGGGACGCGCCCCGCTCGGGCGCTTCCGTACCAGGTCAACGGCAACCTCGACCGCCTCGAGTTCGCGGCGGCCGGCAAGATCCTGGCCTGGTTCTCGATGACCAACCAGGGTGCGGAGGCGAAGCGGGCGGCGCACTTCTCGATCCACCCGCACCAGTACCGGGACACGGCCGCCTGGCAGTACACGGTGGACGCGGGCGCCACGGCCTCCGACTACTTCAACATCGGCCTCGGGCACGGCTCGGGCAAGTACGACATCTCGATGTACGGCCCGAACCGCTTCCTGCGGCGCTTCCTCGGCGACGCCACGAAGCCGGGCAAGGACCTGGAGGTGGCGGCCCGCTTCGCGGTCGAGCCGGGCACGGGCAAGACGGCGGTCTACTTCAAGATGACCAACGCCTCGGCCGCCGCGGTCACCTTCACGATCCGCTCCAACGCCTACCGCACGGACGGCCCGTGGACGTACACGGTCCCGGCGAACTCCTCGCGCGAGGACTACTTCAACGCGGTGGCGTACAGCAACGGCTGGTACGACTTCACGGTCCTGGCCGCCTCCGACGGCACCTGGTCGCGCCGCTACACGGGCCACATCGAGTCGGGCGCCCCGAGCGTCTCGGGGTCGTAGCTACAGGACGTCCCCGTCCCGCCAGTCGAAGTCGAGCCGCCCGGCGGGGTCCAGCCGGATCCCGCCGGGCGGCACCCACACGTACGTGGAACCCTCCTCCTCGGGGAGCCGCACCGGCCCGTCCGGCGAGAGGGCCCCGATCCCGCCCGGCCACACCGCCCACCCGCGGGCGAGGTAGAGCCCGGCCCCCTCCTGCGACGCCGACAACGCCCCGAGGACGTACGCCCGCGCGACGGTCCGCTCCAGTTCGGCCATGACCTGCCCGCCGAGCCCCCGCCGCCGCATGCCGGCCCGTACGGCCACGGCCTCGACGTACCCGGTCCGCAGGGCCCGTCCACCGTGCACGACCCGCCGCTGCACCACACTGCCGTGCGCGACGAGCGCTCCCGCCGGGTCCCGGACCAGCACGTGCATCCCGCCGAGCGCGTGCTCGAAGTCCTCGTCGCCGAAGTCCCCCTCGAAGGCGTCGTCGAGCAGGGCCCGCACCTCGCGGAGCTCGTCGTCGGTCAGCTCGGCGGTGTGTGCGACGCGCACGCCCATCACTGCTCCAGCCAGTCGGTGTACCAGGTGCGGAAGTCCGGACTCTCGGGCAGGCAGGTCCCGAAGTCCTGGTCCAGGTGCCAGACCTGGCCGGCCAGCGGCCCGCCCAGGATCAGCCTCGAATACATGCCGCACCCCTGATCGGCGAGCATGAGCGTGCCCAGGGTCAGCCCCTCGCGCTCGTCGAACCTCCGGTTCACGTCGAACGGTCGGGGTTCGCGGATCGGGCAGGGCGCGGCCAGCCGGCCCGGGCGCCGGTCGTCCTCCCACTCCCCGTCCACCGCCCAGTCGTCGTCGGCCTCCGGGCGCGGGGTGACCAGCGGCATCAGCCCGTGGTGCGGGCCCGCGGGGCCGTCGCCGACCATCGCGACGAACGACCGGTACTCCTCGGGCAGCCGGATGCCGTGCTCCACCTCGAAGGCCAGGAGCTCCGCCTCCGGGAGCGGCGCGGCCAGCTCGTACCGCAGCACCTTCGCTCCCAGCCGCGCCCGTACGGCGTCCGCGTCCCAGTCGCTCATCTCGCGACCGTACCAAGGACCGCATTGCGGACGCCGGGCGCCGCCCACCGGCCGGAATCGGCCGACACGTCTCTGGCGGTCTGGACCATTGCCTCGGCAGACTCGCCGCATGTCGCCCGATACCCAGCAGTGGACCCCGATCCACGGCCAGCCGTACCGTCCCGCCCCCTACCGGCCCGAGCGGATGGCGAGCGGCGCATCGCTCGCGCGCGCCGCCGAGTTGCGAGCCCGCATGGACGAGCGGCGGACCGTACGCCACTTCTCCCCCGACCCGGTGCCCGAGCAGGTCGTCCGGGACGCCCTCGCGTGCGCCGCGACCGCTCCCTCCGGGGCGCACCAGCAGCCCTGGACCTTCGTCCTGGTCAAGGACCCGGCGGTGCGGCGGCAGATCCGTGCCGCCGCCGAGCAGGAGGAGGCGCTCTCCTACGACGGCCGGCTCGGCGACGAGTGGCTCGCGGCCCTGCGGCCCCTCGGCACGGACGCCGTGAAGACCCACCTCACGGACGCCCCGGCGCTGATCGTGGTCTTCCAGCAGCGCTACTGGCTCGGCCCGGACGGCACCAAGCACAAGCACTACTACGTCGACGAGTCGGTCGGCATCGCGGTCGGCATGCTCCTGTCCGCACTCCACCTGTCGGGCCTGGCGGCCCTGATCCACACGCCGAGCCCGATGCGCTTCCTGTCCCACGTCCTGGACCGCCCGGAGAACGAGAAGGCATTCGCGGTCATCCCGGTCGGCTACCCGTCGGACGACTGCGAGGTCCCGGACCTGGTCCGCAAGTCACTGGACCAGGTCATCGTCGAGGTCTAGCCCGGAACTGGGACCGCCCCCGCTCCGGACTTGGGGGTACCGGAGCGGGGGCGGGGTTCAGCGGGGCGGGGATCAGCCCATGTGGGGGTAGCCGTACTCGGTCGGCGCGACCAGGGTCTCCTTGATGGAGCGGGTCGAGGTCCAGCGCTGGAGGTTGCTCGCCGCGCCGGCCTTGTCGTTGGTGCCCGAGGCGCGGCCGCCGCCGAAGGGCTGCTGGCCGACGACGGCGCCGGTGGACTTGTCGTTGATGTAGAAGTTGCCCGCCGCGAAGCGGAGCTTCTCCATCGCGTCCGCCGCCGCGTAGCGGTCCGCGGCGATGATCGAGCCGGTCAGGGCGTACGCCGAGACGGACTCCATCTGGGCCAGCATCGCGTCGAACTCGGCGTCCTCGTAGACGTGCACGGCGAGGATCGGGCCGAAGTACTCGGTCGTGAAGACCTCGTTCGAAGGGTCGGTGCACGCGATGACGGTCGGGCGGACGAAGTAGCCCTCCGAGTCGTCGTACGTGCCGCCCGCGACGATCTCGCAGGTCGGGTCGGCGATCGCGCGGTCGATCGCGGCCTTGTTCTTCGCGAAGGAGCGCTCGTCGATGACGGCGCCGATGAAGTTGGTGAGGTCGCGGACGTCACCCATGGCGATGCCGTCGACCTCGGCCGCGAAGGCCTCCTTGAAGCCGTCGTTCCAGATGGAGGCCGGGACGTAGGCGCGCGAGGACGCCGAGCACTTCTGGCCCTGGAACTCGAAGGAGCCGCGGGTCAGAGCGGTCTTCAGGGTGGCGCGGTCCGCGGAGGGGTGCGCGACGACGAAGTCCTTGCCGCCGGTCTCGCCGACCAGGCGCGGGTAGGACTTGTACTTCTCGATGTTGTTGCCGACCGTCTTCCACAGGTACTGGAAGGTCTTGGTCGAGCCGGTGAAGTGGATGCCGGCCAGCTCGGGGTGGTTCAGGGCGACCTCGGAGACGGCGATGCCGTCGCCGGTGACCAGGTTGATGACGCCCTTGGGCAGGCCGGCCTCCTCCAGGAGCTCCATCAGGAGGACCGCGGAGTGGGTCTGCGTCGGGGACGGCTTCCACAGGACCACGTTGCCCATGAGGGCGGGGGCGGTCGGCAGGTTGCCCGCGATGGCCGTGAAGTTGAACGGCGTGATCGCGTAGACGAAGCCCTCGAGCGGGCGGTGGTCGCTGCGGTTCCACACGCCGGCGGAGTTCGCGACCGGCTGCTCGGCCAGGATCTGGCGGGCGAAGTGGACGTTGAAGCGCCAGAAGTCGACGAGCTCGCACGGGGTGTCGATCTCGGCCTGCTGGGCGGTCTTCGACTGGCCCAGCATGGTCGAGGCCGCGAGCTTCTCGCGCCACGGGCCGGACAGCAGCTCGGCGGCGCGCAGGATGATCGCGGCGCGGTCGTCGAAGGACATCGAGCGCCAGGCCGGGGCGGCGGCGAGGGCGGCGTCGACCGCCTCCTGCGCGTCGGCCTGGGTGGCGTTGGCGTAGGTGCCGAGCACCGACTTGTGGTCGTGCGGCTGGACCACGTCGAAACGCTCGCCGCCGCCCATCCGCTTGACGCCGTTGATCGTCATCGGGAGGTCGATCGGGTTCTCGGACAGCTGCTTGAGCTGGATTTCGAGCCGCGCGCGCTCCGGGGTACCGGGGGCGTACGAGTGGACCGGCTCGTTGACCGGAGCGGGGACCTGGGTCACAGCATCCATGGGGCTGGTAACTCCTTGACCTAGTTCTTGGCTAGTTCTTGGTGATCATCGAGCGGAGGAAGAACAGCAGGTTGGCCGGCTTCTCCGCGAGGCGGCGCATGAAGTAGCCGTACCAGTCCGTCCCGTACGCGGTGTACACCCGCATCCGGTGACCCTCGGCGGCGAGCCGCAGGTGCTCTTCGCTGCGGATGCCGTAGAGCATCTGGAACTCGTACTCGTCCAGTTTGCGCCCGGCCTGGCGGGCCAGCTCCTGGCCGATGGCGATCAGCCGCGGGTCGTGGGAGCCGATCATCGGGTAGCCCTCGCCGTCCATGAGGATCTTCATGATCCGGACGAACGCCTTGTCGATCTCGGCCTTGTCCTGGTAGGCGACCTCGGCGGGCTCCTTGTAGGCGCCCTTCACGATCCGGACGCGGCTGCCGGCGGCGGCCAGCCGGCGGGCGTCGGCCTCCGTGCGGAAGAGGTAGGCCTGGATGACGCAGCCGGTCTGCGGGAAGTCCCGGCGCAGTTCCTCGTGGATGGCGAACATCGAGTCGAGGGTCGTGTGGTCCTCGGCGTCGAGCGTCACGGTGGTTCCGATGGCGGCGGCGGCCTCGACGACCGGACGGACGTTGGCGAGCGCGAGCTCGTGGCCGCCCTCCAGCGCCTGGCCGAACATCGACAGCTTGACGGACATCTCGACGGTCTCGCCGAGGCCGAGCTCCTCGAGGCGCCCGATGAGCTGGAGGTAGGCGTCCCGGGCGGCGTGCGACTGCGCCACCTCGGTGATGTCCTCGCCGACGACGTCGAGGGTGACCTCGAGGCCGCTGCGCGTGAGGTCCTCGACGATCGGGATCACCTGGTCGACCGTCTCACCGGGGATGAACCGGTCCACCACGGGCTTGGTCACCGGAGCGGCAGAGACGATACGACGCATTGCGGCGCTGCGTGAAGCGGCGAGGATCACGGGACCCAGCACGGGTGCACCTCCAGCGGGTGGCAGAAGAAAAGCGCAAGTAAAACCACCGTGAAACCTAAGGATCGGTTTGATCCTCTGCCATCGACAGCTGTCACGCATCCGTGTCCCGTATCTCATACATCTGTCTGAAGAGGAGGGTCCGGGGTGGGAGAATGTCCGGGTGAAGGGCGATTACCAGGACCTGGTGGACGAGATCTCGGCGCTGCTGGGCGCGCCGGCGACGCTGGAGAACCGGGACTTCCGGCTGATCGCCTTCGGTGCGCACGACAGCGACGACGACCAGGCCATGGACCCGGTACGCACGCGCTCGATCCTGACCCGGCAGTCCACGGCGGCGGTCCGGTCCTGGTTCGAGGGCTTCGGCATCGCCCGCGCCACCGGTCCGGTGCACATCCCGGCGGCGCCCGAGGCCGGGGTCTTCCGGGGGCGGATCTGCCTGCCGGTGCGGCGCCGGGGCATCGTGCAGGGCTACGTGTGGCTCCTCGACCAGGATCCCGGCCCGGGGCCCGCGGAGCTGGCCGCGGCCATGGAGGTGGCCCAGCGCATCGGGATCCTGCTCGACGAGGAGGCGAAGGCGGGGGCCGACCTGTCGCGGGAGTTCCTGGCGGTGCTCACGGCCGCAGGGGGCTGGCAGCAGGACATGGCGGTGGCCGCGCTGCGGGTCGCCCTGGGCCCGGCCGCGGAGGGGCTCCACGCGGCGGTGTGCGTGGCGCCGTGGTCCGGGGAGGCTCCCGGGTCGGTGCCGGGCGCGGCGGCGCTGTGCGTGGTCCCGGGCGGGACCGGGCCGGGTGAGCCGGACGGCTCCGGCGGCGCGAGCGGCGGCCGTACGCCGTCCGGCCGCGCCCCGGCCCTGGCCGTCCTGCTGAGACTGCGCTCGAGCGACACCCTCGCTCCCGCCGTGACGGCGATGGAACGGCTGCTGCCGCGGGCCGGCGCCGCGGACCCGCGGCAGCGGGCCGCGACCGCCGGGGTCGCCGACCCGGTCCGGGCCCTGTCCGAGCTGCCCGCCGCCTGGGAGCAGGCCGTGGCCGCGGCCCGGGCGGCCGTCGCGCAGCCCCGGCTGGGCCCCGTCGCCCGGTGGGCGGAGATCGGCCCGTACCGGCTGCTGGCGGCCCTGGCCGCCGACCCGGTGGACGACCCGGCGACGCGCGCCCTGCTGGGCCCGGCCCACCGCGAACTCGCCCGTACGGCGGAGGTGTTCCTGGACTGCGCCGGCCAGGCGGGCCGCGCGGCGGCGGCCCTGGGCATCCACCGGCAGACGCTGTACTACCGGCTGGGCCGGGTGGAGCAGCTGACCGGCCTCGACCTGGACGAGGGCGAGGACCGGCTGCTCCTGCACATGGCCCTCAAGGCCGCCCGCCTGGGCTGAGGTTCGCCTCCCCGGAGGCAGGCCGTAGGGGATTTCCCAGGGCCGGCCCTCAGGGGCTTCCCCGATGCCCGCCCGGCCGTCGGTCGCCTACCGTCGCGAGCAGTTGACTACGGAGGCCCGATGAAGGCGATCGTCCAGGACCGATACGGCTCACCCGATGTTCTGGAGTTCAGGGACGTCGAAGAACCGGCCGTCGGCGACCACGAGGTGCTGGTACGGGTCCACGCGGCCGCCGTCAACGCCCGCGACTGGCACCTGATGCGGGGCGACCCGTACGCGGCCCGCCTGGTCCTCGGGCTGACCAGGCCGAAGCAGCGGATCCGCGGCACGGACTTCGCCGGCCGGGTGGAGGCGGTGGGCCGGGGCGTGACGCGGCTGAGCCCCGGGGACGAGGTGTTCGGCGAGGCCGAGGGGGCGTTCGCCGAGTACGTGTGCGCCTCGCAGGACGCGGTCGCCGCGAAGCCGTCCGGCCTGTCGTTCGAGCAGGCCGCGGCGCTGCCGCTGGCGGGGAACACCGCCCTGACGGGCCTGCGCGATCTGGGGCGGGTGCGGCCGGGTCAGCGGGTCCTGGTCAACGGTGCGTCAGGCGGCGTGGGGACGTTCGCCGTTCAGATCGCCAAGGCGCTCGGCGCGGAGGTGACCGGGGTGTGCAGCGCGAAGAACGCGGACCTGGTCCACTCGCTCGGCGCGGACCACGTCGTCGACTACGCCCGCGAGGACTTCACCCGCGGCGGACCGCGCTACGACGTGGTGTTCGACCTGGTGGGGAACCGTTCGCTGGCCGAGTGCCGGCGTGCGTTGACGCCTGCGGGGACGCTGGTCCTGTCCGGTGGCGGCGTATCGGAGGGCGGCAGCCTGTTCGGGCCGATGGGGCTCATCATCAAGGGCCAGGCGCTGTCCCGGTTCGCGGGACCGCAGCGGCTGCTCGTCCTGACGGCCGAGCCGAACCGGGAGAACCTGGAGGCGCTGACCGAGCTCGTCGAGCGCGGGGACGTCTCCCCGGTCGTCGACCGGACCTACCCGCTCGGCGAGGCGGCCGAGGCCATCCGCTACCTGGAGGTCGAACACGCCCGCGCGAAGGTCGTCGTCACGGTGTGACGGGCCGTCCTCGGGCAGGCCCGGCGAGGGGACGGGGCCCGCCCGGCCGCGCCCGTGCCTGCCGCTATTGCGGGTCCGTGGCGCGCTCCGGCTCGGGCTCCGCCGCGGGCTCCGGGCGCGCCGGCAACGCCGCGGCCGCGGCCGCCCGCATGCCCTCGGTGAACTCCTCCGCGCTCGCCGCCGACTTGGGGTCGAACAGCCACTGGATCATCAGGCCGTTCAGGAGCGCCTGGTAGAAGGTGCCCAGCGTCCGCTCCTCCCGCTCGGTGATCTCCTCCTCCGGGGTCCCGGTGAGCATCGCGACCAGTCCGCGGCGCCCCTCGGCCTGCGAGGCCGCGAGCAGCTCCCGCAGCTCCGGCATCCGGTCGCCGGCCAGGGCGACCTCCAGGCTCGCCGACCAGACCGGGCCGGCTTCCTCCCGGTGGGCGAGGAACCCCTCCCAGACCGCGCGGAACCGCTCCAGCGAGCCGCCCTCGCCCTCCACCCCGTGCTGGAAGACCTCGCCCAGCTCCTGCATCAAGGCGGTGAAGGCCTGGGCGAGCAGGGCGTCCTTCGAACCGTAGTGGTAGCCGATCGAGGCCAGGTTCGCGCCCGAGGCCTTCACGACGTCCCGCGCCGTTGTGCGCACGAAACCCTTCTCGACCAGGCACTTCTTGGCGCCTTCGAGCAGATCTTCACGATGTCCCATGCCGTCACCGTAGCAAGACAAGCGTCACAGACGGAAGTCCAAGACAACCGTTTCATACAGTCGTCATAGACAAACGTTTATGACGACCGTACATTGCTGCCCATGGCGAACCCCGCCGCCCCCGCGCGCCTCGCAGGCCGCCGTGAATGGACCGCCTTCGCCGTCCTCGTACTGCCGCTGCTCCTCGTCTCGATGGACGTCTCCGTCCTCTACTTCGCCATCCCCGCCCTCACCCGCGAGCTGGACCCCACCGCCACCCAGCAGCTCTGGATCTTCGACAGCTACGCCTTCGCCCTCTCCGGCCTGCTGATGACGATGGGCTCCCTGGGCGACCGCATCGGCCGGCGGCGCCTGCTCCTGATCGGCGCGACCGCCTTCGGCCTGGCCTCGGTCGCCGCCGCCTACGCCACCACCGCGGAGATGCTCATCGCGGCCCGGGTCCTGCTCGGCATCGGCGGGGCAACCCTGATGCCCTCCACGCTGGCCCTCGTACGCAACCTCTTCCAGGACGACAGGCAGCGCGGCCGGGCCATCGCCCTCTGGTCCGCAGTCATGACCGGCGGCATCGCCCTCGGCTCGGTCATGAGCGGACTGATGCTGAACCACTTCTGGTGGGGCTCGGTCTTCCTGGTCAACGTCCCCGCGATGGTGCTCCTGCTCGCGCTGGTCCCGGTGCTGGTCCCGGAGTTCAAGGACCCGGCCCCCGGCCGCTTCGACCTGCTGAGCGTGCCGCTGTCCATGGCGGCCGTGCTGCCCGTCGTCCACGGCCTGAAAGAGATCGCCGCCGAGGGCTTCGAGCCCCTCCGCCTGGGCAGCGTGGCCGTGGGCCTGGCCTTCGGGTACGCCTTCGTCCGCCGCCAGCGCACCCGTGACGACGCAATGGTCAGCCGGGCGCTGTTCCGGGGCCGCGGTTTCGGGGCGGGCATCGGCCTCAACACCATCGCCGCCTTCGCCATGATGGGCTCCGCCTACTTCACCACCCAGTACCTCCAGTCGGTTCTGGGGATGGGCACCCTCGAGGCCGCGCTGTGGAGCCTCGCCCCCTCCGTGGTCATCGGCGCCGCCGCCCCGGTCTCCGCGGCCCTGGCCCAGAAGGTGGACCCGGCCTACGTCATCGCCGGCGGGTTCGTCCTCGCCGCCGCCGGATTCGCCCTGCTCGGCCTGGTCGGCGACGACTCGCTGTGGCTGCTGCTGGCGGGCGCCGGGGTGCTCGCCTCCGGCCTCGTCACCGTCATGTCGCTGGTCTCGGCCATGGCGCTGGGCTCCGCCCCCGCCGAGAAGGCCGGATCGGCCGCCTCCCTGCTGGAGACGGGCCAGGAGTTCGGCGGCGCCCTCGGCATGGCCCTGCTGGGCAGCCTGGCCACCGCGGTCTACCGCGACGACCTCGCGGACTCCGAGCCCGCGGTCAGGCAGACCCTGGGCGGCGCGGTGGCCACCGCCCAGCAGCTCGGCGGAGCCGAGGGCGAGCGGGTGCTGACCCTGGCCCGCGAGGCCTTCGTCCACGGAATGCAGTACGCCGCCTGGGGCGGTACGGCACTGCTGCTCGCGGCGGCCGTGCTCGCCGCGGCCGTGATGCGCGGGACCGGAGCCCCCGCCCCGCCCGCGGCGGAGCAGGCCGGGCTCCCCGGGACCCCGGCGCACGAGGCGACGTACCACTGACCGGGGCACCGGAGCCGTACGACGCGGAAGGGCCCGGGGGAACTCCCCCGGGCCCTTCCCTGTGGTTCCTGCCGGTCAGCCGAGGCTGACCGTACGCGCCGAGACGGCGCCGATCTCGGCGGCGATGTCCGTGAGGACGTTCGCCGGGACCTCGGCGTCGACCGTCAGCACGGCGAGCGCCTCTCCGTGCTCCTCCGCACGGGCGACCTGCATGCCCGCGATGTTCAGACCGGCCTCGCCGAGCACGCGGCCGACGGTGCCGACCACGCCCGGGCGGTCGGTGTAGCGCAGCACGACCATGTAGTCGGCGAGCGCCAGGTCCACGTCGTACTCGCCGATGCCGACGATCTTCTGCAGGTGCTTCGGGCCCGCGAGCGTGCCGGAGACCGAGACCTCCTGGCCGTCGGAGAGGGTGCCGCGCACGGTCACCACGTTGCGGTGGTCCGGGGACTCCGAGCTCGTGGTCAGGCGCACCTCGACACCGCGCTCCTGCGCGAACAGCGGGGCGTTGACGTAGGAGACCGTCTCGTCGACGACGTCCTCGAAGACGCCCTTGAGCGCGGAGAGTTCGAGCACCTTCACGTCGTGCTGGGTGATCTCGCCGTAGACCTCGACGTCGAGGCGGACCGCGACCTCGCCCGCGAGGGCGGTGAAGATGCGGCCGAGCTTCTCGGCGAGCGGCAGGCCGGGACGGACGTCCTCGGCGATCACGCCGCCCTGGACGTTGACCGCGTCCGGCACGAGCTCGCCGGCGAGCGCGAGGCGCACCGACTTGGCGACGGAGACGCCGGCCTTCTCCTGGGCCTCGTCCGTGGACGCGCCGAGGTGCGGGGTGCAGACGACCTGGTCGAGCTCGAACAGCGGGGAGTCCGTGCAGGGCTCCTTCGCGTAGACGTCGAGGCCGGCGCCGGCGACCCGGCCCTCCTTGATGGCCGAGTACAGGGCGGCCTCGTCCACGATCCCGCCACGGGCGGCGTTGACGATGCGGACGGACGGCTTCACCTTGTGCAGGGCCTCGTTCCCGATGAGACCGAGGGTCTCGGGGGTCTTGGGCAGGTGCACGGTGATGAAGTCGGCGACCTCCAGGAGCTCGTCCAGCGTCAGCATCTTGACGCCCATCTGAGCGGCGCGCGCGGGCTGTACGTAGGGGTCGTACGCGACGATCTTCATACCGAAGGCCGACATGCGCTGCGCGACCAGGACGCCGATGCGGCCGAGGCCGACCACACCGAGGGTCTTCTCGCTGAGCTCGACGCCCGTGTACTTGTTCCGCTTCCACTCACCGTTCTTCAGGGCGGTGTTGGCCTGCGGGATGTTGCGGGCGGAGGCGACGAGCAGGCCGCAGGCGAGCTCGGCGGCGGTCACGATGTTGGAGGTCGGCGCGTTGACGACCATCACGCCGGCCTTGGTGGCGGCGGAGACGTCGACGTTGTCCAGACCGACGCCGGCACGGGCGACGACCCGCAGCTTCTTGGCGGCGGCGATGGCCTCGGCATCGACCTTGGTCGCGGAACGGACGAGGATCGCGTCGGCATCGACGATCGCGGGCAGCAGCTCGGCGCGGTCGGCGCCGTTGCAGTGCCGGATCTCGAAGTCCGGGCCGAGCGCCTCCACGGTGGCGGGCGACAGCTCTTCGGCGATGAGTACGACAGGTTTCGAGCTCACGTGGGTCCTCACAGGTCCAGTGCGGACGGCCGTCCCGACGGCCGCAGGCGGTGGAGGGGGTAGCCGCGTGGAAGACGCACGACACTGTGGGCCTGACGCGTTGTGTTGAGCAGTGTAGTGGCGGTGGCGGACCGGATTTCCGCCTGTACGGAAGGATCACCCGTCCGTGGTTGGCCGCCTTGGACAACCCGGCCTATCGCGCGGCTCGTCCGGTCGTGTGCGGCGGGGCCGGAACGCACCGTCCCGACCCTGCCGCTCACCCGATCAGCTCTCGCTGCTGTCGACCCAGCTCATCAGCTTGCGCAGCTTCTTGCCGGTGGTCTCGAGCAGGTGCGCCTCGTCGGCCTTCTTGTACTCGTTGTACTTCGGCAGACCGGCCTTGTACTCGGCCATCCAGGTGTTGGCGAACTCGCCGCTCTGGATCTCCTCGAGGACCTTCTTCATCTCCGCCTTGGTGGCGTCGGTGATGATCCGCGGGCCGGTGATGTAGTCGCCCCACTCGGCGGTCTCGGAGACCGACCAGCGCATCTTCTCCAGGCCGCCCTCGTACATGAGGTCCACGATGAGCTTCAGCTCGTGCAGGCACTCGAAGTACGCGATCTCCGGCTGGTAGCCGGCCTCGGTCAGGGTCTCGAAACCGGCCTTGACCAGGGCGGAGGCGCCACCGCAGAGGACGGCCTGCTCACCGAACAGGTCGGTCTCGGTCTCCTCGGTGAAGGTGGTCTTGATGACGCCGGCGCGGGTGCCGCCGATGCCGGCCGCGTACGAGAGCGCGAGGGCGAAGGCGTTGCCCGAGTGGTCCTGCTCGACGGCCGCGATACACGGAACGCCGCGGCCCTCCTCGTACTGGCGGCGGACCAGGTGGCCCGGGCCCTTCGGCGCGACCAGGGCGACGTCCACGTTGGCCGGGGGCTTGATGAAGCCGTAGCGGATGTTGAAGCCGTGGCCGAAGAAGAGCGCGTCACCCTCGCCCAGGTGGTCCTTGATGGACTCCTCGTAGATCTCGGCCTGGAGCGGGTCCGGGGTCAGGATCATGATGACGTTCGCCCATTCGGCGGCCTCGGCCACCGGGAGGACCTTCAGACCCTGCTCCTCGGCCTTGGCCTTGGACTTCGAGCCCTCCTTCAGGCCGACGACGACGTCGACGCCGGAGTCACGGAGCGACAGCGCGTGGGCGTGGCCCTGGCTGCCGTAACCGATGACCGCGACCTTGCGGCCCTGGATGATGGACAGGTCGGCGTCGTTCTCGTAGAACAGCTCGGCCACTGGGATATCTCCTTGGTGCGCTGGTGTTGCTCCCACCGTACGGCGGGGAACGGAATCTGAGTTTCTCGGTCTCGCCATGCGAACGTCAGGCGCTGCGGTCGAGCGCGCGCAGGCTGCGGTCCGTGATGGACCGTCCGCCACGCCCTATGGCGATGGTGCCGGACTGCACGAGCTCCTTGATGCCGAAGGGTTCCAGCATCTTGAGCATCGCGCCCAGCTTGTCGGTACCGCCGGTGGCCTCGATGGTGACGGCATCCGGGGAGACGTCGACCGTCTTGGCGCGGAACAGCTGGACGATCTCGACGATCTGCGAGCGGGTCTCGTTGTCGGCGCGGACCTTCACCAGGACGAGTTCGCGCTCGATCGCGTTGTGCGGCTCCAGCTCGACGATCTTGAGCACGTTGACCAGCTTGTTGAGCTGCTTGGTCACCTGCTCCAGCGGGAGGTCCTCCACGTTCACGACGATGGTGATGCGGGAGATGTCGGGGTGCTCGGTGACACCGACCGCGAGGGAGTCGATGTTGAACCCGCGGCGGGAGAACAGTGCGGCGATCCGGGCGAGGATGCCGGGCGTGTTCTCGACCAGGACGGAGAGCGTGTGCTTGGACATGTGAGGCGTTCTCTCTCTCGGCTCTCTCGGCTCAGTCGTCTTCGTTGTCGCCGAAGTCGGGACGGACGCCCCGGGCTGCCATGACCTCGTCGTTGGAGGTGCCGGCGGCGACCATCGGCCACACCATGGCGTCCTCGTGGACGATGAAGTCGATGACCACCGTACGGTCGTTGATCGCGTTGGCCTCGGCGATGACCTTGTCGAGGTCGGCCGGGTCCTCGCAGCGCAGGGCGACGCAGCCCATGGCCTCGGACAGCTTGACGAAGTCCGGGACGCGGGTGCCCTTGCGGGGGGCGACGGACTCGCCGAGCTGGGAGCCGACGGTGTCGTGGCCGGTCTCGTCCGCGTGGAGCACGGTGTTCGAGTAGCGCTGGTTGTAGAACAGCGTCTGCCACTGGCGGACCATGCCCAGCGCACCGTTGTTGATGATCGCGACCTTGATCGGGATGTTGTTCAGCGCGCAGGTGACCAGTTCCTGATTGGTCATCTGGAAGCAGCCGTCGCCGTCGATCGCCCAGACCGTGCGCTCGGGCATGCCGACCTTGGCGCCCATCGCGGCCGGGACCGCGTAGCCCATGGTTCCGGCGCCGCCGGAGTTCAGCCAGGTGCGGGGCTCCTCGTACTTCACGAAGTGCGAGGCCCACATCTGGTGCTGGCCGACACCGGCCGCGAAGACGGTGCCCTTCGGCGCGAGGGCGCCGATCCGCTCGATGACCTGCTGCGGCGAGAGGCTGCCGTCCTCGGGCAGGTCGTAGCCCAGCGGGTAGGTGTCGCGCCAGCGGCTGAGGTCCTTCCACCAGGCGCTGTAGTCACCGGCGTTGCCCTCGGTGTGCTCGGCCTGGACGGCCTGGATCAGGTCGGCGATGACCTCGCGGGCGTCGCCGACGATCGGGACGTCGACCGCGCGGTTCTTGCCGATCTCGGCCGGGTCGATGTCCGCGTGGATGATCTTGGCGAACGGGGCGAAGCTGTCCAGCTTGCCGGTGACGCGGTCGTCGAAGCGGGTACCGAGCGCGATCAGCAGGTCCGACTTCTGCAGCGCGGTGACGGCGGTGACCGCGCCGTGCATGCCGGGCATGCCGACGTGCAGCGGGTGACTGTCGGGGAAGGATCCGAGCGCCATCAGGGTGGTACAGACCGGGAGGCCGGTCAGCTCGGCGAGGACCTTCAGTTCGGCGGTCGCGCCGGACTTCATGACGCCGCCGCCGACGTACAGGACCGGGCGCTTGGCCTGGCAGATGAGCTTGGCGGCCTCGCGGATCTGCTTGGCGTGCGGCTTGGTGACCGGCCGGTAACCGGGGAGGTCCTGAGCGGGCGGCCACGTGAAGGCGGTCTTCGCCTGCAGGGCGTCCTTGGCGATGTCGACCAGGACCGGGCCGGGGCGGCCGGTGGAGGCGATGTGGAAGGCCTCCGCGATCGTCCGCGGGATGTCCTCGGCCTTGGTGACCAGGAAGTTGTGCTTGGTGATCGGCATGGTGATGCCGACGATGTCCGCCTCCTGGAAGGCGTCGGTGCCGATCGCCTTGGAGGAGACCTGGCCGGTGATGGCGACGAGCGGGACGGAGTCCATGTGCGCGTCGGCGATCGGGGTGACCAGGTTCGTGGCACCCGGGCCGGAGGTGGCCATGCACACGCCGACCTTGCCGGTGGCCTGCGCGTAGCCGGTGGCGGCGTGGCCGGCCCCCTGCTCGTGGCGGACCAGGATGTGACGGACCTTCTTCGAGTCCATCATCGGGTCGTACGCGGGGAGGATGGCGCCGCCCGGAATGCCGAAGACGGTGTCGCACCCCACCTCTTCGAGAGAGCGGATGAGGGACTGCGCGCCCGTGACGTGCTCAACTGCGGCGGACTGCTGTCCGCCGGAACGGGGCCGCGGCTGCGGATGGTGGGCCCCGGTGGCCTGCTCGGTCATCGGCATTCTCTTCTCGAAGCTGAGGGTTTTACGAGGATTCGACTCTGTGCCAGTGCAACAAAAAACCCCTCGTGCCGGGAGGCAAGCGAGGGGAGCGCGTCGGGTGTGTTGAGCGGGGACATGCTGGCCCCAGCTTCAGCCGACGCGCTTTCCAAGTACGAGAATTCGGGTGCGCATGGCACTGACCCTCCCTCCGGCGGGAGGGTGATGTCAAGTAGGTGGGACGGGCGTCTCATTATGTGAGCCTCTGCGGATGGCCATCGATCCGGACGAACCACCGGCCAGGGCGGGCTGCACCGCACCACCCGGTACGGGGAACGTACCGCGCACGAGCGCACGCCGCAGCCTGTATTCGTCGAGCGGCCCGGAGAAGGCCATCCCCTGGCCGTGCGTGCACCCCATGGCGCGCAGGGCCGTGACCTGCTCGGGCAGATCCACCCCGTCGGCCACAGACTGCATGCCCAGGTCGTTTGCGATCCGCAACAAACCTGCGGTGATCTTGTGGAGGCGGGCGGACTCCACGACGCCCTCCACCAGGCCGCGGTCCAGCTTGAGGACGTCCACCGGAAGGCGGCGCAGGGCGCTGATGGCCGCGTAGCCGCTGCCGAAGCCGTCCAGCGCGATCCCCACCCCGAGCCGGTGCAGGGCGGCCAGGCGGCGTTCCAGCTCGTCGAAGGGCACTCGGGGGTCGGATACGGCGAGCTCCAGGACCAGGGCCCCGGAGGGCAGCCCGTGCCGGGTCAGCAGCGCCTCCACGGAGCCCAGGGGCACGGCCCGGTCGAGCAGCCGCTGCGCGGTCATCCGGACGGCCACGGGCACGTCGTGCCCGGCCCGGTGCCGGTCGGCGGCCTGCTCCACGGCCTGCTCCAGCAGCCAGCGCCCGAGCTCCGCGCTGCGGGCACCGGCCCCGGCGGCGAAGCCGGGAGGGGTGTCCGCGCCCGCGGCGGCGCCCTCGCTGTATTCGGCCACCCGGAGGAACTCCGCCGGGGTGAAGAGGATCCCCTGGGCCGAGCGCCAGCGGGCCTGCGCGGCCACGGCGGAGACCTCGCCGTTGGCCAGCGAGACCACGGGCTGGTGCAGCAGGGCGAACTCCCCCTCGTGCAGTGCGGTCCGCAGCCGCCCCGCCAGCTCGGCCTTCCGCACGACCTCGGCCTGCATCTGCGGGGCGTACAGCTCGACGCGGTCCTTGCCGGCCGCCTTGGCCCGGTACATCGCGAGATCCGCGTTGCGCATCAGGTCCGAAGGGGTGATGCCGGGATCGGCGAAGGCCACGCCGATGCTCGCGGCGACCCGGACCTCGCTGCCCGCGATCCGGTACGGCTGGGAGAGCGTGGTGCGCAGCCGGTCGGCGATCTCGCGCGCCTGGTACTCGCGGGCGCTGCGGTCGCGGCTGCCGTCGCCCAGGATCAGCGCGGCGAACTCGTCCCCGCCGAGGCGGGCCGCGGTGTCCCCGGCGCGGACCGAGTCCTGGAGTCTGCGGGCGGCCTCGACGAGCAGCTCGTCGCCGGCCTGGTGGCCGATGGTGTCGTTGACCGCCTTGAAGCCGTCGAGGTCGATGAACAGCACGGCCGAGCTGTGGTCGCCCGCGCGCCGGCCGGTCAGGGCCTGGCGGACGCGGCGGGTGAACAGGGCCCGGTTGGGCAGGTCGGTCAGCGCGTCGTGTTCGGCGCTGTGCTGGAGCTGCGCCTGGAGGCGGACCCGTTCGGTGACGTCCCGGCTGTTGAGGATGAGCCCGCCCTGGTGCCGGTTGACGGTGGACTCCACGTTGAGCCACTCGCCGCCGCCCGATTTGAAGCGGCATTCGATGCGGGTGGTGGGCTCCTCGGTCGGCGGAGCGGCCAGGAAGCGGCGTACCTCGTGGACCACTCTGCCGAGGTCGTCGGGATGGATCAGGGTCGCGAGCTCGGTGCCGACCAGTTCCTCGGCCTCGCGGCCGTAGACCCCGGCCGCGGCGGGGCTCACGTACCGCAGGGTGCCGGTGGGCGCGGCGATCATGATGACGTCGCTGGAGCCCTGGACCAGGGAGCGGAAGTGGTTCTCCTTCTGGGCCAGTTCCTGGGTCAGAGCGATGTTGTCGAGGAGCATGATGCCCTGGCGGATCACGAGGGCGAGCACGACGGTGCAGCCGGTGAAGACGACCACGCGGTCGACCTTCCGGCCGTCCACGACGTTGTAGAGGATGCCCAGGGTGCACACCGCGGCCGCGAGGTACGGGGTGAGGGCGGGCAGCGACCCGGTGATGGGGCGGCTGTGCGGCCTCTCGATGCGCCGGGGGCCGGCGGGTTCCGGCCCGGGATGGAGGCGCCGGGCACCCCAGGGCGCGTACGCCAGCAGCAGCGAACCCGCGAACCAGCCAGCGTCGAGCAGCTGGCCGGACTGGTACTCGGCGCTCAGCAGCGGCGAGGTGAACAGGGCGTCGCTGAGCACGGTCAGGGCGAGCGCGGCGATGGCGGTGTTGACGGCGGAGCGGTTGTTCTCGGACCGCCGGAAGTGCAGGACCAGGACCATCGAGACCAGCGCGATGTCCAGGAGCGGATAGGCGAGGGAGAGGGCGGCGCGCGGGACGCTGCCGGGAGCGCCGGACTGGGCGGTCTGCGCCGCGTGGGCCAGCGCCAGGCTCCAGGAGAGGGTGAGCAGGGAGCCGCCGATGAGCCAGGAGTCGAGCCCGAGGCAGACCCAGCCGGCCCGGGTGACCGGGCGCTTGGCGAGGACGAGCAGGCCCACGATGGCGGGCGGGGCGAAGCACAGGAAGGCGAAGTCGGCCACCGAGGGCTTCGGCACGTCTTGGCCGAGGATCACCTCGTACCAGCCCCAGACCGCGTTGCCGGAGGCACCCATGAGGGAGGAGAAGGCGAAGAGCAGCCAGGCGGGGCGCTCGCGGCTGTCGATCGCCCGCGCGTAGGAGTAGCAGGAGACCGCGGCGAGGAGGCCGGCCGCGCTGAGCCCGAAGTCACCCATGATCTCGGCGACTTCCTCCGATCCCCAGTTGAGGGCGGCGCCGACGGCGTATCCCCCGCTGACCAGCGCGAGGAGCAGCTGCATGGCCAGGCCCCTGCCTCCGCCCGAGAGGGACGGACGGTTCAGGAGCGCCGCCCCCTGGGCGCTCACCGGTCCCCCTCGCCCGCTGGTTCCGGTGCAGCCCAGTTTCGGCAACGTCGCCTCCGGCGGCTCTGCCACGTCGGATCCTTCGCCCATCGGCCGTGCATCGCCCGTCGCCCCCCAAAGTGTCCGATCACTTCCCCAGCGCCAGACGTTCCTGGCGCAGCCCCTTCTTCCGGACGATACACCACTTTCGTCACTCAGCGACATAGTTTCTCTACGCTCCGTCACCAAGCGGGGAGTTGTGCCCACCTTACGCATTCGGGTGACTGCGGAGCGTGTGCACCTCGGGTCAGTTGGTGATCAGTACCGTGTGCTCCACGGGATCTCCGGCGGCGAACCGGGTGAGCTGGCGCGCCAGCATGCGCTTGGCCCGCGGCTCGAAAGCCGTGCTGCTGCCGCCGACATGAGGCGAGATCAGGACGTTCGGAGCATGCCAGAGGGGGTGGCCGGCGGGCAGCGGTTCCGGGTCGGTCACGTCGAGCGCCGCGCGCAGCCGGCCCGACTCGACCTCGGCCAGCAGGGACTTGGTGTCGACGACGGGCCCGCGCGCGACGTTCACGAGCAGGGCGCCGTCCTTCATGCGGCCCAGGAACTCGGCTCCGGCCAGCCCGCGGGTGGCGTCGGTGAGCGGGGTCGTGAGGATCACCACATCGGCGCCGGGCAGGAGTTCGGGCAGATCGGCCAGGGCGTGGACGGGTCCGCGCGGTGCGGTGCGCGCCGAGCGTGCGACGCGGGTGATCCGCTCGCACTCGAAGGGCGCGAGCCGGTCCTCGACGGCCGAGCCGATCGCCCCGTAGCCGATGATCAGTACGGACTTGTCGGCGAGGGCGTCGTAGACCCCGAACCGCCATTCCTCGCGGTCCTGGCCGCGGACCATGCCGGGGATGCCGCGCAGGGAGGCGAGGGTCAGGGCGAGGGCGAGCTCGGCGGTGCTCGCCGTGTGCACCCCGGCGGCGTTGCACAGGCGCACTCCGGGACGCAGGTCGCCGAGGCCGCCGAGGATGTGGTCCGTGCCCGCGGTGAGGGTCTGGACGACCTGGAGGGCCGGCATGGCGGCCAGCGGACGCACGGTGACCGCAGGGGACTTCATGTACGGGGTGACGTAGAAGACGCAGTCGGCCGGATCGGCCGGGAAGGCGTCCTCCCCGTCCCAGTGGCGGTACGTGAAGGAGTCGGGCAGGCCGTGGATCTCCTCGGCGGGGAACGGGAGCCAGACGTCACAGGTCTTTACAGTCATGATCAGGAGGCTATGCCAAGCGTTCGGATCGAGCCGTTGGCTAGGTTGGTGCCGGACCGGGAGGGGGACGCACGGGTGGAGCGCAGGTCGATCGGGGCGGGGGCGCTGACGGTGGGCGCCGTCGGGCTCGGCTGTATGCCGATGAGCTGGGCGTACGCGCCTTCGCGGCGGCGGGGGCAGGAATCGCTGGCGGCGGTGCACACGGCGCTGGACCTGGGGTCGAACCTGCTGGACACGGCCGATCTGTACGGGCCGTTCACCAACGAGCTGCTTCTGGGGCGGGTGTTGGCGGAGCGGCGGTCGGAGGCCTTCGTCTCGGCCAAGGTCGGGCTGCGGGCGGGGGACCAGCACGTGGTGGCGGACGGGCGGCCGGCCTATCTGCGGCGGGCCTGCGACGCCACGCTGCGGCGGCTGCGGACCGACGTCATAGACCTCTACCAGTTGCACCGGGTGGATCCGGACGTGCCCGTGGAGGAGACCTGGGGCGCGATGGCGGACCTGGTGGGCGCGGGTAAGGTGCGGGCGCTCGGGTTCTGCGCGCTGGGGGCCGGAGCCGGGCCGGGGGCAGGGCGGCGCGGGGACCGGGCGTACGGGACGACCGTGCGGCACCTGGAGCGGGCGCAGCAGGTGTTCCCGGTGAGCGCGGTGCAGGCGGAGCTGTCGGTGTGGTCGCCGGAGGCGGCGTGGCAGCTCCTGCCGTGGTGTGCGGCGCGCGGGGTGGGGTTCCTGGCGGCGATGCCGCTCGGGAGCGGGTTCCTGACCGGGACGCTCACTCCGGGTGAGGGCTTCGAGTCGCAGGACGTGCGGGCCCGGCATCCGCGGTTCACGGCGCACGCGATGGCCTCGAACCAGGCGCTGGTGGCGGGGCTGCGGCGGGTCGCCGGGCGGCACGGGCCCGGGGTCACGGCCGCGCAGGTGGCGCTGGCCTGGGTACTGGCGCAGGGGCCGCAGGTGGTTCCGGTGCCGGGGGCCGACCGGGCGCGGTGGGCGGCGGAGAACGCGCGGGCGGCGCAGGTGCGGCTGACGGCCGGGGACCTGGCCGAGATCGCGGCCCTGCCGGTCGCGGTGGGAGCCTGGGACTGACCGGGCCCGCGGCCACAACCACTCGATCGGGTGTACGAGTGGTGGAACTTCGGGAACCGTCTGGGCTGTTGAGTCTGATGAAAGGGCAGGGCGGACGACCGGAAGGGAGCAGGGCGATGCGATACGGAAGTGCTCGCGGGCGGCAGGTGGGGTACGGCGCTCCGGGCGCGCGGCGCCGGGGCGTGGTGGCGGCGGTGGCGCTGGCCGGGTGCGGCGCCCTGCTCGCGGCGGGATGTTCGCCGGCGGGCGGGCCGAAGGCCGGGCCGGGGGGTTCTCCACCGGGCACGGCGGCGGGTTCCGGGTCACCCGGGCCGTCGGGCGGTGCGTCCGCCTCACCGCAGGCCTCGGGCCCGCCGGCGAAAGGCATGGTGACGGTGACCGGCGAGGTCGCCAAGGGGCTGGAGTCCCCGTGGGGCGTTGCCCCGCTGCCCGGCGGGGACCTGCTGGTGGCCTCGCGGGACAAGGGGACGATCAGCAGGGTCGCGATGGGCTCGGGCGCGGTGACGAAGATCGGCGAGGTGCCCGGGGTGGCCCCGGGCGGGGAGGGCGGGCTGCTGGGTCTCGCGCTGTCCCCCTCCTTCGCCTCGGACCGGCTGGTGTACGTCTACTTCACGACGGAGTCCGACAACCGCATCGCCCGCATGCGCTATGACGAGCAGCGGCCCGCGGGTCAGCAGCTGGGCGCTCCGGACACGGTGCTCCGGGGCATCCCCAAGGGACTCGTCCACAACGGCGGCCGGATCGCCTTCGGCCCGGACAAGATGCTCTACGCGGGGACGGGCGAAACCGGTGAGACCGGGCTCGCGCAGGACAAGAAGTCGCTGGGCGGCAAGATCCTGCGGATGACCCCGGACGGGGATCCGGTGCACGGCAATCCGGAGGCGGATTCGGTCGTCTACTCCTACGGGCACCGCAATGTGCAGGGGCTCGCGTGGGACAAGGACAAACGGTTGTGGGCGGCCGAGTTCGGCCAGAAGGCCTGGGACGAGCTGAACCTGATCGAGCCCGGCGCGAACTACGGCTGGCCGGAGGCCGAGGGGAAGGCCGGCAGACCGGGCCTGCGGGATCCGGTGGCCGTGTGGAAGACCGACGAGGCCTCGCCGAGCGGGATCGCGTGGGCCGAGGGGTCGGTGTGGATGGCCGGGCTCAAGGGGAACCGGCTGTGGAGGATCCCGCTGGCCGGGGCGGAGCCGGTGGCCGAGCCCGAGGCCTTCCTGGAGGGCAAGTACGGGCGGCTGCGCACGGTGGTGCCGCTGGGCGGGGACCGCTTGCTGCTGGTCACGAGCGAGACGGACGGGCGCGGGTCGCCGGAAGCGGGCGACGACAGGATCCTGACACTGACGGTGCGGTGACCGGCACGGGCCCCGCTGGGGGCGGAAGGTGTGGTGGACGCGGTGTTCAACATGATCGAGGAGCTCTTCAACCCGGGACGCAAGAACACGGACGAGGAGAAGAAGCGGCTGGAGCTGTCCCGGGTCGACGTCAATGACGGGGACCCGGGACGGGGGCCGATAGACCTGGACTCCGGCCAGGTGCTCATACGCCTCGGTGAGCAGCCTCCGGCCGGGGACTGACCGGCCCGGGCGGGGCGAAGAGCCGCAGCCTGTGGGCGAGGGCGGCCGCCTCGCCACGGCCCGCGACCCCCAGCTTGGCCAGGATGTTCGAGACGTGGACGCTCGCCGTCTTCGGGGAGATGAACAGCTCCTCGGCGATCTTGCGATTGGTGCTGCCGGCAGCCACCAGGCGCAGGACGTCCCGCTCGCGGCTGGTCAGGCCGAGTGCCTCCACCGGGTCGGCGTCCGGTTGGGGCGGGGCCGGGGGTGTGTCGGCGGTCAGGGGGAGCCGGGCGCGCTGGGCGAGCAGGGCCAGGTCCTCACGCAGCCGGCGTGAGCCGAGCCGGCCGGCGGTGGCGTGGGCGTCGCGGAGCAGGGCGGCGGCCGAGTCGCGGCAGCCGCCGGCTGCCAGCAGGGCTTCGGCGAGCCGGTGGCGGGCCCGGGCCAGCAGGTACGGGCGCTCCAGCGGGCGGACGGCCGCTTCCACGGCGGTCCAGTCGGCGACGGTGTCCCGGTCCTCCGCCCGCAGCAGCTCGGCGCGCAGGTACTCGGCGTGGGCGGTCCACACCGGGACCGGGGTGGCGAGGGGGTGGGCTGCGGCGCGCAGCACGTCCAGGGCCGCGGCGCGGCCGGGGTCGGCGGCGGGGAGGCCCCGGGAGTCCGCCTCGGCAGTCGCGGCCGCGAGGAGCAGCGGCCAGGCGTACCGGTGCTGCCCGAGCGGGAAGCCGTACTCGATCGCGGCGGCCGTCTCGGAGCGGACGTCGGCGATCCGGCCCTCCCCCGCGGCGATCCCGACCCCGAGGCGGTAGAGCGGGATCCGGTGCTGGGGCTGGGTGTCGTGGGTGCCGAAGTGGGTGTGGGCGGCGGCGAGCTGGTGAGCCGCCTCCGTCAGCTCGCCCCGGGCCAGGGCGAGGTAGGCCAGCCGTGCGGAGGCGGAGCCGCGCGGGGCGGCGCTCTGGCCGACGAGCAGGGTGCGCCGGGCCGCGGCGGTGGCCTCGTCCCAGCGGCCGAGGCTGTAGAGGCTCTCCGCCATGTTGCCCCGCACCCATGCCTCGGTGTCGAACAAGCGTGATCTGCCGACGAGTTCCGCTCCCTCTTCGGCCAGCTCCACCGCTTCTTGTGACCGTCCCATGCTTTCCAGCTGAGAGGTGAGGTTGATATGCGCACGTCCCGCGAGCATCGTGAGCCCGAGTTCGGTGGCCCGGTCCTTGACCGTGTGCAGTTCGGTGAGGCCGACTTCGCCGGTGCCGGCGTCGGTGAGGAGGCAGCCCACCGTGATCCGGGCGTTGAGCTCCACTTCCTCGGCGCCGACCATCCGCGCGTAGGCGACGGCGCGCTGGGCGGCCTCGAGGTTGCCGGGGCCCGGATCGTGGAGCATGCCCCAGCCCGCGGCCCGGACGAGGACCTCGGCGTGCACCTGGGACGGGGGCAGCCCCTGGACGAGCTCCTGTGCCTTGGCGATCTCCTCCCAGCCGTCGCTGCGGCCGAGGCCGGCCACCAGCCGGGAGCGCTCGGTCCAGAACCAGGCGGCCCGCAGCGGGTCGTGGCCGTCCTCCAGCGTCCTCAGAGCCGTTTTGGTGATCTTCAGGGCGCGTTCCCGCTCTCCGCCGTAGCGGGCCGCGACGGTCGCCTCCGCCAGCAGGTCGAGCCGCTGCAGCGGGGTGTTGGCCGGGTCGCAGCCGCACGGCGGGTACACGTCGGTGTCGTCCGCCGGGCGCAGTGCCTCGCGGACCTCTTCCGGGGCGCTGTCCCACAGGTCCATGGCCCGCTCCAGCAGGCGCAGCTGTTCGGAGTAGGCGTGCCGGCGGCGGGCGGCCACGGAGGCGGCGAGTACGGCGGGCAGCGATTTGGCCGGGTCGTTCGCCCGGTACCAGTAGTTGGCCAGACGGATGACCCGCTCCTCGGCGCGGATCAGGGACTCGTCGGCCTCCAGCGCTTCGGCGTAGTGCCGGTTGAGACGGGAGCGCTCGCCGGGCAGCAGGTCGTCGCTCACGGCCTCGCGGACCAGCGAGTGACGGAAGCGGTAGCCGTCGCCGTCGGTGGTGGCGAGCAGGATGTTGGCGCCCACGGCGGCGCGCAGGGCCTCGATGAGCTCGTCCTCGGTGAGTCCGGCGACGGCGCGCAGCAGCGGGTACTCGACGGTGGAGCCGCCTTCGGCGACGATGCGCACCACGCGCTGGGCCTCGTCCGGGAGGACCTCGACGCGGACGAGGAGCAGGTCGCGCAGGGATTCGGTGAGTCCGGCGCGGCAGCCGCTCGCCTTGGAGGCGACGAGTTCCTCGACGAAGAAGGCGTTGCCGTCGGAGCGTTCGAAGACGGAGTCGACGAAGTCCTCGTCGGGCTGCGAGGCGAGGATTCCGGCGAGCTGGCGGCGTACTTCGGCCCGGTTGAAGCGGGGCAGCTCGATGCGCTGGACGGTGCGCAGGCGGTCCAGTTCGGCGAGGAGGGGGCGCAGCGGGTGGCGGCGGTGGACGTCGTCCGCGCGGTAGGTGGCGACGACGACGAGCCGGCCGCTGCCGAGGGTGCGGAAGAGGTAGGAGAGCAGGTGCCGGGTGGAAGCGTCCGCCCAGTGCAGGTCCTCCAGGACGAGGACGACGAGGCGTTCGGCGGCGAGGCGTTCCAGCATCCGGGCCGTCAGTTCGAACAGCCGGGCGGTGCTCTCCTCGTCGTGCGGGCCGCGGGGGGTGTCGCCGAGTTCGGGGAGGATCCGGGCGAGTTCGCCTTCCTGGCCCGCGGCAGCGGCCGCGAGCTCCTCGGGGAGCTCCCGGTGCAGGGTGCGCAGCGCCGTCGAAAACGGGGCGAAGGGAAGTCCCTCCGCCCCGATCTCCACACAGCCTCCGACGGCGACCACGGCGCCGCGGCGGGCCGCTTCCCCGAGGAACTCCTCGGTGAGGCGGGTCTTGCCGACCCCGGCCTCTCCCCCGATGAGCATCGCCTGGGGCTCCCGGCCGGCGGCGCGGGTCAGTGCGTCGGTGAGCAGGGCCAGTTCGTCGGCTCGGCCGACGAACACCGGGCTGACAGATCTGGTCTCCACGTCGCCGAGCATCGCACAGCCGTCCGGCTCGGCGGCACTCGTTATCGGTGCGCTTCTCATCACGTGTCAGTCCACGCGGGTCGCGGCGCGGGTTACGCGGCGCGGGCGAAGCGGCCGCGGTGTCCTCTCACCGCCCCTTCGGGTTCCTGGCTCCGCGAGGAGGCGCGGCGTGCCTTCTTGGCCTCCCGCGCCAGGCGGTACTCGGCGGCCTCGCGGATGAGGTCGGCGGTGCGGGCGGCTGCGATCTCGTACTCGAACATCTCGTACTCCCTGGTGGCGTTGCTCGGGCACCTCGTTCGGTGTGATCCAAGCTTCGCGTCCCAGGGGGTACCGGCACATCGGTCGCATGCCGCATCTGCCGGGGGCCGGGGGCCTTAGTCCGGGGCCGCGCGTCCCGCGGACGGGCTCAGGAGACCTAAGGCAGTGCCTAGTTGGCTGCCGTCGGGATGGCGAGGAGGAGGTCGAAGTACATGAGGACGAAGAGCAGGATGCCGAGGGCGCCCAGGGCGATGCCCGCCCAGGAGACGGACCGCACCCAGGTGGGGAGGGTGCGCTCGGGGCTGCCGAACGCGGGCAGGGCCAGCACGAAGACGGCGATGATCAGGGCGAGGGTGGAGAAGATGCCGTTCACCAGGGCGGTGGTGTGCCACGGGCCGGCGAACTGGGCGGCGATCTGCGCGTTGGCGTCGGCGGCCTGGGACAGGTCGAGGCGGCCGGTGATGCTCTTGCGCTCGGACACGATACCGGCGACCCAGCTGCCGCTGAGGGCGACGACGGACAGACCCGCGGCGACGATCGCGCAGGCGGCGGCTCCGACGTGGCTCGGCTGCTCGTCCTCGGCCTGGTCCTCGTCGAACGCGTCGTCGTCCAGGTCCCCGTCGGTGAGCGCGGCGTCGGCGTCGGCCTCGGCGGGGTGGGGGTTCTCGGCCTTCTCGAGGTCGACCGGGGTGGTGTCCGCCTCGGGGGCGTTCGGGGCGGGGGTCTTCGTGGTGTCCATGCGGGGCACCGTAGGCGGCCTGTCTGAGAGTCTCATGAGAAATGCGGCGGGCCCCGCCGGGGCGGGGCCCGGGCAGGGCTCAGGCGGGACGGGCCGCGGACCACTCGTGGGCGAGGACGGCCCAGATCTCGGTGCTCTGGCGCGCGCCCCGGTGCAGGTGGTTCTCGCGCATGACGCCCTCGCGGGTCAGGCCGAGGCGCTCGGCGACCGCGATGCTCTTCTTGTTCCCGGTGGCGACGTGCCACTCCACGCGGTGCATGCCGCGCCCGTTGAAGGCCCAGTCGATGAGCACCCGGCAGGCGGCGGTGACCAGTCCGCGTCCGGCGGCGGCCGGCTCCAGCCAGCAGCCGACCTCGCAGTTGCCGGAGGCGGCGTCGAAGGCCGGGTAGAGCACTCCGCCGACGAGCGTGCCCTCGACCCAGATGCCGAAGAAGCGGGTGCCGTCGTTCGCGGCCTTCTCGGCGTTGGTACGGAGCAGCTCGCGCGCCGAGTCCAGGTCGGTGGCACGGTCGGGGAAGCCGACGAACTGGCCGATGAACTCGCGGCCGCGGTCCATGTGGGCGAGGAACTCCTCGGCGTGCCACACCTCCAGCGGCTTCAGTTGGGCGTCTTCGGCCAGGTCTATCGCGAACATGCGGGGAGTCCTTACGGCTGGTCAGCGGGACACGGGTACGGAGTCAGCCGGCTCCGCGCTGTTCTCGCTCGGCTGCTGTGCCGGAAGTTTCGCATGCGGGCCGCGGTCCGGGGGCTCGATGCTGATCCGGGGCAGCCTCCGGTCGAGCCAGGCGGGCAGCCACCAGTTGGCGCCGCCGAGCATGTGCATCAGGGCCGGGACGAGCAGGGTGCGCAGCACGAAGGCGTCGAGGGCCACGGCCGCGGCGAGCGCGATGCCGAACATCGCGATGATCCGGTCGCCGCTGAGGACGAAGGCCAGGAACACGGCGATCATGATGACGGCGGCCGAGTTGATGACCCGGCTGGTCTCGGCGAGGCCCACGCGGACGGCCCGCCGGTTGTCGCCGGTCTCCAGCCACTCCTCGTACATCCGGCTGACGAGGAAGACCTGGTAGTCCATCGAGAGTCCGAACAGGACGGACACCATGATCACGGGCAGGAAGGGTTCGATGGGCCCGGCGCTGCCCAGGCCCAGAAGTTCGCTGCCCCAGCCCCATTGGAAGATCGCCACGACGACGCCGAAGGAGGAGGCGACGGCGGCGATGTTCATGGCCGCCGCCTTGACCGGGATGCCGATGGACCGGAAGGCCAGCAGCAGGAGCACGCAGCCCAGGGCGACGACCACGGCGACGAAGAGCGGGAGCTTGCCGACGATGACCTCGGCGAAGTCGTCGTAGCCGGCCGTCACGCCGCCGACGTGGACCTCCATGGAGTTGTCGTGCGCGGCGCGCGGGATGACGTCCTCCCGGAGCCTGTCGACGAGGTCGCTCGTGGCCCGGGATTGGGGTGCCGAGTCGGGTACGACGGTGAGGACGGCGGTGTCCCCGCTGCGGTTGAGGACCGCCGGGGCGGTGGAGGCGACGCCCTCGGTCGTACGGAGCGCTTCGGCCAGCCGGTCCACGGCGAGCCGGTCGCCCGCGCCATCGAGGCGGGCGACGACGGTGAACGGGCCGTTCGTGCCGGGCCCGAACCCTTGCGCCAGCAGGTCGTAGGCCTGCCGGGTGGTGGAGGCGGCAGGGTTGTTGCCCTGGTCGGAGGTGCCGAGGTGGAGGGAGAGCGTGGGCAGGGCCAGCACCACCATGACCGCGGTGGCGATGACGCCCAGCAGCTTGGGGTGGCGTTCCACGAAGGCGGACCAGCGGGCGGCGAAGCCGGTGGTGTGTTCGGGGCGCGGGCCCTCGGCGGCGAGCCTGCGGCGCTCGCGGCGCGAGAGGGCGCGCGTGCCGATGTACGAGAGGAGGGCGGGCAGCAGCGTGACCGAGGCGGCGACCGTCAGGACGACCGTCACGGAGGCGGCGATCGCGACGCCGTCCAGGAAGTTCAGCCGCAGCACCAGCATGCCGAGCAGCGCGATGCAGACGGTGGCCCCGGCGAAGACGACGGCCCGGCCGGTGGTGGCGACGGCGTTCTCCGCGGCCTCCTCGACGGGGAGTCCGCGGGCCAGGCCCTTGCGGTGCCGGGTGACGATGAACAGCGCGTAGTCGATGCCGACACCGAGGCCGACGAGGGTGCCGAGCATGGGGGCGAAGTCGGCGACGGGCATCGCGTGGCCGAGCAGGGTGATGCCGAAGTAGGCGGTGCCCACACTGACCAGGGCGGTCGCGATGGGCAGCAGGCTCGCGGCGAGCGAGCCGAAGGCCAGGAAGAGGACGAGGGCCGCGACGGCGACGCCGATGGCCTCGGCGAGGTGGGCGGTGGGGGCCTCGGTCAGGGCGATGGCGCGGCCGCCGAGTTCGACCTGGAGGCCGTCGGTCTCGGTGCCCGGGTTCTTCGCCGCGTCGACGACGGCCTTGGCCTGGGCCTTCGGTACGGCGTCGGCCGGGCGGTCGAAGGTCACCACGGCATAGGCGGTGCGGCCGTCGGCGCTGATCCGGGCGGCGCTGTCGGGGCCCGGGCCGTAGGGGCCGGCGACCGATCCGACGCCGGGGAGCACGGCGACGGCGTCGAGCGCGCGGGTCATGCGCTGCTCGACGCCGGGGGTTCGGGCGCTCTGGTGCTCGGGGGGCCGCCACACGATGGTGTCGGTGTCTCCGCCTTGGCCGTGGAAGCCCGCGCGGAGCAGGTCGTGCGCCTTGCCGGACTCGGTGCCGGGGACCTCGTAGTCGTTGGAGAACGCCGCTCCGGCGGTCACCGCGGCCGCCGCGGTCCCCCCGAGGGCGAGCAGCCAGATCATGACGGCGAGGAGTCGGTGCCGCATGCACCACCGTGCGAGCGCTGCCAACGGACGTGCTCCCTGAGGGGTCGGATCTTTACCGGGAGACAGCCCGTCGCAAAGAACGCGTGAACGCGTGAACTCGTGAAGGCGGCCGAAGGTCCAAAGGATCGCCCCGGGGTCCCGGCCAAGGTGGTCTACACCTCAACGATCTCAGCGTTTCGTGATCGTTGGCCCCTTTCGTGTGCATTGTCACAGGGGGGCCGGGAGGTGCGGGGCCTTGGTCACCGCGAGGTCTGGCCGGAGGGCTCTCGGTGGCCGTGCAGGTGGTCCCGATCGGGGTCCTGGTCGTGGTTCCGGCCGTGGGCCCGGTCGTGGTCCTGGCCGTGGGCCCGGTCGTGCTCCTGGCCCTGGTCACGATCGTGGTCCTGGCCGTGGTCCGGATCGTGGTCCTGGCCGTTGTCCGGATCGTGGTCCTGGCCGTTGTCCCGGTCGTCGGGCTCGTCGACCCGGTAGCCCGGGATCGAGGGCCATCTGACGGTGAGGACCACGGCGTCCTCCTCCGCGTACCAGGAGTGGTCGACGCCACGCCCCCAGAGCACGTAGTCACCCTGTTCCGAGAGGACGACGGTGCGCCCCGGGAACTCCAGCCGGAAGCGGCCGCTGATCAGCACCAGCAGCGCGGTGCGCTTCTCCGCGGTGGCCCAGCGTTCCCGCGCGTCGCCCTTCGGATGGACGCCCCACTTGATCTCCACGTCCTCGCTGTGACGGGGGTCGGAGGGGGCCTTGAAGTGGCCGAGGAGCCAGCCGCGGTCGGCGGCCGCGTCGGGGGCGGCCTTGCCGGTGTAGATGGTGGAGTCGTCGTTCACGGGGTGAGGCTAATGCAGTTGTGCCGCCCGGCCGGACACTGGTCAGCTGGGGCGATGACCATGGATCACGCAGAACTCCTGACGGTGCGGGCCGCGTACGACGCCCGGATGCGCCGCGACGCCGAGCCGGACGCGGCGCGGGCCCGCGTGGAGCGGGCCGGCGCGGTCGTCCGCCAGACGGTGCCCGGCCTCGGCTGGAACGGCGTGCTCTGGTCGGACCTCCACGAGGAGACGGCGGACGCGGAGATCGCGGCGCAGGTCGCGCACTTCGCGGGGCTGGGGACGCCGGAGTTCGAGTGGAAGCTGTACGACCACGACCGGCCCGCGGACCTGGGGGCGCGGCTGCTGGCGGCGGGATTCGTCCCGGAGCCCGCCGAGACGCTGATGGTGGGCAGGACGGCCGAGCTCGCAGGGCTGCCGCTGGATCCACCCGAAGGCATCACCCTGCGGGTGGTGAGCGACGAGGAGGGGGTGAACCTGATGATGGACGTCCACGCGCGGGCCTTCGGCACCGAGCGGCCGCGGATCCGGGAGCAGATGCTGAGCCTGCTGCGGGAGCAGCCGGACTCCATCGCGGCCGTCGTGGCGATGGCGGGCGAGACTCCGGTCAGCGCGGCCCGGATGGAGATGCGGCCGGGCACGCCCTTCGCCGGCCTCTGGGGCGGCGGTACCGACCCGCGGTGGCGCGGCCGCGGCCTCTACCGCCTGCTGGTTGCCCACCGGGCCCGCGTGGCAGCGGAGCTCGGCATCCCCTACCTCCAGGTGGACGCGTCGGCGGACAGCCGCCCGATCCTGGAGCGGCTCGGCTTCGACGTGCTGGGGGTGACCACCCCCTACATCTGGTCCAGGGACTAGGAGGTGTGGCCGGAAACGTCTTTCCCCGGCTCGGGGGCGGCGGGCAGGATCGTCCGCATGGAACGCATCGAACGGATCATCCCGCCCCTGACCGGCGACGAGCGCGAGACTCTCCGTGCCTACCTCGACTACCACCGGGCCACCCTCGCCTGGAAGTGCCAGGGCTTGTCCGACGAACAGCTGCGCCGCGCCTCGATGCCCCCCTCCTCCTTGTCGCTGCTGGGCCTGGTCCGGCACATGGCCGAGGTCGAGCGGCACTGGTTCCGCCGAGTCCTGAACGGCGAGGAGCTGGCGCACCTGTGGTCGGACAGCCACGATTTCCAGGCCGCCTACGACGTCTCCGGTTCCAGCCGCGCCGAGGCGTTCGCCGCCTGGGAGGCGGAGGTGGAGCGTTCCCGCCGCATCGAGGCCGCCGCCGCGTCGCTCGACGTGACGGTCCACGTGCCGCGCTGGGAGAAGGAGGCCTCGCTGCGCATGCTGATGCTCCACCTCATCCACGAGTACGCCCGGCACAACGGCCACGCCGACTTCCTCCGCGAGGGCATCGACGGGGTCACCGGCGCCTGAGCCGGGACGCCGCCGGCCCGCAGGCGGGGGTTGGGCTCAGGCCGCGCGCCAGTAGCCCAGCGCGTTCACCCGCTGCTTCGGCAGGGCGAGTTCGCCCCGCAGGTACGCCGTCAGCGTGCGGGTCGTGGCCGTGTCGCAGGCCAGCCAGACGTACGCCGCTGCCGGGTCGGAACCGACCAGCTCCGGCAGCTCCGCCCGGACCCGGTCGGCCAGCGCCGTCCCGGCCCGCGCCACCCGGCGGACGTCGTGCCGGTCCGCGTGCTCGCGCAGCGGCAGGTCGGCGTCCGAATCGTGCTGCGTCTCGAACCAGACGGTCGCCGGGGTCTGCGGGTAGGCGTCCAGCAGGGAGTTGATCGCCGGGAGGGACGCCGCGTCCCCGATGACGAGCAGCCGCTCCGGCGCCGGGTCCGGAGCGGCGAATCCGGTCCCCTGCACGGTGGCATCGACGGTGTCCCCCGGCCGGGCGGCACGCGCCCAGGCGCTGGCGACCCCGTCGTGCAGGGCGAACTCGAAGCAGAAGGTGCCCGCTTCCGGGTCGGGGTCCACCAGGGTGTAGGCGCGCTGGTGCGGCTTGCCCGCGCCCTCGAACCATATGCGCACCCACATCGTCGGATGCAGCGACTGACCGGCGGCGGCCAGCAGCCCGCCGTCCGTGAAGTACACCCGGCGGTAGTGCTCCGTGACGTCTTCCGCGCCCGTCACCGTGAGCGTGAAGTCCTTGCCCCTGAGCAGCTTGAGGACCACGCCCTCCCAGCCTTTGACGACCGCCATGTCCAGCCCCTCCCCTGACACCCTTATAGTTAGGTCAGCCTAACCTAATGCACTATGGGGAAGAGTGTGAGCAGTGTGACCAGCGAGAGCAGTGCGAGCAGCGACGACCGGGCTCCCGACGGTGCCCACGAGGCCCGCGAAGCGTACGGGACCCACGAGGTCTTCCGCGACCCTTGGGGCATCCCCCACCTCCGCGCCGCCGACGCCCTCGCCCTCGCCTACGCCCAAGGCCGTGTCACCGCCCTCGACCGCGCCTGGCAGTTGGAGGTCGAACGCCACCGCGCCCAGGGCTCCAGCGCCTCCTTCCTCGGCGCGGGCTGCGTGGCCTGGGACCGGTTCGCCCGCCAGAGCCGGATCGACGACACCGCCCGCCGCTGCTACGCGGCCCTGGACGCGCAGGACCCCGGGACCGCCGCCTGGGTCCGCGCGTACGTCGACGGCGTCAACGACGGGCTCGGCGCCGGGGCCGCCCGCGACGAGCGCTTCGCGCGCACCGGCCTGACCCCCGCCCCCTGGGAGCCCTGGGTCCCGCTGGCGATCTGGACCGCGACGCACATCCTGTTCGCCGGCTTCGCCACCAAGCTGTGGCGCGACCGCGTGGCCCGGGCCCTCGGCGAGGACGCGGTCACCCTCTTCGCCACCGACGGCCCCGGCACCGCCGGCAGCAACGGCTGGCTGGTGCCGGGCGACCGCACCGCCACCGGCGCGGCGATCATCGCGGGCGACCCGCACCGGTTCATCGAGGACCCGGGCGTCTACCAGCAGATACGTCTCTCCTGCCCGGAATACGACGTGCTCGGCCTGGCCGTCCCCGGCGTCCCCGGCCTCGCCCACTTCGGCCACACCGGCTCCGCCGCCTGGGCCATCACTAACGCGATGGCCGACTACCAGGACCTGTACACCGAGCAGCTGCGCGGCGAGGGCCCCGGCCTCGAGGCGCTCGGCCCGGACGGCGTCTGGTCAGCCGTCGCCCGGCACACCGAGACCCTCACCGTGGCGGGCGGCGAGGGCGCGCCCGCGACCACCGTCGAGGTCGAGGTCCTGGAGACCGCCCGAGGCCCGGTCATCGTCAACGAGGGCGGCCGGACCCTCTCGCTGCGCTACCCGCCCCGCGTTCGCGAGGACCTCGGCTTCGCCGTGCTGCCCGCCCTGCTGCGCGCCCGCACCGTCGCCGACATCGACCGCGCCTTCGACGGCTGGGCGGAGCCCGTCAACGTCGTCCACGCCGCCGACTCCGAGGGGGGCCTGCTGCACCGCGTCGCGGGCGCCGTGCCGCTGCGCGACAACGCCAACCGGCTGCGCCCGGTGCCCGCGTGGGACCGGGGCCACGACTGGCAGGGCTGGGCCGAAACCCCCGTCGAGCCCGTGCAGGGCTTCGCCGTCATGGCGAACGCCCGCGGCATCGCCTCCCCGCTCGGCGTGGAGTTCGCGCCCCCGCACCGCGCCAACCGCATCCGCGAGCTGCTCAGCGGCTCCGCCGACTGGTCGCCGAAGGCGATGGCCGACCTCCACGGGGACACGCACCTGGCCTCCGCCGAGCCGCTGCTCGCCCTGCTGCCGGCGCTCGACGGGCTCTCCCCCGCCGCGGCTGACCTGCGCGCCCGGCTGCTGGCGTGGGACCGTCACATGGCGGCCGACAGCACCGACGCCACCGTCTTCTCGGCCTTCCGCACCGCGACCGTACGCCGCCTCGCCGCCGACCCCGTCTTCGCGGACCTGGCCGGCGCCCCCACCGGCCCCGAGGTGTTCCACCCCTGGCTGTACCTGGTCCCCCGGATCGGCTACGCCCTCGAAGGCCTGCTCACCACGCCCCTCCTGCCAGGCCTCGACCGCGCCGCGCACGTGCGGGCCGCCCTGGAGGAGACGGCCTCGGCCGGCGCCCCCGACGCGCCCTGGTCACAGGTCCACCGCCTCGCCCCCTGGTCGGCGCTGCCGGACCCGGAGGCCGAGTGGCCCGGCCTCGGCGGCGACCACGACTGCGTGAACGCCACCTCCTCCGTCCCCGGTTTCACCGACCTCACCGCCCGCGCGTCGGCGGCCCGCTACGTCTGGGACCTGGCCCGCCGCGAGGACAGCCTCTGGGCGGTCCCGCTCGGCGCCGACGGCGTCCCCGGCTCACCCCACCACCGCGACCAGCTCCCCCTCTGGGCCCGCTGCGAACTCGTCCCCGTCGTCACCGACTGGACCCGTCTCACCAAGGAATCCGCATGACCTCCACCAGACAGCCCGTGTACAGCCACCTCGTGGAGGGCTTCGGCACGGTCACCGTCACCCCCGTCGACCCGGCCGCCGACTCCGCCCTGATCCACAGCTGGGTCACGCAGGAGCGGGCCCGCTTCTGGGGCATGGGCGGGGCCAGCCGCGAACTGGTCCAGGAGATCTACGAGGACATCGACCGCCGCACCACGCACCACGCGTTCATGGTCAGCCGTGACGGCGAACAGGCCGCGCTGTTCCAGACGTACGACTGCGCCGAGGACCGGGTCAGCGAGTGCTACGAGGTGCAGCCCGGGGACGTCGGCGTGCACCTGCTCATCGGCCCCAGCAAAGGTGCGGCGGAACACGGGTTCACCGCCGCCCTGCTGGAGGTCTTCCTCGGCTTCCTTGTCTCCGTCTGCAAGGCGCGCCGCGTGATCGCCGAGCCGGACGCCCGCAACGAGAAGGCCATCGCGGTACTGGAACGCAACGGCTTCGCCCCCGGCGGCGAGATCGAACTCCCGGAGATCGACCTGCCCGAGGTCTACCTGCCGGCGAAGAAGGCCCGCCTGGCCGTCTACGACCCGCGGGCCGCGTCGGCGTCGGTCTGACAGCCGGCCGGCTCCGCCCTCGGGCCGGGCGCGCGGTACGAGAGGTGATCGCCATCGCTTCTCCATCCCTCAGGCGCCGACGCGCCCGCGGGGCCGTCGCGGAACGGCAGACGGCCCCGCACCGGGATTCCGGTGCGGGGCCGCCGCCGTTACTGCCTGCTGCTACTCGCAGACGCCCAGGCGCTCCAGGATGAGCTCCTTGACGCGCGCCGCGTCGGCCTGGCCGCGGGTGGTCTTCATGACCGCGCCGACCAGGGCGCCGACGGCCGCGATCTTGCCGCCGCGGATCTTGTCGGCGATCGCCGCGTTGCCCGCGATGGCCTCGTCCACGGCCGCGCCGAGCGCGCCCTCGTCCGAGACGACCTTCAGGCCGCGCTTCTCGACGACCTCGTCCGGGGTGCCCTCGCCCGCGAGGACGCCTTCGAGGACCTGGCGGGCCAGCTTGTCGTTCAGCTCGCCCGCGGCGACCAGCGCCGCGACCCGGGCGACCTGCGCCGGGGTGATCGGCAGCTCGTCGACGACGACGCCCTGCTCGTTGGCGTTGCGGGCCAGCTCGCCCATCCACCACTTGCGCGCGGCGGCCGAGTCTGCGCCCGCCTCGATCGTGGCGACGATGGAGTCCACCGCGCCCGCGTTGAGGATCGACTGCATGTCGTGCTCGGTGACGCCCCACTCCTCGCGGAGCCGGTTGCGGCGCACGCGCGGCATCTCGGGCAGACCGCCGCGCAGCTCCTCGACCCACGCACGGGCCGGGGCCACGGGGACCAGGTCGGGCTCCGGGAAGTACCGGTAGTCCTCGGCGTTGTCCTTGATGCGGCCGGCCGTGGTGGAGCCGTCCTCCTCGTGGAAGTGCCGGGTCTCCTGCACGATCGAGCCGCCGCCGCTCAGCACGGCCGCGTGGCGCTGGATCTCGAAGCGGGCGGCGCGCTCGACGGAGCGCAGCGAGTTGACGTTCTTCGTCTCGCTGCGGGTGCCGAACTCGGACTCGGGGGTCGGACGCAGCGACAGGTTCACGTCGCAGCGCATCTGGCCCTTGTCCATGCGGGCCTCGGAGACGCCGAGCGCCTTGATGACCTCGCGCAGCTCGGCGACGTACGCCTTGGCGACCTCGGGGGCCCGTACGCCCGCGCCCTCGATCGGCTTGGTGACGATCTCGATGAGCGGGATGCCGGCACGGTTGTAGTCCAGCAGCGAGTGGGACGCGCCGTGGATACGGCCGGTGGCGCCGCCGACGTGCAGCGACTTGCCGGTGTCCTCCTCCATGTGGGCGCGCTCGATCTCCACGCGGAAGATCTCGCCGTCCTCCAGCTGGACGTCCAGGTAGCCGTTGAAGGCGATGGGCTCGTCGTACTGGGAGGTCTGGAAGTTCTTCGGCATGTCCGGATAGAAGTAGTTCTTCCGGGCGAAGCGGCACCACTCGGCGATCTCGCAGTTCAGCGCGAGGCCGATCTTGATGGCGGACTCGATGCCGATCGCGTTGACGACCGGGAGCGCGCCGGGCAGGCCCAGGCAGACCGGGCATGTCTGCGAGTTGGGCTCGGCGCCCAGCTCGGTGGAACAGCCGCAGAACATCTTGGTCTTGGTGCCGAGCTCGACATGGACCTCGAGGCCCATGACGGGGTCGTACGACGCGAGGGCGTCTTCGTACGACATCAGTGTGGTGAAGGTGGTCACGGTGAAACTTTCCCTCTCAGCCCAGCAGGACGTCGTCGTCGCCCAGGCGCTTCAGCTCGCGGTACATGATCGCGAGGCCGGTGACGATGGCGGCGGCGGACACGGCGGCGTCGACCAGCTTCAGTACGTCGTTCTCGGAGCGCGCCTTCTTCACCTGCTTGATCACGCTGAGCGCGCCGAAGGCGGTGGTGCCGATCGACAGGTACGTGCCGGTCTTGGACTTCCTGAAGCCCTTGGCCTTGGACAGTGCACTGGTGCTCACAGCGACGGTGCCTCCTCAAGCAGCGGGTGACCCCAGCGTGCGATGAAGGCGGCCTCGACGGCCGCTCCGACCTTGTAGAGCCGGTCGTCCTTCATCGCCGGGGCGATGATTTGCAGCCCGACCGGGAGACCGTCCTCCGGTGCCAGGCCGCAGGGGAGCGACATGGCGGAGTTGCCGGCCAGGTTGGTCGGGATGGTGCACAGGTCCGCGAGGTACATGGCGAGGGGGTCGTCGGTGCGCTCACCGATCGGGAAGGCGGTGGTCGGGGTCGTCGGGGAGACGATCACGTCGACCTGCTCGAAGGACTTCTCGAAGTCCTTGGTGATGAGCGTGCGGACCTTCTGGGCCGAGCCGTAGTACGCGTCGTAGTAGCCGGAGCTGAGCGCGTACGTGCCGAGGATGACGCGGCGCTTGACCTCGTCGCCGAAGCCGGCCTCGCGGGTCAGGGCGGTGACGTCCTCCGCGGACTTGGTGCCGTCGTCGCCGACGCGCAGTCCGTAGCGCATGGCGTCGAAGCGGGCCAGGTTCGAGGAGCACTCGGACGGCGCGATCAGGTAGTACGCGGCCATCGCGAGGTCGAAGGAGGGGCAGTCCAGCTCGACGATCTCGGCGCCGAGCTCCTTGAGGAGCTCCACCGACTCGTTGAAGCGCTGGACGACACCGGCCTGGTAGCCCTCACCGGCGAACTGCTTGACCACACCGACGCGCATGCCGGCGACGGAGCCGTTGCGCGCGGCCTCGACGACCGGCGGGACCGGGGCGTCGATGGAGGTGGAGTCGAGCGGGTCGTGGCCGGCGATGACCTCGTGGAGCAGCGCGGCGTCCAGGACCGTACGGGCGCAGGGTCCGCCCTGGTCGAGGGAGGAGGAGAAGGCCACCATGCCGTAGCGGGAGACGCCGCCGTACGTGGGCTTCACGCCGACGGTGCCGGTGACGGCGGCGGGCTGGCGGATGGAGCCGCCGGTGTCCGTGCCGATGGCGAGGGGCGCCTGGTACGCGGCGAGCGCGGCCGCGGAGCCGCCGCCGGAGCCGCCCGGGATCCGGGTGAGGTCCCACGGGTTGCCGGTCGGGCCGTACGCGCTGTTCTCCGTCGAGGACCCCATGGCGAACTCGTCCATGTTGGTCTTGCCGAGGATCACGACGTCGGCTTCCTTCAGCTTGCGCGTCAGGGTGGCGTCGTAGGGCGGGATCCAGCCTTCGAGGATCTTCGAACCGACGGTGGTCGGGACCCCGATGGTGGTGAAGATGTCCTTGAGGGCGAGCGGTACGCCGGCCAGCGGGCCGAGCTTCTCGCCGGCGGCGCGCTTGGCGTCGACGGCGCGGGCCTGGGCGAGGGCGCCTTCGCGGTCGACGTGCAGGAAGGCGTGGACCTTCTCGTCGGTCGCGTCGATGCGGGCCAGGTGGGCCTCGGTGACCTCGACGGCCGTGAGCTCGCCGGAGGCGATCTTCTCGGCGGTCTGGGCCGCCGTGAGCTTGATGATGTCGACCATGGCTGTTAGTCCTCCCCCAGGATCTGCGGCACCTTGAATCGCTGCTGCTCCTGGGCGGGAGCGCCGGAGAGCGCCTGCTCGGGGGTGAGCGAGGGACGGACCTCGTCCGCGCGCATGACGTTCGTCAGGGGCAGCGGGTGGGAGGTCGGCGGGACGTCTTGGTCGGCGACCTCGGAGACGCGGGCGACCGCGCCGATGATGTCGCCGAGCTGTCCGGCGAAGTGATCCAGCTCGTTGCTGGACAGCTCAAGGCGCGCCAGCCGAGCGAGGTGGACGACCTCCTCGCGCGTAATGCCAGGCATGCAGCGATCCTCTGGGGGTGGGTGGATGTGTAGGTTCGGGCCCAATCCTATGGGGCCCGGCCCCCGGCCTGCGAAACGGTTTGCCCCGACGCACCACGCACAGCCTCCCGAGCTGCGCCCGCAGGTGCAACCTCCCGCCCTGCGGGGCGGTCCCTGCGACCGATCCGGCCGCGCCAGGCAGGCGACACCAGCCGAGACCCGGCCCCGCCGGCGTTTGAGGCGGGGGGGTCCGGGGCGGAGCTCCAGGAGCGGCGGCGCAGGGTGTCAGACCGCGTCGGCCTCGGCTGCGGCGAGTTCCGCAGAGATGTCGGCCGGGCGGCGCCAGCCGCGTTCGCCCCGGGCGAGGAGCCACGCGGTGGCCTCCTGCGGAGGCATGGCGGCGGCGACCAGCCACCCCTGCACCGCGTCACAGCCCAGGTCCCGCAGCCGCTCCCACGTCTCGTCGTCCTCCACGCCCTCGGCGACCACGAGCAGGCCCAGCGAATGCGCGAGGTCGACCGTGCAGCGGACGATCTCCGCGTCCTGCGCGTCGACGGCGAGCCGGCCCACGAACGAGCGGTCGATCTTGAGCTCACTCACCGGCAGACGGCGCAGGTGGACCAGCGAGGAGTAACCGGTGCCGAAGTCGTCCAGGGACATCTTCACGCCGTGCCCCGTGAGCCCGGCCATGGTGTCCGCCGCCCGCTGGGGGTCCTCCAGCAGGACGTGTTCCGTTATTTCCAGCTGCAGACCGCTCGCCGGCACCCCGTGCCGGGCCAGCCGCGCGGCCACCGCTCCCGCGAAGCCGGGGGTGTGGACGTCGCGCGGCGAGACGTTGACGGCCACCGGCACCTTCAGGCCCTGGGCCCGCCACCGCGCGACCTGCGCCAGGGCCGTCTCCAGGACGTACTCCGTCAGGTGCGGCATCAGCCCGGAGGTCTCGGCGATCGCGATGAACTCGTCCGGGGACACGCGCCCGCGTTCCGGATGCACCCACCGCACCAGAGCCTCGAGCCCGGCCACCTGTCCGTCGAAGCGGACCTTCGGCTGGTAGTGGAGTTCCACTTCACCGGCGTCGAGCGCCCGGCGCAGATCGCCGAGGAGGCCGAGCCGGTCGGGGGTGTTGCTGTCCCGCTTGGACTCGTAGACCTCTACGCCCGTGCGGTCGCGCTTCGCCTGGTACATCGCCACGTCGGCGCGGCGCAGCAGCCCCTCGGCGTCCAGGGCGTGGTCGGGGAAGACGGCGAGGCCGGCGCTGGCCTCCAGGACGAGCGTGAGGCCGTCCAGGTCCAGCGGGGAGCTGAGCTCCGCGACCAGGTGGCGGGCGATCCGCTGGGCGCTGGTGGTGGAGTCGGCGAACGGCAGCAGGACGGCGAACTCGTCTCCGCCGAGCCGAGCGGCTTCGGCGTCCTCGGGGAGCGCCTGGCGCAGCCGGTCGGCGATCTGCAGGAGCAGCCGGTCTCCCGCCAGGTGGCCGAGGGTGTCGTTGACCGCCCGGAAGCGGTCCAGGTCGATCAGCACGAGAGCTGCCCGGGTGCCCAAACGTTCAGCCTCGTCCAGGGCGGACCAGGCCCGCTCCAGCAGCCACTGCCGGTTCGGCAGGCCGGTCAGCGGGTCCCGCAGCTGCTCCTCGGCGCGCGCCCGGGCGATCCACAGGGTGGAGTCCAGCGCGATCAGCGGTACGGCGAACAGCGGCAGCAGGACGGGCTGCGTGACGGCGACGACGCAGATCAGGGGGGCGATCCCGAGCAGCGCGACCGCGACTAAGGCCTGCCGGAGCAGGGCCGTACGGGCGACGGTGGGCAGGCCGCCGCCGCGCGGGGCCAGCGCGATCCACAGCAGGACCCGGGTGGCGAGCAGGTACGCGACCGCGACGAGGATGATCTCGGGTACCGCGTCGATCTCCCAGGTGGTGGGCCGCCACGGGTTCTCCACGGACGGCGCCTCGCCGAAGGCGGCGAGTACGAGGGCTCCCGCGCCGATGCCGAGGATGTCCGCGGACCCGTGCAGCAGGCCCTGCCGCCAGCGGTGCCGGCGGGCTGCTCCGACCAGGGAGACCACCGCGAGCGAGACGAGTCCCGCGGGCACCCACCCGTAGAGGAGGAGCACGCCGAGGGTGAGCGCCGCGCCCGAGCCGGTGCCGCCCCACCAGCGGTCGCGGCCCAGCGCGACCAGGTGGCCGACGATGACGCCGGTGAGCAGGGCGAGCGCCCAGCCCACCGCGCCGCCGGGGAACAGCGCGTGACGGCCACTCAGCGCCGAGGCCACCCCCGCTCCGAGCGCCACGACGGCCAGACCCACGACGGCGAAGGACAGCACGCCGCGCCGTCCCGTTTCCTCCGCACCGGTGCCGAGCGGCCGGGTCCCCGGTGTCCTGAATCCCAGGACACCCGGCCGGCCCGCCCGCATGGACGGGATGTCCCCGCCGAATTCAGGTGACGGGTCGGCGCTTTCGGTGGGTTTCATGCCCGTCCCTCTCACAGCCGGCGATGCCGATGTCACGCGATGGCCCCGATGTCATGCCACCACGGCTGGCATCACGTCCGGCAGCCGTGCACGACAGGCGCACCCCTCAACAGTAGGACGCGGGAGGGTCCCAGGGGCAGCGGTCGGCGGTGGTTGCCCGAATGCGACCCAGCCATCCTCATCAGTACGGTATCCGCCGAACGGGTGAGTTTGGACCAGGACCCCCCGGTCACCCGTCCGATGATCCGACAGCTCACCGCCCTACGACCAGCCTTGTACCAGCCGTTTACCACCGTCCGTCGCGCCCGGCGTGCGCCCGCCCGTACGGCCGCACGCCGCGCATCCGTTCACCTTCACCACTCCCCCGGAGATCTGTCCGGGCGATTGCCTTCCGGCCGTTACTGCGCTCCGCCGCCGCCGTCCACCGCGAGCGCCGCCTCGCGCGCCGCGTCCGGGCCCTGCTCCAGCAGGACCTCGAACCCGGCGTCGTCGAGAATGGCGAGCTTCAGCTGCACGGCCTTGTCGTACTTCGAGCCCGGGTTGTCGCCGACCACGACGAAGGAGGTCTTCTTCGACACCGATCCGGTGACCTTGGCCCCGCGGCTCTGCAGGGCCTCCTTCGCACCGTCCCGGGTGTGGCTCTGCAGGGTGCCGGTGACGACGACGGTCAGCCCCTCCAGCGGGCGCGGCCCCTCCTCCTCGGCGGAACCTTCCTCCTCCATCCGGACCCCGGCCTCCCGCCACTTGCGCAGGATCTCCTGGTGCCAGTCGACGGCGAACCACTCCTTGAGGGAGGCCGCGATGATCGCGCCGACCCCGTCGGTGGCCGTCAGCTCCTCCTCCGTGGCCTGCTCGATGCGCTCGATCGACCGGAACTCGCGGGCGAGGGCCTCGGCGGCGACCGGGCCGACATGACGGATCGACAGGCCGTTGATGACGCGGGCGAGCGGGCGGCCCTTGGCGGCCGCGATGTTCTCCAGCATCGCCAGGGCGTTCTTCTTCGGCTCGCCCTTCTGGTTGGCGAAGACCGTGACGATCTTCTCCTCGCCCGTCTTCGGGTCCCGCTTGGGCAGGCCGCTGTCCGGATCCAGCACGTACGCCTTGATGGGCAGCAGGTCCTCGATGCTCAGGCCGAAGAGGTCGCCCTCGTCCAGCAGCGGCGGCCGGGCGGGCTCGAGCGGGGCGGTCAGCGCGGCCGCCGCCACCATGCCGAAGTTCTCGATGTCCAGGGACTGCCGGCCGGCCAGGTAGAAGAGACGCTCGCGCAGCTGGGCGGGGCAGGTCTGCGCGTTGGGGCAGCGGACGTCGATGTCCCCCTCCTTCATCGGCCGCAGCTCCGTCCCGCACGCGGGGCACTCGGCGGGCATCACGAACTCCCGCTCGCTGCCGTCGCGCAGGTCCACCACCGGCCCGAGGATCTCGGGGATGACGTCGCCCGCCTTGCGCAGCACGACGGTGTCCCCGATGAGCACGCCCTTGGCCTTCACGACCTCCTGGTTGTGCAGGGTCGCGAACTCGACCTCGGAGCCCGCCACCGTCACCGGCTCCACCTGCGCGTACGGGGTCACGCGGCCGGTGCGGCCGACGCCGACCTTGATGTCGACGAGCTTGGTGTTGACCTCCTCGGGGGCGTACTTCCAGGCGATCGCCCAGCGCGGGGCACGTGCCGTGGACCCGAGCCGCCCCTGGAGCGCGATCTCGTCGAGCTTGACGACGACGCCGTCGATCTCGTGCTCGACGGAGTGCCGGTTCTCGCCGAAGTACGAGATGAACGCGCGGACCTCGTCGAGCGAGGTGACCACCTTGTTGTGCCGGGCGGTGGGCAGGCCCCACTCGCGCAGCAGCTCGTAGGCCTGCGACTGGTGCACGATCTCGAAGCCCTCCCGGGCGCCGATGCCGTGCACGACCATGTGCAGCGGGCGGCTCGCGGTGACCTTGGGGTCCTTCTGGCGCAGTGAACCGGCCGCCGCGTTGCGCGGGTTGGCGAAGGGCTTGCCCTCCGCCTCCACGAGCCGGGCGTTGAGCTCCTCGAACTTCTCCATCGGGAAGTAGACCTCGCCGCGGATCTCGACGAGCGCCGGGATCCGTTCGCCCTTCAGCCGGTCCGGGATCTCGGCGATGGTGCGGACGTTGGGCGTGATGTCCTCACCGGTGCGGCCGTCGCCGCGGGTGGCGGCGCGGGTCAGCCGGCCGTTCTCGTAGGTGAGGTTGACGGCGAGGCCGTCCACCTTCAGCTCGCACAGGTAGTGGTAGTCCTTGGTGTTCACGTCACGGGCCACCCGCTCGGCCCAGGCGGCCAGTTCCTCCTCGTCGAAGGCGTTGTCGAGGGAGAGCATCCGCTCCCGGTGCTCCACCGAGGCGAAGTCCGTCTCGTACGCCCCGGCCACCTTCTGGGTGGGCGAGTCGGGCGTGCGAAGTTCCGGGTACTCCTCCTCCAGCGCCTCCAGCGAGCGCAGCAGCTTGTCGAACTCGGCGTCGCTCACGACCGGCTGGTCGTTCACGTAGTACCGGAAGCGGTGCTCCTCGATCTGCTCGGCGAGCAGCGCGTGCTGCTCACGCACCGCCGCCGGTACTGCCGTGTCCTGCTGTTCGGCTGCCATGCCGTGTCCTCCCGTGGCCCGTCTCGACCGTCACTCAGGGTTGTCGGCGAGCGACCTCGCCGCCCTGACGCAATGCGCCTGCACCGCGCGGGCGTAGGCGGGTGAAGCGCCCGCCAGACCGCACGACGGGGTGACAACGACGGACTCCGCCAGAGTCCCCGGGGCCAGCCCCAGCCTGCGCCAGAGCTTCCTGACACCCATGACGCTACCGGCAGGGTCCGACAACGGGCCGTCGGTGCCCGGCACCACTCCGGCGAAGAGTTTCGTCCCGCCTTCGACGGCCTCCCCGATGGCCTCCTCCTCGCGCTCGGTGAGCAACGAGAAATCGAACGACACGCCCGTGGCCCCGGCTCGCCGCAGCAGCCCGAAGGGGACCTCGGGGGCGCAGGAGTGCACGATCACCTCTCCGCCCCCGACGGCGTCCGTCACGGCGAAGAGGTCCCGCAGCGTGCCCTCGACGACCTGCCGGTCGACGGCGCGGTAGGTCCGGTACCCGCTCGCGGACCGCACCCGCCCGAGCAGTACGGCGGTCAGCGAGGGCTCGTCGAACTGCAGGACGATGTCCGCGCCGGGGATCCGCTTGCGTACGTCGGCCAGGTGCGCGCGCAGGCCCTCGGCGAGCGATCCGGCCAGGTCCCGGCAGGCGCCGGCGTCCTGGAGCATGGCCTCGCCGCCGTGCAGTTCCAGGGCGGCGGCCAGCGTCCACGGCCCGACGGCCTGGATCTTGAGCTTGCCGGTGTACCCCTGGGTGAACTCCTCCAGGGCGTCGAGGTCCTCGCCGAGCCATGACCGCGCCCGCTTGCTGTCCCGCCCCGGGCGGTCGCTCACCCGCCAGCCACTGGGCTCGACATGCGCGTACATGTCCACCAGCAGCCCGAGGGAGCGGCCGATCATGTCCGCGCCGGGGCCGCGGGCGGGTAGTTCGGCGAGGTACGGGAACTCCTCGAAGGAGCCCGTCACGGTCTTGGCGGCCTCGCGGGCGTCCCCGCCGGGCAGCGAACCGATGCCGGTGGCGCTCGCGCTCATCGGCCGGGCCTCACGGTCAGGTCGTTGACCTCGGCGTCGCGCGGCAGGTCGACGGCCATGACGATGGTGGTCGCCACCGACTCGGGGTCGATCCAGGCGGCCGGGTCGTACTCCTTGCCCTCCTGGGAGTGAACCTTGGCCTGCATGGGGCTGGCGGTGCGCCCCGGGTACACGGAGGTCACGCGGATCCCGTGCGCCTTCTCCTCCTCCCGCAGCGAGTCGGCGAGGGCCTTCAGTCCGTGCTTGGAGGCGGCGTAGGCGCTCCAGTCGGCGTGGGCGTGCAGTCCGGCGCCGGAGTTCACGAAGACGACGGTGGCCTTCGAGGCGCGCAGGGTGGGCAGCAGCAGCCGGGTGACCTCGGCGGGGGCGATCAGGTTCACGTTGAGCTGCTGGTGCCAGGTCTTGGGCCGCAGCTCGCCGACGGGTCCGAGGTCCACGATCCCGGCGATGTGGAGCAGCGAATCGATCCGCTCGGGGACGGCCTGCTTGGAGAAGGCCCAGGAGAGCCGGTCGGGATCGGCGAGGTCGCCGACGAGCACGCCCGCCCCGGGGTACCGCTCGACGAGCTGCTTGCCGCGCGCGGCGTCGCGGGCGAGGAGGACGAGGTCGTCGCCGCGGGCGTGCAGCCGGGCCGCGACGGCGGCGCCGATGCCGGACCCGGCACCGGTGATCAGGTGAGTAGCCATACCGCCCATGCTCGCACCCCTGACCTGCCCGACCGGTACGGGTGGCTGCCCGGGGCGGGGCCGGGGCGGGCGCGGGGCCGCGCCGGCCGGGGCAGAGCCGGTGGTCGGCGCCGGCACGGCCCGGTTGCCCCTCGTCAGAGGCCCGCGGCCGCGCGCAGGGCTGCGGCCGTCTTCCTGGCGTCGTAGCCCGCCGGGACGCCCTCGACCAGGATGACCTCGCCCGCGATGTGGCGGGTGCGCAGCGGGATGAGCGCCTGGTAGGCGGGTGAGGCGTACCAGGCGCGGGCGCGGGCCATGTCCGGGAAGCCGACCACGACGACCGTGCCGGGGAAGGGCCCTTCCATGACCTCGACCTCCGCGCCATGCACGAGGAAGCGGCCTTCGAAGGGCTCCATGGTCGACTGGATCCGCTCGATGTACTCGAGGATGTCCTCGTTGACGGTCTCGGGGCGGATGTGGGCGATCCCGTACGCGGTCATGGTCTGCTCCCCTGTCAACCAGCCTGCCGGTGCGGGCCGTTGATCCGATCCTGGCAGGGCGCGGCCGCGGCGGCGATTACCTCGGGGGTCATGCCGGCGCGGGCTGGAAGGTGCGGCGGTAGGCGATCGGGGAGACGCCGAGCGCGGTCCGCATGTGCTGGCGCATGGAGCCCGCGGAACCGAAGCCGGCCCGGTGGGCGACCAGGTCGACGGGCAGGTCGCTGGATTCCAGCAAGTGGCGGGCGATCTCCAGGCGTTGGGTGGTGAGCCACTGGACCGGGGTCATGCCGACCTCGTCACGGAACCGCCGGGTGAAGGTGCGCAGGCTCATCCGGGCGTGGGCGGCGAGCTCGGCCAGGGTGATCGGCTCGGCGAGGCGTTCCAGGGCCCAGGCGCGGGTGGCGGTGGTCGTGGCGACGGTGGGCTCGGGGACGGGGCGGTCGATGTACTGGGCCTGGCCGCCGTCGCGCCAGGGCGGTACGACGCACAGCCGCGCGGCGCGGTTGGCGACGGCGGATCCGTGGTCGTGGCGGACCATGTAGAGGCAGAGGTCGACGCCGGCGGCCACGCCCGCCGAGGTGAGGATGTCGCCGTCGTCGACGAAGAGGACCTCCTCGTCGAGCCGGACGCGCGGGAAGCCCCGCTGGAACTCGGGCGCGTGCATCCAGTGCGTGGTGGCGGGCCTGCCGTCGAGCAGCCCGGCGGCGGCGAGCACGTAGGAGCCGGTGCAGAGGGAGGCGATCCGGGTGCCGGGCCTGATCGCGGCGAGGGCGTCCACCAGTGCCTGCGACAGGGGGGCGCCCTGTGCGAGCTCGTCCATGGAGTGCGTGGGCGTGATGATCACGGTGTCGGCGGCGGCGAGGGCCTCGGGGCCCGCCGAGACGCCGACGGTGAAGCCCGCGTCGCTGGTCACGGGCTGCCCGTCGGCGGTGCAGACGGTCAGCTCGTAGAGCGGCTTCCCGGCCTCGTCGAGGGCGTTTCCGAAGACCCGGGAGGGGATCCCGAGCTCGAACGGGGGGACGCCTTCGAGGGCCAGTACGGCAATCCGGTGCATGGCCAGATCCTGACACATGGTGGCCGTCTGGCCAACACCGTGGCCCGCTTCCGGCGCCGAAGCTGGTTCCACAGCAGCACGAGACACACCCGAGGAGAAAACATGCGCGCCATCGTCGTCAGCCAGTGGGGCGGACCCGAGGTACTGACCGAGACCGAGCTGGGCCGGCCGGAGCCGGGCATGGGCGAGATCCTGGTACGGGTCCACGCGGCCGGGGTGAACCCCGTCGACTGGAAGACCCGGGCCTCCGGCGCCTTGATCCCCTGGGGACCGGTGCCGCAGGTCGGCTGGGACGTGTCCGGCACGGTCGAGGCCGTCGGACCGGGCGTGACCCTCTACCGGGTGGGCGACGAGGTGTACGGGATGCCCCGCTTCCCGCAGCAGGCCGGCGCCTACGCCGAGTACGTGACCGGTCCCGCCCGGCACTTCGCCCGCAAGCCCGCCTCGCTGGACCACGTGGGGGCGGCCGCGCTGCCGCTGGCGGCGCTGACCGCGTGGCAGGCGCTGGTGGACACCGCCGGGGTCTCGGCCGGGCAGCGGGTGCTGGTGCACGCCGCGGCCGGCGGGGTCGGCCACCTGGCCGTGCAGATCGCCAAGGCCCGCGGCGCGTACGTGATCGGCACCGCGAGCGCGGGCAAGCACGCGCTGCTGCGCGAGCTGGGCGCGGACGAGGTGATCGACTACCGCAGCACGGACTTCGAGGACGCCGTCGCGGACGTGGACGTGGTGATCGACGCCATCGGCGGGGACTACGGGCAGCGCTCGCTGAGCGTGCTGAAGCCGGGCGGCCACCTGGTGACCCTGCCCGGCCCGGACGGCATCCCGGCCGACACCCGGGGCGTGCGGGCCTCCTGGGTGCTCGTGGAGCCGGACCTGAAGGGCCTGGAGGAGATCGCGGCCCTGGTCGAGCAGGGCCTGCTGAAGCCCCTGGTCGACACCGTGCTGCCGCTGGAGCAGGCCGCGAAGGCCCACGAGATCGGCGAGCTGGGCCGGACCACCGGCAAGATCGTCCTGACGGTGGCCCAGGCCTAGCCTCTACACGGAGGCGGCGGCGCGCTGGGTCGTGGCGATGGTGGCGGAGCCGACCACGCGGGTGCCGTCGTAGAGCACGATCGCCTGACCGGGGGCCACACCGCGGACCGGCTCGGTGAAGGAGACGCGCAGCGCGCCGTCCACGAGTTCGGCGAAGACCTCGCTCTCGCCGCCGTGGGCGCGCAGCTGGGCGGTGTAGGTGCCGGGCGCGGCGGCGGTGGAGCCGCACCAGCGGGGGCGGATCGCGGTGAGCGCGGTGACGTCGAGGGCTTCGACGGGGCCGACGGTGACGGTGTTGTTCACCGGGGAGATGTCGAGGACGTAGCGCGGCTTGCCGTCGGCGGCGGGGTGGCCGATGCGCAGGCCCTTGCGCTGGCCGATGGTGAAGCCGAAGGCTCCCTCGTGGGTGCCGACCTTCTCGCCGGACTCGTCGACGATGTCGCCCTCGGCCTTGCCGAGGCGGTTCGCGAGGAAGCCCTGGGTGTCGCCGTCGGCGATGAAGCAGATGTCGTGGCTGTCGGGCTTCTTGGCCACGGCCAGGCCGCGCTCCTCGGCCTCGGCGCGGATCTCGTCCTTGGTGGTGAGGGTGTCGCCGAGCGGGAAGAGCGCGTGGGCGAGCTGCTTCTCGTCGAGGACGCCGAGGACGTACGACTGGTCCTTGGCCATGTCGGAGGCACGGTGCAGCTCGCGGGAGCCGTCCTCCTTCTCCACGACGGTGGCGTAGTGGCCGGTGCAGACGGCGTCGAAGCCGAGGGCGAGGGCCTTGTCGAGGAGCGCCGCGAACTTGATCTTCTCGTTGCAGCGCAGGCAGGGGTTCGGGGTGCGCCCGGCCTCGTACTCGGAGATGAAGTCCTCGACCACGTCCTCACGGAAGCGCTCGGCGAGGTCCCAGACGTAGAAGGGGATGCCGATGACGTCCGCGGCGCGGCGGGCGTCGCGGGAGTCCTCGATGGTGCAGCAGCCGCGGGCGCCGGTCCGGAAGGACTGCGGGTTCGCGGAGAGCGCGAGGTGGACGCCGGTCACGTCGTGCCCGGCTTCGACCGCGCGGGCGGCGGCGACGGCGGAGTCCACGCCGCCGGACATGGCGGCCAGGACGCGAAGGGGGCGGGCGGTGCGCGGCAGGTTCTCAGTCATAGCACCCTCCAGGGTACGGGGAACCGTGCGGGGTCACAGCGCGTTATCGGCTGTGGGGGGTGGATCACATGGTGAAGCAGGGGAAGAAGACGTCGAAGGCGTCGAAGGCACCGAGCCGGACGCGCAGGGCGGTGCTCTTCGGCGGGCTCGGGGTCTTCACGGTCGCGGCGATCGCCGGGCGGGACGAGATCGGCCGGGCCTGGTGGCTGATGCCGGGGGTGAGCAAGCCGCGCAAGCAGGGCGAGCTGGACCACGCCGGCGCGAGCTGGACGGCGGCCTCGCCGGCGAACTGGCGGCTGGCGGACCGGCCCGACGACTACCGGGTGGACCGGATCGTCGTCCATGTCACACAGGGGGGCTTCGACTCCTCCGTGGACGCGTTCAAGAACCCCTGGCACAAGGCGTCCGCCCACTACATCGTGCGCGGGGACGGCCACATAGAGCAGATGGTGCGCGAGCTGGACGTGGCGTTCCACGCGGGGAACCGCTCCATGAACGAGCGCAGTGTCGGCATCGAGCACGTGGGCTTCGTCGACCGGCCGAAGGACTTCACGGACGCGATGTACGCGGCGTCGGCCAAGCTGGCGGCCGACATCTGCCGGAGGTACGGCATACCGGCGGACCGGGGGCACATCGTCGGCCACTCGGAGGTCCCGGGCGCCGACCACACGGACCCGGGCCGCCACTGGGACTGGGACCGGTACATACGCATGGTCGGCGAGGCCCTGGCGGCCGGGTAGGACCGGCCGGACCGGTGCTGTGACCTTTCCGGTCAGAGCACTGGCGCCGTGTCCTTTCCGGCCACAGCACTAGCTGAGGCCGGCCGTGCGGGCGCGTTCGACGGCCGGGCCGATGGCCGCGGCGAGGGCGGCGACGTCGTCCTTGGTGGAGGTGTGGCCCAGGGAGAAGCGCAGGGTGCCGCGGGCCAGCTGGGGGTCGGTGCCGGTGGCCAGCAGGACGTGGCTCGGCTGGGCCACGCCGGCGGTGCAGGCCGAGCCCGTGGAGCACTCGATGCCCTGCGCGTCGAGCAGCAGCAGCAGGGAGTCGCCCTCGCAGCCGGGGAAGCTGAAGTGGGCGTTGGCGGGGAGCCGGTCGTCGGGGTCTCCGCCGAGTACGGCGTCCGGAACGGCCGCGCGGACGGCGGCGATCAGTTCGTCGCGCAGGCCGCCGATCTCGGTGGCGAAGCGTTCGCGCCGCTCGGCGGCGAGGACGGCGGCCACCGCGAAGGCGGCGATGGCCGGCACGTCGAGGGTGCCGGAGCGGACGTGCCGCTCCTGGCCGCCGCCGTGCAGGACGGGGACGGGGCTCTGGTCGCGGCCCAGCAGCAGGGCGCCGATGCCGTACGGGCCGCCGACCTTGTGGCCGCTGACCGTCATGGCGGCGAGGCCGCTGTCACCGAAGGAGACGTCGAGCTGCCCGAAGGCCTGGACGGCGTCGGAGTGCAGCGGGATGCCGTACTCCCGGGCGACGGCGGCCAGTTCGCGCACCGGCATGACGGTGCCGATCTCGTTGTTCGCCCACATCACGGTGGCCAGGGCCACGTCGTCGGGGTTGCGCTCGACCGCTTCCCGGAAGGCGTCCGCGTGGACCCGCCCGTAGCGGTCCACGGGCAGGTACTCGACCTGGGCGCCCTCGTGCTCGGCGAGCCAGTGGACGGCGTCGAGCACGGCGTGGTGCTCGACGGGGCTGGCCAGGACCCGGGTTCTGGCCTGGTCGGCGTCCCGGCGGGCCCAGTAGAGGCCCTTGACGGCAAGGTTGTCGGCCTCCGTGCCGCCGGCGGTGAAGACCACCTCGCTGGGGCGGGCGCCGATCGCGTCGGCGAAGGCCTCGCGGGCCTCCTCGACGGTTCGGCGCGCCCGGCGGCCGGCGGCGTGCAGGGAGGACGCGTTCCCCGTGGAGGCGAACTGCGCGGACATCGCCGCGGCGGCCTCCGGCAGCATCGGGGTGGTGGCGGCGTGGTCGAGGTAGGCCATGATCCCCCGATTCTACGAGCCCGCGGGGCCGTCCCTCGCCCCGCCCGTCAGGTGCGGGGGGCTCGGGCGAGCTGGCGGGACTGGGCGACCAGGTGGCCGGCCGAGTCCCAGACCTCGGCGTCCTCCTCGAGGAAGCCGCCGGCCAGGTTGCGGGTGGTGATGGCGATCCGGAGCGGTCCGGGCGCTGGGCGGCGCCGGACGTGGGTGGTGAGCTCCACGGTCGGGGTCCAGCCCATCAGGCCGAGGTCGAAGGCGGTCGGCGGCAGCGCGTCCACCGCCAGGAGCATGGACAGCGGGTCGGCGTCGCGGCCGTCGGCCAGCTCGAACCAGGCCCGCATCTCGCCCTTGCCCGAGGGCGCGCCCAGCGCCCAGCCCGCGGTGGCGGGATCCAGTCGCAGCCGCAGCCGGTCGACGATCGCGGAGCTCCCGGGGATCGGCGCCGGGCCGGCCTCGGGGCCGATGCAGTCCTCGTACGACGGCATGACGGGCGGCAGCGCCGTGGTCCGCACGTCGTCGGTCAGGGCGGCAAGGTCGCCGTAGGAGGCGAGGACGCGGATGCGCTCGACCTCGGCGCCGCTCTCGTCGTACTGGAACAGCGAGGCCTGACCGGTGGAGAGGGTGCGGCCGACCCGTACGACCTGCGTGCGGATCACGGCGGGGCCGGGCACGGAGGAGGTCAGGTAGTGCGCGGAGACGGTGAAGGGGTCCGGGTGCGGAAGGGCCGCCGACAGGGCCCGGCCGACGAGGGCCAGCAGGTATCCGCCGTTGACGGCGCTGATGATCGTCCAGCCGGCGGAGAGCTCCGCGTCGTACACCCCGGGCTCGTCCGCGCGCGCGGTGACGGTGGTGTCGCGGTCGAACTCGCTGTCGCCGATGGTTGCCTGGGCAGCTGCGTGTGACATGAAACCGACGGTACACCCGCTCCCTACTAAGCGGTAGCTTTCTTTTTGTTACGGCTCTTCGGCCACCGACGAGCGGCGGTTCCAGGCCAGCGGCGCGCGCCAGTGGTAGCGCATGGCGAGCAGCCGCAGAACGAACGTGGTGACGATCGCGAGACCGGTGGTCACGGCGTTGAGGGCGTCGAAGGCGATGGCGACGGCGACCATCGAGGAGCCGACGACGGCGGGCACGGCGTACATCTCGCGGTCGCGCAGCAGCGAGGGCACGTCGTTGGCGAGGACGTCGCGCAGTACGCCGCCGCCGACGGCCGTGGCCAGTCCCAGGGCGGCGGACGCGGTGAGGCCGAGGCCGTACTCGTAGGCCTTGGTCGTGCCGGTCACGCAGAAGAGGGCGAGGCCGGCAGCGTCGAAGACGTTGATGGCGCGGTTGATCCGCTGGACCTCGGGGTGCAGGAAGAAGACGAGCGCGGCGGCGATCAGCGGGGTCACGAAGAAGCTGAGCTCACCGAAGGCGGCCGGGGGGACCGCGCCGATGACGAGGTCGCGGAAGAGGCCGCCGCCGAGGGCGGTGACCAGGGCGAGGACGGCGATGCCGAAGACGTCGAAGTTCTTGCGGACGGCGAGCAGGGCGCCCGCGGTGGCGAAGACGAAGATGCCGGCGAGGTCCAGCGCATGCTGAACCCCTGGCGGGAAGAGATCGTGGAGCACCGGCTCATTGTCGCCTGTGGCGGCCTCGGCCCCGACCCCGCGCCTCGAACGCCGGCGGGGCTGGATGCGCCGGCGGGGCTGGATGGGGGTCCAGCCCCGCCCGCGGTTTCGGCCGCTACTCCGAAATCGTGACCACCGCGTCCGCCGCGCCCGGCAGGGGCTGGTCGCCCGGTGCCTGGTCGGGGGCGTTCTCCGGGTGGTGGCAGGCCACCTGGTGGCCGGTCTTCAAGGCCAGCAGCGGCGGCTCCTGCGTCGTGCAGATCTGCGTCGCCTTCCAGCACCGCGTGTGGAAGCGGCAGCCGCTCGGCGGGGAGATCGGCGACGGCACGTCGCCCTTGAGCAGGATGCGGCCGCTCTTGGCCCCGCGCCGCCGCGGGTCCGGCACCGGCACCGCCGACATCAGCGCCGTGGTGTACGGGTGCATCGGCTCCCCGTACAGCGACTTGTTGTCCGCCAGCTCGACGATCTTGCCGAGGTACATCACCGCGATCCGGTCCGACACGTGCCGGATGACCGAGAGGTCGTGCGCGATGATCACGTACGTGAGGCCGAGCTCCTGCTGGAGGTCGTCCAGCAGGTTGACCACCTGGGCCTGGATGGAGACGTCGAGCGCCGAGACGGGCTCGTCCGCCACGACCAGCTTCGGCTTCAGCGCCAGGGCCCGCGCGATGCCGATGCGCTGGCGCTGACCGCCCGAGAACTCGTGCGGGTAGCGGTTGTAGTGCTCGGGGCTGAGGCCGACGAGGGACAGCAGCCGCTGCACCTCCGCCTTGAGGCCGCCCTCCGGTTCCACGCCCTGGAGCTTGAACGGCGCGCTGACGATCGTGCCCACCGTGTGCCGGGGGTTCAGGGAGCCGTACGGGTCCTGGAAGATCATCTGGATGTCGCGGCGCATCGGCCGCATCCCGGCGACGCCGAGGTGCGTGATGTCCTTGCCCTCGAACTCGACGGTGCCGCCGGTCGGTTCGAGCAGCCGCGTGATCAGCCGGCCCATGGTCGACTTGCCGCAGCCGGACTCGCCGACGACGCCCAGGGTCTCACCGCGCCGGACGTCGAAGTCGATGCCGTCGACGGCCTTGACCGCGCCCGCCTGCCGGCGCAGCAGCCCCTTGGTGATGGGGAAGTGCTTGGTCAGGCCGGAGACCTTGAGCAGCACCTCGGGAGCCGGAGCGGGAGCGGGAGCGGGAGCGTCGGGAGAGTCCGTGGCCTGCTCGGGAATGACGGCCGGATCCGTCTTCTTGATGTCGGTCACAGCTTCGGCGCAATCTCTTCGGTCCAGATCCGGGTCCGCTCGTCCTGCGACATGTGGCAGGCGGACCAGTGGCGGGTGCCGTCTTCCTCGACCAGCTCCGGCCGCACCGTGCGGGTCACGTTGCCCTTGGGTATGTCGGCGTACGGGCAGCGCGGGTTGAAGGCACAGCCGCTCGGGATGTTGATGAGGCTGGGCGGCGAACCCTTGACCGGGATGAGGCGCTCGGTCTGTTCGCGGTCGATGCGCGGCATCGAGCCCAGCAGGCCCCAGGTGTAGGGGTGCCGGGGCTCGTAGAAGACCTTCTCGGCCGTGCCGCGCTCGACGCACCGGCCGCCGTACATCACGAGGAGTTCGTCGGCCATCTCGGCGACCACGCCGAGGTCGTGCGTGATCATGATGACCGCGGAGCCGAACTCCTGCTGAAGGTCCCGGATGAGGTCGAGGATCTGCGCCTGGACGGTGACGTCCAGGGCGGTCGTCGGCTCGTCCGCGATGAGCAGCTCGGGGTTGTTGACCAGCGCCATCGCGATCATGGCGCGCTGGCGCATGCCGCCGGAGAACTCGTGCGGGTAACTGTCGATCCGCTTGTGCGGCTCGGGGATTCCCACGCGGTCGAGGAGCTCGACGGCGCGGGTGCGCGCGGCCTTCTTGTCGACCTTGTTGTGGACCCGGTAGGCCTCGGCGATCTGCTTGCCGATGGTGAAGTACGGGTGCATCGCGGACAGCGGGTCCTGGAAGATCATCGCGATCTCCCGGCCGCGCAGCCTGCGCACCTCGTCCTCGTCGGCGGAGAGCAGCTCCTTGCCGTCCAGCCAGATCTCGCCGGAGATCCTGGCCCGCTGGCGGCCGTACTGGCCCACGCGGTGCAGGCCCATGATGCCGAGCGAGGTGACGGACTTGCCGGAGCCGGACTCGCCCACGATGCCGAGGGTCTTGCCCTTCTCCAGCGTGAAGGAGAGCCCGTCGACCGACTTGACCAGTCCGTCCTCGGTCGGGAAGTGCACCTTGAGGTCGCGGACCTCGAGGAAGGCGGTGGGGGGCCTCGTACCGTCGACGGGCTCGTTCAGAGCACCGGTCTTGGTGAGATCGGTCATGACAGCCTCACTCGGGGGTCGATCACCGCGTACATGAGGTCGACGATGAGGTTCGCGGCGACGACGAAGAACGCGGAGATCAGGGTGATGCCCAGGATGACCGGCAGGTCGTGGTCGCTGATGGCGCGGACCGCGTTGTAGCCGAGGCCGTGCAGCGAGAAGGTGGACTCGGTCAGCACCGCGCCGCCCATCAGGGCGCCGAGGTCCAGCCCGAGGACGGTCAGGATCGGCGTCATCGTGGAGCGCATGGCGTGCTTGCCGATGACGACGGGTTCCGTCAGGCCCTTGGCCCGGGCGGTGCGGATGTAGTCCTCGTTGAGGACTTCGAGCATGGTCGCGCGGGTGAGCCGCGCGTACATCGCCGCGTAGAGGAAGGCGAGCGAGACCCAGGGCAGGACCATGCCGTTGAACCACTTGCCCGGATCGTCGGCGAACGTCGACGCGGGACGCCCGAACCAGCCGAGCTGGTCGGAGAAGAAGGCGATGAAGAGCATGCCCGTGAAGTAGATGGGGAGGGAGACGCCGGCGAGGGCGACGCCCATGACCGAACGGTCCAGGACCGTACCGCGCTTGAGGGCGGAGATGACGCCGGTGGCGACACCGCCGATGACCCAGATCACGACGGCACCGGCGGCGAGCGACAGGGTGACCGGCAGCCAGTCGAGCAGCAGCGGCCACACCTCCTGCTCGGTCTTGAAGGAGTAGCCGAAGCAGGGCGCGGCGCATTGCGTGACGTCGGAGCCGTTGGCGTACGTACGACCCGCCACCAGCCCGACGACGAACTTGCCGAACTGGACGAGGATCGGGTCGTCGAGACCCATCTTCTGCCGGATGCCCTCGATGGCCGCGGGGTCGGACTGCTTGCCGACGAAGTACAGCGCCGGATCCGTCCCGATCAGCTTCGGGAAGAGGAAGAAGATTCCGAAGGTCACCAGCGAGATGACCAACAGCATGACGATGACGGCGAAGATCCGTCGGAGGAGATATGCAAGCACTGCGCTCGGCCTGGCTGCGGCCCGGGGGCGCCCCCTTCTGGAGAGCGCCCCCAGGCCGTAACCGCGGCCATCACCTGCCCTTCGTGCCTAGCGGGTGTGGCACTGGAACACTGGAACTGGAACTGGGACTGCCTGGCTGACTGCCTGACGGACGAACCGTTACTTCACGACACCGAGCGACGCGTAGTCGTACCGGCCGTTGTAGGCGTCGGTGGTGTACGCGTTCGTCAGGCGGGAGCCGCGCCAGGTGATCGTCTTGTCGTAGACGAAGGGCAGGTAGACCGCGGCCTCGGAGACCTTCTGGTTCATCGCCTTGTAGATGTCGCCGGCCTTGTTCGGGTCGGTCTCCGCGATGGCGTCGTCGAACAGCTTGTTGATCGCCGGGTCGTTCAGCTCGGAGAAGTTGTTGTTGCCGCTCTGCCGGATGAAGCGGCCGTCGACCAGCGGCTGGGAGAAGCCCTGACCGGTCGGGAAGTCGGCGCCCCAGCCCATGATGATGATGCCGTAGCCCTTCTCCTTGACGACCTTCGGCGAACCGATGACGCCGGAGGTCTGGGCGCCGTCGAACTGGTCGACCTGGGCCTCGATGCCGACCTGCTTCAGGGCGTTCTGCAGCGAGACGGCCGTGGCGACCTCGACCGGCTTGTTGTTGCGGACCGCGATGGTGGTCTTGAAGCCTTCCGGCTTGCCGCAGGCCTTGAGGGCCTCCTTGGCCTTCTCGACGTTCGGCTTGCCGTCGTTCTTCAGGACCTCGTACGGGTCGTACTTGCCGTCGGAGCCCTTGATGCCCAGCGGGAGCATGTTGGGGGCGATGTCGCCGCCGGCCTGCGGGCCGCCGCGGGCGGTCTGCAGGGACTTCTTGTCGGCCGCGTGGATGACGGCCTTGCGGCACTCGATGTTGTCGAACGGCGCGACGGTCTGCGGGAAGACGGCGTACCGGATGAACCCGGTCTGACCGTTGTCCAGGTTGTCCTTGTGGTCCTTCAGCGCGGTGGCGCGGGCCGCCTGGCCGATGCCGGTCGCGTTGAGGTCGAGGTCGAACTCGCCGTTCATCAGGCGCTTGTCCATGTCGTCCGCGTTCGCCATGAACGTGACCGAGATGGTGTCCGGAAGCGCCTTGCGGATGGTGTCCGACTCGGGCTTGTAGTTCTCGTTGCGCGAGAGCTTCATGCTCTTGTTGGGCTCGTACGAGTCGATCTTGTACGGGCCGCTCGAGAAGGGCTTCAGGCCGTACTTGGCCGCGGTGTCCTTCTCCTGCTTGACCGGGCTCGCCGCCGGCATGGCCAGCATCTGCTCGAAGTCACCGTTGGCCTTCGGGAGCTTGAAGATGATGGTCTTCGCGTCCGGGGTCTCGATCTGCTTGAGACCGAGCTTGTCCGGGCTGGTGTCCTTGTACGGGCCCGGGTACTCGAGCTTCGGGTCGAGGACCTCCTGCAGGTAGACCGGGCCACCGGAGATGACGTCCTGGGCCCAGGTGCGCTGGATGCCGTACTTGATGTCCTGGGCGGTGACGGGGGTGCCGTCCTCCCAGGTCACGTTGTCCTTGAGGGTGTACTTGTACGTCTTGCCCTCGTCGCTGATCTCGGCCTTGGCGGTCGCGAGGTCCGGGACGAGCTCCGTGCTCTCGGCGCCGGGGCCCGGCTTGAAGCTCACCAGCTGACGGGTGTAGTAGCGGGAGAAGTCCCACATGAAGCCGTAGTAACCGCGCTGCGGGTCCCACGAGTCGGCTTCCTGGGTGCCGACGAACTTGAGCTCGCCGCCCTTCTTGTCCGACGCGTTGGCGATCTTGTCGATGCCGGCGTTGAAGCCGCCTGCGGAGGCCGGCTTGTCTTCCTTCTTGTCGTTACCGCCACAGGCGGTCGCGGTCAGCATGACCGCGAGCACGACGGCTGTGCCAGCGGCAAGCCTGCGCTTCGACGTGCGATGGGTAGTCACGATGCTCGCAACCTCCGTTGTAGTTACGGTGTACGTACGGCTCGAAGCCGGTTCCTGGTGTGCCCTGCGATGGCTAGCGGGAGCCCTTCGGGTCGAGGGCGTCACGGACGCCGTCGCCGAAGAGGTTGAAGGCCAGCACGGTGATGAAGATCGCTACGCCGGGGAAGATCATGAAGAGCGGATCGTCCTCGTAGGTCCGCACGGCCGTGGAGAGCGTTTCTCCCCAGGACGGCGTGGGCGGCTTGACGCCGACGCCGAGGAAGCTGAGGGCAGCCTCGGTCAGCACGTTGGTGGGGATCATCAGCGTCGAGTAGACGGTGATGGGCGCCACCAGGTTCGGGAGCAGTTCGCGGAAGAGGATGTACATGCGGCCCGCGCCGAGACTGCGCGCGGCTTCGACGTACTCGCGCTCGCGCAGCGACAGGGTCTGTCCGCGCACGATGCGGCCGATGTAGGGCCAGCCGAAGAATCCGATGACCAGCACCAGTACGGCGATCCGCAGGCCCGATCCCTCGAAGCCCCACAGCTTGCCGGGGATGACGGAGATCAGCGCGATGATGAAGAGCAGCTGCGGGAAGGCCAGCAGCAGGTCCATCACGCGACTGATCGCCGCGTCGACCCAGCCGCCGAAGTAGCCCGCGATGATGCCGAAGAAGGTGCCCAGCGTGACCGCCACGAAGGCGGAGAGGAAGGCGACCAGGAGCGAGATCCGGGCGCCGTAGACGATCCGGCTGAACACGTCGCGTCCGTTGACCGGCTCGACGCCCAGCAGGAAGTCGCCGCTGATACCGCCCCAGTCGCCGGCCGGCAGGCCGAGCAGCGGGTCCAGCATGTCCTCGTGCAGCTCCTCCGGCGGGTGGCCGAAGGCCTTGACGATCAGCGGCGCGAAGAGCGCGACGAGGATCAGCAGGAGCACGACGACACCGCCGGCCAGGGCGACCTTGTCGCGCTTGAGGCGCAGCCAGGCGATCTTCCACGGCGAACGTCCCTCGATCGCCTTCTGGGGAACTCCGGGGGCGGCCACGGCTGCGGGCTCGGCCGCGGTGGTGTCGTGCAGTGGTGCCGTCATCGTGGTGGGGACCCCTCTCGGCCGACGGTGGCCGGCCCATGCCCGCCGCTGTGGCGGCTTGTTTCTTTCGGCGTCGCGTGATGGTGCGATTGGCGCGAAATGCGCCTGAAGTGCACGTGAAGGGCTGGTGATTGTCAGATTGACCGGCCTTCGGTGGGGGGAGTCTTCAACGCCCTCTCAATCGGCCGCCAGACCTGCCGGGGATGTGATGCGCAACCGTGATCTGCACCGCCACCTTCCGTTATCCGAACCACGCGCTCTGTTGAGCGGTGAAACACCGCCCGTTCGGCGCGGAACGGACATCCGGCCCAACTACCGTTTCGGCTCCGGATCTTGGGCACATTCGGTGGATATGCCGAAGGCCGCACCGATGGGACCGGTGCGGCCTTCGAGAGGGATGTCTCGGTATGCGGATGTCTGGAAAGCAGGCGGTGTGCGGCCGGAATTCCCCCGTCAGTACGCGGGTGCCTGGCCCTCGCGGTCGTAGAAGGGGCGGGTCTGCGCGCGCAGCCACATCGCGACGGGGTCGTGCTCGTCCGCCAGCGCGACCGTGCACACCGGGACGCCCTCGGGGACCACGCCGACCGACTGGCGCATCATCTCCCGTACGGATTCCAGCGCGGGCGCGGAGGCGTCGTACAGGTCGAGCCCGACCGCCAGGTACGGGGACCCGAGCGCGGGCTGCACCCAGGCGCGGCGCAGCGACCGGACGGCCGGGGTGCGGTGCGCGTGCTGGGTCAGCAGTCCGTAGAACTGCGGGAGCTCGAGGGAGGGCTCGGACAGCCGCAGCGGCCCGGCCGGCATCCGGTCCAGGCCGGTCGCGATCCGGCGCAGGTCGGCCCACGGGACGCCGAGGCCGCCGCCCTGGGCGTGCGGGTTGAGCCACAGGCCCCAGCGGTCCGGGTAGAGCGCGCGGGCGATGTCCCGCCCGGTGACCACCTCGTAGCCCCGGTTCCAGCCGCTGGCGGCCAGCTCCTGCGGGGAGGTCACGCACGGCGCGTAGCCGAGGCTCTCCACCTCCATGCCGCCGTACTGGGCGTCGGGGGAACCCGGCTGCCCCTGCCACAGCAGCATCCACACGCGGCCCTCGGCGAGGGCATGCAGAAGTGACTCGTAGCTCTCATAGCGCCCGGGAGTCACCTGGCGCAGCATGTGCTCGACCTGCCCGGCCGCGGCCGTGCCTGACGCACTCACCCGGTACCCCTCTTCGTCCGCCCGTCGTCCACGCGTACCCCAGCTTAAGCGGCCCTATGGAAGGTAGAAGGGGCGTACGCGCTCACGAATCCAGTCCGTGACCGGGTCCTGCACGGCGTCGAGGAGAATCAACTGCACCGGCCAGGGCGCCGGGACGCGGGTCAGGGCCCGGCCGAGGGCCTCCATCGGGGCGGCTCGCATCTCGGGCTCCCATCCCAGCAGGCGGACACCGATGAACAGTTCCGGCTCCCCGCCCTCGACGCTGGCGAGGCAGCGGTGCGCGGCGGCGACCACGCCGGTGGTGCGGAACTCCTCGGCGGCGGCGGCCAGGAAGTCCACCGGGTCCTCCTGCCAGTCGGGCTCGTAGAGCCGGACCCGACCGCCGGTGGACGGCCCGTCGAGCGAGGTCCGCCCGGTGCGGCACAGCTCCGCCACGGCGGGCGGGGGCAGGGGGACGCCGACGGCGCCCTCGGGGTTGAGGGCGATGCCGAGCTGCGGGGGCAGGCCGCGGGCGAACTCCACGGCGGGGGCCACGGCGAAGTCCATGCCGGGCCCGACGCAGGAGCGGAACTGGGCCTCGGAACTGTAGACGGGGACGTACGCCGCTCCGCCGATGTCCATGGTGGGCAGGTCCAGGCTCGCGGCGTCCGGTGAGCCGCCGCCGGGCAGGGGCACCCAGACCTGGCTGCGCCCGAGCACCTCCAGGATCCGGCCCCCGGCGTCCGGCTGCCCGAGCGCCGCGCCGAGCACCTGCTCCAGCTCATTCCCGGGCCAGCCGTTGCCGTTGCCGCTGCCTTGCATGTGCCCCTTGCCTCCGTCTGTGGTCCCGCTGGTCCCGCCGCGTGTCGTGCCGAGATTATCGGTGCGGCGCCGCTCCTGGGGCTCCGCCCCAGACCCCGCGCCTCGAACGCCGGCGGGGCTGGAACATGGCTGATGCCGTCCCGGCAGCGCGCGCACGCCCCGGCAACCGGGGCTAGGCGTGGAAGGCGATGTGGCTTACGGCGGCGGCCGAGGGGCGGTCCAGGAGGGTGACCGAGGCGCAGCCCGCCGGCGGGCGGCCGGCCTCGGCTTCGCGCAGGAGCCGCGTCACCGCGCCCCGGTGGCGGGCGAAGGCGTACGCCGAGACCCGGCGCCCCCGCGCCGCCTGCCCGGACAGCGCCTCCTGCGGGCTGCTGTCCAGGAGCAGCAGGTGCAGCGCCCGGCCCCGGCGGCGCGCGACCGCCGCGAGCAGGCCCCGTACCCAGGCCTGCGTACCGCAGTCGTGCACGACCACCGAGGCTCCGGAGCGCAGGATCCGCCACAGCCCCCAGTAGTGCGCGGCCCGCACCAGGGGCCGGTACGCCCCGTACGGCAGCCCCGCGGGCATCCGCCGCTCCCAGCGCTCGCGGGTGTCCTGGGAGTCGATCGCGGCGCCCTCGGCGGCCGCCCTCTTGATCAGCGTGCTCTTGCCCCCGCCCGGCAGGCCGGACACCACCACGATGTCGCCCGCGCCGAAGCCGAGCCGGCGCGCCCCCCGCGCCCCGGCCCCGCGCAGGTCCCGTACCCGGCCGGCGCCCGCGCCCGTGCCCGCGCACGCCGCACCGCCGCCGCCGCGCTGCGCCGGCACCGCGTCCACGGTTGCCACAGCCGCCACTACTCCGAATCGCCGCACAGTGTTCGCCTCCCCCGAATCGGGTCACCGGGACCCTTTCCCACTGAGTGTAAAGAGACGGTAATCCGGCAGCACCGGTTCCGTTCGGGCCTTCCGGCCCCGTACGAGCTTTCGGGGCCCCACGCCCGATCACCACAAGGGCGTGCAATGATGTGCGCCATCTGGACCAACTGCATACCGGCCGCTTGAATCCGCGCGGGAGAGTCCCGGCACGCCGCGAGGCCGTGCACGGGCGCCGAAGGAGCAAGAACCTCCCTTGAATCTCTCAGGCCCCGTACCGCGTGGATGAGGCAGATCTGAAAAGCGAGCCGTCCCGTGGGCGGCTCCACCCAAGGTGCAAGCCGACGGTCCCCGGCAGCGGGGGCACTCTCGGCGAACCTCTCAGGTTCCGATGACAGATGGGGAGGACCTTCCTCGTCATGTCATGCCCTGGGACTCGGGAGCCACACCCATGAGCAACGCCCCCCGTCTGACCGCACTCGATGCGCTGCACCGCTCGCTCGGTGCGACCATGACCGACTTCGCGGGCTGGGACATGCCCCTGCGGTACGGCAGCGAGCGCGACGAGCACAACGCCGTACGCACCAAGGCCGGTCTCTTCGATCTGTCCCACATGGGCGAGATCACCCTGACCGGCCCGGAGGCCGTCCAGGTCCTGGACTACGCGCTGGTCGGCAACATCTCCACCGTCGGCGTCGGCCGCGCCCGCTACACGCACATCTGCCAGGAGGACGGCGGGATCCTCGACGACCTGATCGTCTACCGCCTCGGCGAGACCGAGTTCATGGTCGTCGCCAACGCCTCCAACGCCCAGGTGGTCCTGGACGCCCTGACCGAGTGCGCCGCCGGCTTCGACGCCGAGGTCCGCGACGACCGCGACGCGTACGCGCTGATCGCCGTCCAGGGTCCGGAGTCCCCCGGCATCCTCGCCTCGCTCACCGACGCCGACCTGGACGGGCTCAAGTACTACGCCGGTCTGCCGGGCACGGTGGCCGGAGTGCCGGCGCTCATCGCCCGTACGGGCTACACCGGCGAGGACGGCTTCGAGCTGTTCGTCGCCCCCGAGCACGCCGTGGAGCTGTGGCAGGCGCTGACCAAGGCGGGCGAGGGCGTCGGCCTGGTCCCGGCCGGTCTGTCCTGCCGCGACACCCTGCGCCTGGAGGCGGGCATGCCGCTGTACGGGCACGAGCTGACCACCGCGCTGACCCCGTTCGACGCGGGGCTGGGCCGGGTCGTGAAGTTCGAGAAGGAGGGGGACTTCGTCGGCCGCGCCGCGCTGGAGTCCGCCGCCGAGCGCGCCGCCGCGAACCCGCCGCGCAAGCTGGTCGGTCTGATCGCCGAGGGCCGCCGCGTCCCGCGCGCCGGCTTCTCCGTGGTGGCCGGCGGCCAGGTCATCGGCGAGGTCACCTCGGGTGCCCCGTCGCCCACGCTGGGCAAGCCGATCGCGATGGCGTACGTCGACGCGGCGCACGCCGCGCCCGGCACCTCCGGCGTCGGCGTCGACATTCGCGGTACGCATGAGCCGTACGAGGTCGTGGCCCTGCCGTTCTACAAGCGGCAGAAGTAGCCCCGTACGCCACTGCGCAGTACCGGCCGTCTCAGTACCCAAGACCGCTGTTCGTATCCACTCCCCCGCATCCAGGAGAATCAGGTCATGAGCAACCCCCAGCAGCTGCGTTACAGCAAGGAGCACGAGTGGCTGTCGGACGCCGAGGCCGGCGTCGCGACGGTCGGCATCACGGAGTTCGCGGCCAACGCGCTCGGTGACGTCGTCTACGCCCAGCTTCCCGAGGTCGGCGACACGGTGACCGCGGGCGAGACCTGCGGCGAGCTGGAGTCGACCAAGTCGGTCAGCGACCTGTACTCCCCCGTCTCCGGCGAGGTCGTCGAGTCCAACCAGGACGTCGTCGACAACCCGGCGCTCGTGAACACGGACCCGTTCGAGGGCGGCTGGCTGTTCAAGGTGCGCGTCGCGGAGGAGCCGGGCGACCTGCTCTCCGCTGACGAGTACGCCAAGCTCACCGCCGGTAACTGACCCAGGGGATCCTGATGTCCGTACTGAACACCCCTCTCCACGAACTCGACCCCGACGTCGCCGCCGCCGTCGACGCCGAGCTCGTACGCCAGCAGTCGACCCTGGAAATGATCGCGTCGGAGAACTTCGCTCCGGTCGCCGTCATGGAGGCCCAGGGCTCGGTCCTGACCAACAAGTACGCCGAGGGCTACCCCGGCCGCCGCTACTACGGCGGCTGCGAGCACGTCGACGTGGTCGAGCAGATCGCGATCGACCGCATCAAGGCGCTGTTCGGCGCCGAGGCCGCGAACGTCCAGCCGCACTCCGGTGCGCAGGCGAACGCCGCCGCGATGTTCGCGCTGCTGAAGCCGGGCGACACGATCATGGGCCTGAACCTGGCCCACGGCGGTCACCTGACCCACGGCATGAAGATCAACTTCTCCGGCAAGCTCTACAACGTGGTCCCGTACCACGTCGACGAGTCGGGCCATGTCGACATGGCCGAGGTCGAGCGCCTCGCCAAGGAGTCCAAGCCGCAGCTGATCGTCGCGGGCTGGTCCGCCTACCCGCGCCAGCTGGACTTCGCCGCCTTCCGCCGCATCGCGGACGAGGTCGGCGCGTACCTGATGGTCGACATGGCGCACTTCGCCGGCCTGGTCGCCGCGGGCCTGCACCCGAACCCGGTGCCGCACGCCCACGTCGTCACCACCACCACGCACAAGACCCTCGGCGGTCCGCGCGGCGGTGTCATCCTGTCGACGCAGGAACTGGCCAAGAAGATCAACTCCGCGGTCTTCCCGGGTCAGCAGGGCGGCCCGCTCGAGCACGTGATCGCCGCCAAGGCCGTCTCCTTCAAGATCGCGGCCTCGGAGGACTTCAAGGAGCGCCAGGTGCGCACCCTCGAGGGCGCGAAGATCATCGCCGAGCGCCTGGTGCAGCCGGACGTCACCGAGGTCGGCGTGTCCGTCCTCTCCGGCGGTACGGACGTCCACCTGGTCCTGGTCGACCTGCGCAACTCCGAGCTCGACGGCCAGCAGGCCGAGGACCGGCTCCACGAGATCGGCATCACGGTCAACCGGAACGCCATCCCGAACGACCCGCGCCCGCCGATGGTCACCTCGGGTCTGCGCATCGGCACGCCGGCGCTCGCCACCCGCGGTTTCGGCGCCGAGGACTTCACGGAGGTCGCGGAGATCATCGCGGCCGCGCTGAAGCCCGCGTACGACAGCGAGTCGCTCAAGGCGCGCGTCTCCGCGCTCGCCGCGAAGTTCCCGCTGTACCCGTCGCTCTAGTCGGGGGCTCGGTGAGGGCCCGGCCTTGTTCTGCACAGGGCCGGGCCCTTTTCATGACCGAAGCCCCAGGCGGATGGGGCCCATTGCGCCCCGATCGTGGTGCTGGCACTCTCCCGCGAGGGTGAGAAGAACCTCCTGCGGCAGTTCGCCCCCGCCTGGCGGATCGTCTTCTTCCTCGGCGCCCTGTCCCTGCTGTCCTGGCTCGGCTCCGCCGACCTCGGCGGCCGCGGCACCGTCCCGGGCGGCGTGGACACCGCCCTGGTGGCGGCCATGGCCGTGGGTACGCACTTCTGGGCCGTACGGTCGCATCGAGGCCCGCCGCGCGGGGCTGCCCGGCCCCGACCCGGTCCTCGACGCGTCCGCGGCCTCGGCCTCGGCCGGGCAGAACGACGCGACGGCTCCGGAGCGTGAGCCGACACCCGCCTGACCCGTCCACGTAATCCACACCACCTCGTCCGGCAGCCGAACCGTTCATTTCACCGCGATAAGCTCGACTGCCGGACAAAATCCGAACAATCCGCCTCTCCTGCCCCCTCCCACCCCACGAGCAGACAAGGGAGTCCGCCAGTGGCCATCTCCGTCTTCGACCTCTTCTCCATCGGCATCGGCCCGTCCTCCTCCCACACGGTCGGTCCGATGCGCGCCGCGCGCATGTTCGTGATGCGTCTGAAGAAGGACGGTGTGCTCGCCCAGACGGCGTCCGTGCGCGCCGAGCTGTTCGGCTCCCTCGGCGCGACCGGCCACGGGCACGGCACCCCCAAGGCGGTACTGCTGGGGCTGGAGGGCCACTCTCCGCGCACGGTGAACGTGGAGACCGCGGACGACGAGGTGGAGCGCATCCGCAAGAGCGGCCGGCTGCGCCTGCTCGGCGCGGAGATAGGCGATGGCCACGAGATCGACTTCGACGAGCCGAACCAGCTGATCCTGCACCGCCGGCGCTCGCTGCCGTACCACGCGAACGGCATGACGCTCTTCGCGTACGACGCGGCCGGCTCCCCGCTGCTGGAGAAGACGTACTACTCGGTCGGCGGCGGTTTCGTCGTGGACGAGGACGCCGTCGGCGAGGACCGGATCAAGCTCGACGACACGGTGCTGAAGTACCCCTTCCGCTCCGGCGACGAGATGCTGCGCCTGGCCAACGAGACGGGCCTGTCGATCTCCTCGCTGATGCTGGAGAACGAGAAGGCCTGGCGCACCGAGGACGAGATCCGCGAGGGCCTGCTGGAGATCTGGCGCGTCATGCAGTCCTGCGTCGCGCGCGGCATGTCGCGCGAGGGCATCCTCCCCGGCGGCCTGCGGGTCAAGCGCCGGGCCGCCTCCACGGCGCGCCAGCTGCGCACCGAGGGCGACCCGATGATGCACCGCAGCGAGTGGGCGACGATCTACGCGATGGCGGTCAACGAGGAGAACGCGGCGGGCGGCCGGGTCGTCACCGCCCCGACCAACGGCGCGGCGGGTGTGCTGCCGGCGGTCCTGCACTACTACACGAACTTCGTGCCGGGCGCGGACGAGGACGGCGTGGTCCGCTTCCTCCTCGCGGCGGGCGCGATCGGCATGCTGTTCAAGGAGAACGCCTCGATCTCCGGTGCCGAGGTCGGCTGCCAGGGCGAGGTCGGCTCGGCCTGCTCGATGGCGGCCGGCGCCCTGGCGGAGGTCCTGGGCGGCACCCCGGAGCAGGTCGAGAACGCGGCCGAGATCGGCATGGAGCACAACCTGGGCCTGACCTGTGACCCGGTCGGCGGCCTGGTCCAGATCCCGTGCATCGAGCGCAACGGCATGGCGGCGGTCAAGGCGGTCACCGCGGCGAAGATGGCGATGCGGGGCGACGGCACCCACAAGGTCTCCCTCGACAAGGTCATCAAGACCATGAAGGAGACCGGCGCCGACATGAAGGTCAAATACAAGGAGACCGCCCGCGGCGGCCTCGCGGTCAACGTCATCGAATGCTGACCCACGACAGCTGAGCCGCGTGGGCGGAGCCGCGACGGCGGAGCCACGACAGCTGAGCCGCGGCGGCTGACCCACGGCGGCTGACCCACGGCACAAGGGCCCGGCGCGCATCACCTGCGCGCCGGGCCCTTCGCGCTAGGCCCGCAGCGCTTTGAGGGAGGCCTTGGCGAAGTCCTCCACCGACGCGTCGAACGCCTTGAGGCTCTCGAGGGTGGGCAGCGAGCGCGCCTCGGCCGTGACGGTGATGTCGATCATCAGGTTGCTGTCCCGCAGCCGCAGTTCGCGCACCTGGCGGCGGTCGTTCGACTTGTTGAAGCCGAACCAGTAGGCCTCCTTGCCGACGCCCTTGACCTCGGTGAGGCCGCTGTCCGGCAGGTCCTTCCGCGTGTTCTCCCGGCCCCTGGCGAAGACGTCCTTCGCGAAGTCGACGCTCTCGGTGTAGGCGAGGTCCAGCTCGACCTTCACGTTCCCGTACTTCGCCGGGCCGGACTCGACGAGCGGCTGGACGCACTCGACGCCCGGAGCGCCCTGGCCGGCCCGTTTGTTCCGGTCCGCGGCCTCCTCCCGCGCGCCCAGCGGGTCGGCGAGTTCGCCGTACGCAAGGACGTTGCAGATCTCGTCCGTGGCCTTCCACCGGTAACCGCCCTTGCCCTCCTGCGCGATCTCACGGTCCGCGTCGCCGCCGCAGGCGGTGGCTGCCAGGACGAGGGCCACGGCGAGCGCCGCGTGGCGGGGAAAGCGGGGACGACGCATCCGGTTCTCTCCTGTCGGGCGGGGCTGGTTCGCTCAACCAGCCTGCCATCAAAGGAAGTTGCACACCGGCGGAAAATCCGATCGGAACCGGAACTGCGGGATCCATCGCGGCGTCTTAGGCTGTGCCAGCAGTCCCCGTCACTCGAGAATCGAGGGGACGTCATGATCCACCCACGTCTCCGGCAGCTCGTGGCCCTGGTATCCGGCGCTCTGCTCGCCGCCTGCCTCTCCTTCGCCGCTCCTGCCTCGGCCGCCGCCACCGCCACCCCAACCGCCACCCAGACCCAGACCCCGCTCGTCGTCAATGCCCGCTGGGGCGGGCACGCGACGTACGACCGGATCGTCATCGACCTGCAGGGGTACGTCCCCGGGGTGACCGTCACTCCCGTCGCACAGCTGATCTACGACGGGTCCGGCAAGCCCGTGCCGCTCGCCGGGAAGCACTTCCTGGAGATCCGCCTCAACCCCGCCGCCGCGCACAACGACGCGGGGGAGAGCGTCTACCGCGGGCCCAAGCTCCAGCAGATCCAGCTCGGCAAGCTCAAGGGCCTGGCCCTGACCGGTGACTACGAGGGGTACGTGACCTTCGGCGCCGCCTTCGACACCCTGCCGTACTACCGCGCCTTCGCCCTGCACTCACCGGAGCGGCTGGTCGTGGACATCGCGCACTGAACCGGTGCCGGCCCGACGGGCCCGGGGCATCGCACGCCCCGGGCCCGGTACGGTCAGCCCGCCGGACGGATCCGCATCTGGCTCGGGTCCCCGTTGCCGAACCAGTCCTGGGTGCAGGACCAGCGGCCCGGAGCGGCCGCGGCCACCAGGCCGAGGCAGGCCGCCATGGCCCGCTGCCCGTGGGCGTTGGGGTGCGTGGACTCCTCCAGCGTGCCCTGGGTGTGGACGTAGTCCAGGAACCGGAACCATTCGTTGCGCTTCGGGTCAGGCCCGTTCTGGCCCGCCTGCTCCGTGCCCAGGGAGCACACCTCGTGCCCCGCCAGTGCGTCCCGCAGGTCCAGGTAGTCGGTGCCGCGCGCGCCGGCCACCGCCTTGACCATGTCTCCGATCCGCGGGACGAGCGTGTACGCCGCCCACGTCGCGTCCCGGTCGTTGAAGGGGCAGCCGTCCTTGAACATCCGGTCCGAGTCGTTCTGGTCCAGCCGGAAGGACTCACCGCCGGGGATCGGCGAGGGGTAGGACTGCAGGACCAGCCGGTAGTCGCCGTCCGCGTACCCGGCGGCCCGCATGGTGGCCCGGATGTCGTCCACCAATGCCGTCACCTTGGCCCGCACACCGGGCAGCTTCTGCTCGACGACCGGTGCCTGCTTCTTCCAGCAGAGCCGCTTGAAGTGCCAGTCGTACGCGCAGTCGCCGATGATCTGCCCGAAGCCGAGGTCGTTCCCGCCGACGGACAGGGCGATGACCTTGACCCGCTTGGTACGGGCGAGGGCGCCGAGCCGGTCGGTCTGCGGGGCCTCGCCGTTGTACGGCTGCCCGCCCGCGGCCGTGCTCAGGACGTTGCCGGTCTCGGCTCCGGAGCAGGCCAGGTTGATCCGCTCGTCGATCCCGGGCAGCGGGGCGGCGGCGATCTCCGACACGTCGGACCGGTGGCAGCCGCCGACCTCCGCCGTGGTCCCGTACACCGTGGCCGGGTCGTACGAGGAACCGCCGGTCCAGGCCCGGTCGGTGCCGTTGCGGCTGCCCTGGTGGCGGTCGGTGTTGCCGAGCCAGCGGCCGCCCTCGCCGGAGATGAAGCTGTCGCCCATCGCCACGGCGACGGCGGGCCCGGAGGGGGCGGTGGCGGCCGTGGCCTCGGGGGCGGTGAGTCCGGCCAGCCCGAGCAGCGCGACGGTCAGCAGCGCGGCGCCCCGCGAGGCGGCGCGTCTGCGGAGGGGACCTGTCGTGGGCATGGGGGTTCCTCTCGGAAGGGAGGCGGGAAGGGCCGAAGCGGAGGGCGATCCACCCCTGCTCCGGCCTGGTGGCCAGAGGTTAGGATCGGCGCCCACCGGCGGCCCATCCGCCGGCCACCCGTCCGCCACTGAGTGCCGCGGAGCCCGCCATGACCTTGGTCTTCTCCCTGCTGGGTCCGGTGCACGCCACCCTGGACGGCCGTCCGCTGGAGCTGGGCGGGCCGCGCGGCAGGCGGGTGCTGGCAGCCCTCGCGCTCGAGGCCGGGCGGGTGGTGCCGGCGGCCGGGCTGGCGGCGGCGGTGTGGGACGACCCGCCGGCGACGGCGCGGGAACAGCTGCAGAACGCGGCGGGCGCGCTGCGCCGGCTGGGGCTGCCGGTGGCCCGAACGGACGCCGGGTTCGTCCTGGATCCCGGTCACGCGCTGGTGGACGTACGGGAGTTCGCGCGGCTGCGGCGGACGGCGGAGCCCGTGGCCGACCCGGCCGAGAGCCGCCGTCTCCTGGGGGCGGCCCTGGAGTTGTGGCGGGGGCCGGTGGCGCTGGGCGGGCTGCGCGGGCGCGTCTTCGAGTCCGCGGCGGCCCGGCTGGAGCAGGACCGGCTCGACTGCGTGGAGCGGGCGCTGACCGCGGACCTCGCCCTCGGCCGCCACGCCTCCGTGTGCGGGGAGCTGGCCGGGCTGACGGCCGAACATCCCTTGCGGGAACGGCTGGTGGAGCTCCACATGCTGGCCCTGTACCGCTCGGGCCGACGCGGGGAGGCGCTGGCCGCCTATGACGCGGCGCGACGGCATCTGGCAGCGCAGGCCGGCCTGGACCCGGGCCCCGGCCTGCGCGCGCTGCACGCGCGACTGCTGGCGGACGCGGATCCACCCGCCCCCGCGGGGGCGGCGGCTCCGGTCACGCCGGCGCGGCTGGTCCAGTCACGCCGGGGACGGCGAGGCCAGTCACGTCGGGGACAGGGGGCACGGACACACCGGGGACGGGGGGCACGGACACACCGGGGGCCGCGGCGCCGATCGCGCCGGGGCCCGCGGATCCGGTCGCGGCGGGGACGGCGGGTCCGGACACACCGGGGACGACCGGTCCGGACACACCGGGGACGGCCGGTCCGGACACACCGGGGCCCGCGGCGCCGATCGCGCCGGCGACGGTGGGGCCAGTCATGCCGGGGACGGCCGGGCCGCTCACGCCGGGGGCCGGGCGAGGGGCCGGCGATCTGGGCGGAGCGACTCTGGCCGGACAGGAACCGGGAGTGCGCCTGGCCGCAGGCCTCGGAACCGGGGCGGTGGCGGGGGTGTCCGCTGGCCGCCTGGGTCGGCCGCCCGCCCAACTGCCCGCCGTCACCGCGGGCTTCGTGGGGCGGGAGGCCGAGTCGGCCGTCCTCGGTGCCGGCTGCGGGCGGCGGACGGCGCGGTCTGCCTCGTCACCGGCGCGGCCGGCATCGGCAAGACCGCGCTCGCGCTGCGGGTCGCGCACGGCCTGCGCGAGCGGTTCCCCGACGGGCAGCTCTACGCGGACCTGCGCGGCGCCGACCGGACGGCCGCCGCGGATCCCGCCGAGGTGCTGGCCGGGTTCCTGCGCGGCCTCGGCGTGGACGGCCCGGCGGTGCCGGCCGACGCCGGGGAGCGCGCGGCCCTGTACCGGAGCCTGCTGGCCGGGCGGCGGGTGCTGGTCCTGCTGGACAACGCGGCCGACGAGGACCAGGTGCGGGCCCTGCTGCCCGGGGCGGCGGCCGGCTGCGCGGTGCTCGTCACCGCGCGGTACCGGCTGGCGGGGGCGGGTCCGCACACTCGCGTGGAACTGCCGCTGCTGGACGAGGACAGCGCGCTCGGGCTGCTCGGGCGGATCGCCGGCGCCGAGCGGGTGGCCGCCGAGGCCCGGGCGGCCCGTGAGCTGGTCCGGCTGTGCGGGCGGCTGCCGCTCGCCCTGCGGATCGTCGGCGCCGAACTGGCCGTCCTCCCGCACCGGACCTGGCGCGGCTGGCGGCCCGGCTGGGCGACGAGCGGTCCCGGCTGGACGTCCTCGACGGGGTGCGGGCCGGGCTCCGGCTCGGCTACCGCTCGCTGCCGGGCCGGGCGCGGGCCCTGCTGCGGGGCCTGGCGGCGCTCGACGCCCCGGACTTCGCCGCGTGGACGGCGGCGGCCGTGCTGGACGGCTCCCTCGACGCGGCCGAGGAGGCCCTGGACGCACTGGCGGCGGCGCACCTGCTGGAGGTGGCGGGCCGCGACGAGGCGGGCCAGCTCCGCTTCCGCATGCACGACCTGGTCCGCGCCTTCGGCCGGGACCTGGCCGGATCCGAGGAGGCCGCCATGCGACGGGTGCTGTCCTGCTGGGTGGCGCTGGTGTGCGAGGGCCGGCGGGCCCACCAGGGCGTCGACTATCCCGGGCTCCGCGGCCGGACCGCGGCCCGGGTACCGGACCCGGCGGTGCTCGCCGGGCCCCGGGCCGAGCCGGTGCGCCGGCTGGGGGCCGAGCGCGAGGCCCTGGTCGCCACGGTGCGGCAGGCCGCGCGGGTGGATCCGTACGCCTGCCGGGAGCTCGCGGCGGCCGGGGAGTACGTGTTCGACCTGCGCAGCGATCTGACCGGGTGGCAGGCGGTCCAGGAGCTGGGGCTCGCCGCCGCCCGCGCCGCCGGGGACCGGACCGGGGAGGCGGTCATGCTGGTGGGCCTGGGGCGGCTGCGGGCCTGCCGCGAGGAGTGGGGGCCCGCCCGGGCCATGATCACGGCCGGGGAGGCGCTGTTCGAGGAGCTGGGGGACGCGCACGGGGCGGCGTACGCGGGCTGGCTGCTCTCCTACCTCGACCGGATTCAGGGCCGGCTGGACGAGGCGATGCGGCGGTGCCGGCGCGGTGTGCCGGTCTTCGAGTCGGCGGGCGACCGCTACGGCCAGGCCCATTCACTGCGCGGCATCGGCCAGGTGCTGCTCGCCCGCGGCGAGCCGGAGCACGCGCTGGAGGTGCTGCGCGAGGCCCTGGCGGTGGCGGAGTCGGGCGGCGCGGCCTGGCCCCGCATGTGCATGCTGCGCTGGGTGGCGGACGCGCAGCGGACGCTCGGCCGGCTGGAGGAGGCGGCGGCGGCGGCAGGATTCCGGGAGGTCCTGGCCCACACCCGGGGCTCCGGCGATCTGGCGGGGCAGAGCGCGGCGCGGATCGGGCTGGGCCGGATCGCCCTGGACCGCGGGGACCCGGGCGGGGCGCTGCCGCACCTGCGCGCGGCGGACGAGCTGGGCCGCCGCTCGGGGCAGAGCCTTGTACGGGTCCTGGCGGTGGAGCCGCTGGCGCGCGCCCTGCTGGCCTCGGGGGACGCGGCGGCGGCCAAGCCCTGCTGGAGGAGGCGGCGGTGAGCTGCCGCCGGATGAACGCCCGGCCTCTGCCGGCCCGGCTGGAGTCGGCGCTGGCGGAGGTCCCGGCGTAGCGGCCCCTGCTGTTGCCCGGGCTGCGGCCCGGCGGCAGGACACCCCGTACTGCGGTGACCGGAAAGGTCCACCGGGTCGCGACGCCCGGCACGGCACTAGCGGTGCTCGGGGTTCGGGAAGTCGAAGCGGCAGCCCGCGTCCCACAGCGAGCGCTGGTTCCCGTGGGCCGGGATGCCGCCCGAGCGCTTGAGGAGGGCGGCCAGGTGCATCAGGTTCCACGACATGAAGGCGGTGTTCCGGTTGGTGAAGTCGTTCTCGGGGCCGCCGGAGCCCGCGTCGAGGTAGGAGGGCCCGGGCCCGGCCTCGCCGATCCAGCCGGCGTCGGCCTGCGGCGGGATCGTGTAGCCGAGGTGCTGGAGGCTGTAGAGGATGTTCATGGCGCAGTGTTTGACGCCGTCCTCGTTGCCGGTGATCAGCGCGCCGCCGACGCGTCCGTAGTAGGCGTACTGGCCCTGCTCGTTCAGGAGGGAGGAGCAGGCGTAGAGCCGCTCGATGACCTGTTTCATCACGGAGCTGTTGTCGCCGAGCCAGATCGGGCCGCACAGGACGAGGATGTCGGCGTCCATGATCTGGCTGTAGAGGACCGGCCACTGGTCGCTCTCCCAGCCGTGCTCGGTCATGTCCGGCCAGACGCCGGTCGCGATGTCGTGGTCGACGGCGCGGACCAGCGAGGTCCGGACACCCGCCGCCGCCATGACCGCCCGGCTCTTGTCGATCAGCCCTTCGGTGTTGCTGGTGTCGGGCGAGCGCTTGAGCGTGCAGTTCACGTAGACGGCGGTCAGGTCTGAGTAGTCGTAGTCGGCAGCCACGGTCCCAGCCTGTGCGGGGCCGACCTGGGCCGCCACCGGGCCGCGCCCGTACGGGGCCGCCCGGATCACGGGTGCGGAACGGTCCGGAGCGGTCCGGAGCGGTTCGGAAGCGGTCCGGAAGCGGTTCGGAACCGCTCGGCGGGCCGGCCGGCCCGCACCCCGCCGCACCGGAACCGGGAACTCCCCTGCGGGGTGGGGCCGTTGGCGCGGGCGTGCCACAACGGTCGCCCCGGATGGCCGGCAAGCGGAATCCGGACACCTCGTGGCCCGTTCGAGACGGGTTGTTACCGGCCCGCGCGGCCGACTAGGGTCAGCGGGCCTTGGTGTTCGGGAAACCGGTGTGAAACCGGTGCGGCCCTCGCCACTGTGATCGGGGAAGTCCGGCTCCACTCTCCCCCTGCCTCCGTCGGGGGGACCCCAGCGGGAAGCCACTGGGACACCGCGCGGGATACCGCACGGCCCCGGGAAGGCGGAGCCCGGGCATCAGCACCCGTGAGCCAGGAGACCGGCCGGGGCGCGTTGTCCATCCACGAGGTGCTGGAGAGGTCTCCCCACTCATGCATATTGCCGAGGGGTTCCTACCCCCGTTGCACGCGGTCGCCTGGGGCGCCGCGTCCGCTCCGTTCGTCGTCCACGGCGTCCGGGCCCTCACCCGCGAGGTGAAGGCCAATCCCGAGAGCACGCTCCTGCTCGGTGCGTCCGGAGCGTTCACTTTTGTCCTGTCCGCCCTGAAGATCCCCTCCGTGACGGGAAGTTGCTCCCATCCCACCGGTACCGGGCTCGGGGCCATCCTGTTCAGGCCGCCGATCATGGCGGTGCTCGGCACGATCACCCTGCTCTTCCAGGCGCTGCTGCTCGCGCACGGCGGGCTCACCACGCTCGGCGCCAACGTCTTCTCGATGGCGATCGCCGGGCCCTGGGCGGGCTACGCCGTCTACCGGCTGCTGCGGAAGTTCGACCTGCCGCTGATGGTGGCGGTGTTCTTCGGCGCGTTCTTCGCCGACCTGGTCACCTACTGCGTGACCTCCGTCCAGCTGGCGCTGGCCTTCCCCGACGCGGCGAGCGGATTCACCGGCGCGCTGGTGAAGTTCTCGGAGATCTTCGCGCTCACCCAGCTCCCGCTCGCCGTGAGCGAGGGGCTGCTGACCGTGCTCGTGATGCGCCTGCTGATGCAGTCCAGCAAGTCGGACCTGGTCCGGCTCGGCGTCGCCAAGCTCACCGGATCCGAGAAGCAGCGGGAGGCGACGGTCTGATGACCAGGAACGCGAAGATCAACACCCTGCTGCTGCTCCTGGTGGCGGCGCTGGCCGTCCTCCCGCTCGCGCTGGGGCTGGGGGACGGCAAGGAGGAGCCGTTCACGGGCGCCGACGCGCAGGCGGAAGCGGCCATCACCGAGCTGAAGCCCGACTACGAGCCGTGGTTCTCGCCGTTGTACGAACCTCCCTCCGCGGAGATCGAGTCGGCGCTGTTCGCCCTCCAGGCGGCGCTGGGCGCGGGCGTGCTCGCGTACTACTTCGGGGTCCGCAAGGGCCGCCGCCAGGGCGCTGCCGCCGCAGCGGCCACGACGCCCGCCGAGACTCCCGCCACGGAGTCGTAGGCGGTGCTTCCGATCGACGCGGCGGCGCACAGCAGCCGCTGGCGCCATCGCCACCCGCTGGAGAAGGCACTGCTGGGGATCGGTCTGACGATCACCGCGGTGTGCCTTCCCCCCTGGCCCGGCGGACCGCTGGTCGCGGCGGCCACCCTGTGCGTGCTGCTCGGCCCCGCCGGGGTGGCCGGACGGCAGCTGTGGCGGGCCTTCCGGATCCCGCTCGGCTTCTGCTTCACCGGGGCGCTGCCGCTGCTGGTCGCCGTGGGCGGGCCGGCCGGGTTCGTCTCGCTGGCCCCGGACGGCCCCCGGCAGGCCGCCGAGCTGCTGCTGCGCACCTCGGCGGCCTCGCTCGGCGTGCTGCTGTTCGCCTTCACCACCCCGGTCTCGGACGTGCTGCCGCGGCTGGTGCGGGCGGGGGTCCCGGCCCCGGTGGTGGACGTGGCCCTGGTCATGTACCGGATCGGGTTCCTGCTGCTCGACTCCCTCACCCGGATCCGCCAGGCCCAGGCGGCCCGCCTGGGCACCACCGGCCGGGCGGCGGCGTGGCGTTCGGTGGCCGGGCTCGCCGCGACCTCGTTCGTACGGGCCTTCGACCGCGCGGCGCGGCTCCAGGCGGGCCTCGCGGGGCGGGGCTACGACGGCGCGCTGCGGGTGCTGGTCCCCGAGTCCTCGCTGTCCTGGCGGTTCCTGGCCTGGTCCGGCGCGCTGCTGACCGGGCTGGTCGCCGTAACTCTCGCGCTGAAGGAGCTGTACCTGTGAGGCCGTTGGTGGAACTGGTGGGCGCGGGCTACGCGTACGAGGACGGGCCCGCCGTGCTCCGCGGGGTGGACTTCGGGATCGCCGAGGGCCGGGCGCTGGTCCTGCTCGGCCGCAACGGCAGCGGCAAGACCACGCTGATGCGGCTGCTGAGCGGCGGCCTGAAGCCGGGCTCGGGCGCGCTGCACCTCGACGGCACGGTGGTGGCGCACAACCGGGCGGGGCTGACCCGGCTGCGGACGGCGGTCCAGCTGGTCGTGCAGGACCCGGACGACCAGCTGTTCGCGGCCTCGGTGGAACAGGACGTCTCCTTCGGCCCGATGAACCTGGGCCTGCCGGTGGCGGAGGTCCGCGAGCGGGTCGATTCCGCCCTCGCCGCGCTGGACATCACGGCGCTGCGGGACCGACCGACGCACCTGCTCTCGTACGGGCAGCGCAAGCGCGCGGCCATCGCCGGGGCGGTGGCGATGGCTCCGCGGGTGCTGATCCTGGACGAGCCGACGGCGGGTCTGGACCCGGACGGCCAGGAACGGCTGCTGGAGGTCCTCGCGGGGCTGCGCGCCTCGGGGACCACGGTGGTGATGGCCACCCACGACGTGGACCTGGCCGTGCGGTGGGCGGACGACGCCGCGGTCCTGACCCCGTCGGGCATCCGCGTGGGACCGGCCCAGGAGCTCCTGTCCGATCCGGCGCTGCTGGCCGGGGCGGGCCTGCGCCAGGCGTGGTCCCCGGCGGTGACGGCCCTGCTGCGCGCCCACGGGCTGCTGGCCGCCGGCCTCCCGGGCCCGCGCACCCCGGAGGCGCTCTCCGACTGGCGGTAGCCACCGCGGCGGCGGGCCTCCCTAGGATGGCGTCATGTCCCTCCCGCACGCCATCCTCACCGCCCTGCTCGAGAAGCCCTCGTCCGGGCTTGAGCTGACCCGGCGGTTCGACAAGTCGATCGGGTACTTCTGGTCGGCGACGCACCAGCAGATCTACCGCGAGCTCGGCAGGCTGGAGGAGTCCGGGCTGATCCGGGAGCTGCCGAGCGAAGTGCCCGTGCGGGGGCAGAAGAAGGAGTACGAGGTCCTGGCGGCGGGCAGCGCGGAACTGGCGCGGTGGGTCGGCGAGAGCCAGGACCCCAAGCCGATGCGCGATCCCCTGCTGCTGCGCATCCGGGCGGCGGGCGTGGCCGGGCCGCAGGGGCTCGGACCCGAGCTGCGGCGCCATCTGGAGCTGCACCGGCGGCAGCTGGCGCAGTACGAGGCGATCGAGGAGAAGGACTTCCCGCCGGAGCGCGACGCCGTGGAGGACCGGCTGCGCCGTCTGGTCCTGCACGGCGGGATCGCCCTGGAGACGTTCTGGCTGCACTGGCTGGAGGAGGCCCTGGGCGAGGTCGAGGACATGACCGCCGACGGGCCCGGCTCCGGGGTATGACCGCGCCCCCGTCCCGGCAGGCGGAACGGGGGCGGCGCGGGGCCTACTTGTTGAGGGCGGCCCAGAACTCGTCGAAGCTCAGCAGGCCGTCGCCGTTGGCGTCCTTGGCCGCGAGCACCGCGTCCGCGACCGCGCCGGTGACGTAGGCGTCGCCCATGGCCTTCATGGCCGCGCTGTACTCGTCGGCCGTGATGAATCCGTCACCGTTCACGTCGAACTTGTCGAACGTCGCCCGCGCGCTCTCGATGCTCGCCACTGGGTCCACCCCTTCTTGGTGCTTGTTGACCGGCTCAGGGTAGCCGCCCCGCGCACCCGCCCCCGCTCCGGGTCCCGTTCGAGCGGCAGATAGATATTCAATTACTCTTCCGTAAGGCGGAAGCGACGATTCCAGCCAACAAATCAGCCCCGGACTTGTCACGCTCCGGGACCACCGCATAACGTAACGGCATTGCCGCCACACCAGGAGCGCAGGGCTCCCAGGGACAAGCGGCAACAAGGGCGATCACACAGGTGACGATCACAGCTGACGCATCATTCGAAGTTCTGCCCTTCACCCGCACCTGCCGCCATATCTGGGAAGACGGCGACCATGTGCTCATCGGAGTGAGTCCTGGAAACAGCTACTTCAGCTCCGAGCGCATCACCAGCCTCGCCCAGTGGGCCACGACCCGCTTCGCGCAGGTCGACTTCGTCTACGCAGACCTCCACGTGGACCGGATGTTCGCCGCTTTCGGCTACTCCCGGGAACATGCGGAGAAACGCGCCACGAAGGAGATCAAGGCGGTCCGGAGGAGGATTCTCAAAGGCGTGGAGGAATCAGGACCTCCGCAGGCCGAAATCCGCGTGAGAGCACTTTCCGAGTTTCAGGCGAATCCCGTCTACCAACTGCTGCACCGGCGTGTACTTCATTTCCTGGAGACCGACGACGAATTCCGCAAGGGCTGCGAGGAGATGGCCCTGCACTTCGTCGGGTCCAAGTTGCCGGAAGGTGAATCCATCACAGCCGGGCAGTTGCAGGTCTGTTTCGATTACATGGCGGCCGAGCTGCCGTTCTTCGTGGACACCCCGAGCATTCTCGACGTGCCGTCCTCGGTGGCGGCCTACCACGTCAAGATGCCGCTGACCGATGTCCTCTTCGCGCGGGGCGGGGGCCTGCGCGCGACCCGCAACCAGGCCTACGCCGTCGTACGGCCCGAGGCCGCTGCCGAGAGGCACCTGAACCACGTGAACCACGCACCGACCGGAGGGAACCTCGATGGGCGTCGAGCAGCTTGAGGGGCGCGAGGGCCGGGAGCGGGCGCTCCTCGACTTCCCGCTCTCGCGGCGCGGTGACGTGCTCCCGCAGGAGTGCGCCTGGCTGCGCGAGAAGGCTCCGGTCGCCCGGGTCCGCACCCTCACCGGGGACCCGGCCTGGCTGGTGAGCAGCTACGCGCTGGCCAGGCAGGTGCTGGAGGACGAGCGGTTCAGCCTCAAGGACACGGCGAACGCCGGCGTCCCGCGCCAGTACGCGCTGACGATCCCGCCCGAGGTCGTCGACAACATGGGCAACATCAACAGCGCGGGGCTGCGCGACGCCGTGATGAAGGCGCTCAACCCGCGCCGGAAGGGGCTCCAGGACCACCTGCGGGCCACGGCGGGCGAGCTCGTCGACCGACTGGTCGCCGAGGGCGGTCCGGCGGACCTCCGGGCGGGGTTCGCCGACCCCTTCTCGGCGGCCCTGCACTGCCAGGTCCTCGGGGTCCCCTTCGAGGACTGGCGCCGGCTGATGTCGGGGCTGGACGTCGCGTTCATGACCGCACGCGAGCCGTTCGCCGACTCGGCCCTCAACTGGTACAAGGACGTGGGCTACTTCGCCGAGCAGCTGAACGTCCAGCTCGCCCTTCCGTCCGAGGAGCGTACGGGGCTCCTCGGCCGGTTCGCCGAGCTGAGGGAGGCGGACCCTGAGTCGGCGCACCTGACCGACGACATGTTCGCGACGGTCGCCGTCTCGCTGTTCGGTGCGGGCGCGGTCTCCACCTCCGCGTTCCTGGTGCTCGCCGTCCTCGCGCTGCTCCAGAGGCCCGAGCTCATCGGATACCTGCGCGCCCACCCCGAGCGCATGGGCAGGGCGGTCGACGAGCTGCTGCGCTGGAACCTGTCCGTGGGCGACGGCCTGCCGCGCATCGCGCTGGCCGACATCCAGGTCGGCGAGGTCCTGGTGAAGGAGGGCGAGCTCGTCCTCGTCCTGTTGGAGGGGGCCAACTTCGACCCGGAGGCGTTCGAGAACCCGGACGAGCTGGACCTGGAGCGCGAGGGCTCACGGTCGCACCTCGCGTTCGGCGCGGGCCGGCACTTCTGCCCGGCCTCCGCGCTGGGACGGGCCCACGCCGAGATCGCCCTGGAGGTGCTTCTCGAGCGGCTGCCCGCGCTGCGGCTCGCGGTGCCGGCGGAGAACCTCGTCTGGCGCACCGGCTTCATCAAGCGGCTGCCGGAACGGCTCCCGGTCGCCTGGTAGGCGTACCGGGTACGGCGGTGTCCCGGGAGCTGTGCGAGCTCCCGGGGCACTGGCGCGTCCGCGCTACCGGAAGATGCCGGTGTGGCCGAGCGAGTAGCGGCCTGGCTGCGGGTACACGGCGAGGCCGTGCGGGCCGCCGCCGACCGGGATCCGGGCGAGCTGCTTGCCGGTGACCGTGTCGATCGCGTAGACCTCGGAGTTGTAGCGCCCCGAGAGCCACAGCACCTTGCCGTCGGCGGAGACGCCGCCCATGTCCGGGCTACCGCCGTCGGGCAGCGTCCACTTCTTGGTGAGCTTGTTCTGCGGGAAGTCGAAGACCGAGATGGTCCCTTCGCCGCGGTTGGAGACGTACATCTCCTTGGAGTCGCGGCTCACGTACAGGCCGTGGCAGCCCTTTCCGGTCGGCAGGAGCTTCGGCACCTCGAACTTGTCGCCGCTGAGCACCCACATGCCGTGCGCCATCATGTCCGCGATGTAGAAGGTCTTTCCGTCCGGGGAGACCTTGACGTCCTGGGGCATGGCGCCCTCGAACGGCAGTTTCTGCTGGCCGATGACCTCCATCTTCTCGGTGTCGACCTTGAGGAGTTCGCCGGAGAACTCGCAGCTCACGATGAAGTAGCGGCCGTCGGCGGAGAAGTCCGCGTGATTGACGCCGTAACAGGTCACCGGGACGGTTTTCACCCGGTTCATCGTGTGCGGATCGCGGAAGACCAGCTCCTTGTCCATCGAGGCCATGACGATCGCGTACTTGCCGTTAGGCGTGAAGTACAGGTTGTACGGGTCGTGCACCTCGACGGGCTTTCCGGCCTCCCCGGTGGCCGGGTTGATCGGGGTGAGCGTGTGGCCGCGGTTGTTGTTGACCCACAGGGTCTTCATGTCCCAGGAGGGCACCACGTGCTGGGGCTGGACGCCGACGGGGATGGTGTCGATGACCCGGTACGTGGCCGGGTCGATGACGGACACCGTGTTGGAGTTGGTGTTCGGCACGTAGACGCGGGACGGGAAGTCCTTGACCACCGGGGAGAGTTTGTTCGGCCGGTCCGCCGCGTACACGTCGTTCGGATCGAGGAGAGGGGGCATCCCGGCCAGGCCCGGCGGGGCCGCCGGGACGGCCTTGGGGGGTTGGGCGGCACCCTTGGTACCGAGCGCCTCGGCGGGTCCCTTGTCGGCCGATCCGCAGCCGGCCAGGGCGGCGAGGACCAGAGCGGCCAGCAGCACGGCGGCCTTCCGGGGAAGGCAGGTGGTCTTCATGGCGTCAGCAGCTCCGTGGTGGTCACCGCGCGCAGCTTGCGGCGCGCGAGTTCTTCGAGGAGGGGCGGCATCGCGTCGACCGTGTCCGCGTAGCCGAAGTGCAGGCTCACCACCGATCCGGGCCGGATCGTCCCGGTGACGGTGCGGATGACGGCCGCGGCACCGGGCGAGGTGAAGTCGAGGGAGTCCACGTCGTACGACAGGACGTGCGGGTAGCCGGCGCGCTGGGCCAGCTTCTGGACGAGCGGGGTGGCGTGCTGGGTCTGGGAGGGCCGGAACCAGGTGCCGATGGAGCCGGTGAGCCGCTTGAGACGCTGGGCGCAGCCGGTGATCTCGGCGTAGGCCTCCGCCTCGGGCAGGTCGTTGATCGCGAGGTGGCGCTGGGTGTGGTTGCCGAGTTCGTGGCCGCCGTCGAGGATCCTGCGGGCCAGGTCCGGGTGGGCGTCGAGCCAGCTGCCGATCGCCAGTACGGTCACCCGGGCGCCCGCCTTCTCGGCCGCGGCCAGCACCGCCCGGGCGGCGGCGGGATCCCCGTTGCCGTGGAAGGTCAGGGCGACCCGGGGGCGGTCGCGCGGGCCGTGGGCGATCTCGACGGGCCGGCCGGCGTACCGGCGCGGGAGGGCCGGGACCGGCGCGGCCGGCCGGGCCGGCCTGGCCGGACCGGGGGGCGGGGTGGAGGGTGCGGCGGCGGGGCCGCCCGATCCGCAGGCGGCGGTGAGGCCGGCCACGGCGGCGCCGGCCGTGGCGAGACCGCCCGCGCGCAGGACCGCGCGGCGGCCTGGATGTGAGAGCACCTGCCCATTTAAGGGGCGGATGGCCCGCAAGGTAATGATTGACCCAATTCGGGGCGTTCGTCGAAATCGTCCGACCGGAGGCCTGTCCGCTACGTGATCAACGATTTACACAGAGCGGTCGATAGTTATTCATCGAATGCTAGGCGAGTGGCCCACCTCACCTAGGATTTAGCGAGAAACTCTCACTATTTGCACACTTATGTCCGAGTAGAGACTTTTGGCGTTTGGGGCCGCGTCTGCCATAGTCGGAACCACGGCTTCCCATTGACCCGAGCGAAGCCCCTACGCCGAGGATCACACCCCAATCGATCCTCGGCGCACCCATGAAGCCCCCGCCCCGCCCACCACGGCGACCAGGGGGCTTCAGGCGTTCTGGCGGTCGGCCACGCGCATCTCGAACCAGGTGATCTTTCCGCGCGGCAGCAGGTCGGCGCCCCAGCGGTCGGACAGCTTGTCGACGAGGAAGAGCCCCCGCCCGGTCGTGTCCAGCTCGTGGACCGGCATCAGGCAGGGCAGCCCGCGCGAGGGGTCGCGCACCTCCACCCGGATCCAGCCGCGCCGCCGGAGCATGCGTAAGCCGAAGGAGCGGGCCCCGGTGTGCCGCACCGCGTTGCCGACGAGTTCCGAGACCAGCAGGACGGCATGCTCGGAGATCTGCGGGGAGAGCCCCCAGAGCCGTATCACCACGCACTGGGTGAGCCTGCGGGCGGTGCCGGCCGATTCCGGCATGGACGGCAGGATCACTTCCGCCTCAGCCGGATTCCCGTACAACTCCAGCGCCTTGAGGCCCTGTTCGTCCTCAAGTGCCGCCGTGAGCCGCACGGCCGAAGCGCTGCTGCGCTGCCGCGGCTGTTCCACACCCTCCAGGCCCGCCATGCACCCATCATGGAGGGCCGACCTGCCCCTTCGGGCCGTTCCCCGGGAAAAGCCCTTGCGGAATCAGCAATTCCGCAAGGGCGTCCTGTCATATGCGAGAGGCAAGCGGAAGCCAGGTGCACCCACCTTGACCAGCGGTGACGCAGTGCTTGGAAGCGATCACCGTGAGTGGATCACCGAATCTGCTTAAGGCTCCCTTAAGGCCTGGCTAATCCACCCGCAGGGGTCACACGAACTTCGCCTTGCCCGGACCCTCTTCGACGAAGCTGCGCATGCCGCGCTCGCGGTCCTCGGTGGCGAACAGGCCCGCGAACCAGTTGCGTTCGATGGTGAGCCCCGTGTCGATGTCGGCTTCCAGGCCCGCGTCCACGCACTCCTTGGCGGCGCGCAGCGCGATCGCCGGCCCCTGGGCCAGCTTGGCGGCCCAGGCGTGCGCCTGCTCGTACACCTCGGCCGCTGGGACCACCCGGTCGACGAGGCCCAGCGTGAGCGCCTCGTCGGCCTTGACCATGCGCCCGGTGAAGATGAGGTCCTTGGCCCGGGAGGGGCCGATCAGCCGGGACAGGCGCTGGGTGCCGCCGGCGCCCGGGATCAGGCCGAGCAGGATCTCGGGCTGGCCGAGCTTCGCGTTGTCGGCGGCGATCCGGTAGTCGGCGCAGAGCGCGAGCTCGCAACCGCCGCCCAGCGCATAGCCGGTGACGGCCGCCACGACGGGCTTGGGGATACGGGCCACCGCGGTGAAGGAGTCCTGCAGCGCGCGGGACCGGGCGACCATCGCCGCGTGGTCCATCGCCTGCATCTCCTTGATGTCCGCGCCCGCCGCGAACACCTTCTCGCCGCCGTAGATGATCACCGCGCGGACGTCGGCCCGGTCGGTCGCCTCCACCGCGAGCTCGCGCAGCCGGTCCTGGGTGGCGATGTCCAGGGCGTTCATGGGCGGCCGGTCCAGGCGGATGGTGCCGACGCCTTCGGAGACTTCGAGAGAGATGGTCATACGGGGAAGGTTAGCGGTGGTTAACGAAGGGTGGCCCGGTGCTGTGTGTCACAGCACCGGGCCACCGCAGACTACGTACGGGCGACTACTTGATCCACTCCGCCCAGTCCATGTTCCAGCCGTTGAGGCCGTTGTCCGGGGCGATCTGCTTGTCCTTGGAGTTCTTCACGACGACCACGTCGCCGATCAGCGACTCGTTGTAGAACCAGGCGGCCGGTACGTCGCCGTTGCCCCCGCCGCGCACGTCGCGCAGGCCGACGCAGCCGTGGCTGACGTTCTCCGAGCCGAACGTGCCGGAGGAGGCCCAGTAGTTGCCGTGCACGAAGGTGCCCGAGTTCGACAGCCGCATCGCGTGCGGGACGTCGGGGATGTCGTACTCCCCGCCGAAGCCCACCGTCGCGCCGTTCATCCGCGTGACCTTGTACTTCTCGCTGATGACCATCTGCCCGTTGTACGTGGTCGTCGACGGGGCGCCCGCGGTGATCGGGATGTTCTTGAGCACCTGGCCGTCGCGGACCACCTGCATCTGCTTGCTGCTCGCGTCGACCGTGGAGACCTGCGAGCGGCCGATGGTGAAGGTGACCGTACGGGTCTGCTTGCCGTAGACGCCCGGGCGGCCTTCGACGCCGTCGAGGGCGAGCTTCACGGTGACCTTGGTGCCCGCGGCCCAGTACTTCTCGGGGCGGAAGTCGAGGCGGTCGTTGCCGAACCAGTGGCCCTCGACCGGCACGGCCGGCTCGGCCGTCACGGTGATGGCCTTCTCGACGGCCTCGGGGTTGGTGATGCCGCGGGTGAAGTTGATCGACACCGGCATGCCCACGCCGACGGTGGCACCGTCCTCGGGCGTGTAGTGCCCGATGAAGGTGTTCGTCGGGGTCAGGGTGGTGAAGGCGGTGTCCTTGGCGGACTCCCGGCCGGCCTCGTCCTTGGCGACCGCGTGCACCTTGTACTCGGTGGCGGAGGCCAGGTGGCGGGAGGGCTCCCAGCTCGCGCCGTCGTCGGCGAGCTTGCCCTCGACCGCGTTGCCCTTGGTGTCGGCGACGCTCACCGTGGTGAGCTTGCCGCCGGTGCTCGTTATCTTCAGGACGCCACTGGTGGCGACCTCCTTGGACCCGTCGTCCGGCTTCACGCTGACCACGGCCTTGGACGCCTCGGTGCCGGTCTTGCCACCGCCCCCGGCGTTGTCACTACCGCTGCCGCTGCCGTTGTTGCCTCCGCCGCCGCCGCTGCACGCGGTGGTCAGCAGCAGGGCGGCCCCCAGCAGAAGGGCCGGCAGGCCGGTGCGGACGCGGCCGCGTATCGGCTGCAGGTTCACTCGTGTTCTCCCCATGTCCCCCGCGCGCGGGCAGTCGCGCGCTTGTCGACAGGTAATCACATGGGGAGAACACGAAAAGCCACGGTCTTGTCACCGTTCCGTCCCAAGTGCGGGGATGCGCAGCGGCCCTGCCCAGTGCTGTGGCCGGGAATGTCTGCCGGGTCGCGCCACAGCGTGCCGGTCGGCGGGGGCCGCGAGGACACTCCCCGCTACGGCGTCCCGATCACACGCATCACCCTTCCGGGCAACGGTCAGGCGATGGCGGAGCCGGCGACCCAGTCGGCCCAGGACATGTTCCAGCCGCCCAGGCCGTTGTTCGGGGCCACCGTCTTGTCCTGCGAGTTGACGACCTCCACCACGTCCCCGACGAGGGTCCGGTCGAAGAACCAGCCGGCCGGGGTGTCCGAGCCGCCGCCCTTGTCGTCGCGCAGGCCCACGCACCCGTGGCTCATGTTGGCCGAGCCGAAGGTGTCCGGGCTGACCCAGTAGTTGCCGTGCAGGAAGGTCCCGGAGGAGGTCAGCCGCATGGCGTGCGGGACGTCGGGGATGTCGTACTCGCCGCCGAAGCCGACGGTCTGGCCGTTCATGCGGGTGACGTCGAAGAGCTCCATCACCACCATCTTCCCGTTGTAGGTGGTGGTCTTGGGTGCTCCGGCGGTGATCGGCAGGGTCTGCAGCAGCTTCCCGTCCCGGCGGACCTCCATGGTGTGCGCGGCCGCGTCCACGGTGGAGATCTGGGAGCGGCCCACGGTGAAGGTGATCGTCTTGTCCTGGATGCCGTAGGAGCCGGGCGCGCCCTCGATGTCGCGCAGGCCCATCTTCACGGTGACCTCGGTGCCGGCCTTCCAGTACGTCTTGGGCCGGAAGTCGAGCCGCTCCTTGCCGAACCAGTGGCCGACGACCTCCACGGGCGGGTTCGAGGTGACGGTGATGGCCCGCTCCACCTCGGCGCGTCGCGTGATGCCCCGGCTGAAGTTGAAGGAGACGATCATGCCGGTGCCGACGGTGGAGCGGTTCTCCGGCTTGAAGTAGCCGATGAACCGTTCCTCGGGAACGTAGGTGGTGAAGGTGGTGTGGCGGGCCTGGCGGCGGTCGTGTCCGTCGAGCGCGACGACGTCCACGGTGTACTTGGCCGCGAGCGAGAGCCGAGCGGCTTGCGGTTCGGGGCTCCAGCTGAGCCCGTCGGCGGCGATCGCGCCCGGCACCCGCTCCTCCTGCGCGTCCTCCACCTTGGTGACCACGACCCGTTCCAGCCTGCCCTCGGGAACGGTCACGCTGAGGCGTCCGTCGGCGGGCACCCCCTTGGCGTTGTCGTCGGGGGTGATCCGGATGGCCTCGTCCGGCGAGCGGGGTTTTCCGGGCAGCCCGATCTCGACCGGGGAGCGGCCGTCCTGGGTGCATCCGGCCAGGCCGCCCATCAGGCCCGCCCATGCCGCCACGGCGGCCAAGCCCGCCCCTGCCCGCCTCGTCAGAAGTGTCACGTCCCCTCCAACGACCGATGCCCTCCGGGGGAAACGTGAGCGGCGCGGACGTTCCGGGCAGATCAGGCCGGGCAGAACAGTGTGAAGGATCAGACGGGGACGGGCCCGGGCCGGGACGCCGGGGCCGCACTCCCCTCCCCCGCAGGTACCCAGGAGCCGTGGAGGCGGGCAGTGTCGAGCGCAGCCGAGCAGGAAGAGGCGGTGGAAACCGTCGGGAACGTGGTGGACACCGCGAACGCGGTGGACACCGAGAGCACGGTCCGGGGCGGCGGCTTGACCGCGCCCGTGCCGAACGGCCAGGTCAGGGGCCAGGTGTTACGGACGTCCGGGCGCCCGGGGCCGATGGTGTGGCCCGGGTCCTCGCATCCGCTGGGGGCCCGGTTCCACCACGGCCCGGACGGGACGGCGGGCACCAACTTCGCGCTGTGGGCGCAGGGCGCGGAGGCGGTGGAGGTGTGCCTGTTCGACGGGAGCGGGGCCGAGACCCGCTGCGCCCTGACGGAGCTCACGCACGAGATCTGGCACGGCTTCGTGCCCGGCGTACGCCCCGGGCAGCGGTACGGGTTCAGGGTGCACGGGCGCTGGGACCCGTGGACGGGCGCCCGCTACAACCCGTCGAAGCTGCTCCTGGACCCGTACGCCCGGGCCGTGGACGGCGAGTTCAGCCTGCCGCCGGAGGTGTACGGGCACGTCCGGGACTGGCCGCAGCAGTACATCGCCGACACGGTGCGGGACGACCGCGACTCGGCGCCGTTCGTCCCCAAGGGGGTGGTCGTCCACGATGACGACGACTGGGCGGACGACGTCCGGCCGAAGACCCCCTGGGCCGATTCGGTGATCTACGAACTGCACGTGCGCGGCTTCACGATGCGCCATCCGGGGATCCCCCGGGAACTGCGCGGCACGTACGCGGGCCTCGCCCATCCCGCGGCCGTCGAGCACCTGGTGAAGCTGGGCGTGACGGCGGTCGAGCTGCTGCCGGTGCACCAGTTCGCGCACGAGGACCACCTGCTGCGCCGCGGGCTGCGCAACTACTGGGGCTACAACTCGGTCGGCTACTTCGCCCCGCACGCGGGCTACTCGTCGAGCGGTACGGCGGGCCAGCAGGTCGGGGAGTTCAAGCGGATGGTGCGGGCCCTGCACGCGGCGGGGATCGAGGTCATCCTCGACGTGGTCTACAACCACACGGCGGAGGCGGGCGAACTCGGTCCGACGCTGTCCCTGCGCGGGATCGACAACCGGGGCTACTACCGGCTCCAGTCCGACCAGCGCCGGTACGCCGACTACACGGGCTGCGGGAACACCCTGCACGCGGGGCGCCCGCACGTGCTGCGCCTGATCACGGACTCCCTGCGGTACTGGGTGACCGAGATGGGGGTGGACGGCTTCCGCTTCGACCTGGCGGCTGCGCTGGCCCGCTCGATGCACGACGTGGACATGCTGTCGCCGTTCCTGGCGGTGATCGCCCAGGACCCGGTGCTGCGGCGGGTCAAGCTGATCGCGGAGCCCTGGGACGTGGGCGCGGGGGGCTACCAGGTGGGGGCCTTCCCTCCGCTGTGGACGGAGTGGAACGACCGGTACCGGGACGCCGTACGGGACTTCTGGCGGGGCGCGCTGCCCGACGTACGGGACCTCGGCTACCGGCTGTCGGGGTCGAGCGACCTCTACGCGTGGGGCGGGCGGCGGCCGTACGCCTCGGTGAACTTCGTGACCGCGCACGACGGGTTCACCCTGCGGGACCTGGTGTCCTACGAGCGCAAGCACAACGAGGCGAACGGGGAGGCGGGCCGGGACGGGACGAACGACAACCGGTCGTGGAACTGCGGGGTGGAGGGCGATCCGCCGGCGGGCACGGACGCCCGGATCGCCGCGCTGCGCCGGCGGCAGCTGCGCAACCTCCTCACCACCCTGCTGCTGTCGACGGGGGTGCCGATGCTCGTCTCGGGAGACGAGTTCGGACGCACCCAGGGCGGCAACAACAACGCGTACTGCCAGGACAACGAGACGGGGTGGGTGGACTGGTCCCTGCTGGAGGATCCCGCGTGGCGGGAGCTGTTCGCGCTGACCGCGCGGCTGATCTCGCTGCGCCAGGCCCATCCGGTGCTGCGGCGGCGGGCGTTCTTCTCCGGGCGGCCGCAGGGGGTGGACGGGCTGCGGGACCTTGCCTGGTTCACGTCGGCGGGGACGGAGATGACGGAGCGGGACTGGTACGCGCCGGCCGCGGCGCTGGGGATGTACCTGTCGGGGCGGGACATCCCGGGCCGTGACGCGCGGGGCCGCCAGGTGACGGACGACAGTTTCCTGACCCTGCTGCACACTGGGGACCGGCCGGTGGGCTGGGTACTGCCCGGGGCGCCGTGGGCGGAGGTGTACGAGCTGGTCCTGGACACCTCGCGCGAGGAGCAGTCCGAGGCCCCGCTCACCCGTCACCGCGGCGGGGAGACCCTGATGGTCCCGGCCCGTTCGGTGCTGCTGCTGCGGGTGGCCGGGTAGCGGCGCCCCGGCCGTTCTCGGCCGGCCCGGCCGTCCCGGTGGTTCTCAGCCTTTCTCGACCTGGAGCAGCATCCGCTTGAGGAGGGCGGAGAGGGCCGCCTGTTCGGCGGGGGCGAAGGGTGTGAGCATCGCCTGCTCGGCGACCGCGCGCAGGCGCATCGCCGCCGCCCAGCGGGTGCGGCCCTCGTCGGTGAGTTCGACGTCGACGCGGCGGCGGTCCTCGGCGGTCCGCAGGCGGCGGACCAGGCCGGACTTCTCCAGGGTGTCGAGGCGGCCGGTCATGCCGGCGGGCGAGAGGAGGAGTTCGGCGGCGAGTTCGGACGGGGTGGCCCGTGCGGCCGGGCCGCGGGAGGCGAGGCGGTGCAGGGTCTCGAACTCGAAGGCCTGGAGACCGGTCTCGGCCAGAGCCCGGTCCTTGGCGTGGCCCACGTGCTTGGCCAGGAGCTGGATGCGGGTGATGACCTCTTCGGTGCCCACATCGAAGGGGACGATGCCGCTCCAGCGGGCGATGTGCCGGTCGACCGAGTCCTCTGCGTCCATGGCCGCAGTATCGCACTCACGGACAAGGTAATTCGTTGACGAATGATTCGCTGGCGAAATAATCTCCCCTGTCATGACCCCGATCATCTGGCGGCTGCTGGCCGGCCGCACCTTCGCGGCCTTCGCCACCGCCCTCATCCCCACCACCCTGACGCTGGCACTCGTCCGGACCGGCTCCGCCGGGGACCTCGGGCTCGTGCTGGCCTGCGAGTTGCTGCCGATGCTGCTCCTGCTGCCCGTGGCGGGGGTGGCCGCCGACCGGTTCCCCGCCCGGCGGGTGGTCCTGGTGGCCGACCTCGTACGGGCGGCCGCCCAGCTGGCGACCGGATGGGCGCTGATGGCCGGTCCCGCGGACGTCCCGCGCCTCGCCGCGCTCGCGGCCGTGACCGGGGCCGCGGTGGCCTTCGGCACTCCCTCCGCGCGCACGCTCGTCGCCGCCGTGGTCCCCGAGGACGGGCGGCTGCGCGTCAACACCCGGCTCGGCGTGGCCACCGGGCTCGCGCAGATCGCGGCGCCGGCCGCCGCCGGCGTGCTCATGCTGGTCATCGGCGCGGGCTGGTCCTCGCTGCTCACCGGCGCGCTCTTCCTGCTCTCCGCGCTGACCCTCGGCGGCCTGCCCGTGGCTCCGGTTCCGCGCAGTACGCCGCGCGCCTCCTTCGGCGCGGAACTGCGCGGGGGCTGGACCGAGACCCGGCGCCACCCGTGGTTCCTCGCCAACGTGCTGGCCCACGGGGCCTGGCACCTGGCGGCCGGACTGCTGCTCACCCTCGGTCCGCTGATCGCCGTGGAGAGCCTGGGCGGGGAGACCTCCTGGGTGGTCATCGCCCAGGTCGGCACGGTCGGAATGCTGGTGGGCGTCTGGACGGCCGGGCGGCTGCCCGTCCGCCGGCCCCTGCACGCGGTGGCCTTCGGAGCCGCCGCCCAGGCGCTGCCGCTCACCGCCTTCGCCCTGCGGCTGCCGCTCCCGGTGACCGCGGCCGCGTTCTGCTGCGCGATGTTCGGACTGGGGGTGCTGAGCCCGCTGTGGGAGACGGAGATGCAGCGCCGCATCCCGCTGGAGGCCCTGGGCCGCGTCGGGTCCTTCGACGCCCTGATCTCCTTCGCCGCCCGCCCGCTGGGCCTGGCGACGGCCGCCCCGCTCGCCGCCGTCACCGGGACCGCGGCCCCGCTGCTGGCCGCCGCCGTGCTGACCGCCGCCGCGAACCTGTCCGTACTGCTGCTTCCGGACGTGCGGGAACGCCCCGAGCGGGAGTCCGCTTTCGCCCTGCGATGATGTGTTCGACATCGTCACTGAGGGGGTCCGTGCATGGGCAGAGTCGGATTCGCGCTGCGGGAGCTGCGCGGGGCGCAGAAATCGGCGAAGGGGGTGTCGCTCTACTCGCGGTTCGTGAACCGGCCGACCGGGCGGTACCTGGCCGCCGGGTCGTACGCACTCGGCCTCACCCCGAACCAGGTGACGCTGGTCAGCGCCGCCTTCAGCTTCGCCGCCGCGGCGGCGGTCGCGCTGTGCGCGCCCTCCTGGGGGCTGGGGATCGCCGTCTGGGCCGCGCTCGCCGTGGGGTTCGCCTTCGACTCCGCCGACGGTCAGCTGGCCCGGCTGCGCGGGAGCGGCAGCGCCGCGGGCGAGTGGCTCGACCACGTCGTGGACTGCGCCAAGCTGACCGCGCTGCACTCGTGCGTGCTGATCGCCTTCTACCGCTTCCCGGACGCCTACGGGACGGGCGGGGACGGCTGGCTGCTGGTGCCTCTGGGCTTCCAGTTCGCCGCGATCGTGACCTTCTTCGGCGGGCTGCTGACCGAGAAGCTCAAGCCCCGGCCCGCGCCGGGGAGCCCCGCCGCCGCGCCGTCGACCCTCCGCGCGGTGGCGTTGCTGCCCGTGGACTACGGGGTGTTCTGCCTGGTGTTCCTGCTGCTCGGCGGCGGGGAGCTGTTCGTTCGCGCGTACGCGGCCTTCGGGCTGGTGGCCGGGCTGTTCCTGGTGGCGTTCCTCGTGAAGTGGTTCCGGGAGCTCAGCGCCGTTCGGCGGTGAACGGCTCCACCGCCGCGAGGGGTTCGGCGAGCGCGTCCAGCGCCCGGCGGAGCTGGGTGCTGGAGGTGTGGACGGTGTACGGGAAGTACACGACGTCGACGCCGTGGATGGCGAAGGCCTTCTCCAGCTTGTCGCCCTTGAGGGTGCCCCGCCAGTCGTCGCCCTTGAAGATCACGTCGAAGCGGACCTGCTTCCAGGTCTCCACCTTGTCCGGGACCGTCTCGACGAACGCGGCATCCACGTACTTCACACTGCGGACGATCTCCAGCCGCTCGACGAGCGGGATCATCGGGCGACGGCCCTTGGCGAGTTCGGCCATCTCGTCGGAGACGACCCCGGCCACCAGGTAGTCGCACTGACTACGGGCGTGCCGAAGGATATTGAGATGTCCGATATGGAACAGATCGTATGCACCCGGCGCATAGCCGACTCGGTACGGTCTGCGCGCGGGCGCGCCAAGTTCGGACATGTCCCGCTCCGTCATCTGTTACCCCCCAGCGGCCACACCCCCCGGTGTGGCGGATTAGCAGACAATAGCGTGCACGTTCCGCAGCACGCGGGTGAACGAATAGGGTGACGTGCGCATCATCCAGGGGAGAAGGGGACGCTCAGTGTCCAGATCCGGTCACCGGCGCCTACTGCTGGTCTCCACCAACTACGCACCCGAACACGCGGGAATCGGGCCGTACGCCACCCAGATCGCGGAACACTGGGCGGAGGATCTCGGCCACGAGACCCACGTCCTCGCGGGCATGCCACACTACCCGGCGTGGTCGCTCGAGCCGGAGTACAAGGGGGCGCTCCGGCGCACGGAACGGCGCGCGGGCGTCATCGTGCACCGGCGTGCGCACACCGTGCCGCAGCGCCAGACCGCCGTGAAGCGGGCCCTGTTCGAAGGATCGATTCTGCTGCACGGCGCCGTGGCCCCGCCCCGGATGCCGAAGCCGGACGCGGTCATGGCCCAGATGCCCAGCCTGGCCGGCGGGGTGCTGGCCGCCCGGCTCGCGGCCCGCTGGAAGGTCCCCTATGTCCCGGTCGTCCAGGACCTGATGGGCGCCGCCGCCGCGCAGAGCGGGATCAGCGGCGGCGACAGGGCGGCCGCGATCGCAGGCCGCGCCGAGGCGTACGCCCTGAAGCGGGCCACCCTCGTCGGCGTCATCCACGAGACCTTCGTGGACCGGGTCGTCGGCATGGGCGTGGACCCGGCCAGGATCCGCCTCGTCCCGAACTGGTCCCACGTGGCCGTGCCCACCAAGCCGCGCGGCGAGACCCGCCGCCACCTCGGCTGGGCCCCGGACCAGACGGTCGTCCTGCACTCCGGGAACATGGGCCTCAAGCAGGGCCTCGAGGTGCTCGTCGCCGCCGCCCGGCTGGATCCGGGCGTCCGCTTCGTCCTGATGGGTGACGGCAGCCAGCGCGCCGCTCTCGCCGCACTGTCAGCCGATGTACCCAATCTGGACATCATCCCCCCTGCCGCTGACGGCGAGTTCCCGGATATCCTCGCGGCGGCGGACGTACTCGCGGTCACGCAGCACGCCGCCGTGCTGGACATGAGCGTTCCGTCGAAGCTCACCTCCTACTTCCAGGCCGGCCGGCCCGTCGTCGCCTCCGTGGCGGCGGAAGGCGGGACCGCCCAGGAGGTGGAGCGCTCGGGAGCAGGGGTGCTCGTACAGCCGGAGGACCCCGAAGCCCTGCTGAAGGCCGTACGGGTCCTGGCCGAGGACCCCGAGGGCGCGGACGCACTGGGAGCGGCCGGACCCCGCCACGTGGCGGCCCACCTGAGCCGTGAAGCGGGCCTGGCCCGCATCGACGCACTGATAGACGAAGCACTTGGGGGTCCCCGGCCGTGATCGAGACGAACCGCCCGGCAGCCGCACCGGCCGAGGACGAACCCGATCTTCTCCGGGACCAGTTCCGGCAGCTCCTGCGCTACCGCCGGCTGCTCGGCGCGGGCATCGGGATCGGGCTGCTGGGCGGGGTCTACCTCGGCATCTCCACGGCCGACACCTACGTCGCGACGGCGGACGTGGTGCTGCGCGCGCCCACCGACGACCCCTTCAACCCGAGCCTCGCCCCCGACAAGGCGATCAACATCGGCTCGGAACGCCAGGTCGCGCTCAGCTCCTCCATAGCCAACGAGGCCGCGAAGAAGCTCGGCGTCTCCGCCTCCGGCTTCGCGGCCCTGCGCGGCGGGCTCCAGGTGACCAACCCGCCGCAGTCGATGGTGCTCCGCTTCACCTACACCGCGTCCTCCCCCAAGGAGGCCGCCAAGCGCGCCAACGCGATGACCGAGGCGTACCTGCTCAAGCGGCAGGAAGCCCTCGACGTCACCCGCGACAAGATGGTCAAGGGCTACCAGGACCAGCGCGATCCGGTGGCCAAGCAGCTCGACGATCTCGTCAAGCAGATCAACTCGATGCCGGCGGGGCTCGGGCGTGACGCGGCCTACTCCTCCAAGACCGACCTGCAGAGCAAGGTCAACACGCTCAACAGCAACATCGCCAAGCTCCAGGCGCTGGACATGACCCCCGGCCGGGTCACCAGCGCCGCGACCGCCCCGTCCGGAGCCGACGGCCCCGGCATCCTGATGTCGCTCGCGCTCGGCGCGGCCGTGGGCCTCGCGCTCGGCCTGCTGGCCGCCTGGGTCCGGCTCGTGTTCGATCCCGCGCCGCGCTCCGAGGGCGACGTGGCCCGGGCCCTGCGCGCACCCGTCCTGGGCTACCTGCCCCGCGACCGGACGGGCGGCGGGCCGCTGCTCGCCGCGGGCGAGGCCGATCCGCGGCTCGCCGAGGAATACCGGTCGGTGGCCTTCCGGCTCGCCTACGACTCCCGCTTCGCCGACCGGCGCCGGCTGCTCGTCGTCGCCCCGCGCGGCAGCAGCGAGACCGCCGCCGCGGTGGCCGTCAACCTCGGCGCCTCCTTCGCGGAGACCGGCAAGGACGTCCTGCTCATCGAGGCCGACCTGCGCACCCCCGTCCTGGCCAGCCAGCTGCCGACCGACGCGGGCGGCCGGCCGCGCTGGAGCCAGACCCCGGGCAGCGCGACGGCAGGCGGGCGCCACGCGGACTCCGAGTGGCCCGACGGGCGCCAGCTCGTCGTGGACGCCGGCGAGTCCGGCTCCTTCGACCTGATCCCGGGCGAGCGCGCGCGCAACGTGCCGCGCGCGCTGACGTCCGCCCGCGCCACCCGGCTGATCTCCGAGGCCGACTCCCCCAACTCCACCGTCGTCGTGCTCGCGCCGCCGGTGCTCTCGTACGCCGACGCCCTCGCCCTCGTCGACCGCGTCGACGGCGTCCTGGTCGTCTGCGACCCGCGGGCCGTCCACCGCTCCGACCTGTCCCGGATCCGCGAACTGATCAGCGGAGCCGGGGGGACGGTGCTCGGCGCGGTGCTGCACGCCCCGCTGCCCGGCGAGAAGCGCGGCAAGGGCAAGGGCGCCGCCGCTCCCGCGCCCGCGCCCGCTCCTTCACCGGGCGCGCCGCAGCCGCTGACGCGCGAGATGGCCGAGCCGGAGCAGCACATCCCGGGCGACGGCACCGACACGGTCGCGCTGCGCACCGTCCGCATGGGCCGGAGATGAGCCGGCGCAGACTCGCCGCCGTCTCCTCGGTCCTGGACCAGGCCGCCTCCAGCGCCACCAACATCCTGGTGCTGGTGCTGGCCGCCCGGCTGTCGTCGGCGGCCGGGTTCGCCGCCTTCTCGATGGTGTACGTGACGTTCACCGTGCTGCTGGGACTGAGCATGGCCTACGTCGGCCAGAGCCTCGTCCTGGAGAAGGCCGGCGAACGCCTGGGCGCGGCCTGCCGGTCGGCCGTGGGCTTCACCGCTGCCGCTTCGGGCGCCGTGGGCGCGGCGCTCGCCGTGGTGGGCCTGCTGCTCGGCGGGGCCGGCGGGCGGGCCTTCCTCGCGCTGGGCCTCGTACTGCCGTTGGTGCTCGTGCAGGACGGGCTGCGGTACTGCTTCTCGGCGCTGCGCGCCCCCGAGCGGGCGCTGGCCGCCGACGCGCTGCGGCTGGTGTGCGTAGTCGCGGCGCTGGCGGTGCAGCCGTCCGGGGCTTCGGCGGGGCGGCTGGTGCTCGTGTGGGGCCTGTCCGCGCTGCCCGCGCTGGGGCTGGGGCTGTGGCTGCTGCGGCCGTTCGTACGGGGCGCGCGGGCGGATCTGCGGCCGTACCTGCGGCGGGGGCACCTGGGGCAGCGGTTCCTGGTCGAGTTCGCGGTGGGCAACGGCTCCAGCCAGCTCGCGGTGCTGGGCCTCGGCGTCTTCGCGACGCCGCTGGCCGTGGGCGCGCTGCGGGGTGCGTCGACTCTCTTCGGGCCGCTGAACGTGCTGTTCAACTCGGCGAACTCGTTCGCGCCGCCGGTGCTGTCGCGGCTCGCCGGCGGGCGCCGGGCGGTGGTGCGGGCGACGGCGGCGCTGGGCCTGCTGCTGGCCGGGGTCGGCGCGGGCTGGGCGACGGTCCTGGCCCTGCTGCCGGACCGGCTGGGCCGGGAACTGCTGGGCGACACCTGGACGTCGGCGGCCGCGCTGCTGCCGGCGACGGGGGCCCAGTACGCGGTGATGGGCCTGGGCACGGCCGGCCTGCTGACGCTGCGCGTGCTGGCCCCGAAGGCCACGCTGTCGGTGCAGGTGGTCTTCTCCCTGCTGTCCGTGGTCTTCCTGCTCGGCGGGTACGCGGTGTGGGGCCCGCTCGGCGCGGCCTGGGGCCTGGCGGCCGGCTCGGCCCTCAAGGCCGCGGCCGCCTGGCGCCGCGTCGCCACGACCCCCTCCCCCGCCCCGGCCCCGCCCCCGGTCCGGACCCCGGCCACCTGACCCGCCGCCACCCCGAAACGCCCGGCCCGGCACGGCTCAAAGATCGGGGCTCCGCCCCGGACCCCGCGCCTCAAACGCCGGCGAGGCTGAATCGTGCCCCGGCTGGGGCCGGCCTGGCCCCCTGGGCAATCCAGCCGCACCTGACGGACGGCAGCAGCCAAATCCAGCCCCGCCGGCGTTTGAGGCGCGGGGTATGGGGCGGAGCCCCGGGCAGTGGCGGCGCGGGCGGGCGGGCGGGCCTAGCGGAGCGTCGTGGTGCGGTCCTGGCGGTACGTGGCGACCAGCGCCAGGCACAGGGCCGCGATCGCCACCCGCCCCGACGCCTGCAGCAACGGGCCGCGCAGCAGGATGAAGGAGTAGCCCGCGACCAGCGGGACCACCACCGAGATCAGGCTCCCCGGCGGAGCCCTCCGCGTGGCCCGCTTGGCATAGCGCCGGTCGACGCGGGCCGACGCGTAGCCCATGCCCAGCAGCCCCGCCCCCATCCCCAGCGGCCCGAAGTCGAGCCACAGCTCCGCCCAGATCGGCGAGGAGAGGTTGGTGTTGACCGTGCCCATCCACTGGCCGACCATCAAGCCCGTGTCCCGCGGCTTCCCCGGCCACACCGACCTCGGCACCGCGAAGAGGACCGACCCGGCCAGCTGGCGCCCGTAGAAGTGGCCGGGACCGGACTCCGAGTAGGTGATGGTGTTCGCGAACATGCCGATCTGGTCGTAGTCCTTGAGCGCCATCGGCTCCAGGAAGGACGTGGTCTCCACCGGCTTGTAGTTCTTCTCGTCGTACCGGAAGCGGTCCGCGAACGGGAAGACGAGGAGGGCGACGACCACGGCCATCGACAGGGCCACCCGGTACATCGCCGCGCTGACCGGGAAGACCGTGAAGAGCAGCGCGAACATGACCGTCAGGAACCAGTAGCGCGGGTTCGAGATCGGGTTGTTGACCACCAGGTTCAGCGCGGCGAGCGCCGACCAGGTGACGATGATGGAGACCTTGCGCCGGGCGTACTTCGAGGTGATCAGCCAGCGCGTGTACAGCAGCAGCGAGAGCAGCGCCGGCACGGTGCCGAAGCCGCGCAGCAGGGCCTGGCCGGCCTGCCCGTCGCCGTTGGAGACGCCCGCCTCCTCGATGCCCGCGATGATCTCCTGGCGGCTGGAGAAGAACACCGCCGGACCGCCCAGCTTCATCACGAAGGCGGCGCTGCACAGGAAGGACAGGACGGCCAGCACCTGGAGCCGGCGCCGGTGGGTCATGACCGGCCTCGACTGCTTCTGGGAGCCGCCCGCGCGGCCGGCGGGCCGGTGCCGGGCGAGCAGGACGCCCACGTCGAAGGCGGTGCAGCCGAGCAGCACCAGCCCGATGGCGGCGGTCAGGTCGGAGCGGGGTCCGACGACGGGCGTCGGAACCTGGCCGAGGACCGCCTGGGCGAGCGGGGCCACGCCCATGGCCATGTAGACGAACAGCCAGAAGGAGCCCTGGAGGAGCTTGCGGCGGCTGGTGAGCACCATCGCGGAGAGCCGGGCGCCCGCGTACATGGTGAGCAGCAGCTGGAGCCAGAACGCCGCGTCGCGGGCGCCCGCGCCGGTCTGTACGGCGACGAACAGCGGCAGGAAGACGCTGAAGCCGAGCGCGAGCGGGACGGACAGCGCGCGGGAGAGCAGGGTGCGCGGGGTGGTGACCCGGCCCCACAGGGACTCGTCCTCGAAGGGGGACGGCGCGGGGGTGACGGGGGGCTTGCGTATGTCCGTTGCCACTGCCGCCCCCACCCCATGTGCCTGGTCCGCGCGCAGTCTAGTCTGAGCGGGCCGCGCCAGGGGAGGCGCGTTCGCGTGGAACGATCGGGGCTTCAGTTGCGTGACCTTCCTGCCTTCACGCTGGCCGGGTACGACAAGGGGCGCGGGCTGCTGACGCAGGCGCTCTGGTTCGCCGTGATGAACACGCTCTTCATGAGCTGGTTCTGTCCGGCGCGGCTGCGGGTGGCGCTGCTGCGCGCCTTCGGGGCGAAGATCGGCGAGGGTGTGCTGATCCGGCACCGGGTGCGGGTGCTGTGGCCGTGGAAGCTCACCGTCGGGGACCACACCTGGATCGGCGAGGGCGTCTGGCTGCTGAACCTGGAGCCGGTGACGATCGGTTCGCACGTGTGCCTCTCGCAGGAGGCCATGCTGTGCACCGGCTCGCACGACCACCGGGCCGCCGACTTCCGCTACCGCAACGCCCCGGTCACGGTCGAGGACGGCGCGTGGGTGGCCGTACGGGCGACCGTACTGGCCGGGGTGACCGTGGGCCGCTGCGCGGTCGCGGGCGCGGGCGCCGTCGTGCACAAGGACCTGCCGGAGCTGACCCTGCAGACCCAGGACGGGCGCCGTCGCCCGGTGGAGGAGCCCAAGTGAGAGTCCTGCACGCCGTCACCCTGCACTCCCCCTCGCACGCGTTCGGCGGGCCGGTACGGGTCGCGCTGAACCTGACGAAGGGGCTGCGGGCCCGCGGGCACGAGGCGCGGCTGATCGCGCTGGGCGAGGGATTCCCCGAGCCGTGGCCGACGGACGTCGAGGGGGTCCCGGCGAAGCTGTTCCCGGCGCGCCGGATCCTCCCCCTGGGCTTCAGCGGGATGACCTCGCCGGCGCTGCTGGCCTCGGCCGGGCGGCTGGTCAGGGACGCGGACGTGGTCCACGTCCACCTGGCCCGGGACCTGGTGACCCTGCCGGTGGCCCTGGCCGCGCTGCGGGCCGGCAAGCCGCTGGTGCTCCAGACCCACGGGATGGTCGACCCGAGCGAGAAGCTGCTGGCCAAGGTGCTGGACGCGGTGGCGGTACGCCGACTGCTGCGCGGCGCCGACGCGGTGCTGTACCTGACTGCGCACGAGCGGGCGGGCCTGGACGCGGTGGTCGGCGGCGCACCGCTGGCGACCGCGGTCCGGCTGGTCAACGGCACCCCGGCGCAGGAGGAGCGGCCCGCCCCGAGCGGTCCCCCGCGCATCCTGTACTCGGCGCGCCTGCAGGCCCGCAAGCGGCCGGTGGACTTCGTGGACGCGGCCCCGGCGGTCCTGGCCGCGCACCCGGACGCCCAGTTCGTCGTGGCGGGCCCGGACGAGGGCGAACTGGCCGCCGTACGCGCCCGCGTCACGGCCCTCGGCCTCACCGACCGCTTCACGGTCCCGGGGGCCCTGTCCGGCGCGGAGGTGCTGGCGGAACTGCGCCGCGCCCACGTCTACGTCCTGCCCTCGGTGGACGAGCCGTTCCCGATGTCGGTCCTGGAAGCCCTCGCGGTGGGCGTCCCCCCGGTGGTGACCCATTCCAACGGCCTGGCCCGCGACATCGCCGCCGCGGGCGCGGGCCACGCGGTCGACCCGGGCCCGGCGGGCGTGGCCTCGGCGATCCTGTCGCTGCTCGACCCCACGGCCAACGCCGCCGCCTCGTCGGCGGCCCGCAAGCTGGCCGGGGAGTCCTTCTCGATGGACGCGGTCCTGGACACCCTGCTCCCGGTGTACGAGGCGGCCCTCCGGGGTTGAGCGCGGGCGCCGCGGCTCAGATGTCGCGGCGCTGCTCCACGACCGGGAGGGCGCCCATGGCGCGGCGGCGCTTGAGGACGCTGGAGTAGACGGCGAGGCCGATGAGGCCCACGCCCATCATGATCAGCCCGACCACGTCGAGGTTGACGCTCTCCATCTCCCAGTCCGTGGCGAACGTCAGGATGGCCCCCACCACTATCAGGCCGATGCAGCCACCAAGGCCGGTCATAGGATTCGCCTCCGAAGGCTCGGTGTCGTCGTGCTCCGGTCCCGCGGATACCCGCACCCGGCAAACGGAAACGCCCCCAGTCGCCGGGCTGTTGGCGGCAGGGGGCGTTCTCGTGCGCGTGCGCGGGGCTCGTTACGCCGGGATCCAGGCGTAGCAGCCCGAGGAGTTGAACTCGGCCGTCCCCGACGGGATCGTGGCCGTGATCTTGTCACCCGCGTTGGGCGGGGTCTCCGGGCCCGAGGCGAGGATCGAGCCGTCCTTGGACTTCGCCTCCCACGTGCAGGTGGAGGCCTGCGTCAGGGCGCGGTAGGTGCCGGCCGCGGGCGAGGTGCGGGAGCCTTCGGGGAAGCCCTTCTCCGCCGCTGCGAGGATCGGCTTCTGGTCCGGGCACAGGTGGGTGATCGCGTCCTTCGCGCCCGGGATCTCGCCGGTGATGACGGCCCCGGTCGCCGCGTCCTTGTCGCGCTTCGCGGTGTACTGCACGCGCTGGCAGGCCTCCTGGCCGGACTGCAGGACGGCCGCCGGGTCCATCTTCTCCGGGACCCGCCCGCTCAGGTACTTCTTCTCCTGCGCCGTGAAGGTGCCCGTCTTCGGGGTGAGCTTCGCGTCGGGCAGGACGGGGCCCGTCGGCTTCGCGTCGGGGGCCGGCGCCGAGGGCGCCGGGCTGTCCGCGGGGTCGGGGGCCGCCGACGAGGCCGGGGGCTTCGCCTTCGCCTCCGCGCCGGAGTCGGCCTTGCCCCCGCCGGAACTGCAGGCGGTCAGCGTCAGGGCGGCGGTCAGCAGGACAGCGGCCGCTGCGGAGCGTCGGTACATCGGATGGCTCCCGTACTTACTGGGGTGGGACAGGGGTGCGGGGCCCGGCCACATGGTGCCGGCCGGGCCCCGCCAGGCGCTCGTCGCTACTTCGCGCCGAAGGTGAGAACCAGCTGCGGGACGCCGTCGGCGGCCGTGGCCTCCGAGGACCAGATCCACAGCGGGTCGGTGCCCGTGCTCGTCAGGCCCAGGCCGTAGCTGCTGCCCAGCACCGCGGAGACCGCGGCGGTGTCCAGCGGCACGGAGTGGACCGCCGAGCCGTCCGGCACGCCCGCGATGGTGCCGAGCGGGGTGGTGCCGAGGGCGGGCTTGCTGGTGAAGGTCGTGCCCGCGCCGGTCCAGGTGCCGGTGACCGGGACCACGGACACGGTGTCGGCGGTGCCGGCGCCCGTCTGCGTGTTGGTCTTGAACTGGAGGGAGGCGGACTTCAGGACCTGCCCGGCCGGGGCGGCCGGGACGTTGAAGCGCAGGTACGTCTCGTACGCCGAGGTGCCGCGCACCGCGAGCGAGGTGGACGTGCCGTAGGCGGTGCCCGGGGCGCCCTGGTTGACGTAGGTGTCCTCGGTCGCGTTGACCTTGGAGACCGAGTCGGTGGGCGCCTTGGCCAGGGTGAAGTGGTTCTTGACCTGGGCCTCGGTGAGCGCCGTCGGGTAGACGGCCGTCTCGTCGAGCTGCCCGGCGAAGAGGTTGCTCGTCGGGCGGCTCGGCCAGCCGGTGAGGTTGTCGCCGCCGACGTGCCAGTAGCCCGCGTAGGTCTGCGTGCTGGTCCGGTTCAGCGAGCCCTTGTTCTGGCCGTCCACGTACAGGGTGATGCCGCCGGGGCCCTGGGTGCCGACCACGTGGTGCCACTTGTTGTCGTTGTACGTGTCGAACAGGCCGGTGGAGACGGTCTGGGCGGAGCCGTTGGAGACTCCGAAGACCAGCCGGCCGGTGTTGGTCATGTACAGGTGCTTGTCGTACGAGCCGCTGGAGCGGTCGGTGTTGCTGCCGAAGCCGACCAGCTTGCCGCCGCGCGAGGAGCCCGTCTTGAACCAGGTCTCGATGGTGAACGTGCTGCCGACGCTCTGGCGGTGGTCGCTGTAGACCTGCTGGCTGGTGCCGTTGAAGCCCATCGCGGTGCTGGTGCCGGTGATCGCGCCGGGGGTCTGGCGCAGGGCGGGGGCGTTCAGCTGGACACCGCTGGTGTTGCCGCCGACAGAGGAGTCGGCGACGTACGGGCTGACGGTGTCGTCGAAGCGCCAGTACAGGCTGGCGCCGTCGGCGCGGACCTGGTTCGGGTACGACTGGACCGCGGTCGGGACCGTCACGGAGACGCTGGCCGACAGGGCGCTGGTGTTGCCGGCCGCGTCGGTCGCGGTCACGCGGTAGCTGTAGGACTGGCCGGCCTTGACCGTGGTGTCGGTCCAGGAGGCCTGCCGGCGCTGCCACTCCAGGGAGTCCGCGTTCACCGTGGCGGCGGGCGTGGCCGAGCCGTTGCGGTAGATGCGGTAGGTCAGCTTGCTGTCGTCCGCGTCGTAGCTGGTGCGCCAGCGGACCTGCGCCTCGCCGGGCTTGACGCTGTCGGCGCTGGCCACCGGAGTGGTCGGTGCGCCGACGTCGCCGGTGGAGGCGAAGCGGGTCAGGGCCTGCTGCGCCTTGCCGTTGATGAGGGTGAACTCACCGCCGACCCACATGTACTTGACGTCGCTCTTCTCGGCGACGGCCATGACGCGCGGGCCGATGCCCTCGCCGAGGCCGTCGTTGGCGGTGGGGTGCCAGCCGAGCTTGCCCGGGCCGCGCACGAAGCCGCCCACGGGCGCGGGGGCGGCGCCGGTGTGGTCGGTCGGCTGAGCCAGCAGGAAGTGGCGCTTGCCGTCGGGGAACTCCAGCTCGGTGGAGCAGTCGTGCGCGTGCGAGGAGCTGTAGAGCACACCGTCGTAGGGCAGCACGTACTGGGTGGCGCCGAGGCAGCGGTCGCGCCACTTCTCGGTGAAGTCGGTGTTCAGGCCGATGCGGCCGTCGAAGACCCCGCCGCCGGAGCCCTCGCTGCCGGTGTAGTAGCCCGTCGCGTCGGCCGAGATGTCCTTGACCACGGAGTTGGACGGGATGTTGCTGTACGTCTTGGTGACGGCGCCGGTGGTGGCGTTCACGACGGCCAGCGCGTGCGTGTTGGAGTTGTTGACCGAGAAGAAGTCGCCGCCCAGCAGGACGTTCTTGCCGTCGTTGCTCACCTCGATGGCGCGGCCGGGCTCGTCGGCGTTGGCCACGAAGGGCTTGAGTGCACCGGAGGCGGCGTCGACCGCGGCGAACCGCTCGCGGGTCTGGCCGTCGACGGCGTTGAAGTCGCCGCCCACGTACAGGGTGTCGCCGGTGACGGCGAGGGCGCGCACGGTGGCGGGGACGCTGGGGTGGAACGCTGCCTTGGGGGTGCAGGTCGCGATGTCGATCGCGGCGAGGCTGGAGACCGGCGTCCCGTTGACAGCGCCGAAGTAGCCGCCCGCGTAGAGGGTCTTCCCGTCCTTCGAGACCTCCAGCGCGCGGACCGTCGCGGTGCCGTCGGAGACCGTGAAGGCGAGCTTGCACGAGGTGGGGTTGCCCGTCGCGGCGTCGAGCGCGACGAAGTTCACGGCTTCCCGCTCGGCGCCGGCGGCGCCGTCGGGCGGGCGGACGGCGGAGAAGGTGCCGCCGGCGAAGACGGTGCCGTTCGCCTGGGCCATCGCGAACACGATGCCGTCAGGCTGCCAGGTCGGCAGGCTGTCGGCGGTGAAGGCCACTGGCGCCGTGATGGCGGACGCCTGCGGCATCAGCACCAGGCCTATACCGGTGCCGGCACCGGCCAGTGACAGGACGAGGGCAGCAGTCAGCCCTCTGGATCTACGCATGAGCCCCCCAGGGCATCGCCCGGTTTGATGGCTGGAACTATCCGAACAGCCATATGTACGGGCGCAGACTAGGGCTCACGCGAGGGCCCGGTCACCCTCCTTGACCCATTGCATACCAAGTTGGAATCAACAGGTTCAGCATGGAGGGTGCACTACGGACATATGGCAGGTTTGCCCCGGCCGCACCCACACAGACCTGTGGGTATGACCGTGACACGGCAAATCGTAGGGGAAATATAAGGCCTCAGCGGTCGATGCGGACCGTCACGCCCGCCAGTTGGTCCTCGACCTGACGGATGTCGGCGTCGACCATGATCTTGGCCAGATCGGACACCAGGACCGTCGGCTTCCAGCCGAGCAGGTCATGGGCCTTGGAGGCGTCGCCGATGAGCGCGTCGACCTCGCTGGGGCGCTCGTACTTGGGGTCGTAGCGAACGTGCTCGTTCCAGTCGAGACCCGCGTGCGTGAAGGAGGCCTCGACGAACTCGCGGACGGTCGCGGCCACCCCGGTGGCGACGACGTAGTCGGTGGGCTCGTCCTGCTGGAGCATCCGCCACATGGCGTCCACGTACTCGGGGGCGTAGCCCCAGTCGCGGACCGCGTCGAGGTTGCCGAGGTAGAGCTTCTCCTGAAGGCCGGCCTTGATGCGGGCGACCGCGCGGGTGATCTTGCGGGTCACGAAGGTCTCGCCGCGGCGCGGGGACTCGTGGTTGAAGAGGATCCCGTTGACGGCGAACATGTCGTACGCCTCGCGGTAGTTCACCGTGGTCCAGTACGCGAACACCTTGGCGGCGCCGTACGGGCTGCGCGGGTGGAACGGGGTGCCCTCGTTCTGCGGGGGCGGGGTGGCGCCGAACATCTCGGAGGACGAGGCCTGGTAGATGCGGGTGTCGACCCCGCTGGCCCGGATGGCCTCCAGCAGCCGCAGCGCGCCGAGGCCGGTCACGTCGCCGGTGTAGAGGGGCGCGTCGAAGGAGACGCGGACGTGGGACTGGGCGCCGAGGTTGTAGACCTCGTCGGGCCGTATCTCACGGAGCAGGTTCACCAGGGCCACGCCGTCGGAGAGGTCGGCGTGGTGCAGGACGAAGGACCGGTTGGCGGTCTGCGGGTCCTGGTAGACGTGGTCGATCCGCTCCGTGTTGAAGCTGGAGGAGCGCCGCACCAGTCCGTGCACCGTGTAGCCCTTGGAGAGCAGCAGCTCGGCGAGGTACGAGCCGTCCTGCCCGGTGACGCCGGTGATCAGTGCGGTCTTGCCCATGCGGTCCCCCTGGGATGCGTTGTGTTCCGTTGTGCCGGGCGTGCCCGTGCCCTCCGGGGGCTGCGGGGTGTGCGAGTTCCGGCGGCCCTGTGGCCCGGCGGTCGCGGTTCCGCGCGGACGTCTCCGGCCGGCCTGGCCGTGGCGGCCGGGTCCGGGGGCTGGATGCGTACCGTACACGCCGCTTCCGCCCACTATGACAGCGGATGCCGCGCACTCCAACGCGCCGGCGGCAACCGGGCACGGAGCAGGCCGGCGCGCCCCGAGCGGCGCGCGCCGGACCCGGTCCGCCCGGCCCGGGAGCGCGGCGGCGCAACCACGCGGGTCCGTGCGGGGGCGCCCCGGCGGGGCCCGGGCCCGCCGGGGCCGGACTGCCGCCACCCCCGCGGGAGCGGACTGGCATCATCGGCGGTATGACAAGTTCGCTGCCGCTCCTGCCCCCGCACGCCCGCGTCTTCGTCGCGGGCCACCGCGGCCTCGTGGGGTCCGCGGTCGCCCGCCGGCTCACCGCCGACGGGCACGAGGTGCTCACCCGGGGCCGCGCCGACCTCGATCTGCGGGATGCCGCCGCGACCGCCGCGTACCTGGCGGACGTCCGCCCGGACGCCGTGGTGCTGGCCGCCGCGAAGGTCGGCGGGATCATGGCCAACAGCACGTACCCGGTGCAGTTCCTCGAGGAGAACCTGCAGATCCAGCTCAGCGTGATCGGCGGCGCGCACGCCGCCGGCGTGGGCCGGCTGCTGTTCCTCGGGTCGTCCTGCATCTACCCGAAGCTGGCCCCGCAGCCCATCCGCGAGGACGCCCTGCTGACCGGCCCGCTGGAGCCGACCAACGAGGCCTACGCCCTGGCGAAGATCGCCGGCATCGTGCAGGTCCAGTCGTACCGCAAGCAGTACGGGGCCTCGTACATCTCGGCCATGCCGACGAACCTCTACGGCCCGGGCGACAACTTCGACCTCGAGTCCTCGCACGTGCTGCCCGCCCTCATCCGGCGCTTCCACGAGGCCGCCGCCGAGGGCCGCGACGAGGTCACGCTGTGGGGCAGCGGCACGCCGCGCCGCGAGTTCCTGCACGTGGACGACCTCGCCGCCGCGTGTGCGGTGCTGCTGAACGACTACGACGGCGACGAGCCCGTCAACATCGGCTGCGGCGAGGACCTGACGATCCGGGAGCTGGCCGAGACCGTCGCCGAGGTGACCGGCTTCGGGGGTCGGCTCGCCTGGGACACCTCCAAGCCGGACGGGACCCCGCGCAAGCTGCTGGACGTCGGCCGGCTGACCTCGCTCGGCTGGAAGCCCGCCGTCCCGCTGCGGGACGGCATCGCGGCCACCTACGCGTGGTGGCGGCGCGAGCAGCAGCAGCGGAACGGCTGATCCCACACGGGCCCCTCAGTACGCTCCGCGGCCGTCGACGACGGCGCGGAGCGTACGGCCCATCACGTCGACGTCACTGGTGAAGGACCAGTTGTCGACGTACTGCAAATCCAGCTGAATCGTTTCATCCCAGGACAGGTCGGAGCGCCCGCTGATCTGCCACAGCCCCGTCATCCCGGGCCGGACGGTGAGCCGGCGCAGCTCGACCTCGTCGTACTTCGCCACCTCCTCCGGCAGCGGCGGGCGCGGGCCGACCAGCGACATGTCTCCGGTCAGGACGTTGATCAGCTGCGGCAGTTCGTCCATGGAGGTGCGGCGCAGCAGCCGGCCCACCCGGGTCACCCGGGGGTCGCGGCGCATCTTGAACATCAGGCCGTCGTTCTCGTTGTGCCCGGCCAGCTCCGCCTTGCGGGCGTCGGCGTCCACCACCATGGTGCGGAACTTCCACATGACGAACGGGACCCCGTCGCGGCCGATGCGCCGCTGCCGGTAGAAGGCGGGGCCGCGCGAGCCGAAACGTATCGCCAGGACGATGCCGAGGAAGAACGGGGCGAGCACCAGCAGCCCCGCGGCCGCCCCCACCCGGTCCAGAACCGACTTGAGCAGGGTCTGCACGCCCCGGCTGACCGGCGGCGCGACCCGCAGCACGGCGAGCCCGCCCGCGGACAGGGTCTCCAGCCGCTTGACGGAGACCTCCACCAGACCGGGGAAGACCGCGAGTTCCAGTCCGGCGTCGTGCAGGGCCCAGGCGACCCGGCGCAGCCGCTCCCCCGAGATCCGCGCGCCGGGGGCCACCAGCACCAGGTCGGCGTTGTGGCTGCGGACGGCGCCGAGCACGGCGGCGGAGTCACCGTTCGACGCCTGCGGCATCCCCGCGTCGAGGCGGGCCGCTACCGGCACCCCGCTGGTGAGGGCTCCGGCGCCGACCGGGACCACGCCGACGACGACGTACGGGTGGTCGGTGCGCGCGGCCAGGTGCGCGATGACGTCCTCGGCGGCGTCGGGCTCGCCCACCACCAGGACCCGGCTGACGGCCTGGGCCTCGCGGCGGGCCGCCGAGAGGTGGCGGTAGGTCAGCTTGTGGCAGGCTACGGTGATCAGCAGGGCGGGCAGCAGGGCTCCGAGAGCGGACAGCCGGGGCGTGTCCTCCTCGGTCACCACGCGGGCCACGGCCAGCACGCCGATCAGAATCAGCCAGTCGTGCACCACGGGCAGCACACCGCGGGACTCCCCGAGCGCCCGGACCGCGTACCGCCGGCGAAGCGCCTGCACCCCGGTCCACGCCACGGCGGCGGCCAGGGCGCAGTACAGGGGCCGGACCTGCTGCGCTGCGGCGAAGACGAGTCCCACGGGCACGGCGGCGCCGAGGAAGTCGGCGCTCACGGCGGCGGGCAGGTACCAGCGGGCCTTGTCACCGAGGCGCCGTGCGGGCACCGACGACCCACGGGCCGCCCTGGCCACTCTTTGCGCCGGAAAATGGACATGCCTCATGGGCCCCCCTGGCACGTGGTCTATGGCAGTGGCGAGCGTCCATGGCTTCCCCAGGCAACGGACGACTGTCGCACCGGGAAACAGTACGACAAACACCCGTACGGTAAATGCCGATTGAGGCAACCCAACCTCTTGTTGCTCAAGTGTTAGCAACCGGTATCAGCCGTTCCGAATATCGGAACCCTCTTTCGCACGCAAAGGTGAATGGTCCGGATACCGGATACGTCTCATCGGAGAACGAACCGTTTCCGGCCAACCTTTTGACGCGCTCCTGACATTGCGACGGCCAACTGGCACTCTTCGACCGTTCCCGCACCAGCCCTGTTCTGCCCGGAGGCCCACCCAGCCGTCCGGAACCCCCCTTGCAGAAGGAGTCTGCGTTGAGGTCCACCCCCCAGAGGCGAGCCACCGCGGCCGGCGCGCTCGTAGCCGCGGCAGCCCTGCTCGCCGTAGGTATACAGACCGGCACCGCCACCGCCGACGCCACCGCGTCACAGGCCCGCACGGCCGCCCAGCCCAACCCGGGCGCGGCCAACCGCGTACTCAGCGCTTCGGAGCGTGCGACGCTCCTCGCCGAGGCCAACTCGACCACCGTGCAGGCAGCCAAGGCGCTCGGCCTCGGCGGCGGCGAGAAGCTGGTCGTCCGCGATGTCGTCCAGGATGCGGACGGCACCACGCACACCACCTACGAGCGGACCTACGACGGTCTGCCCGTCCTCGGCGGCGACCTGACGGTCCACGCCAAGGGCGGCGTCACCAAGAGCGTGACCAAGGCCACCCAGCACGAGATCAAGGTCGCCGACACCACCGCCTCGGTGACCCCGGCGGCCGCGGAGAGCCAGGCGGTCTCCGCCGCGAACGCCGAGGGCTCCAAGGAGGCGAAGCCCTCCAAGAGCGCCCGCAAGGTGATCTGGGCCGCCGAGGGTGTTCCGGTCCTCGCGTTCGAGACCGTCGTCGGGGGCCTCCAGCACGACGGCACGCCGAACGAGCTGCACGTGGTGACCAACGCCAAGACCGGCGCCAAGATCACCGAGTGGCAGGCCGTCGAGACCGGCACCGGCAACACCATGTACAGCGGCCAGGTCACCCTCGGGACCTCGCAGTCGGGCAGCACCTACAACCTGACCGACGCCACCCGCGGCAACCACAAGACGTACAACCTCAACCGCGGCACCTCCGGTACCGGAACGCTCTTCTCCGGCCCGGACGACACGTGGGGCAACGGCCTGCCGGCCAACCTGGAGACGGCCGCCGCCGACGCCCACTACGGCGCGCAGGTGACGTGGGACTACTACAAGAACGTGCACGGCCGCAACGGCCTGCGCAACGACGGGGTCTCCCCGTACACCCGCGTCCACTACGGCAACAACTACGTGAACGCCTTCTGGCAGGACTCCTGCTTCTGCATGACCTACGGCGACGGTGACGGCAACGCCAAGCCGCTCACCTCCACCGACGTGGCCGCGCACGAGATGACCCACGGCCTCACCTCGGTCACCGGCAACATGACGTACAGCGGTGAGCCCGGCGGCCTGAACGAGGCGACCTCCGACATCATGGCGGCGGCCGTCGAGTTCTACGCCAACAACCCGCAGGACGTCGGCGACTACCTGGTCGGCGAGAAGATCGACATCCGCGGCAACGGCACCCCGCTGCGCTACATGGACAAGCCGAGCAAGGACGGCTCGTCCAAGGACAGCTGGTACTCGGGCATCGGCTCCATCGACGTCCACTACTCCTCGGGCCCGGCCAACCACTGGTACTACCTGGCCTCCGAGGGCTCGGGCGCCAAGGTCGTCAACGGCGTGAGCTACGACTCGCCCACCGCGGACGGCCTGCCCGTCACCGCGATCGGCCGGGACGCCGCCTCGAAGATCTGGTTCCGCGCGCTGACGGTCGGCTACTTCAAGTCGAACACCAACTACGCCGACGCCCGCGTGCAGACGCTGAAGGCCGCCGCCGACCTCTACGGTCAGGGCTCCACGATCTACAACAACGTCGCCAACGCCTGGGCCGGCGTCGCCGTCGGACCCCGCATCGTCAACGGTGTGACGGTCAGCGCGATCGCCAACCAGACCACCCAGATCAACACCGCTGTCAGCCTGCAGGTCCAGGCCACCAGCACGAATCCGGGTGCGCTGAGCTACGCGGCGACCGGCCTGCCGGCCGGGCTGTCGATCAACTCCTCCACCGGCCTGATCTCGGGCACGGCCACCACGGCGGGCACGTCCAACGTGACCGTCACCGTGACCGACTCGCAGAACCAGACCGGTACGGCGTCCTTCACCTGGACGGTCGGCACCGGCCAGCAGAACGTGTTCGAGAACCTGGCCGACTACCGGATCACGGACAACGCCACGGTCGAGTCGCCGATCACGGTGACCCGCACGGGCAACGCCCCGAGCACCCTCAAGGTGGACGTCAACATCGTCCACACCTACGTCGGTGACCTCAAGGTCGACCTCATCGCCCCGGACGGCACCGTCTACAACCTGCGCAACCGCACCGGCGGCAGCGCGGACAACATCGTCCAGTCCTTCACCGTGAACGCCTCCTCCGAGGTCGCCCAGGGTGTGTGGAAGCTGCGGGTCGCCGACCTGGCCAGCCTGGACACCGGCTACATCAACAGCTGGAAGCTCACCTTCTGACCCCCACCGGGGTGATGCGAGCACCTGCTGAACCCGCATGACCACGGGGCCGCCCGGGAGAAGACCTCCCCGGGCGGCCCTGTTCCATTGGACCGTGCCCCGCAGGGACCACCAGCCCCCGACGTGCTCCCCTGCCGGGCCCGGCGGTCAGCCGATCGAGCGGAAGATCTCGGTGAAGAGGTCCCCTTCGGCCTCTGCGGCCCGCTCGCCGGTGTCGGCGGCACCGTCCTCCCGGCCGGTCTCGCCGCGGCCGCCCTGGTCCCAGTTGCCGCCACCGCCCTCACCGGCGCCGTCCTCGCCCGCACCGCCCTGGTCGCCGCGGCCCTGGTCGCCGCGGCCCTGGTCGCCGCGGCCGTCGCCTCCCTCGCCGCCCTCGCCTCCCTCGCCGCCCTCGCCGCCTCCACCGTCACCGTGACCGTCGCCACGGCCGTCGACCGGCCGGAAGAAGACCGCGATGACCTCCACGTTCCGCGCCCGTTGGCCCGGCTCCAGGACCCGCTCCGCCTTGCCGGAGCAGCCCCGGTTCTCGTAGAGCAAGGCCCGCGACCTCGTCTGGTTGACCACGTCGACGGCGGGCTCACTGCTGGAGGTGTGCGTCAGCAGGTAGCAGGTGTCGTTGTCCGCGGGACGGATCCGCTCGCGGCGCTCACCCCCGTCCTCCTCGACGAACCGGTAGTGCAGCGTGCCGAGGCCGCGCCCGCCGTCGTCATCGGCGAGCGCCGGGCCGGCGGTGGGCAGGGCGAGCGCGAGAGCGCCGGCGAACACGGCGGCGGTGGTGCGAAGACGCATGGGGAAGTCCGTTCCTCGGGTCTGCGGGTGCAGGGGCCGGTGGCGTCCGGTGCCGTCCCCGGGCAGCGTAAAAGCGGAGGAGTATGCAAAAACGATCGACAGGCCCAGCACCCCGGAGGTTCACCCGGGAGGCCCGCCGCACGTGCGCGGGGGCGGGCGGCCGTGGATCCGCCGCCCGCCCCCGCACCGCGGAGCCCCGCGTCAGCGCAGGAGTACGCCGCCTCCCGCGTCCGTGTCCACCGGCGCCGCGACCAGCCCCAGTTCAGCCGGGCTCGCCAGCAGCGGGTGCGCCGGCAGGATGCGGACCGTGTAGCCGAAGGGCCCCGTACGGTCGAGGGCGAGCGGGCCCTCGTACACCCAGCGCCCCTCCAGGTCCGGCCCGGCGGCCGGCTTGAGCGGGAAGGTCCGCCCGTCCCGGATCACGTCCTGCGGGTCCACCCGCCCGGCGAAGACCTGCACCTCCACGTCCTCGGGCAGCAGCGCGTCCAGCGTCACGTGCACGCGCAGCGTGAGGGTGGCCCCCAGCTCGGCCGTGCCGTTGACCGGGGCCGCGGCGAGGGCCTCGACGTGCTCGACGCCGACGCGCGGCCAGGCCGCCCGGACCCGGCCCTTCCACCAGGCGAGGTCCCGCGCCGCCTCGGGGGCGAGGGCGCGGTGGGCACGTGCGGCCGGGGTGTAGAGCCGTTCCACGTACTCCCGCACCATCCGCCCGGCGAGCACCTTGGGCCCGAGCGAGGCCAGCGTGCGCCGGACCATCTCGATCCACCGCACCGGAAGCCCGGTGCGCCCGACCCGGTCGTAGAACCGGGGCGCGACCCGGCCCTCGATCAGCTCGTAGAGGGCGTTCGCCTCCAGGTCGTCGCGCCGCTCCTCGTCCGTCCCGATCCCGTCGGCCGTCGGGATGGCCCAGCCGAAGTCCGGCTCGAACCACTCGTCCCACCACCCGTCCAGCACGGACAGGTTGAGGCAGCCGTTCAGGGCCGCCTTCATCCCGCTGGTGCCGCAGGCCTCCAGCGGCCGCAGCGGGTTGTTCAGCCAGACGTCGCAGCCCGGGTAGAGCTTCTGCGCCATGGCCATGCCGTAGTCGGGCAGGAAGACGATCCGGTGGCGCACCCGCGGGTCGTCCGAGAACCGCACCAGTTCCTGCACGAGCCGCTTGCCGCCGTCGTCCGCCGGGTGCGCCTTGCCCGCGACCACGATCTGCACCGGCCGGTCCGGGTCGAGCAGCAGCCTGCGCAGCCGGTCCGGGTCCCGCAGCATCAGCGTGAGCCGCTTGTACGAGGGCACGCGCCGGGCGAAGCCGATGGTGAGCACGTCCGGGTCGAGGACGGAGTCCACCCAGCCCAGTTCGGCGTCGGCGGCCCCGCGCTGGCGCCAGGAAGCCCGCAGCCGCTCCCGTACCTCCTGGACCAGCTGCTCGCGCAGCACCCGGCGCAGGTCCCACACGTCCTGGTCCGGGATGTCGGCGACGGCGTCCCAGCGCGCGGAGCCGCCGACGGACAGCGCGTCCTCCGTCCGCCCGGCGCCGATCTGGCGGGCGCCCAGCCGGACGACCTCCGGGGCCACCCAGGTGGGGGCGTGCACCCCGTTGGTGACGGAGGTGATGGGCACGTCGGACGGGTCGAAGCCGGGCCACAGCCCGGCGAACATCTCCCGGCTGACCGCGCCGTGCAGGGTGGACACGCCGTTGGCGCGCTGCGCCAGGCGCAGTCCCATCACGGCCATGTTGAACACGCCGGGGTCGCCGCCGGGATAGTTCTCCGCACCCAGCTCCAGGATCCGCTCGACCGGGACGCCGGCCAGTTCCCCGCCCTCGCCGAAGTGCCGGGCCACCAGAGCCCGCTCGAAGCGGTCGATGCCGGCCGGGACGGGGGTGTGCGTGGTGAACACGGTGCCGGCGCGCACCGCCTCGACGGCGGCGTCGAAGCCGAGCCCCTGCTCCCGCTCCAGTTCCCTTATGCGCTCGAGCCCCAGGAAGCCGGCGTGTCCCTCGTTGGTGTGGAAGACCTCCGGGTCGGGATGCCCGGTGATCGCGCAGTACGTGCGCACGGCCCGGACCCCGCCGATGCCCAGCAGCATCTCCTGGAGCAGCCGGTGGTCGCTGCCGCCGCCGTAGAGCCGGTCGGTCACCTCGCGGGCCGGGGCGTCGTTGTCCTCGACGTCGGAGTCCAGGAGCAGCAGCGGTACGCGGCCGACTCGGGCCTGCCAGATGTGCGCGTGCAGGGCGCGTCCGCCGGGGAGGGTCAGGCTGACGCGGGCCGGGGAGCCGTCGTCCTGGCGGAGCAGGGCGAGCGGGAGTTCGTTGGGGTCGAGGACGGGATAGTGCTCCTGCTGCCAGCCGTCGCGCGAGAGCGACTGGCGGAAGTAGCCGTGCCGGTAGAGCAGTCCCACGCCGATGAGCGGGACGCCCAGGTCGCTGGCGGCCTTCAGGTGGTCCCCGGCGAGGATGCCGAGGCCGCCGGAGTACTGGGGCAGGGCGGCGGTGATGCCGAACTCGGGGGAGAAATAGGCGATGCCGGCGGGCAGTTCCGCACCGTTCTCCTGGCTCTGGTACCACCTCCCGCCGTTCACGTAGTCATCGAGGTCGGCGGCGACGACGGCGAGCCGCCGCAGGAAGCGGCGGTCGCCGGCGAGTTCCGCGAGCCGGGCGGCGGACACGGCGCCGAGCAGGCGGACGGGATCGCCGCCTGCGGCCTGCCAGCCCTCGGGGTCGACGGATTGGAAGAGTTCACGGGTCTCGGCGTGCCACGACCAGCGCAGATTGCGCGCGAGGCCGGTGAGCGGCAGCAGGGTCTCGGGAAGGACGGGGCGCACGGTGAATCGACGGATAGCCTTCACACGTTCCACCTTCGCAGGGGATTGCGGATCGGGGCGGCCGCACCACGCTGTGCATCCGCGCATCACCCCCGGAAGGCTAGCGCCGCCACCGCCCCGAGGACCATGGCGCCCGGGGCCGCCGCGGGCGGCCGGTGTCAGGTGCCGCGCAGGGCATACCCGTGTCGCGCCGTCCCACTCCTTGGGATTTTGGGTGTCCGTATCGGACGGCCCCCGCGGGTCCGGTGGTGCGAGACCGGCCAACTTCGGCGGGACCACGTACCCGTACAGCCGTACGAGGGCATTCGCGGTCTGTCCGTTTCCTGCACGTTTGATCCTGTGGCCTGAGGGTCCCGGCGCGGGTCGGGTGACAGGTGGGTCTCGTGATGGGTGTCGCTACATCAGGTAGTCCTGCGCGACTTGACGGAGCCCGGGCGGATGTCGACCCGGGGCTTGGTATTGGCCGTGCCACTACGTACGAGTAGTTAACCAAGGGCGCGGATTGCGCGGGGAGAGAGTGGGAAGGGCTCACCGGGTACACGTGGTACATGCACGGCGCACCCGCCCCCAACCTCTCCCGCCACCCGAGTGAACGCGGACAGGAGCGGCCATGCCCGCAGCCCAGCCGTCCACCGAGCGGCTAGAAACAGAGCGAACAGAGCGTGCACTACCAGCCTCGATACCGGCTGGCCTGTTGTCACCGAGCCCTGCGAACTGCCCCCAGGTGATCCCATCATGATCGGTCGCATTCCCGTGCTGGACGTCCGCCCTGCCGTCGACTGCGGCGCCAGACCCGCCAAGGCGGTCGTGGACGAAGTCTTCGAGATCTCCGCAACCGTGTTCCGCGAGGGACACGACGCGGTCAACGCGCACATCGTGCTCCGTGACCCGACCGGGCGGCTGCGGCCCCCCGTGCCGATGCGCGAGCTCGCCCCCGGCACCGACCGGTGGGGGGCGCGGGTCTCCGCCGAGGCCGAGGGGAGGTGGACGTACACCGTCGAGGCGTGGAGCGACCCGGTGGCCACCTGGCGGGCCCACGCCGCGATCAAGATCCCCGCCGGGATCGACACCGGCCTCACCCTCCTCGAAGGCGCCGAGCTCTACGCCCGAGCCGCCGCCAGGATCCCCAAGCGCGACGGCCGCGAGGCGGTCCTGGCCGCCGCCGACGCCATGCGGGACGAGGACCGGGAGGTCGCCGTACGGTACGCGGCCGCCCTCGACCCCGCCGTGGACGCCGCGCTCGCGAAGAAGCCGCTGCGCGAGCTGGTCACCGTAGCCAAGCCGCTGCCGCTGCTGGTCGAGCGCAAGCGGGCCCTCTTCGGCTCCTGGTACGAGATGTTCCCCCGGTCGGAGGGGGCGGTCGTCGAACCGGGCGAGGTGCCGGTCAGCGGGACCTTCCGGACCGCCGCCGAGCGGCTGCCGGCGATCGCCGCGATGGGTTTCGACGTGGTGTACCTGCCACCGATCCACCCGATCGGCTCCACCTACCGCAAGGGCCCGAACAACACTTTGTCCGCGGGGAGTTGGGACCCGGGCGTGCCGTGGGCCATCGGCTCCACCGAGGGCGGCCACGACGCGGTCCACCCCGACCTCGGGACCATCGAGGACTTCGACGCCTTCGTCGCCCGCGCCCGCGACCTGCGTCTGGAGATCGCCCTGGACTTCGCCCTCCAGTGCTCCCCCGACCACCCGTGGGTGGAGAAGAACCCGCAGTGGTTCCGCCACCGCGCCGACGGGACGATCGCGTACGCCGAGAACCCGCCGAAGAAGTACCAGGACATCTACCCGATCCACTTCGACGCGGACATGGCCGGGATCGTCGAGGAGACCTGCCGGATCCTGCGGTACTGGATGGACCACGGCGTGCGCATCTTCCGGGTGGACAACCCGCACACCAAGCCCGTGTCCTTCTGGCAGAAGGTGATCGCGGACATCAACAAGTCCGACCCGGACGTGATCTTCCTGGCCGAGGCCTTCACCCGCCCGGCGATGATGCGCGCCCTGGCCGCCGTCGGCTTCCAGCAGTCCTACACGTATTTCACCTGGCGCAACACCAAGGCCGAGCTCACCGAGTACCTGACCGAGCTCGCCGGCACCCGGTCGGCCTCCGTCATGCGGCCGAACTTCTTCGTCAACACCCCGGACATCCTCCACGCGTACCTGCAGCAGGGCGGCCGTCCCGCCTTCGAGGTGCGGGCGGTGCTCGCCGCCACCCTGTCCCCCGCCTGGGGGGTCTACGCCGGGTACGAGCTCTGCGAGAACACCCCGGCGCGGGAGGGCAGCGAGGAGTACCTCAACTCCGAGAAGTACGAGTTCCGGCCGCGCGACTGGGCGGCGGCGGACCGCGAGGGCCGCACCATCGCCCCGCTGATCACCGCGCTGAACCGGATGCGCCGGCGCAACCCGGCCCTCCAGCAGCTGCGCGACATCCACTTCCACTCGACCGACAACGAACAGGTGATCGCCTATTCGAAGCACGCCGGCGCCAATGCCGTACTGGTGGTCGTCAACCTCGATCCGCACCACACCCAGGAGGCGACGGTCTCGTTGGACATGCCGGTACTCGGCCTCGACTGGCACGGGTCCCTCGCGGTGCGCGACGAGCTCACCGGCGAGACCTATCACTGGGGCAGGGCGAACTACGTGCGCCTAGAGCCGGGCCGCACGCCCGCGCACGTGCTGGCCGCTCTGCGACCGTCCCCGCCCACCGGAGGGTCACCCACCACATGATGATCAACGATCCCGTCCACGACACGTTCGAGGACACCCCCGCCAAGGACCGCGACCCCGACTGGTTCAAGCGGGCCGTCTTCTACGAGGTCCTGGTCCGCTCCTTCCACGACAGCAACGGCGACGGCGTGGGGGACCTCAGGGGGCTCACGGCCAAGCTGGACTACCTGCAGTGGCTCGGCGTCGACTGCCTCTGGCTGCCGCCGTTCTTCGCCTCGCCGCTGCGCGACGGCGGCTACGACGTCTCCGACTACACCTCCGTGCTCCCCGAGTTCGGCGACCTCGCCGACTTCGTCGAGTTCGTGGATGCCGCGCACCAGCGCGGCATGCGGGTGATCATCGACTTCGTCATGAACCACACCAGCGACCAGCACGAGTGGTTCCAGCAGTCCCGCAAGGACCCGGACGGTCCGTACGGCGACTACTACATGTGGGCGGACAACGACAAGCAGTACCAGGACGCCCGCATCATCTTCATCGACACCGAGACCTCGAACTGGACGTACGACCCCGTACGCAAGCAGTACTACTGGCACCGCTTCTTCTCGCACCAGCCGGACCTGAACTACGAGAACCCGGCCGTCGTCGAGGAGGTGCTCTCCGCCCTGCGCTTCTGGCTGGACCTCGGCATCGACGGCTTCCGGCTGGACGCCGTGCCCTACCTGTTCGCCGAGGAGGGCACCAACTGCGAGAACCTGCCCCGCACCCACCGGCTCCTCAAGCGGGTGCGGGAGGAGATCGACGCGCACTACCCCGACACCGTGCTGCTCGCCGAGGCCAACCAGTGGCCCGAGGACGTCGTCGACTACTTCGGGGACTTCGCGAAGGGCGGGGACGAGTGCCACATGGCGTTCCACTTCCCCGTCATGCCGCGCATCTTCATGGCCGTACGAAGAGAGTCGCGCTACCCGGTCTCCGAAATCCTGGCCAAGACCCCGGCGATCCCGGACCGCTGCCAGTGGGGCATCTTCCTGCGCAACCACGACGAGCTGACCCTCGAGATGGTCACGGACGAAGAGCGCGACTACATGTACGCCGAGTACGCCAAGGACCCGCGGATGCGGGCCAACATCGGCATCCGGCGCCGCCTCGCCCCGCTCCTGGACAACGACCGCAACCAGATGGAGCTGTTCACCGCCCTGCTGCTGTCCCTGCCGGGCTCGCCGGTGCTCTACTACGGCGACGAGATCGGCATGGGCGACAACATCTGGCTGGGCGACCGCGACGGGGTCCGCACGCCGATGCAGTGGACTCCGGACCGCAACGCCGGTTTCTCCTCCTGCGATCCGGGCAGGCTGAACCTGCCGGTCATCATGGACCCGGTCCACGGGTACCAGGTCACCAATGTCGAGGCCGCGATGGCATCGCCCTCCTCACTGTTGCACTGGACCCGGCGGCTGATCGAAGTCCGCAAGGCGAACCCCGCCTTCGGACTCGGCTCGTACACCGAACTGCCCTCGTCCAACCCGGCGGTTCTCGCGTTCCTGCGCGAGTTCGGGGACGACCTGGTGCTGTGCGTGCACAACTTCTCGCGCTTCGCGCAGCCCACCGAGCTGGATCTGCGGTCGTTCAACGGGCGGGTCCCGTTGGAGCTCACGGGTGACGTGCGCTTCCCGCCGATCGGCGAGTGGCCGTACCTGCTGACCCTGGCGGGACACGGCTTCTACTGGTTCCGGCTGCGCGCCGAGCAACGCGGCGAGCAGCGCGCCGACTAGGGCACGTCCAGCACGCCGGGTACGGGGCGGGCAGCACGCGAATGGGTCAATCGCCCGCCCCTGTACGGATCATCCTGACCCGACACTCGCACTTACCGGAGAAGCAACTGCCGCACATCCGGGACACTCTGCGCATTCTGTGACGGCCCGGGGAAAGGACGCGACGCCATGTCGGAGGCTGCATCCGCCCGGAGCCGGCTCACGGCCGACCGGGCCGCCCTGCTCACCGGGATCGGCCCGCTGGAACCGATGCTGCGGACCTGGCTGCCCACTCAGCGCTGGTTCGCGGGCAAGGGACGGGCGATCGGCACGCTCAGGACCGTCTCGGCGGCCGAACTGCTGCCACCGGGGTCCGTCCCCGGACTGCTGCACCTGCTCCTCGACGTCGACGGGGACTGCTACCAGCTCCTGCTGGGCATCCGCCCGTCCCTGCCCCCCGCGCTCGCCCACACGCTGATCGGCCACCCGCAGGAGGGCCCGTACGCGGGCCGGGCGGTGTACGAGGGGCTGGGCGACCCCCGGCTCGCGTCGATGCTGATGGAACGATTGCGCTCCCCCGGCGTGCTCGGCCCGCTGCGGTTCGAGCGGGACCCGGACGCGCCGGTCCCGGCCGGGCTCACCCCGCGGCCGCTGTCCGGCGAGCAGACCAACTCCTCGCTGATCTACGGGGATGCGTACATCCTCAAGGTGTTCCGGCGGGTCGGCCCGGGGGTCAACCCGGACCTGGAGCTGCCCAGAGCCCTGGCCGCCGCCGGCTGCGCCCGCGTCCCGGCCCCCGTCGCCTGGTACGAGGCGGAGCTGCCCGGCAGCGAGCCGCTGACCCTGGGCGTGCTGCAGCCCTACCTGCGCGGCTCCGACGACGGCTGGCAGCTCGCGCTGCGCCGGCTCGGCGCGGGGGAGGACTTCACCGCCGAGGCGCACGCGCTGGGCCGGGCCACCGCCGAGGTGCACAGCGCGCTCGCGGCCGCCCTGCCCACCGTCGCGCTCGGCCCGGAGCAGACCGCCCGGCTCGCCGCCGGGATGACGGCCCGGCTGGCCGCCACCGCCCGGGAGGTGGCCGCGCTGCGGCCCTACGAGGCGGGGCTCCGGGGGGCCTTCGACGCACTGGCCGCCTCCCGCGGAGCCGGGGTGCCGGCCCAGCGGATCCACGGGGACCTCCATCTGGGTCAGACCCTGCGCACCCTCGACGGTTCCTGGTCGCTGATCGACTTCGAGGGTGAGCCGGCCCGGCCGCTGGCCGACCGGCGCCGCCCCGAACCGGCCGTGCGCGACATCGCCGGAATACTGCGCTCCTTCGACTACGCCGCCCGCTCGCACCGTCCGTTCGCCCCCGCTTGGGCGGACGACTGCCGGGCCGCCTTCTGCGAGGGCTACGCCCGCACCACGGGCCGCGACCCCCGCGAGGATCCCGTGCTGCTGCGCGCGTACGAGACCGACAAGGCGGTGTACGAGGCCCGCTACGAGTCCCGGCACCGCCCCGACTGGCTGCACGTCCCGATGGCCGCGATCCGGCGGCTCTCGGAACCTCAGCGGCCCGCCCACCGGGTGCCGCCGACCCCGCCCGCCCCCGGCTCCGTCTCCCCCCATCCCCAATCCCGCCAGAAGCCCCCGAGGAGGCCGCTCGCGTGAGCGCCGCACGACAGCCGTCACCGACCGTCCGCGACGAAACCGCACCCGTCCCGGCGTCCGCCAAGAAACCTCGCACCCCCCGGGCCCGCAGCGCCGCCCCTCCGCACGGGGTCCGGCCGGCGCCCGCGCTCGACGGGGAGGAACGGGCCCGGCTGCTGGAGGGCCGTCACCACGACCCCCACGCGGTGCTGGGCGCCCGCACCGTGCGGGGCGGGGTCGCCTTCCGCATGCTGCGCCCGTACGCCAAGGCGGTCACCGTGGTCGCCAAGGGACTGCGGGCCGAGCTCTTCGACGACGGGGACGGACTGTTCTCCGGCCTGCTGCCGCTGACCGCGGTGCCGGACTACCGGCTGCTCGTCACGTACGACAGCGACGAGATCGAGGTCCACGACCCGTACCGGTTCCTGCCCGCGCTCGGCGACCTGGACCTGCACCTGATCGGCGAGGGCCGCCACGAGCAGCTGTGGAAGGCGCTCGGCGCCGAGCCGATGGAGCACCAGGGCGTGGCCGGCACCCGGTTCACGGTGTGGGCGCCGAACGCCCAGGGGGTCCGCGTCTGCGGGGACTTCTCGTACTGGAACTCCGTCGCCCACCCGATGCGCTCGCTCGGCGCCAGCGGCGTGTGGGAGCTCTTCCTGCCCGGCGTGGGCGCCGGGGCGCTGTACAAGTACGACATCACGCGGCCCGACGGCAGTCACACCCTGCGCGCGGACCCGATGGCCCGCTCCGCCGAGGTGCCCCCGGCGAACGCCTCCCGGGTGACCTCCTCCGCCTACGAGTGGGGGGACGCGCAGTGGATGGGCAGCCGCGGGGCCCGGGCTCCGCACCAGGCCCCCTTCTCCGTCTACGAGCTGCACCTGGCCTCCTGGCGGCCCGGGCTTTCGTACCGGCAGCTCGCCGAACAGCTGCCGGGGTACGTCAAGGAGCTCGGCTTCACGCACGTGGAGCTGATGCCGGTCGCCGAGCACCCCTTCGGCGGCTCTTGGGGCTACCAGGTCACCGGCTTCTACGCGCCGACCTCGCGGATGGGCGGCCCGGACGACTTCCGCCTCCTCGTGGACGCGCTGCACCAGGCCGGGATCGGGGTGATCGTCGACTGGGTGCCCGCGCACTTCCCGCGTGACGACTGGGCGCTGGCCGAGTTCGACGGACGGCCGCTGTACGAGCACCAGGACCCGCAGCGGGCCGCGCACCCGGACTGGGGGACGCTGGAGTTCGACTACGGCCGCAAGGAGGTCCGCAACTTCCTCGTCGCCAACGCCGTGTACTGGTGCGAGGAGTTCCACGTGGACGGGCTGCGCGTGGACGCGGTGGCCTCGATGCTCTACCTGGACTACTCGCGCAGCGAGGGCCAGTGGACGCCGAACGAGCACGGCGGGCGGGAGAACCTGGACGCGGTGGCGCTGCTCCAGGAGATGAACGCGACCGTGTACCGGCGCTGCCCGGGCGTGGTGACGATCGCCGAGGAGTCCACGGCGTGGGAGGGCGTGACGCGGCCGACGGACGCGGGCGGGCTGGGCTTCGGCCTGAAGTGGAACATGGGCTGGATGCACGACACGCTGCGCTACATGTCGAAGGAGCCGGTGCACCGCAAGTACCACCACCACGACATGACCTTCGGGATGATCTACGCCTTCAGCGAGAACTACGTGCTGCCGATCTCGCACGACGAGGTGGTGCACGGCAAGGGTTCGCTGGTGTCGAGGATGCCCGGGGAGGACTGGTGGCAGCGGCGGGCCTCGCACCGGGCGTACCTGGGCTTCATGTGGGCCCATCCCGGCAAGCAACTGCTCTTCATGGGTCAGGAGTTCGCCCAGGGTTCGGAGTGGTCGGAGGCGTACGGGCCGGACTGGTGGCTGCTGGACGACTCCTATTCGGCGGCCGGTGACCACCGGGGCGTGCGCAGTCTCGTGCGCGACCTGAACCGCACGTACACGGCGGCGCCCGCCCTGTGGGAGCGGGACAGCGTGCCGGAGGGGTTCTCCTGGGTGGAGGCGGACGCCGCCGAGGACAACGTGTTCGCCTTCCTGCGGTACGCCGAGGACGGCTCTCAGCTGCTGTGCGTGTCGAACTTCTCTCCGGTGGTGCGGCACGGATACCGGGTCGGGGTGCCGCAGGAGGTTCCGCTGTGGCGGGAGGTCCTCAACACCGACCAGGAGCAGTACGGCGGCAGCGGGGTGCGTCACCTGCAGTCGGTGCGGCCCGAGCCGGTGCCCGCGCAGGGCCGCCCGGCGAGCCTGCGCCTGACGCTCCCGCCGCTGGCGACGATCTGGTTCAGGCCGTAGCGGAAGACGAGCAGGGTGGGCATGGACAGCGCCCCGTACCGGGAGACGGTGGCGGGGTCGCCGTCCGCGTCGATCTGCCCGACCTTGAGGCGGCCGGCCTGGGCCCCTCCCCGTACCGGAGCGTCCGGGTGCTGGTGCCGGCCCGCTCCGCCAGTTCGCCGGTGCGCATGGCCCGACCGTATTGCTTGACGCTGACGTCAAGGCAATGTGTGAGAGCTGTGAGGGCTCTTGCGCCGACCGGCTCTGGCTGGAACCGTACGGTGTAGTCGATCTTCGGGTGCACCGATTACCGGACGGTCGCCGGGAAAACCGGAGAAATGCCATAACTTCCTAGGATGTTCCTACGAGTTATGGGCTTGTTTGATTGGTCTGTAGGCGCCGATGCCCAGCCACTCCTACGGTGTGCCATGTGCACTCCAGCCCACCTTTCAATGCCCCCGCCGCGCGTCGTCTGCGCGCGGCCCTGGGCATGGCCCCCGGTCATGTCGCTTATGGCCTGCGTGCCCAGTACGGACTGATCGTCACGCCCGAGACCGTGATGGCCTGGGAGCGTGGCGAGATATCGCCCTCCTCGGCCGAGCTCACGGCCCTCGCCGGCGTCCTGTGGTGTTCGCCCGGGGAGCTGCTTGCCGAGCCGGTCACCTTGCGGGAGCACCGGATCTCCCGGGGGCTGGCCGTGGAGGAGCTGTCCCGGCGGCTCGGCCTGGAGGCGAACGCCTACCAGAAGATGGAGGACACCGGCCGCTGGAAGGGCAACGAGCGCCAGTCCGCCACCCTGGCGACGGTGCTCGGGCTGTCGCTGGCCCAGTTCGTGACGGCCACCGGCAAGCAGGAGGAGCTGGCGGACCTGCTGCGCAGCGCGGTCACCACGCGCTGGCAGGCGTACGTGAAGCCGCTGGGCAAGCTGCTGCCGATCCCCAAGACCCATCTGGAGCGGGTGCTGGAGCGGCTGCACGGCGAGTACCAGTCGCGAATGGTGGCGACGCTCAGCTGGGGCAGCGGCGGCGAGGCCGGGAGCGGGGACGCGGGGCGGGAGTTCCTCGCCGAGATCGTGGACCGGTTCTGGAGCATCGCCGGTGGTGCGGCGTAGGACGCATCCGGACGGCCCGGACACCTGCCACAGCGGCCCCGGCCCGTCCTGGAGAGGGACGGAACCGGGGCCGTCCGGCAGGCGGATCGGGGGCGGAAGTCCCGCGTCCGGGGGGCGTCTAGAAGACGGACTCGGCCTCGTAGATGCGGTCCTCGGGGACCGTCTTCAGCTCGGTGACGGCCGAGGCCAGCGGGGCCATCACGATGTCGGTGCCGCGCAGGGCGGTCATGTTGCCGAAGTCGCCGCGGTGGACGGCCTCGACGGCGTGCCAGCCGAAGCGGGTCGCGAGGACCCGGTCGTAGGCGGTGGGGGTGCCGCCGCGCTGCACGTGGCCGAGGATGACCGGGCGGGCCTCCTTGCCCAGGCGTCGCTCCAGCTCGACCGCCAGGCGGTTGCCGATGCCGGCGAAGCGCTCGTGGCCGTACTGGTCGATGGCGCCCTTCTCGTACGGCATGGAGCCCTCGGCGGGGTGCGCCCCCTCGGCGATGCAGACGACGGCGAACTTCTTCCCGCGGGCGAACCGTTCCTCCACCATCTTGACCAGGGCGTCCACCTCGAAGGGGCGCTCGGGCAGGCAGATCCCGTGGGCGCCGCCGGCCATGCCGGACTCCAGGGCGATCCAGCCCGCGTGGCGGCCCATGACCTCGACGACCATGACGCGCTGGTGCGACTCGGCGGTGGTCTTCAGGCGGTCGATGGCCTCGGTGGCGACCATGACGGCGGTGTCGAAGCCGAAGGTGCGGTCGGTGGAGGAGATGTCGTTGTCAATGGTCTTCGGCACGCCGACGACCGGCATCCCGGCGTCCGAAAGCATCCGCGTGGCGGTCAGGGTGCCCTCGCCGCCGATCGGGATGAGGGCGTCGATGCCGTAGCGCTTCGCCAGTTCCTGCGCGTTCTCGGCGGCCTCGTGCAGACGGGCGCGCTCCATGCGGGCCGAGCCGAGGATCGTGCCGCCGCGGGCCAGGATGCCGCTGACGGCATTGATGTCGAGCGGGCGGAAGTTGCCGTCGAGGAGGCCTTTGAAGCCGTCCTCGAAGCCGATGACCTCGTCTCCGTGCCCGACCAGGGCGCGGTGTACGACCGATCGGATGACAGCGTTGAGGCCCGGACAGTCGCCGCCCGCGGTGAGAACTCCGATACGCATCGTGCTGTGTCTCCTGCCGTACATGTAAAGAAGGGCGTAATGAGGAAGCCTGTCCGATTGTTCCACGGGCACGGGGTGCCGCGCGTCCTGTGCCGCTCCGCCCGCCGGGCCTTTCGACCCTTCCGGCCAGGCCCTTTCCCGGCGGGCGTCCTATCCACCGGCAGAGGTATTGTCAAGAGGCCAAGCCACACTAAATGGACATTCACAGCATGGACGGAGAGCACGCGTGACGCGCAGCGTGTACGTGACCGGCATCGAGCGGGGGGACGGCCGACAGGTCGTCGAACTGGGGATCATGGAGCTCCTGACCCGGCAGACAGGCCGGGTCGGCGTCTACCGCCCGCTGCTCCACGACAGCCCCGACCGGCTCTTCGATCTGCTCAAGGCCCGCTACCGGATCGACCAGGACGCCGCCACGGCCTACGGCATGGATTACCACGAGGCCTCGGCGATCCTCGCCGAGAAGGGCACCGACGAGCTGGTCTCGCGGCTGGTCGACCGCTACCACCGGGTGGCGCGGGAGTACGAGGTCATGCTGGTCCTCGGCACCGACTACGCCGACACCAACCTGCCCGACGAGCTCGCGCTCAACGCGCGCCTCGCCAACGAGCTGGGCGCGGTCGTCGTTCCCGTCGTGGGCGGCGTCAAGCACCCCGCCGAGGCCGTGCGCGCCGAGGCCCGCAACGCCTATCGCGCGTACGAGAGCCTGGGCTGCCACGTCGTCGCGATGGTCGTCAACCGGGTCGCCGCCGAGGACCGCGACGTCATAGCCGAGCGGCTGGCCGCCCGGCTCCCCGTGCCCTGCTACGTACTGCCGGACGACAAGTCGCTCTCCGCCCCGACCGTCGCCCAGATCACCCGGGCCCTCGGCGGCGAGGTGCTCCTCGGCGACGATGCCGGGCTGGCCCGCGACGCCCTGGACTTCGTCTTCGGCGGCGCCATGCTGCCGAACTTCCTGAACGCCCTGACCCCCGGCTGTCTGGTCGTCACCCCCGGGGACCGCTCCGACCTGGTCATCGGAGCCCTGGCCGCGCACACCTCGGGCACCCCGCCGATCGCCGGTGTGCTGCTCACCCTGAACGAGCGCCCGGGCCCGGACATCCTCACGCTGGCCTCGAAGCTGGCGCCGGGCACGCCCGTGGTGTCGGTGGCCGGCAACAGCTTCCCGACGGCCGCCGAACTGTTCGCGCTGCAGAGCCGCTTGAACTCCGCGACCCCGCGCAAGCTGGAGACCGCCCTCGGCCTCTTCGAGCGGCACGTGAACACCGGCGAGCTGCGCGACCTGCTGTCGGTGGCCCGTTCCGAGCGCGTCACCCCGATGATGTTCGAGCACGAGCTGCTGGAGCGGGCCCGCTCCGAGCGGCGCCGCGTCGTGCTGCCCGAGGGCACCGAGGAGCGCGTGCTGCGCGCCGCGGACGTGGTGCTGCGGCGGGGCGTGTGCGACCTGACCCTGCTGGGCGAGGAGCCGGCCATCCTGAAGAAGGCCGCCGACCTCGGGATCGACATCTCGGGCGCACAGCTCATCGACCCGGCGACCTCCCCCCTGCGGGAACGTTTCGCCGAGTACTACGCCACGGTCCGCGCCCACAAGGGCATGACCGTGGAGCTGGCCAACGACGTGGTGACCGACGTCAATTACTTCGGCACGCTGATGGTCCAGGAGGGCCTGGCCGACGGCATGGTCTCCGGCTCCGTGCACTCCACCGCCGCGACCATCCGCCCGGCCTTCGAGATCATCAAGACCAAGCCGGAGGCCTCGATCGTCTCCTCGGTCTTCTTCATGTGCCTGGCCGACCGGGTCCTCGTCTACGGAGACTGCGCCGTCAACCCGGACCCCGATGCCGAGCAGCTCGCCGACATCGCCGTCCAGTCGGCCGCCACCGCCGCCGCCTTCGGGGTCGAGCCGCGGATCGCGATGCTCTCGTACTCGACCGGAACCTCGGGCAGCGGCGCGGACGTGGACAAGGTCCGCAAGGCCACCGAGATCGTCCGCGACCAGCGCCCCGACCTGTTGATCGAGGGGCCGATCCAGTACGACGCGGCCGTGGAGCCCTCGGTCGCCGCGACCAAGCTGCCCGGGTCCGAGGTGGCCGGCCGCGCGAGCGTGCTGATCTTCCCGGACCTCAACACCGGCAACAACACGTACAAGGCCGTGCAGCGCTCGGCGGGCGCCGTGGCGGTCGGCCCGGTGCTCCAGGGCCTGCGCAAGCCGGTCAACGACCTCTCGCGCGGCGCGCTGGTGCAGGACATCGTCACCACCGTGGCCATCACCGCGATCCAGGCCCAGTCGCAGCCGCTGCCGCAGGCCGCCCGGTAAACCCCCCACCGCACCCGAAGGAAAGACCCGCACCGTGACCGCATCGCGCGTACTCGTCCTCAACTCCGGCTCCTCGTCGGTCAAGTACCAGCTCCTCGACATGGCGGACCGCTCCCGCCTGGCCGTCGGCCTGGTGGAGCGCATCGGCGAGGAGACCTCCCGTCTCGTCCACGAACCGCTCACCGGGCCGGGCGCCGCGGGCGGCAAGCGCGAGCAGGCGGGCCCGATCGCCGACCACGAGGCGGCACTGGGGGCCGTGGCGGCGGAGCTCGCCGCCGACGGGCTGGGCCTGGACTCCCCCGAACTGGCCGCCGTGGGGCACCGCGTGGTGCACGGCGGGACGAAGTTCACGCAGCCGACCGTGATCGACGACGCGGTGCTGGCGGAGATCCGCAACCTGATCCCCCTCGCGCCGCTGCACAACCCGGCGAACGTGACGGGCATCGAGGTGGCGCGCGGGCTGCGCGCGGACATCCCGCAGGTCGCCGTCTTCGACACGGCCTTCCACTCCACGATGCCGGAGTACGTGGCGCGGTACGCGATCGACGCCGCGACGGCGGACAAGTACTCCATCCGGCGGTACGGGTTCCACGGGACCTCCCACGCCTACGTCTCGCGGGCGACGGCCGCGCTGCTCGGCCGGCCGGTGGAGGACGTGAACGTGATCGTGCTGCACCTGGGCAACGGGGCCTCGGCCTCCGCCGTCCGGGGCGGTGTCTGCGTGGAGACCTCCATGGGCCTGACCCCGCTGGAGGGTCTGGTCATGGGCACGCGGTCGGGCGACCTGGATCCGGCGGTCGTCTTTCACCTCGCCCGGGTGGGCGGCCTCTCAGTGGATGAGATCGATTCGCTCCTGAACAAGAAGAGCGGTCTGCTGGGCATGTGCGGCGACAACGACATGCGCGAGGTGCTGCGGCGGGCCGGCGAGGGCGACGACGCGGCGGGCGTCGCCTTCGCGGCGTACATCCACCGTCTGAAGAAGTACATCGGCGCCTACTCGGCGGTGCTCGGCCGGGTGGACGCGGTGGCCTTCACGGCCGGGGTCGGCGAGAACGCCCACCAGGTCCGCGAAGCTGCCGTGGACGGCCTCGCCGAGCTGGGCCTGGCGCTGGACCTGGAGGCCAACGCGGTGCGCTCGCCGGAGCCGCGGCTTGTCTCGGCGGACTATGCGCGGGTGGCCGTCGCCGTGGTCCCGACGGATGAGGAACTGGAGATCGCCACCCAGGCGTACGCGCTGGTTACTCATTAGTCACTTGGACTTTCCACCAGACGGAATATTCCGCTACGAAACAAACCGATAGGATCCGCTCCATGCGCCGTTCCAAAATCGTCTGCACGCTGGGCCCCGCCGTCGACTCGTATGAGCAGCTGAAAGCGCTCATCGAGGCAGGCATGAACGTGGCCCGATTCAACTTCAGCCACGGATCCCAGGCAGAACACCAGGAGCGGTATGACCGCGTCCGGAAGGTCTCCGAGGACATCGGGCGCGCCGTCGGCGTCCTCGCCGACCTCCAGGGCCCGAAGATCCGCCTGGAGACCTTCGCCGAGGGTCCCGTCGAGCTGGTGCGCGGTGACGAGTTCACCATCACCACCGAGGACGTCCCGGGCGACAAGTCCATCTGCGGAACCACCTACAAGGGCCTGCCGGGTGACGTCACCAAGGGCGACCAGGTCCTGATCAACGACGGCAACGTCGAGCTCCGGGTGACCGGGGTCGAGGGCCCGCGGGTCAAGACCATCGTCATCGAGGGCGGTGTCATCTCGGACCACAAGGGCATCAACCTGCCGGGTGCCGCCGTCAACGTCCCCGCCCTGTCGGAGAAGGACGTCGACGACCTCCGCTTCGCCCTGCGGATGGGCTGCGACATGGTCGCCCTGTCCTTCGTCCGCGACGCCAGCGACGTCAAGGACGTCCACAAGGTCATGGACGAGGAGGGCCGCCGGGTCCCCGTCATCGCCAAGGTGGAGAAGCCGCAGGCCGTCGAGAACATGGCGGCCGTGGTCGACGCCTTCGACGCGGTCATGGTGGCCCGTGGCGACCTGGCCGTCGAGTACCCGCTCGAGAAGGTCCCGATGGTCCAGAAGCGGCTCATCGAGATGTGCCGCCGCAACGCCAAGCCGGTGATCGTCGCGACCCAGATGATGGAGTCGATGATCACCAACTCCCGCCCGACCCGCGCCGAGGCGTCCGACGTCGCCAACGCCATCCTCGACGGCGCGGACGCGGTCATGCTGTCGGCCGAGTCCTCGGTCGGCGCCTACCCGATCGAGACCGTCAAGACGATGTCGAAGATCGTCACGGCGGCCGAGCAGGAGCTCCTCTCCAAGGGCCTCCAGCCGCTGGTCCCGGGCAAGAAGCCCCGTACCCAGGGCGGCTCCGTCGCCCGCGCGGCCTGCGAGATCGCGGACTTCCTCGACGGCAAGGCGCTCATCGCCTTCACCCAGTCCGGTGACACGGCCCGCCGCCTGTCGCGCTACCGCGCCACGCAGCCGATCCTGGCCTTCACCACCGACGTCAACACCCGCAACCAGCTCACGCTGAGCTGGGGCGTCGAGTCGTACGTCGTCGCGCACGTGAACAACACCGACGCGATGGTCGACCTGGTGGACGGCGAGCTACTCAAGCTCGGCCGCTACAACGAGGGCGACACCATGGTCATCACGGCCGGCTCGCCCCCCGGCGTCCCCGGCACCACCAACATGGTCCGGGTCCACCACGTGGGCGGCGGCGGCGCGCGCGACTGACGCCGCGGCACCACCGCACCACCGCTGGACTCTGCCGCACAGAGGCCGAGGGCGGCACCCGGATCCCGGAAGGGATCGGGGTGCCGCCCTCGGCGTTTCCCGGTCCCGGCCGGGCCTGTGGACTGCCTGTGCGCGTCCTACTCCCGGGTAGACGTGGCTGAAAATGTGCTACCGACGGTAAGTCTGATCATGAAACTGTCGGTTCACGCCTTGGGGGAAGGCATATATCTCGTCACTCACGCCTGACCAGCGTGGATACATCCGCACTCCTTCCTTCGGGCTGTCCATTTTCTTCCGAAGGACAGGCAACGTGCAGAGATCCTCCCTTTTGCGGGGCAGAAGCCCGGCCGTCCGGGCCGCCGTACGACGCGGCCTCGCCGGCACCGCCCTGGCCACCAGCGCCGCCCTGCTGGCCGGCCTCGTCAGCGCCGCCCCGGCCTCCGCCGTCGAGGTACCGCCGGACACCAACCCGCCCTACCAGCCGATCAGCCTGGGCGAGCAGGCCCGTCTCGACCGCTGTGCGGGCGGATTCGCCCTGCACATCGGCGGTCCGCAGATGAAGGGCGCCGCGGCCAAGGCCCTCACCGGCACCCCGGCGGCCCTCGCCACCGCGACCGACCTGGCCACGGGCATGGATCCGCTGCGCCAGGCGATGTTCAAGGACCGGGACTCCTACGAGGGCTCCCCCGTCGCGTCCGCCGAGCGGCGCGAGCGCTGGGAGACCGCGAACTACCCCTACTGGAAGTCCGGCACCGCCGCGGGCATCCCGCAGTACGCCCCGCAGCTCGACAAGGACGTCGTCGCCTTCACCCTGGGCCCGCAGCGCGACCTCTACTACCAGCTCGGCGGCGACGGCCACGCCGTGGCGTCCAAGGCCTCCCTTGACAAGGCGAAGGCGCTCGCCGCCGAACTCAACGGCCAGGACCTCAGCCACGACTTCGTCACGAAGGGCCTGCTGCGGGACGCGGAGAGCAGCAACTACCGCTCCCCCACGGCGAGCGACATCGGCCGCTACCTGCGGCTCGGCGGCTACATGAAGCAGACGCCGGCCGAGGACTCGGTCGAGTTCCGCCTCGAGGTCGAGGCACTGAAGGCCGCCTGGGGCGCTTGCGACAGCCGCAATCCGCTCGACTTCTACCGCGTCATGTCTCCGATCGTCGTGACCGCTCACGTGGAGTGGGAGCAGGAGTACGCCGCCCAGAGCACGCCGCGCAACGAGATCGTCAACGCCGAGGTCACCGCGGCCGCGGAGGCCCGCAAGGCCACGGAGGCCATGATCGAGTCGCTCGGCCAGGCATGGCTCGCCGACCAGATCCTGACCTGGCAGAAGCACTGGGGGGCCCAGCCGGCCAACGCGTCGGGTCGACCCGCCGCGTCCGCCTTCACCCAGGCCACCAAGGACCTGGGGACGGCCCGTACCAAGGCCGCCGACCAGGCAAAGATCGCGGCGACCGCCTCCACCGCCGCCAAGACGGCGGCCGACAAGGCCCACACCGCCCAGAACGCGGCGTGGGCCGTCGCGGACGTCGCCAAGACCCCGCGCGGTCGCGGCCTGCTCTTCGCGCAGCAGTCCGTCCAGGTCGCGAAGGCCTCGGCCGCCGCCGCCGAGGCCGCCGCCAAGGCCTCCCTGACCGCGTCGAACGCCGCGAAAGCGACCGTCGCGGACAGCAAGACCCTGTACGCGCTGGCGCAGACCCAGTCGCACGCCCTGAACACCGAGTTCCGCCGTGTCGCCGCCCAGGAGGCCGCCGCCCAGGCCAAGGCCGCCGCCGCTTCGGCTGCGGTCCAGGCCAAGGAGGCCGCCGACAACGCCACCAAGGCGAAGGCCGCCCAGGCCACCGCCGAGGCCGCACAGGAGACCGCCCGCAAGGCGGCCGACACCGCGAAGGCGGAGCGCGCGAAGGCCGAGAAGGAGAAGGCCACCGCCGCCAAGGAACGACAGACCGCCGCCACCGAACGCGGCAAGGCCCAGGCCGCCGAGCAGCGCGCCGCGACCGAACGCGAGACGGCGGGGCGGGCACGGACCGAGGCCGAGGGCCAGGCAAAGATCGCGGACGACCAGCTCGGCCTCGCTCTGGCTGCCCAGGGCAAGGCCGCCAAGGCCCGTGAGAAGGCCGAGGCGGCAGAGGTGGACAAGAACGCCACCGCCTCTCGCGCCGCCGCACTGGAGGCAGCCGCCGCTGCGGCCGTCGGAACCCCCGCCGCAGCCGAGACCCGTGCGGCGGCGACCGCAGCTCGCACCGCCGCCAACGAAGCGGCAGGGGCGGCTGATCGAGCCCGTGCGGAAGCCAACGATGCGACGACCGCCGCAGGCAACGCGCGAGCCGCTTCCAGCCGTGCCGACGGTGCCGCGGAGCGGTCCCGGGCAGCCGCGGACAAGGCCTGGTCGGCGTACGAGACCAGCACCTCCGCGGCCGCGACCTCGCACGCGGCGGCAGCCGACGCCATCGACGCGGCCGACGCCGCCTCGGTCAACGCCACCAAGGCCGAGGCCGAAGCGAAGAAGGCTCAGACCGCCTCCCTCCAGGCGATCAAGAACGCCGCAGCCGCCCGCGCCGAGGCCGTCAAGACGGCCGCGTGGTCGGCCGTCACCGCCGGACACGCCTACGCCACCTCCATGGCGGCCGCGGCCGCACGCGACTCCGCGGCCCAGGTCATCGCGCCCGCCAACACCGCCATCGCGGTGGGTACCGCCTACCGCGAGACCGACTCGGCGGCCGCTTTCGCCGCGCTGGTCGGCCAGTCCGCCAAGACCCACGCCGAACAGCAGGCGGCAGCCGCCACTGCCAAGGCCGACGAGGCCGCCAAGGCCGCGGCGACGGCCAAGGCCCTGGCCGACAAGGCCGCCGGCGATTCCAAGCTCGCCGCCCAGGCGGCAGCAGCGGCAGCCGCCGACACCGCGGCCGCGCTGAAGTCCATGGCAGCCGCCCGCGCCTCGGCGGCGGAAGCCGCTCGGGCCGCCGAGGCCACCAAGAAGGCGGACGACAAGACGAAGGAGTACAGCACCCAGGCAGGCACGGACGCCCTCTTCGCGCGCAGCGCTGCCAAGGACGCCTCCGACGAAGCGCTGCACGCCAACAACGAGGCCACCGAGGCCGAGAAGAGCGCGGCCAACGCCCACGCCTCCGCTGACGCCGCCGCCCGCGACGCGAGCGCGGCGGACACGGCGGCAACCCAGTCGGAGAAGGACGCGACCGCCGCGGAGAAGGCCGCCGCGAGCGCCAACCGGGACGCGAAGGACGCCGAGTCGGCCGCCGACCGCGCCGAGGCGGAATTCCTCAAGGAGCAGGAGGAAGCCCGCAAGGCACTGGTCGACGCTCCCAAGCCCAACACCGGAGCGGACCTGTCACAGGACGAAGAGGCCCTGCTGCTGGCGAACTGTGGCCAGTCCTGTGTCGACGAGTTCCGCGAGGCGAAAAAGCTCGCGGGCCAGGACGTGCTCGACTGGGTGATCGAGAACGGCGGGCAGATCCTGCTCGACGAGCTCGGCTACACGGATGCCAAGAAGTGCTTCGGGCAGCGTGACGTCGAGAGCTGCCTGTGGACCCTGGTCAACGTCGTGATGATCGGCGTGGCCGTATCGAAGATCCCGGCTGTCGCCAAGGTGATCTACAAGGTGGGCAAGGGCGTCAACACCTTCCTGGACAGTCTGGATCGAGCGCGGTCCGCGCTGGAACGGCTGCGGAAGCTCGTGGACACCCTCGAGGCCGGCCAGACAGTCGCCGCTTGCCTCGCGCCACTCGCGGACGCGGTGCAGGGGGCAACCGCCAAGTCTTCGGCCAAGGCATCCCCCGCCGCCGCGCCGGCGGCTGGGAACCCGCCCAAGGTCTGCGTGACTTCGGCGCTCGGGAAGGAATCACGCCTCGCGGAGCTCGCGGCGAAGTCCACGAAGAACGAAAAGGTCCAGAGGGAGATGAACTCCCTGATCAAAAAGCTCATGGACGGCAACGACAATCCCGGGAGGGGAACCAAGGGCCTGCCCGGCGGGATCCGCTACCTGCGCGGCGATGCGGGTGCGAGACTCTTCTTCCGCAAGGTCGGCGACGGCTGGGAGATCGTCGGCAAGTCGGACAAGGACCAGGAAGACAAAGTGATCGCAGAACTGATGGACCTCTATGGCTGACAGCCCTTTTGTAGTGGTACAGGCGCCGGGGTTCTCCGTCACGTACATCCTCGGTGTGGAGGATGACCCCGAATCGGTCGAGGACGTGGACGCCATCGTCACCGCACCCGACGGTTCGCGGCGGACGGCGAGCCTGATGACCCATCACAGGGTGGGAGAGGTGATGCGCTCCCGGATGCAGACGGGGGAGAGCGCCCATGGCCTCTACATCCGGATCCCGGACCTGGTCCTCATGCGCGAGGGCGGTCTGGAAGCGGCCACCAAGGCGTTGATCGATCTCTTCGGCATCTACGGCCTGGACAGCGACATCCTGCCCCACTGCGAACCCGACAGCGACATCGACGGATAGAGCGACGGACCCCCGGCTGGATGAATCCAGCCGGGGGTCCGTCGTGCCGTGCCGGTCCGACGCGCTACTACTCCGGCGGGCCGATGTAGTTCTTCAGGCCCGGGACCGTGAGCGTGCCGCCGAACTGGCCGGCCTGGACGACCTTCACGTCCGTGAAGAAAGCGAAGGGGACGTTCAGCGGCGGTGGGCTGTTCGGGCTGAACTCGATCGGGATCAGGCCGAAGAGGTTGCCCTTGAGGCTCTCGGTGTACATCGTCACCGTGCCGCCGCGGATCTTGGAGGTGGAGCCCGGACGGGACTTCAGGTGGGCGACGTTCCCGCCCTTGCCGACCGTCTGGTAGAGGTCCTTGATGTCCAGGGAGTCCGCGGTGAACTTCAGGACCTTCTTGGTCTTGCCGCCCGCCGTCTTCACCTCGACGATGCCCGCGTAGTCCAGGCCGTAGAGGGTCAGCATCGAACTGTCGAGGTACCAGGGCTCGTCCGGCAGGAGCGGGATGCCCGGCTCCAGCTCGGCGTTGGCCAGGGCCTCGGCGTCGTGGGTCGGGCAGGGGAAGGGTTCCTTCCCGTCCGCGTCCTTCGTCGCCTCCGGTGTGGCTCCGTCCTCGGAGGACTCGTCCTCGTCGGTCCTGCCCGTCTCGTCCTTCGGGGTCTTCGCGGTGTCCTTGACCTCGTCGGACAGCTCCTTGACCTCGGCGCCGGCCTTCTTCGCCGCCTCCCGGATGGCGTCCGCCGCCGGGTCGGGTGCCGGGGCATCGGGCTTCGGGGCCTCGGGCTGGGGAGCGGTCGTCGTGGGCGGCGCGGGCGTCGGGGTCGCCGGCGGCTGCGTGTCCTTGACGGGGTTGAGGAGCTTCTTGAGCGCGTCGCCGACACCCAGCGGGTCCAGCGGGTTCGTGCTCTTGGTCGGCGTCGGCGTGGATGTCGGCGTCGGCGTGGCGGCGGCCGGAGCCGCTTCCACCGGCTTGGTCGCCGTCGGGGACGGGGCGCCGCTCGGCTTCGGCTTTGCGGACGCGGACGAAGACGCGGACGGCGAGGGGGAGGCAGTGGGCGACGCACTCGGTGAAGGCGACTTGGAGGGCGTCGGGGACGCCGACTCCGACTCCTTGGGCTCGTCGGAACGTGTCACGCACGGCCCGGGCGCGAAGGGGATCTCCTTGTCGTCGGCCACGGCCAGCTTGGGCGCCATGCCCATGCCGACGAACACGGCCGTCGGCATGGCCGCCAGCGCCATCGTCTTGCCGACGGGTATCTGGAGCTTGTTCAGCAGCGATTTCCTGGGCGCCGCGTGCCGCGGCCCCTTGATCTCGCGGGACTCTGCGCCTGGGGCCACGCCCCGCTGCGTCTCGTCACCCCGCACTGTTCCTCCCGCCATCGGCGTGGGCAGTTGTCTCGCTCGCGTATGCCGTTTCCGTTTCGCGCGGTCCCGGGATGCTCTGGGGCCCCGTCATCGCCTCTGCTTTGCCCAGGTCCACCGCGGTCGGCGGCAGGTCCACCGGCGCCTCGTCCGCCGTCTGCCCGGGGACCCATGCCAGGGCGAGGGCACCGCCGATCATGGAGAGGCTGAAGCCCATGAAGAACCCGCCGAGGTTGGACACCGGGATCGAGACCAGGGCCAGCAGGATCGCGGCCACGCCGGCGAAGACGCGGATGGTCTCCTGGAACCAGAGGGCCAGGCCCAGCGTGATCAGCAGGACGCCGATGATCAGCGCGCCGGCGCCACCCGTGGTGGCCATCGCCAGACTGACGTTGCCCAGCCGGAGGTCCGCGTACGGGAAGTAGGCGATCGGGAAGCCACCGAGGAGCGTGAACAGCCCGGCCCAGAAGGGACGGCGACCGCTCCAGGCGTGGAAGTGGTAGTACACGACGGTGAGCCAGGCGTCGTCTTCGCGGCGAACATAAACCGGGGCCTGGGGGTTCATGGACAACAGCTCCCTGGAAACGGTGGTACGGAGAAATCTGTGGAGCCCGGACGGGCGGGCGGTGACGGCTGTCGTCGCCCGCCCGTCCGGTCACGCATCGGGGACGGTCAGTCCCGGACGTCCTTGTCCTGGTAGCACGGCTGGTCGCCGCCGACCAGGCGCAGCTTCAGGTTGGGCAGCTTGAAGGTGCCCGCCGTGGTGGCCCACGCCTTCTGCTTCACGTCCGTCAGAATCGCCCTGTCGGCGCGCTGCGAGAACGCGTACTTGTTGCTGACCGTGCCGGGCTGCGGCTTGGTCTTGTGGCTCTCGTCGCCGACCGCGACACCGATGTCCAGGTTGGTGAACTCGGCGTCGGTGTCGAGCTCGGCAACATCCAGGTAGATGTTGGTCGCCTTGGCCGGCGTGCCCTTGTGGCCGGTCTTCAGCTGCAGGGTGACGTTGCCCAGCGGCGTCGGCGTCACCAGCGACTGGCACATGTTGGTGATCTCGGCGCTGCTGAACCCGGAGATGGTGACCGGGTGCTTGACCGGTTCACCCTTCAGGTTGTGCCCCTCGGCCATGCCGCCGTACTGGATGAGGTCCCGACCGTCGAGCTTGTCGGCCGAGACCTTGAAGTCCTGGCCGGAGACACTGAAGGACGCCGCGAGGGCACCCTGCGCCAGACCCACACCGACCGCGGCCGTGGCCGCGATGCTCGGCACCATGACGAGCGCGAAGCGCTTCCATCTGGTCCCGCCACGAATCTGAGAACTCATTTCGTTCCTCCTTCTCGGACGTACATCTCCGGTCCGGGCCGTGCCCGTCCTGGGATGGGAGAAGTGCTACGTCCTCGGGAAGGAGCGCAGGCGGCCGGGCCGCGGCTGTGCCACGTCCGATACACCGGCGATCACCCCCGAGCGACAACCACTGGGCCACGCGTTCGCGCAACCTGGGGGACAGGCCCCGCCGATGTCGGCAGAGACCCCCCTGTCCCACGTCCGGGGCCACCGGCACCGGCCGGCTCGGTGGGGACCCTCCACCGCGGCTCCGTACGAGCGGCGCTGCGGGAAGGACCGAGCGTCGCCGATCGTGGTCCATTCCCGGCCGGGGCACAAGGGGGTTCGTTACTGGCGGGTAACGGCCAGATAACCGGAGTGAGGCCCCCTGCCGTCGGACAGCAACACAGGGTGTCACCAAGGGCCACGACAGATCGGGGGAAGAGTGAACACACCGGACAGTTCACGGGGTTCGACTTACTCGGAGTAACAGCGGCCGCGATTGCCAAGTTTTGGCAAAGCGCGGCCGCTGTTTATCTACGTGTCAACAAATCGCGCAGGGGCGCAGAGGGCTTAGAACAGCACCCGCGCAAGCGCCGTACGGGCCGCCGAGACCCGCGGGTCGTCCGCGCCGATGACCTCGAACAGCTCCAGCAGGCGCAGCCGTACGGCGTCCCGGTCCTCACCGAACGTCACCCGCACGGTGTCCACCAGGCGCCCGAAGGCGTCCTCCACGTGCCCGCCGACCAGGTCCAGGTCGGCCGCGGCGATCTGCGCCGCCGGATCACGCGGGTTCTCGGCCGCCGCGGTGCGCACCGCCTGCGGGTTCATGTCCTGGACGCGGACGAGGAGTTCCGCCTGGGCCAGGCCCAGCTTGGCCTCGGTGTTGCCCGGGTCGTCGGACAGTACGTTCTTGTACGCCTGCACCGCACCATTCAGGTCGCCCGCGTCGAGCGCGACGACGGCCGCCTCCAGCAGGGCGTCGTACGGGCCGGCCGGAACCTCGGCTTCCACGGCGGCGGCCCGGGGCGCGCCTTCCGCGGTGGGGTCCACCTCGATGCCGATGATCCCGAAACGCTCCTCGGCGACCTGCACCAGCTGGGCGAGGACCTCGCGGATCTGCTTCTCCGGGACCGCGCCCTGGAACAGCGGCAGCACCTGGCCGGCGACCACGGCGAAGACCGCCGGGATGCCCTGGACGCCGAACTGCTGCATCAGCATCTGGTTCGCGTCGACGTCGACCTTGGCGAGCACGAGGCGGCCGCCGGCCTCGACGGTCAGGCGCTCGAGGAGCGGGCTGAGCTGCTTGCACGGTTCACACCACTCGGCCCAGAAGTCCAGGACGACCGGGACCTCGGCGGAGAGCTGGAGCACATCGCGTTCGAACCCGGCCTCGTCTACGTCGATGACGAGGGCGGAGGGCGGCACGGCGCCGGCGGCCGGGCCTGCCCCGCCGCCCTGCGCCGCCTGCCGTGCCGCTTCGGCGCGGGCCTGCTCGGCCTTGGCCTTGGCTTCGCCGGCCGCCTTCACCGCGGCGAGGTCGACGACGCCGCTCATGGACATGTTTCTCTGCATGCGTACATCCTCCCCCGAGTGCGCGTGCCGACGAAAAAGATCGCGGGAATTGACCTGATCCGCGATCGTGGTGCTGGTCGGCGCCGGGTCCCCACCTGGCGCCAGTAGCTCTTCGCGTGGTTGTCGCTCTTACGCTACGAGCCGTAGCGTAACTCCTCCCGGCCCCGCCGCGCCCGTGATCTGAACCACAACGTCCCTCTCGGCTACTGACGGGTATGGTCTCGGCCATGCGCAACCCCAGCCCCGGACGCACCGGCCGTCCCCGCAGCGCCGCCGCGGACGCCGCGATCCTCGCGGCGACCCGGGACGCACTGGTGGAGCTGGGCTGGTCGAAGCTGACGATGGGCGACGTCTCGGCCCGTGCCGGGGTCGCCAAGACCACGCTCTACCGGCGCTGGGCCGGCAAGAACGAGCTGGTCGTGGACGCGGTCGCGGAGCTGTTCGACTCGCTCGAGCTGCCCGACCGCGGCTCGCTCGAAGGCGACATCGAGTACGTGGTCCTGCGGTTCGCGGAGCTGCTGCGGCGGCCGGAGGCCCGTACGGCCCTGATGGCGGTGGTGGCCGAGTCCACCCGGGACGAGGCCCTGCGCGACCGCATCCGGTCGGCCATCGTGGACCGGCAGAAACGTCTCGTCGTACTGGGTCGCGAACGGGCCCAGGCCCGCGGGGAACTCCCGTACGAGGAGGACGAGGACCTCGCCGACCGCACCACCGACCTGATCTTCGACGTGATCGCGGGCACCGTGGTGCACCGCGCGCTGGTGAGCTCCGAGCCCGTGGACGAGCTCTGGGTGGCCACCTTCACGGCCCTGTTGATGCACGGTCTCAGGGGCCCGGCCCCGGCCTGAGCCGTCGCACGGAACGGCACGGCACGGCACGGCGCGGCACGGAAACGCGAAGGCCGGTCAGGCCGCCCCCGTTCGGGCGTCCTGACCGGCCGTTCCACACTCGTGCGCCTAGAAGCCCGGCGGCTCGGTGTAGGTGCCCCACTCATCGCGCAGGGCGTTGCAGATCTCGCCCAGCGTGGCCTCGGCCCGCACCGCGTCCAGCATGGCCGGAATCATGTTCGACCCGTCCCGGGCGGCATCCAGCATGGCCTGCAGGGACGCGGTGACCTTGGCGTCGTCGCGGCGGCCCTTGCGGTCCGCGAGGGCCCGGACCTGCTCGCGCTCCACCTCGTGGCTGACCCGCAGGATCTCCAGGTCCCCGGTGACCGAGCCGTGGTGGACGTTGACGCCGACGACCCGCTTGTCGCCCTTCTCCAGCGACCGCTGGTACTGGAAGGCCGACTCGGCGATCTCCCCCGTGAACCAGCCGTCCTCGATGCCGCGCAGGATGCCCGAGGTGATCGGCCCGATCGGGTGCTGCCCGTCCGGATGGGCGCGCAGCCCGCGCTCCTTGATCTGGTCGAAGATCTTCTCGGCGTCCGCCTCGATGCGGTCGGTGAGCTGCTCCACGTACCAGGAACCGCCCAGCGGGTCGGCCACGTTCGCGACGCCGGTCTCCTCCATCAGCACCTGCTGGGTGCGCAGGGCGATCTCGGCGGCCTGCTCGCTGGGCAGGGCGAGGGTCTCGTCGAGGGCGTTGGTGTGCAGGGAGTTCGTCCCGCCGAGGACGGCCGCGAGGGCCTCGACCGCGGTGCGCACGACGTTGTTGTACGGCTGCTGGGCGGTGAGGGAGACGCCGGCGGTCTGCGTGTGGAAGCGCAGCCACAGGGACTTCTCGTTCCTCGCTCCGTAGACCTCCTTCATCCAGCGGGCCCAGATCCGGCGGGCGGCGCGGAACTTGGCGATCTCCTCGAAGAAGTCGAGGTGCGCGTCGAAGAAGAAGGAGAGGCCGGGCGCGAAGTGGTCCACGTCCATGCCGCGCGAGAGCCCGAGCTCCACGTACCCGAATCCGTCGGCGAGGGTGTAGGCGAGTTCCTGCGCGGCCGTCGCCCCGGCCTCGCGGATGTGGTATCCGGAGACGGACAGCGGCTTGTAGGCCGGGATGCCCCTGGCGCAGTACTCCATGAGGTCGCCGATGAGGCGCAGGTGCGGCTCGGGCTCGAAGAGCCACTCCTTCTGGGCGATGTACTCCTTGAAGATGTCCGTCTGGAGCGTGCCGTTGAGGAGGCCGGGGTCCACGCCCTGGCGCTCGGCGGCGACCAGGTACATGCAGAAGGCGGGCACGGCGGGGCCCGAGATGGTCATCGAGGTGGTGACGTCGCCGAGCGGGATGTCCTTGAAGAGGACCTCCATGTCGGCGGCGGAGTCTATGGCCACCCCGCAGTGGCCCACCTCGCCGAGCGCGCGGGGGTCGTCGGAGTCGCGCCCCATGAGGGTCGGCATGTCGAAGGCGACGGAGAGCCCGCCGCCGCCGGCCGCCAGGATCATCTTGTAGCGCTCGTTGGTCTGCTCGGCGTTCCCGAACCCGGCGAACTGCCGGATGGTCCAGGTCCGGCCGCGGTAGCCGGTGGCGTGCAGGCCCCGGGTGTACGGGTACTCCCCCGGCCACCCGATGCGCTCGAATCCCTCGTACGCGTCGCCGGGCCGGGGCCCGTAGACCGGATCGACCTCATCGCCGGAGAGCGTGGTGAAGTCTGCCTCGCGCTTGCGGGCCTTGTCGTAACGGGCCTGCCAGCGAAGGCGGCCTTCCTCGATGGCGTCTGAGTCCATACCCTTGAATTTACTAGGACGTCCTAGTAAATGTCGATGGGCAACCCCGGGGAGATGTCCGCGGATGTCCCCGGGGGATGGTTCGCTCGAGGCGCGCCCTAGGCTTTGGCGGTCGCGAGGGAGCCGTTGACCAGCGGCTCGACCTCGGCGCGGATCTTGCGCTCGACGAAGAAGGCGGCCAGCGGAATCGTGCCGCTGAGCATCACCCAGAGCATCTTGCCGAAGGACCACCTGGCCTTGGAGCTCAGGTCGAAGGCGAAGACCAGGTAGACCATGAAGAGCACGCCGTGCGCCTGGGACACCACGAACGTCAGACCGGCACCCATGCCGAAGCCGTACTTGAAAATCATGCAGGTGCACAGCACCAGCAGCATCACGGCGGTAGCAAGGGCCATCACCCGGTAGCGGGTCAGCACGCTCTTCTTCATGCGACTGAGCCTAACCGTCCGTTTTGCTCGATCTTGACGGGGGCCTACTTCTCCTCGAAGTCCGCCGCGGCCACCCGCAGCGGGCGCAGCAGCGCGAAGATCTCCGCGCATTCCTCGGCGTCGTACGCGCCGAGTCCGAAGTCGACCTCCATCAGGTCCTTGGTGGCCGCCTCGACGACCTCGCGGCCCTTGTCCGTGATGGAGGCGAGGGTGCCGCGGCCGTCGTTCGGGTTGGGTCGCTTGTCGACGAGCCCGGACCGCACCAGCCGGTCGACGGTGTTCGTCACCGACGTCGGGTGGACCATCAGCCGCTCGCCGATCTTCGACATCGGCAGCTCGCCGGCCTTGGAGAAGGTGAGCAGCACCAGCGCCTCGTACCGCGCGAAGGTCAGACCGTACGGCTTGACCACGGCGTCGACCTCGCCGAGCAGGATCTGGTGCGCGCGCATGATCGAGGTGATGGCGGCCATCGCGGGCACCGGCCCCCAGCGCCGCTGCCAGAGCTCGTCGGCGCGGGCGATCGGGTCGAAGGGAAGGCTGAGCGGCTTGGACACGTACCAGACCCTACCGGGCGGTCATTTGACGGCGAGCCCCGTCTCACTCCTCGGTTGTTCCCGTTCCGGAGCGGTGGCGCGGAGCTCGGCGAGGAGCAGCAGGACGACGCCCGTGCCGATGATCCCGGAGCCGGCGACGACCTGGTGGACCGGGAGGAATTCGGCGGCGAGTCCGGCCAGCGCCATGCCGACGCCCTGCAAGGTCATCAGGCCCGTGCTGAGCAGGGTCATCGCCCGGCCGCGCAGCTCCTCGGGGACGGCCTCGAGGTACCAGCGGTCGAGGCCGAGGGTGTAGGCCTGGGCGAGGCCCGCCAGCAGCAGCGCGGTGAACGCGAGCGGTACGCCGGGCCGCAGGGCGTACAGGAGGAGCGGCAGCAGTCCGGCGGCCGCGAGCGGGACCGTGATCCGCGCACGGGTCCGGGCGGTGAGCGCGGAGCCGGCCCAGAGCTCTCCCGCGATGGTGCCGACGGGCAGGGCGCACATCAGCAGCCCCAGCGCGCCGGTCCCCGCGCCGAGGCCGGCGGTGTACGGCGCGAGCAGCGCCTCCGGTACGACGACGAAGACGGGCGGCAGCCAGAACACCAGGGTCAGCGCCCGGATCCGGCGGTCGCCGAGGACGGCGCGCAGCCCGGCGGCCGGGGAGCGGCGGGAGGCCGCGCGGGCGGGCCGGCGGCGGGTGCCGAGGCGCAGCAGGAGCGCCGAGCCGAGGAATCCGGCGGCGGTCAGGGCGATGGCCCCGCGCGGTGCGAGGACGGTGAGGAGCAGCCCGCCGAGGCCGAAGCCGACGAGCTGGGCGCTCTGGGCCACCATGCGCAGCAGCGAGCGGCCGAGCACGAGGGTGTCGCCGGTGCCGAGGATGTCGGCGAGGGACGCGCTGCGGGCGCCCTGGAACAGCGGTGCCACGAAGGCCATGGCGCAGCGCAGTACGAGGAGCAGTGCGACGGGGGTGCCGGGCAGGGCCATGGCGGCCGCGCAGGCGGCGCAGACGAGGTCGCACGCGACGAGCACCCGCCGGGCGGGGCGGCGGTCGGCGGTCCCGGCGAGCAGGGTGCCGCCGAGGGCGTAGGGGAGGAAGCCGAGCGCGAAGGTGAGCGCGCTCATCAGCGGCGAGCCGGTGGCGCGGTAGACGAGGACGGTCAGGGCGATCTCGGCGACGACCACGCCGAGTACGGACATCAGGTGGGCGGCGAAGACGGGCCGGAACTCCGGTGTCCGAAAGACGGCCCGGTAGCCGGTGGCCGGGGTGGCGGTGGACATGGACGGGAGCTTCGCGGAACTACCCTGGCGGCCGTAGGGATTCGGGCCTGGACGAATCCTGGCCGGATCCGGAGCGGCTGCGGGGCGGGTGCGAGGCGGTCCCGGGCGCACCCCGGGCACATCGGGGGCCGGAGGCGGCCCGTGACCAAGGGCGGGGAGGCGGCGGCGTCGTGGGGTTCCACTTCCGTTTCGGTCCCGGCGACCTGCTGCGGTGCCGGTTCGCGATCTCCCCCCGCTGGGAGACGCAGGAGGCGGTCCGCGCCCTGCTCCGCCCGCACCGGCACACCTACCACCTGCCGTGGCTCCGGCAGGTGCGGGCCGCGGCCGGCGGGCTGGACCTGAGGCCCCTGTGGCTGCTGATGCCCCGCGCGGGACACAATCCGGACTTCCTCAGCCCGCCGCCGCTCGGCCCGTCCGTCACCTTCGAGGAGGAGCTGGCGCGGGTGCGGGCCGCCGACGCGGAGGCGGCGCGCGAGGATCTGCGGCTCTCCCTGGCCTGCACGCCGGGCGCCCTGGAGAGCGGCCTCGGGCAGCGAATGCTGGCGGATCCGGCGCGGGCGGTACGGGAGTTGGCCGACCTCACCGAGCGGGCCTGGGAGGCCCTGGTCGCCCCGCACTGGCCGCGGCTGCGCGGCCTGCTGGAGGCGGACATCCTGTTCCACTCGCGGCGGCTGGCGGCCGGCGGCCTGGAGGCCTTGTTCGACGGTCTCCACCCGGACCTGCGGTGGCACGGGGAGACGGACACGCTGACCATCACCAAGCCCGGGTACCACGACCGGGCGCTGGACGGGCAGGGACTGCTGCTGATGCCGAGCGCGTTCGGCTGGCCGGACGTGGTCGGCGGCTACGACCCTCCCTGGCAGCCGACGCTCGTCTATCCGGCGCGCGGCATCGGCGCCCTGTGGACGGCCTCGTCGGGGCCGGCCCCGCAGGCGCTGGCCCATCTGCTGGGCCGGGCCCGGGCCGAGGTGCTGTGCGCGCTGGACGAACCCGCCTCCACCACGGCGCTGGCCCACCGGCTCGGCCTGGCCCCGTCGACCGTCTCGGCGCACCTGGGGGTCCTGCGGGCGGCGGGCCTGCTCGTGTCGGGCCGACACGGCCATCAGGTCCTCTACGAACGCACCCCGCTGGCCATCGCGCTGACCACGGGTGAGCCCGTGGAGCCCGTGGAGCCCATGGAGCCCACGGTGTCGTAAGGCGGCGGCAACTGATCGCTATGTCACGATATGCCCGCCCGCTGCCCGATCCTTCGTCCCGAGGAAGCCGGATGCCCCCCGCCGTTTCCAGACGCCCCGTCACCGTCTTCGGCCTCCTGCTGTGCCTCGCGGCGGCCGCCGCGTGCTCCGGGGAACCCGCGCCCGAACGGGGAGCCCCGGGCGCCCCGCCCTCCCCCACCGGTACCGGGACCGGCGCATCCCCGTACTGGGTGGACCCGCAGAGCAAGGCCGCCCGGCAGGTCGCCGCCTGGGAGGCGGCGGGCCGCCACAGCGACGCCCACGTGCTGCGCAGGATCGCGGAGCGGCCGGCGGCCCTGTGGGCGCCGGGCGGCGATCCCGGCCCCGAGATCCGCCGGGCCGCGGCCGGCGCCAGGGCCACCGGGCGGACCCTGGTGCTCGCCGCGCACAACCTCCCGTACCGCGACTGCGGCCGGCACCCGGCGGGCGGCGCCAAGAGCGCCGCCGCCTACCGCAACTGGATCGGCGCCTTCGCCGACGGCATCGGGAACACCCGGGCCCTCGTCATCCTGGAGCCGGACGCTGTCCCGCACATCGTCGACGGCTGCACCCGGCCGCAGCACCACGCCGAGCGCTACCGGCTGCTCTCCGATGCCGTCGGCCGGCTGAAGCGCAACCCCGGCACCCAGGTCTACCTGGACGCCGGCCACCCGGCCTGGATCACGGACCCGGCGGACCTCGTCGAGCCGCTCCTCAGGGCGGGTCTCGCCCGCGCCGACGGCTTCGCGCTCAACGTCTCCGACTTCCAGCCCGACGCCGCCACCCGGGCGTACGGCGCCAGGATCTCCAAGGCCGCCGACAACAAGCACTTCGTCGTCGACACCAGCCGCAACGGCGAGGGCCCGCTGCCCGGCGACCGCGACCGGGCCCGGTGCAATCCGCCCGGCCGGGCGCTGGGGACACCGCCGACCGACAGGACGGACGATCCGCTCGTCGACGCGTACCTCTGGATCAAGCGGCCCGGCGAGTCCGACGGCCCCTGCCGCGGCGGCCCGCGGGCGGGCGAGTGGTGGCCCGACTACGCCCTGGGCCTGGCCCGCCGCGCGAGGGAGTGACCGTACGGGGAGCGCACACACGAAAGCGCCCCCGGCCGGGCCGGGGGCGCTCGGGAGACAGGGCGGCGACCTCAGCCCCCGGCGAGGTGGCGTTCCACGGTCTCGACCTTCGAGGTCATGCCGTCGCAGACCCCGGGGCGGATGTCGGCCTTCAGGATGAAGGAGACGCGCGGCGCCCGCTCCTCCACGGCCGCCACCGCACGCCGGACCACGTCCATGACCTCGTGCCACTCGCCCTCGACGGTGGTGAACATGGCGTCGGTGCGGTTGGGCAGCCCCGACTCGCGGACCACGCGCACCGCGTCGGCGACGTACTCCCCGACCTCTTCACCGACCCCCAGCGGGGTCACCGAGAACGCGACGATCACGCTTCGGCCGCCTGGCGGGCGCGGGCCGCGATCACGCTGTCGGACTCGTCCCGCTTGAGCAGGCGGTCGCCGTACAGACCGCCGAAGGGCAGCAGCGCCAGCACGAAGAACAGCGCGACCTTCTTGACGGGCCACTTCGCCTTGTTCCAGACATCCAGCAGGAAGAGCGCGTAGAGGACGAACAGGACCCCGTGCAGGATGCCGAGCGGCATCATCAGGTAGTCGACGTCCGAGATCCGGCTCAACAGCGAGCCGAAGATCAGCAGCGCCGGGAACGACAGCGCCTCCGGGACGGAGATGAGGCGCAGCCGGTGCAGGGCGGAGGCGGTCTTTATGTCCACGGGGAACCTTCGGGGTGGGCGGCCTGGGGCCGTTCCAGTGTCTCAGCCGCTTTGCGGGATCTTGACCGGGGCCCCTGTCCGGCGGGGTCCTCGGGCGGCCGGGGCGTGCGCCGATGCCCCGAGTCGTCCCGAATCGCGTCTGAAACCGCCCGGGTGTGGCGTATATCGGCCACGGGGCCCTGTTCGCGTCCGCCCGCTGCCGATAACGTCATCCCGTGGCTCAGTTCCGACTCCAAGGCAGCAAGGTGCTCGCCGTCGACCTGACCGGGGACGCCGTGAAAGCGAAGAACGGCTCCATGGTCGCGTACGACGGTCAGATGGCCTTCAAGAAGATGTCCGGCGGCGGCGAAGGCATCCGCGGGATGGTGACCCGCCGGCTGACCGGCGAGCAGATGACCGTGATGGAAGTGCAGGGGCACGGCACCTGCTTCTTCGCCGACCGCGCGAGCGAGATCAACCTGGTCAGCCTGCGCGGCGAAAAGCTCTACGTCGAGTCCAGCAACCTGCTGTGCACCGACGGCGGGCTGCGCACCGGCACGACCTTCACCGGCCTGCGCGGGGCGACGACGGGCAACGGCCTGTTCACCACGACCGTGGAGGGTTCGGGCCAGGCGGCGATCATGTCCGACGGCCCGGCGGTGGTGCTGCGCGTCAGCGCCCAGTACTCGCTCTCCGTCGACCCGGGGGCGTACATCGCGCACACCGGCAACCTCCAGCAGTCCTTCCAGTCCGGGGTGAACTTCCGCACCCTGATCGGCGAGGGCTCCGGCGAGTCCTTCCAGATCCGCTTCGAGGGCGAGGGCCTGGTGTACGTGCAGCCCAGCGAGCGCAACACCATCGGGGGCGACGTCTGATGCCGTTCCGCGAGGTCAACTCGAAGATGGTCGAGGCCCAGGTGGTCCCGGGGCAGAAGATGTACAGCCAGCGCGGCGCGATGCTCGCGTACCGCGGCGAGGTCTCCTTCACCCCGAGCCTGACCGGCGGTCAGGGCGGGGTGATGGGCATGATCGGGCGCCGGGTCGCCAACGAGCAGACCCCGCTGATGACGGTCGAAGGCAGCGGCACCGTGATGTTCGGCCACGGCGGCCACCACATCCAGGTGATCAACCTGACCGGCGAGACGCTGTACGTCGAGGCCGACCGGCTGCTGGCGTTCGACGGAACGCTCCAGCAGGGCACGATGTTCATGGGCTCGCAGGGCGGCGTCATGGGCATGGTCCGGGGCCAGGTGACCGGCCAGGGCCTGTTCACCACGACCCTCAAGGGCCACGGCGCGGTCGCCGTGATGGCCCACGGCGGGGTCATCGAGCTCCCCATCCACCCGAACCGGCCGGTCCACGTGGACCCGCAGGCGTACGTCGCCCACCACGGCGACGTCCGCAACAAGCTCTCCACCGCGCTCGGCTGGCGGGACATGGTGGGGCGCGGCTCGGGCGAGGCGTTCCAGCTGGAGCTGTCCGGCCAGGGCGCGGTGTACGTACAGGCCTCGGAGGAGAAGCTGTGAACTTTGGCCCCGTGACGGTCGGACCCGGCGGCGCCGGCAGTCCAACGGTCTTCGACCCGTACACCCTGCCCTCCGACGACAACGTGAACGCGTACACCTTCTGCGTGGAGCTCAAGGGGAGCCAGTGGTTCCTGCAGAAGGGCAAGATGATCTCGTACTACGGGAGCATCGAGTTCAACGGCATCGGCAACGGCCGCTTCGACCGGCTGCTGCGCACCAGCTTCCACTCGCCGCTGCACGCGAGCGACTGGGTGGTGGCCGAGGGGCAGGGCAAGATGCTCCTCGCCGACCGGGCCTTCGACGTGAACTCGTACGACCTGGAGAACGGGAACCTGACGATCCGGTCGGGCAACCTGCTCGCCTACCAGCCCTCCCTCGCCCTCAAGCAGTCGATCGTTCCGGGCTTCCTGACGCTGATCGGCACCGGCAAGTTCGTGGCGGCCTCCAACGGGCCGGTGGTGTTCATGGAGCCGCCGCTGCGCGTGGACCCGCAGGCACTGGTGGGCTGGGCGGACTGCCCCTCGCCGTGCCACCACTACGATCACGGCTACATGGCGGGCGTGATGGGCGGCCTGCGCTCACTGACGGGCATCGGCGGCGCCTCGGGCGAGGAGCACCAGTTCGAGTTCGTGGGAGCGGGCACGGTGCTGCTGCAGTCGTCGGAGATGCTGATGGCGGGGCAGGCGGTCGGCACGGTCGGCGCCGGTGCGGCCACGGGCAACGCGCAGGGCGTTCCGGGGGCCGGCCAGGGGCAGCTGGGCGTGCCGCGGATGCCTGGGCAGCTGGGTGATCTCCAGCGCCGCTTCGGACTGTGACACCTCAGCCGCACCCCTCCCTTTTTGTACGCAATTCAACTTCTTAGGTAGAGTTCATTCATGGAGACCATGGAGACCGAGACGGCAACCCGGTGGCTGACCGACGCCGAGCAGTGCGCCTGGCGCACCCACCTGGACGTCAGCCGATTGCTGATGCACCAGCTGGAAAAGGACCTCCAGCCCTTCGGACTCACCAACAACGACTACGAGATCCTCGTGAACCTCTCGGAGTCGCCGGAGCACCGGATGCGGATGAGCGATCTCGCGACCGCCACCCTGCAGTCCAAGAGCCGGCTGTCCCACCAGATCACGCGCATGGAGGCGGCGGGCCTGGTCCGCCGCGTGAACTGCGAGTCCGACCGCCGGGGCCTGTTCGCGGTGCTCACGGACGAGGGCATGGACATGATGCGCAAGGTCGCCCCGCACCACGTGGCGTCCGTCCGCCGGCACTTCATCGACCTGCTGCCGCCGGAGGCCCTGGCGGCGCTGCGCGAGTCGCTGCACCCGGTCGCGGAGCACCTGCGCGGCACCCGCGGCAAGGCCTGACCGCCCCGGGACGCGCCGGAGGGCGATCGGCACGACAATGGCTGGGAACGCTCGCTGCCGGCCGCCCGCCCGCCGGGCAACCGCAGGCGGTACGGCCGGCCTGAGGAGGTCCAGCCCATGAAGCGCAACGTGTACGTCTCCGCGGCCGCGTCCGTGGTCCTGATGGCGGGAGGCCCGGTGGCGGCCGCCGCAGCGGCATCCGCCGACACGGCGAGAACCGCCCCCACGGCCGTGGCCCCCCTGGTCGACGTCACTGCGGAGGCCGCGCTCGCCGCGGCCCTGAAGAACTATCCCGGAGTGGTCGAATCCCTCGACCGGGAAGCCAACGTCTGGCACGTGGACGTGATCACCAAGGACGGCAAGGGCCACGCCGAGCTGGAGGTCGACGCCGCGAGCGGCGCGGTCACCCGGCAGAACGTGGACACCGGCCAGGACGGCAACGAGCACAAGGACCTGATAGCCGCCAAGATCACCGCCGAGCAGGCCGCCAAGGCCGCCGTCGCCGCCCATCCCGGGCAGGTCTGGACGGTCGAGTGGGACTCCGACGACGGCAAGGCCGCGTCCTGGCACGTCGAGGTACGGGGCGCCGACGGCAAGACGTGGGACGCCTCCGTGGACGCCACGACCGGCAAGGTCACCACGCAGTCCGACTCGGACGGCGACTCCGGCAACGACAACGGCTGACCCGCGTACGCGAAGGAGCCGCGCCCCAGGCAGGGGGCGCGGCTCCTGTGCGTGCTGCTCAGGCGGTCCGGTCAGGCGTTGGGACGCTTGCCGTGGTTCGCCTTCTTCTTCTTGCGTGCTCGCTTCTTGTTGCCGCGCTTGGCCATGAGCCACTCCCTGAAATCGGGGAAATCCGGGCGTTCGCCAGTCTATGGTCGGCGCGCCCGTCCCGCATCAGGCTTCGGTCAGGCTGTCCAGCAGGACGTCGGCCGCCGCGTACGGATCCAGCTCGCCCCCGGCCACCCGGGCCGCCAGCGCCTCCAGCCGGGAGTCCCCGTGCAGATCGGCCATCCGGGCCCGCAGCGAGGTCACCGCGATCGTCTCGACCTCGCGCGCCGCCCGCGCCGTGCGCCGCTCCGCAAGGACCCCCCGCTCGTCCATCCACGCCCGGTGCTTCTCCAGCGCCTCGACGAGCTCGTCGATGCCCTGCGCCCGCGCCGCGACGGTCTTGATGATGGGCGGGCGCCAGTCACCCGGCCCCCGGGACTCCCCCAGGCCCAGCATGTGGTTCAGCTCCCGGGCCGTGGCGTCCGCGCCGTCCCGGTCGGCCTTGTTCACCACGTACACGTCGCCGATCTCCAGGATCCCCGCCTTCGCGGCCTGGATCCCGTCGCCCATCCCCGGAGCCAGCAGCACCACCGAGGTGTCCGCCTGAGCGGCGATCTCCACCTCGGACTGGCCGACACCGACCGTCTCGACCAGGATCACCTCGCAGCCGGCCGCGTCCAGCACCCGGATCGCCTGCGGGGCGGACCAGGCGAGACCGCCCAGGTGGCCGCGGGTGGCCATGGACCGGATGTAGACCCCCGGGTCGGAGGCGTGGTCCGACATGCGCACCCGGTCGCCGAGCAGCGCGCCGCCGGAGAACGGCGAGGACGGGTCGACGGCGAGGACGCCGACCCGCTTCCCGGCCTTCCGGTACGCAGACACCAGCGCCGAGGTCGAGGTCGACTTGCCGACACCCGGCGACCCCGTCAGCCCCACCACGTAGGCGTTGCCCGTCAGCGGGGCCAGCGCCGCCATCACCTCGCGCAACTGCGGGGACGCCCCCTCCACCAGCGAGATCAGCCGGGCCACCGCTCTCGGCCTGCCCTCACGTGCCTGGGCCACCAGCTGGGGGACGTCCACCGCCGTCATACGTGCTGCGCTCCTCGGTTCTCGTACGGCTACGTGCGGGTGGGGTACCCGGTCACGCCTGGGGCACGCGGACGATCAGGGCGTCGCCCTGGCCGCCGCCGCCGCACAGCGCGGCCGCGCCGACGCCGCCGCCGCGGCGCTTCAGCTCCAGCGCCAGGTGCAGCACCACACGGGCGCCGGACATGCCGATCGGGTGCCCCAGGGCAATGGCGCCACCGTTGACGTTCACCTTTTCCGGGGTGACCCCGAGGTCCTTCATTGACTGCACGGCGACCGCCGCGAAGGCCTCGTTGATCTCGATGAGGTCCAGGTCGGCGACCTCCAGGCCCTCCTTCTTCAGGGCGTGCACGATCGCGTTCGAGGGCTGCGACTGCAGCGAGTTGTCGGGGCCGGCCACGTTGCCGTGGGCCCCGATCTCGGCGAGCCACTCCAGGCCCAGCTCCTCGGCCTTGGCCTTGCTCATCACGACCACGGCGGCCGCGCCGTCGCTGATCTGCGAGGAGGTGCCGGCGGTGATCGTGCCGTCCTTGGCGAAGGCCGCGCGCAGCTTGCCGAGGGACTCCGCGGTGGTCTCCGGGCGGATGCCCTCGTCCTGGGAGAAGACGACCGGCTCGCCCTTGCGCTGCGGGATCTCGACCGGGGTGATCTCGGCCTCGAAGACGCCGTTCTTCTGCGCGGCCGCGGCCCGCTGGTGCGAGGCGGCGGCGAACTCGTCCTGCGGGGCGCGCTCGATGCCGAGACGGGTGTTGTGCTTCTCGGTCGACTCGCCCATCGCGATGTTCTCGAAGGCGTCGGTGAGGCCGTCGTAGGCCATCGCGTCGAGCATCTCGATGGCGCCGTACTTGTAGCCCTCGCGGGACTTGGGCAGCAGGTGCGGGGCGTTGGTCATGGACTCCTGGCCGCCGGCCACCACGATGTCGAACTCACCGGCGCGGATCAGCTGGTCCGCCAGCGCGATGGCGTCCAGGCCCGAGAGGCACACCTTGTTGATGGTGAGGGCGGGCACGTTCATTGGAATTCCGGCCTTGACGGCGGCCTGACGCGCTGGAATCTGGCCTGCGCCCGCCTGGAGCACCTGCCCCATGATCACGTACTGCACCTGGTCGCCGGCGATCCCGGCGCGGTCCAGCGCGGACTTGATGGCGAACCCGCCGAGGTCGGCACCCGAGAAGGACTTCAGCGATCCGAGCAGGCGCCCCATGGGCGTGCGGGCCCCGGCGACGATCACTGAGGTGGTGTTGTTCGTTCCGGACATGAGGCACAGCCCCTTGAGGATGAGGAGTGAACGAGGGTTTACCTGAATGTACTGAGCAGTACCGGCGGCGTCACCGGCCTGTCGGTGTGATCGCTGGCACGTTGCGTGACCCCCCCTCCCGGCGGTGCACTGGTCCCATGCTGACAAGGATCGACCACATCGGAATCGCCTGCTTCGACCTCGACAAGACCGTCGAGTTCTACCGTGCCACGTACGGCTTCGAGGTCTTCCACACCGAAGTCAACGAGGAGCAGGGCGTTCGCGAGGCCATGCTCAAAATCAACGAGACGTCCGACGGCGGCGCCTCCTACCTCCAGTTGCTCGAGCCGACCCGCGAGGACTCGGCCGTGGGCAAGTGGCTGGCGAAGAACGGGGAAGGGGTCCACCACATCGCCTTCGGCACCGAGGACGTCGACGGCGACTCGGAAGCCATCCGCGGCAAGGGCGTCCGCGTCCTGTACGACCAGCCCCGCATCGGCTCGATGGGCTCCCGGATCACCTTCCTCCACCCCAAGGACTGCCACGGAGTCCTGACCGAGCTCGTCACCTCCAACCCCGACCACTGATGGCCCGATTCCCCGGCCGGTAGAGTGGCCATGGCTCGGCCGGGGTTCGGTGCGGAGACGGGGTCGGGGCCTGTGACCCCTGCCCCGGTATCTGACACCATTCCCCGGGGGCGTCGTTCAGCGGGCGAGCGATGCTCATTGGGATTGAGCTTGCGACCAGGGGACGGATGGGACCGCGCTGTGCGGGGCTACGAAAGCCAGGAGAGCCATCAGGCCGAGGCCGACCACCTCTCGCGCTTCGAGGCCGAGATGGAGCGGCTGAAGAAGGAGCGCGGGAAGGCCGTCCAGCACGCTGAGGACCTGGGTTACCAGGTCGAGGTGCTGCGCGCCAAGCTCCACGAGGTGCGCCGTTCTCTGGCGTCCCGCCCCGCCTATGACGGCGCGGACATGGGGTACCAGGCGGAGCAGCTGCTCCGCAATGCCCAGATCCAGGCCGACCAGATGCGCTCCGACGCCGAGCGCGAGCTGCGCGACGCCCGGGCGCAGACCCAGCGCATCCTCCAGGAGCACGCCGAACACCAGGCACGCCTCCAGGCCGAACTGCACGCCGAGGCGGTCAACCGGCGCCAGCGCCTGGACCAGGAGCTGGCCGAGCGCCGCCAGACCGTCGAGGCGCACGTCAACGAGAACGTGGCCTGGGCCGAGCAGCTGCGCGCCCGTACCGAGTCCCAGGCGCGCCGGCTCATGGAGGAGTCCCGCGCCGAGGCCGAGCAGTCCCTGAACGCGGCCCGCGCCGAGGCCGCCCGGGTCGCCGAGGAGACCCGGCGCCGCATCGCCGCCGACGCGGAAGCCTCCCGCACGGAGGCCGAAGCCACCTTGCTGCGCGCCCGCAAGGAGGCCGAGCGGCTGCTGACCGCCGCCTCCGCGCAGGCCCAGGAGGCCACCGAGCACGCGGAGCGGCTGCGCTCCACCACCTCCGCCGAGGCGGAGCAGACCCGGCAGCAGACCCTCGACCTCGGCCGGGTAGCCGAGCAGCGGGTCCAGGAGGCCGACGGAGCCCTGCGCGAGGCGCGCGCGGCGGCCGAGAAGGTTCTCGCGGAGGCCAAGGAGAGCGCCGCCCGCCAGCTCGCCTCGGCGGAGTCCGTCAACGAGCAGCGCACCCGTACCGCCAAGGAGCAGGTGGCGCGGCTGGTCGGCGAGGCCACCAAGGAGGCCGAGGCCCTCAAGGCGGAGGCCGAGCAGTCGCTGGCCGACGCCCGCGCCGAGGCCGAGCGGCTGCGCACCGAGGCCGGCGAGCAGGCCCGTACGGCCGCTGCCGAGGACACCGCCGCGCAGCTGGCGAAGGCGGCCCGCACGGCCGAGGACGTACTGAACAAGGCCTCGCAGGACGCCCGGGCCACCACGAAGGCCGCGTCCGAGGAGGCCGAGCGGATCCGCCGCGAGGCCGAGGCGGAGGCCGAGCGGCTGCGCGCCCAGGCGGCGGCCACGGCCGACGAGCTCAAGGGCGCGGCGAAGGACGACACCGAGGAGTACCGGGCCCGTACGGTCGAACTCCAGGCGGAGGCCCGGCGGCTGCGCGGGGAGGCCGAGCAGCTGCGCGCCGAGGCCGTCGCCGAGGGCGAGCGGATCCGCGGCGAGGCCCGCCGCGAGGCGGTCCAGCAGATCGAGGAGGCGGCCAAGACCGCCGAGGAACTCCTCGGCAAGGCCAAGGCGGACGCGGACGAGCTGCGCGGCGGGGCCAACGCCGAGAGCGAGCGGGTCCGCGCCGAGGCCGTCGAGCGGGCCACCACCCTGCGCCGGCAGGCCGAGGAGACCCTGGAGCGGACCCGCGCCGAGGCGGAGCGGCTGCGTGCCGACGCCGAGGAGCAGGCGGAGGCCGTACGGGCCGAGGCCGACGCGGCGGCGCTCGCCCGGCGCGAGGAGACCGAAAAGGCGCTGGCCGCCAAGCGCGCGGAGGCCGACGAGGAGCTCGTACGGCTGCACACGGACGCCGAGAGCCGCCTGACCACGGCCGAGCGGACCCTGCGCGACGCCCGGTCGGCGGCGGAGAACATCCGCCGGGAGACCGGCGAGGAGACCGACCGGCTGCGCGCCGAGTCGGCGGAGCGGATCCGTACCCTCCAGACGCAGGCGGAGGCGGAGGCCGACCAGCTGCGCACCGACGCGGCCCAGGACGCCGGGCGGGTGCGCGCGGAGGCCGAGCAGATCGCGGTGCGGCTGCGCGGTGAGGCCGAGGCCGAGGCGGAGCGGGTGCGCTCCGAGGCCCAGGAGACCGCGGACCGGCTGCGCGCGGAGGCGAAGTCGGCGGCCGAGCGGGTCGCCGCGGAGGCCGCGGAGGCGCTGGCCGCCGCGCAGGAGGAGGCCGCCCGGCGGCGCCGGGAATCCGAGGAGACCCTGGCGTCGGCGCGGACGGACGCCGAGAACGAGCGGGCGCAGGCCCGCGAGCAGAGCGAGGAGCTGCTGGCCGCGGCCCGCAAGCGCTCCGAGGAGGCACAGGCCGAGGCGGCCCGGCTGACCGAGGAGGCCGAGCGGCGCGCCTCGGAGCTGGTGGCGGCGGCGGAGGCCACCGCCCAGCAGGTACGGGACTCCGTGGCCGGTCTGCACGAGCAGGCCGAGGAGGAGGTCGCCGGGCTTCGCAGCGCGGCCGAGCACGCGGCGCAGCGCACCCGGACCGAGGCCGAGGAAGAGTCCGAGCGGGTCCGCGCCGACGCGTACGAGGAGCGGGAGCGGGCCACCGAGGACGCGAACCGGATCCGCACCGAGGCGCGCGCGGAGACGGACGCGGCGAAGGCGCTGGCCGAGCGCACGGTGGGCGACGCGATCGCCGAGGCCGAACAGCTGCGCAGCGACACGGCGGAGTACGCGCAGCGGGTGCGTACGGAGGCCACGGACGCGCTGGCGGCTTCGGAGCGGGACGCGGCCCGCACCCGGGCGGATGCCCGCGAGGACGCGAACCGGATCCGCAGCGAGGCGGCGGCCGCGGCGGACGCCACCCGCGCCGAGGCGGCCGGCTCGCTGGACGAGGCGCGCGCCGAGGCGAACCGAATGCGAACCGAGGCCGCCGAGCAGGCGGACCGGCTCATCACCGAGGCCGCGTCGGAAGCGGACCGGCTCACGGAGGAGACCCGGGCGGCGAACGAGGCGACGGCCGCCGCGGCGACGGCCAAGGCCGAGCGGCTCACCTCGCAGGCGGCGGACACCCTGGCGGCGGCCGAGCGGGACGCCGCGAGGGTCCTGGTCGACGCCCGTACCGAGGGCGACCGGCTGGTCGACGAGACCCGCGCGGCCAACGAGCGCACGGTCGGCGAGGCGGCGAACGAGGCCGAGCGGCTGCGTGCCGAGGCGGCGCGGACCCTGGACGACGCCCGTGCGGAGGGCGGCCGGATCATCGGCGAGGCCACCGCGGAGGCGGACCGCGTCACGGTCGCGGCGAACGAGACCCTGGCGAGCGCCGAGCGGGAGTCCGAGCAGACCCTGGACGACGCCCGTGCGGAGGGCAACCGGCTGCGGACCGAGGCCGCCGAGCAGGCGGACCGGCTCATCACGGAGGCGTCGGCCGAGGCGGAGAAGCTCACCGCGCAGACCCGCAAGGACAACGAGCGCACGGTCGGCGAGGCGGCGAACGAGGCCGAGCGGCTGCGCGCGGAGGCGTCGGAGGCGCTGTCCTCGGCGCAGGAGCACGCGACCCGGACCCGGTCGGAGGCCGAGCGGGTCAAGGCGGAGGCCGCGAACGAGGCCGAGCGCGTGCGCGCAAAGGCCCGTACGGAGTCCGAGCGGCTGCTGGACGAGGCGCGCGAGGAGGCCAACAGGCGCCGGTCCGAGGCCGCCGAGCAGGTGGACCGGCTCATCACGGAGGCGTCGGCGGAAGCCGAGAAGCTCACCGCGGAGGCGCACAAGCAGGCGCTCGCGTCGACGACGGCCGCCGAGGAGCAGGCCGACGCGATGGTGGACGCGGCCCGCAAGGAGGCCGCGCGGATCACCTCGGAGGCGACCGTCGAGGGCAACTCCCTGGTGGAGAAGGCCCGTACGGACGCGGACGAGCTGCTGGTCGGGGCGCGTACGGACGCGTCGGCCATAAGGGAGCGGGCGGAGGAGCTGCGCGGCCGGGTCGAGGCCGAGGTCGAGGAGCTGCACGAGCGGGCCCGCCGGGAGTCGGCCGAGCAGATGAAGTCGGCCGGCGAGCGGGTGGACAAGCTGGTGCGCGCGGCGACCGAGCAGAGCGTCGAGGCCGAGGCGAAGGCCAAGGAGCTGGTCTCGGACGCGAGCAGCGAGGCGAGCAAGGTGCGCATCGCGGCGGTGCGCAAGGCGGAGGGGCTCCTGAAGGAGGCCGAGCAGAAGAAGGCCGAACTGGCGCGCGCGGCCGAGAAGGCCCTCGCCGAGGCGAAGGCTGAGGCCGAACGGCTCGTCGAGGAGGGCCGCCGTGAGCTGGAGGTCCTGGTGCGCCGGCGCGAGGACATTCAGGCGGAGATCTCCCGTGTCCAGGACGTTCTTGAGGCGTTGGAATCATTCGAGGCGCCCTCGGGTGGCGGAAAGCCCGGGGTCGGCGGCCAGGGCGCGGGGGGCGTGAAGGCCGGCGCGGCAGCGGGGTCCACTCGTTCGGGTGGCAAGACGTCAGAGGGCTAATCCGTGCACAGGACGTGTGCTCCTGATGGAGGTTCAGGCGAACGAGTGACAAGCAATCCGTCGCCTTGCCACTCAAAAGGGGTGTCATTGTCCAGATCAAACGTGGATTGACTCGATGACACGCCGCTCGGGCGCCTAGGATTCCCCTTAACACCTCACGTAGCACCTCATCGGTCTCATTCGACAGGAACCCCATGAGCGACACTTCCTCCCCCTTCGGCTTCGAGCTCGTGCGGCGTGGTTACGACCGCGGTCAGGTGGACGACCGCATTACCAAGCTGGTCTCCGACCGCGACAGCGCCCTTGGACGTATCAACTCTCTGGAAAAGCGGATCGAGGAGTTGCATCTCGAGACGCAGAACGCCCAGGCCCAGGTGAACGACGCCGAGCCGTCGTACGCCGGCCTCGGCGCCCGGGTCGAGAAGATCCTGCGGCTGGCCGAGGAGGAGGCGAAGGACCTGCGCGAGGAGGCCCGTCGCGCGGCCGAGCAGCACCGTGAGCTGGCCGAGTCGGCCGCCCAGCAGGTGCGCAACGACGCCGAGTCGTTCGCCGCCGACCGCAAGTCGAAGGCGGAGGACGAGGGCGTCCGCATCGTCGAGAAGGCCAAGGGCGACGCCTCCACCCTGCGCACCGAGGCCCAGAAGGACGCGGCTTCCAAGCGCGAGGAGGCCGACGCGCTGTTCGAGGAGACCCGCGCCAAGGCCGCCCAGGCCGCCGCGGACTTCGAGACCAACCTGGCCAAGCGCCGCGAGCAGTCGGAGCGCGACCTGGCCTCGCGTCAGGCCAAGGCCGAGAAGCGCCTGGCGGAGATCGAGCACCGCGCGGAGCAGCTGCGCCTGGAGGCCGAGAAGCTGCGTACGGACGCGGAGCGCCGGGCCCGTCAGACCGTGGAGACCGCGCAGCGCCAGGCCGAGGACATCGTGGCCGACGCCAACGCCAAGGCGGACCGTATCCGCAGCGAGTCGGAGCGCGAGCTGGCGGCGCTCACCAACCGCCGCGACTCCATCAACGCGCAGCTGACCAACGTCCGCGAGATGCTGGCGACGCTGACCGGTGCGGCCGTCGCGGCCGCCAACCCGATCGCCGACGACGAGCCGGTCACCCGCGGCGTCCCGGCGCAGCAGAGCCGCTAGCCGGGGCGCTGGGAGCCGCTCGCACCCATCGCGTCCGACCGAGGGCCGTATGTCACCTGTTTGAGGTGGCGTACGGCCCTTCGGCGCTCTAGCGTGGCCCGCATGATCGAGCTTGAGGGCCTTACCAAACGATTCGGCGCGAAGACCGCCGTGGACAACCTCAGCTTCCAGGTCAGACCGGGGGTGGTGACCGGCTTCCTCGGCCCCAACGGGGCGGGCAAGTCGACGACCATGCGCATGATGCTCGACCTCGACAATCCGACCAGCGGTTCGGTCCGGATCGACGGGAAGCACTACCGGGACCTGCCGGAGCCACTGAAGTACATCGGAGCGCTGCTGGACGCCAAGTCCATGCACGGTGGACGCAGCGCCTACAACAACCTGCTCTGCCTCGCCGAGTCGAACCGGATTCCGAAGAGCCGGGTCGGGGAGGTCCTGGACCTGGTCGGGCTGACGCCCGTGGCGAAGAAGAAGTCCAAAGGATTTTCCCTGGGCATGGGCCAACGACTGGGAATCGCCTCCGCGCTGCTCGGTGATCCGGAAATCCTGATGTTCGACGAACCCGTCAATGGTCTGGACCCCGAGGGAATTCTCTGGATCAGGAATTTGATGAAGGCGCTGGCGGCGGAGGGGCGGACGATCTTCGTCTCCTCCCATCTGATGAGCGAAATGGCGCTGACCGCAGACCATTTGGTCGTCATCGGACAGGGAAAGCTGCTGGCAGACCTGTCGATGGCTGATTTCATCCACCAGAACTCGCGCAGCTACGTCCGGCTGCGCTCGCCCCAGCAGGAGCGGCTCAAGGACGTCCTGCACGAGGCGGGGATCGACGCCATCAGCGTCCCGGCCACCGGTGTGCTGGAGATCGACGGCGTGGGCCCGGAGCGGCTCGGCGAGCTGGCCGCCCAGCACCAGATCGTGCTGCACGAACTCAGCCCGCAACGGGCTTCACTGGAGGAAGCGTTCATGCGCATGACGGCGGACTCCGTCGAGTACCACGCCCACGCGCCGGGCATGCGGGGCGCCTCGGGCACCCCGGGCATCCCGCCGGGCATGGCCCCCGACAACCCGGCCCGGCCGGCCGACGTTCCCGCCTGGGGCGCCGGCTCCGGCTTCGAGGCGCAGCGCAAGGGCGGCGAGTGACCATGTCGTCCTTCCCCGCCGTCCTCAAGTCCGAGTGGACAAAGATCCGTACGGTCGCCTCGACCCTCTGGACCCTGGCCGCGGCCCTCCTCGTCACGGTCGGCATCAGCGCCGCCCTGTGCGCGCTCGTGAACAGCACCTTCCAGGACATGCCGGCCGAGGAGAGGGCCACCTTCGACCCGACCCTGACCAGCTTCGCCGGGATGACCCTCGGCCAGCTCGCCATGATCGTCTTCGGCGTGCTGGTCGTCGGCAGCGAGTACAGCTCGGGCATGATCCGCACCTCGCTGGCCGCCGTGCCGCGGCGCGGCAGCTTCCTCGTGGGCAAGCTGGTCGTGGCGACCGGTCTCGCGCTGGTCGTCGGCCTGGTCACGAGCTTCCTGTCCTTCTTCCTCGGACAGGCCATCCTGGGCGACCGCAGCATCGCCATCGACGCACCGAACGTCCTGCGCGCGGTGATCGGCGCCGGCCTCTACATGGCGATGATCGCCCTGTTCTCCATGGGTGTGGCCGCCATGCTGCGCAGCTCGATGCTCTCGCTCGGCATCCTGATGCCGTTCTTCTTCCTGGTCTCGAACATCCTGGGCGTGGTCGAGGCGACCCGGAAGGTCGCCCAGTACTTCCCGGACCAGGCCGGATCCAAGATCATGCAGGTCGTCCCCGGGGCGATGGGCAGTGAACCGCCGCCGTACGGCCCGTGGGGCGGCTTCGGGATCATGGCCCTCTGGACGCTCGCGGCGGTACTCGGGGGCTACGTCGTCCTCCGCAAGAGGGACGCCTGACCCCCACCGCCGTACTACGGGTGATCCCCGGGTCGGTCTCAGGGGCAGCTCAGGGATCGGCCCGGGACGGAACCGTGAAGGACTCGATATCCTCTTAACCCTTACGCGGGCGAGAGTCGTCCCGGCCTGGTAAGGGGCAGCAAGATGATCGAGGCAGTCGGCCTGACCAAGCGCTTCGGCGCCAAGACCGCCGTCGACCAGCTGTCGTTCCAGGTCAGGCCGGGTCACGTGACCGGTTTCCTGGGACCGAACGGCTCGGGGAAATCCACCACCATGCGCATGATCGTCGGCCTGGACCGGCCCACGGCCGGTCATGTCACGATCAACGGCCACCCCTTCCGGGAGCTGCCGAACGCCCAGCGGCACGTCGGGGCCCTGCTCGACGCCAAGGCCATGCACGGCGGCCGCAGGGCCCGCACCCACCTGCTGTCCATCGCCCAGCTCTCCGGGATCCCGGAGAAGCGGGTGGACGAGGTGCTGGCCGTGGTCGGCCTCCAGGACGTCGCCCGGCAGCGTACGAAGGGCTTCTCGCTCGGCATGGGCCAGCGGCTCGGCATCGCCACCGCCCTGCTCGGGGACCCCAAGGTGCTCCTGTTCGACGAGCCGGTCAACGGGCTGGACCCCGAGGGCATCCTGTGGGTCCGCAACCTCATGCGCCGGCTCGCCTCCGAGGGCCGTACCGTCCTCGTCTCCTCCCACCTGATGAGCGAGATGGCGCTCACCGCCGACCAGCTGATCGTGATCGGCCGGGGGCGGCTGCTGGCCGACATGGGAACCCAGGAGTTCATCACGCACAACTCGGCCGGATTCGCTCGGGTGCGCACGGCCGACACCGATCCCCGTGGCCGGGACACGCTGGGTGCGACGCTCACCAAGGCGGGCGGGCGGGTCCTCCAGGAGCCCGACGGAGCACTGCGCGTGACCGGCCTGGAGCTCCCCCGCATCTCGGACCTCGCGCACGAGGCCGGCGTACGGCTGTGGGAGCTGGCACCGCACCGGGCCTCGCTGGAGGAGGCGTACATGCGGATGACCCAGTCCTCCCTGGAGTACACCTCCACCGAGGATCCGCGGGCCGAGCTGTGGGAGCCGGAGCCGCTGACCGTGCCGGCCTGGGAGGACGAGGCGGCCGCCCCCGAGATCCCGCGGGCGGGCTTCTACGCGCCTGCGCCGCCCGAAGCGGGCGGCCGGCCCTTCCTGATGCCGAGCGACCCCGGCGAGCTCGCGCGGGCAGCTCGGAACACCACCGCAGACAGCCAAGAGGACTCCCGATGACCGCCCCCACGCCCACCGGCGCCGCGCCCAGCGGCGCGACGACGACCGCGAAGGGGCAGCCGCAGGACTACAGCTCGCCGCTGCCGACACCGCGGCCGCACCTCGGGCACGCCCTGGCCTCGGAGTGGACCAAGCTGGTCTCGGTCCGCTCCACCCTGTGGACGCTCGGCTCCCTCGTCCTGACCGTCGTCGGCATCGGACTGCTGTTCGTCACGCAGACCAGCCCCCCGGACTACGTGCGGATCTCCTTCACCACACCCGCCCTGTTCGGTCTGCTCGTCGGGCAGCTCGCGGTGATGGTCCTCGGCGTGCTGACGATCACCTCGGAACACGCCAGCGGGCTCGTGCGGACCACCTTCACCGCCGCCCCGGAGCGGCACCGGGTGCTGACCGCGAAGTACCTCGTCTTCGGCGTCACGGCCTTCCTCACCACCGTCGGGTCGGTGTTCCTGGTCGGGATCGCCGCGGCCCTGGTGCACAACGGCTCCGCCGCCGGGGTGCACCAGCTCAGCGAATGGTTCGGCTCGCTGGTGGGCTGCTTCTACGTGACCCTGCTCGGGGTGCTCGCCCTCGCCGTCGGGGCGCTCGTGCGGCATTCCGCCGGGGCGATCGCCGTGATGCTGGGCCTCGTCACGCTGCCGCCGGTGATAGGCGCGATGCTCAGCTACTGGGAGGCGTCCGCGCCCGTGGGGCAGGCGATCATCGAGCACAACGCCCCGGTGGCACTGATGCACCTGTTCGGGATACAGGAGGGCGCCACGGGCCAGCCGGTGCCCAGCACCGTCTCGCACATGGTGATCATCCTGCTCGTCACCGGCGGGGCGGTGGCCGCCTCGTACGCGACGGTCGCCCGCCGGGACGTCTAGCGGCTCCGGTACGTCTAGTACTTCGGCGCGTTACGGGACCGCTGCACCTTCGAGGTGCGGCGGTCCTTCGCGTTCCAGCAGGCCTTGTGCCAGTGGCGCCGGTCGTCCACGCCGCCGTACTCCGGCCAGGCCACCAGGTGCGGGGTGCCGGAGGGGATCTCCTGGTCGCAGCCCGGGCAGCGGTAGCGCTTGCCCGCCGCGTTCGCGCCCGCGACGTGCCGGACCTTCCAGACCTCGCCCTGGTACTCCTCCGTGCGCTCCAGCCCGTAGCGGTCCAACCCAGTGCCGGGGCGTTCGTCCGGAGTCTCGCCGCCCCTGGGGCGGTTGTGGCGCGGTGACACGTATACCTCACGGAAGGGCGGACGGCAGTGACTTTCTCCCAGACTACGCGCAGCGAGGCCGGGTACCCGCAGGGTGTCTGAGGGAGGGCGGTCCACCGCGGGGCAGCCGCGGAGCAGCCGCGGGGGAGCCGCAGGGAACTGGCCCGACAATCCCAATAACTTTCCTGTCAGCCCGTGCCTTTGGCACGTGTCAGACGTTGTTGCCATAGGAAGAACCGGTCCACCTGGGGAGGCCGCGTCAGCCGCGAGGAGGGTAAAGGCGATGCGCGTAGGAGCGTTTGTACTGGCGGCCCAGTTCCCGGGTCAGGGACAGGGAGAGGCACTGCACCGGGCGGTGCGGACCGCCGAGGTGGCCGAGCAGGCAGGACTCGACTCGGTGTGGCTCGCCGAGCACCACTTCGTCCCGTACGGGGTCTGCCCCTCGGCGGTGACGCTGGCGGCCCTGCTGCTGGGCCGGACCCGGCGGCTGCGGGTGGGCACGGCGGTCAGCGTGCTGCCGAGCACGCACCCGGTGGCCCTCGGCGAGCAGGCGGCGCTGCTGCACCTGACCTCGGGCGGGCGGTTCAGCCTCGGCGTGGGCCGGGGCGGGCCGTGGGTCGACCTGGAGGTGTTCGGGGGCGGCCTGGACGCGTACGAGAACGGCTTCCCGGAGGCCCTGGACCTGCTGCGGCGCTGGCTGACGGAGACGCGGGTGGGGACCGCCGGCGAGCGGTACGGCTTCCGCGAGGTGGCCGTCGTACCGCGCCCCTCGGAGGCCCTGGACGGGGACACGGCGGGCCCGGAAGTCATCGTGGCCTGCACTTCCCCCTCGTCGGTACGCATGGCCGCGCGGCGGGGGCTGCCCATGCTGCTCGGCATGCACTGCGGGGACGAGGACAAGGCCGGCATGGTCGCGCTGTGGCGGTCGACGGCGCTGGCGGCGGGCCACTCCCCCGAGTACGTCGCCGGCGCGGGCCACGTCTCCGCCGGGGTCTGCCAGCTGGCGGACCGTACGGCGGACGCGCGCGAGACGCTGCTGAAGGCGCTGCCGGGCTGGCTCAAGCAGGGTCTGGACGCCCATGTGACCGTGGACGGCCGGGTACGCGCGATGCGGGACCCGGTCGCGTACACGGAACTCCTGTGCGATCTACACCCGGTGGGCACCCCGGAACTGGCGCTGGACCGGCTGGCGGCCACCTCGGAGCGGACCGGCATCACGCGCTTCGCCCTCCTGACGGAGGGGTCGGGCGATCTCGCCGCGACGGAGGAGAACGTACGGCGCCTCGGCGCCGAAGTCCTGCCCCGTCTCGGCTGAGACCTACCGGCCGGTGGTGCCGGGTGCCGTCCGGCCTGGTCGACCGGACAGCACTCTTAGCAGTCCCGCAGCCCGGGCGACTGGTTGAGCAGCTGACCGCGGATCGAAGTGAACTTGGCCAGCCGGTCGTCCACCGAGGAGTCCAGCGGGAACACCGCTACCCGGTGACAGTTCTGGAACGCCAGGCGCACTCCGAAGTGCCGCTGCAGAGCACCGCGTATCGCGTCGCTCGCGAGCGCGCGCAGCAGCTGCCCGCGCGCCTGCTCGTCTGGCGGCGGCGTCTGGTTGTCGGCGAACTGTCCGCCGTCCACCTTCAACTGGGCCACCAGAGAGCTGATCATCTCCCATGCGTAGGGCAGGGAGGTCCGGACGCAGTCGACGAAAGCCGCTTCGTCAACCTCGCCTCGCTCGGCCTGTTCGAGTAGGGCCGGTGAGACGTCGAGCGACATGGGTTCTCCTCTCGTGACCCCGGCCGTTTTGGGTTGCCGGAGTCTTACGGGCAGGGAAGGAGGCCGCGACGCAGCGTGCACGCTCCGCAACCTCCCGCTCACCACGGTAGGCGCCCCATGGGTGACGCACCAGGAGAATGCGCATACAACGCGCCATCGGCGAAGGGGGCTTTCAGGGGCGAATCGCGTGGAGCGCCGTCCGTCGAGTAGCGTTGCCGACCATGCGTCTCGTCATTGCCCGCTGCTCCGTCGACTACGCGGGCCGGCTCACCGCCCATCTGCCCTCGGCACCCCGTCTGATCCTCGTGAAGGCCGACGGCAGTGTCTCGATCCACGCGGACGACCGGGCGTACAAACCGCTCAACTGGATGTCGCCCCCGTGCACCCTCAAGGTGGGGAGCGGTGACGACGCCGGTGTGTGGACCGTCGTCAACAAGGCGGGTGAGAAGCTCATCATCACCATGGAGGAAGTCCTCCACGACTCCTCCCACGAGCTCGGCACGGACCCGGGGCTCATCAAGGACGGCGTGGAAGCACACCTCCAGGAGCTCCTCGCGGACCGCATCGACACGCTGGGCGAGGGCTACACGCTGATCCGGCGCGAGTACATGACGGCCATCGGGCCGGTCGACATCCTGTGCCGGGACGCCTCCGGCGCGACGGTGGCCGTGGAGATCAAGCGGCGCGGCGAGATCGACGGCGTCGAGCAGCTGACCCGCTACCTGGAACTCCTGAACCGCGACCCGCACCTGGCCCCGGTCCGCGGCGTCTTCGCCGCCCAGGAGATCAAGCCGCAGGCCAAGGTCCTGGCGACGGACCGCGGGATGGACTGCGTGGTCCTGGACTACAACGCGCTGCGCGGCATCGAGGACGACAAGCTGCGGCTGTTCTGACCCACCGTCTCCGCCCTCTCCTCACCATGGCTCCGTCCCCCGGGACGGAGCCATCGGCGTTCAGGGACCGGTGGCGGTCGCCGTCGCCGTGCCCGTACCGGTGTCCGCGGTGGCCGTCGGCGACGGCTGGACGGTCTCCGTCGGCGTCGGCGAGGGAGACGGCTCCGCGGAGGTCGCAGGCGGCGAGACCGGCGAGGAGGCCGGGGGCTGCGGCGGGGTGGACTGCGGGCGGCTCGAGGGCGTACGGGACGGCGTACGGCCCGGGGTCGCGCCGGTGGTCTCCCCCGGGGCGGTGGACTGCGAGGGCGGCGCCGCCGGGTCGGAGGGCTCCGGTGCAGGATCGTTCCCGCTGGCCCCCGGCACCACCGGCGCGGTCGCCGGGCGCGTCGGGGTGGCCGACACCGCCGGGCTCTGCGTCCCGGGCGGGGTCGAGGTGTCGGAGGAACTCAGCGCGAGGCTCACCACCGTGCCCAGCGCGACCACGGCGGCCGCGCCCGCCCCGGCCAGCAGCACCCGGCGCCGACGGGCGGCCGCGCCGTCGGGAGCCGGTCGGGGGGCGGTACGGGGGGCCGCGGCGGGCTCGGGCTTCGGCGCTATCGGGAAGGCGTCCTCGAACACCTCCGACAGGGTCGAGGGCGTCGTCTCCTGGCGCCGGATCACGGGCACCACCGGCGCCACCCGCGTCACGGCCGCGGAGTCGACGCCGCCGGTGGCCCTGGGGGCACCCGGGCCGGTCCCAGCGGACGCGCCGCTCCCGGCACCCAGGCCTGTCCCTACACCCGGGCCGCCGGCACCCAGGCGGCTCCCAGCACCCAAGCCGGTCCCTGCGCCCGGGCCAGTGCCTGCGCCCAGGCGAGTTCCTACGCCCAGGCCGGTCCCTGCGCCCAGGCCGGTCCCAGCACCCGAGCCAGTCCCTACGCCCAGGCCGGTCCCAGCGCCCGAGCCAGTCCCTGCGCCCAGGCCGGTCCCAGCGCCCGAGCCAGTCCCAGCGCCCAGGCCGGTTCCAGTACTCAGGCCGGTCCCAGCGGACTGGCCGGCTCCAGCGCCCAGGCCCCTTCCGGCACTCGGGCCGACTCCTGCGCCCAGGCCCCTTCCGGCACTCGGGCCGACTCCCGTGCCCAGGCCGCTTCCGGCACCCAGGCCGGCTCCGGCGGAGCGGCCCTTCCCGGCGCCCGGGCCGCCCGCGGCGGCGGACCCGGTCACGGCGGGCGGGCCGGTCAGCGCAGCCACGCCCGTCCCGGCGCCGGACCCGGACCCGGTCCCCGCGCCCGAGCCCGTGCCCGCGGACGGACCGGGCAGCGCGGCCGGACCGGTTCCGGCGGGCGGGCCGGTCACGCCGGCGGGACCGGAGGCCACAGCGGAGCCCGACACCCCGGCGGAGCCGGCCACGGCCGGCGGCTCGAGCCGCAGCGGCGGCGACACCGCCGCCCCGGCGGCCTCGGCCTCCTGGTCCACGACCAGCGCCAGCGCCCTGCGGCCCGCCACGGTGCCCCGCTTGTCGGCCAGCGCCCCGCGCAGCCCGATCGAGGTCTCCAGCTCGGCCCGCGCCCGGTCCAGACGTCCCTCGCACAGGGCGAGCACGCCGAGTTCGTGGTGGAAGTACGCCTGCTCGGCGACCTCCCCCGCCTTGCGCGCGGCCTCGGCGCCCGAGCGCAGCACCCGCTCCCACGCCTCCCAGTGCAGCGAGGCCGCGAACGCCGGGGCGGCCGTCCGCGCCAGCAGCACGGCCGCCACCACGTCCGCGCCGGACAGCGCGCAGAGCACCGCGTCCGCCTCGGCCGCGACCCGCTCCGGTGTCACCGAGGAGTGCCCGGTCCACCAGGCATAGTGCCGGGCGGCCGTACGGGCCTCCTCGGCCGCGGTGTCCCCGTACCCGACGTCCTCCAGCTGCCCGGCGACGCCCGCGGCCAGCCGGTAGCGCGTGCCGACCGGTGTGAGCAGCCCGCAGTCCAGCAGTTCCGCCACCGCCGAGTCGGCGTGGGTGTCCCCCACCAGGGCCGGCAGGTGCGCGTGGTGCGGCAGCTCCCCGCCCAGCGCGCACGCGATCCGCAGGGCGGCGCGCGCCGACTCGCTGACCCGCGAGGCCAGCAGCTCCGCGGGGGCCGCGCCCTCGGCGAGCGTCGGCAGCGGCACCTCCACGGCCTCGCGGGGGCGCTCGTCGAAGACGCCGGGCTCCTCCTCGTCGTCGTCCTCGTCGGTGCCGTTGAGCTCGTCGCGCTGCCGCAGCATCGCGGCGGCCTGCACGAAGCGCAGCGGGAGGCCTTCCGAGGCGAACCTCAGATCGGTCGCCCAGGCGGTCTCCGCGTCCGTCAGCGGCCGGCCCAGGCGCGTCTCCAGCAACTCGAGGCAGTCGGCCTTGCCCAGCCCGGCGAGGAAGACCTCCTCGAGGTGCGAGTCCTCGGAGGGGGACCGGGTGTCGGGGGTCGCGGCCAGCAGGTAGGCGCACTCGGGGGTGGCGTGCAGCAGCTCGTCGAGCGCGGGCCCGCCCATCTCCAGGTCGTCGAGGAGGACGATGGCGCCGATGTCCCGTACGCGGGCCAGGAGTTCGATCCGGTCGGGCCGTCGGCCCGGGGCCTCGTACACGGTCGCGTACAGCGCGTTGAGCAGCTCGCCGGCCTGCTGGTGCCCGTAGCCGGAGAGCCGTACGACTCCGTCGGGGGCGAGGCCCGCGCACTGGGCGGCGACTGCGTCCAGCAGCGCGCTGCGGCCGGAACCCGAGGGTCCGGTCAGCCGCACGGACCGGCCCCGGCCCAGCAGCCGTACGAGCCGCTCCCGCTCCTCGTCACGCTCCAGCAGCGGCCGGGCGGGAGCGGGGCCACCGGGCGGGACGGGCGGCCGTGCCGCGGCGTCCCGGGCGGCGCGGGCGGCGGCGTCGCGCTTGGCGGGGCGGCCGGGGCGCGTACCGGGCCGGAGCGGCTCGATCTCGCTGCCGTCGACCGGGTTGACGGTGAGCGTGAAGTCACCGGCGGTGAGGGTGACGACCCGGGCGGGCGCCGAAGGTGTGGGCGGCGGTGTGGGACCGGGCGTCGCGGGCAGCGCGGCGGCGCCTCCGGACTGCTCCTCCGGAGTGGCCTGCCGCTGTATGTGGTCCATGACCATGTCCCCCGATCGCGCCGTGCGCCTCGCCGTCGTACCGCCCGGCCTTCGCACACGCCGCAGTCGCTACTGGTCCGGTTTCCGCCCGAACCCTAGACCGTGGCCGGTCGTGCGGGGAACCGTGGGGGTGCCATCACCACCGGACCGTTACGTTTCAGCAGGAAAACGGAACGCTTAGTTCACACCCGGGGCAGGGACTCCGCTTCCAGCCCGCCCTCGATCGAGAGGATCCGGTGCAGCCGGGTGGCCACCAGCAGCCGCTGCATCTGCGGCGGTACCCCGCGCAGCACCAGGCGACGTCCGGTCCGGCCGGCCCTGCGGTGCGCGCCCATGATCACGCCGAGGCCGGTCGCGTCCCAGGAGTCGAGCCCGGTGAGGTCGAGCACGAGGTCGCCGTGGCCGTCGTCGAGGGCGGAGTGGAGGACCGTACGGGCGTCCGCCGCGCTGCGCACGTCGAGGCGACCCCCGACGACGAGTTCGGCGTGGTCGCCCCTGATGTGCATGTGTACTCCCGGCGGTACTGCGTACGTGTGGCCCGACTGGTCCGTGGTCGGCAACTCTCACTGCAACTGACTGCCGCACGGGCAGGGAAGTTGCCGACCGTGAGCGAACCGATACCTAATTCACCCCGAGGGGTGAAGGCATTCGAACAATGGTGCTCAGTGGTACGGCCTCGCGGCCTGCGGCTCAGTGCTTGTAGAAGCCCTGTCCGCTCTTGCGGCCGATGTCCCCGGCGTCCACCATCCGGCGCATGAGCTCCGGCGGGGCGAACTTCTCGTCCTGGGACTCGGTGTAGATGTTGCTGGTGGCGTGCAGCAGGATGTCGACGCCCGTGAGGTCGGCGGTGGCCAGCGGGCCCATCGCGTGCCCGAAGCCCAGCTTGCACGCGATGTCGATGTCCTCGGCGGAGGCCACGCCGGATTCGTACAGCTTCGCGGCCTCGACGACCAGCGCGGAGATCAGACGCGTCGTCACGAAGCCGGCGACGTCGCGGTTGACGACGATGCAGGTCTTGCCGACGGACTCGGCGAACGCGCGGGTGGTGGCCAGGGTTTCGTCGCTCGTCTTGTAACCGCGGACGAGCTCGCAGAGCTGCATCATCGGAACGGGCGAGAAGAAGTGCGCGCCGACGACCCGCTCCGGACGCTCCGTCACGGCCGCGATCTTGGTGATCGGGATGGCGGAGGTGTTGGAGGCCAGGATGGCGTCCTCACGGACGATCTTGTCGAGGGCCCGGAAGATCTCGTGCTTGATCTCGATCTTCTCGAAGGCGGCCTCGACCACGATGTCGACGTCGGCGACGGCGTCCAGGTCGGTCGTGGTCGTGATGCGCGCGAGGGCCGCCTCGGCGTCCTCGGCCGACAGCTTGCCCTTGGAGACGAACTTGTCGTACGAGGCCTTGATCCCGTCCGTGCCCCGGGTCAGCGCGGCGTCGGTGACGTCGCGCAGGACGACGTCCCAGCCCGCCTGAGCGGAGACCTGAGCGATCCCGGACCCCATCAAGCCGGCACCGATGACGGCAAGCTTCCCAGCCACTGCACACCCCACGTTCTTGAAATAGGCACAGTCTCAAAAAGGCCCGGCCTTTAAGGGCCCGGTCTCGTAGCCACTCCGGCGGAGACTAGCGCCCGGCCGGTGCGGTGTGACCGTGAAGTAACACGCGTCACGTCTCAGATGACGGACATCACACCGGTACGGCCCAGCAGCGCGGCGGATGCCCGCAGTTGGCCCGGACTACCCTGGCGGCATGGTGAACCTCACGCGCATCTACACCCGTACCGGCGACAAGGGCACGACCGCGCTCGGCGACATGAGCCGCACGGCCAAGACCGACCTGCGGATCTCCGCGTACGCCGACGCCAACGAGGCCAACGCGGCGATCGGGACGGCGATCGCGCTCGGCAGCCTGCCGGCGGAGGTCGCGAAGGTCCTGGTGCGGGTACAGAACGACCTGTTCGACGTGGGCGCAGACCTGTGCACCCCGGTGGTCGAGGACCCGCAGTACCCTCCGCTGCGCGTCGAGCAGTTCTACATCGACAAGCTGGAGGCGGACTGTGACGTCTTCAACGAGCAGCTGGAGAAGCTGCGCAGCTTCATCCTCCCCGGCGGCACCCCCGGCGCCGCCCTCCTGCACCAGGCCTGCACGGTGGTCCGGCGCGCCGAGCGCTCCACCTGGGCGGCGCTGGAGGTGCACGGCGAGGTGATGAACCCGCTGACCGCCACCTACCTGAACCGCCTGTCCGACCTCCTGTTCATCCTGGCGCGTACGGCCAACAAGGAGGTCGGAGACGTGCTGTGGGTGCCGGGCGGCGACCGCTGACCGGTCCCGCCGCGCCCGCGCCCGCGCTGCGACCGAAAGGGTTCAGCGGGTCACGGCACTAGGAGACCTGGCCCGCGGGGGCCTTTTTCGGCCACACCGTGTAGCCGACCGCGACCAGGGCGTGGATGCCGACCGCACGCAGGGCGCCGTACTGCCACGCCTGGAGCGAGCTGACGTCGCCCGCGTCTCCCACGTACCAGATGGCGGCCTGGAGCAGGCCGAGGGCGACGGCCGCGGCGACGACGGTCCGGATCCACAGCCGCCACTCGTGGGCGGCCCTCGCCTTCCCGTATCCGGCACCGGCCGGTTTGGGTCCGCCGGCCAGCCGGTACGCGGCGTGGCCGTCGAGCCACTTGATCGTGTAGTGGCCGTAGGCGACGGTGTAGCCGATGTACAGCGCGGCGAGACCGTGCTTCCAGTCCGGCGGGGCGCCGTTCTTGAGGTCGAGCGTGGTGACCACCAGCAGGACCAGCTCCATCACCGGCTCGCACAGCAGGACCGCCGCGCCCAGCCGGGGCATCTTCGCGAGGTAGCGCAGGGCCAGGCCGGCGGCCAGCAGCACCCAGAAGCCCACCTCACAGGCGATGATCAGCGCGACGATCACGGGACTCTCCGTTCCACTCGGGACTGACGCTTCCCTTACAGACTCCCGTCCGGTCCGGGCCGTTTCGTCGTCACCTGTGAGGAAAGGCGGCTGCATCCTTCGATGTACCGACAACTCGGCCTCTCCGCCGAGGTCGGCGCCCCGCGCACCCTGTTGGATGGGACCGTGACCCCGAAGAGCCCGCGCCCCCACCGCCACGACGTCCTCCTCGCCGTGGTCAGCGTGCTCGCGGGCCTGGTGATGTGGTCGCTGGGCGTCTACAGCAGCGGCCACCGGACCCTCCTGCCCGCCTGGGCCGCCCTGGTCCCGCTCGCGGTCCTCGGTGCGATGGAACTGCTGCGCCGCTCCAGGCCGTCGGTGGCCCTGGTCGTCGGCACCCTCGGGGTGGTCGCCAACGAGTTCACGGTCGGCAGCCTCATCACCGTCCTGATCTTCACCGACCTGATGTACGCGGCCGTCGTGTACGGCACACCCGCCGCGGCGCGGCGGCTCCCGATCAGCACCGGCCTGGTCACCGTGGCCGTCACCATCGGCTTCCTGGCCTGGCTGCGCACCCCCGAGGCCCTGCTGATCGGCGTGGTCACCGGCCTCGTGAGCTTCGCCCCGGCGCTGACCGGCGCCACCCTGCGCAACCACCGCGAGGCCGCCGTGGCCGCGCGGCTGCGAGCCGAGCAGACCGCCCTGCTGGCCGAGATGGACCGCAGCCAGGCGGTCGCCGCCGAGCGCGCCCGGATGGCCCGCGAACTGCACGACATGGTGGCCAACCACCTCTCCGCCATCGCCATCCACTCCACCGCCGCGCTCTCCATCGACCGGGCCGACACCAGCCGCGAGGCGCTCGGGGTGATCCGGGAGAACAGCGTCCAGGGCCTGGCCGAGATGCGGCGCCTGATCGGGCTGCTGCGGGACGCCGGCGCCGGGCAGGAGGCGGTCGCCCTGCCCACGCTGGGCGGGCTGGACTCCCTGCTGGGGCAGGCCCGTACCAACGGCTCGGCGAGCGGGCTGGACTTCGTACTGCACGACGACCGGCCACCGGGGCCGGAGGCGCTGCCCGCCCCGGTGGACCTGGCGGCGTACCGGATCGTCCAGGAGTCGCTGACCAATGCCCTCAAGCACGCCGTCGCGGGTACGGTCACGGTCCGCGTGGCCCGGGCGGACGGACGGCTGACCGTGGCGGTGGACTCCCCCTACGGACACCGCACGGGTCCGCGGGCTCCCGGCTCGGGCGCCGGGCTGATCGGCATGCGGGAGCGGGCGGAGCTGCTGGGCGGAGAGTTCTCGGCGGGCCGGTCCGGCGAGATGTGGCGCGTGCGGGCGACCCTGCCCGCCGAGGAGAAGGCGGTGGAGGCATGACCATCAGGGTGGTGGTGGCGGAGGACCAGAGCGCGGTACGGGCCGGGCTGGTCCTCATCCTGCGCAGTGCGGGCGGTATCGAGGTGGTGGGCGAGGCGGCCGACGGGGAGGAGGCGGTGCGCCTGGCCCGGGAGCTGCGGCCGGACCTCGTCCTCATGGACGTGCAGATGCCGAGGCTCGACGGGGTGTCCGCGACCCGCCAGGTGGTCGGGGAAGGGCTGGCCGACGTCCTGGTGCTGACCACCTTCGACCTCGACGAGTACGTCTTCGGGGCGCTGCGGGCGGGGGCCGCGGGCTTCCTGCTGAAGAACGCGGAGGCCGCGGAGCTGGTCGAGGCGGTACGGACGGTCGCGCGCGGGGAGGGCCTGATCGCCCCGGCGGTGACCCGGCGGCTGATCGCGGAGTTCGCGACCGCGCGTCCGGTGCGCAGCGCCGTGCCGCCGGAGCGGGCCGCCGCCCTGGAGTCCCTCACCCGGCGGGAGCGGGAGGTGCTGGACGCACTCGGCGAGGGCCTGTCGAACGCGGAGATCGCCGCGCGCCTGGAGATGGCCGAGGCGACGGTGAAGACCCACGTCAGCAGGCTGCTGGGCAAGCTGGAACTGCGCAGTCGCCTCCAAGCCGCTGTCCTGGCCCAGGAGTTGGGCCGGTAGCGGAACCCCGCCGACCGGGCCGCGCGAGGAGCGCCGGCGCATCGTGCGGCCCGGCCGCCCACCCCGCGCACCGCGCCGGAGGCGACCGGTCTGGACCTCTTGACGGTTGGTCCAGACCTTTCTACGCTCACCGCAAACAACTGTGGTGAGCGTGCCATGACACAGCGTGCTCACGGGCGGCGCAGGTCCCACCCCCATGTCGAGTCGGCCCCACGACCACGACGGACCTACGGAGGATCACCCTTGAGCACAGCATCCCCACCCCGCACCAGGCGTACCCGGTTCTTCACGCGGGTCGCGGCGATCGTGGCCGCCCTCGCCCTGCCCGTCACCGGGCTCGTCGTGCTGGCCGGCCCCGCGCAGGCCGCCGCGTCCGCGACCGCGACGTACACCAAGGTGTCCGACTGGGGCACCGGCTTCGAGGGCAAGTGGACGGTGAAGAACACCGGCACCACCACCATCTCCTCGTGGACCGTCGAGTGGGACTACCCGGCCGGCACCGCGGTCACCTCCGCCTGGGACGCGACCGTCACCAGCTCCGGCACCCACTGGACCGGCAAGAACGTCGGCTGGAACGGCACCCTCGCCCCCGGCGGTACCGCCAGCTTCGGATTCAACGGCACCGGCGGCGGCTCCCCCAGCGGCTGCAAGATCAACGGCGTCTCCTGTGACGGCTCCCAGCCGGGCGACACTCCCCCCACCGCGCCCGGCACCCCCACCGCCGGCAACGTCACCGAGACCTCGCTGTCCCTGAGCTGGTCCCCGGCCACCGACGACAAGGGCGTCAAGAACTACGACGTCTACCGCGGCGGCGCCAAGATCGCGACCGTCACCGGCACCAGCTACGCCGACTCCGGCCTGGCCAAGGGCACGACGTACAACTACACCGTCACCGCCCGCGACACCGTCGACCAGACCGGCCCGTCCTCCGGCGGCCTGTCGGTGACCACCCTCGGCGGCACCATCCCGCCGCCGGACCCGAGCGGCAGGGTCAAGCTCGGCTACTTCACCGAATGGGGCGTCTACGGGCGCAACTACCACGTGAAGAACCTGGTCACCTCGGGTTCGGCGAGCAAGATCACCCACATCAACTACGCCTTCGGCAACGTCCAGAACGGCCAGTGCACCATCGGTGACGCCTACGCCGACTACGACAAGGCCTACACCGCCGACCAGAGCGTCGACGGCGTGGCCGACACCTGGGACCAGCCGCTGCGCGGCAACTTCAACCAGCTGCGCAAGCTGAAGAAGGCCTACCCGAACATCAAGGTGCTGTGGTCCTTCGGCGGCTGGACCTGGTCCGGCGGCTTCCCGCAGGCCGCGGCCAACCCGGCCGCCTTCGCCCAGTCCTGCCACAACCTCGTCGAGGACCCGCGCTGGGCCGACGTGTTCGACGGGATCGACCTGGACTGGGAGTACCCGAACGCCTGCGGTCTGTCCTGCGACACCAGCGGCCCGGCCGCGTTCAAGAACCTGATGCAGGCCACCCGGGCCAGGTTCGGCGCGAACAACCTGGTCACCGCGGCCATCACCGCCGACGCCTCCAGCGGCGGCAAGATCGACGCGGCCGACTACGCCGGCGCCGCGCAGTACGTCGACTTCTACAACGTCATGACGTACGACTTCTTCGGCGCCTGGGCGGCGCAGGGCCCGACCGCCCCGCACTCCCCGCTCACCTCCTACACGGGCATCCCGCAGGCCGGCTTCAACTCGGCCGACGCCATCGCCAAGCTCAAGGCCAAGGGCGTGGCCGGCTCGAAGCTCAACCTCGGCATCGGCTTCTACGGCCGCGGCTGGACGGGCGTCACCCAGGCCGCACCCGGCGGCACGGCCACCGGACCGGCCCAGGGCACGTACGAGCAGGGCATCGAGGACTACAAGGTGCTCAAGAACAGCTGCCCGGCCACCGGCACCATCGCCGGCACGGCCTACGCCAAGTGCGGCAGCAACTGGTGGAGCTACGACACCCCCGCCACCATCGCCGGGAAGATGACCTGGGCCAAGCAGCAGGGCCTCAAGGGAGCGTTCTTCTGGGAGTTCAGCGGCGACACGAGCAACGGTGAGCTCGCGAACGCGATCCACACCGGGCTCCAGTAGGAAGACCGAAGCCGGGGAGACGGGTCCGCCCCCGTCTCCCCGGCTTCTTCACGTCCGGAACGCGTCAGGCCACGTTCACCCTCTGTCCGGGCGGCGCCGCCTCGAGCCACGCCAGGAAACCGGTCAGCGCGTCCTCGCTCATCGCCAGCTCCAGGCGCGTGCCGCGGTGGACACAGCCGAGCACGACGGCGTCGGAGAGCAGGGCCAGCTCCTCCTCGCCCTCGGGGGCGCGGCGGGCGACGACCTCGATGGAGGAGCGCTCCAGCAGCCGGCGCGGGCGGGGGGAGTACGAGAACACCCGGAACCACTCGATGCGGTCGCCGCTGTAGCGCGCCACCCCGTACACCCAGCCCTTGCCGGAGGTGTCGGTCTCCTCGGGCACTCCCCAGCGCATGCTGCAGTCGAAGGTACCGCCGGACCGCTGGAGGAGTCTGCGGCGCAGGCCGAACACAAACAGCCCGATCACCACCAGGGCCACGACCAGGCCGCTCACAAGCAGAGCGAGGAGCATCTTCACCGACCTCCTCGCTCATCGAATACCGCATGCCCAAAAAACGACCTGCATCGCCTCAGCCGCGACCCGGTCTGGAAAGCTCCAGAACGGACCGCGGCTGAGGTTTGCCGAGCCCCCGAGGTCGCCCTCCGGCACTCAGCGGTTCAAACTCCGACGGGTGTTCAGCCCGTTACGGCGCGCAGCCGGACATCCGCGCGACGCTCGGCGGCCGCGTCGGCCTCCGACTTCGCGCGCTCCAGTGCCCGCTCCGCACGCTGGACGTCGATCTCGTCCGCGAGCTCGGCGATCTCGGCCAGCAGGGACAGCTTGTTGTCCGCGAACGAGATGAATCCGCCGTGCACCGCTGCGACGACAGTGTTGCCGTCACTGGTACGGATGGTCACAGGGCCCGATTCCAGCACACCGAGAAGCGGCTGGTGACCGGGCATGACGCCGATGTCGCCGGACGTGGTGCGGGCGACAACAAGGGTGGCCTCGCCGGACCAGACATTGCGGTCCGCCGCGACCAGCTCGACGTGCAGCTCAGCAGCCAAGGTGGCTCCTCGGGTCACCACCCGGCGGGTCAGCCGGGTGTTGGGTCAAATTCTAATGGGCGTGGGGAGAGGGACGGGACATACCCGCCCCTCTCCGTGAAACCTACGAACCGGATGCGCTCCGCGAGGAGCGCGCCGGATCAGGAGACGCCCAGCTCCTTGGCGTTCGCCTTCAGGTCCTCGATGCCACCGCACAGGAAGAACGCCTGCTCGGGGAAGTGGTCGTAGTCACCGTCGCAGATCGCGTTGAACGCGGTGATCGACTCCTCGAGCGGAACGTCCGAACCGTCCACACCGGTGAACTGCTTCGCCACGTGGGTGTTCTGCGACAGGAAGCGCTCGACGCGACGGGCACGGTGGACAACGAGCTTGTCCTCCTCGCCCAGCTCGTCGATACCGAGGATCGCGATGATGTCCTGGAGGTCCTTGTACTTCTGCAGGATCCCCTTGACGCGCATCGCCGTGGCGTAGTGGTCTGCCGCGATGTACCGCGGGTCGAGGATGCGGGACGTCGAGTCCAGCGGGTCCACGGCCGGGTAGATGCCCTTCTCGGAGATCGGACGGGAGAGAACCGTCGTCGCGTCGAGGTGGGCGAAGGTGGTCGCCGGCGCCGGGTCGGTCAGGTCGTCCGCGGGGACGTAGATCGCCTGCATCGAGGTGATCGAGTGACCACGGGTCGAGGTGATGCGCTCCTGGAGGAGACCCATCTCGTCGGCCAGGTTCGGCTGGTAACCCACCGCGGAGGGCATACGGCCGAGCAGGGTCGACACCTCGGAACCCGCCTGGGTGTACCGGAAGATGTTGTCGATGAAGAACAGCACGTCCTGCTTCTGCACATCGCGGAAGTACTCCGCCATGGTCAGACCGGCGAGCGCGACGCGCAGACGGGTGCCCGGGGGCTCGTCCATCTGGCCGAAGACGAGGGCCGTCTTGTCGATGACGCCCGACTCGGCCATCTCCTCGATGAGGTCGTTGCCCTCACGGGTACGCTCACCGACGCCCGCGAAGACCGACACACCGTCGTGGTTGTTGGCGACGCGGTAGATCATTTCCTGGATCAGAACGGTCTTGCCGACACCGGCACCACCGAACAGACCGATCTTTCCACCCTTGACGTACGGGGTGAGAAGGTCGATGACCTTGACGCCGGTCTCGAACATCTCGGTCTTCGACTCGAGCTCGTCGAAGCGGGGCGCCTTGCGGTGGATCGGCCAGCGCTCGGTGACGTTGGCGTTCTCCTCCGGGTAGTTCAGCACCTCACCGAGGGTGTTGAACACCTTGCCCTTGGTGAAGTCACCGACGGGGACGGTGATGCCCTCGCCCGTGTTGGTCACCGGGGCCTGGCGGACCAGACCGTCGGTCGGCTGCATCGAGATGGTACGGACGAGGCCGTCACCCAGGTGCTGCGCGACCTCGAGGGTCAGGGTCTTGAGCTTGCCGTCCTCGGCCGGGTCTGCGACCTGGACCTTGAGGGCGTTGTAGATCTCGGGCATGGCGTCGACGGGGAACTCCACGTCGACGACCGGGCCGATGACCCGGGCGACGCGGCCCGTGGCGGCGGCCGTCTCAACAGTGGTCGTCATTACTTGTCACTCCCCGCGGTCGCGTCAGCCATGGCGCTCGCGCCACCGACGATCTCGCTGATTTCCTGGGTGATTTCGGCCTGGCGGGCCGCGTTGGCAAGCCGGGAGAGGCTCTTGATGAGATCCCCGGCGTTGTCGGTCGCCGACTTCATCGCGCGGCGGCGGGCGGCGTGCTCGGAAGCGGCCGACTGCAGCAGTGCGTTGTAGATACGGCTCTCGACGTAGCGCGGCAGCAGGGCGTCGAGGACGTCCTCCGCCGACGGCTCGAAGTCGAACAGCGGAAGGATCTCGCCCTTCGCAGCGCTCTCCTCCGCAGCCTGGTCGAGGCTGAGCGGCAGCATCCGGCCGTCCACCGCGTTCTGCGTCATCATCGACACGAATTCCGTGTAGATGATGTGCAGCTCGTCGACGCCGCCTTCGGCCGTCTCCGTCTGGATGGCTTCGATCAGCGGCCCGGCGACGTGCTTGGCGTCGGCGTAGGCCGGGCTGTCGGTGAAGCCGGTCCACGACTCCGCGACCTTGCGCTCGCGGAAGCCGTAGTAGGCCAGACCCTTGCGGCCGACGATGTAGGTGTCGACGTCCTTGCCCTCAGCGCGCAGCCGCTCGGTGAGCCGCTCCGCCTGCTTGATGGCGTTCGAGGAGTAGCCGCCGGCCAGACCGCGGTCGCTCGTGATGAGCAGAATCGCGGCACGGGTCGGCGTCTCGACCTCGGTCGTCAGGGCGTGCTTGGTGTTCGAGCCGGTCGCCACCGCGGTCACCGCACGGGTGAGCTCGGTCGCGTACGGCATCGATGCCGCCACCTTGCGCTGCGCCTTGACGATGCGCGAGGCGGCGATCATCTCCATCGCCTTGGTGATCTTCTTGGTCGCCGTGACGGCACGGATGCGACGCTTGTAGACCCGGAGCTGCGCTCCCATGAGTCAGGTCCCTTCCGTCGTCACTTGGAGACGTTGACGGCCGGCGCGTCCTCGCCCAGGAGCTTGCCGTCCGAGGTCTCGAACTGCTGCTTGAAGCCGGCGATGGCGTCGGCGATCGACGTCAGGGTGTCGTCCGACATCTTGCCGCCGTCGGCGATGGAGGTGAGGAGGTCCTTGCGCTCGCGGCGCAGGTGCTCCAGCAGCTCCGACTCGAAGCGACGGATGTCATTGACCGGGACGTCGTCCATCTTGCCGGTGGTGCCGGCCCAGACGGAGACGACCTGCTCCTCGACGGGCATCGGCTGGTACTGGCCCTGCTTGAGCAGCTCGACCAGACGCTTGCCGCGCTCCAGCGAGGCCTTGGACGCGGCGTCCAGGTCGGAACCGAAGGCGGCGAACGCCTCCAGCTCACGGTACTGGGCGAGGTCCAGGCGCAGACGGCCGGAAACCTGCTTCATGGCCTTGTGCTGGGCGGAGCCACCGACGCGGGAGACCGAGATACCGACGTTCAGCGCCGGGCGCTGGCCCGCGTTGAACAGGTCGGACTCCAGGAAGCACTGGCCGTCGGTGATGGAGATGACGTTGGTCGGGATGAACGCCGACACGTCGTTCGCCTTGGTCTCGACGATCGGCAGACCGGTCATCGAACCGGCACCCATGTCGTCGGACAGCTTCGCGCAGCGCTCCAGCAGACGGGAGTGCAGGTAGAAGACGTCACCCGGGTAGGCCTCACGGCCCGGCGGGCGGCGCAGCAGCAGCGACACGGCGCGGTAGGCGTCGGCCTGCTTCGACAGGTCGTCGAAGATGATCAGGACGTGCTTGCCGGCGTACATCCAGTGCTGGCCGATGGCGGAACCGGTGTACGGCGCCAGGTACTTGAAGCCGGCCGGGTCGGACGCCGGGGCGGCGACGATCGTCGTGTACTCGAGCGCGCCGGCGTCTTCCAGGGCGCCGCGAACGGACGCGATGGTCGAGCCCTTCTGGCCGATGGCGACGTAGATGCAGCGGACCTGCTTGTTCACGTCGCCCGAGCGCCAGTTGTCGCGCTGGTTGATGATCGTGTCGACGGCCAGGGCGGTCTTGCCGGTCTGGCGGTCACCGATGATCAGCTGACGCTGGCCGCGGCCGACCGGCACCATCGCGTCGATGGCCTTGTAGCCGGTCTGCATGGGCTCGTGGACCGACTTGCGGACCATGACGCCGGGGGCCTGCAGCTCGAGGGCGCGGCGGCCCTCGGTCGCGATCTCGCCGAGACCGTCGATCGGGTTGCCGAGCGGGTCGACAACGCGGCCGAGGTAGCCCTCGCCGACGCCGACGGAGAGCACCTCACCGGTGCGCTGCACCGGCTGGCCCTCCTCGATACCGCTGAACTCGCCGAGGACGACCGCACCGATCTCGCGCTCCTCGAGGTTGAGGGCGAGACCGAGGGTGCCGTCCTCGAACTTCAGCAGCTCGTTCGCCATGGCGGAGGGCAGGCCCTCCACCTTCGCGATGCCGTCGCCGGCAACGCTGACCGTTCCGACCTCCTCGCGCGAGGCCGCGTCCGGCTGGTACGACTGGACAAAGTTCTCCAGTGCGTCCCGGATCTCCTCCGGCCGGATCGTGAGCTCCGCCATCTGGGTTCCCTGCTCTCCTTGTTGGGCCTGAAGCTTCTTTGGGGTCTGGGGGCGACCCCCAGGAATCTTCTGCAAGTTCTGCACGGCCCAACCGGGCCGCTAGGAATGCGTTGTTCTATTGGTGGCTGGTCAGCCGGCCATGCGGCGGGACGCCTCTGCGAGGCGGTCCGCGATGGTGCCGTCGATGACCTCGTCGCCGACTCGCACCGTGATCCCGCCGAGGACCGTGGGGTCCACATCGAGGTTCAGGTGCATCTGGCGTCCGTACAGCTTGGCCAGCACCGCGCCGAGACGCTGCTTCTGCACGTCGCTGAGCGGGACCGCGCTGGTCACGGTGGCGACCATGCGGTCACGGCGCTCGGCGGCGAGCTTGGAAAGGGACTCGAGTCCCGCTTCCAGGCTACGTCCACGCGGCTGCGTGACAAGACGGATCACCAGGCGCTCGGTGACGGCGTTCACCTTGCCGCCGAGCAGGCTGCGCAGCAGCCCGCCCTTGGCGGCGGTGGTCGCCGCACGGTCGGTCAGCGCGGCACGCAGCTCGGTGCTCGAGGAGACGATCCGGCCGAAGCGGAAGATCTCGTCCTCGGCGTTGTCGAGCGCGTCTGCCTGCTGGGCCGCGGTGAGGTCGGCGGTGTTCGCCAGCTCCTCCAGCGCGTCCACCAGGTCACGGGACTGCGACCAGCGGGACCGGACCATGCCGGACACCAGGTCGAGGGTTTCCCCGCCCACCTGGCCGCCCAGCAGTCGACCGGCCAGCTCGGCCTTGGCCTCGCCGGACTGCGCCGGGTCGGTGAGGACCCGACGCAGCGAGACCTCACGGTCGAGCAGCGCGGTGACGGCAGCCAGCTCACCGGCGAGCTTCGCCGCGTCGACGGACGTGTTGTCCGTCAGCGCGTCGAGACGCTCGCGCGCGGAGGCCAGCGCCTCGCGGCTCGCTCCGTTCATCGGGCGGCCTCGGCCTTCTCCTCGAGCTCGCCGAGGAAGCGGTCGATCGTGCGGCTCTGCCGGGCGTGGTCCTCGAGGGACTCGCCGACGAGCTTTCCGGCCAGGTCGGTGGCGAGCTTGCCCACGTCCTGGCGCAGCGCCTGAGAGGCGGCCTTGCGGTCGGCCGCGATCTGGGCGTGGCCGGCAGCGATGATCTCCTCACGCTGCCGCTGGCCCTCTGCGCGCAGTTCTTCCTTGAGCGCAGTGCCCTGCTCCAGCGCTTCCTGGCGCAGGCGCGCGGCCTCGTGCCGGGCTTCGGCGAGCTGGGCCTTGTACTGCTCCAGGACGCTCTGAGCCTCGGTCTGAGCGGCTTCTGCCTTTTCGATACCGCCTTCGATCGCCGCGTGGCGCTCGTCCAGAACCTTGTTGATGTTCGGGAGGAGCTTCTTCGCGAGGAAACCGAAGACGATGACGAAGGCGATCAGACCGATGACGAGCTCGGGGATCGGCGGGACGAGGGGATTCTGAGGTTCCTCGGCCGCGAGAACCAGGAGGTTCACATCAGTGCCTTTCGTCGATTCGGACTAGTCGTGGAGTTCGTCTTAGTAGACGAACGGCATGACCAGACCGATGAGGGCGAGCGCCTCACAGAAGGCGAAGCCGAGGATCTGGTTGGCGCGGATCAGACCGGCAGCCTCAGGCTGACGGGCGAGAGCCTGCGTGCCGTTACCGAAGATGATGCCGACGCCGACGCCCGGGCCGATCGCCGCGAGACCGTAACCGACGGAGCTGAGGGAACCTTCGACGGCAGCAAGGGTCTGGGACATGCCAGTTCTTCCTTCTCTTTCATGGACCGGTGGGGGTTGGCCACCGGACGATTCGGGGGTGTGCGGAGCGAACTCGCTCAGTGGTGCTCGGCGAGCGCGCCCTGCAGGAAGCTGCAGGCCAGGAGCACGAAGACGTAAGCCTGGACAGCCTGGATGAAGAGCTCGAACGCGGTCATCACGATGACCATGACGAACGAGACACCGGCGTAGGCGATGCCGATCCCGTTCAGCAGGTACCAGCTGGCGATGGTGAACAGCAGCAGCAGGGTGTGACCGGCGAACATGTTCGCGAACAGTCGGACCGCGTGGGTGAACGGGCGGACGATGACGTTCGAGAAGAACTCGATCACCATGACCATCGGCAGGATCGGGCCGAGGGACTTGTCGTAGCCCGTGAGGTTCTTGAAGCCGCCGACGAAGCCGTGGCGCTTGAAGGTCACCGACATCCACATGATGTAGACGATCGCGGCGAGGCCAGCCGGGTACGCGATGACCGCGGTCACCGGGAACTGGGCGAGCGGCACGATCGACCACAGGTTCATGATCCAGACGAAGAAGAACGTCGCGACCATGAAGGGGACGTACTTCTCGCCTTCCTTCTTACCGAGCGTCTCGTAGACGATGCCGCGGCGTACGAAGTCGTAGCCGGCCTCGGCGATCATCTGAAGCTTGCCCGGGACGACCTTCGGCTTCCGGAACGCGGCCCAGAAGAACCCGACGATGATGACCGAGCCCAGCAGGGCGAGCAGCATCGTCTTGTTGAAGTACAGGTTGCTGTCCGCGTCACCGAAGATCGGCTCGAACAGGAACGAGTACAGGGTCGGGCCCGGGAAGCCGCAGCCAGTGCCGTCTTCGAAATGACAGTTGATATCGAAGGCGAGCGTCATGTCAGCAGCACTCACCGCAGGGCTCCTTCAGCGTGGCGCATAGGTACGGCAACCTCGTTGTGTCGGCGCGGCGAGCAGCCGCGGTTCGGCACTGGACTGGTGTAACGGATGGTGGGGCGGCGATCAGGCATCGAGCCTCGCGATGGAACAGGCGTCAGCTCAGATGCCCGCGCCCGCAGTGCCGCAGTTGGCACCGGACGATAGCAGGATCTCGAACGCCCACTTATCCCGGCCCTACCCTTCACGACTTCGGCCCCGGATTTTCGGGCTTGTCGCCCTTCATCGAGTCCGGTTCGACGTAAAGGATCTTGGCCTTCATGTGAGCACGGGCCTGTGCGCCGATCCACACGAGGGTGGTGGCGACGAGCGTGATCGCGAAGGCCTTGGGGTGAAACAGAGTGGTGTTCTTGAACGCGGCGAGAAAGACGAAGAGCAGCAGAATCTGGGCCGCGTAGAGCATGAGCCCCATGGCCTGAAAGAGATGCGGAAGTGATTTCGCCGTGCGCTGCAGAACGAAGAATCCGATGCCCATGAAAAGAATCACGACCAGCGTCGCGACGACGGCACCGACCGCCCCCTTGCCGCCGACGACCAGAGCGCTGATCACGGCGGCGAGAGCGCCGGCGGCAGCGGTGGGTACGGCAGCTTGCAGGAGAGATCGGACGTCATCAGACCGCATGGCGGGTTGCTCCGCGTGGTGGTGGGGGCACGGGACTCGTACGGGACGAGCGTAAGCCCGGTCCGAGTGTGATCCTCGGGCCAATGGACCGTCGCACTACGGTCCTTCGGCTCTGTCGCCGGGTTTAGTGAACGGTATCACAAACTATTTGATGAGAGCTTTACCTGCGAAGTGTGCTGACTGTCACACATGAGAGGGACCCTGCGCGTGTGTGCACGACAGGGCGGCCTCTTGTCTGCTATTGGGCGCGCATATCCGATATGCGTCACCGCGGCTACCGGGTCGATTCAGCCTTACGCCGGTCGGGGAAGCGCGAACGGGGGCCGATGGCGGTCGCCCCGTTGACGCCCGAGACGCCCGCGGCGATCGGCCTCGCGGGCTCCGGCTCGGTGCCCGAGGCGTCCCTGGCAGCCGCTTCGGCCGCGGCCTCGGCGGCCCGTGCGGCGTGCCGGTAGCGCGGGGGCACCAGGCTCTCCGCCCAGCGGGGGGCCCGCGGGGTGAAGCGCGGCAGGAGCAGCAGGGTCAGGCCCACGGCGCTGAGCGCGGCGATCGCCAGCACGATCCACATCGAGGCGGAGTTCACCGAGTACGCCACCGTGCCGAAGGCGATCAGCCCCGACCAGAAGTACATGATCAGCACCGCGCGGCTGTGCGAATGCCCGAGCTCGAGGAGCCGGTGGTGCAGGTGCCCGCGGTCGGCGGCGAAGGGCGACTGGCCCTTCCACGTGCGCCGGGCGATGGCCAGGACCAGGTCCGCCATCGGGATCGCGATGATCGTCAGCGGCAGGATCAGCGGGATGAAGACCGGGAACATCGCGTGCGTCGCGTTGCGCTCACCACCCGCGAACAGGGCCAGCGCGTCCGGGTCGACCTGGCCGCTGATCGAGATCGCGGAGGCGGCGAGCACCAGGCCGATGAGCATCGAGCCGGAGTCCCCCATGAAGATCCGGGCGGGATGCATGTTGTGCGGCAGGAAGCCCAGGCACATGCCCATCAGGATCGCGGCGAAGAGCGTCGCGGGCGCGGCTGCCTCGATGCCGTAGCCGAACCAGATCCGGTAGGCGTACAGGAAGAACGCGGTGGCGGCGATGCACACCATGCCGGCGGCCAGGCCGTCCAGGCCGTCCACGAAGTTCACCGCGTTGATGGTGATGACGACGAGGGCCACCGTGAGCAGGTTGCCCTGCCACTGGGTGAGCGAGACCGTGCCGATCCCCGGAACCGGGATCCACAGGATGGTCAGACCCTGCATCACCATCACGCCGGCGGAGATCATCTGGGCGCCGAGCTTGATCAGGGCGTCGATCTCGAACTTGTCGTCGAGTACGCCGACCAGCCAGATCAGGGCGGCGCCGGACAGCAGCGCGCGCGGTTCGTTGGAGAGTTCGAAGACGCCGTTGAGGTTGTGCAGGTGGTCGGCGACGAGCAGGCCGGCGCACAGTCCGCCGAACATGGCGATCCCGCCCAGCCGCGGCGTGGGCTCGCGGTGCACGTCGCGGGCACGGATCTCCGGCATGGCCCCGGCCGCGATCGCGAACTTCCGCACGGGCCCGGTCAGCAGGTAGGTCACCGCGACCGTGACACAAAGTGTCAGCAGATATTCACGCACGGGCTGCCCCAGATGTATCGCCGGCCATCTCAGCCCCACACATTAGCTGTGATGTCCCCTCCGCCAAGGACGCGAGGGGGCGGTATCCCGGTTCCCGTACGTCCCCCTTGTCCCGCTTACTCCCCGTAAGGGGGAAATCCCATCGTCAGTTCCTTGACCTCCGTACGCGTCCGCGCGGCGTCCCCGTGGAGCGCGGACGCGAACAGCGCCGCGATCCGGAGCATCTGCGTCTCCCCCATCCCCTGGGTGGTCACGGCTGCGGTGCCCAGCCGTACGCCGCGCTGGTCCCCGTACGGGAGGGCGCAGGTGTCGAGCACGATCCCGGCGGCGGCCAGCCGGCCGCGCGCGGCCGGGCCGTCCACGCCCAGCGCGGCCGGGTCGGCGGTGATCAGGTGGGTGTCGGTGCCGCCGGTGGTGACGGCGAAGCCGTGGCCCTCCAACGCCTCCGCCAGCGCACGGGCGTTGGCGACGACCCGGTGGGCGTACGTGGTGAAGGCGGGGCTCGCGGCCTCTGCGAAGGCCACGGCCTTGGCGGCGATGGTGTGCATCTGGGCGCCGCCCTGGGTGAAGGGGAACACCGCCCGGTCGATCCGCTCGGCGAACTCGGCGCCGCACAGCAGCATCCCGCCGCGCGGACCGCGCAGGACCTTGTGCGTGGTCGCGCAGACGATGTCGGCGTACGGGACAGGACTGGGCGCGGCCCCGCCGGCCACCAGCCCGATGGGGTGGGCGGCGTCGGCGATCAGGTACGCACCGACCTCGTCGGCGATCTCCCGGAAGGCCGAGTACTCGGGGTGGCGGGGGTAGGAGATGGAGCCGCAGACGATCGCTTTCGGCCGGTGCGCGTGGGCGAGCTGCTGCACCTGCTCGTAGTCGATGAGCCCGGTCTCCGCGTCCACGCCGTACCCGACGAAGTCGAACCACCGTCCGGAGAAGTTCGCGGGCGAGCCGTGCGTGAGGTGGCCGCCGTACGGGAGTCCCATCGCCAGCACCGTGTCCCCGGGCCGCAGCAGCGCGGCGTACGCGGCCAGGACCGCGGAGGAACCGGAGTGCGGCTGCACATTGGCGTGCTCGGCGCCGAACAGCGCCTTGGCCCGCTCCACTGCGACCCGCTCGGCCACGTCGACGTACTCGCAGCCGCCGTGGTAGCGGGCGCCCGGGTATCCCTCGGCGTACTTGTTGGAGAGCGGGGAGCCGAGCGCGGCGAGCACGGCGGGCGAGGTGAAGTTCTCGGCGGCGATCAGCTGCAAGGTGCTCGCCTGGCGCTGGCGCTCCCCCTCGAGCACGTCGGCCATCTGCGGGTCCTGCCGTCGCAGGACGTCCGTGGGCTGGGTGATGACGCTCATGGCACGACTCCATGGGTACCGGGTACCAGCCACTGTAGGCCGCGGCCGCACATCGTGCCCTGCGACGGGCCGCCCGCCGGAAACCGCACCGGACGCAGGCAGGCTCAGCGGGAAGCTCAGCGGGAAGCCGTCACGCCCGTCAGGGCCGTGACCACCGGGTCCAGCGCCTGGTCGATCTCGTCGCCGATCGAGCGGAAGAAGGTGATCGGCGCCCCGTACGGGTCGTACACCTCGTCCGCGTCCGGCGACGGAGCCAGCAGCCAGCCGCGCAGCGCCGCCGCGGCCCGTACCAGGGCCCGCGCCCGATCGGCCATGCCGTCGTCCAGCGGCGGCAGGGTGGCCGGATCTATCGCCCGGACCAGCCGGGTGAACTCCTTCAGCGTGAAGGTGCGCAGCCCCGCCGAGTGACCCATCGAGATGACCTGCGCCCGGTGGTCGCGGGTGGCGGTCAGCACCAGGTCGGCCCGGATGACGTGCTCGTCGAGCAGCTCCCGTCCGGTGAAACCGGAGGCATCGGCTCCGAAGTCCGCCAGCACGGCGGCCGCGTTCGCCTCCATCGGCGCACCCTCGTGGCCCCACGTGCCGGCGCTCTCCACGATGAGGTCCGCGGTGACCGGGCCCCCGAGGCGGTGGGCGAGGGCGTGGCGCGTCAGCCGCTCGGTGATGGGCGAGCGGCACACGTTGCCGGTGCTGACGTGGAGTATGCGGAAAGCACTTCCCCCAGCTATGCCACGCCCGTCAGGGCTCACGGGGCGACCTCGAGGTCGGGTACGACCTCCCGCAGCTGCTCCGCGGTGAGCGCCCCTGCGCGCAGCAGGACGGGAACCTTCCCGGTGACGTCGACGATCGACGACGGCTCGATGCCGGGCGTCGGACCGCCGTCCAGGTACACGGACACGGAGTCGCCGAGCATCTCGCGCGCCGCGTCGCAGTCCTCGGGCGCCGGGTGTCCGGACAGGTTGGCCGAGGACACCGCCATCGGGCCGACCTCGGTCAGCAGCTCGATCGCGACGGGGTGCAGGGGCATGCGTACGGCCACGGTGCCGCCGGTGTCGCCGAGGTCCCAGGCCAGCGAGGGCTGGTGCTTGGCGACGAGCGTCAGCGCGCCCGGCCAGAAGGCGTCGACGAGCTCCCACGCCTGCTCGGAGAAGTCGGTGACCAGGCCGTGCAGCGTGTTCGGGGAGCCGATGAGCACCGGGGTGGGCATGCCGCGGCCCCGGCCCTTGGCGGCGAGCAGGTCGTGGACGGCCTCCGGGCTGAAGGCGTCCGCGCCGATCCCGTACAGGGTGTCGGTGGGCAGCACGACGAGCTCGCCGCGGCGCACGGCGGATGCGGCTTCACGCAGACCCGTCTTGCGGTCCGTCGCGTCGTTGCAGTCGTATCGCCGGGCCATCAGCGGGACTCCTCGTGCAGCAGGGGGGTGACGGTGTCACTGGGAGAACAGGCGCGGATCACGGCAGCGCCTTGCGGGCGGTCGCGAAACGCGGGCGGTTGTTGAGGTCCGGGTGGTCGGCCGCGTCGGCCCAGCCCCGCTCCTCGGCGAAGATCCACGGGACCTGGCCGCCCTGGGTGTCGGCGTGCTCGATGACGACGATGCCGCCGGGCCGCAGCAGCCGGTGGGCGGTGCGCTCGATGCCGCGGATGGTGTCGAGGCCGTCCTCGCCGGAGAAGAGGGCCATCTCCGGGTCGTGGTCGCGGGCCTCGGGGGCCACGTACTCCCACTCGGTGAGCGGGATGTACGGCGGGTTGGAGATGACCAGGTCGACCTGTCCGTCGAGCTCCGGCAGGGCGCTCAGCGCGTCCCCCTGGTGGACGGTGACCCGGGAGCCCTCGGCGTTCTTGCGGGTCCAGCGCAGGGCTTCCTCGGACAGCTCGACCGCGTGCACGCGCGAGCGCGGCACCTCCTGCGCCATGGCCAGTGCGATCGCGCCGGAGCCGGTGCACAGGTCGACGATCAGCGGCTCGACCACGTCCATCGCCCGGACGGCGTGTATGGCCCAGTCCACGACCGACTCGGTCTCGGGCCGCGGGACGAAGACCCCGGGTCCGACCTGGAGCTCGAGGTAGCGGAAGAAGGCGCGGCCGGTGATGTGCTGGAGCGGCTCGCGCGCCTCGCGGCGGGCGACGGTCTCCCAGTAGCGGGCGTCGAAGTCCGCGTCCTTGACGTGGTGCAGTTCCCCCCGCTTGACGCCGTGCACGAAGGCCGCGAGCTCCTCCGCGTCGAAGCGCGGTGAGGGCACGCCGGCGGCGGCCAGCCGCTGGGTGGCCTGGGCCACCTCGGCAAGCAGCAAGTTCACGCTGGTCCTCCGGGCTGCTGTCGTACGGGGGGTGGTACGGGCGGGGCGTACTGCCTTACGGATCTACTGCCGTACGGCCTTACTGGGCGGCCGCGAGCTTGGCGGCGGAGTCGGCGTCGACACAGGCCTGGATGACCGAGTCGAGGTCGCCGTCGAGCACCTGGTCCAAGTTGTACGCCTTGAAACCGGTGCGGTGGTCCGAGATGCGGTTTTCCGGGTAGTTGTACGTACGGATCTTCTCGGAACGGTCCACGGAGCGCACCTGGCTGCGGCGCACGTCGGAGGCCTCCTGCTCGGCGGCTTCCTGGGCGGCGGCCAGCAGGCGCGAGCGCAGGATGCGCATGGCCTGCTCCTTGTTCTGGAGCTGGCTCTTCTCGTTCTGGCAGGAGGCGACCACACCGGTCGGCAGGTGCGTGATGCGCACGGCCGAGTCGGTGGTGTTGACGGACTGGCCGCCGGGGCCCGACGAGCGGTACACGTCGATGCGGAGGTCGTTCATGTTGATCTCGACCTCGACCTCCTCGGCCTCCGGGGTGACGAGCACGCCGGCGGCGGAGGTGTGGATGCGGCCCTGGGACTCGGTGGCCGGAACCCGCTGGACGCGGTGCACGCCGCCCTCGTACTTCAGGCGGGCCCACACGCCCTGGCCGGGCTCGGTGGCGCCGTTGCCGCCCTTGGTGCGCACGGAGACCTGGACGTCCTTGTAGCCGCCGAGCTCGGACTCGGTGGCGTCGATGATCTCGGTCTTCCAGCCCACGCGCTCGGCGTAGCGCAGGTACATGCGCAGCAGGTCGCCGGCGAACAGCGCCGACTCGTCGCCGCCCGCGCCCGCCTTGACCTCGAGGAGCACGTCCTTGTCGTCGCTGGGGTCGCGCGGGACCAGCAGCAGGCGGAGCTTCTCGGTGAGCTCCTCGCGCTGCTGCGTCAGCACCTTGGCCTCGACGGCGAAGTCCGGGTCGTCCGCCGCGAACTCCTTGGCCGTCTCGATGTCCTCCGCCGCCTGCTTCCAGGCCCGGAAGGTCGCGATGATCGGGGTCAGCTCCGCGTAGCGCTTGTTGAGCTTGCGCGCGTTGGCCTGATCGGAGTGGACCGAAGGGTCGGCGAGCTTCTTCTCAAGATCGGCGTGCTCGCCGATCAGTTCCTCGACCGCCTCGAACATCGGGGTACTCCTGGGGTAAAAGTGCGAAGGACTGCAGGGGGTGCTGGACGACGACAAAGGCGCCGGTCCGGCCGCCCCCGAGTGGACAGGGGGCGGCCGGAGACCGGCGCCTGGGTCGCGCTACTTCTTGGCCGCACCCTTGCCGAAGCGAGCCTCGAAGCGCGCCACACGGCCACCGGTGTCGAGGATCTTCTGCTTGCCCGTGTAGAACGGGTGGCACTCGGAGCAGACCTCGGCACGGATGTTGCCCTCGGCGAGGGTGCTACGGGTGGTGAACGACGCGCCACAGGTGCAGCTGACCTGGGTCTCGACGTACTGGGGGTGGATCTCGCTCTTCAAGGTGTCTCCTAGATTCGGGAGGGCGCCGGGTCGCAGGAGCCGAATTGCGCACTGCGTGAACCGGGGCCGACAGACCAGTCTGCCAGGACCGGGCTGCCTGTCAAAATTCTGAGGACGCCTCCCTCAACGGCGGGGGGCCGACATCTATTCCGGACGTTCCCCAGTCCGGATCCTGCCCGGCTCCAGCCCAGCTCCTGCCCGGCTCCAGCCCTGCCCCGCCCGGCCCCGCCCTGTCCTCACTGGACGATCGAACCGGCCGTGCCCTTGTCGCCGACGGAGTTCGCGGTGGCCTCCGCGGGGATCGGCTGGTCCGCCAGCAGGGCGTCCCAGACCAGCTTGGACTCCTTCTTCAGCGGGGCGACGCGGTTGGCGTCGATCGCGTCCGCGGTCACCGGCAGGGTGATCATGTGCATGTCCTGGGCATTGATGCCCTGGAGGCTCTGGGCGAAGCCCATGAGGGATTTCACATCACCGAGCGTCTTGTCGGTGGTGATCGTCTTGGTGCCGGTGTCGGCGAGGTCGAGCAGCTGCTTGGGGTTGTCGAACAGGCCGATGCTCTTGACCTGCTTGATCAGCGCCTTGATGAAGGCCTGCTGGAGCTGTATTCGGCCGAGGTCGCCGCCGTCCCCGACGGCGTGGCGGGTGCGGACCAGGCCGAGGGCCTGCTCGCCGTTCAGCTTGTTCGGGCCGGCCGGGAGGTCCAGGTGGCTGTAGTCGTCCTTGATCGGCTTCGCGGTGGTGACCTGCACCCCTCCGAGGGTGTCGATGATCTTCTTGAAGCCCGTGAAGTCGACCTCGATGTAGTGGTCCATGCGGATCCCCGACATCTTCTCGACGGTCTTGACCGCGCAGGCCGCCCCGCCGATGGTGTACGCCTCGTTGAACTGCTCGCGCGGCCCGCCGGGGTCGGTCTTGCCCTTGCCGGTGACGCAGGCGGGGCGGGCGGTCATCGTGTCGCGGGGTATGGACACGATGCTGGCCTTCGTGTGGCCCTCGTTCAAGTGGACGATCATCGCCGTGTCGGAGCGGGCGGAGCCGCCGTCGTCCGGACCGTAGTCGGCGTTCGCGCCGCCGCGGGAGTCGGAGCCGAGGACCAGGATGTCCATCGAGCCGTTGTCGACGTTCTGCGGGCGGTCGGTGCCGAGCGCCTGGTCGATGTCGACGGTCTTCAGGTTGCCGTTCAGCTTGAAGTAGAAGTAGCCGAGGCCCGCCCCGCCCAGCAGGACCACGCCCGCGGCACTCCACGCGGCGATGACGAGGGCCTTGCGGCGCTTCGGCGGCTTGCGTCGGCGCCGGCCCGCGGCACGGCGGCTGCCGCCGTTGCTGTCCTGGCTCATGCTCTCCTCAGTCCTGAAGGCGGTCCCCTGTCCTCTGACACAGACGGACTGACGTCCCCCAGGGTTCCACGGCCTCCGGCGCCCCTGAACCGGGGCAGTGAGGGGCACGTTCCGGCACGAATTCCTCGGTCCCCCGCCGCCACCTGCGGTTTTCGCGGGGGACGCGGGACGGCGACCCGAGGTTCAACCGGTCCCGGTGTGTGGTGAAGGTCGCACCGTACGTCGCACCGTGGACCGCACCGTACGAACACGGCCGCCCCCGTCGCGGAGGCGACGGGGGCGGCCGTGATGCGGCGGGGCGGGGCTCAGTCGTCGTTCTTGCCCGACGGAGTCGTCTTCGCGATCTGCATCAGGAACTCGGCGTTCGACTTCGTCTGCTTCATCTTGTCGAGCAGCAGCTCGATCGCCTGCTGCGAGTCGAGCGCGTGCAGCACCCGGCGCAGCTTCCAGACGATGGCGAGCTCCTCCGCGTTGAGGAGGATCTCCTCCTTGCGGGTGCCCGACGGGTCGACGTCGACAGCCGGGAAGATGCGCTTGTCGGCGAGCTTCCGGTCGAGCTTGAGCTCCATGTTGCCGGTGCCCTTGAACTCCTCGAAGATCACCTCGTCCATGCGCGAGCCGGTGTCGACCAGCGCGGTGGCCAGGATGGTCAGCGAGCCGCCGTCCTCGATGTTGCGCGCGGCACCGAAGAAGCGCTTCGGCGGGTACAGCGCGGTCGAGTCGACACCACCGGACAGGATGCGGCCGGAGGCGGGCGCCGCGAGGTTGTACGCGCGGCCCAGACGGGTGATGGAGTCCAGCAGGACGACCACGTCGTGACCCAGCTCGACGAGACGCTTGGCGCGCTCGATGGCCAGCTCGGCGACGGTGGTGTGGTCCTCGGCCGGGCGGTCGAAGGTCGAGGAGATGACCTCGCCCTTGACCGACCGCTGCATGTCGGTGACCTCTTCCGGACGCTCGTCGACCAGGACGACCATCAGGTGGCACTCGGGGTTGTTGACGGTGATCGCGTTGGCGATCGCCTGCATGATCATGGTCTTGCCGGTCTTCGGCGGGGCCACGATCAGGCCTCGCTGGCCCTTGCCGATCGGCGACACGAGGTCGATGATGCGGGTGGTCAGCACGCCCGGGTCGGTCTCCAGGCGGAGCCGGTCCTGCGGGTAGAGCGGGGTCAGCTTCTGGAACTCCGGTCGCCCGCGCCCGGATTCGGGCGCCATGCCGTTCACCGAGTCCAGTCGCACGAGGGCGTTGAACTTCTCGCGGCGCTCGCCGTCCTTGGGCTGGCGCACGGCACCGGTGGTGTGGTCACCCTTGCGCAGACCCGCCTTGCGGACCTGTGCGAGCGAGACGTACACGTCGTTGGGGCCGGGCAGGTAGCCCGAGGTCCGGATGAACGCGTAGTTGTCGAGGATGTCGAGGATGCCCGCGACGGGGATCAGTACGTCGTCGTCGGCGACCTGCGGCTCGCTCGGGGCGAACTCGTCGCGGCCGCGACGGCCACGGCGGTCGCGGTAACGGCCCCGGCGGCCGCGGCGGCCGCCCTCGTCGTCGAAGTCGTCCTGAGGACCGTTGTCCTGGCGGTCCTGGCGGTCCTGACGGCCCTGCTGACCCTGGCTCTGGCTCTGGCTCTGGCTCTGGCCGCCCTGGCCCTGGCCGCGGCCGCCCTGCTGCTGCCGGTCGCCGCGCTCCGCGCGGTCCTGACGGCCGCCGCCCTGGCCGCCCTGAGCACCCTGGCCCTGGCCGCCCTGGCCCTGCTCGTCGGCCTTGGCGCCGCGCTCGCGACGGTCACGCTGGCGTTCGCCGCGCTCGGCGCCGCGGTCACGGCGGTCGCGACGGCCGCGGCCCTCGCCCTCCTGCGCGGGGGCGGAGACGGCGGTGGCGGCCTCGGCCTTCACGTCAGTCAGCGGCGCGGTGGCGGTCGCCGTCGCGGCCTCGGCCTTGACGGTCTCGGTCTTCTGCTCGACCTGCACGGCGGCGGGGGCCGAGGCCTCCGGGCTGCCGGACGGGGCGGTGGCCCGACGCCGGCGGCGCTCGCCGGCCGGGGCGTCGTCGCTGGCCGGCTGGCCCGGAATCTCGATCTGGGCCTGCGCGGCAGGCTTCTCGGCGGGCGCCGCGGGGGCGTCCTCGCCCGTCTGCGAAGCATCGGCGGTAGCCGTACGGGCCTTGCTGGTGGCGCGGCGCTTCGGCTTGGCCTCGGCGGTGTCCGCGGCGGAGGCGGCGGCCTTGGGCGCTGCGGCGCCTCCCGCCTGCGTCTCCTTGATGACCTCGATCAGCTGGCTCTTGCGCATCCGCGCAGTGCCCCTGATGCCGAGGCCCGACGCGACCTGCTGCAGCTCGGCCAGGACCATGCCGTCAAGGCCGGTGCCGGAGCGGCGCCGCTTGGGGGCTGCGCCTGCGGCGGGGGCACTGGTGTCGACAGAGGTGTCGGCAGCGCCCATCAGATCGGTGGTGTCGCTCACGAAGGGTCCTTCCCTGGAGCGGACGTCGGCCTGTCTGGCTCGGCGACCGGTTGTGCTGTCCGACAACAGTCCTTGGTGTGTGGGCTGTGCCGGGGCGGTGGTCCGCCGGTAGAGATACGGCGGAGAGAAACGTGCATGGGTGGTTCCGGCGAGAAGCCCCCGAGCTGGAAGCGTGGGAATGTCACGCCGATTCCGGAGCGTGCTCGAAACTGCTGGAAGTGATCAAAGCAGTCGGGGAGGCTCCCGGAAGAAAGGTGGTCCCAAATGGGGACACTGAGCACCGAGCCATGGCGGCTTCGGTTGCGCACTTGAGACTAACACTACCGGATCCAACAGACATTCCCCCTCTCAATCACCGGCAATCGCGCCCTTCCGCGCGGGCGGCCTGCCCTGGCCGCCCGCCCCTGACCGGCCCGGCTCAGCCGCCCTGGGTTCCCAGCGGAAGTACGCTCGCGCCCGCGGCGTCGAGGGCGAGCCGGTTCGCCGCCCACCCTTCGCCCGCGAGCTGCGCGACCTTGTCGGCCGCGTCGTTGTCGACCAGCGCGAGGACCGTGGGGCCCGCGCCGGAGATGACCGCGGGGATGCCGTCCGCCCGCAGTCGGTTCACAAGGGCGACGCTCTCGGGCATCGCCGGGGACCGGTACTCCTGGTGGAGCCGGTCCTCGGTGGCCGGCAGGAGGAACTCGGGACGCCTGGTCAGGGCTTCCACGAGCAGTCCCGCGCGACCCGCGTTCACGGCCGCGTCCACGTGCGGGACGGTGCGCGGCAGCAGGCCGCGCGCGGTCTCCGTCAGGACGGGCTTGGAGGGGACGAAGACCACCGGAACGATGGAATCGGCGGGCTCCATCCGGATCGCCTTGGCGCTGCCGCCGTCCATCCAGGCCAGGGTGAAGCCGCCGAGCAGACAGGCGGCGACGTTGTCGGGGTGGCCCTCAATCTCGGTGGCGAGCTCCAGCAGCGCCGCGTCGTCGAGCTTGGCCTCGCCGCCTATGGTCACGGCGCGGGCGGCGACGATGCCGGCGCAGATGGCGGCGGAGGAGGAGCCGAGGCCCCGGCCGTGCGGGATGCGGTTGGCGCAGACGACCTCGAGGCCGCGCGGCTGCCCGCCCAGCAGGTCGAAGGCGGTGCGCATGGAGCGTACGAGCAGGTGGCTCTCGTCCCGCGGGAGGGTGTCGGCGCCCTCACCCGCGATGTCGATGTTCAGGCCGGAGTCGGCCACCCGGACGACGACGTCGTCGTAGAGCCCCAGGGCCAGACCGAGGGCGTCGAAGCCCGGGCCGAGGTTGGCACTGCTGGCGGGGACGCGCACCCGTACGGCGGCGGCGCGGAACGCTGGACCGGCCATCGTCCGATGACACTCCTTGTGACTGTGCGAGATCTTCGCTCTTCGCTGGCTCGCTGCGAATGTACTGGAGAACGTACGACACCCGAAGGCCCGCTGGGCAGCACCACGGTCATATGCGCGGTGGCGGATGTAAGTACAGCGTATCGAAGGAAGGTTCTCATCCGACATAGGGCGCACAGGAGGCGCACGATGCGTGTCGCGCCCTTCGGCCGGCTCAGCCGCACTTACGCGGCGCTTTTGTTGTCGTACGGGGCGAGTTGCCGGGTTCCGGGGGTCTTGAAGAACCCCCGGAACCCGGATCGCGGGTTGCTGCCCGGCCGGTGCGTCAGACGAGGCCGAGGCGGATGGCCGCGGCTTCGGCGTCCACCGGAACGGTGACCGGCTGCGGAGCGCCGGCGATCGCCCAGTCGGGGTCCTTCAGGCCGTTGCCGGTGACGGTGCACACGATCTTCTGGCCCGGGTCCACCAGGCCCAGCTCGGCGGCCTTGAGCAGGCCGGCCACCGAGGCGGCCGAGGCGGGCTCGACGAAGACACCCTCCTGCGCCGCCAACAGCCGGTAGGCGGCGAGGATCTGGCGGTCCGTCACCTCGTCGATGAAGCCGCCCGACTCGTCACGCGCGGCGAGCGCGTAGTCCCAGGAGGCCGGGTTGCCGATCCGGATCGCGGTGGCGATGGTGTGCGGCTCCTTGACGACCTCGCCGCGCACGATGGGCGCGGAACCGGAGGCCTGGAAACCCCACACGCGGGGCGTACGGGAGGCCAGGCCGTCGGCCTTGTACTCCTTGAAGCCCTTCCAGTACGCGGTGATGTTGCCGGCGTTGCCGACGGGCAGCACGTGGATGTCGGGGGCGTCACCGAGCGCGTCGACGATCTCGAACGCGGCCGTCTTCTGGCCCTCGATACGTACCGGGTTGACCGAATTGACCAGCGCCACCGGGTAGTTGTCGGACAGCGCGCGGGCGAGAGCCAGACAGTCGTCGAAGTTGCCGTCCACCTGGAGGATCTTGGCGCCGTGCACGAGCGCCTGGCCCATCTTGCCGAGCGCGATCTTGCCGCGGGGCACGAGGACGGCGCAGACCATGCCCGCGCGCACCGCGTAGGCGGCGGCGGAGGCGGAGGTGTTGCCGGTCGAGGCGCAGATGACGGCCTTGGCGCCTTCCTCCTTGGCCTTGGTGATGGCCATGGTCATGCCGCGGTCCTTGAAGGACCCGGTGGGGTTCGCCCCCTCGACCTTGAGGTGAACCTCGCAGCCGGTGCGCTCGGAGAGCACCTGCGCGGGGACGAGCGGCGTGCCGCCTTCACGGAGTGTGACCACGGGAGTCGTGTCCGTCACCGGCAGGCGGTCCCGGTACTCCTCGATGATGCCGCGCCACTGGTGGGTGCGATTGCTGCTCATGGGTCCTTACTCCCCTTCAACACGCATGATGCTGGCGACACCGCGCACGGTGTCCAGCTTCCGCAGCGCCTCGACGGTCCCGGAGAGGGCGGCGTCGGGTGCGCGGTGAGTGACGACGACGAGGGAGGCCTCGCCGTCCTTGCCCTGCTGCCGCACGGTGTCGATGGAGACCCCGTGCTCGGCGAACGTCGTCGCGACCTGGGCGAGCACGCCCGGCTTGTCGGCCACATCGAGGCTGATGTGGTACCGGGTCACGACGTCGCCCATGGGGCTTACCGGCAGCTGGGTGTACGCCGACTCGCCCGGCCCCGTTGCCTCGGCGAGCTTGTTGCGGCAGACGGCGACGAGGTCGCCGAGGACCGCGGACGCGGTCGGCGAACCGCCCGCGCCGGGCCCGTAGAACATGAGCCGCCCGGCGGCCTCCGCCTCGACGAAGACCGCGTTGTACGCCTCGCGCACGGAGGCGAGCGGGTGGGTGAGCGGGATCATGGCCGGGTGCACCCGCGCGGTGACGGACTCGCCGTCGGCGGCGCGCTCGAGGATCGCCAGGAGCTTGATGGTGCAGCCCATCCGCTTGGCGGAGGCGAAGTCGGAGGCGCTGACCTCGGTCATGCCCTCACGGTAGACGTCGTCCAGGCGGACCCGGGTGTGGAAGGCGATGCCGGCCAGGATCGCGGCCTTGGCGGCGGCGTCGTAGCCCTCGACGTCGGCGGTGGGGTCGGCCTCGGCGTACCCGAGGGCGGTGGCCTCGTCGAGCGCTTCCTGGTACCCGGCGCCGGTGGAGTCCATCTTGTCCAGGATGAAGTTCGTCGTGCCGTTGACGATGCCCATCACCCGGTTGATCTTGTCGCCCGCGAGGGACTCGCGCATCGGGCGGACCAGCGGGATGGCGCCGGCGACGGCGGCCTCGTAGTAGAGGTCCAGCCCGTACTGCTCGGCCGCGGCGTGCAGGGCTGCGCCGTCCTGGGCGAGCAGCGCCTTGTTGGCGGAGACGACGGAGGCCCCGTTCTCGAACGCCGTGGTGATCAGCGTCCGGGCCGGCTCGATCCCGCCGATGACCTCGACGACCACGTCGATGTCACCGCGTTTGAGGAGGGCGGTCGCATCGGTGGTGATGAGCGCGGGGTCGATGCCCTCGCGCACCTTGGACGGCCGGCGCACGGCGACGCCCGCGAGCTCGACGGGCGCGCCGATCCTGGCCGTCAGATCGTCGGCGTGCGTCGTCATGATGCGAGCCACTTCCGAGCCGACCACTCCACAGCCCAGCAGCGCCACCTTCAGCGGACGCGTACGCATCATTCGACCTACGCCTTTCGATCTTCCATCAGTACCCCGCGCGCGGCTTGCACGCGGGGTGATAACCAGTCTCACTCAATGGACAACAGTTTCCACCCTCGGTCCATTGAGTGAGACACCTATTTTGGGGGTCTGGGGGCTTCCCCCCGAAATAACCGGATCATCCCAGGTCGAGACGCAGGAGATCTTCCTCCGTCTCCCGCCGGACGATCACCCGGGTCTGCCCGTCGCGCACGGCGACGACGGGCGGGCGGAGCGCGTGGTTGTAGTTGCTGGCCATGGAGCGGCAGTACGCGCCGGTGGCCGGCACGGCGAGCAGGTCACCGGGGGCGAGGTCGGCGGGCAGGAACGCGTCCTTCACGACGATGTCGCCGCTCTCGCAGTGCTTGCCGACCACGCGCACGAGCATCGGCTCGGCGTCGGAGGTGCGGGAGACGAGGGTGACGGAGTACTCGGCGTCGTAGAGGGCGGTCCGGATGTTGTCGGACATCCCTCCGTCGACACTGACGTAGGTCCGCAGACCCTCGAGCGGCTTGATGGTGCCGACCTCGTAGAGGGTGAAGGCGGTGGGCCCGACGATGGCGCGGCCGGGCTCGACGGAGATCCGGGGCGCGCGCAGTCCCGCGCTCTCGCACTCCCGCGCGACGATCTCGGTGAGCGCCTTGGCGATCTCGTACGGCTCGCGCGGGTCGTCGTCGGAGGTGTAGGCGATGCCGAGGCCGCCGCCGAGGTCGATCTCGGGGAGCTCGACGCCGTGCTCGTCCCGTACGGCGGCCAGCAGCCGCACGACCCGCTTCGCCGACACCTCGAAGCCGGCCATGTCGAAGATCTGCGAGCCGATGTGGGAGTGGACGCCGAGCAGCTCGAGCGAGTCGTGCCCGAGGGCCCGGCGTACGGCCTCGGCGGCGGACCCGTCGGCCACGGCGATGCCGAACTTCTGGTCCTCGTGGGCGGTGGCGATGAACTCGTGGGTGTGCGCCTCCACCCCGACCGTCACGCGGATCTGGACGGGCTGGCGTACGCCCAGCTCACGGGCGATGTGCGCGACGCGGGCGATCTCCTGGAAGGAGTCGAGTACGATCCGCCCCACGCCGGCCTCGACGGCCCGCCTGATCTCGGCCTCGGACTTGTTGTTGCCGTGGAAGGCGATCCGGGAGGCGGGCATCTCGGCGGCGAGGGCGGTGGTCAGCTCCCCGCCGGAACACACGTCGAGATTCAGTCCTTCCTCCTTCAGCCACTTCACGACGGCCTTGGAAAGGAACGCCTTGCCGGCGTAGAAGACGTCGGCGTCCTTGCCGAAGGCGTGCGCCCAGGCCCGGCAGCGCGCCCGGAAGTCCTCTTCGTCGAGGAAGTAGGCGGGGGTCCCGAACTCCTCGGCGAGCTTGGTCACTTCGATGCCGCCGACGGTGACGACCCCATCGGCCGTGCGCGTGACGGTCCGGGCCCAGACCTTCTCGTCGAGGGCGTTGAGGTCGGCCGGGGGCGGGGAGTAGTGCCCCTCGGGCAGGACATCGGCGTGACGGGGCCCGGCGGGGTGCGCGGAACGGCTCATCGGTATCTCTCTTCGCAGGTCACAGGCGTGTCGGTGCGTCAATGCCGAGCAGGGCCAGGCCACCGGCCAGCACCGCCCCGGCGGCTTCGGCAAGAGCCAGCCGGGCACGGTGGGCGGCCGAGGGTTTCTCGTCCCCGTGCGGCAGTACGCGGTACTGGAACTCGAGCAGCGCGTCCGCCAGCTCGACGAGGTGCCGGGTGAGCCGCTCGGGCGCCCGGTGGTGACCGGCGGCTTCGAGGACGAGGCGGTGCTCGGCCAGGACCCGCAGCAGCGCGGGGGCGTCCACCTCCCCCGGCTCGGGCCCGAACCCGAGGTCGGCGGCGTTCCTGAGCAGCGCCCGGCTCCGCGCATGGGCGTACCGCACCCGGAAGAACTCGCTCTCCTCGCCCTGCACCAGCAGCGCGTCAACGAAGCCGGGCGTCTCGCGAGCCGGCACGCAGAGCATCGCCCAGCGCGCGGCATCGCCCCCGAACCGGGCGACGACATCGCCGTCCCGCTTGGCGACGGGCGCGACGGGAAGCCCCTCGGGCACGTCCTGCTCACTGCCGCCCTGGCTGCGCACGAGCCGCAGGACGCTCTCGCGTACGACGCGCTCGCGCAGCCCGAGCCCGAGCCCGGGGTCGACGTCGAGGTCGAGGTCGAGGTCGACGGACAGGAAGGCGGCCCCTCCGCGAGCGTCCCGGATGATCACGTCCAGGACGATGACCTCCGAGATGACGCGGGGAGCGGAAGGCGTCGGCAGCACGAAATTCACGAACCCGGGGCCGGTGACCTCGACGCTCTCGATCCCCGGCTCCGCGCTGAGCCGACGGGCCAGCACCCCGGCCACCTCACCTGGCGCGCGTCCGGCGGCCTTGGCGACCTGGAAGGCGACGGGCGTGGCGTAGTCCCCCACCCCACCGGGCCGGGTCCGCTCGACGACGACCCGCTCGGGCACGGCCACGTCCGCCGCGAGCTCTCCGTCCTCGACGGCGCAGCGCAGGGCGCGCACGACGGCATCGGGAAGATCGGCGGGATTCACGGGACCAGCCTAGGACAGACGGCCGCCCACCCCGCGAAGGGTTTTGCCATGTGAAATGGGCCGGCTCAGAACCAGCTGAAGGCACGCAGGAGACGTAACAGCGGGAGGCGAGAGATCTCTCAGCCCCGCCCCCTCCCGGCGGGCGCGCCCTTCCGCCCGTCACGCCGGTCCTTCCCCTCAACCAGCCGCCGTACGACCCGCACCAGCTCGGCGGGCTCGAACGGCTTGGCGACGAAGGCATCCACCCCGGCCTCGATCCCCGCCTCCACCTCGTACTGGGTGCAGGCACTCACGATCGCGACGGGCACCCCCCTGGTCCGCGGATCGGCCCGCAACTGCGCGGCGGTCCCGAACCCGTCCAGTCGGGGCATGACCACATCAAGGGTGATCACATCAGGACACACGCGGTGCACGACATCCAGGCACTCGGCACCATCGTTCGCGGTCACGACCTCGAAGCCCTCCAGCTCGAGATTGACCTTGATCAGCTGCCGGATGACCTTGTTGTCGTCGACAACAAGCACCCGGCCAGAGACGCCTGGCACAACTCGAGAGTAGGTCGGCCCGGGGCCCCGCGTCCGGGTTTTCGCCACTTCCACCCCCTCCGGGCGACCCACCTCCCTCTCCCCCCGCAAACCGGTTCCTGATCACCCCGGGGAAGCTGGTAGTGTTCAACCCGTCGCCGCACAGCGAACGACACGCCCCCGTAGCTCAGGGGATAGAGCAACGGCCTCCGGAGCCGTGTGCGCAGGTTCGAATCCTGCCGGGGGCACTTCGCAGGAAGTGCCCAAAGACCCCGCCATCAGCGAGTTCGCTGAGGACGGGGTCTTCGCGTATGTGGAGCCTGGTGGCAGCCGGATCAACTGCCTGTGTAGCCCTGCAGGTCGAGTCCGGGCTGGCTGTACCGCGCTCCGCACGCGGTGAGTACCCGCCCGCCCGTCGTAGGCCAGTGCAGGACGTGTTCGAGGCGCACCGGCTGGTCATGCCGGCCGAGGAGTTGCACCGCTGTGGACGGCCGCCAGGGCAACTGCGGATGCGTCGTCGTCACTGGTCGGCAGTCGCGCCTCCGGAGAGGCTGCGCGGGCGGGTGTCGGCGACGTTCAGGTCCTCGGCCACGCGCCGGATGGCCTCCGCGCGCCGGTCGCGGGGCACGCCGCGCAGTCTCCGCGTATAGGTCACCGCCTCGCGGACAGTGAAGTGGTTCGGAGAGTTTGGTGCTTGGGGCTGGTAGCCCGTGCCCTCGCGGTGGCGGCGGAGGGTCGTTCCGCGGTCCGGTCGCTGGTGGCCGAGCGCGATCAGCCTTACATGGGTGACGCAGTCGTCAACGCGGAGGCGCCGGTGGACCGGGATGGTCCCGGTGGTCTGTACGAGCGGGGTGGGGGTGGGTCTGTGCGTTTGGGGGGTGGGTGGGGGTGGGGAGCGTGCGTAGGGTGGGGTGTGAGGCCGCATAGTGCCGCTGACCTGGCGCTTTGCGGGAAGTGGCGCATACAGGATGGGGCGGCACCGATGCGTGAGTTGGTGGAGACGGCGCGGCAGTGGGTGGCCGAGGGGCGGGCGGGGTATCTGGCGCGGCCCGTCACCGAGCAGGGGTTCGGGCCTCGGGATCCGGCCGGAGCCGTGCTCGTCGACGCGTCGCGGGGGGAGAGTGTCGGGGCCCTGTACCGCGGGGTCTTCGATGCCGAGCTCGTCGCCGAGGCCGGGGCCATGGGGGCCGGGGACACCGCGCGGGTGTGCGAGGTGTCCGTGCGCGGGGCCGAGGCCGTGGAGGCGAAGCTGACCTGTGGCGGGCAGGCCGAGGTGCTGCTCCAGCCGCTGACGGCGATCCCGGCCGAGTGGTGGGAGCTGCTCGGCGAGGGGGTCGGGGTGGCGTTGGTGACCCGGCTGAACGAGGGTGCCGACCGGGCCGTCAGTGAGGTCGTACGGGCCACCGATGCCGCGTTCGATGATGCCGGGCGGCGGGCCGGGGAGCTGCTCGGGACGCGGCGGGCCGGGCGGGACGCCTTGTACGGGGAGACCGGGCTGGTGCTGGTGGAGGCGTACCCGTCGGCTCCGTACGTGGTGATCGGCGGGGGCGGGGAGCTGGCCGGGATCATCGAGCGGCAGGCGCTGCTGCTGGGCTGGGAGGCCGTACTGGTCGACGGTGCGGAGGAGGCCGCGAAGGTGGTCGAGGCGCGGCGGGACGCCGCGTGCCTGGTCATGCTGAGCCACGACGAGGCGTTCGACGTGCCGACGCTGCGCCTGGCGCTGGCCCTGGGGGTCCCGTACGTCGGTGCGCTGGGCTCGCGCCGGACGACCGCGCGGCGGCGGGAGGGGTTGGTGGCCGCGGGGGTGAGCGAGGCCCAACTGACCCGGGTGCACGGGCCGATCGGACTGGACCTCGGCGCTCGGACCCCGGCGGAGACCGCGCTGGCCATCTGCGCCGAGATCCTGGGGGTGCTGGGCGGGCGCGAGCTCGACACCCTGCGGGATACGGACGGTCCCATCAATTCCTGAGCATGTATTAATGCGTTGACCGGGTGGGGTGGGGGTGGCAGCCTCGGGCGCATGACCTTCGTCGATGGAAAGGCGGGCTCCGCCGTGCGCCTGTGAGCGCCCCGGAGTTCGGATACGAACACGAGCAGGACGAGCAGTACGAGCAGGATGCGCGGCGCGTGCGCGAGGCGTGTGCGCTGCGGGACGAGTGGCTGGCGTACGGGCTGAGTACCCGGCCGGCCGAGCGGGCGGATGCCGAGGACGCGGTCGCGGGGATCTACCGGCTGCTCGGGCAGGCTCCGCCGCGCTTCACCTGGGTGGCCTCCCCGGCCGCCGCGATGGATCTCGTACGGGACGAGCCCGGATTCCGGTCCGGCCCGCTGCGGCATCCCCCGCTGCCGACCTTCGCCGGACGGCTCGCCTCCCTCGAGTTCGCGCTGCGGGACCGGCTCGGGGCGGCCGTCGGCGGGCCGTGGACGCCGCCCTGGGCGCCGCGCCCGCCGCTGCCGCGGCTGCTGCGCCGCGCCGTCGGCGGCGCGCTGACGGCCTCGGTCGCGGATGCCGCGCGGGTGGCCGTACGGAGTTCCGTGGGCACCGTGCCCGGCCTGATGACCTGGTACGGGCAGCACGCCGCCCACTGGGTGGGCTATTACGACATCTGCGCGCGGGTCGGGTCCGCCCGCTACGGGGCGCGGGACTCCGCCGACCTGCTGCTGTGGGCGCGGCTCGCCCGTGCCACCGGGTGGTGGTGGGCGGCGCCCGGGCGGTGCGTGATGGCCGAGCGGCCCGTCGCCGTGCGGACGGAACCGGCCCCCGGCGCGGCGAACGGGGAGGTCCGGCTGCACGGCGAGGACGGGCCCGCCGTGGCCTTCGCGGACGGCAGCGCGGTGCACGTGCTGCACGGGACCGTGGTGCCGGAGTGGGTGGTCACCGAACCGACCGTCGAACGGATCCACGCCGAGCCGAACATCGAGATACGGCGCAGCGCCATCGAGCGCATCGGCTGGGACCGCTACGTCGACCAGGCCGGGCTGAAACTCCTCGGCACGGCCGATGATCCCGGCAACCCGGGGTTTCGACTGGGCCTGTACGACGTACCGGCGGACACGTGGGGGCGGCCCGGGCGGCTGCTGCTCACGGTCAACGGCTCCGTGGAACCGGACGGCCGGCGGCGGCGCTACGGGCTCGGCGTCCCCGCCCATATCGACGATCCGCTCGACGCGGCCGGCTGGACGTACGGCGTGAGCGGGCAGCAGTACGCGCGACTCGTGCGCAGGACATGACGCGGGACACGGATCAGGACATGACGCCGGACATGACCGGACCAGGACACAAGCGAGGACAAGAGGTGATGCGTGTGGTGACGCTGGGAGAGCTGACGGAGCGGACCGGGTTGGACGTACTGGAGCATCTCGCCCGGGAGATGGCGGTTCCGGTGGTCGACGGGATGCAGGCGCAGGGCGATCTGCTGCTGGTGCCGCTGGGGATGCTGCGGCATGTGCGCCTGGGCCAGAGCTGGTCGCCGCAGCCGACGTGGCAGGAGGTGCCGCCCGGGGGGATCGAGCTGCTGCGCAGTACGGCGGGCGGGAACCCGCACACGTTGGTCGCCGATCCGCAGCAGTGCCGCTGGACGTTCAACGTCACCGATCCGACCGGTCTGGCCCTCGGAGCGCTGGAGGCGACGGCGGTGGCGTACCTGATCCACCCCGAGCACGGCGCCACCGGCATCGCGCCCGGGTGCTACGTGGTGCGGCGCCAGCGCGAGCGCGCCCTGGGGGCGGCGCCCGGCCCGATGCGGTCCCAAATGTTCCGCGGCTCCGGGAACCAGTTCGTCTGCGACTGAGCCGAGGGGCGGGAGCTGATCAGCAGCTGATCAGCTCTCGCCCAGGGCCCGTTTGAGCTGTGCCTTGTTCATGTCCGAGCGGCCGTGGACATTGCGGCGCCGGGCCTCCGCGTAGAGCTGGTCGTACGTGGGGCCCTGCGCGCCGGAGTGGGAGTGCAGGCCCCCGCGGCGGGACGAGGACATGTCCTGCAGGGACTCCTTGCTGGCGGTCTTGGACTCGCCGGCCCGGGCGCGTTCCTTGTTGACCGTCCGGGCGGCGACCTCCTTGGCCTTCTCCTCCGGCTCGCCGCGCTCCTCCAGGCCCTCCTTGATGTGCTCGTACTGCCGTTCGCGCTTGGGGGAAGATCCGCGGGGCATGACCGGCCTCCTCGTCGGCTCGGGGTCGCTTCGGGCTGGATCCGGCTGTCCCTGGCGCGTACCCCGGTTGGCGCAAGGTATCCCGGGCAGAACAGCGCATATCGTTGTGAAGTGCGGGAAACTGGGTCCCATGGACACGATCCTCAGCGTGGACTCGACCCTGACCGACATCGCCTGGTTCCTCATCGTCGGGATTATCGTCGCGGGTTTCCTGCTCGCCGGCTTCAGGCTGGGTCAGCGGGTCCGGGCGAAGGAGCCGCCGCCGCCCGCCCCCGAGAGCCAGCCCCACCTCCCGAACGGCGGCGCCGTCCACGAGGTCCGCGAGGAACGCGAGCACGTGGAGATTCCCGAGGGCGGTCTGAGGCCGCACGAGATGCAGGGCTACGGAAACTTCGGCTCCACCACCTCCAGCCATCCGGACGAGGTCCGCAAGGCGCGCGAATCCGGCCACAGGCACCAGGAGGGGCCCGGTCCGCATCCACAGCCCGGGGCTCCCCCGGACTCGGGGCGCGGCGCACACAGCTGACACCAGCACCCGCACCCGCACCCGCACCCGCACACAGGTGACACGGACACCGCTCTCCCCGCGCTCCCTGTGGCCCGCGCCTCCCGCGCGGGTCAGAGGTCTGTGCGCAGCCGCAGCACCTCGGGCGGCGGGTGCCGGGCCGAGGCGTGCCGGACCTCCGCCGTCAGGGGCGGGTCGAGCGGCCGGAAGGGCACCTCTCCGAGCCCGATCGCAGTGACCGTCGGAGTTCCGGTCGGAGTCCCCGTCGGAGTCCCGGCCTGGGCGGCCGCCGCCCGCCCCGCCACCGCGTCCGCCACTTCCGCGCGCAGGGCCGCCGTCAGCGGGCTCGACACCAGCGGGGTCTCGTCCCCGACCGGCAGGACGAGCACCAGGGCCAGCGGGCGGCGCGGGGTCCCCGTGTAGCCGACCACCGCCGCGTCGCGCACGTCCGTGTGCCGCAGCTTCTGCCAGCCGCGCCGCCCGGCCGGGTAGGTCTGGTCCAGCCGTTTGACGACCAGGCCCTCGATGCCGCTGGCGGGCAGGGTCTCGTACCAGGCGGCCGCGAGTTCCGGGTCGGTGGTCATCGGCACCGGCTGCAGCGGCGGACCGAGCGGCAGCAGGAGGTCCACCAGGAGGGCCCGGCGGCGCTCGTACGCGCGCCCGCGCAGGTCCAGCCCGGCCAGTTCCAGCACGTCGAAGGCGGCGTACGAGGCCGGCAGCGTCTGCGCCAGTACGGCGGCCCGCGCGGCCGTGGCCGCCGCCCGGCGCTGTACCAGGGCGAATTCGGTCCGGCCCGCGTGCCAGACCACCACCTCGCCGTCGAGGACCGTACCGGCCGGCAACTGCCGGGCGGCCACCTCCAGATCGGGGAAGGCGCTGGTCACGATCCGGCCGGAGCGCGCCTGCAGCACGACGTCGGTCTCCGTGCGCACGATGACCAGGCGGTGGCCGTCGAACTTCGGCTCGTACGCCAGGCCCGCCCCGCGCGGGAGGGTCCGTACGGCCGTGGCCAGCGCGACGCGGATCACGGCCGGGCTCCTCGCGTTCCGGGCAGCCGGCCCGCCCGGTCGGGGTGGGTCAGCGGGCCGAAGAGGTCGCCGTCGCGCTCCAGCCTGGGCGGGATGTCGTCGGCGAGGAAGACCAGGTCGGAAGGGCGCCGGCAGGCCTCGACCTCCTCCCAGGTCACCGGCGCGGACACGGTCGGCCGGGCCCGCGCGCGCAGGGTGTAGGGCGCGGCGGTGGTTTTGGCGGCGGCGTTCTGGCTGTGGTCGACGAAGACCTTGCCGGGGCGCAGCGCCTTGGCCATGCGGTGGACGACCAGGTCGGGGAGCTCGCGCTCGGCCTCCTGGGCGAGCAGCTTCGCGTACGCCGACACCTGCTCGGAGGGGGTCGGCTCCAGGGGCACGGCCAGGTGCATGCCCTTGGAGCCGGAGGTCTTCGCGTACGCGTGCAGGCCGTCGGCGGCGAGCCGGTCGCGCAGCCAGAGCGCGGCGGCGCAGCACTCGACGACGGAGGCGGGCGCGCCGGGGTCGAGGTCGAGGACCATGCGGTCGGCCATGGCGGGGCTGCCGGCGGTCCACTGGGGGGTGTGGAACTCGACGACCAGGTTGGCGGACCACATGAGGGTGGCCAGGTCGGCGACGACCACCTGTTCGGCGGAGAGGTCCTCGGAGCGGGGCACGGGGGTGGTCTTCACCCAGTCGGGGGTGCCGGGCGGCGGGTTCTTGGTGAAGAAGAGCTGGCCGTCCGGGCCGTCGGGATAGCGCAGGAAGGACACCGGCCGGTCGTGGATGTGGGGAAGGAGGGTGCCCGCGACGAGGGCGTAGTAGTGGAGCACCTCGCCCTTGGTGAAGCCGGTCTCGGGGTAGAGCACCTTGTCGAGATTGCTGAGCGCGATGCGACGGCCCTCCACCAATGTGATCGGCGTCATACGATGAGACTGCCACGAATCAGGAGGAACCGTGCGATCCATTTGGAACGGGGCGATTTCCTTCGGCTTGGTCAGCATTCCGATCAAGCTTGTGAACGCCACCGAGAGCCACTCGATCTCCTTCCGCCAGATCCACCTCGGCGACGGGGGGCGGATCCGCTACCGCAAGGTGTGCGAACTGGACGGCGAGGAGGTGCCGGGCGCCGAGATCGGGAAGGGGTACGAGGAGGCGGACGGGTCGATCATCCCGATCACGGACGAGGACCTCGCGCAGCTGCCGATCGCGACCGCCAGGACGATCGAGATCATGTCGTTCGTACCGGTGGACGAGATCGATCCGCTGCAGATGGACGCGGCGTACTACCTCGCGGCGAACGGGGCCACGGCGGCGAAGCCCTACACCCTGTTGCGGGAGGCGCTGAAGCGGAGCCGGAAGGTCGCGATCGCCAAGTACGCGCTGCGGGGGCGGGAGCGGCTGGGGATGCTCCGGGTCGTGGACGACGTGATCGCGATGCACGGGCTGCTGTGGCCGGATGAGATCCGGGCGCCGGAGGGGGTGGCGCCGGACGCGGACGTGAACGTACGGGAGGCCGAACTCGACCTGGCGGACGCGCTGATGGCGACGCTGGGCGAGGTCGAGCTGTCCTCGCTGCACGACGACTACCGCGAGGCCGTGGAGGCGATGATCGCGGCGAAGGCGGGTGGGGCGTTCGAGCCGACGGAGGCCGTCGTGCAGCCGGCCGGGGGTCAGGTGATCGACCTGATGGCGGCGCTGGAGAAGAGCGTCAAGGCGGCGAAGGCTTCGCGGGGGGAGGCGGGTGTCGAGGGCTCGGCGGATGCCGGGGCCGATGCCGATGCCGGGGCCGATGCCGATGCCGGGGCCGATGCCGAGGTCACGCCGATTCGGGGGCGGCGGAAGGCGGCCGGAGGTGCCGGGGGTGGGGGCCGGGCCAAGGGTGCGGGTGCGGCTGCGCCGAAGGCGGTGGGCGGGAAGAAGTCGACGGCGGGGTCGGCCTCGGCGTCGGCGAAGAAGACGGCGTCTGGGGCGACGAAGAAGGCGGCGAGAGCGGCCAAGTCGACGGCGAAGACCGCCAAGTCGACGTCAGCGAGCGCCAAGTCGACGTCAGCGGCCGCCAAGTCGACTTCGGCGTCGGCGAAGAAGACGGCTGGTGCCGCGAAGAAGGCTGCGCCGGCGCGGAAGCGGACCTCCGCCTGAGGGTGGGGCGGGGCCGGGCCGGGGCCTTTGGCGCTCTCCCCTACCCGCCCCTTCCCGAACTGGGGCTCCGCCCCAGACCCCGCGCCTCAAACGCCGGCGGGGCTGGAGGTGGCCGGCGCCGGCTGTCCGCCTCGGGTCCCCGTACGGCGCTCCGCGCCCGCGCCTCAAACGCCGGCGGGGCTGAAGGTGGCCCGCGGCTCCGGTGGCGGCGGGTTGGGTTGGCAGGGGTGGGTGGGCAGGGGTGGGTGGGTTTCAGAGTGGGCCTAGCCAGGTTCTTGTGTCGCGGGCCAGGGTGAACAAGGCTTCGATGTCCGGGGGTTTGAGGGCTGTCGGGGAGGCCGTGAGGTCTGCCGTGGCCGTGGAGGGCTGGAGGATGCGGACGTCGCGGAGAGTGGGGGCCACCTCCACGCGGGAGGCGTCGACCACGGCCAGGGCAGGGGTGACCTGGGCGTTCAGGGCGCGGGTGGCCCGGGCTGCCGCGCTGCGGGTCCAGCGGGGGTCCGGACGGGGTTCCGTGCGGCCGACGGTGAGCAGGAGGTCGCCGGCCACCGCGCGCTGGCGGCGGCCCGGGACGGTACGGACGCAGAAGATCCCGGCGGGGCCGATGAGCAGGTGGTCGATGCGGCCGAGCGCCGGGACCGGGACGCAGTGCAGGGTCCGCCAGCCGTCCGCCTCCAGGGCGTCGAAGGTGTCCCCCATCCGCTGCTGGGCCGCCAGGTCCTGGCGCAGGCGCTGGCGGGCCCTGGTCCCCGCCGGGCCGTGTTCCAGTTCGCCCAGCAGGGTCTCGCCAGGGCGGTTCGGGGCCAGGTCCGCGTCCGGCGGGAGGGTGAGGCCGGCCAGGGCGGCCCTCGTGGGGACGGGAGGCGGCCCGATCGAGACCGTTCCGGTCAGGTAGGGCCGTAACGCGGCGAGGACCGCCTCGCGGTGGTCGTCCGCGAGGACGCTGATCCGGTTCGCCCGCCGGTCGTACCAGGCCACCGCGCGCCCGTCGGGCAGATTGACGTACAACCGGCCCCGGGCCGCCCGGCCGCCCGGCATCACCCTGAGTCCCTTCATGGGCCCTCACCCCCGCCGTCCATGGGAGCAGCCGGGGCGCCTCACGGCAATCCCCCCGCGGTGTAACGACTCTGACGTGACCCTGCGACGTCGCTGTTACAAGAACGGGGCTCTGCCGCAACGGCCGACGCCTAGGTTTGTCCCACCTGGACCCACCAGAACCGACCAGGACGCCAGGACCGACCAGGACTGCCAGGACCGACCAGGACCGAAGGGTTTCCCGTGAGCACCGTCAGCCGCCGCACTCTCGTTCGCGCCGCCGCCGTGACCGCATGCGCCGGAAGCCTGCTGGCGCTGCCCACCGCCGCCGCCCTCGCCGAAGGGGTGCCCGCGGCCTCGTCCGCGCACTCCGCGGGACCGCAGGCCACGCTGGTCAAGAGCCTCACCCTCGCGGACGGCACCTCCACCGCCAGGGTCTACCGCATCGCCGAAGGCGCGTACCGGGCCGACATCCTGACCGCCGGGGGCCACAAGGCCACCACGCTGACGAGCCGTGAGGGCATCACCGGCTTCGGCGGGGCCGGGGACCTGCACGCCGCGCTGGAGTCCGACGGGCGGCTGACGTCCTGGATGGGCACCGACGCTCCCGCGCGGGGCCAGGCACACGGCGTCGCGGGCGACGGTCACAAGACCGGCACCCGCACCGGCCAGGTCGTCCCCGCGTCGGCGCCGAAGGCGGCAGGCGGCGAGAGCCGGTCCGTGGCCACCGGCCCGGCCGAGTCGCTGCGCCTGGACACGCTGGCCGACGGGCCGGGCGAGGGCGTGTTCCTGCTCGCCGCGGGCGGCGGCATCGCGGCCGTCGGCGCCGCCGGACTCGGCTTCGCGATGCTGCGGCGCGGGCGGACCGAGAACTGACGCCGGGCGCCGCGCACGAGGGCCCCGCGAAAAGGCCTTGAGTGACATGGGCAAACCTCCGCATAAGGTGGGCGGGACCCGAAGGTCGTGCCGCTGCGGACATGGAGGACGCTGGGGTCTGTGAAAACGTTTCCCTTCCGCTCGGCCGCCGCCCGCGTTCCGCAGGCCCTCGTGCTGGCCGGCCTGCTCGCGGCGCTGCCCCTGCTGACGGGATGCGGCGACGCCGGCGGGCTGGTCGGCGCGGGCTCGACGCCGACCGCGAGCGGGCCCGTGCACCTGTGGCCCGACCGCCAGGGGGCCGTCGTACCGCCGGCCGATCCGGGCGGCGCTCCGCCCGAGTACGTCAAGGGAATCGCACCCGTCCAGGGCGAGGACGTGCACGCCGTGGACCCCGTGGCGCTGGTGCAGGCGGAGCTGCGGGCCCATCCGAAGACCGACGTCGGCCCGGACGGGATGCCCGCCGAGACCGCCGCCGCGATCAGGAAGTGCGGCAAGGAGGGCGCGGAGCCCGGGGAGTGCCCGGTGCTGACGCCGTACTACCGGGACTTGACGGGCAACGGCAAGGACGAGCTGATCGTCGGCATCGAGTACCCGGACAAGATGATGTCGGTACGGGTGTACACGGCGGACGGCGACGGACGCCTCAACCGCATCATGGCGACGACCCAGACGGTCATCAACGTGGACCTGGCCGGGCGGGACGTGATCCTGCGGGTGCCCAGCGGGAACAACGGATACGAGCTGATCACCGCCTGGTCCTGGGACGAGAAGCAGCTGACCATGCTGCCGACGCGCGAGCAGATCGTACGGTTGCCGGGCAATCCGCAGGGCCCGGCGAGCCCCGGCCACGGCGCGGGCCCCGGCAAGGGCCCCGGAAAGGGCCCCGGCACGGGCAGCGGAGACGGCCCCGGCGCGGGTGCCGGCACCGGGCCCGGCACCGGCCCCCGGTCGAAGACGTCGGGCGCGCCCGGCAGCCCAGGCACGCCGTGAGACCCCGGCTGCCCGCCTGGACCGCCACGCTGACCTGGAAGTCCGCGTGCTTCATCGTGGTGATGTGCTGCGCGCTGGCGGCCGCGCTGGGCGTGCTGGTCCATGTGGAGGTGACCCGGCAGACCGTGGCCACGGCGCGGGAGAAGGCGCTCGGCAAGCTGCACGACGCCTCCCGCGCGTACGAGGCCGGCGAGGCCCTGCCGCCCGATTCGGCCCTGGACCCCCCGGCGCTGCCGCCCCGGCTGCGGGCGCTGGCCCTCAGCGGGCAGCGCGGGACGGTCGTGGGCGACTACCGGGGCCGCCCGACGATGTGGGCGGCGGCTCCGGCGGACGGGCGGGCGCTGGCCGCGGCCATCGACTACGAGCAGAGCGCGCGCACGATCAGCGGCCTGGACAACGCGATCATCGGGTCGTCGGTCCTGGCGATCGGCGGGACGCTGCTGGTCGGCGCCTTCGCGGTGACCCGCGTGACGCGGCGGCTGCACCAGACGGCGACGGTGGCGCGCCGGATCACGCAGGGGGACCTCGACGCGCGGGTGGGCGACCCCCGCACGAAGGACCCCTCGCGGCACCAGGACGAGGTGGCGACGGTGGCCGGGGCGCTGGACACGATGGCGGGGAGCCTGCAGGCGAAGCTGGAGAGCGAGCGGCGGTTCACGGCGGACGTGGCGCACGAGCTGCGCACCCCGCTGACCGGGTTGCAGGCGGCGTCGGAGCTGCTGCCGGAGGGGCGGCCGACGGAGCTGGTGCGGGGGCGGGTACGGACGATGCGGCAGCTGACGGAGGACCTGCTGGAGATCTCGCGGCTGGATTCGGGCAGCGAGGTGGTGGAGACGGATCTGCACCAGCTGGGGCGGTTGGCGGTACGGGTGGTCCGGGCGTCCGGGACGGACACGGAGGTCGTCGTGGTCCGGGACGCGCACGTGGAGACGGACCGGCGGCGGCTTGAGCGGGTGCTGGGCAATCTGGTGGCCAACGCGCACAAGCACGGGCGGGCCCCGGTGGTGCTGACGGTCGACGGGCCGGTGGTGACGGTACGGGACCACGGCGACGGGTTCCCCGACTACCTGCTGGCGCACGGTCCCCAGCGGTTCCGCAGCGGGGGCAAGGGGCACGGGCTGGGGCTGACGATCGCGGCGGGGCAGGCGCAGGCGATCGGGGCGCGGCTGGAGTTCCGGACGGCGGAGGGGGGCGGGGCGGAGGCGGTCCTGTCCCTGCCGGGGTGACTGGCGGCGGCTCGGCGGGGTCTGGGCTCGGCTTCGGCCGGGCCGGGCGGGGCGGGGCCGGGCGGGCCGGGGTGGCTGTGCGGTCCTAGGGTGCGGGTCAAAGACGGGCTCCGCGCCGGACCCCGCGCCTCGAACGCCGGCGAGGCTGAATGACCCGCCCCAGGCCGACTCCGGGAGGTTCGGCTTCGCCGAGCGGCCGCTTCAGGGGCGTGGGGGTTTGGTCCAGGGCCAGCGGGGCTTCGGTTTCCGGCCCGACGGGCGGAAGCCGTACTTCCAGCCCTTCTGGAGGCCCAGGCGCTTGGAGTAGCCCGCCGGGACGCGTTCGTAGAGGAGCACCGTCGGCGCGCCCCCGTCCGGCGCCGGGACCGGGATCTCGTACCACTTCGGCGGGTGGCCGGTCGGGCCGAGGAGGATCGGGAGGACCCGGCCGTCCATCGGGCCGCCCTCGAAGGGGGTCGGTTCGCTTCTCACCCCACCAGTGTCACAGGAGGTGGGCGGCCTCGGAGACCACCGGGATCACGCGCCGGGCCAGCACCCCGACCGGGCCGTCCGCCGATTCCAGGGCGAGGGCGGCGCGGGCGGCGGCGGCCGTTTCCGGGTCCGTGGCGGCGGTGGCCGTGAGCAGCGCGATGAACTGGTCCACCAGCCAGTCGCGCAGCGAGCCGACCTCCGGCTGCTTGCCCTCGTCGATCCAGATGAGGGAGGCCGCCTCGACCGCCGTGATCCACGTACGGACCATCATGCGCAGGCGGGGGCCGGGGGCGGGGACCCCCAGGTGGAAGAGGATCTGTTCGGCGGCGGCCCGGCGGATGCCGTCGACCGTCGCCGTCGTGCGGGAGGTCTCCACGACGCTGCCGCCCTGGAGGAGGGCCGCGAAGCCGGTGTCGTGTTCGTCGACGAAGGCCAGGTAGCGGTCGAGGGCCCGGCCGAGGCGCTGGGTCAGCGGGCCCTGCTGCGGTTCCGCGAAGCACAGCTCGAGGAGGTCGGCCGCCGAGCGCAGGGCGGCCTCGTAGAGCTGCTGCTTGCCGCCCGGGAAGTAGCGGTAGACGAGCGGGCGAGAGACCCCGGCGGCCTCGGCCACGTCGTCGAGCGAGACCTCCTCCGGCGCCCGGTGCGCGAACAGCGACAGGGCGGCGTCGAGGAGTTGGGCTCGCCGCTCCTCGACGCTCAGCCTGCGGTACGCGGGTACGGTCATGCCCGCAGACTAGACGACACCCCCGGGGCCGTGACCGGAACGCTGCACCCGGTCACGGCCCCGGGCAGCGCTAGTGCTGTGGCCGGGAAGGTTTGCCGGGTCGCGGTGTTCGGTGCGGTGCATCGCAAGGCGGAGGGCCACGGCTCGTACTGGACGTACTTGCGTGGTCCGACAACGCGGCGAGGTGCCGTGCCGGGCGCCGCGACCCGGTGGACCTTTCCGGTCACAGCACTAGGCCAGGAGGCCCGAGCTCTTCCACAGCCTGCGGCCGACCCCGCGCATCACGCCGATGTCGTCGAGGAAGTCGGTGAGCCGCTTGGCGCCGGTCTGCATGACCTCGCGGCGGTGGCCGCTCGCCTTGACCTGGGCTACGGCTTCGCGGCGGTCGAGGCCGATGTTCTCGTACACGGCCGGGTTCACGAAGGCGAGGGAGAAGACACGGGCGGCCTCGCCGCAGCTGATGCGGGTGAGCTCCTGCTCCCAGCGCGGGGCCGTCAGCATCTGGCGGCGCAGTTCCTCGCGGGCGTACCGGACGTGCCGGGCCTCCTCGATGACGTGGATCCGGGTGACCCCGCGGACCAGCGGCTGGACGCGCTCGTCCGGGAAGGTCAGGCGCTGCATCCAGTCGAGGATCTCCTCGCCGAGGAGGGTGCAGGCGAAGGAACCGGGGGTGGTGGAGACGGTCTTGAGGACGCGGGCGAGGTTGTGGTTGACGCGGGAGACCGGGTAGGCGGGGGCGCCGGCCTTCTGGATCATGCGGGCGAACATCATCGAGTGGCGGCACTCGTCGGCGATCTCGGTGAGCGCGTAGCGCACGTGGTTGCTGGTCAGGGACTTGTCGTAGATGTGCCGGACCAGGAGCTGCATGAGGATGATCTCGAACCAGATGCCGAGCGAGCCGAGCGCCGCCGCCTCGTGGCGGGAGAGGTCGATGCGCTGCTCCTCCCCCATCTTCTTCCAGATCGGGGTGTCGTAGAGGGAGAGCAGCTCCGGGGGCCAGTAGTACTTGCCCTCGATCGCCGGGGCGTCCCAGTCGAGTTCCTTGTCGGGGTCGAAGGAGTGCTTGGCGGAGGATTCGAGCAGCCGCTCGGCGATCTGCTCGCGGTCCTTGAGCAGGCCGAGGGCGTCCCTCAGCGCGGCTCGATCGGTCACGGTCGTCATGGATTCGGACACCTCGTCGTCGAGTTACCGGCGGTCACTGGTTATGAGACTGCTTGTCAGCAAGGTCGTCAATCCCCCGCGCACGACTTGTTGACCGCGCGTCTACCAACGTGTGACGCTGCCAACTGATCGGTCCTGTACGGCAGTAGGTGACAAAGGGGGCGTCAGTGTCGACGCACGAGCTCTACACCAAGGACCCGGGCGAGGGCGTCTGGCAGATCCCCTCCTCCGGCTCGGCCCGCTTCAGCTGGGAGTACGACGAGGGCCGCGAACGCCTCCTCGCGCTCTACCAGAAGGGCAAGGACAAGCAGTGGGACGGCGCCAAGCGCGTCGACTGGGACGCCGAGGTGGACCCGTACGACCCGCTGGGCACCCCGGACGAGGTCCTGACCCTGTACGGGACGCGGCACTGGGCCAAGCTCACCGAGCAGGACAAGGGCGAACTGCGCCGGCACTACGCCTCCTGGCAGTTCAGCCAGTTCCTGCACGGCGAGCAGGGCGCGATGGTGTGCGCGGCGCGGATCGTGGAGTCCGTGCCCGACCTGGACGCGAAGTTCTACTCCGCCACCCAGACCATGGACGAGGCCCGGCACGCCGAGATCTTCGGGCGCTTCCTGCACGAGAAGGTCGGGATGCTGTACCCGATCAACAACAGCCTCCAGGGGCTGCTGGGCGACACCCTGCGCGACTCCCGCTGGGACATGCCGTACCTGGGCATGCAGGTGCTCATCGAGGGGCTGGCGCTGGCCGCCTTCGGGATGATCCGCGACACGACCGACAAACCGCTGCCGAAGCAGATTTTGGCGTACGTGATGCAGGACGAGGCCCGGCACGTGGCGTTCGGGCGGATGGCGCTGCGCGACTACTACAAGCAGCTGACGGACGCCGAGCTGCGCGAGCGCGAGGAGTTCGTGATCGAGGGCTGCTACCTGATGCGGGACCGGCTGCGCGGGGTGGAGGTGCTGGAGAACTTCGGCATCCCGAAGAAGGAGGCCGAGCAGTTCAGCGAGCAGTCGGAGTTCCTGGCCCTGTTCCGCAGGCTGCTGTTCAGCCGGATCGTGCCGTGCGTGAAGGACATCGGGCTGTGGGGCGAGCGGCTCCAGAAGGCGTACCTGGAGATGGGCGTCTTCGACATGGGCGACTCCAACCTGGACCTGCTGATGCGGCAGGACGAGGAGATCGCCGAGGCCCTCGACCGCGAGCGGTTCGCGGCCGAGGAGTCGCAGCGGGTGGCTGAGGTCCGCGCCGCGATATCCGACGGGGCGCAGGCCTGAGGCCCGGCGCTGTGGCCGGGGCGGGCGCTACGGCGCGATCGGGAGCTGCCGCTTGTGCTCGGTGAGCCGGTAGCGGCGGGCGATGATCGCGAAGGCGCGCTCGTCCACCGGCTTGCCCTCCAGGAAGTCGTCGATGTCGTCGTACGTGACGCCCAGCGCGTCCTCGTCGGCCTTGCCCGGGTCGAGGGTCTCCAGGTCGGCCGTCGGGGTCTTCCACACGAGCTCGGCGGGGGCGCCCAGGGCGTCCGCGACGGCGCGCACCCGGCGCTTGGTCAGGCCGGTCAGCGGGACGAGGTCGGCGGCGCCGTCGCCGAACTTGGTGAAGAAGCCGGAGACCGCCTCGGCGGCGTGGTCGGTGCCGACCACCAGGCCGTCGTGCGCGCCGGCGACCGCGTACTGCGCGATCATGCGCTGGCGGGCCTTGATGTTGCCCTGCACGAAGTCCTGGTGGTGCGCGTCACGGAAGGCCACTCCGGCGGCGATCGAAGCCTCGAGGGCGGCGTCGCTCGCGGGCTTCACGTCGACGGTCAGGACCTGGTCCGCGCGGATGAACGAGAGGGCGAGCCGGGCGTCCTTCTCGTCGGCCTGGACCCCGTAGGGCAGCCGCATCGCGTAGAAGGAGGCCTCGTGCCCGGCCGCACGGGCCCGCTCGACGGCGAGCTGGCACAGCCGCCCGGCGGTGGTGGAGTCCACGCCGCCGCTGATGCCGAGGACCAGGGAGCGCAGACCGGTCGAGGTGAGCCGCTCGGTGAGGAAGGCCACCCGGCGCTCGATCTCGCGCTCCGCGTCGAAGGTCTCGCTCACCAGGAGTTCCCGGGCGATCTGCTGCTGCAGTGCGGTGGACGCAGGCTCGCTCACGGCTGCTCCTCGGGGTCGTGCGTGGGGTACGCGGTTCGCTGCTCCCCAGACCCTAATCGACGGCCCGCCCCCGTGCCGCCCGCCCCCGTACGGACCGCTCCCGTATGAACCCGCCCCCGCGGCACCTCCCGCCGCGCGGGCGGGTCACCGCGCGGACAACGCCGCCTCCATCACCGACCGGGCGATAGGCGCGGCGGCCAGGTTGCCGCTGATGTCGCCCCGGTTCGCCGCCGCGTCCTCGACCACCACCGCGACGGCAACGGCCGGCAGCGGGGCGCCCTCGGCCTTGGCCCAGGAGATGAACCAGGCGTACGGGGTCCCCGCGTTGCCGACCCCGTGCTGGGCTGTGCCGGTCTTGCCCCCGACCACCGCGCCCGGGATCGCCGCGTTCTTCCCCGTCCCGTTCTCCACCACCTTCACCATCAGCTCCTGCATCCGCAGCGCGGTGGCCGGGTTCATGGCGCGCCCCAGGCTGCGCGGGTCGCCGCGCCGCACGGGGGATCCGTCGTCCTGCGTGGTCCGCTCCACCAGGTAGGGGGACTTGACCTCCCCGCCGTTGGCGACCGCGGCCGCCACCATCGCCATCTGCAGCGGCGTGGCCCGGGTGTTGAACTGCCCGATCGCGGACAGGGCCAGCTGGTCCTGGCTCATGTCGGTGTCGAAGTTCGACCGCGACACCCACGAGGGCACCCGCAGCCCGTCGCGGTTGAACCCGAACCGCTCCGCCGCCTCCACCATGCCGCGCAGCCCGATCCGCACCCCGATCTTCGCCATCACCGTGTTGCAGGACCACTGCACCGCCTCGGCCATCGAGGCGTCCTGGCAACCCGTGCCCGCGTTCGGCAGCAGGGTGCGGGTGCCGGGCAGCGGGTAGGGGTCGGGGGTCTCGGTGGGCGCGTCCACATCGGTGACCACACCCGCGTCGAGGGCGGCCGCCGCCGTCACGATCTTGAAGGTGGAGCCGGGCGGGTAGGTCTCGCGCAGCGCCCGGTTGAGCATCGGCCGGTCGGGGTCCGCGTTCAGCCGCGCCCACTGCGTCTTGACCCGGGTACCCGTACCGGAGAGCGCGGAGGGGTCGTACGAGGGACTGCTGACCAGCGCGAGGATCTTCCCGGTGGCCGGCTCGACGGCGGCCACCGCGCCCCGTTTGCCCGCGAGCCCGGTGTACGCGGCCAGCTGCACGCCGGCCCGGACGGTGGTGGCCGCGTTCCCGCCGGCCGGGCGGCCGCGCGTCAGGTCGTACCAGAGCGGGAAGGCCGCAAGCCCCGGGTCCGTGCCCGCGAGGAGCGGGTCCTCGGCGCGCTCGACGAAGCTGGTCCCGAAGGTCTGCGAGGAGAAGCCGGTGACGGGCGCGTACAGCGGGCCGTTCGCGTAGGTCCGCTCGTAGCGCAGCAGTTGGCCGCTGTCGCGGGAGCCGGTGACGGGACGCCCGTCGACGAGGATGTCCCCGCGCGGCTGCGCGTAGCGCTCGATCGCGGGCCGCTTGTTGGCCGGGTTCGCGCCGTAGGCGGCGGACTCCCAGACCTGCACGCGGGCGATGTTGACCAGCAGGGCGACGAACAGCAGGGCGCAGAAGTACGCGCACCAGCGGATGTAGCGGATCACTCGGGGGGCTCCTGCGGTGCGGGCCTGCGGGCGCTGTCGCTGAGCCGGACCAGCAGGGCGACGATGATCCAGTTGGTGACGACGGAGGAGCCGCCCTGCGCGAGGAAGGGCATGGCCATGCCGGTGAGCGGGATCAGCCCGGTGACGCCGCCCGCGATGACGAACACCTGCAGCGCGACGATCGAGGCGAGGCCGGTGGCGAGCAGACGGCCGAAGGGGTCGCGCAGGGCCAGCCCGGTGCGGAAGCCGCGGGCGACGAGGAGCCCGTAGAGGAGCAGGATCGCGGCGAGGCCGACGAGGCCGAGCTCTTCGCCGGCGGTGGCGAGGATGAAGTCCGACTTGGCGGCGAAGCCGATGAGGAAGGACTGGCCGTGGCCGAGCCCGGCACCGAGCAGGCCGCCGGCGCCGAACGCGAAGAGGGACTGGGCGAGCTGGCCGGGGCCTTCGCCGCGCTCGATGGAGGCGAAAGGATTCAGCCAGTCGTCGACGCGGCCGTTCACGTGCGGTTCGAACGTCCCGACGGCGTAGGCGCCCAGCCCGGCCAGGACGAGCCCGATGGCGATCCAGCCGATGCGTCCGGTGGCCGTGAACAGCATGATCACGAACAGTCCGAAGAACAGCAGCGAGGTCCCGAGGTCCCGTTCCAGGACCAGCACGCCGACGCTCAGCGCCCAGATCGCGAGGATCGGCCCGAGGACCCGGCCCGGTAGGAGGCGCAGCTTCCAGAAGAGCCGGCGGCCGGTGAGGGCGAGGGCGGTGCGGTTCGCGGCGAGGTAGGAGGCGAAGAAGACGGCGAGCAGGATCTTGGCGAACTCCCCCGGCTGGAAGGAGAGTCCGGCGAAGCGGATCCAGATGTGGGCGCCGTTGACCGCCGGGAAGAAGACGGGGACGAGCATCAGCACGAGGGCGACGGCGACGGACAGGTACGCGTACCGCTGGAGCACCCGGTGGTCGCGCAGGACCAGGACGACGAGGACGAAGAGCACCACCCCGAGGGCGGACCAGCGCAGCTGGTCCCCGGCGGCGAGGTGGCCGGGGGTGGTCGCGTCGAGGCGCTGGATGAGGACGAGGCCGAGCCCGTTGAGCAGGACGGCGATCGGCAGTACGAGGGGGTCGGCGTACGGGGCCCGGAGGCGGACGGCGAGGTGCGCGAGCAGGGCGGCGACGGCGAGGCCGGCGGCGTAGTGGGCGGCGGGGCGGGGGATGCGGCCGGTGGTGGCGAGGCCGACGTAGAGGTGGCCGAGTACGGAGATCAGGACGGCGCCGACGAGGAGCGTCAGCTCGACGCCTCGGCGCTTGGGGGCGCCGGCGTCGGGCGGTGGGGGCGGGGCGGGCTCCGCCACCTGTGCCGTCAGAGCGGTCATAGGCGAAACGTAGCAAGCGAATGGATGCTATGTCCGCTTATGTCATAGTGTGCCGAAGACTCGTCATAAACGGTCGGAATCAGGAGCCGAGCCCTATGGGACCTGTGGAGTTCATCGTCCTCGCCTTCCCGGAGGAGCAGCTACGGGTGCCGGCCGTCGAGGCGGTGATGGGGCTGCGCAAGACCGGGGTGGTCCGGCTGATCGACGGGCTCGTGGCGACGCGGACGGCGGCGGGAGAGGTCCTCGCGGCGGAGTTCGACGAGTTCGTGGAGCTACGGGGCCTCCTGACGGGCCGGGACGTGGCGCGGCTGATCGGGCCGGAGGACGTACAGGAGGCGACTGAGCTCCTGGAGCGCGGGAACTGCGCGCTGCTGCTGCTGGTCGAGCACGTGTGGGCCGAGGACGCGGCGATCGCCGTACGCGCGGCGGGCGGCCGGATCGTGGGCTCGGTCCGCATCCCGCCGGACCGGGTCCCGGTGGACACCCGGACGGGGGCGGCCTGATGTTCATCCGGCCGGTGGGAGTGACGGTCCACGCGGCGGACCGCCCGGCGGGCCGTCCGCTGCTGCGGGGGCTGCTGGCGCGGGCGGCGGGGGCGGTGGAGGTCTCGGCGGGTGCGGCGGGGACGGCGGGGACGGTGGACCCGCCGCCGCCGGGGCTGCTGGGGCGGGCGGTCAGCGCGGCCGAGGACACGGGGCGCGTGGAGTGGGAGCCGGAACAGGAACCGGAGCAGGAACACGAGGAGGGGCCGTGGCCGCCGGACCCCGGCTCCCCGGAGGAACCCCCGGCCGCCCCCGCCGCTCCGGCGGGCCTGGCCTCGGACCTCGCCGTCCTCGCCGCCCTGGCCCGCGAGGGCCTGCTCACGGCGGAGGAGTTCACCGCGGCCAAGGCCCGGCTGCTGCGCGGCTGACGGCGGCGGGGCGCCCCGGCAGGCGCGCGGACGGCTCAGCCGCGGGTCCGCGGGAGGCTGCCGCCTTGCGGACCAGGACGAGGACCGGCGGCTCAGCGGCCGTTCCGCCGGGAGGCCGCCGCCTTGCGGACCAGGACGAGGACCGCCCACACCAGCAGGACGTTCACCACCGCGCCGCCGACGAGCGGGACCAGGAGGCCGAAGGGGTTCGCCGCCTCCGCTCGAAGAACCCCCGTCACGCATCGAGACCCGCCCGCTTCCCCGAGACGACACCCCCCGCAGGGTCGACGAAGACGTGGTCATCCGCCATCAGAGCGCGAGCCCACCGAGGTCCCGGCCGTTGATGCGCTGGTTGAACCGACCGACGACCACCGTGGGTTCCGCACCCGCATCACCTGTCACACGAGGCAAGCTATCGGTCCACAGCCCGACTCCCACCCTCCCCGCCGGTCAGCGGCGGGCTCGACATTGCCGGCAGCGGTGGTGGTCCCGCCGCCGTGGCCCCCGAAGCCGCCGAGCCCCCAACCGGGTGAGCCCCGCCCGGCCCGCCGACTCCGTTGGGCGATTTGTCATACCGGGCGTGGCAGCATCGGCGCCTCGGAGGTGATCCCATGTCCCATCGGCTGCTTCGCGCCGCCTGCATCGCCGCGGTGCTCGTCGCCGCCGGCCCGATCCCCGTAGCCGACGCCGAGCCCGGTGCGTCCGGCCCCGGTGCGGCCGGCACGCCCGGCGCCGCAGGAACGCCCGGCGCGGTCGGCACGCCGAGTGCCGTCGGCGCGCCCAGTGCGGCCGGCGCCCCCAGTACGCCCCGCGCTTCCGTCGAGTCCGTAGGGGTGCTGCTCACCCGGCTGCAAGGGCTGTACCAGAAGGCCGAGGAGGCCGCCGAGGCGTTCAACGCCACCGAGGTCGCCCTCAAGGCCCGCCAGGACGAGGAGCGGCGGCTCACCGTCGAGCTCGGCAAGGCCCGTACCGCCCTGGGTTCCGAGAAGGCGCTGCTCGGGCGGTTGGCCCGCGAGCAGTACCAGGGCGGCCGCGGCATCTCCCCCTACGCCCGGATGCTGCTCGCCGGCAACCCCCAGGCCGCCCTGGACCAGCGGCGCATCGCCGCCCGCGAGGGCGCCCGGCAGGCCGCCGTACTGGAGCGGCTCAGGCGCGGCGAGCGGGAGGCCGGCGCCCTCGCCACCCGGGCCCGCCAGGCGCTGGACTCCCAGCAGACGCTGGCCGCGCGGCAGAAGCGGCACAAGGACGAGGCCGCGACGCAGCTCAAGGAGGTCGAGCGGACGCTCGCCGCCCTGACCCCCGAGCAGCTCGCGCAGCTCGGCGCGCGCGAAGCCGCGAACACCGCGGGTGCGCAGCGCGCGCTGGTGGATTCCGGCCGGCTCCCCACCCGCACCGGTACGCCCACGGCCGCCGGTGGCGCGGCCCTCACCTACGCGGCGGCCCAGATCGGCAAGCCGTACGTGTGGGGCGCGGAGGGGCCGGGCTCCTTCGACTGCTCCGGGCTGACCTCGCAGGCCTGGGCGCACGCCGGCCGCACCATCCCGCGGACCAGCCAGGAGCAGTGGGCCACGCTGCCGAAGGTCCCGCTGGACCGGCTGCGGCCCGGGGACCTGGTGGTCTACTTCCCCAAGGCCACCCATGTGGGCCTGTACATCGGGGGCGGGAAGGTGATCCAGGCGCCGCGCCCGGGGGCGAAGGTCAAGGTCTCGCCGATCGCCGCGAACCCGCTCCTCGGCGCCGTGCGCCCCGACCCCGACGGCATCCCGCTCGCGGAGTTCACCCCTCCGCCGCTGCCCGAGGCCGCGGCGGAGGGGGACGACACCGGCTACTCCTCCGAGGAGGCTCCCGCGACCGAGCCCGACGCCAAGTCCGAGTCCGAGTCCGCGTCCGCGTCCGAACCCGAAGCCGCGCCCGCGGCCGCGACCGACTCCAGGTAGTCCGCCGCGTCCTGCGGGTCGTAGAAGTACGCGTCGAAGTCGGCCGGGTGGTCGAAGCCGTTGGCGAATCGATCCGCCACCGGCTGCAGCTGCCCGGCCGCCCCGATCAGGTTCAGTACGTGCTCCGGCGGGACGCCCAGCATCGCGTTCGTCCACTGGGTCACCGGCTTGCCCGTGGTGAACCAGAACTTGTCGAAGGTCGCCTTCATCCACGACTCGTCGAACGGCTTGTCCCCGTGCATCAGGATCGACGACAGGTACGAGGCCGCACACTTGGCGGCGGAGTTCGAGCCCTGGCCGGTGATCGGGTCGTTGGCGACGACCACGTCCGCGACGCCCAGCACCAGCCCGCCGCCCGGCAGGCGCCCGACGGGGTTGCGGACCACCGGCGCGTAACGGCCGGCGAGCGTGCCGCCGGCGTCCGTCAGCTCCACCTGCGTGGCACGCGCGTACTCCCACGGCGTGAACTTCTCCATCAGCTCCAGCGTGGTCGCCAGGTGTTCGCCCGGGTCCTTCACACCCTGGAACGCGTCCAGCGGCCCGCCCGGAAGGCCTTCCCAGAACAGGATGTCCGCCCGGCCGGAGGTGGTGAGGGTCGGCATCACGAACAGCTCGCCGACGCCCGGGACCAGGTTGCAGCGCACCGCCTCGGTCTGCGGGTGCTCCGGGCGCGGGCCGAGCCCGTGCACGTAGGAGACGGCGAGCGCACGCTGCGGGGCGTCGTACGGGGAGCGCGCCGCGTCCCGCTCGAACAGGGACACCAGCTCGCCCTTGCCGGCGGCCACCAGCACCAGGTCGTACGTACGGGAGAAGAAGTCGAGGTCGGCGACCGAGGCGCCGTGGATGACCAGCTGCCCGCCGCGCTGCGCGAAGGTGTCGAGCCAGCCGGCCATCTTCACGCGCTGGTCGACGGACTGCGCGTACCCCTTGAGGCGGCCGAGCCAGTCGATGGCGCGGCCGCCGTCGGGGGCCGCCACCGAGACGCCGAGGCCCTCGATCTTCGGGGCCTGCTGCTCCCAGAAGTTGAGCTGGAGGTCACGTTCGTGCCGGAGCGCCGAGTCGAACATGCACTGCGTGGACATCACCCGCCCGGTGCGGATCTCGTCCGCCGTCCGGTTGGACATGAGGGTGACCTCGTAGCCCTTCGACTGGAGTCCGAGGGCGAGCTGGAGCCCGGACTGGCCGGCTCCTACGACAAGTATCCTGCGCATTTCTCACGTTCTCTGTTCGGGAGTGCTGTCGCTGTTCGGGCGTGCTGTCTCTATTCGGGAGTGCTGTCCAGGGCGTGCCCGACCAGGGTCAGCAGGGATTCGACGACCGTCACGCGGCGCCGCGCGTCCATGATCACGACGGGCACCTCCGGCGGGATGGTCAGCGCCTCCCGCACGTCCTGCGGCTCGTACGACTCCGAGCCCTCGAAGTGGTTCACGGCGACGGCGTACGGCAGCCCGCAGCTCTCGAAGTAGTCGAGGGCCGGGAAGCAGTCGCGCAGCCGCCGCGTGTCGGCCAGGACGATGCCGCCGACCGCGCCGCGCGCCAGGTCGTCCCACATGAACCAGAACCGCTCCTGGCCCGGGGTCCCGTACACGTACAGCACCAGGTCGTCGTCGAGGGTGACGCGGCCGAAGTCCATCGCGACGGTGGTGGTGTGCTTGTCCGGGGTGCCGGTCAGGTCGTCCGTCGGGACGCTGGCTTGGGTCATGACCGCCTCGGTGCGCAGCGGCGTGATCTCGGAGACGGACGAGACGAACGTGGTCTTGCCGACGCCGAAGCCGCCCGCGACCAGCACCTTGACGGCGACGGGAGCGCGGGAGCGGTCGTACTGCCACGGCCGGACGGGCTCGTCGGCCGCATCCGGCGTGGACACCGGCTGGTCAGAGACGGCGAAGACCACTGAGCACCCTTTCCAGCAGCGCGCGTTCGGGACGGCCGGTGCCGTGGCCCGTGCCGTAGACGCGGATCCTTCCCTGGTCGGCGAGGTCGCTGACCAGGACGCGAACCACGCCGAGCGGCAGCTTCAGCAGCGCGGCGATCTCGGCGATCGTGCGCATGCGGCGGCAGACCTCGACGATGGCGGGCATCTCGGGCATGCGGTCGGGCGCTTTGGCGGGACCGGTGTCCAGGGCGGCGACGAAGGTCTCCACCAGCAGGACCTGCGTGAAGCGGGTCCGGCCGCCCGTGAGGGAGTACGGGCGGACGCGGGCGGGACGGCGGTCGGCGCCGCGTATCGGCAGCCGGTCGGAGGCCGGACTCCTCACGGGGTTTTCTCCATCGACTGGCGCAGCTCACTGCGGACTTCGGGGGTCAGGACGTGGCCGGCGCGGCCGACGAACAGGGCCATGTGGTAGGCGACGACGCCCATGTCGCAGTCGGGGGCGGCGTGCACGCCCAGCAGGGACCCGTCGCTGATGGCCATGACGAAGACGGAGCCGTGCTCCATCGCCACCATGGTCTGTTTGACGGTGCCGCCGTCCATGAGGGCCGCCGCGCCGGTGGTGAGGCTGCCGAGGCCGGAGACGATCGTGGCCAGGTCTGCGGAGGCGCCCCGCGGGCCCTTGGTGCGGGGCCCCTGGGGGGAATCAGCTCCCGGGTCGGAGGACAGGAGCAGCAGCCCGTCCGAGGAGACGACGGCGACGGAGTTGACGCCGGGTACCTCCTCGACCAGGTCGGTCAGCAGCCACTGCAGGTTGCGGGCCTGGGTGCTCAGTCCGTACGTACTGGGCGCGGTCATGTGCGTGCCTCCTGTGCGGTGTCCCCCCGGTCGGTCTGCCCCTGGTCCTGGTCCTGGTCCTGGTCCCGGTCCTGGTCCCGGTCCTGGTCCTGGTCCCGGTCCTGCCGGAGCTCGGCGGCGGCCACGCGCCGGCCGTCCTGGGCGCCCTGGTAGAACCCGCCGAGGCGGCGCCGCAGTTCGTCGGCGTCGACCTTGCGCGGCGGCTCGGGCGGTCCGTCGCCGGAGCCCGCGCGGCCGGCGGCCACGGAGCGCGGGGTGCGCTTGGGCAGGCCCTTGTCGGTGACGACCTCGGCCTCGGGGTCGGGGTCGGCCGGGTCTGCGGGGTGGCTGCCCTGTCGTGGCAGCCAGTTGTCCTCGGCGGCGGCATGCCGGTGCGGATCCGGCTCGGGCGCGGTTTCCCGTACGTCGGCACCTGACGCGGCACCGGGCGCGCCGGCCGGGAGCTGCGACTCGGTGTCCGCCGCCGCGAAGCCTGCGTCTTCCGCGTCGGGAACGACCCGCGCGAGCAACTGCTCCTCAGGACCGGGCCCACCCGGGACCTCCGCCGCGGGGGCCGCCACCGGGTCCACTGCCCCCGGGGCCACCGGGATCTCGACCGCCGGGGCCGCCACCGGAACCTCCGCCGGCCCCACCGCCGGATCGTCCGCCGGAGCCTCGGCCGCCGGGGCCGTCGCCGGGACCTCCTCCGCCAGAGCCCCCGCCAGAGCCTCCGCCGCCGGCTCGTCCTGCGCGGCGCTGCGCCGCAGGCGGCTCGGGAGGGTGTTCTCGTTGGCCTCGGCGATCGCGCCCGGGAGGTGCAGCGCGGGCGCGCCCGGTGTGGCCAGGCTGTGGACCGGGGAGGCCGGCGGGGTCGCGGGCAGCAGCGCGGCCGGGACGACCACCAGCGCCTCGGTGCCGCCGTGCCGCGGGGCGCGCAGCTCCGCGGTGACGCCGTGCCGTGCCGCGAGGCGCCCGGCCACGTACAGGCCGAGCCCCAGGCCGTGTTCCGCTTCGGGCTCCTCGTCGTAGGCCTCGGGCGTGGACAGTCGGGAGTTGAGGGCCTCCAGCCGGTCCTCGGTGACCCCGATGCCCTCGTCGACGACGGACAGCACCACGTCGCCGGAGTCCAGCAGCCACCCGGACACCTTGACCTTGGCGTCCGGCGGCGAGAACGTCGTCGCGTTCTCGAGCAGTTCGGCCAGCACGTGCGAGATGTCGTCGGCCGCGTGCCCCGCGACCTGGGTGTACGAGGGCAGCGCCGCGAGGTCGACGCGCTCGTAGCGCTCGATCTCGCTCACCGCCGCCCGCATGACGTCGACCAGCGGCACCGGCAGCCCCTGGCCGTGGCCGTGCTCCTGGCCGGCCAGGACGAGCAGGTTCTCGTTGTGGCGGCGCATCACGGTCGCCAGGTGGTCCAGCTTGAACAGGGTCGCCAGGCGGTCCGGGTCCTGTTCCTTGGACTCCAGCTCCTCGATCACGGCGAGCTGGCGCTCCACCAGGCCGAGGGTCCGCAACGACAGCGAGACGGAGGTCGTCGACATGATGCGGCGGCGGTCTTCCAGCCCGGCCCGCAGCTTGGCCAGTTCCTCCTCCAGCGCCTCCCGGCCGGAGGCCAGCGCCTCGTTGCGGCCCATGATGCGGCGCCGGTCGGCGTCGAGCCCGGCGATCCGGGTGTGGAGGGAGACGGTCTGGTCGCGCACCGCGTTCAGGTGGCGCACGACCTCGGCGAACTCGTCGTTGCGGCCGGTGAACCGGACCGGCTCCACCGAGCCCTGCGGCGTCGCCAGCCGCTCCGCGCCGCGGCGCAGCACGGACAGCGGCCGGGTCAGCGAGCGGGCCACGGCGGTGGAGACGCCCACGGTGACCAGGAACAGCACGCCCAGCAGCGCGATCACGGTCTCCAGCCGGGTCACGTCGTCGTCGCGCTGCGCGGCGAGCGCGGAGGCGCGCTGGCCGGCGAGGGTGGATTCGACGGACCGCATGCGGTCGATGCGGGCGGTGAGCGCGGAGCCCACGGCGGCCCCGTCGGTCCTGCGGTCGGCGGAGGTGAGCGTGGGCCGGTCGGTGAGCCGCTTGAGGTAGTCGTCGGCAGCCTTGACCTCGGGCCCGGTGACGGTGGCGGCGAGGGTCTGGCGCACGTCGGGCCGCGCGGCCCGCGCGAAGTCGTCCAGGGCGGCCTGTTCCCGTACCCGCGAGCGCTGGGCGGCGGTGGTGAGTTCGTCGACGACGGCCGAGCCCGGGAGCTGCTCGCCGCGGGGGACGGCCAGCGCGGCGAGCAGCAGTCCGCGGGTGGCCGAGGCCTGTTCCACGGCCTGGCCCAGTGGGGCCATGGGGCGGGTGGTGGCGAGGGCGGCCGTGGCGCGCGGCGGGGTCAGTTCGGCGAGCCGGTCGCCGGGGGCGAGCAGTTCCGCGAGGACGCCGGCGTAGGCCTGGTGGACGGCGAGGGCGCCGCCCTTGCCGTCGACGGCTTCGGTGCGGACGGCCTGGACGCGGGCGAGGGCGCGGGCGGTCGCCTCGTCGGCGTCGGCCTGGACCTCGGCGATCTGCCGGTCGGTGCGGGCGGCGCGTTCCTGGACGGGCCCCTTGGCCGCGCCCGGGCGGCCCTTGGCGGCGTACTCGACGACGGCGTCGCGCTCGTCGCCGAGGAGGTGGGCGAGGGTGAGGGTGTGCCGGGTCTGTTCCGCGAGGGTGACCAGGCGTTGGGAGTCGTTCAGTTCCCTCGTGGCGGAGACGACGGCGGGGGCGCCGGCCGCGAGGACGGTGAGGCCGGCGACGGCCACGCCTACGACCAGCCTGCGGCGCACGCGGACGCGGCGTCCTGCGGGGGCCGGGCCGTCGGTGGCGGTGCCGTTCTTCCGAGACCGCTTCTTCTGCACCGGTGCTCGCAATCCTGTACGTGTGCTCTTGCTCGTCTACTCGTGTGGCCGAGGTAACGGCCGGTCAACAAGTAAACGCCTCCTGCCCCCTCGTACCGCCTCAGACCTTTGCAGTGCGATGGGAAGAGAGCCGCACATCGCCCACCCGGCCACTCGAACGAGTGAACATCAAGGATCAGTTGGCGACCAACTCGGACATCCGGCGTCAGAGCGCGTCCGTGGACGGACGGTTGAAAGATCGGCGCGGGCTTTGGCAGTATGCCCGCCCACATTCCGGTCGACCCGCGCCGAGCCCTCCGGCGCCCTGCGCGGCGGCCCGTCCGGCCGCCCCGCCAATTGGTACGGACCTACTCGCGCTCCGTACCCCCGCGCCCGACAGAATGTCCGCATGCGCATCGACCTCGCCTCCGCCCCCGGCAGTACGGAACGCCCCAATGAGGACTGGGTGTCGGCCGCGATCCCCGCTTCGGGCGGTGGCGTACTGGTCGCCCTGGACGGGGTCACCCCGCCGCGCGGCGAGGACGGCTGCGTGCACGGGGTGCCGTGGTTCGCGGCCCGGCTCGGCGGCCGATTGACCGAACTGTCCGGATCGCGGCGGGACATGCCGCTGGACCGGATCCTGGCGGAGGCCGTCCGCACCACGGCCGAGGCACACCGGGACACCTGTGACCTTTCTCACGTCCGCACGCCGCAGGCGACGGTGGTCGTGGTCCGCTGGGACGGGGCGTACGTGGAGCACCTGGTGCTCTCGGACTCCGTACTGCTCCTCCAGGAGCCCGGGGGCGAGGTGACGGCGGTGCTCGACGACCGGCTGGACCGGGTCCCCCGGGAGGTGCTGCGGTCGGTGGAGGCGACGGACGCCCTGCGGAACGCGGAGGGCGGCTTCTTCACGGCGGCCGCGGATCCGGAGGTGGCGGCCCGGGCGGTGACCGGGCGCACCCCGCGCGACCGGGTCCGGGCGGTGGCCGCGCTCACGGACGGGGCGAGCCGGTGGACGGACACGTTCGGGGAGGGCGACTGGGCGCAGTGTCTGGCGGTGCTGCGCAAGGAGGGCGCGGAGGGGCTGATCGGCCGGGTCCGCGCCATCGAGTCCGACCCCGAGCGCCCGCCGGCCCGGCACAAGCGGCACGACGACGCCTCGGCGGTCTACGCAGAGCTGTAGCCAGGGGCTCCACGGGCCGGGCCTCCTACGGGGTGTCCTCGCCCGCGTTCAGCTGGTTGAGCAGCCGGGCCAGTTCCGCCACTTCGCCGCGGTCCCAGTCGGCGAGTTTGCGCATGTACTGCTCGCGCCGGGCGTCCCGGACCCGCAGGAACCGCTCGCGGCCCTCCTCGGTGAGGCCGACCAGGAAGGCCCGGCCGTCGGCGGGGTCCGGCTCGCGGGCGATCAGGCCGAGGACCTCCAGGGCCCGCAGCTGGCGGCTCATGGTGGCCTTGCCGACGCCGAAGTACGCGGCGAGCTCGGTGGCCCGCTGCCGGCCGGCCGCCTCCAGGCGTACGAGGAGCCCGTACGCGGCGGGCTCCAGCTCGGGGTGGAGGGCGCGCGCCATCTCGCCGGAGGAGGCGCGGGCGCGCCGGAGGAAGACGGACAGCTCCCGCTCCAGGGCAAGGAACTCCTGGTCTTCGCTCCCGTGCACGTCCTGCTCCTTCAATGGTGGATGGGCCGCCAGTATTTCGCAGCGGGCGCGCCGACGGCCCGGGGCCCCGCCGCCGCGGGGTCCCGGGCCGTCGTACGGCGCCCGTCAGGCGGCGGTGACCACCGCCTCCTCCTGCGCCCGGGCCCGCGACAGGGCGAGTTCCAGCACCTGGCGCACGTCGGTCACCGGGTGCACCTCCAGCCCCTCCAGCACCTCGGCCGGGACGTCGTCCAGGTCGGCCTCGTTGCGCTTGGGGATGATGACGGTGGTCAGGCCCGCGCGGTGCGCGGCGAGCAGCTTCTGCTTGACCCCGCCGATCGGCAGGACGCGCCCGGTCAGCGAGACCTCGCCGGTCATGGCCACGTCCGTGCGCACCTGGCGCCCGGAGAGCAGCGAGGCGAGGGCTGTCGTCATGGTGATGCCCGCGCTCGGGCCGTCCTTGGGCACCGCGCCCGCCGGGAAGTGGATGTGCACGCCCCGGTCCTTCAGGTCGGCGACCGGGAGCTCCAGTTCGGCGCCGTGCGAGCGCAGGAAGCTGAGCGCGATCTGCGCCGACTCCTTCATGACGTCGCCGAGCTGGCCGGTGAGGGTCAGGCCGGCCCCGCCCGTCTCCGGATCGGCCAGCGAGGCCTCCACGAAGAGGACGTCGCCGCCCGCGCCGGTCACCGCGAGGCCGGTGGCCACACCGGGGACGGCGGTCCGCCGCTCCGCCGGGTCCTGGGCGGACTCGGGGACGTGGTGGGGCCGTCCGATCAGCCCGCGCAGGTCGTCGGCGCCGATGCTGAAGGGCAGTTCCCGCTCGCCGAGTTCGTGCTGCGAGGCCACCTTGCGCAGCAGTCGCGCGAGGGACCGCTCCAGGGTGCGCACGCCCGCCTCGCGGGTGTACTCGCCGGCGAGCTTGCGCAGCGCCTCCTCCTCCAGGACCACCTCGTCGGAGCCGAGGCCCGCGCGCTCCAGCTGACGCGGCAGCAGGTGGTCGCGGGCGATGACGACCTTCTCGTCCTCGGTGTACCCGTCGAGGCGGACCAGCTCCATGCGGTCGGCGAGCGCCTCCGGGATGGCTTCCAGGACGTTGGCCGTCGCCAGGAACACCACGTCGCTGAGGTCGAGCTCCACCTCCAGGTAGTGGTCGCGGAAGGTGTGGTTCTGCGCCGGGTCCAGGACTTCCAGCAGGGCCGCGGCCGGGTCGCCGCGGAAGTCGGAGCCCACCTTGTCGATCTCGTCGAGGAGCACGACCGGGTTCATCGACCCGGCCTCCTTGATGGCGCGGACGATCCGGCCCGGCAGGGCGCCGACGTAGGTCCGGCGGTGTCCTCGCACCTCGGCCTCGTCGCGTACGCCGCCGAGGGCGACGCGGACGAACGTGCGGCCCATGGCGTGGGCCACGGACTCGCCGAGCGAGGTCTTGCCGACGCCGGGCGGCCCGACGAGCGCGAGCACGGCCCCGCCGCGGCGGCCGCCGATGACGCCCAGGCCGCGCTCGGTGCGCCGCTTCCTGACCGCGAGGTACTCGGTGATGCGGTCCTTGACGTCGCTGAGCCCGGCGTGTTCGGCGTCGAGGACGGCCCGCGCGCCCTGGATGTCGTACCGGTCCTCGGTGCGCTCGTTCCAGGGGAGCTCGAGGACGGTGTCCAGCCAGGTGCGGATCCAGGAGCCCTCGGGGCTCTGGTCGCTGGCCCGCTCGAGCTTGTCGACCTCCTTGAGGGCGGCCTCGCGGACCTTCTCGGGGAGGTCGGCGGCCTCGACGCGGCCGCGGTAGTCGTCGGACTCCTCGCCGTCCTTCTCGCCGTTCAGCTCGCGCAGTTCCTTGCGGACCGCCTCCAGCTGGCGGCGCAGCAGGAACTCGCGCTGCTGCTTGTCGACGCCGTCCTGCACGTCCTTGGCGATGGACTCGGCGACGTCCTGTTCGGCGAGGTGGTCGCTGAGCGCCTTGACGGCCAGCTTGAGGCGGGCGACGGGGTCGGCGGTCTCGAGCAGTTCGACCTTCTGCTCGACCGTCAGGAACGGCGAGTACCCGGAGTTGTCGGCCAGGGCCGACACCCCTTCGATCTGCTGGACCCGGTCGACGACCTGCCAGGCTCCTCGCTTCTTGAGCCAGCTGGTGGCGAGCGCCTTGTACTCCTTGACGAGTTCGGCGACGGCCCCCGGCAGCGGGTCGGGCACGTGCTCGTCCACGGTCTCGCCCTCGACCCAGAGCGCGGCGCCGGGGCCGGTGGTCCCGGCGCCGATACGGACGCGGCCGCGGCCGCGGATGAGCGCGCCGGGGTCCCCGTCGGAGAGCCGGCCCACCTGCTCGACCGTCCCGAGCACCCCGGTCCCGGCGTACTTCCCGTCGATGCGCGGCACGAGCAGGACCCGGGGCTTGCCTCCCCCGGCTGCCGCCGGGAGGTGCCCGCTGCCCGCCGCCGCCTGGGCCGCCTCCACGGCAGCGCGCACCTCGGCGTCGGACAGGTCCAGCGGGACGACCATTCCGGGCAGCACGACCTCGTCGTCGAGCGGCAGCACGGGCAGAGTGAGCGTTACGGACGTCGAAGCCATGATCAACCCTCCGGCAGTGAAGTTGAGCTATGCCGACTCAATGCATCTGCGCCGCCCGTTGTTCCCCACGCTCCGTTCGCCTGCGGCGAACGGAGCGTGGGCGACTATCCCCCGGCCGGGCCCACGGCCACCGGGCGCTCGTCCGAGGGCAGGCCCCACTCGCTCCAGGAGCCGTCGTACACGGCCGACTGCCCGTAGCCGGCGAGGTCGGCGCCGAGGGCGAGGACGCAGGCGGTGACGCCGGAGCCGCAGCTGAAGTAGAGCCGCTCCCGCTCTCCCGCCAGTGCCGTGAAGGCCTCGCGCAGCTCCCCCGCGGGGCGCATCCGGCCGTCGTCCCGCTGGAGGTCCCCGAAGGGCAGGTTGAGCGCGCCCGGCATGTGGCCGCCGCGCAGGCCCAGGCGGGGTTCCGGGGCCGCGCCGGCGAAGCGCTCGCGGGTGCGGGCGTCGAGGACGGCGGCGGCCGGGTCGGCCAGGGCGGCGGCGACGGCCTCGGCGCCGACGAGCAGCCCGGGGCGCGGCCGGGCGGTGAAGGAGCCGCGCGGGCCTTCGTACGCGGGGCGGGCGTCCTCCAGGGGCAGGCCGGCGGCGGTCCAGGCGGGCAGTCCCCCGTCGAGGACGGCGACCCGGTCGAAGCCCATGGCGCGCAGCATCCACCAGGCGCGGGCGCTGGAGTAGATGCCGGCGCCGTCGTACACGACCACGGTGTCGGTGTCGTCGACGCCGAGGGCCCGCACCGCCTCGGCGAACCGTGCGGCCGTGGGCATGGTGTGCGGGACCGGGGCCTCGTGGTCGGACAGGTCCCCGTCGAGGTCGAAGGGACGGGCGCCGGGGATCCGGTGGCCGGCGCCGCGATGGGCGCCCACGGAGGCGTCGAAGACGACCAGCCCGGGCGCGGCGAGCCGCCGGGCCAGCCAGTCGGCCCCGACCAGCGGCCCGGACAGGGCAAGGGAGTTGGGGGTCGTGTGGGGGGTCATGCGGCGGCTCCTCGGGGTGATGGGAGCTCGATCCTGCCGCACCCCTCAGGCCGGGCAGCCGCCCGGGCGGGCGTAGAGGGCGACGCGGGCGCCGCGTACTTCGGTGACCGAGCACAGGTCGAACCAGGCGGCCAGCGTCTGCCGCTTCACCGCCTCGCGCGGGTACGGGTCCAGCGGCTGGCCGGCCGGGTCCAGCAGGGCGATGACCCGGGGGGATTCGATGAGCGCCGCGCGGATGTCCGCCGAGGGCAGCTCGGTGCCCTGGAGGCTGTGCGAGGCCTGCGGGGAGCGGTCCAGGGCCACGTCGCGCAGCCCGTCGTGGACGCCCGGTGAGGACAGCAGCCACTCGCGGCGCCGCGAGGGCAGGAAGAGCACGGCGTCCCCCGGCCGGGCCAGTTCCCGGACCGCGGCGGCCACCGCGAGCACGTCGTCCTTGCGGCTCTCGGGGGTGCGCAGCCACACCGACCACCAGCCGATGGGCACGAGCAGGGCCGCGACCAGCAGCCACGGCCACCAGCCGCGCGCCGTAACCAGCCCGGCCCCCGCCAGGAGGGCGAGCCCGGCCAGCGCGTAGAGCACGTACCGGTCGACGTACCAGGGGTGGACCAGCGAGAGCGTCATCAGCAGCCCGGGCGGCAGCAGCGCGAGGGGCAGGGCCACGCGGACCAGGCCGGTCAGGTCGCGCGGCCCGGCGCCCCGCGCGAGCAGCAGCACGGCGCCGGCGAGCACCCCGTACGCCACCCAGTCCTGCCAGGACGGCCGCCCGAGCCAGCCGAGCTGCTGCTCCGCCTGCCGGGCGCTGACCAGGGCGAGGGGCAGCAGCAGGGCCACGACGGCCCCGGCGGCGATGCGCCAGCCGCGCGAGCGCCAGGCGGTGACGGCGTGCGCGAGCAGGGCCAGTACCGCGAACTCGTGCAGCCAGCAGCCGAGCAGCAGGACCGCGGCGTACGCGGTCCACCGCTCGCGCAGCATCAGGTACGTCGCCCACACCACGGCCGCGGCGACGAGGGCGTACGAGCGGCCCTCCTGTGCGTACATCTGCACGGGCGGGAGTACGGCGTACGCGAGCCCGGAGAGCAGTGCGGCCCGCTCCCCCGCGAGCCGGTTCCCGATCGCGGCGACTCCGGCGGCCGCGAGGGCGGTGGCGGCGACGGAGGGCAGCCGCAGCGCCCACAGGCCGCCGTCCCAGGCGAGGAACACCCCGTGCACGAGCAGGTAGTACAGGCCGTGCACGGCGTCCACCTGGCCGAGCAGGTCCCAGAGCCCGCCGAGCGGGCGGTGGGCCACCTGCCAGGTGACGGATTCGTCGCGCCACATGCTGCCGCCGCGCTCCAGACCCCACAGGCCGAGGAGGGCGGCGAGCAGCGGCGGGAGCACGCGCCAGGGGGCGATGCGGCGGATGGCTGCCTCCGGGTGCTGTCGGAACGGGTGCGGGGACTCCATACTCGGGGTTCGGACGGAGTACCTGCGGAGGTGGGTGTGCGAGCGTTCCGCGTGGTGGCGGTGACGGCGGCGGTCCTGACCACGGTCCTGGCCGGATGCGGACCGTCCGATTCCGAGGACGTCGACGGGCGGCCACCGGCGAGCGGCCCGCAGACCCCGCCGGACGCGGCAGCCACGAGGACCCCCACGCCCGCCGCCCCGTCCGCGCCCACCCCCGCTCCCACGACGGCGAGTCCGGCTCCCGCCGGATCCCCGGCCCCGGCCGAGACCCTGGTCCGGGCCACCCGCAGCGGCGGCTATGCCGGCCAGACCCACACCCTCGTCGTCAAGGGCGACGGCTCGTGGACCCGGCTGGACGCGAAGGCCACGCCGGAGGGCACCGGAAAGCTGTCGGAAGCGGAGCTCGCCGCCTTGCGCACCGCGCTCGGGGAGGCGGACTTCGCGCGCCTGCCGAGGATCGCCACGGGCGACACGACGGTGTACGACGGGTTCACCTACGCGTTCGTACACGGCGGCTTCGAGGTGGCCGCCGAACAGGAGGCCCTGGCTCCGGCCCTGAAGAAGGTGCTGGACGCGCTGCCGCCGTTCACGGCCTAGAACCCGGCAGGGTCCGCGGGCGCGGGACCCGGCAGCCCCGCCCCCTCGACGGAGATCTCCCGTAGCCGCCGGTCCAGGTAGGAGTGCAGCCGGGCCGGCATGTCCACGCTGGCGGGGGCCAGCACCCACTGGATCTGCAGGCCGTCCATGACCGCGAGGGTCTCGCGGCCGACGCCTTCGCAGTCGGTGCCGGGGCGCAGTTCGCCGCGCGCGACGCCGGCCTCCAGCAGGTCGACGGTGTAGCCGAGCACGCGGGCGTAGCGCTCCCGGAAGTACGCGTGGGCGGGGTGCCCGGGGTTGCCGGACTCGCCGACCAGGGTGTTGAACATCCGGACGAGTCCGGGCCGCCGCGCGTTGTCGGCGGCGAGGGCGACGACGGTGGCGAAGTGCGCGGCCACCGATCCGGCGGGCGGGCTGAACAGCCGCTCGATGTCGTGCCGCTCGCTCTGGGCCAGCACGGACAGCAGCAGGTCCTCCTTGCTGCGGAAGTGGTGCAGCAGCCCGCCCTGGGTGATCCCGCAGTCGGCCGCGATCCGGGCCAGCGAGGAGGCGTGGAAGCCCCACTGCGCGAAGTGCTCGACCGCGGTGTCGAGGATCTTCTGCCGACGGGCGTCGCCCACCGCGTAGGTCCCCCGGCCCGCGGCCTTCGGGGCCGCTCGCCCCTTGTCCTGTGCCATGCCGACCACCCTAGGGCCTGGCTGTTTTCGGCCACCGGACAGGAGTGATCCAGGTCACTTCCGAAAACCTAGTGGGTACATGGTTTTCGCGTTTACGTTGGGGCTCCAGGTCGTCCACGCCTCCCAGGAGCCTTCCGATGAACGCGACCCCCGCCTACAAAGACGCCTCGCTCCCCCTGGACCGGCGCGTGGAGGACCTGCTGTCGCGGATGACGCTGGAGGAGAAGGCCGGCCAGCTCTTCCACTCCATGCTGATGATGAACGAGGACGGCAGCCCGGTCACCGAGACCGACGGCTCGATGCTCCCCTTCACCACCCCCGAGCTGATCGGGGACCGGCTGCTGACCCACTTCAACCTGCTCGGCACCTACGGGGCCCGCGAGATGGCCCAGTGGCAGAACACCGTGCAGGAGATGGCCGCGGCCACCCGCCTCGGCATCCCGGTCACCCTCTCGACCGACCCGCGCCACGCCTTCACCGACAACGTCGGCGCCTCCTTCAACTCCGGCGCCTTCTCCGCCTGGCCCGAGGCCCTGGGCCTGGCCGCCATCGGAGACCCGGAGCTGGTCTTCCGGTTCGCCGACACCGTCCGCCGCGAGTACCTGGCCGTCGGCTTCCGCGTCGCCCTGCACCCGCAGATCGACCTGGCCAGCGAACCGCGCTGGGCCCGCCAGACCGGCACCTTCGGCTCCGACGCCCGGCTGACCGCCGAGCTCGTGCGGTCGTACGTGCGCGGCCTGCAGGGCCCCGAGCTCGGTCACGCGTCCGTGTCCGCCATGGTCAAGCACTTCCCGGGCGGCGGCCCGCAGAAGGACGGCGAGGACCCGCACTTCGCGCACGGCAAGGAGCAGGTCTACCCGGGCGGGATGCGCGAGCACCACCTGGAGCCCTTCAAGGCGGCGATCGCCGCCGGATGCGCGCAGGTGATGCCGTACTACGGCCAGCCGATCGGCACCGACTGGGAAGAGGTCGGCTTCGGCTTCAACAAGGGCGTGGTCACCGGCCTGCTGCGCGAGGAGCTCGGCTTCGAGGGCATCGTCTGCACCGACTGGGGCCTGCTCACCGATGCCTCGATCTTCGGGCAGACGCACCCGGCGCGCGCGTGGGGCCTGGAGCACCTGAGCGTCACCGAGCGCGCGGCGCGCGCCCTGGACGCCGGCTGCGACCAGTTCGGCGGCGAGCAGTGCCCCGAGGTGGTCGTGGAGCTGGTCCGCTCCGGGCGGGTCACGGAGTCCCGCATCGACGCGTCGGTACGGCGGCTGCTGCGCGAGAAGTTCCGGCTCGGCCTCTTCGAGAACCCGTACGTCGACCCGGACGCGGCGGCCGAGACGGTGGGCCGGGCCGATTTCGCCGCCCTGGGCGCGGCGGCCCAGCGCCGCTCGCTGACGGTTCTCACAAATCCGGAGCGAATTATTCCGCTCTCCGCGAAGCCGGAGGCCCGGCCGAAGCTCTACGTGCGGAACGTGGACGAGGCCGTGGCCGCCGCGTACGGCGAGGTCGTCGCCGACCCGGCCGCAGCCGACCTGGCCGTGCTGCGCCTGCGGACCCCGTACGAGCCGAGGGAGAACATCTTCGAGTCCTTCTTCCACTCCGGCTCACTGGCGTTCCCCGAGCCCGAGCTCGCCGGGATCCTGGCCCTTCTCGACCAGGTGCCGACCCTGGTCTGCATCAACCTGGAACGGGCCGCCGTCATCCCGGAGATCGCGGCGCGCGCCGCGGCCCTGATCGCCGACTACGGCGCCTCGGACGCCGCCCTGCTGGACGTGGCCTTCGGCCGGGCCGTCCCCGAAGGCCGCCTCCCGTTCGAGCTCCCGCGCTCCATGAAGGCCGTCGAGGCCTCCCGCCCCGACGTCCCGAACGACACCGAGGACCCGGTGTTCGCACACGGCCACGGGCTGTCCCTGTAGGCCGGTACATCCCTCCCCCAACCCGGATCATCAGCACAAATGCCCTGTCCGAACCCCGCATAGCCGCAGGCCGGTGCCTCCTCTACGCTGCACCCCACCACGCAGATCTTCAGGGGCGGACCGGGACATGGAACAGACACACACCACCCACAACGGCGCCTCGGCGACCCCCGGCGCACAGCGGCGCGTACTCGTCGTCGAGGACGACCACACCATCGCCGAGGCCATCGGGGCCCGCCTGCGGGCCGAGGGCTTCCAGGTCCAGACCGCCGCGGACGGCCCTGCCGCCGTCGCCGCGGCCGAGAGCTGGCTGCCCGAGCTGCTGGTCCTGGACGTGATGCTGCCGGGCTTCGACGGACTGGAGGTCTGCCGCCGGGTCCAGGCGCAGCGGCCGGTCCCGGTGCTGATGCTCACCGCCCGCGACGACGAGACCGACCTGCTGGTCGGTCTCGGGGTCGGCGCGGACGACTACATGACGAAGCCGTTCTCCATCCGCGAGCTCGCCGCGCGGGTGCACGTACTGCTGCGGCGTGTGGAACGGGCCACACAGGCCGCGCACACCCCGCGCGGGGCCACCCTGCGGCTGGGCGATCTGGAGATCGACCACGCGCAGCGCCGGGTCCGCGTGCAGACGGAGGACGTGCACCTGACGCCGACCGAGTTCGACCTGCTGGTGTGCCTGGCCGGGACCCCGCGGGCGGTGCTCTCCCGGGAGCAGCTGCTGGCCGAGGTGTGGGACTGGGCCGACGCGTCCGGGACCCGTACGGTCGACAGCCACATCAAGGCCCTGCGGCGGAAGATCGGGGCGGAGCGGATCCGTACCGTCCACGGCGTCGGGTACGCCCTGGAGACCCCGGCGCAGGCATGAGCGGCCGGCACCCCGGGCCGGGGCTGCGGCCCTTCTCTCCGTTCTCGATCAAGACCAAGCTGGGCACCCTCGTGGTGGTCTCGGTCTTTATCACGACGGGCCTGCTGCTGGTGGCCCTGCGCACGGACACCGAGCTGCGGTTCATCACGGTCTTCTCGGTGATCGCCTCGATGCTGATCACCCAGTTCGTGGCGCACAGCCTGACGGCGCCGCTGGACGACATGACGCGGGTGGCCCGGGCGATATCCCACGGCGACTACACCCGCCGGGTGCGCGAGGCGGGACGCCGCGACGAGCTGGGCGACCTGGCCTCGACGATCAACCTCATGGCGGACGACCTGGAGGCGGTGGACCGGCACCGCAAGGAGCTCGTCGCCAACGTCTCGCACGAGCTGCGCACGCCGATCTCCGCGCTGCGGGCGGTGCTGGAGAACGTGGTGGACGGGGTCTCGGCCGCCGATCCCGAGACCATGCGCACGATGCTCAAGCAGACCGAGCGCCTCGGCCGCCTCGTGGAGACCCTGCTGGACCTGTCCCGGGTGGACAACGGGGTGGTCCCGCTGAAGGCCCGCCGCTTCGAGGTGTGGCCGTACCTGTCGGGCGTGCTGAAGGAGTCGGGGCTGGCGGCCGCCGGACGGCCGGGCCTGCTCTCCGGTTCGGGCGGGCACACCCGCAACGACGTGCACCTGCACCTGGACGTCTTCCCGCCCGAGCTGACGGCGTACGCGGACGCCGAGCGGCTGCACCAGGTCGTCGCGAACCTGATCGACAACGCGGTCAAGCACAGCCCCCCGCACGGCCGGGTCACGGTCCGCGCCCGGGCCGGCGACGCACCCGGCGCCCTGGCTCTGGAGGTGCGGGACGAAGGTCCCGGCATCCCGGAAGCGGAGCGGCACCGGGTCTTCGAGCGGTTCAACCGGGGCAGCGCGCGGGCCGGCGACGGCGGCACCGGGCTGGGCCTGGCGATCGCCCGCTGGGCCGTGCAGCTGCACGGAGGGCATATCGGCGTGGCCGAATCGTCACGGGGCTGCCGCATCCTCGTCACGCTTCCGGGCAGCTCGCAGGCGTCACGTTGACGTAGGGTTCGAGTGGGAAGGACATGATCTCGGCCACACGTACCCGGGGTCCGTCAGGGGTGCGAAGCCAAGGGGGCCGCAACCTCGGTGCCCCCTACCCGAACCGCGCTTGTTTCCCGCCATTCCAGGCAGCGAAACCCGCCGTTCGATGTGACCTACGTGACGGATGTCCCGCCCGGTCTGCATATGGCGGCCGAGGAGGCGTAGCCTTTATTCCCGCTGTCCATACCTTGTGAAGCGGAAGAGGGCGGTTGCCGCCGTGTCGCCACAGTCCCCCAGTAACCCGAGCACCACGACCGAAGCAGCAGAGGGCGGGAAGACCCCTGCCTCAGGCTTCGGTGCCAACGAGTGGCTCGTCGACGAGATCTACCAGCAGTACCTCCAGGACCCGAACTCGGTCGACCGGGCCTGGTGGGACTTCTTCGCCGACTACAAGCCGGGGGGCGCTGTCGCTCCGGTCAAGGCCGAAGAGCCGAAGAAGTCCCCCACGACGGACGGCGCCTCCGCACAGGCCGCCACCACCGTCGCCGCAGCTCCGCAGGCCGTCGACGCCGCCGCCACGGGGGCGGCGCGCGCCGCGGCCCCTGCCGCCCCGAGCCCCGCGCCCGCGCCTGTGTCAGCTCCTGCCCCTGCTCCTGCCACCCCCTCTGGTGCCCCTGCTGTGACTGTCACCTCCCAGGCCCCGGCCGCCGCACCGGCCGCGCCCGCCACTCCCGCTCCCGTAGCCAAGCAGGCCGCGCCCGCCACCGAGGCCCCCGCGGGCCCGGAACTGGTGACGCTCCGCGGCCCGGCTGCCGCGGTGGCCAAGAACATGAACGCCTCCCTCGACGTCCCGACGGCCACGTCCGTCCGCGCCGTCCCGGTGAAGCTGCTGTTCGACAACCGCATCGTGATCAACAACCACCTGAAGCGCGCTCGAGGCGGGAAGATCTCCTTCACCCACCTCATCGGCTACGCGATGGTGCAGGCGATCAAGGCCATGCCGGCCATGAACTACTCCTTCGCGGAGAAGGACGGCAAGCCGACCCTGGTCAAGCCGGAGCACATCAACTTCGGTCTCGCGATCGACCTGGTGAAGCCCAACGGCGACCGCCAGCTCGTCGTCGCCGGCATCAAGAAGGCCGAGACCCTCAACTTCTTCGAGTTCTGGCAGGCCTACGAGGACATCGTCCGCCGTGCCCGTGTCGGCAAGCTGACGATGGACGACTTCACCGGAGTCACCGTCTCGCTGACCAACCCCGGCGGCCTGGGCACCGTGCACTCCGTGCCCCGCCTGATGCCCGGACAGTCGGTCATCATGGGCGTCGGCTCCATGGACTACCCCGCCGAGTTCCAGGGCACCTCGCAGGACACCCTGAACAAGCTGGGCATCTCCAAGGTCATGACCCTGACCTCGACCTACGACCACCGGGTCATCCAGGGCGCGGCCTCGGGCGAGTTCCTGCGCATCGTCGCGAACCTGCTGCTCGGCGAGAACGGCTTCTACGACGACGTCTTCGAGGCGCTGCGCATCCCGTACGAGCCGGTCCGCTGGAACCGGGACATCGACGCCTCGCACGACGACGACGTCACGAAGGCCGCCCGCGTCTTCGAGCTGATCCACTCCTACCGGGTCCGCGGCCACGTCATGGCCGACACCGACCCGCTGGAGTACAAGCAGCGCAAGCACCCCGACCTCGACATCACCGAGCACGGCCTCACCCTGTGGGACCTGGAGCGCGAGTTTGCGGTCGGCGGCTTCTCCGGCAAGTCGATGATGAAGCTTCGCGACATCCTCGGCGTGCTGCGCGACTCGTACTGCCGCACCACCGGCGTCGAGTTCATGCACATCCAGGACCCGAAGCAGCGGCGCTGGATCCAGGACCGCATCGAGCGCCCGCACTCCAAGCCGGAGCGCGAGGAGCAGCTGCGCATCCTGCGCCGCCTGAACGCGGCGGAGGCCTTCGAGACCTTCCTGCAGACGAAGTACGTCGGCCAGAAGCGCTTCTCGCTGGAGGGCGGCGAGTCCGTCATCCCGCTGCTCGACGCCGTCATCGACTCGGCCGCCGAGGCCCGCCTCGAAGAGGTCGTCATCGGCATGGCCCACCGCGGCCGCCTGAACGTGCTCGCGAACATCGTCGGCAAGTCGTACGCGCAGATCTTCCGCGAGTTCGAGGGCAACCTCGACCCGAAGTCCATGCACGGCTCCGGCGACGTCAAGTACCACCTGGGCGCCGAGGGCACCTTCACCGGCCTGGACGGGGAGCAGATCAAGGTCTCGCTCGTCGCCAACCCCTCCCACCTGGAGGCGGTCGACCCGGTCCTGGAGGGTGTCGCCCGCGCCAAGCAGGACATCATCAACAAGGGCGGTACGGACTTCACGGTCCTGCCGGTCGCCCTGCACGGCGACGCGGCCTTCGCGGGCCAGGGTGTGGTCGCCGAGACGCTGAACATGTCGCAGCTGCGCGGTTACCGCACCGGCGGCACCGTCCACGTCGTGATCAACAACCAGGTCGGCTTCACCGCCGCCCCGGAGTCCTCGCGTTCCTCGATGTACGCGACCGACGTGGCCCGCATGATCGAGGCGCCGATCTTCCACGTGAACGGCGACGACCCGGAGGCCGTGGTCCGCATCGCGCGGCTCGCCTTCGAGTTCCGTCAGGCGTTCAACAAGGACGTGGTCATCGACCTCATCTGCTACCGCCGCCGCGGCCACAACGAGTCCGACAACCCGGCGTTCACGCAACCGCTGATGTACGACCTGATCGACAAGAAGCGCTCGGTGCGCAAGCTCTACACCGAGTCCCTCATCGGTCGCGGCGACATCACGCTGGAAGAGGCCGAGCAGGCGCTCCAGGACTTCCAGGGACAGCTGGAGAAGGTCTTCGCGGAGGTCCGCGAGGCCGCCACGCAGCCCGCCGCCGGCGCTCCGGTGGCGCCCGCGCAGACCGCGCAGGAGTTCCCCGTCCCGGTGAACACCGCGATCTCCCAGGAGGTCGTGAAGCGGATCGCCGAGTCCCAGGTCAACGTCCCCGAGCACGTCACCGTGCACCCGCGTCTGCTGCCGCAGCTGCAGCGCCGCGCGTCGATGATCGACGAGGGCACCATCGACTGGGGCATGGGCGAGACCCTGGCCTTCGGTTCGCTGCTGATGGAGGGCACCCCGGTCCGGCTGTCCGGCCAGGACTCCCGCCGCGGCACCTTCGGCCAGCGCCACGCGGTCCTCATCGACCGTCAGACCGGCGAGGACTACACCCCGCTGCAGTACCTGTCGGACGACCAGGCCCGCTACAACGTCTACGACTCGCTGCTCTCCGAGTACGCGGCCATGGGCTTCGAGTACGGCTACTCGCTGGCCCGTCCGGACGCGCTGGTCCTCTGGGAGGCCCAGTTCGGTGACTTCGTCAACGGCGCGCAGACCGTCGTCGACGAGTTCATCTCCTCGGCCGAGCAGAAGTGGGGCCAGACCTCCGGCGTCACGCTGCTCCTGCCGCACGGCTACGAGGGCCAGGGCCCGGACCACTCGTCCGCGCGTCCCGAGCGCTTCCTCCAGATGTGCGCGCAGGACAACATGACGGTGGCCATGCCCACCCTCCCCTCCAACTACTTCCACCTGCTGCGCTGGCAGGTCCACAACCCGCACCACAAGCCGCTCATCGTCTTCACCCCGAAGTCGATGCTGCGTCTGAAGGCGGCGGCGTCGAAGGCGGAGGAGTTCACGACCGGCTCGTTCCGTCCGGTCATCGGCGACAGCACCGTGGACCCGAACGCGGTCCGCAAGGTCGTCTTCTGCGCGGGCAAGGTCTACTACGACCTGGAGGCCGAGCGGGAGAAGCGCGGCATCACCGACACCGCGATCATCCGCATCGAGCGGCTGTACCCGCTGGCCGGTGCGGAACTCCAGGCGGAGATCGCCAAGTTCCCGAACGCGGCGAAGTACATCTGGGCGCAGGAGGAGCCGGCGAACCAGGGTGCGTGGCCGTTCATCGCGCTGAACCTGATCGACCACCTCGACCTGGCGGTCGGCGCGGACGTCCCGGCGGGCGAGCGCCTGCGGCGCATCTCGCGCCCGCACGGCTCGTCGCCGGCGGTCGGCTCGGCGAAGCGCCACCAGGCGGAGCAGCAGCTGCTGCTGGACGAGGTCTTCGGGGCCTAGTCGCTGCGCGGCTCAGCAGTACGCAAGGCCCGGCCTCCCCTCGGGGGAGCCGGGCCTTTCCGGCCGTCGAGCAGCCTCTCCCTCGGGCCTCTCCGGCTGCCTCGGTGAGCTCAGAGGCCCATCTGCCCGCGCTCGTTCATCCGGGCGTCGGTACGCTGGCCGAATGATTCGGACCGTCGTTCTGGACATCGGCGAGACCCTCACACGGGACGATCGCTACTGGGCGGCACGGGCGGACTGGCTCGGCGTTCCCCGGCACACACTCTCCGCGCTGGTCGGTGCTGTTGTCGTGGACGGCCGGGACAACGCGGACGCGATCCGCCTCCTGCACCCGGGCATCGACAGCGGCCCCTGGGGCCACTGGTGGGCGGACGGCCCCGAGGTCCGCGTCGCCGCGGACTGGTCGATCGATTCCCTCACCGAACTCCCGGACCTCGTCACACCGTAGGCGCAGACTCACCGATTTCGCCGGCTCGTAGACGGCAGTTCACCGCCGTCATAGAGGAGCGCGTAGCGATCTCCGCGACCTACGACCGAGCCCGCCTGAGGGTCTGCCCCCTCGGGCGCGTGCCCGCCCCTCGCTGATGAGCCCGTGTGGAGCTCGATCCCCCGGCCCACCCCCACCCCCCTACGGCTGCGGCTCGAAGTCCCAGTACGGGCGGGTCTGTTGCTTGGCGGCGACGGTGTGGACGTGCTGGGGGCCCAGGGTTCGGGTGAGGCCCTTGATGCCCGCGTCCTCGTGCTTGCCCGCCTCCGCGTCCTCCCGGACCGACCTGAGGTCGGCCGCGAGCGCGATCTGGGCGCTCAGCGTCATCGGGTGGTCCGGCCCCAGGACCTGCTCGGCGGTGCGCAGCGTGTCGCGGCTCAGGGACAGTGCGTCCTCCAGGTGCCCGGTGATGTTGCGGTGCCCGGTGGCGTTCAGGGCGCAGCCCAGCGTCCAGGGGTGCCGGTCGCCGAGCGCGCCCCGCATGCCGACCAGCGCCTGCTCGGCGAGGGACAGGGCTTCCGCGCGTTCGCCCTGCGCGCGCAGCACGAGGCCGAGGTTGCCGACCGTGCCGATGCTGTACGGGTGGGCGAGGCCCAGCTGCGACTGGTAGCCGCGGACCACGTCCTCCGAGATCCGGCGGGCCTCGCCGATGTCCCCGTACTCCCGGAGGTACGTGGCGTAGTCGGAGGCCACCATCAGCGTCCACGGGTAGTCCACCCCGAAGACGCGGGTGGCCCGCTCCCACACGGTCCGCAGCCGCAGCCCCGCGCCGGGGATGTCTCCCGAACGGCGCAGGCACAGCCCGAGGTTGTGCTCGGCGCGCAGGGTCTGCGGGTGGCCCAGCCCCAGTACCTGGGTGTTGAGCTTGACGCCCTGCTCCTGCCGGGTCTGCGCCTCCCGGTAGCGGCCCATCAGCCGCAGCCCCATGGCGCAGGCGATGCCGGAGGAGAGGGTGGAGATGTGCTGGGGGCGCAGCACCCGCTCGCGGCGGCGCAGGGTGTCCAGGTCGAGGTCGTAGGCGTCCTGGTAGCGGCCCAGCAGCCGGTAGGTGGCGGCGAGGTTGTTCTGGGCGCCGAGGGTGGTGGCGTCGTCCTCGCCGAGCAGGTCGCGGTAGGTGGCCAGGCAGTGCTCGAAGATCTGGCGGGCGGGCTCGAACTTGGCGATGCAGAGCAGCACTCCCCCGTACGCGCTGCTGGCGCGCAGCGTCTCCAGGTCGCGTTCGCCGCGTTCCCCGGTGATCCGGTCGGCGACGGCCCTGGTGAGGGTCTCGGCCCTCCGGAACAGGCCGAGGTTGCGCAGGGCTCCGCCGTACTGGTAGCTGAGCTCGCGGACCTTGGGGTGGTCCTCGCCCAGCAGGGCACGCCAGGCCTGGTCGGTCTCCTCGGACAGCCGCAGGCAGGTGCGGTACTCCCCGGCGAGGATCAGGTAGCGCAGGCACTGCAGCAGGAAGTTCTGGATGCGCGGGTTGCTGCTGGTCAGCACCCCGGAGGTGGCCAGGTGCGGGATGAGCTCGGCGTAGCGGGGCCACAGCCGGGCGTCGGAGGGGCGGCCGGGGTCGGCGGCGGCGAGGACCTGGCGGACGGCGCGGGCGAGCGGTTCGGCCTCGTCCTCGGCGAGGTTCTCGCGGACGATGCCGTGCACCATGCGGTGCAGCTGTACGGTCTCCAGCCCGCCGCCGCCCTCTTCCACGGGCAGGTCGGAGTACTCGAGGCGGACGACGGAGAACTGGACGAGCTTGTTGAGGGCGGCGTTCCACCGGATCTGGTCGTTGATCAGCCCGGCGAGCTGTTCGGGCACGTCGTCGGCCGGGAACTCGCGCAGCAGCCGCAGCGGCACGGGCCCGGGGGCGAAGAACACGAACAGCCGCAGCAGGGCGAGGGCGTCGGGGAAGTTCTCCCGTACGTTGTTCAGGAGTATGGCCAGGGCCGTCGGGAAGGGCAGCGGGTAGTCGTCGGAGACGGTGACGGCCTCGGGGGAGTCCAGCCGGCGCTGGAGCAGCGCCAGGTAGTCGCCGACGGTCAGCGGTGAGTCGGCGAGCCAGCCGGCGGTCTGGTCGAGGGCGAGCGGGTAGTCCTCCAGGGCCTCGGCGAGCTGGTCGGCCTCGCCGGCGGTGAGCCGCAGGGCCCGGCGGCGGATGAAGGTGATGGACTCGGGCCGGGCGTAGAGCGGGACTTCGACGAGGCTGGTGTGCCGGGAGGCCCATTCGCGGTTGCGCGAGGTGATGATGACGTCGCCCGCGCCCGAGGGCAGCAGGTCGGTGAGGTCGTCGGGGTTGTCGCAGCCGTCGAAGACCATCAGCCAGCGGCCGTACGGGGATCCGCGCCGCAGCGCTTCCAGGACGGCGCGGATCTGCTCGCCGTAGCTGCCGGCGCCGCGCGGCAGGCCGAGGGCGGGGGCCAGGTCGGCGAGGCGTTCGCGCAGGGTGGGCCGGTCCTCGGCGGGGACCCACCAGACGATGTCGTACTCGGAGGCGAAGCGGTAGGCGTACTCGGTGGCGACCTGGGTCTTGCCGACCCCGGAGAGTCCGAGCAGGGTGACGGTGGAGGCGCCGGCCGGGGCTTCGGTGAGCGCCGCGCGCAGGGTGCCGATGACGTCGTTGCGGCCGGTGAAGCGGGGGTTGCGGCGCGGGACCCGGCCCCAGATCTCGGGCGGGTCGTTGGGGAAGCGGGGTCCGCGGCGGCCGGTCTCGGTGCCGATGCGGTCGGTGGACAGCTCCAGGCGGCGCAGCACGCGGTATTCCGCCTCGTACGCGTCCAGGCCCCACAGGTCGGTCTTCTCCAGTGCGGCCACGGCGCTGGGCAGCGGGGCGTCGGTGAGGCAGACCGCCGCGAACCGGTCGGGGTGGCGGTCGGTGACCGTGCGCAGGGCGGTGTTCCACGCCTCGTCAGTGTGGGTTCCGGCGGAAAAGTAGCGTTCGCTGAGGACCAGGAGGACCCGGCTGCCGGAGCGGGCGAGGTCGTCGAGGGCCTCGGCGAGGCCGGGGCTGTTCTGCGGGTCCCAGCGCTGAAGGGCGACCCGGTGGCCGTGTTCCTCCAGGCGGTGGGCGATCCACACGGCCCAAGGCCGGTTGAACCCGGCGAAGCTGATGACGAAGCGCTGCGGTCCAGCGGTGGAGCCCTGTTCCTGCCGACTACCGGTGGTCATGCGGCCGTCTCCCTGAAATCCGGGCAGTGGACGGGCTTGAAAGGTACCGCAGCACGGCCTCTGGCGAAGCCCCTCAAGCCCGTACGAACGGGGCGAGTTCGGGATGGGCCTCGCACCAGGCGCGGCGCTCGCGGTCGACGGCCCGGCGGGCGGTGGCGTGCTGGTCCCCGGGCGGCGGGAGCTCGTCCATGGCCCGCTCGGCGGCCGCCATGGCGTCGGTGAACTCCCGCCCGGCAGAGGTGAGTTGCTCGTGCGCGCGCAGTACGGGCAGCACGGCGGCGACCTGGGCGCGGGTGCGGGCGTGCTGGGCCCAGGCGCCCCGGGCCCCGTAGAGGGCGGCGCGCTGCCAGTACCCGGCCAGCGCGAGGTGGGCGTAGGCGCCGTGCAGGAGTCCTTCCAGCGGGCGGGGGTCGGAGCGCCAGGGAGCCCAGTGCCTGGGGGTGCGGTCGGCGGTGTGCAGGGTCAGGACGTCGGCGAGGGCGGTGAGCTTGCCGTGCTGGACCTCGTGGACGAGGGTGGCGGCCAGGGCGGGCGGGGCCTGCGCGCGGGCCAGTACGGAACCGGCGGCCGCGGGCAGGGTGGCGCCGCTGGAGCGGGAGCCGCCGGCCAGCGGTACGACCGAGCGCAGCAGGTGGACGGTCTCCTCGGCGCGGGCGGTGTCGTAGCGCTCGAGCAGGGTGAGCGCGCCGGACCACTGGGTGTCCCAGCGCTTGTGCCCCTTGGGGGTGAGCCGGCGGGCGGGGCGGACGGGGGCCGGCCGGGCGGGGCCGGGCGCCCGGTAGGGGTCGAGGTCGTCGAGGGCGGTGCGGCCTCCGGGGAGGGGGTGCAGGGGCAGGGTGGCCGGGTCCTCCGGGTCCCAGGAGCGTTCGGTGAGGGCGAGCGGGCCGGGGCGCTCGGGGCGCAGCAGTCCGAGGGTGGGCAGGAGGAGGCGGCCGTGCTGGGGCCGCAGGGTGTGGGTGAAGGCGATCCGGGCGCGCAGGGCGGCGGCGACGGCGAGGGCCCCGAGGTGGCCGAGGTCCGGCGCGGGCCCGTACGGGGCGTGCAGGCGGCGCAGGGTCTCCTCGGCCCACACTCCGGTGGCGGGGTAGTGCAGGACGTCGCGCACGGCGTCCGGGGCGTGGCGTTCGGCCGCTTCCAGCAGGGCCCAGTGGTCGGCGGTCTCCCCGGCCCGGGCGCCGGGGGCGGCGTCGAGGACGGCCCGCAGCAGGACCAGGCGCTTGGAGCGGCGTACGTCGCGGACCAGGCGGGTGCCCTCGGCGCAGGGTTCGGTGGAGGCGAGGGCGCGCAGGACGCGGGAGGAGACGGTGAAGGAGGTGAGGGCGGCGGTCATGAGGCGACCGCCGGGGGGCGGGCCGCGCCCGCGACGGCGGCGGCGATGTGCCGGATCAGGACCTGGAGGTCCGCGCAGTAGACGGACGGCTGCCGGAAGCCCTCGCCGGCCCGGTAGCGGTGCGGGTAGTGCCCGCCGCCGCACACCTCGACCAGTTCGCAGGCCCGGCAGCCGTCGGCGAGCGCGCCCAGTCCGAGTTGGCGGGCGGCGAAGCCGGGGTGGTCGAGGAGTTGGTCGAAGCTGTGGGTGCGCAGGGTCATGCCGGTGGTGGCGGCGCCCTCGTAGGCGGACTTCAGTGAATCGGCCTGTTCGATGGAGCCGTCGGTCTCGATGACGGCGGTGGCGGCGGGCGCGAGCCCGAGGGTCTCGGTGGCGGCGGGCAGGCCGAGCAGCAGGGCGATGATCTCCTCGAAGACGCGGATCCGGGTGCGCCGCAGCCCGTCGTGCCACCAGCGTTCGAAGACGGCGAGGAGCCAGTCGGCGTACGGGGTCCCGTGCGGGTGGTGGCCGGGCGGCGGGGAGCTCCAGTTGGCGAGCGGCAGCAGCAGCCCGACGCTGGGCGGGGCGAAGGCGAGGAGGGACTCGTACGTCTCGACGGGGTCGTGGGCGAGGTCGATGACGCAGAGCACCCCGGCGTAGCTGTCCGGATGCCGTGCCAGCAGCCGCAGGCCGCGGGCGGCGGCGCCGAATCCGGGGCGTCCGGCGTGGTCCACGCGCCGGGTGTTGTGCGCGGGGAGCCCGCCGTCGAGGCTGACGCCGACGCGTATCCCGGCGGCGGTCAGGGCGGCGAGGCGGCCGCGGGTGAGGAGGGTGCCGTTGGTCTGGACGGTGGCGGTGACGCGGGTGCGCGGGGCGGCCGCGGCCACGGCGGCCCGTACGGCGTCGACGGGCCCGGCCAGCCCGGCGGGCGCCGTGAGCAGCGGTTCTCCGCCGTGCAGCACCAGGTCGACGCGGGGCAGGTCGTGGGCGGCGGCGTGCTCGGCGATCCGCTCGGCGGCGCGGGCGGCGGTGGCGGGGTCCATGGCGGTGGGCTGGGCGCGCCAGCCCTGGTCGGCCATCTCGTAGACGTAGCAGTAGGTGCAGGCGAGGTTGCAGCGGCTGCGCGTTTTGAGCACGAACTGCCGTACGGGGTGGGGCCGGTGTCCGGCGGCGCGCAGGGCGGGCACGTCGAGCCGGGTGTAGGGCCAGGGCGCGTGGGTGCGGTGCGCGGGCTGCCCGGCCGCGCTCGTGTGGGTGTGCCTCATCGCTGTGCCTCCCGCCCCCGCCCCCGGACACCGCAGGGAGGCGCCCCCTGCGGACGGTGCATCCCTGCCCTCCGGACGGCCTCGGCTAACGGCGGAAAGTGGTCAAGTGGGGTGCGGCGTCGGCGACTCGGGCGGGTCGGGGGGCGTGCCCGGTCAATCGACGCCGGAGTCGAAGGCGTTCAGGATTTCGGCCGGGTGCGTCACCCGTTCGACCATGCCCTCGATCACCTGGGCCAGCACGGGGTGGTCGATCCCGCGCAGCGCGGCCAGATCCAGTCCGGAGAGGTCCGGCAGCCGTGCGGGGCACTTGTGGGCCTGGGCCACCGCTGCCACGTCCTGATCCTTCATCACCATGGGCCGCCGGTCCCCCTGTTGCGTCGCATGTTCGATGGTCCACTGCCTTTTCCCCTCCCCCGGTGCCCGGAAACGGCAGCGTGGGGGGCGCAGAGCCGCTCAGAGAGCCGCTTCCAGGGCTCTGATCCGCTCGGCGAGCGCCGCGGACCGCCCCTGCGCCTGCCCGTCCGACGGCCCGCCCGACCGGCCGTCCGGCGGTCCGGTCGGCTGACCGCCCACCCGGCCGTCCGACGGTCCGGCCGGCCGCTCCTCGGACCGTTCCTCGGGCCGCTCCTGCGCACCCGCGCCGCCGAGCCGCGCCCACAGCTCCAGCGCCGAGCGGTAGGCGTCCAGGGCCGCCCGGGGCCGGGCCAGCCGCTCCAGTACCTCCCCGCGCAGTTCCTGTACGCGGGCCGCCAGCTGCACGGCCAGGTCCCGGCGCTCCTCCCGGTCGGCCTCGAGGGCGGCCCGCCAGGCCCGCCGGTAGGAGTCCGCCGCCCGGTCGAGGCGGTCCGCCGCCCGGGTGTGCCCGTGGATCTCCAGCTGCACGTCCGCGTGGTCCCGCCAGGCCCCGGCCCGTTCCAGCGGGCTGCGGCTCTGCCGGACGGCGAGTTCCAGCAGGTACTCCGCCTCCCGCAGGTCCACCGGGTCCCCTTCGTAGCCGTGCCGCAGCCGCAGTCCGGCGGCCAGTCGCAGCAGCCGGTGCGCTGCCCCCGGGTCGGACTGCGGCACCGCCACCCGGCTCTCGCGCAGCACGCGTACGGCGGCCCCGGTGAACGCCCGGCCGTCGGCGGCCCGGGCCCGCTCCAGCAGGACGTCGCCCCACTCGGGCAGCAGCTCCCCGAAGGCCTCCGCGTCCCGGGGGATCAGCCGCCGGGCCCGGCCGTACGCCTGGGCGGCGTCCTCCAGGGCCACCGGGTCGGCGTCCCGCTCGTACCGGGCCCGGTGCACGCGGGCCAGGCACACCAGGGCGGCCACCCGCAGGTCCGGATCCCCGCCCGCCTCCTCGAAGGCCTCCCGCAGCTCCCCGGCCGCCTCCTCGAGCCGCGCGGGGAGGTACCGCAGCGCCCCGGCCAGTTCGACCCGGGTCCGGGCGCGCGCCTCCCGCCCGGCGGCGTCGTCCGCGGCCGGGCCGGTCACGGCCAGGCGGACCGCGGCCTCTGCGGCCAGGGCCGTGCGCGCGGCCGGGTCCGGGGTGTGGGGCAGCAGGGCCAGCAGGACGCGGCCCAGGGCCCGTTGCAGCTCGGGGTGCGCCGCCCCGTCGCCCGCGGCGCCGGCGACGGGCTCCAGGGCGGCCCGCGCCTCGCGCAGCGCGCCCGGGTCCTCGCGCAGCGCGCTCAGCCGGATCAGGGTCTCGGCGCGGCGCACCGCGCAGTCCCGCCGCAGTCCGGGGTCGGCGGAGGCGGTGGCCGCCGCCGCGAACTCCCGGTCGGCGGCGGCCAGCAGGTCCGCCCGGGGTTCGCCGGCCAGCGCCCGCTCGTAGAGCACCCGGCCGTGCACGGCCCGGGCCGGGGGCGTGCTCAGGCCGGTCACGGTCCGCTCCGCCTCGGTGAGGAGTTCCGGGTCCCGCTGCGCCGCCCACAGCCGCAGCAGGGCGCCGGCCAGTTCGGTCTCGGCCTCCTCCGGCGGGTCGCCCGGGCCGGCGGGGGCGGCGACCGCCCGGCGCAGGACGGCCACGGCCTCGTAGAGCGCCCGGGCGTCCCCGTCCGCGTCCCCGGTCCGGTCCCGGTCCGCGTCGGCGAGCCGCTCCCGCGCGGCGCGCACCGCTCCGGCTCTCGCGGGCGGCGGCGGGGGCGTGGCGGGCTCGCGCACCGGCGGCCCCTCCTCCGGTATGCCGGGCAGGTAGCGCCGCACGACCTTGGCCGAGACCTGCGCGAAGGCCTGCGGGAGCCGCCCGGCGGGAGCCCGCTCGGCGTCGCCCGGCACAAGTCCCGGACCCGTGCTCGAACTCGTACCCGTACTCGAACTCGTACCCGGATCCGGGCCGTCGTCGGCCGCGGCGGGCGGTGCTCCGGTGAGCTGCGAGACGGCGAGTGCGGGGAAGTTGCGTACGCCCCGCCCGAAGTGGGCCAGCACGTATTCCGAGCAGTGCTTCAGCACCAGAGCGGCCTCGTCCCGCCCCAGCGGCCCCAGCAGCACGTCCTGCACCCCGGGTGCGAACTCGTACCACTGCCCGGGGGTGTCCGCGCTGCGCCGCAGCAGGCCGCTCAGCAGCACCTCCGCCAGGTCCGAGGGTTCGGAGTCGGGCAGCATCGTGCGCTGCACCAGCCGCATGACGGGCAGCGTCAGCGGGGCCGCCGACAGGTACACGGCCAGCTGGACGGCGCGGGGCGCGGCCGAGGACCGGAACCGGGCCACCAGTTCGCGCGGCGGCCGTACGGCACGGGGCGGCGGCAGGGGCGCGGCCGGATGGGCGGCCAGCACCCGGCCCACCTCGGCCGGTACCGGGCCGGTGCCGAGCCCGGCGACGAGCCGGGCCCAGGTGCCGAGGGCGATGGCGCTCGGCGGCAGCACGGGCACGGTCAGCCCTCCCGTGGGCCGCCCGGGCAGCGGCGGCCGGTCCGACCGGAATTTCAGCTTCCCTCCGCTGCCCTCGATCCGGGAGAGCGTGCCGCGCTCGGTCGGCAGCCAGCTGCGGCCCCACAGCCGCTGGGGCAGTGGCTGGACGACCACGCACGGGGTGCACTCGGCCCATCGGTGCAGCAGCCGATGCGCCGAGCCCTCGCGCCACAGCGGTCCCGCGGAGTCGGAGACCACCATGGTCAGGGCCCGGCCGGTGGGGTCGCGCAGCTGGTCCCCCGAGCGCAGTCCGGCGCCGGGCACGGGGCCGCGCCCGAGCGCCGCCGTGCCGTCGGGGAGCCGGTGCAGGTAGTGCACCTGGACGTCCCGGAAGGCACCCAGCCGCTCGCACACGGAGCGCAGTTCCTCGAACATGTCCTGCCACACCGCCATCGACGGCGACGCGTCCATCACCAGCCGTACGGTGGCCTCGCGCCTGCTCTCCGGCCTGAGCACCGGGATGACCAGCCCGAGGGCCCGGGCGCTGGCCTCGGCGGTGGCCGGTTCGTCGAGCACCGTGCGGGTGGGCGGGGCAGGCGGCCGGTGGCGCTGGAGGGCGCGCAGGGCCCGCTGGATCTCCAGGATGCGGGGCAGCGCGGCCGCCACGGGCACCCGTACGGGCACCCCTCGCTCACCGGGCGGCTCCCCGGTGAGATCCGCCTCCGCCTCGCCCGCGCGGCGCGGGCCGGGGGCATAGAGCCTGACCGGATCCTCAGTTTCCGGTTCTACCCGCTCGGGATCCTCGGGCGGCCTGACCGGATCCTCAGCCTCCGGCTCCGGTACGGGCACCTCCGCACCCGGCGCCGGCTGCCCCGGCCGGCCCATCCGCGCGGCCAGCCACAGCGCGTCGGCGAGCTCCTCGGCGGACGGATCGAGCCCGGCGCCGCGCAATAGCACGGCCAGTTCACGGATGCCGGGCGGTCCGGCGGGCGGCACGGCCCGTCACCTCGGGCGGTCGAGGCGCTGGATGAGCAGGTCCGCGAGGTCCTCCCGGGTGGGCGGGGCGGCGTAGTGCGTCAGGTAGACGGCGTTGAGCAGCTGGTCGGCGGCGACCAGCTCGGACTGCGAGCGGCTGAGGAACTCCCGGATCAGGTCGGCCCCCAACTGGGCGGCCTCCTCGCCCAGATGGGCCCGGACCATGGTGGCGAGCCGCTTCTCGCCGGGCTGCCCGAGCTTGAGCTGGATGCAGCGCCGCAGCAGCGCGGCGGGGAAGTCCCGCTCCCCGTTGCTGGTCAGGATGATGAAGGGGAAGGCCCGGCAGCGCACCCGGCCGCCCTGGACGGTCACCTTGGCCCCGTCGTCGGTGAGCACCTGCACCTCGGGCTCGGTGTCGGCCACCCGCTCCAGCTCGGGGAGGGCGAACTCCCCTTCCTCCAGTACGTTCAGCAGGTCGTTCGGCAGGTCGATGTCGCTCTTGTCGAGCTCGTCGATGAGCAACACCCGGGGCCGCGCGGTGGGCAGCAGGGCCGTGCCCAGCGGGCCGAGCCGGATGTACTTCCCGATGCCCGGCGCCCCGCCCGGCGCCCCGCCGCTCGCCGCGAGCTGCACGTCCTGGAGCCGGGCCAGGGCGTCGTAGCGGTACAGCCCGTCCTGGAGCACGCTGCGCGACACGACCGGCCAGCGCAGCACCCGCCCCAGCTTCAGCTCGTGGGCGACGGCGTGCGCGAGGGTGGACTTGCCGGTGCCCGGGAAGCCGGTCACCAGCAGCGGCCGCCGCAGGTACAGGGCCGCGTTGATGGCCTCCAGCTCCTCCGGCTCGGGCCGGTGCAGCTCGGCGGCCTGCCGGTGGGCCCCGAGCCGCCGGGCGACGTTCCCGTCCGCCACCGACGCCGGTCCGCCCGTCTCCCCCACGGGCCCGCCGTCGAAGTCCCGCCACGGCGGCGGGTCGGGCAGGGCCTCGATCCCGTCGTGGGGCTCGCCGACACCGCGGTATATGAGCCATTCGTCGTTCATGGGTGCTGCTCCCTCCTGCCGGTCACAGGTCGCCCTGGAGCGGCTCGTCCTCGGGCAGGGCGCGTGCGGGGTCGTTCCAGACGAGGGCCGCCCCCGCGGACCAGTACGCGTCCGGGTCGGCCCCGTACGCCCGCCCCCGCAGCGCCTGCAGCCGCAGCGGCAGCACCTCCGCCCGTCCGGCGTCGGCCAGTTCCTCCCGCAGCCCGCGGTGGAAGGGCGCGCACGACACACCCGGATCCGCCGGGGGCCGCCGGCACACCACCACCCCGTACCCGGCGTCCCCCACCGCATGCAGCGAGCCCAGCGTGGGCTCTGCCGCCGCCGCCCGGCAGTGCACCGGCACGGTGTTGTCCGGGAGCCCGGCCAGCCAGGTGGCGGACGGGCTGCGCGGCCGTCCCCGTACGCAGTCGGCCCGTTCGTCCAGCAGCGGTCCCGTCTGCACCCGCGCCCACCGGGCGGCCGCCCCGGGCACGAGGTTCCCGGCCGGGTGCCGGAACACCACCGGCCGCTGCACCCCCACCGGCAGCCTGCCCACCAGCACCCACTCGTCCACCGCGAGCCCGAACAGCTCGGGGGCGGCCGCCACTTCGAGCGGGGCCGCCGCCTCGTGGGTGTCGCAGCGCCGGAAGGCCTCGGCGAGCGGGGCCCGTAACGCCTCCGGCAGGCCCGCCTCGGTGGCCCGTACCCCGGAGTCCACCGGCGTCACCCGTCCGGGACGCTCCGGGCCCGCCAGCACCGAGACCCGCCAGTCGTAGACGTCCTCCCAGCCGTGCGCCCACACCTCCAGCAGCACCGACGCCCCGGGCGGCAGCCCGCCGGACGGCCGGACCGGGCCGCGCACCGCCCGCCCGGCCGAGGCGCGCAGCCGCCGCTCCCGTTCGGCCAGTCCCCGTTCGTGCCGCTCTCCGAGCTCCCGGCGCAGCGGGCGCCACAGCCGCTCGGCGGTGGCCCGCACCCAGTCCCACAACTCCTCGTCCGCGCCCGGCGTCGGCGGCTCGCGGTAGTCGGCCACGCTCACGTCCGTCGCGTACCGGAGCATGGCCGCGGCCTCCCCCGCCCCGCCCGGCGGGTCGTGCAGCAGCCCCAGGCCGTCGCGCCAGCTGAGCGGGGCGAGCGGATGCGGCTCGGGCTCCTCCCCGCGCGCCGCCTCCACCAGGGCCCGTACGACCTCCGAGGAGCCGGGCGGGGGCAGTTCGGCGAGCAGCCCGCACAGGGTGGTGCGCTCGCCGGGGGTGAGCCGGCCGCGCCCGCCGTACGGGTCCCCTTCCCCGGCCGGCAGTTCCCCGTGCACGTCCGTCCAGGTCCGGCGGCTGTTGAGGTCGCTGAGGTGCTGGTCGTAGTGGTGCAGGTCGTGCGCCTGCATGACCCGGCGGTAGAGCCCGGTCTGGCCGCGCAGGGGCATCGGCAGGGTGCGCAGCTGCACGACGGAGACGGCGAGCCCGCCGCCCCCGGTGTGCCGCCGGGCCTTGACCACGCCGACGACCTCGCCGCGGGCCAGGTCCACCACCGGGCCGCCGGACATGCCGGGCTCGATCTCGTCGTCGTCGCCGAGCCGGATGGCCGCGCCGTGGCCGGCGGTACCGCGCAGCCGGGTGGTGCGGCCGGTGATCTCGGGCGTGCCGAGGTCCTCGGTGCAGCCGAAGTACGCGACCTCGTCGAAGCGGGGTCTGGAGCGGTCGGTCAGCCAGACGCAGGCGTGCGAGACGGGGGCCAGGACCCGGACCAGCGCCAGGTCGGGCAGGTCCCACAGGGCCCGCCGGCCGGGACGCCGCTCCTCCAGCCGCTCGGGCAGGACGCACTCCACGCGCCCGGTGACCGTACCGGTGGCGCCGTTGCCCCCGGAGGAGAACGTGATGCCGACCTCGCGCCCCGTCAGACGCACCGCAGCACCCCCTTCCCCCACCACGTGCGCGCACGTCAGGACCCAGCCGGGGGCGATGAAGAAGCCGCTCCCCCAGGTGGGTCCGGTCCCAGCCGTTCCATACCCGTCCGGCGGGGCGTGGACGCGTACGGTCGCCGCCTGGACGAGGGGTTCCAGAAGCTCGAAGGCGCGCGCGGAGCCGGCCGTGCGCCCTTCCGTCATGCGCGCCCCCCAGCTCGTGAGACGTCCAGGCTAGCGCCGGGGCCGCCGCGGGCGGGAGGTCTTGCCGCGCCGCGGATTATCCTGGCGGGAAACACCCCCTGCACATCCTCATCACGGCACGGAGCCCGACTTGTACTTCACCGATCGCGGCATCGAGGAGCTGGAGAAGCGGCGCGGCGAGGAGGAGGTCACCTTCGAGTGGCTCGCCGAGCAGCTGCGCACCTTCGTCGACCTGAACCCGGACTTCGAGGTCCCGGTGGAACGCCTGGCCACCTGGCTGGCCCGCCTGGACGACGAGGACGACGACGCCGACGAGTGAGCGGCCTGTGCGGACGGCGCACAGGTGGGAACAGACGAGAACGGCCCGGCTGCCGGTGGGCAGTCGGGCCGTTCTCGTGTGCGTCGCCCGCCGAAGACGGCGCGGGCGGGGGGACCGGGCGCCGGATCAGGCGGCCTTGGTCTCCCAGAAGATGCGGTCGATCTCGGCGATGAGCTCGAGGGCCTTCTGGCCGGTCGCCGGGTCGTTCGACGCCTTGGCGGCCGAGAGGGCCTTCAGGGTGTCGTTGACCAGGGCGTGCAGCTGGGGGTACTTCTCGAAGTGCGGCGGCTTGAAGTAGTCGCTCCACAGCACCGAGACGTGGTGCTTGGCCAGTTCGGCGCGCTGCTCCTTGATGGTGATGGCGCGCGCGCGGAAGTCGGCGTCGTCGTTGGCCTGGTACTTCTCCTGCACGGCCTTGACGGACTCGGCCTCGATGCGGGCCTGGGCAGGGTCGTACACGCCGCACGGCAGGTCGCAGTGGGCGGAGACCTTCGCCTTGGGGGCGAAGAGGCGGGAAAGCATGGAGTGTGTCCTCCTCGTGATCGTCTTCTCAAGGGGGAGGTTACTCGCTCGGAATCGCGTTTTCGCGGTCGCCCCCATGGGCTTAGGACAAAAGTCCAGCGTCGCGTGCGGACCGGTGAGCGAATGTACGGGGCCGTGCGGCAGCATGCGGGGGTGACGAGGAGGTCGGGCATGACGGAGAACGGGCGCCCGCGCAAGCGGTTCGAGGTACTGGAGGTGGCGGGGCCGTCGATGGTGCCGACGCTGCTCCACGGGGACCGGCTGCTGGTCCGCTACGGGGCGGCCGTGCGTCCGGGTGACGTGGTGGTGCTGCGCCACCCGTTCCAGCAGGACCTGCTGGTGGTCAAGCGGGCGGTGGAGCGGCGGCCCGGCGGCTCCTGGTGGGTGCTCGGCGACAACCCGTACAACGAGACCGGCGACAGCACCGTCTTCGGGCCGGTGCCCGGCGACCTGGTGCTGGCGACGGCGGTCCTGCGGTTCCGGCCGCGCGAGGACGGTCAGCGGTCGCTGAGGGCGCGGTTCTCCTGGGCGGCCTCGGCGGTGCGCCCGCTCCGGGCGGACGCCTCGGCCTCCAGCCGCTTGCGGGCGCGGTAGGCCGCCACGTTCGCCCGGGTGGCGCAGCGGTCGGAGCAGTAGCGCCGGGAGCGGTTGGTCGAGGTGTCGAGGTAGGCGTTGCGGCAGGGCACGGCCTGGCACAGGCCGAGCCGGTCGGGGCCGTGTTCGGTGAGGTGGAAGGCCAGCCCGAAGGAGGCCATGGCGGCGTAGCCCGCGGAGGCGTTCGAGGGGTGTTCGGCGAGGTGGATGTGCCAGTCGGGGGCGCCGTCCTCGCCGAGGGTCTCGTGGCCGGAGACCTGGGGGCTGATGGGGAACTCCATGAGCAGCGAGTTCAGCAGGTCGACGGCGAGGACGTGGTCGCCGCTGTCGGCCGCCTCGAAGACGGAGCGCAGCCGGCCGCGGACATTGCGGAAGCGGGTGACGTCGGTGTCGGTGACCCGGCGGGCCATCTGCACGCTGGCGCCGAACAGGGCGCGGACGGCGTCGACCGAGGTCAGCGAGTCCTTGTTGCGGGCCGGCTCCTCGGTGTTGACCAGGCGCACGGCGAAGTCCGAGTAATGGGCCAGTTCCACTTGTAGTCCTTACGGCTGCGGATTAGTGTCTCCGGTAACAGCTGAGACGTATTCGAGGGTATTACGTATGGAGGGGTTCGTATGGCGGATACGAGAGGGACGACCGAGACCAGCGCCTACTGGAAGGCGTGGCAGGACAGCTGGGACCGCCAGCAGGAGTGGTACATGCCCGACCGCGAGGAGCGGTTCCGGGTGATGCTGGACATGGTCGAGGCCCTGGCCGGCCCCGCCCCCCGGGTGCTGGACCTCGCGTGCGGTACGGGAAGTATCACGGACCGCGTGCTCAAGCGGTTCCCGGAGGCCACCAGCACGGGCGTCGACCTCGACCCGGCGCTGCTGGCCATCGCCCGGGGCCACTTCGCGGGCGACGACCGGGTCACCTTCGTGACCGCCGACCTCAAGGACCCCGAGTGGCGGGCGGCCCTGCCCCACGGCACGTACGACGCGGTCCTCACGGCGACGGCCCTGCACTGGCTGCACAGCAAGGACCTCGCCGTGCTGTACGGGCAGCTGGCGCCCCTGGTGAGGCCGGGCGGGGTGTTCATGAACGCCGACCACATGCCCGACCCGGCCACCCCGCGCATCAACACCGCCGAGCACGCCCACCGGCACGCCGGGATGGACCGCGCCAAGGCGTCCGGGGTGCCCGACTGGCGCGAGTGGTGGGCCCTGGCCGCCGCGGACCCGGTCCTGTCCGAGGCCGTGGAGCAGCGCTTCGAGATCTACGGGGAGCACGCCGACGGCGACACCCCCTCCGAGGCCTGGCACGCCCGCACCCTCCTCGACGCCGGGTTCGCGGAGGCCCGTACGGTCTGGCGCTCCCCCTCGGACGCGCTGGTCCTAGGTCTGAAGTAGGGACTCCGAAAGGGCGGAGGGGCGGTACGGGAATCCCGTACCGCCCCTCCTTCGCACGTCCGGCCCGTCGTTACAGCACCTTGGACAGGAAGGCCTTCGTCCGGTCGTGCTGCGGGTTGCCGAGCACATCGCGCGGGTTGCCGGACTCGACGACCACGCCGCCGTCCATGAAGACGAGGTTGTCGCCGACCTCGCGGGCGAAGCCCATCTCGTGGGTGACCACGATCATGGTCATGCCGTCTTCGGCCAGGCCGCGCATGACGTCCAGGACGTCACCCACCAGCTCCGGGTCGAGCGCCGAGGTGGGCTCGTCGAAGAGCATCAGCTTCGGCTCCATGGCCAGCGCGCGGGCGATCGCCACGCGCTGCTGCTGCCCGCCGGAGAGCTGGGTGGGGTAGTTCCCGCCCTTGTCGCCGAGGCCCACCCGGTCCAGGAGGCGCACCGCGCGCTCGCGCGCCACCGCCTTGGACTCGCCCTTGACCATGACCGGGGCTTCCATGACGTTCTCGATGGCCGTCATGTGCGGGAACAGGTTGAAGCGCTGGAAGACCATGCCGATGTCCCGGCGCTGCGCCGCGACCTCGGAGTCCTTCAGCTCGTAGAGCTTGTCGCCCTTCTGGCGGTAGCCGACGAGGTGCCCGTCGACGTACAGCCGTCCGGCGTTGACCTGCTCCAGGTGGTTGATGCACCGCAGGAAGGTCGACTTGCCGGAGCCGGACGGGCCGACCAGACAGAAGACCTCACGCGGGGCGACCTCCAGGTCGATGCCCTTGAGGATGTGTGCCGCACCGTAGGACTTGTGGACGCCCTCGGCCTTCACCATGGCAGTCGTCATCAGGCCACCGCCTTGCGGTTCGAGAAGCTGGACAGTTTCGCCTTGATCTTCTGCAACGGCGTGGGCGGCAGCGAGCGGAGCGCACCGCGGGCGTAGCGGCGCTCCAGGTAGTACTGGCCGACGCTGAACACGCTGGTCAGGGCGAGGTACCAGATCGACGCGACGAAGAACATCTCCATCACCGCGAACGAGGTGGACGCGATGTCCTGGGCCGCGCGCAGCAGGTCGAAGTACTGCACGGCGACGACGAGCGACGAGGTCTTGAGCATGTTGATGAACTCGTTGCCCGACGGCGGCACGATCACTCGCATGGCCTGCGGCAGCACGACCCGGCGCATGGTCTGCATGCGGGTCATGCCGAGCGCGTGCGAGGCCTCGCTCTGGCCCTCGTCGACCGACTGGATGCCGGCCCGGACGATCTCCGCCATGTACGCGCCCTCGTTGAGGCCGAGACCCAGCAGGGCGGCCAGGAAGGGCGTCATGACCTGGGTCATCTCGTCCTTGTAGAACCCGAGGTTCAGGATCGGGAAGATCAGGGCGAGGTTGAACCAGATGAGGAGCTGCACGTACACCGGGGTGCCGCGGAACAGCCAGATGTAGAACCAGGCGATGGTGCTGGTCACCGGGTTCTTCGAGAGCCGCATCACGGCGAAGAGGACACCGAGCACCAGGCCCAGGGCCATCGCGGCGACGCTGATCCAGATAGTGTTGCCGACACCACGCAGGATGGTGGGATCGAACAGCTTCTCCGGCACGGTCGCCCAGCGCACGTCGCCCTGCGAGAAGGCGATGACGAGCGCTACGACCAGGCCGATCACGACCACGGCGCTGATCCAGCGGCCGTAGTGGCGGACCGGGATGGCGCGGATCGCCTCGGGGGGGACGGCCCCGGCCGACGGGGTGTCCGCCGGGTCCGGGACCTTGTCGAGCTTGTCAGTCACAGTGACTGCCCTTCAGTGTGCTGCGGTCTGCGCGGAAGTCACGAGCCTGCGTTGATCTTGGCCTCGGTCACGGCGCCGGAGCCCGCGTTCCACTTGTCCAGGGCGGCCTTGTACGTGCCGTCCTTGATGACCGCGTCCAGGGCGGCCTGGAGGGCATCACGCAGCTCGGTGTTCTTCTTGTCGACGGCGATGCCGAAGAAGCCCGCGTCGCTCGGGGTAACGATGGCCTCGAAGTCGTTGCCGCCACCCGCCTCCTTCGCGATGTGCGCCGCGACCGGGGAGTCGTTCAGGTCGGCGACGGCGCCGCCGGCCTTCACGCGGGTCTGGGCCTCGGCGTCGGTCGGGAAGGACTCGATCGAGAGCTCGCCCTTGCCGTCCGTCTTGCACTTCTCGGCCTGGGTCTTGGCAACCGTCTCGTAGGTGGTGCCGCGCTGGACGGCGACCTTCTTGCCGCACAGGTCGTCGAGGGTCTTGATGCCCTCCGGGTTGCCCTTCTTGACCAGGATGGCGGTAGAGGAGGAGAAGTAGTCGACGAAGTCGACACCGGCACCGGTCTTGGCGCCCTTATCGTCCAGGCCGTCCTGACGGGCCTTGGTGTCGGTCAGCGAGGACATGACCACGTCGCTGCGGCCCGTCTGCATGCTGCTGATCAGCGTGTCGAAGGTGCCCGACTCGAACTTGAACGTGACGCCGAGCTGCTTCTCCATGGCCGCCGCGACTTCCGGGTCCACGCCGACGATCTTGCCGCCCTCGGTGAACTCCATCGGCTTGTACGTCGCGTCCGTGCCGACCTTGATCACGCCGGCGTCCTGGATCTTCTTCGGGAGCTTCGAGAAGAGCGGCGCGCTGCTGTTCGCCTGGCCCGACGGGGCCGTGGAGGCCTTGTCCGTCTGGTCGCCACAACCGGTGAGGATCAGGGCGCCGGCGACCGCGATCGCGCCGACCGCGGCGATCCGGGACCGTGCGGCGGTCGTACGACGGGTGATGCTTGCGGTCATGAGCTGGTTCCTCCGGCTGGTGGAAAAGCACCGAAAACGGGGTCGGGCACGCACCATCGAGTGTCGCGACCTTGTGTGATTACGGCATCTTGCCATTCGGACTGACGCATTCAGGCTGCCCGTGAGGTCAAAATCAGATAACGGACACGCCCGGCGACCCAACAGGACTGCGGGCAAGGCGCCTCGGAGCCGCACAAACCCCCGCGACCAGGCGGTTTGGCCTCACTATTTGCGGTGCGTCTCGCCCATTGGACACAAGGGTTTGGACTTTTAGCCAAAACCCTGACAAGCAGCCTATGGTCGAGCCGGAATCGACTCGTCTGGGTGAGCGTTCATCCGGTAGAACAGATCCTTACACCCCTCATCCGGGGCTCAGGGCGCGCGTGCGGCGCGCCCGCGCGTACGAACCTCCCCTCCGCGGAGGCGGTCCAACCGTCGATGCGGAGTACGAACGCGGTGCCCGCCCACCCCTTAACCAGGAGTGGCCACCCTCAACGATTCAAAGGACTTAAGGGGTCACACAAAGTGGCAGCGGAGATCGTCAACCCTCATACCGACAGCGCGACGGACAACAACCCGGACGCGGTGTTCGCCCTGCACCGGGGCGGCAAGATGGCCATCCAGGCCACGGTGCCGGTCACCAACAAGGACGACCTGTCCCTCGCGTACACCCCCGGCGTGGCGAAAGTGTGCAGTGCCATCGCCGAGCAGCCGGACCTGGTGAACGAGTACACCTGGAAGTCCAACGTGGTCGCCGTCGTCACCGACGGCACGGCCGTGCTCGGGCTCGGCGACATCGGCCCCGAGGCCTCCCTCCCCGTGATGGAGGGCAAGGCCATCCTCTTCAAGCAGTTCGGCGGCGTCGACGCGGTTCCGATCGCGCTCGCCACCAAGGACACGGACGAGATCGTCGAGACGGTCATCCGCCTCGCGCCGTCCTTCGGCGGGGTGAACCTGGAGGACATCTCCGCTCCCCGCTGCTTCGAGATCGAGCGCCGCCTCCAGGAAGCGCTCGACATCCCGATCTTCCACGACGACCAGCACGGCACGGCCATCGTGACGCTGGCCGCGCTGCGCAACGCCGCCAAGCTCACCGGGCGCACGCTCGGCGACCTGCGCGCCGTGATCTCGGGCGCGGGCGCCGCGGGCATCGCCATCGCCAAGATCCTGGTGGACGCGGGCATCGGCGACGTCTGCGTGACCGACCGCAAGGGCGTCGTCTCGGCGGACCGCACCGACCTGACGGACGTCAAGGCGGAGATCGCGGGCCTGACCAACAAGACGGGCCAGACCGGTTCGCTGGAGAAGGCCCTCGCGGGCGCGGACGTCTTCATCGGCGTCTCCGGCGGCACGGTGCCGGAGGCGGCGGTGGCCTCGATGGCGAAGGACGCGTTCGTCTTCGCCATGGCCAACCCGAACCCGGAGGTCCACCCGGACGTCGCGCACAAGTACGCGGCGGTCGTGGCCACGGGCCGCTCGGACTTCCCGAACCAGATCAACAACGTGCTGGCCTTCCCGGGCATCTTCGCGGGCGCCCTCAAGGTGCGCGCCACCCGGATCACGGAGGGCATGAAGATCGCCGCCGCCGACGCCATCGCCGGCGTCGTGGGTGACGAGCTCTCCGCCGACTACGTGATCCCGTCGCCCTTCGACGAGCGCGTGGCCGCAGCCGTCTCCACGGCCGTCGCCGCCGCCGCCAAGGCCGACGGCGTGGCCCGCCTGGCCTGACCGCCGCGCTGAGCTGTACGGGCGGGGCCCGGCCGGAGCGATCCGGCCGGGCCCCGCCCTTTCTGCGCGCCGCTCGCGCGGTGCGCGCCCCCGGCGGGCCGGCCGCTTCACGCCACCGCGACCGGGTCCGTCCGTACGGGCCCCCGCCCGGCCTGCCCGGCCTGCCCGGACCGGCTGTCCGCCCGGCCCGCGCGGCCCCGTGCGACGAAGGCCTCACCACCTGGGCCGCGGGAAGGCTGGAACCCCGCCCTACCGAGCGGTAGCGTCGCCGCATGTTCGCTGCCTATGCCGCCCGAATCGACCGTGACCACCCGCTGAACGGCCTGGAGCTGGGCGAGCGCCCCGCTCCCGAGGCTCGGCCCGGGTGGGTGACCGTGAACGTCAAGGCCGCCTCCCTCAACCACCACGACCTGTGGTCGCTGCGCGGGGTGGGCCTCGGCCAGGACAAACTCCCGATGATCCTCGGCTGCGACGCCGCCGGGACCGACCAGGACGGCAACGAGGTCGTCCTGCACTCCGTGATCGGCCAGAGCGGTCACGGGGTCGGCCCGGACGAGCCCCGCTCGATCCTGACCGAGCGCTACCAGGGGACCTTCGCCGAGCAGGTCACCGTGCCCGCGTGGAACGTGTTGCGCAAGCCCGCCGGGCTCTCGTTCGAGGAGGCCGCCTGCCTGCCGACGGCCTGGCTGACGGCGTACCGGATGCTGTTCACCAACGCCGGGGTCCGCCCCGGGGACTCCGTCCTCGTCCAGGGCGCCGGCGGCGGGGTCGCCACCGCCGCCATCGTCCTCGGCAAGGCGGCGGGCCTGCGCGTCTTCGCCACCAGCCGGGACGAGGCCAAGCGCAGGCGAGCCGTGGAGCTGGGCGCCCTGGAGGCGTACGAGCCGGGCGCGCGGCTGCCGCAGCGGGTGGACGCCGTGATCGAGACGGTGGGCGCGGCCACCTGGTCGCACTCGGTCAAGTCCCTGCGCCCGGGCGGCACCCTGGTCATCTCCGGCGCCACGAGCGGCGACCGCCCCGCGCACGCCGAGCTGACCCGGATCTTCTTCCTGGAGCTGAAGGTGGTCGGCTCGACGATGGGCTCGAAGGACGAGCTGGAGGACCTGCTGTCGTTCTGCGCGACCACCGGGGTGCGGCCGGTCATCGACGAGGTGCTGCCGCTGGACCGGGCGCGCGAGGGCTTCGAGAAGCTCGCGTCGGGCGACCTCTTCGGCAAGATCGTCCTCAAGCCCTGATCGTCAACGGGGGTTGACACCACCTCCCACGTCAACCTACATTGACACCCATGACGGAAGCTACCGATCTCGCCGAGCGGGCCGGTGACCGTGACCCGCGCGTGGGCCTGCGTGCCGTGGCCGCCCTCCGCAGGCTGCTGGAGCAGCTGGAGGCCGTACAGGTACGCAGTGCCCGCGCGCAGGGATGGTCCTGGCAGGAGATCGCGGCCGAGCTGGGCGTCAGCCGGCAGGCCGTGCACAAGAAGCACGGGAGGATCTGATGTTCGAACGTTTCACCCGGGACGCCCGGTCGACGGTGACGGGCGCGGTGACCGAGGCCCGGCAGGCCGGGGCCCCCACGGTCACCCAGGAACACCTGCTGCTCTCACTGCTGGCCCTGGGAGTCCTGGACCCGCTGGGCGTGGACCGCACGGCGGTGGCCGCCGACCTCGCGGCGGCCCGCCGCCGGGGCGGCATGTCCCGGGCGGACGAGGAGGCGCTGGCCGGACTCGGCATCGACCTCACGGAGATCGTCTCCCGCATCGAGGAGACCCACGGCGAGGGCGCGCTGGCGGCCCCGGTGCCGCGCAGGCGGACCCTGGGCGGCTCGCTCCGCTCCGCCCTGGGACGCGCCGAGCCCAACGCCCGCACCGGAAACCGCCACGTCCCCTTCACCGAGGACGCGAAGAAGGCCCTGGAGCAGTCCCTGCGGATCGCGCTGGGCCGCAAGGACCACCACATCGGCACCCTGCACCTGCTCCTGGCCCTGCTCTCCCGCCCCGGCACGGTCTCCGAGGTCCTCACGGACCACGGCATCACCTACGACACGGCGGAAGCGGCCCTGGCCGCCTGAGGCGCACCCCCGGTAGCGGCGCTGCCGGGGGATCTACGACCCGGCCATCTACGACCCGGCCCGGAGCGCCGCACCCAGCCGGGCGGCGGCAGCCGCGAGGTGGGTCCGGGCCTCGGCCAGCTGGGCCGAGGTCACCCCGTGGTCCCGCGCGGCGTCCCGCACCTCGTCGCGGAAGCGGTCCAGCAGCCGGTCCAGGTCCCGCGCCGGGTCACCGGTGGGGGCCAGGTCCTCGGCCCAGTCGGTGTCGGCCACCGGAGGCGCGGCGGACCCCGTCGGTGCGGCGGACCCCGTCGGCCCGGTCGCCGTCGCACCGGCCCCGCCGAGCCACGCTCCGGCCAGACTGCCCAGGACCCCGCCCGACTTGGCGAACTGCTCCTGGAACTGCCGGGTGATGCGCTGGACCTCCGCGCGGGCCCGCTCCTGGGCCTCCTTGGCCTGACGGCGGGCCTGCTGGGCCTCCTCACGGGCCCGGCGGCTCTCGTCCCTGGCCCGCCGCGCCTGCTCCTTCCACTCCTGCCGCGCCCGGCTCAGCTCCTCCTTGACCGCCATCCACGACTCGTCGTCGACCCGGGTCGCCGACGCGGAGGCCGCGGCCCGCATCTCGCGCCGCAGGTCCCCTGCCGCGCCCCGGACGTCCTCGCGGATCTCGGCGGCCAGTTCGGTGACCGAGTCGCGGATCTCCAGCTCCAGGTCGGCGAGTTCGCCGCCGCGGTCGGCCAGTTCGGCCCGGCCCGCCTCGGTGATCGAGTACACCTTGCGCCCGCCTTCGGTGGCGTGCGTGACCAGACCCTCGGCCTCCAGCTTGGCCAGCCGCGGGTACACCGTGCCCGCGGAGGGGGCGTACAGGCCCTGGAAACGCTCCTCCAGCAGTCGGATCACCTCGTACCCGTGCCGCGGGGCCTCGTCCAGCAGCTTGAGGAGGTAGAGGCGGAGGCGGCCGTGGGCGAAGACGGGCGGCATGTCAGAGCACCTTCTTGTCGAACGTGAGGGGGGAGCCGGGGGCGGCGGGGGTGTCGGCTTCGGCCGGCGGGCGGCGCAGCAGCGCGATGGCGCCCGAGACCGTGGTGGCGCGCAGGGTGCCGGTGCCCGAGCCGAGGGTTCCGGTGATCCGCTTGGCGCCCAGGTGGCCGGAGACCCGCAGGTCCTCGAAGGCGTTGGAGACGCCGCCGGTGGCGGTGTTGGCCTCCACCCGGGTGTCGGCGGGGTGCGGCAGCCGGATGGCGACCTGACCGGAGACGGAGGTGACCGCGATGTCCACCGGGCGGGGAGCGGAGGGGTCGAGGTCCAGGTCGATGAGCATGTCGCCGCTGACCGAGTCGCCCCGTACGCTCACGCCCGCGCCGTCGACCACCGTCAGGCCGCCGGACACCGAGTGGAAGGCGAGGTCGCCGGTGACGGACTGGGCCTCGACGGTGCCGGAGACGGTGTGCGCCTTGACCCGGCCCGACAGCCCGGACAGCGTGGCGTCGCCGGAGACCGCGTTGACCGCGGTGCCGCCGGAGATCCCGGAGACGAAGGCGGTGGCGTCGACCACACCCACCTCCACCTGTGTGGCGGCGGGGACGGTGAGGGTGACGGCCGCGCTGCGCTCCCACGTCTTGCGGCCGGAGGCGGAACTCGACCAGGCCTTCCAGGGCTTGGCCTCCCACCACTGCTTGAAGCCCTGGGAGCCGTTCCAGGGCAGGTCCTCGTAGGAAACGGTGAGGGAGCCGCCCTCCCGCACCACGTACAGGGGCGGACCGTCGACCTCGGTCACCTCCAGGCGGGCGGGGCCGTCCTCGGCGGCGACCACGTTCACCGTGCCGCCCACGAGGCGGACGCGGAGCTCGGTCACCGGCTCCTCGAAGGTGAGCTTCTGTGCTTCGGCGATGTGCCACGTCGACTGCGACGCCTGCTCGGCCATGGGGCTGATCCTCCTCGTGCGTTCACGGACGGGGTCTCGACGCACGCAACATATCGCGTCTTCTGAATAACACGATATATCGCGGTCGGTGGAAGTCAAGCAGTCGAGCCTGCCGCCAAAGTCCCTCCTTTGGCCCAATTGGGGCGATTTGCCGTAGCCTGCGGACATGCCGATCTCCCGGACCACGACCGGTGGACTGCTCCTCTGCCGCGCCGAGCCCCTCGCCGCCCGTCCCGCCGCGCACCTGCTGCGCGTACGCCTGCTGCTCGTCCCGGCGGGCGGGTGGACCGCGCTCGTCCCCGAGGTCAAACCGTGGCTGGACGGCGAGGAGACCGTGGCCGAGGTGCTCGCCGGCTGGGGGTCGGCGGTGGCGGTCGGCACCAACTGGCCGGTGCTGAGCCTGTGGTGGGAGGGCGGGCGGACCGGGTTCGCGCTGTCGAGCGGGTTCCGGCGCACCGCCGCGTACGAGTGGGACGGGCTCGGCGGGCCGGCCGGCGACCCGGACGCCATGCGGACCCTGGCCGCCCGGCTCGGCCTGGACCCCGTGCTCGACCTGGAGGAACTGGAGCGCCTGACCCGTCCCGCCGCCGACCCCGCCGTGGACGGCGAAGCCCGGCTGCTCACGCTGATCGCCCTACTGGCCCGCGCCGGGCTGACGCTGCCCCCCGGACTGGCCCCCGGCGAACCCGCCGACCGGCTGCGGGAGGCGGCGCGCGTCGCGCCCGGCGCCGAGACGGTGGAGTGGTCCGGCTGGCGCGACGCGGTCCGGGCGGAGCTCGACGCGGTGGAGGACGGCCCGCTGGGACCGTGGGTGCGCGGCCCGAAGGCCCGGCTGCTGGGCGCGGCCCAGCTGACGGCGGGCACCCCCCTCCTCCTGTGGGCGACCCACCGCCGCAGCCCCGGCTGGGCCACGGCCGGCGCCGTCCTGGTGGCCCAGGGCGCCCTCTCCCTCGCCTACGACCGAGCCCGCTCCCACCCCTAGCCCCTACCGGCCCCGCTGCACGGCCCCCTCCCCCGGACGCTGCCCGACCCCGCGCCTCAATCGCCGACGGGCTCAAAGATCCGGGGCTCCGCCCCGCACCCCGCGCCTCAAACGCCGGCGAGGCTGGGTTGCGCCCGGCGGAGGGCTGGATTGCGCGGAGCGCAATTCCAGCCCCGCCGGCGTTTGAGGCGCGGGGCCTGGGGCGGAGCCCCGGCAACGGCGCCGCACCGGTCCGACCTGGTCCGGCGCAGCCCCAGCAACGGCACCTCCGGCGAGCAGGCTGCCGAGCAGCGGCAAATCCAGCCCCGCCGGCGTTTGAGGCGCGGGGTCTGGGGCGGAGCCCCGGCAACGGCGCCGCACCGGTCCGACCTGCGTCCGGCGGAGCCCACAAGGCCTGGCCCCGGCAGCCGCACCGACCCGACTCGGCCCGCCCGGCGGAGCCTGCTACGCCGCCTCCAGCAGCGGGCTCGCGTGGTGGTGGAGCCAGGCCCGGTACGGGGGCGTCAGCAGGGCCACCTCGCGATAGGCGGCGCGCAGGTCCTCGTAGAGCTCCGGGTGGGCCCCGGGCCGGGTCGCCAGGAGGAGCCGTACCGCGAGCGGGTCACCGGACAGCGGCCGGATCGCCATGTCCTCGCGCGGCCCGGAGGTCGGCTGGCAGGGGGCCACCGCCTCGCCGGAGACGATCAGCGAGCTCGCGGTGTGGTAATCGGCGTGCAGCACCGGCGGGTCCAGCCCGGCCCCGGCGAAGACCCGCCGCAGGCCGTCCCATTCGCCGTCGACCGACGGGTCCACCATCCAGCGGTCCTCGGCCAGGTCCCGTAAGGACACCACCGACTGCCGGGCGGCCGGATGGTCCCGGGACATCGACACGAACTGCGGCTCGCGCTCCATCAGCACGCGCAGCTGCAGCCCGGCCGGCACCCGCAGCGGGCTGCCCTCCACCTCGTGCACGAAAGCCACGTCCAGCTGCCCCGAAGCCGCCATCCGCAGCAGCGCGTTGGCGGACACGTCCACCACCAGCGAGGTCTCGGTGTCCGGCAGCCGCCGGTGGATCCGCCGGAGCCAGCCCGGCAGCGCGCGGCTGGCCGTGGAGCCGATCCGCAGCCGCGGCCCGTGGGCGAGCGCCCGGGCCTCCGCCACCAGCGCGGCCATCTCGGCGAGCAGCGGACGGGCCCGGCCCAGTACGGTGCGCCCGAAGGGCGTGGGCCGGCAGCCGGTCCGGTCGCGCAGGAACAGCTCGCCGTCCAGGGCGCGTTCGATCCGGCGCAGCTGGGTCGTGAGGGAGGGCTGGCTCACGCCGAGCTGCCGGGCTGCCTTGTGCAGACTCCCGGCGTCGGCGATGGCGCACAGTGCGCGCAGGTGCCTGACCTCAAGCTCCATGTCCCGAGGGTAGGCCGCGGCCGCTAGACCGCACCAGCCACCGATAGCCCCCCGAATCCCGCCATTCTCACACCAGTTGATCTGACGAAATCTTCCCGATAGCCCCGTGCTATCGGGCAGTGACATCATCCGCAGCGCACTTCCGCTCCCTCAGACTCCGGTGCGAACGACCCACCCCCCACCGCACCGGACGAGTAGGAGCTCCCCCACATGCGCCACTCCCGTAAGGCCATGCTGGCCACCACGGTCGGCCTCGGCCTGGCCGCCGCCCTCGGCGGCGTCGTCCCCACCGCCAGCGCCGCCCCCGCCGGCAGCGCCGCGAGTTACACCGCGTACGAGCGCTCGCAGGAGAACCAGGCCGCCAACAAGGCCTTCTTCGAAGCCGTACAGCGCTCGGTCGCCGAGCAGCGCGCCGCGAACCCGGGCGCCCTGGCCGTGACCGTCACCTACAACACCCGCAACGCCCCGAGCTTCCGCACCCAGATAAGCCGCTCCACGCAGATCTGGAACAGCTCGGTGACCAACGTCAAACTGCAGGAGGTCTCCTCCGGCGGGAACTTCTCGTACCGCGAGGGCAACGACTCGCGCGGTTCGTACGCGAGCACGGACGGCCACGGCCGGGGCTACATCTTCCTCGACTACCGGCAGAACCAGCAGTACAACTCCACCCGGGTGACCTCGCACGAGACCGGCCACGTGCTGGGCCTTCCGGACCACTACTCGGGCCCGTGCAGTGAGCTGATGTCGGGCGGCGGCCCGGGCACCTCGTGCCAGAACGCCACCCCGAACAGCGCCGAGCGGGCGCGCGTCAACCAGCTGTGGGCCAATGGCCTCGTCGCCTCCGGCCTGGGGTCGAAGGGCTAGGACGAGGCTAGGCCTGGACCCCTTCCGGAGCCGCGTACCGCGGGCAGTCCGGGTTCCGGCAGGGACCCGCCGCCCACTCCGGAACGAAGACCCCGAGGCACTTGCGCCGTCGGATCACCGTCTCGACAGGATTCCCGCAGGCCGGGCACGTGTGCTGCTCGTGCCCGGCTTGCGGGGCGACCCTCTCCCGCTCCTGCTGCTTCTTCTCACCGGCCATACCTCCACGGTAGGCCGGTTTTCCGCGTCCGGCGGATCAGCGCCTGCGCGCGTACGTGCTCACGATCTGTCCTCCGGCGTAGTGCTTGAGGTCGGCCAGCTCCAGCTCACGGGCGGCGAAGCCGGCGCGGGCCATCGGGATGCCGGACCCGGCGAACACGGGGTACGTCTTGACGACGAACTCGTCGATCTCCTCGACCAGCTGTCCGGCCAGGTCGGCGCCGCCGCAGAGCCAGATCCCGAGGCCCGGCCGCTCCTTCAGCCGCCGCACGCGCGCGGCCACGTCACCCGAGATGATCTCGACGGCCGGGTCGGGCGAGGCGCCGAGGGAGCGGGAGGCGACGTACTGGTCCAGATGGGCGTACGGGCTGGTGATCCCCAGCCGCAGCCCGGCGTCATAGGTGCCGCGCCCCATCAGGACCGCGTCGAAGTGCTTCCCCACCGCGCCCTCGAGGCCGAGCTCCGCCCGGACGTGGGTGGGCACGGTCTCCGGGAACGCGCCGAACATGTCCTCGGCGTATCCCGGCTCCACCCAGCGGTTGAGGTAATCGCCGTCTCCGTCCGGGTCGGCGATGAAGCCGTCGACCGACGTCGCGACGAAGTACGTGAGCTTGCGCAAGTGGTTCTCTTCCGTTCGACAGTGCCACCACACCGGTGCACGTCAACCAAAGTGCTTCAGATGAAGTGGTTACGCAAACCGCTTTCGCCTTCGCCCGGCGCCGCCCCCGCGACCACCCCTGCGGCCGGCCCCGCGACGCCCCTTAACTCACCTACCCCTGCGGCTTGCGCCACATCGGCCACATCAGCGGACCGTCCGGGAGCCGTACCGCCTCGCCCGTGAACTGCCATCCGAGCCGCTCGTACAGCCCCTTGCTGCGCTCGCTGCTCGCCTCCAGGTACGCCGGCAGGCCCTCCCGGTCGCAGCGCTCCAGCACGGGCCGCATCAGCCCGGTGCCCAGGCCCTCCCCCTGCCGGCCCGGGGCGACCGCGATCATCAGCAGGTACTCGTGCTCCTCCGACGTCGGGTGCACCGCGCCCGTGAGCCGGCCGACCAGCTCGCACCGCTCGTTGTCGGGGTCGGCCACCGCCCGCATCTTCGCGGGGATCTCGTCCTCGCCCTCCGGCTCGCCCGCCGGGATCCGCAGCCACAGCGCGGCGGCGGAGCCGTCGACCGCGTAGTCGATCCGCCCCTCGGCCAGCGCCACGTCCACGAAGACCCCGAGGAACTTGCCGTGCACCGCGGCCCGGTGCTCCGGGTCCGGAAAGACCCAGCTGCTCACCGGATCGGTGCGGAAGGCCTCGTCGAGCAACCGCGCCACCGCGTCCCGGTCCGACTGATCCGCCTGACGTATGTCCAGCCCCATGGGCCACACCTTTCGCTCAATCATCAACAACCTTGAGCGATCCTAGAGTTGGGCCGCGAACGCGGACAGTCCGGTTCCGGCACCCCTCGGCACTGGAACCGGACCGTCCTCACCCACACCGCCCCACGCTCACCGCGTACGGCGCGTCACGAACTCCGCGAGCGCCAGCAGCCCGCCCGCCGCCCCGAGGTCCGGCACGGCCCGGGACAGCTGCTGCACGGCCCGGCCCATCCGGTCCGCCGCATGGGCCTGCGCCCAGTCGCGCCCGCCGGCCCGGTCCACCGCGTCGGCCGCCCTGAGCGCGTCGTCCCCGGTCATGGGACCCGCGTACAGGGCCGCCAGCTCCTCCCCCGCCGCGGTGCCCGAGGTGAGGGCGGCCACGACCGGGAGGGACTTCTTGCGGGCGAGCAGATCGGCCCCGGCGGGCTTGCCGGTGTGCCCCGGATCCCCCCAGATGCCGATCAGGTCGTCGATCAGCTGGAAGGCCAGCCCGGCCTCCCGGCCGAAGGCGTCCATCGCGTCGACCTCGTCCGGCCCCGCACCCGCGTACAGCGCGCCCAGGGCGCAGGCGCAGCCCAGCAGGGCGCCGGTCTTGGCCGTCGCCATGGTCAGGCACTCGTCGAGCGAGACGTACGTGCGCTGCTCGAAGGCGCAGTCCGCCTGCTGGCCCGCGCACAGCTCGATGACACAGGCCGCGAGCCGCGCCGAGGCCGCCGCCGACGCCGGGTGCGGATCCTCCGCGAGCAGCCGCAGCGCGAGCGCCATCATGGCGTCGCCGGCGATGATCGCGTCCGGTATCCCGAAGACGGTCCAGGCCGTGGCCCGGCCGCGGCGCCGGGCGTCCTTGTCGATCACGTCGTCGTGCAGCAGCGTGAAGTTGTGCGCCAGCTCCACGGCAGCCGCCGCCCGGACGGCGTCCTCCACCTGCCCGCCCGGCCCTTGCAGGGCCTGGGCGGCGGCCAGCACCAGGGCGGGCCGGATGGCCTTCCCGGCGTTGCCCGCCGCCGGTGTGCCGTCCGCGTGCTCCCAGCCGAAGTGGTACATCGCGACGCGCCGCATCGAACCGGGCAGGCTCTCGACCGTCCGGCGCAGTTCCGGGTTAACCGTTTCTCTTGTTCGTTCCAGCAGTGCCGCAGCCTCATGGCCCTCGCCGGTCGTGATCGCCTCGGTGGTCGCCATGGCGTGTCCGTGTCTCCGTCGCTCTTCGGCCGGCCGCCTCAGCGCCAGCGGCCGATCTCGACGTTCTCCAGCACCCCGAGCGCGTCCGGTACCAGCACCGCGGCGGAGAAGTAGGCGGTGACCAGGTAGGAGATGATCGCCTGCTCGCTGATCCCCATGAAGCGGACCGACAGGCTCGGCTCGATCTCGTCCGGGATGCCCGGCTGATGCAGGCCGATCACGCCCTGCTCGTCCTCGCCGGTACGCATGCACAGGATGGACGTGGTGCGGGCGTCGCTGATCGGGATCTTGTTGCTCGGGAAGATCGGGACCTCGCGCCAGGCCGGCACCCGGTTGCCGCCGATGTCCACCGACTCCGGGTACAGACCGCGCCTGTTGCACTCGCGGCCGAAGGCGGCGATGGCCTTGGGGTGCGCCAGGAAGAACTTGGAGCCGCGCCGCATGCTGAGCAGCTGGTCCATGTCGTCGGGGGTGGGCGCGCCGTCGTGCGGCTGGATGCGCTGGTCGTAGTCGGTGTTGTGGAGCAGGCCGAAGTCGCGGTTGTTGAGCATCTCGTGCTCCTGGCGCTCGCGCAGCGCCTCGACCGTGAGCCGCAACTGCTGCTCGGTCTGGTTCATCGGCTGGTTGTACAGGTCGGCGACGCGGGTGTGCACCCGCAGGACCGTTTGTGCAATGGAGAGTTCGTACTCGCGCGGGTGGGCGTCGTAGTCCACGAAGGTGCCGGGGAGCACGGCCTCGCCCTGGTGGCCGGCGGACAGGTCGATGGCCGCCTCGCCGTACTTGTTGGTGCGCTGGGCGGGCTGCGTCCGTACGTTCTCCACGTGCTCGCGCAGCGATTCGACGCGGTCGGCGAGCAGCTGGAAGTCCTGCCGGGACAGGACGAGCGCGGTTCCGGAGGTGGCGGCACGGGCGGTGTACTCCCAGATCGCCTCTTCGTCGACGAGGGAGTCCTCGCCGAAGTACGCGCCGTCGGCGACGGTCTGCAGGACGGCGTCGTCCCCGTAGGGGCCGGGGCCGACATGGTCGATGCGGCCGTGGGCGAGGAGGAAGACGCGGTCGGAGGCGCTGCCGAAGGAGGTGAGCTCCTGGCCGGCCTCGAAGTCGATCTGCTGGCATCGCTGGGCGAGTTCGCCGAGGACGTCGAGGTCCTCGTACTCCCGCAGCAGCGGGAGCTCGCCGAGCTCGGCCGGGATCACCTGGACCTGGGTTCCGGTCTTGATGAACTCGACGCGCCCGTCGCCGACCGAGTAGCTCAGTCGCCGGTTGACGCGGTACGTGCCGCCCTGCACGGAGACCCACGGCAGCATCTTCAGCAGCCACCGGGAGGTGATCTCCTGCATCTGCGGCGCGGACTTGGTCGTGGTTGCCAAGTTCCGTGCGGCCGACGTCCCGAGACTGCGCTGCGGCGTCTGGGCTTCGGTTTCGGAACCTGCCTGGACCGACATGTATTTCCCTTTCGATCACTCCATGAATCTGCGATACACAGCGTTCCAGTACGGAACGTGATGGGACCATTACACAAAAGGGTGGGACTACTCCGTCCGAGTGTGGGGCACTCTCTTGGGTCACCCCCTCCCCCACGCGCCCCTCTGGACCCACCGGTTTCAGCCACCCCGATCGCGAGGTCGTGGCGACCGGGAGGTCCCGTACACGCACACGGCGAAAGGGGTCGCCAGGCTGCGGCATCTCCCTCCCGGCGCACCGCCCGAGATGCCCAGGAGTGGCGCGGCCGAAAGGCCCTGACGCCCCGGGCCGGATGGCCGATTCACAACGGCGACCGGCCCGCCCAGGCGGATCCTGACGGGCGGTTCGAACAAAAGTCCCCTCCCCGGCGGCTCGGCGAAGCTGTCCGCTGACCACCCGCTGCGCGCCGACCACCGGGCGCTCACGCACGAACCGACCGACACCTCGGCCCGGTTCTGGTACGAGGAGTCGGCCGGGCCGGGCGACGGCACGGGCCGCCTCGGCCTGACGGCTGTCCGGATCGGCTCGCTCGCCGTACGAATCCACTAGCGCGGAAGCCCCACCTCCACTACACCGGAGCGTAGTGACGTGGACACACTGGGTGTCCACGGGAGGAGGGGGCCATGGCCGCACCCATGTCCGCGGACCGGTTCGTCGGCGCACTGCGCGACGAGGGTCTGACCGTCGTCGAGGTGGGGGCCTGGCGCACCCACAACCGCAACCACAAGGGCCCCTGGGGGCCCGTGCACGGGGTGATGATCCACCACACCGTCTCGAACGGCACCGCGAACACCGTGTCCCTCTGCCGCCGCGGCCACTCCGCCCTCCCCGGCCCGCTCTGCCACGGCGTGATCACCAAGGACGGCCGGGTCCACCTCGTCGGCTACGGCCGCGCCAACCACGCGGGCGCCGGGGACTCCGACGTCCTGGCGGCGGTGATCGCCGAGAAGCGGCTGCCGCCGGACCACCACGCGGACACCGACGGCAACCGCCACTTCTACGGCTTCGAGTGCGAGAACCTCGGCGACGGCAAGGACCCCTGGCCGGCGGTCCAGCTCGACGCGATCACCCGCGCGGCGGCGGCCCTGTGCCGCGTCCACGCCTGGACGTCCCGCTCGGTGATCGGCCACCTGGAATGGCAGCCGGGCAAGATCGACCCCAAGGGCTTCACGATGGACTCCCTGCGCCACCGCGTCGCCGAACGCCTGAAGTAGGAAACCTGTTCCCGCGGGTGGCTCTGACGTGCGACGGCGCGGGCAGGAGCGGCCCACAATGGGTGGGTGAACCACCCTGCCGATCCTGACGCGCTCCTGCGGCCGCGGCCGCCCTCGCCGCTGGACGAGATCCTCGACGAGCGGTTCGCCGGGCGGGGGGTGCGCCTCCTGCTGAAGCGGGACGATCTCGTGCACCCGGAGCTGCCGGGGAACAAGTGGCGCAAGCTCGCGCCCAATCTGCGGGCCGCCGTGGCGGGCGGGCAGCGGGCCGTGGTGACCTTCGGAGGGGCGTACTCGAACCACCTGCGGGCCACCGCGGCGGCCGGGCGGCTGCTCGGCCTGGAGACCGTCGGCATCGTGCGCGGCGAGGAGCTGGCCCGGCGCCCGCTCAACGATTCCCTCGCCAAGTGCGCGGCCGACGGGATGCGGCTGCACTTCGTGTCCCGGTCGGAGTACCGCCGCAAGGCCGAGCCCGAGGTGCTCGCCCGGCTGCTGGACGGGGCGGGCGCGAGCGGGGCCTACGGGGTGCCCGAGGGCGGCAGCAACGCCCTCGCCCTGACCGGCTGCGCCGAACTCGGCCGCGAGCTGCGCGGCGCGGCCGACGTGGTGGCCGTGGCCTGCGGGACCGGCGGGACCCTGGCCGGGCTGGCCGCCGGCCTGGACCCCGGGCAGCGGGCGCTGGGCGTACCGGTCCTGGCGGGCGGCTTCCTGGCCGCGGAGATACGTTCCCTCCAGCTGGCCGCCTTCGGCGGTCCCGCCGGGGACTGGGCCCTGGCCGAGGACTTCCACCACGGCGGCTACGCCCGCGTCCCGGCCGCCCTGGACGCCTTCGCCGCCGACTTCGAGTCCCGGCACGGGCTCCCGGTCGAGCGGATCTACGTCGCCAAGCTGCTCTGGGCCCTGACCGAACTCGCCGCGTCGGGCGCCTTCCCCCGCGGCACCACCGTGGCCGCCGTCGTCACGGGCCGGCCCTGACCTGGCCGATCCCGTTCCCCCCGCGCGGGGGGGTGTCAGGTCTCCTCGCGGTAGGCCGCCGCCTCCTCCAGGTCCAGGCGGCGCAGCAGCCCCCGCAGCATCTCGTCGTCGATCCGGCGGCGGTCCCGCAGGGACACGAAGACCTCCCGCTCCGACTCGATCATCTCCCGCGCGAGGCGCCGGTAGATCTCGTCCGCCGACTCCCCCGTCACCGGGTTGACCTCGCCCAGCCGCTCCCACACCGCGTTGCGCCGCCGCTCCAGGACCGTGCGCAGCCGGTCCGCCAGCGGCGGCGGCAGCTGGTTCTCGGGCGACTCCAGCAGTTCCGACAGCCGCTCGTCCGCCGCCCGCGAAGCCTCGCTCTGCGCCTGCGCCTCCGCCAGCGTCTCGGCCTGGAGGTCCCGCGGCGGCAGCCGCAGCACCTTGATCAGCGGCGGCAGCGTGAGGCCCTGGACGACGAGCGTGCCGATGACCGTCGTGAACGTGAGGAACAGGATCAGGTTCCGGTGCGGCACCGGCATCGGCACGGAGAAGGCGATCGCCAGCGAGACCACCCCCCGCATCCCGGCCCACCCCACGACCACCGGCGCCTTCCAGTCGGTGTCCGGCTCCCGCGTCCTGATCCGCTCCGACATCCAGCGCGGCATGAAGGTCGCGGGGAACACCCACAGGAACCGGCTCGCCACCACCGCGAGGAACACCACGACCGCGTACCCCGCCGCGGCCGCGCCCTCGTACTCCCCCAACCCCTTCAGCACCACCGGCAGCTGGAGTCCGATCAGCGCGAAGACCACCGACTCCAGCACGAAGGCGACCATCTTCCACACCGCCTCCTCCTGGAGCCGGGTGGCGAAGTCCACCTGCCAGTTGCGGTGCCCCAGGTACAGCGCCACCACCACCACCGCCAGCACCCCGGAGGCGTGCACCCGTTCGGCCGCCGCGTACGCCACGAAGGGGATCAGCAGCGAGAGGGTGTTCTGGAGCAGCGGCTCCTTCAGCCGCTTGCGCAGCTGGTGGATCGGCACCATGAGCAGCAGGCCCACGCCGATCCCGCCCACGGAGGCCAGCAGGAACTCGGCGATCCCGCCCGCCCAGCCGGCGCTCACCCCGACTGCGGCCGCGAGGGCCACCTTGTACGCGGTGATGGCCGTGGCGTCGTTGACCAGGGACTCGCCCTGCAGGATCGTCGTGATCCGGTTCGGCAGCCCGAGCTTGCGGGCGATCGCGGTGGCGGCGACCGCGTCGGGCGGCGCGACCACCGCGCCCAGCACCAGCGCGACCGGCAGCGACAGCCCCGGCACCACCAGGTAGGCCGCGTACCCCACCGCGAGCGTCGCGAACAGCACGTAGCCGACCGACAGCAGCGCGATGGGGCGGATGTTCGTCCGCAGGTCCAGGTACGAGCTGTCCACCGCGGCCGTGTGCAGCAGCGGCGGGAGCAGCAGCGGCAGCACGATGTGCGGGTCGAGCGCGTACGAGGGCACCCCCGGCAGGTAACCCGCGAGCAGCCCGGCGGCGACCAGCAGCAGCGGCGCGGGCACCGGTGTCCGGCGCGCCGCGCCCGCGACGACCGCGCTTCCCGCGACCAGTGCCACCAGCGGCAAGACCTCCATCGAAGATCCCATCGGTAGTCGTCGGAGCCATCGCGCACCCGCACCCTGGCCGTACGCTGGCCATCATGAGCGAGTGCACCCACGTTGCCGAACTGCCGCGCCCCGAGCCCGTCCCCTCTGACCGGACCTGCACCGAATGTCTGGCGCTCGGCAGCCACCCCGTGCAGCTGCGGATGTGCCTGGAGTGCGGATACGTGGCCTGCTGCGACTCCTCCCCCTACCGGCACGCCACCGCGCACCACGAGAAGAGCGGCCACCCGGTGATGCGGAGCTTCGAGCCGGGCGAGATCTGGCGCTGGTGTTTTGTCGACGGTTCGATCGTCTGAGGCGGGGTAGGTCAACCCTCCGCCGGTTCCCCCGATTTGACCCCGCAGACCCCTAGCCACTGTGCGTACCCATGGGCTTACCATCAGTCACTGGCCGTGGGAAGGGGTTCCTCCAGCGGGCATCACGAGGGGTGCCGCGACACGATCGCCCGGATCGCGGTAGCGTCACCGGCGAACAGAGCTCGTACCACCTTGGAGGTGAGGGTGTCCCAGATCGCAGGCGAGCCCGGGACCCAGGACTTCGTGGAAGTCCGGCTGCCCGCTGCGGGTGCCTACCTGTCGGTGCTGCGCACGGCCACGGCCGGTCTCGCAGCACGTTTGGACTTCACCCTCGACGAGATCGAGGACCTCCGCATCGCGGTGGACGAGGCCTGCGCGATCCTGCTCCAGCAGGCCGTGCCCGGCTCCGTCCTCAGCTGCGTCTTCCGGCTGGTGGACGATTCGCTGGAGGTGACCGTCTCGGCGCCGACCACGGACGGCCGTGCGCCGGAGCGCGACACGTTCGCCTGGACCGTACTGTCGGCGCTGGCCGGCAAGGTCGAGTCGACGGTCGAGGAGGACCGGACGGTGAGCATCAGTCTCCACAAACAACGCGGCGCGGGACCAGGCCCGGCGTGAGCGGCGGGGAGATCCCGGTGCGGGGCGGGGATCGGCCCCGGGTACGGCACGAGGTCGACGGCGGCATCCCGGAGCAGCAGCACGCCCGGCCGCACCCGGCTGACACGGATGCGGAAGACGGCTTTTTGGACTCGGCGGAGCGACGGGCGGGCCCTATGAGCGACAACCAGCACGAAGAACCACAGGTGGCGCAGCCACCGGCGGCCGCTGCCACGGCCCCGGAGGCACCGGTTCCGCCGGAAGCGCCCGCGTTCCAGGCGACCGCGCCGCTACCGGATCCGCGCGACCGCAGCGGGGCGCGCGCCCTGTTCATCGAGCTGCGGGCGCTGCCCGACGGCTCGGTGGAGAAGGCCGAGCTGCGCAACCGGCTCGTACGGATGCACCTGCCGCTGGTCGAGCACCTGGCGCGGCGGTTCCGCAACCGCGGTGAGCCGCTCGACGACCTGACCCAGGTCGCGACCATCGGACTGATCAAGTCGGTGGACCGCTTCGACCCGGACCGCGGGGTCGAGTTCTCCACCTACGCCACACCCACCGTGGTCGGCGAGATCAAGCGGCACTTCCGCGACAAGGGCTGGGCGGTACGCGTACCCCGGCGCCTGCAGGAGCTTCGGCTCTCGCTGACGACGGCCACGGCGGAACTGTCCCAGCAGCACGGCCGCTCCCCCACGGTGCACGAACTGGCCGAACGGCTGGGGATCTCCGAGGAGGAGGTGCTGGAGGGGCTGGAATCGGCCAATGCCTACAGCACGCTCTCGCTGGACGTCCCGGACACCGACGACGAGTCGCCGGCGGTCGCGGACACCCTGGGCGCGGAGGACGAGGCCCTGGAGGGCGTCGAGTACCGCGAGTCCCTCAAGCCCCTGTTGGAGGGCCTGCCGCCGCGGGAGAAGCGGATCCTGCTGCTTCGGTTCTTCGGGAACATGACCCAGTCGCAGATCGCCCAGGAGGTCGGCATCTCCCAGATGCACGTCTCCCGCCTGCTGGCCCGCACCCTGGCCCAGCTGCGCGAGAAGCTCCTCGTCGAGGAGTAGGGCGGGAAGAAGCGGACGAGCGGAGCGGACTATCGGGCCTGTTGTCCGGGCCCGATACCCAGAGCCTCGGTCGCCGTCGGATTCACCAGCAGGGCCGCGACCGCCACCGCCGCCAGGGCCAGGGCCACCGCGGCGACGATCATCGCGCCGCCGGTGCTGTACAGGGTCCAGGCCACCGGCAGCGCCATCAGCTGGGTGATCAGTGCCGGGCCGCGGCTCCAGCTGCGGCCCAGGCGCAGACCGCGGGCCGCGACCAGCGGCAGCGCGGCGAGCGCGAGCAGGGTGATGCCGCCCGTCTCCGCCTGCTGCGGGGAGTCGGGATCGCCCGCGATGCCCACGTACAGCATGTAGACGCCGAGGCCGGCCAGTGCCAGGCCTTCCAGGGCCGTCAGCACGGCGGCGGCGGTCAGCCGGCCGGGCAGCGCGGCGGGACCTTCGGCGGCGGGAGCGCCGGTGGAAGTGGCGGCGGGGGCGGTGGGGGCGGCGGCTTTCGCGGGCTGCTTCTTACTCACTCCAGCAGGGTAGCCGCGTACCCCGGACGCCGGAGGGGACGGGCAGTAGGGACGCCTTGGGAACGGGTGGGTAGTCTGGCGCTCATGCGTGCACTTCTCGTGGCCAACCCAGCAGCGACGACCACCAGTGCGCGCACGCGCGACGTCCTGACCCACGCCCTGGCCAGCGAGATGAAGCTGGAGGCGGTGACCACCGAGTACCGGGGCCATGCCCGGGACCTGGGCCGCCGGGCCGCGCACGAGGGGCTCGACCTCGTCGTGGCCCTGGGCGGCGACGGCACGGTCAACGAAGTGGTCAACGGACTGCTGCACGACGGGCCCGATCCGGAACGGCTGCCCCGGCTGGCCGTGGTGCCCGGCGGCTCCACCAATGTCTTCGCGCGCGCCCTCGGCCTGCCGAACGACGCGGTCGAGGCGACCGGCGCCCTGCTGGACGCACTGCGCGAGCGGCGCGAGCGGATCGTGGGGCTGGGCCTGGCGGCCGGCACCCCGGGCACGGAGGACGAGTCGGTCCCGGCTCGCTGGTTCACCTTCTGCGCGGGCTTCGGTTTCGACGCGGGCGTGGTGGGGCGGGTCGAGCAGCAGCGCGAGCGCGGCAAGCGTTCGACGCATGCCCTGTACGTGCGACAGCTGATGCGCCAGTTCTGGGAGGAGCCGAACCGCCGGCACGGCACGGTCACCCTGGAGCGTCCGGGCGCGGATCCGGTGACGGATCTGGTGCTGTCCATAGTCTGCAACACCTCGCCGTGGACGTATCTGGGCAATCGCCCGCTTTACGCCTCCCCGGAGGCGTCGTTCGATACTGCGCTTGACGTACTGGCCCTCAACCGTTTGTCAACTCCGGCGGTCGCGCGCTACGCGACACAGCTCCTGACCTCGACTCCTGAACGGGGTCCGCACGGCAAGCACGCGGTGTCTCTGCACGATCTGACCGACTTCACCTTGCATTCGAAGGTTCCGCTTCCGTTCCAGATGGACGGAGACCACCTCGGTCTGCGCACCAGCGTTCGGTTCACAGGCGTACGGCGGGCACTGCGTGTGATTGTGTGAGTGGAAGAGGCCAAAGTCCTTTCACTCGAACGTTTACACGCTGGTCCACCCCCACGAAGTAGGGCTGTGACCTAGTAGACACCGACGAATCAAAAAAAACTTTCCGGAAGGGGTTGTATCCCCGTCCGAGGTTTGCGAATCTCTACATGGCGATCGGGACAGCCCGCAGAACCGGCACCCACACAGACCGCCAGAACCCCTCCACGAATCTTCGGACCACACCAGGCAACTGGGTGTCGGCCCTTCCCCCACGGGGGGATTCGTGAAAGCGTTCACATTCACAAGCAACGTGCAAGTCACATCAAGAGAGGTAGCAGCCATGGACTGGCGTCACAACGCCGTTTGTCGTGAGGAAGACCCGGAGCTGTTCTTCCCCATCGGCAACACCGGTCCTGCGCTGCTGCAGATCGAGGAAGCCAAGGCCGTCTGCCGCCGCTGCCCCGTCATGGAGCAGTGCCTGCAGTGGGCGCTCGAGTCCGGTCAGGACTCCGGTGTCTGGGGCGGTCTCAGCGAGGATGAGCGCCGCGCAATGAAGCGCCGCGCCGCTCGCAACCGGGCGCGCAACGCCAGCGCCTGACAACGACTTTCGAGCCTCGACGCGCAGCGCGTAGTACCCGTATAAGCGCTTAGCAACGTGCTCTTGAGCCCCGGACCGGGAACCATTCGGTCCGGGGCTCAGTGCTGTCCGGGGACCGGCCGGGAGCCGTTCCGTCACACTGGGTGACGCAGCCCCCGCTACTTCTGCGGGCTGGACGGAATGTCGAGGACGACCTTGGTGCCGCGCGGCTGCACCCGGACCATGTCGAAGGTTCCGCCGAGCTCCCCCTCGACGAGGGTGCGTACGATCTGCAACCCGAGGTTGCCCGCCCGCTGGGGATCGAATCCCTCGGGCAGGCCGCTGCCGTCGTCGAGCACGGTGATCAGCAGCCGCCCGTCGGCGCGACCGGTTCCGCTGCGGATGGCCGACACCTCCACCGTGCCCCGCTCCCCCTGGGTGAAGGCGTGCTCCAGGGCGTTCTGCAGGATCTCGGTCAGCACCATCGACAGCGGAGTAGCGACCTCCGCGTCCAGGATTCCGAACCGGCCGGTGCGCCGGCAGTCGACCTTGCCCGGCGAGATCTCGGAGACCATCGCGATCACCCGGTCGGCGATCTCGTCGAACTCGACCCGCTCGTCGAGGTTCTGAGACAGCGTCTCGTGCACGATCGCGATCGAACCGACCCGGCGCACGGCCTCGTTGAGCGCCTCGCGGCCCTGGGGCGAATCCATGCGACGGGACTGGAGCCGCAACAGCGCCGCCACGGTCTGGAGGTTGTTCTTCACCCGGTGGTGGATCTCCCGGATGGTCGCGTCCTTGGTGATCAGTTCACGTTCGCGACGGCGCAGTTCGGTGACGTCGCGGCACAGCACCAGAGAACCGATCCGCGTCCCCTTCGGCTTCAGCGGGATGGCGCGCAGCTGGATGACCCCGCCGTTGCCCTCGACCTCGGTCTCCCTCGGGGCCCAGCCGCTGGCCAGCTTGACCAGGGCCTCGTCCACCGGGCCGCGGGAGGGGGCGAGTTCGGTGGTGGTGTCGCCGAGGTGCTGCCCGACCAGGTCGGAGGCGAGGCCGAGCCGGTGGTAGGCGGAGAGCGCGTTCGGGGAGGCGTACGTGACCACGCCGTCGGCGTCGAGCCGGATCAGGCCGTCCCCGACGCGCGGGGAGGCGTCCATGTCGACCTGCTGGCCGGGGAACGGGAAGGAGCCCGCCGCGATCATCTGGGCCAGGTCGGAGGCGGACTGGAGGTAGGTGAGCTCCAGCCGACTCGGTGTACGCACAGTGAGCAGGTTGGTGTTGCGGGCGATCACGCCCAGGACCCGGCCCTCCCGGCGCACGGGGATCGACTCGACGCGCACCGGCACCTCCTCGCGCCACTCCGGGTCGCCCTCGCGCACGATCCGGCCCTCGTCGAGCGCCGCGTCGAGCAGGGGACGGCGGCCGCGCGGCACCAGGTGGCCGACCATGTCGTCCTGGTACGAGGTGGGCCCGGTGTTCGGGCGCATCTGCGCGACCGAGACGTACCGGGTGCCGTCCAAGGTGGGCACCCACAGCACGAGGTCGGCGAAGGACAGGTCGGAGAGCAGCTGCCATTCCGAGACCAGCAGGTGGAGCCACTCCAGCTCGGTTTCACTGAGAGCGGTGTGCTGGCGTACGAGGTCGTTCATGGAGGGCACGTGGCGAGCGTACCCCGGGTACGCCTCATGACTTTCCCCACGGGAATACCCGGGAGTACACAGGAGGGGCCCAGGACGCGTACTGTTGGAGGAAGTGACGGCATTCCGGGTCCCGTCATTGGATGGACAGAGCAGAATGGTCTAGTCCACAATTGCCTTAAGCTTCCGCCCTCCCCGCACAGGAGGACGGATCGAGGTAAGCCGCGCGCTCTGCCCTGACCGCGCAGGCACCTCCAAACCGGCCGCGGGAACCGCACACCCTCGGCCGTAAGTACTCCGGGCTACGGTGCCGGACGGGCTGAGGGTCCCGTCGGGCACCGTGGCCCAGAGGAAACCCGAAGCGACATACGCGCGATCCACCCGCCCTAGCGGGTCTCGATGCCTTTGGCCGGCGCCCGTGGCGCCCGAATCCGGCGCCTGCAGCCTCGGCCCGCCCCTTCGAACCCACGCGACACACTGTCCGCGCCACGGCCGCGCAGCCGGTCCGGTACGGGCTGGAGCGCCTCGCCGACGCGGGCGGTCTCGGGATCGGCCCGGCCCGGCGGCCAGGAGTCGGTTCCCCCCTCGGACTGCTGTCCGATCTCGCCGATCATCATGCTGCCGGGGCGTTCCATGACGGGCACGGCCCCCGTCTCGCCCCGGGGCGCCGGGATGCGCCTGCGGGGATTCGGACCACCATGGGAATGGGCGCGAACCGGGGTGTGCGGGGCCCGGCTCTGCTAGATTGGTCTATACCACAACATGCCCATTCTCTCCTCGCCCCGCCGGGGGGACACCCTTCAGATCGGCAGGCCCCGCGTGGAAGTTGTCATCGTCCCGGACGCCAAGGCAGGCGGCGAGCTCATCGCGGAGGCCATGGCCGCACTGGTCCGCCGCAAGCCCGAGGCCCTGCTCGGCGTGGCAACCGGCTCTACCCCGCTGCCCATCTACGAGGCCCTCGCCGCCAAGGTCGGCGCGGGCGAGGTCGACGCGTCCCGGGCGCGGATCTGCCAGCTCGACGAGTACGTCGGCCTGCCGGCCGGGCACCCCGAGTCCTACCGCGCGGTCGTGCTGCGCGAGGTCGTCCGGCCGCTCGGGCTGTCCGAGGCCTCGTTCATGGGCCCCGACGGCTCGGCCGAGGACATCGTGGGCGCGTGCGAGGCGTACGACCGCGCGCTGGCCGAGGCCGGGGGTGTGGACCTCCAGCTGCTGGGCATCGGCACGGACGGGCACATCGGCTTCAACGAACCGTGCTCCTCGCTGGCCTCCCGCACGCGGATCAAGACGCTGACGGAGCAGACCCGCGTGGACAACGCGCGGTTCTTCGACGACGACATAGACCAGGTGCCGCACCACGTCATCACGCAGGGCATCGGCACCATCCTCGACGCCCGCCACCTGGTGCTGCTGGCCACCGGGGAGGGCAAGGCCGAGGCTGTCGCGCAGACGGTCGAGGGGCCGCTGTCCGCGCTGGTCCCGGCGTCTGCGCTGCAGCTGCACCGGCATGCGACCGTCGTCGTGGACGAGGCGGCCGCGTCGAAGCTGAAGCTGGCCGACTACTTCCGGCACACGTACGCGAACAAGCCCGCCTGGCAGGGCCTGTAGCCGCAGGGCGCGAAGGCCGGGCTCCCTCGGAGGGAGCCCGGCCTTCGTTCGTACCCGGGCCGTGTCCGCCGGTGCGGCTCAAGAATCCGGGGCTCCGCCCCGCACCCCGCGCCTCAATCGCCGGCGGGGCTGGATTGTGGCTGCTGCCGCCTGGCGCAACCCAAGTCCCCTGCGCGACGAGTCAAAAACAGAGCCCCAGCCCCCTCCAGCCCCGCCGGCGTGTGAGGCGCGGGGCCTGGGGCGGAGCCCCAGCAACGGCGCCGCGGGCGGCCGCGTGCCGGGTTGGGGCAATTCAGCCCCGCCTGCGTTTGAGGCGCGGGGGTCTGGGGGCGGCGCCCCCAGCAGCGGCGGCGGGCTACTTGCCCGTGAGGAGTTCCGCGGCGGCCCGGCCGCAGACCGGGGACGCGCCGTGCGTCGCGACGTACAGGCGGCCCCGCGGCTCCGACTGCGGAAGCCCCATCTCCACCACGACCGTGTCGGCCCGCGCCGCGACCAGCGCGTCGAGTACCTCCGTCATCCACGGATGCCGGTGCGCGTCGCGCACCACCGCGACCACGGTCCGGCCACCCGCCGCCGCCAGGACGTCCGCCGCCGACGCACCCTCCGGGTAGACGCCCGAGGCCGTCCCCGGCACCAGCGCGGCCAGTTCGGCGGCCAGCCCCCACGGGGTCTCGTCGCCCACCGCGATGTTCGCGACGGGGGCCAGTGTGGCCACGTACGGGGCAGCCGTGAGCGGGCCCCCCGTGCCGGTGACGGCCACCGCCCGACGGGCCGCCTCCAGGCCGATGCCGGACGTGCGGCTCCCCTCCGGTCGCGCGTCCGGCCGGGCCCGGCGGGTCCAGTCCGCCAGCGCGCGGACCCGCGCGGCGGCCTCGGCCAGCCGCTCCTCGGGCAGCGTGCCCTCCCGTACGGCCGCGACCAGCGCATCGCGCAGGCGCAGTACGGTCGCCTCGTCGGCGAGCCCGCCGCCGACACAGATCGCGTCGGCGCCGGCCGCGACGGCCAGGACGGAGCCGCGCTCGATCCCGTACGTCCCGGCGATGGCGTTCATCTCCATGCCGTCGGTGACGATCAGCCCCTCGTAGCCGAGCTCCTTGCGCAGCAGACCGGTCAGGATCTGCGGGCTGAGCGTGGCCGGGCGGGTCGGGTCCAGCGCGGGCACGAGGATGTGCGCGCTCATCACCGCCTTGGTGCCGGCCTCGATCGCCGCCCGGAAGGGCACGAGCTCGCGGGCCTGGAGGGTGTCCAGGTCCACCTCGATGCGCGGCAGCGCGTGGTGCGAGTCGACGTTGGTGTCGCCGTGGCCGGGGAAGTGCTTGGTGCACGCGGCGACCCCGGCGGCCTGGAGGCCCTCGACGTACGCGGCGGTGTGCCGGGCCGTGAGGTGGGTGTCGGCGCCGAAGGACCGTACGCCGATCACCGGGTTGTCCGGGTTGGAGTTGACGTCCGCGGACGGGGCCCAGTTGAGGTTGACCCCGCATTCGGCGAGGCGCCGGCCCAGCTCGCGGGCCACGTCCCGGGTGAGGTCGGTGTCGTCGACGGCGCCGAGCGCCAGGTTGCCGGGGAAGGACGAGCCGCCGCGGACCTCGAGGCGGGTGACGTCGCCGCCCTCCTCGTCGATGGCGACCAGCACGTCGTCGCGCTCCGCGCGCAGCTGCGCGGTCAGCGCGGCGAGCTGCTCGGGCGAGGTGATGTTGCGGCCGAACAGGCCGACGGCGGTGAGGCCTTCGGCGACCTGCCGGAGCAGCCAGGCGGGGGCGGTGGTGCCCTCGAAGCCGGGCTGGAGGACGGCGAGGGCGTCGCGGGTGACCCTGTCGTTCGAATCAGAGGCGGTCACCTTGTGCGCAAGGACAGTCATGGTGCCGTTATCCCTTCACGGCGCCGGCGGTCATGCCGCCGACGGCCTTGCGCTGGAGGAAGATGAAGATCAGCAGGACCGGCACGGCGAACAGGGAAGACGCGGCCATGGTGGCGCCCCAGTCGTTGCCGAAGGCGCTCTGGAATTCGGTGAGCCAGAGCGGCAGGGTCTGCGCGGACTTGTCCTTGTTCAGGATCAGGACCATCGCGAACTCGTTCCAGGCGGTGATGAAGCCGAAGAGCGAGGTGGACATCAGGCCGGGGGCCAGCAGCGGGAAGATCACCTTGCGGAAGGCCTGGCCGCGGGTACAGCCGTCGATCTGGGCGGCCTCCTCCAGGGTCACCGGGACGGCGGCGATGAAGCCGCGCAGCGTCCAGATGGTGAAGGGGAGGACCATCACGAAGTAGATCGCGGTGAGCAGCGGGAGGCTGTTCAGCATCTCGCTGTCGCGGGCGATCATGTACATCGCGATGACCATGACCTCCCAGGGGGCCATCTGCGCCATCATCACGGCGAGTACGAGGCCCTTGCGGCCCTTGAACTTCATGCGGGCGATGGCGAAGCTCGCGGCGAGCGCGACGATCAGGGCCAGCAGCACGGCGCCGACGGTGACCAGGACGCTGTTGGTGACGTACGTCCAGAACTGGTCGACCCCGGTGGCCTTGGTGAAGTTGTCCAGCGTCGGGGTGAAGACGAAGACCGGGTCCTTGGTGAGGATTTCGCTGGACGGCTTGAGCGCCGAGGAGAACATCCAGTACACGGGGAAGACGAAGACGAGGGCCACCAGGAGCGCGCCCACGTTCTTGGCGACGGCTCCGGGGCGGACCGGACGGCGCGTACGGAGCTTCTGCGCGGGCTTCGCGGACGGCGCGCAGGGGCCGGACGGCGCGGGCTTCGGGGCGGTGGTGGTGCTCACTGCTCCTCCTCCTGCTTCAGGATCAGGCGGAAGTAGAAGGACATGACGATCACGAGGATCACGATCGTCAGGACGGAGATCGCGGCGGCGAGACCGTAGTGGGCCTGGCTCTGGCCCTCGACGTAGGCGAAGACCGGCAGGATCTCGGAGGCGCGGTCGGGGCCGCCCTTGTTCATCGCGTAGACCTGGGTGAAGGCCTTGAAGACCCAGATCACCTCGAGGAACGTGGTGACGAGGAAGAAGGGCTTGAGGTTCGGGAAGACGATCTTCCAGAAGGTCTGCCAGCCGTTGGCGCCGTCCATCCGGGCGGCTTCGTACAGCTCGGAACCGACGGTGGTCAGACCGGCGTACATGTTGAGCGCGACGAAGGGGATGGAGCCCCAGACCACCAGGATCGTGACGATGACCAGGGTGGAGAGGCCGGTCTCCATCCAGTTGTGCTGCTCGTAGCCGACGAAGCCGGCGGTGCGCATGAGCCAGTTCATGACGCCGAACTGCTCGTCGAAGAGCCACTTGAAGACCTGGACGGAGGCGACGATCGGCATGGCCCAGGCCATCACCAGCGCCATCGACAGGACCAGGCGCATCTTCGTGCCGAGCTTGTTCAGCAGGATCCCGATGAGGCTGCCGAGCACCATGATCAGTGCGACGTTGGCCAGGGTGAAGCCGAAGCTCCGGACGACCACGGTCCAGAAGTTCGCGTCGCCGAGCAGTTCCGTGTAGTTGCCGAACCCGGCGAAGGGGTACTTCCGCTGGATGAACTCGATCTTGTTGATGTCCTGGAAGGACAGGATCACGTTCTTGATCAGCGGGTACAGCAGGAGGACCGCGAGGCTGAGCACCGCGGGCCCGATCAGCAGGTAGGGCAGCCACCCCGACGGGAGCGACTTCCTGGCCCCGCGAGGAGACGTACGGCCGCGGTCGCTCCCGCTGGCCGGTGCCTTCGGCGGCGGCACGGCGGACTTCATCGGTGCGTCCTGTGGAGCGCTGGTCGCCGCCCCCTGGGAGTGCACAGTCATGGTCTTCGTTTCCTCGCGGTTGACTGTGGAGTCACATGCGCGACCGGGGGCGCGGCGGACGCTGCGGGCGCCTGCCGCACCCCCCGGTGCGTTCACACTGCTGGGTACTGCGCGTGCTGCGGGTGCAGCCGGTACTGCGGGGTGGGACTACTTGTTGATGCGGTTCGCGATTTCCTTGTCCGCGTCCGCGCCCGCCTTGGCGGCGTCCTCACCCTTCAGGACCTTGGTCATGAACTCCTTGATGGGGTTCGGCTCGGTCTCGACGTTCGCCCAGCCCGGGGTGACCGGGGTGATCTTGCCGTTGACGCCGGCCTTGCCCATGGCCTCCGCGAAGGAGCCGGCGGCGGGGGTGAAGTTGGCGCCGACCTGGTTCGGGAGCAGCGCACCCTTCGTCTCGGCGGCGTACTTGGTCATCTGGTCCTTGCCGGCGGCGAGGGCCAGCCACTCCTTGGCGAGCTCCTTGTTCTTGGAGCGCTCGGCCACCGCGAGGTTCGAGCCGCCGAGGAAGACGGTGCTGGTCTTGTCAGCGGTCTTGCCCGGGATCGGGAAGTAGCCGAAGTCGGCTTCCTTGCCCGCGTCCTTCAGGGCCTTCTCGGCACCGCCGGCCTCCCAGCCGAGACCGATCCAGGAGGAGACGCCGCCCTTGGGGACGATGTCGGTGGACTGCTGCGGGTTGGCCTCGTCCTTGTCCTTGGGGGCGGTGGAGAAGGACTGGAGCTTCTTGTAGAACTCCATCGCGGAGGCGGCCTGCGGGGTGCCCAGCGCACCCTTCCACTTGTCGCCGTCCTTGACGGCGAGGTCGCCGCCCTCGTCCCAGATCAGGCCGGCGAGGACGTACCAGCTCTGGCCGGGCAGGTAGATCGGCTGCGAGGCCGGGTCGGCCGCCTTCAGCTTCTCGAGACCGGCGACCCACTCGTCGCGGGTCTTCGGCGGGGTGACGCCGGCCTTCTCGAAGGCCTTCTTGTCGTAGATGACGACGCGGTTGGCGGCGTACCACGGGGCGGAGTAGAGCTTGCCGTCGACCTCGGCCGAGGCGAGCATGCTCTTCTGCCAGGCGTCGGCGCCGAGCTGGGCCTTGTCCTTCGTCAGGTCGGCGAGGCCGCCGGTGACCGCGTAGCCGGCGGTCTGGGTGTTGCCGAGCTCAAGGACGTCCGGAGGGGTGTTCTCGGAGAGGGCCGTCGTCACCTTCTCCTGGATGCCGGTCCACTTCTGCTCCTCGACCTTGACCGTGACACCGGGGTGCTTGGCCGAGAACTCCTTGTTGACCTCTTCGATCCAGGCCTTCGGCGCGGAGCCGTCCATGACCCAGACGGTGATCTCCTTGGGGCCCGCGTCGGCCTTGGCCTTGCTGTCGTCGCCGTTGCCGCACGCCGCGACTCCCGCCAACATGCCCGCGACACTGACCGCCACGATGAGCTTGCGCTTCACGCCACCCTCCTCAGGGATGCCTGCCTGCACTTCCCTTGCCCGCCGCGGTGACATACGCGAAGTACTGCCGTGGGGCTGGGATCTGATCCATATTGGTTTAGACCAGTAGCTGGAGCTTGGCCTAGACCTTTAGGGGTGTCAAGGGTCTAATGAGCGGGTGCTCGGTCCGTTATCGGACCGACACCTGGGGAGAGAGAAGGCCTGTCCCCCCGCACGTGTCACGATGTGACCGCACATATCGGAGGAGCCGGTGACGGCAGCGAAACTGGAGTCGGGAAGGCGGGCGGCGATGGCCACCGAAGGGGCGATCACGGAGCCGGAAGGCGGGGCGGCCACCCGCACGGCGCGTGTACCCAAGTACTACCGACTCAAGCGGCACTTGCTCGACATGACCGAAACGCTGCCGCCCGGCACTCCGGTGCCGCCGGAGCGCACGCTCGCGGCCGAATTCGACACTTCGCGGACCACCGTCCGCCAGGCCCTCCAGGAGCTCGTCGTCGAGGGCCGGCTGGAGAGGATCCAGGGCAAGGGGACCTTCGTCGCCAAGCCCAAGGTCTCGCAGGCCCTCCAACTCACCTCGTACACCGAGGACATGCGCGCCCAGGGGCTGGAACCGACCTCCCAGCTCCTGGACATCGGCTACGTGACGGCCGACGACACCCTCGCCGGACTCCTCAAGATCACCACCGGTGGGCGGGTCCTGCGCATCGAGCGGCTGCGGCTGGCCAGCGGTGAGCCGATGGCCATCGAGACCACGCACCTGTCGGCGAAGCGCTTCCCCGCCCTGCGCCGTTCGCTGGTCAAGTACACCTCCCTCTACACCGCCCTCGCCGAGGTCTACGACGTCCACCTCGCCGAGGCCGAGGAGACGATCGAGACCTCGCTGGCCACCCCGCGCGAGGCCGGCCTGCTCGGCACCGACGTCGGCCTGCCGATGCTGATGCTCTCCCGGCACTCGCTCGACGCGGACGGGGAGCCCGTGGAGTGGGTGCGGTCGGTGTACCGCGGCGACCGGTACAAGTTCGTCGCCCGGCTCAAGCGGCCCGCCGCCTGAGGACGGGCGGGCGGCCGAGGCCGCGGAGGACCGGCGGGCGGCCGAGGCCCGCCGGAGGACCACCGGAGGCCCGACGGCGTTCCGTCTGACTTCCGTCCCTATATACCGGGAAGCGGAATACCGGAATACGGACGGGGTCTTACGTTCACCAGGCAATCCCCCGTAGATTCCCTGCGCTTACGCAGATGATCGACGATGGGACGAGGGTCATGCCTGAACCGGAAGCAACTGGGACACAACGGAACGCGGCGGGTCCGGGCAGCAGGCCGGGCTCGCCCTCCCCGAAGTCCATCGCCGCATGGGTGCTCGTCGGACTCGTCGGCGCCCTCGGCTGGAGCGTCCTGGCCCTTTCGCGCGGCGAGGAGATCTCCGCCGCGTGGCTGCTCGCCGCCGCGCTTGGCTCGTACGCGATCGGCTACCGCTTCTACTCGCGGTTCATCGCCCACCGCGTACTGAAGGTGGACAAGACGCGGGCGACCCCCGCCGAACGCCTTGACAACGGTGTCGACTTCCATCCCACCGACCGACGGGTTCTTTTCGGCCACCACTTCGCCGCCGTCGCCGGCGCCGGACCGCTCGTCGGACCGGTGCTCGCCGCGCAGATGGGATATCTGCCCGGCACCATCTGGATCGTCGTGGGCGTGATCTTCGCGGGCGCCGTGCAGGACATGGTGACGCTGTTCTTCTCCACCCGGCGCGACGGCCGTTCGCTCGGCCAGATGGCCCGGGACGAGATCGGCCCCGTGGGCGGAGCCGCCGCCCTGATCGCCGTGTTCGCCATCATGATCATCCTGCTGGCCGTGCTCGCGCTGGTCATCGTCAACGCCCTGGCGCACTCGCCCTGGGGCGTCTTCTCCATCGGCATGACGATCCCGATCGCCCTCTTCATGGGCTTCTACCTGCGCGTCCTGCGACCCGGCCGGGTCACCGAGGTCTCCCTGATCGGTGTGGCCCTGCTGCTGCTCGCCATCGTCGCGGGTGGCTGGGTCGCGGAATCCTCGCTGGCGGACACCTTCACCCTGGAGAAGGAGACGCTGGTCATCTGGATGATCGTGTACGGCTTCCTGGCCTCGGTGCTGCCGGTCTGGATGCTGCTCGCACCGCGCGACTACCTCTCCACCTTCATGAAGGTCGGCACCATCGCCCTGCTGGCCGTCGGCGTGTTCATCGCGATGCCCACGCTGAAGATGCCCGCGGTCACCGACTTCGCCTCGCGCGGGGACGGCCCGGTCTTCGCCGGTTCGATGTTCCCGTTCGTGTTCATCACGATCGCCTGTGGCGCCCTGTCGGGCTTCCACGCCCTGGTCTCCTCGGGCACCACCCCGAAGATGATCCAGAAGGAGACCCAGGTCCGGATGATCGGCTACGGGGCGATGCTCACCGAGTCGTTCGTCGCCGTCATGGCCGTGATCACGGCCTGCATCCTGGAGCCCGGTCTCTACTTCGCCATCAACTCCCCCGGCGGCGTCATCGGCACCACGGTGGAGTCGGCCTCGCAGGCGGTGACGAACTTCGGCTTCGCCATCTCGCCGGAGGCGCTGGCCCAGGCCGCGAAGGACGTGGAGGAGACCAGCCTGCTCTCCCGTACCGGTGGCGCGCCGACCTTCGCACTCGGAATGTCGGAGATCTTCGCCTCGGTGATCGGCGGCGGCTCGATGAAGGCGTTCTGGTACCACTTCGCGATCATGTTCGAGGCGCTGTTCATCCTCACCACGGTCGACGCGGGCACCCGGGTCGGCCGCTTCATGCTCCAGGACACCCTGGGCAACGTGCACAAGTCCTTCAAGGACGTCAGCTGGAAGCCGGGCGTCTGGCTGGCCAGCGCCGTCGTGGTCGGCGGCTGGGGCTACTTCCTGTGGGTCGGCGTGAAGGACCCGCTGGGCGGCATCAACCAGCTGTTCCCGCTGTTCGGCATCGCGAACCAGCTGCTGGCCGCCGTCGCCCTGGCGGTCTGCACCACGCTGCTGGTGAAGTCGGGGCGGCTGAAGTGGGCCTGGGTGACGGCGGTCCCGCTGGCCTGGGACGCCACGGTGACGCTCACCGCGAGCTACCAGAAGATCTTCTCCGAGGACGTCCGGGTCGGCTTCTTCGCCCAGCGCGACAAGTACCAGGCCGGCATCGACGCGGACAAGGTGCTGCCGCCCGCCAAGAACATGGACGAGATGCACACGGTGGTCACCAACGCCACGGTGGACGGGGTCCTGTGCGCCCTGTTCGCAGTGCTGATCATCATCGTGCTGGCCGACGCGGCCCGGACTTGTTTCAAGGCGATCAGCAACCCGGAGTCGGTGAAGCTGGCCGAGGTCCCGTGGGCCGAGTCGAAGATCGTCGCGCCGGCCGGGCTGTTCCCGACGGCCGAGGAGAAGGCGGAGCTGACCGCGGCCGGGCTGGACTCGGGCGGCGGCCACGTCAAGGAGCCCGTGGCATGACCTCCCTGCGGGAGCGGCTGGCCAAGGTCCGGTACTACGTACGCGAGTTCTCCGGCGAGGCGGCGTACGACCGCTACGTCGCCCACGCCCGCGGCCACGACCCGGACGCGCAGGTCATGACCCGCCGCGCCTTCGAACGCGCCCGCACGGACGCCCGCGAGGCGGACCCCCGCGAGGGCTTCGGCTGCTGCTGACCCCGCCTGCACCGAAGGCCCCGCCGCATTGCGCGGCGGGGCCTTCGGGTCGTTCAGCGCACCCAGTCCTTGAGGACTTCGGTCTGCAGGGTGATCTCCCACGATGGCGCCGGGCACCGACACCCGTCCTGCACACTCGGTCCCATGGACATAGTGATCAGGACGGCGCTGCCCGCCGAGTACGAGCAGCTGGGTGAGATCACCGCGCAGGCCTATCTGGGCGACGGGCTCCTGGGCTCCGGTGAGGCGTTCTACGCGGCCGTGCTGCGCGATGTCGCCGGGCGGGCCGCCGACGGGGAGGTGCTCGTGGCCGTCGAGGAGGGCGCCGTGCTCGGCGGGGTGACCTTCGCCCCGCCCGGCAGTCCGCTGGCCGACATAGCCGGGCCCGGCGAGGCCGAGTTCCGGATGCTGGCCGTCTCCCGCGAGGCGCGCGGACGCGGCGCCGGCGAGGCGCTGGTGCGGGCGTGCGTGGCCCGCGCGCGGGAGCTGGCGGGCGTCACGCACCTGGTGCTGTCCACCCAGCGCGGCATGACCGGGGCCCAGCGGATCTACGAGCGGCTCGGGTTCATCCGTACGCCGGAGCGGGACTGGGCGCCGGTTCCCGGGCTCACCTTGCTCACGTACCGTCTAGAGCTGTAGCCACACCGACACAACATGTGGGGGGTCACGCAACTGCGGCCCCCCACATGTATGCTCAAGCCTGCTGTCGCCGCAGGGGAATCCGGTGTGAATCCGGAACTGTCCCGCAACGGTATGAAGTGTCCGGATACCGGACATGAAGTCCGAGGACCTGCCGACGGTGCGCCCGGGTCGACCGAACCGGGTGCCGATACGTCCGGGCCTCGCGGTTGGGCCGGTGGACGCCATGCGGTGTACGCGTACCTGCCACGCCCGCATGCGCCTCCCCGTGCCCGCCCGCCGTCGATCCGGGCCGAGCGAGGGAGAGCTCCCGCCGTGACCATCGCGCCTTCCGCACCGCGCGCCGAGTCCGTTTCTGGCGACAACACCGAGGGCCCGGGGGCCACGCTGCTGCGTACCCTCACCGAACTGACGGCGGACCTCCCCGACACCGACCCCGGCCGCGTCGCCGCCGCCGCGCTGCGCGGCCGCAGCGCCGCCGCCGACGAGGCCGAACTGCGCGGGCTGGCCACCGAGGCCGCCGCCGGCCTGATCTCCGAGGACCCGGCGTACTCGAAGCTCGCCGCGCGGCTGCTGACGCTGGCGGTGCGCGACGAGGCCGCGGGCCAGGGCTCCACCTCCTTCTCGGCCTCCGTCGAGGTCGGCCACCGCGAGGGCCTCATCGCCGACCGCACGGCCGAGTTCGTGACGACCCACGCGAGGCGCCTGGACGCGCTGGTGGAACACACCCTCGCCGAGGGCGCCGACGACCGCTTCGGCTTCTTCGGCCTGCGCACCCTGCACAGCCGCTACCTGCTGCGCCACCCCCTCACCCGCCAGGTGATCGAGACCCCGCAGTACTTCATGCTGCGCGTGGCCTGCGGTCTCGCCGAGAACGAGTCCGTCCAGGCCCTCGAGGAAGTGGCCTCGCTCTACCGGCTGATGAGCCGCCTCGACTACCTGCCGTCCTCCCCCACGCTCTTCAACTCCGGCACCCGCCACCCGCAGATGTCCTCCTGCTACCTGCTGGACTCCCCGCTGGACGAGCTGGACTCGATCTACGACCGCTACCACCAGGTCGCCCGTCTCTCCAAGCACGCCGGCGGCATCGGTCTGTCGTACTCCCGCATCCGCGCCCGCGGTTCGCTGATCCGCGGCACCAACGGCCACTCCAACGGCATCGTGCCGTTCCTGAAGACCCTCGACGCCTCCGTCGCCGCCGTGAACCAGGGCGGCCGCCGCAAGGGCGCCGCCGCCGTCTACCTGGAGACCTGGCACGCGGACATCGAGGAGTTCCTGGAGCTCCGCGACAACACCGGTGAGGACCAGCGCCGTACGCACAACCTGAACCTGGCCCACTGGGTACCGGACGAGTTCATGCGCCGGGTCAACGCCGACGCCGACTGGTCGCTGTTCTCCCCGGCCGACGTTCCCGAGCTCGTCGACCTGTGGGGCGACGCGTTCGACGCCGCCTACCGCAAGGCCGAGGCGGCGGGCCTGGCCCGCAAGACCATGCCCGCCCGCGACCTGTACGGCCGGATGATGCGCACCCTCGCGCAGACCGGCCAGGGCTGGATGACCTTCAAGGACGCCTCCAACCGCACGGCGAACCAGACCGCCGAGCCGGGCTCGGTCGTCCACTCCTCCAACCTGTGCACCGAGATCATCGAGGTCACCAACGACGGCGAGACGGCCGTCTGCAACCTCGGCTCGGTCAACATGGGCGCCTTCGTGGTGGACGGGGAGATCGACTGGGAGCGCCTGGACGAGACCGTCCGCACCGCCGTGACCTTCCTCGACCGCGTGGTGGACATCAACTTCTACCCGACCGAGCAGGCCGGCCGCTCCAACGCCCGCTGGCGTCCGGTGGGCCTGGGCGCGATGGGCCTCCAGGACGTCTTCTTCAAGCTGAAGCTGCCCTTCGACTCCCCCGAGGCGAAGGCCCTGTCCACCAAGCTCTCCGAGCGCATCATGCTGGCCGCGTACGAGGCCTCCTGCGACCTCGCCGAGCGCAGCGGCCCACTGCCGGCCTGGGAGCAGACCCGCACCGCCCGCGGCGTCCTGCACCCGGACCACTACGACGTGGAGCTGAACTGGCCGGAGCGCTGGGACGCGCTGCGCGCCCGGGTCGCGAAGACCGGCATGCGCAACTCGCTGCTCCTGGCCATCGCCCCGACGGCGACGATCGCCTCGATCGCGGGCGTGTACGAGTGCATCGAGCCGCAGGTCTCCAACCTCTTCAAGCGCGAGACGCTGAGCGGTGAGTTCCTCCAGGTCAACGCGTACCTGGTGGAGGAGCTGAAGCAGCTCGGCGTGTGGGACGCGCAGACCCGCGAGGCGCTGCGCGACGCCTCCGGCTCGGTGCAGGGCTTCGGCTGGATCCCGGCCGAGGTGCGCGAGCTCTACCGCACGGCGTGGGAGATCCCGCAGCGGGGCCTGATCGACATGGCGGCGGCCCGTACCCCGTTCCTCGACCAGTCGCAGTCGCTGAACCTTTTCCTGGAGACGCCCACCATCGGCAAGCTCAGCTCGATGTACGCGTACGCCTGGAAGCAGGGCCTGAAGACCACCTACTACCTGCGCTCGCGCCCGGCGACGAGGATCGCCCGCGCCGCGCAGGCCGCCACCCCGGCGGCGCTCCCGCAGGCCGTGGCCGACGCGGAGGCGCTCGCCTGCTCCCTTGAGAACCCCGAGTCCTGCGAGGCCTGCCAGTAATGAGCTCCAACGAGAACAAGCACCTCCTGGACCCGGGCTTCGAGCTCACGCTCCGCCCCATGCGCTACCCGGACTTCTACGAGCGCTACCGGGACGCGATCAAGAACACGTGGACGGTCGAGGAGGTCGACCTCCACTCGGACGTCGCCGACCTCGCGAAGCTGACGCCGGCCGAGCAGCACATGATCGGCCGTCTGGTCGCGTTCTTCGCGACGGGCGACTCGATCGTCTCGAACAACCTGGTGCTGACGCTCTACAAGCACATCAACTCCCCGGAGGCGCGCCTGTACCTGTCGCGCCAGCTGTTCGAGGAGGCCGTGCACGTCCAGTTCTATCTGACGCTGCTCGACACCTACCTGCCCGACCCGGACGACCGCGCGGCCGCCTTCGACGCGGTCGAGGAGATCCCCTCCATCCGCGAGAAGGCGCAGTTCTGCTTCAAGTGGATGGACTCGGTCGAGAAGATCGAGCGGCTGGAGACGAAGGCCGACCGCCGTCGCTTCCTGCTGAACCTGATCTGCTTCGCCGCGTGCATCGAGGGCCTGTTCTTCTACGGCGCCTTCGCGTACGTGTACTGGTTCCGCTCCCGCGGTCTCCTGCACGGCCTGGCCACGGGCACCAACTGGGTGTTCCGCGACGAGACCATGCACATGAACTTCGCGTTCGAGGTCGTGGACACCGTCCGCAAGGAGGAGCCGGAGCTCTTCGACGACTCCCTTCAGCAGCAGGTCACCGACATGCTGAAGGAGGCCGTGGAGGCGGAGCTGCAGTTCGGCCGCGACCTGTGCGGCGAGGGACTGCCGGGCATGAACACCGAGTCGATGCGCGAGTACCTGGAGTGCGTCGCGGACCAGCGCCTGGTCCGCCTCGGCTTCGCGCCGGTGTACGGCTCGCAGAACCCGTTCTCCTTCATGGAGCTGCAGGGCGTCCAGGAGCTGACGAACTTCTTCGAGCGCCGTCCGTCGGCGTATCAGGTCGCCGTCGAGGGCACGGTCGACCTGGACGAGGACTTCTGAGCCTCCCGGGCCCAACCCGCCCCGCGGGCCTCTGATCGGCCGGCGGCTGCTTCGCGCAGCTGCCGGTCGATTCTGCGTTCCCGGACCGTTCCGTACAGGGCGGGGGCGAGGAGGAGCGCGGCGACGGCGAGGACGACGAGGTAGTTCAGGAACGTGTTCATGACTCCACTCTCGCGAGACCGCCGAAAACGGGACAGTGGCAGGACTGTCATGAAGGAGCGAATTACTGCCACACTGGGGCCATGCCTTTGCACAACGTGGCCGTGGCCGTCGTCAACGGGGTCGCCCCCTTCGAACTGGGCATCTTCTGCGAGGTCTTCGGGATCGACCGCAGCGCGATGGGCCTGCCCACGTACGACTTCGCCGTGTGCGCGGCCGAGGACGACAAGGTGGTCAGCGGGGACGGCCTCTTCGACCTCACGCTCCGCCACGGGCTGGAGCGGCTGGAGGAGGCGGACCTGGTCTGCCTCCCCGCCGACCGGACGGCGCCCACCCGCGACTACCCCGAGCCCCTGCTGGCCGCCCTGAACCGGGCCGTGGACCGGGGTGCGCGGGTGCTCAGCGTGTGCAGCGGCGCCTTCGTCCTGGGCGCGGCCGGCCTGCTCGAGGGCCGGCGCTGCACCACGCACTGGATGCACGCGCCCGCGCTGCGGCGCCGCTTCCCGCGCGCCCTGGTCGACCCCGACGTGCTGTACGTGGACGAGGGCCCGGTGATCACCGCGGCCGGCACCGCCTCCGGGATCGACGCCTGCCTGCACGTCGTACGGCAGGAGCAGGGCGCCGAGGTGGCCAACACCATCGCGCGGCGGATGGTCGTACCGCCCCACCGGGACGGCGGGCAGGCCCAGTTCATCCAGCGGCCGCTCCCCCGCACGGCCTGCGACACGGTGGGCGAGGTGATCGGATGGATGGGCCGCCACCTGGAGGACGAGATCACCGTCGAGCAGCTCGCCGAGCGTGCGCACATGTCACCGCGCACCTTCGCCCGCCGCTTCCTCCAGGAGACCGGCACCACCCCCTACCAGTGGGTGCTGCGCCAGCGGGTCCTGCTCGCCCAGGAGTTGCTGGAGACCACCGACGAGACCGTCGACGCGATCGCGGGCCGCTGCGGCTTCGGAACCGCGGCCGCCCTGCGCCACCACTTCCTGCGGACGCTCGGCACCACCCCGAACGCCTTCCGGCGCACGTTCCGGGGCCCGCGGGCCGTGGCCTGACCCCGGCCTGACCCTGGCCTGACCTTGGCCGAGAACCGGTTGCCTTTGGCCCGAAGCAGGCCCTTGCGTAGTCGGGCGGTGGCGTACCGTGATGACGCCCGGCCTGTCGCCCCCGCACCGCGCACGGCCGCGCGCACCGCTCATCACAGCTCAGGAGGGCCCGTATGTCCCGTACCGCCCGCATCCCCACCGCTGCCGCAGTCGCCGACAGCGGCTGGGGCTTCGCGCAGAAGTAGTCCGACGCGGCTGGGCCCCGCTCCCCTCACGGGAAGCGGGGCCCAGCCGCGTGTGCGTGCGGAAAGATCAGTCGTTCGAGACCGTCTCGTAGCGCGGGGTGCCCTCGGCCATCTGCCTCAGGGCGTCCTTGCGGTCGCGCTTCGAGAGCCGGTCGATGTACAGGTACCCGTACAGGTGGTCGGTCTCGTGCTGGAGGCAGCGCGCGAAGTAGCCGGTGCCGCGCACCTTGATCGCCTTGCCCTGCGCGTCCTGGCCCTCGACCTCGGCGTAGTCCGGGCGAGCCAGCGAGGCGTACGCCGTCGGGACCGACAGGCAGCCCTCGTTGGAGTCGTCCAGCACCCGCGCGCCGGCCGGCAGCTCGACGAGCTTGGGGTTGACCACCACACCGGTGTGCCGCACACCGTCGTCGTCCGGGCAGTCGTAGACGAAGACCTTGGCGTCCACGCCGATCTGGTTCGCGGCCAGGCCCACGCCCTCGGCGGCCCGCTGGCTGGCGAACATGTCGTCGATCAGCTGCGCCAGCTCGTCGCCGAACTCGGTGACGTCCTTGCACTCCCGGTGCAGGACCGGGTTGCCGACCACCGTGATGGGGCGGGCGGTGCCGCGCTCCCGGTGGGCGAGCTCGCGCTCCGCACAGTCCTCGGTGTCCACGACGTACCCGTCGTTCACCTCGCCCGCGACCTCGACAACCTCGTTCTCCTGCTGCGCCATGTCCGCCGTACGCCTTCCGTAAGTCACCGATGTGCCCGTACAGCCTACGGCCCCCGGCTCAGCAGACTTCCTCGAGATCCCGCCACTCCCGGGTGTCCGGGCTGTCGGCGACCCAGCCGTCCAGCAGCCCGCGCACCAGACCGGCCGGGGCCGCGATGCCGCATTCCCGCTCGGGCACCCACAGCTCACCGGACCCGGCCGTGCGGTGCCCCAGCGGCCCGGGGTGCCCCGGCTCGCTGTGGTCGTGCGGATCCAGGTGCTCCCCGTCGCCCTCGTCGCTCGGCATCTCGCTCTCCGAGCAGGTCCGGCACAGCAACCGGACCGACGAGGACCAGTCCTCGGCGGCGAAGCCCGCGTCCGAGGCCAGCTGCTCCAGCGCGTTGCGGTCCGCCTCGCCGGCCGCCTCCAGCAGCACCACCCAGGTCGGCACGGGCGACGGCGCCCACAGCTCGATCTCGTCGAAGACGGGGTACGAGGGCCCGGCCGCGGTGACCCGCTCGCCGTGCGGGACCCCGTCGTGGAGCACCACCTCGCCCCAGCGCCGCCCCGAGGAGGGCAGCGGGATCGAGAGGACCTCCATCCGGGCCGGGTCCAGCCTGCGCCCCCAGACCACCTCGGCCTCGCCCTCGGGCGACAGCCGTACGGCCGCGCTGCCGAGCTCCATGCCCACCGGTTCGCCGTTGTTCTTCCCGCCGGCGCCGTGCGCGCCCCCGGGGACCTTCAGCCCGTACGCCTGCCAGGCCCGCCGGGCCAGCGGCCAGTCCTGGAGCGCGGTCGCGGCGATGCCGACGTTCCACCAGTCCGGGGCGCCCGTCTCGCGGTCCAGCAGGGCCACGGCCCGCAGTCCGGCGGCCCTCGCCTGCTCCCAGTCGTGCCGGAACTTGTGCAGCAGGGCCAGATTGAACCAGGACTCGGACAGCCAGGGTTCCAGGTCCGCGGCTCTGGTCAGGAGCGCGCCCGCGTCCTCGTACCGACCGTCGCCGATCAGCGTGAACGCGCGGTCGGTGGCCTGCCGCCACGAGGCGGAGGGCCGATGCCGTACCTTCCCGAAGATCCTCACGATTCCCGCCTGCCGGTCCGACGGTGCAGCCTTGCGGACACTCTTGCTCTCACTCTTACTGGCATCCAACCATGCCCACTCGGACGGCCGCTCATTACCCATGGGTTACCCAGGTGGGACGGGAACAACTCTGTCACGTCCGCCCCTGGCCAGAACCCTCGCCAGACACTCCACGACCTCCGGCTGGTAGTCGTGCCCGGTGCCCAGGCGGAGCTCTTCCAGCGCCGCCAGTGAGCCGCTCGGGTGACGGTCCCCGCCCACCAGGTCGTCGTACGCGTTGACCGCGCGCACGATGCGCGCGGCGACGGGCTGCTCCCGGTACGGGTCGGCCTGCCGCTCCACGACCACGGCGACCTCGCAGGGCACCCCGGTCTGGCGGGCCACCTCCCCGCCGAGCTCTGCGATACGGCGGGCCTCGGCGGCGGGCAGGACCGCGGTGGCCCCGTCCGGAACGGGGTCGACGAGGGAGAGCTGCCCGATGTCGTGCATCAGCGCCGCGTACTCCAGGACCGTGAGCTCCCGCTCCGACAGCCCCAGCTCCCGGCCGACGGCGCAGCTCAGGGCGGCGACCCGGCGGGCGTGGCCGGGCGGGGTGTAGCCGGCGATCTCCGTGGCCCGGGCCAGGGAGGTGATGGTCTGGCGGTAGGTGGTGCGGATCGCGGTGATCCGGTGGAAGGACATCTGGGTCAGCAGCAGGGGCACGCTGAAGACGGGCAGGGCCCACAGCCCGGCCCCCGCGACGCCGAGGGCCATCACCACGCCGGTGGCGCAGATCGCCGAGCCGATGCCGAGCTGGGCGCGCAGCTCGTCGCGCAGCAGGGGCCCGTACGGCCACCCGGTGCGGGCCCCGGCGAGTACGGCGGCGAGCACGGCCTCGCACAGCGCGGTCAGGCCGAGCAGGCAGAGCAGGAACAGGACGAGGTACGGGCCCTGGCCGATCCGCTCCTCCAGCCGGCCCGAGTGGTAGAGCGGCTGGAAACAGACGGCGGCGAAGGCGACGGTGAGGACCCGCCGGGCCACGTGGTCCACGGCGGGGCCGTGGCCCCGGGCGACGTGCGGGACGATCCCGGCGAGGGCGGCCGCGACGACCACGACGACGATCTGGAGGACCCCGTGGTGGGTGGGCTGCCCGGCGTTCTGCCCGAGGAGGGCGTAGGCGAGGGCCCCGGCGGAGCCGAGGGGTGCGGGGCGGCGGTCGGTGGGGCCCGGCTGGGCGCGCTGGTCACGGCGGGCGAGCTCGCCGATGGTGATCAGGACGCCGAAGGCCAGGGCGATCCCGGGTTCGACCAGGCCGTTCCACAGCGTGTGGCCGAGGGCGACGGCGGTGAGCGCACCGGCCGCTCCCCGCACGATCCACCCGGCCGCCCCCCTCACGCCCCGCCCTCCGCCCGGCGGCGGGCCGACGCCTCGGCGGCCTTCCCTGCCGGACTGCCCTGGGCCGGCAGGCCGGCGAGAGCGGGCAGCCCCGGCCCGCCCCCGGCGGGATCCGGCCCGCTGATCACCTGGAGGTCCGCGTCGGAGGTGACCACCGGGTGCCAGCCGTGCCGTCCGATGGCCCCGGTCAGGGCGTCCACCATGGCCGGGTCGAACTGCGCCCCCGCGCACCGCTCCAGTTCCGCCAGGGCGACCGGCACCGGCCGGGCCCGGCTGTACGACCGGGTCGAGGTCATCGCGTCGAAGGCGTCGGCGACCGCCACCACGCGGGCCAGCACCGGGATCTGGTCGCCGGTCAGCCCGTACGGGTATCCGGAGCCGTCGACCCGCTCGTGGTGGTGCAGGATCGCGGACCGGGCCTCGCCCAGGAAGCCGATGCCGCGCACCATCTCGTGCCCGTACTCGGGGTGCAACTCGATGATCCTGCGCTCCTGCGGGGTGAGCGGCCCGTCCTTGCGCAGCAGCCGGGTCGGGACGCCGAGCTTGCCCACGTCGTGCAGGATCCCGGCGATGCGGACGACCTCGAGTCGGTCCTCGGACATGCCCAGCTCGCGGGCGATCATCGCGGAGGCCTGGCCGACGCGTTCGCTGTGGCCCCGCGTGTAGCGGTCCTTGATGTCGACGGCCTGGACGAGGGCGCGGATGGTGGCCTGGTGGGCCGCGCGTTCGCGGTGGTACTGGGCGAAGACCCAGCAGGAGATGTACATCGGCAGCAGGACGAGGAGTGCGGCCGGAAGCCCGTACGGGCTGCGCCACATGACGGCCATCATCAGTCCGGCGAGGCCGTGCACGCAGTGCGGAGCGAGGGACCGGGTGAGCAGTCCGCGCCAGGCGGTGGCGGCGGGCCGGCGTTCCGCGGCGGCCAGGATGCCCCCGTCGAGGGCGGTGAGCACCAGGCAGAAGACGACGGCCGCGGCCGCCGCGGGAAGCAGCGCGTACGGGAAGTCGGCCATCCAGACGGGCGGGCCGGCCGATCCCGCCGGCCCGGACTCGGCCGAGGAGCCGAGTGCGGCCGGTCCCCGCAGCAGCCGGAACGTTTGGCCCGCGACCCAGGCGGCGATCGACTGCTGCGCTCCGTGCCATACCCGGCGCACCCAGGCGGGCCGCCGGACCACGGTCCCCGCGAGCCCGCCGGGCAGCGCCACGAGGGCCGCGGCGGCCGGGGGCAGCAGGAGGACGGCGGCGAGCACCACGGGGAAGAAGGAGCCGATGCCCTCGGGGACCTTGCTGCCCAGCAGCGGGCAGATCTTCACGAGCTCGCAGCCGAGGTAGAGCACGGCGAGCAGGGCGACGGCGGTCCAGGGCGTACCGGAATCGGTGAGGGCGGGTGCGGCGCACGCCAGGGCCGCGAGGACGGCGCACAGGATGTATGCACGCGCCGCCGGCGGAAGTACCCGCATGGCTCTCCTCCCCCGTGCCGTGCCGGCAATCCAGGTACCGAATCAAACCAGCACCGAATGGGGAGAATAAGTGGGGCCCCTGGAGAAGCGGGCCACATTTTCACATTGCGCCGTACGGACGCCCCCGGATTAGCACCTTCGGGTGAACGAAGTGCTGTTCCGGGGGCGGTGGTTGTCTCAAGCGGCCGGCCGAACGACCCGCAGAGGGGTCAGCCGCCGGCCGGGTTCTCCGCGGCGACGTCGGCGGTGACGTCGTGTTCGGGCACGGCCTGTCCCGACCGGATCAGTTCGATCCGGCCCATCACCTTGGCCCGCAGGTCGCTCGGCACGTCGTCCGACCCGCAGCAGCGCTTCACCAGCTTCTTCACGGCCTGTTCCAGGCCGTACTTCTCGAGACAGGGACTGCACTCGCCGAAGTGCGTCTCGAACTTCGTGCAGTCGCTGTCGGGCATCTCCCGGTCGAGGAACTCGTAAAGGTGATCCAGGACCTCAGAGCACTCCGTCTCGTGCGGCTCTCCGCAACTCATGAGCCCGAGCCTTTCCGGTCGTTCGACTCTCCCGCGCCCGCGGGGACCAACCCGCGTTCACGGGCGTAGTCCTCCAGCATTCCGCGGAGTTGACGGCGGCCACGGTGCAGTCGCGACATGACCGTACCGATGGGTGTACCCATGATGTCGGCGATCTCCTTGTACGCAAAGCCCTCTACGTCGGCAAGGTAGACCGCGATGCGGAACTCCTCCGGAATGGCCTGGAGCGCTTCCTTCACATCCGAATCGGGCAGGTGGTCGAGCGCCTGCGATTCGGCGGAGCGCAGCCCGGTCGACATGTGCGACTCGGCGCGCGCCAGCTGCCAGTCCTCGATCTCCTCCGCGGCGCTGCGCTGGGGTTCGCGCTGCTTCTTGCGGTAGGAGTTGATGAAGGTGTTGGTCAGAATGCGGTACAGCCACGCCTTCAGGTTGGTGCCCTCGCGGAACTGGTGGAACGACGCGTATGCCTTCGCGTACGTCTCCTGGACCAGGTCCTCGGCGTCGGCCGGGTTGCGCGTCATGCGCAGCGCGGCCGAGTACATCTGGTCGAGGTAGCCGAGGGCGTCCCGCTCGAAGCGCGCGTTGCGCTCCGGGGTCGTCTCCTCCGCGTGGCCTTCGTCGGTCCCAGCGACAGGACCCACCTCCTCCGACTGCGTGGCGGCTTCGAGAGCGGAGCCGCTCGAATCGGAGAATAGTCGACCACCCCGGCCCTCCGCCGCCCGAAGCGTTCCGCGCTTGGGGCTGGGGAGAACCGTCCAGTCCAGGTCAGCGGCCTGCCGACGGTTCTGACTGATGACCTGGGTCATGCGCTCCCTCTCCTCCGACAAGTTCCCTTACGTACCGACATCCGGCACAACAGACGGTGCGGGCCCCGCATTCCCCGGGGCGGGCGCGGCTTTCCACCCCGTCCCGGGGCACGTGCGGCAGGGGTGATCCGGATCACCGCGGCATCCACCGGGTCTCGATCAGACCTCGAGCGCGATGAGCCATTCGGCCACCTTCCCGGTGATCACGGCGAGGGCCGCCTCCTGGGTGACGTCCGCCTTCTTGGGCACGGCGAAACCGTGGTCCCCGTGCGGGACCTCCACCAGCGTGTAGGTGCCTCCCGGCGGGAACTCCTCCGGGCGTCCGAAGGGATCCCGGCCGCCCTGGACCACCAGCGCGGGCCGTCCGGCGCCCAGCAGCTCCTCGGCCCGGGACTTCTCCGGCCGGCCCGGCGGGTGCAGCGGGAACGCCAGCGCCAGCACCCCGGCCGCGCCCAGTTCCGCCGCGGTCCGGCAGGCGACCCGGGCCCCGGCGCTGCGGCCGCCGGCGACCACCGGCAGCCCGGGCTCCGCGAGGGCCGGCCACAGTCCGCGCCACCCCTCGTCGAGCACCTTGGGCGCGGCGGCGACCTTCTTCCCGGCGACCCGCCAGGGCTGTTCGACCAGGGCCACGGTGATCCCTCGCGCGGGCAGGGCGGCGGCCAGCGCCTGGAGGTCCCGGGCCTCGATCCCGCCGCCGGCCCCGTGGCTCACGGCGAGCACGAGCCTGGCCTCGCGGGCGGTGTGCCAGGTGATGCGGGCCTCGCCCGCCGGGGTGCCGACGCTCTGGGTACGGGTGCTCATGCGCCCCATCCTGCCCGGGTCAGAAGAGGGTGCCCTCTTCCGGCGCGGCCAGTTCCGCCAGCAGCTCCGGCGCGTTGTTGCGTACGTTGCTCACGGCGGTGGACACCGGGTAGGCCCGCATGAGGCCGCCCGGCGGCGGTGCCAGCAGCTCGCGCAGCGAACCCTCGGTGTCGGTGTTCGCGGGGTCCAGCCAGGCGTCCCAGCGGTCGGGGGTCAGCATGAGCGGCATCCGGGGGTGGATGTCGGACAGCGAGCGCGGCCCCTCGGCGGGGGCCTCGCCCAGCGGCCCGGTCTCGGCCTCGGCGGTGATCACCGAGCAGGTGACCCACCAGGCGAGCGGGTGCTCGTCGGGCAGGGTCCGGTCGCGCCAGAACTCGTATATGCCGGCCATGGCGAAGACGGAGCCGTCGGCGGGGAGCACGAAGTAGGGCTGCTTGCGGGCCCGCTTCTTCTTCCCCTCCACCTCCAGCTGCCGCTCGTCGTGGGCGGTGACCCACTCGTAGTAGCCGTCAGCGGGGAGGATGCAGCGCCGCTGCGCGAAGGGGCGGCGGAAGGAGGGCTTCTCGGCGAGGGTCTCCGACCGGGCGTTGATCATCCGGGCGGCGCCGTCGGGGTTCTGGGCCCAGGAGGGCACGAGACCCCATTTCAGCGTGCGCAGCTGGCGAACCGGACGGGGGTCGGACGCGTCTTTCAGGGGGCGGTCGAGGATGACGTGAACCTGCTTGGTCGGCGCCACGTTGAAGTCGGGGGCCAGGGTCTCCTCCGGCTCCCATTTCTCGATGCCGAAGGCCTCCACCAGGTCCTCGGGCCTACGACTCGCTGCAAACCGTCCGCACATGCCTGCCACACTGCCATGTCGCCCCCGGCTACCGCTGGGAGGTGCCCCTGGAACCCCACCGCAAGGAGTCCGCCCCTTCATGGACAGCAGCAGCACGGCCGGCCTGTGGGACCGGCTCACGGGTATACAGACCGCGCCCGACCTGTGGCTGGTGATCGCGACCGGCCTGGTCGCCCTGGCCGCCGTGGGTCCGCGCCCGCTGTGGCGGCTGTCACGCAACGCCGTGACCATCGCGCACGAGGGCGGCCACGGCCTGCTGGCGCTGCTGACCGGGCGGCGGCTCGACGGGATACGGCTGCACTCCGACACCAGCGGGGTCACCGTCAGCCGGGGCAAGCCGACCGGGCTGGGCATGATCCTGACCGCCGCCGCCGGGTACACCGCGCCCTCACTGCTGGGGCTCGGCGGGGCGGCGCTGCTGTCCGCGCACCGGATCACCCTGCTGCTGTGGGCGGCCACCGCCCTGCTGGTGGCGATGCTGGTGATGATCCGCAACGCCTACGGGGCGCTGAGCGTGGTGGTGACCGGCGGCACCTTCCTGCTGGTGTCCTGGCTGGCCCCCGCCGAGGTGCAGGCCGTCTTCGCGTACGCGGTGGTGTGGTTCCTGCTGCTCGGCGGCGTCCGGCCGGTCTTCGAGCTCGGGGCCAAGCGCCGGCACGGCGGAGCACCCGATTCGGACGCCGACCAGCTCGGGCGGCTCACCCACGTGCACCCCGTGGTGTGGCTGCTCCTCTTCCACGTCGTCGCGCTGTGCTCGCTGGTGGGCGGCGGCCGCTGGCTTCTCGCCCTCTGAGACGGCCCAGCGATCAAGATCCGGGGTCGGGGGAAGCCACTAAAGTGGGGGCCATGACCGAGACCCCCGCGCTCCCCGCCCTCTGGCCCGCCCCGATCGCCGACGCTGCCGTCCACGCCACCGTCACCGTGCCGGGTTCCAAGTCGGTCACCAACCGTGCCCTCGTGCTCGCCGCGCTCGCCGCCGAGCCGGGCTGGGTGCGCCGGCCGCTGCGCTCGCGCGACTCCCAGCTGATGGCGGACGCCCTGCGCGCGATGGGCGTGGGCATCGAGGAGACCGTCTCCTCCAGCTCCGCCGGGTCCGCCAACGGCGCGGTCGGCGGCGAGGCCTGGCGGATCATCCCGGCCGCCCTGCACGGCCCGGCCACCGTCGACGTCGGCAACGCGGGCACGGTCATGCGCTTCCTGCCGCCCGTCGCCACCCTCGCCGACGGCGACATCCGCTTCGATGGCGACCCGCGCTCCTACGAGCGCCCGCTGGACCAGGTCATCGACGCCCTGCGCACCCTCGGCGCCCGGATCGACGACGACGGCCGCGGCGCGCTGCCGCTGACGGTGCAGGGCGGCGGGGCCCTGGAGGGCGGTGTCGTGGAGATCGACGCCACCAACTCCTCCCAGTTCGTCTCGGCGCTGCTGCTCTCCGCCCCGCGTTTCAACCAGGGCGTCGAGGTGCGGCACGTGGGCACCAACCTGCCGTCGATGCCGCACATCCGGATGACGGTGGAGATGCTGCGCGCGGCCGGCGCCCAGGTGGACACCCCCGAGGCGGGCGGCGAGAAGAACGTGTGGCGGGTGGCGCCCGGCGCGGTGCTCGGCCGCGACCTGGTGGTGGAGCCGGACCTGTCCAACGCCCAGCCCTTCCTGGCCGCGGCGCTGATCACCGGCGGTACGGTCACCATCCCGGACTGGCCGCGCCGCACCACGCAGCCCGGTGACGCGCTGCGCCGGATCTTCACGGAGATGGGCGGCTCCTGCGAGCTGACCGACGCGGGCCTGGTCTTCACCGGCACCGGCAAGATCCACGGCATCGACGTGGACCTGGGCGAGGTCGGCGAGCTCACCCCCGGCATCGCGGCGGTGGCGGCCCTGGCCGACTCGGAGTCGGTCCTGCGCGGCGTCCAGCACCTGCGCTTGCACGAGACCGACCGGCTGGCCGCGCTGACCAAGGAGATCAACGCGCTCGGCGGCGACGTCACCGAGACGGAGGACGGGCTGCGCATCCGGCCGCGCCCGCTGCACGGCGGCACCTTCCACACGTACGACGACCACCGGATGGCCACCGCGGGCGCGGTGATCGGCCTGGCGGTGGAGGACGTGATGATCGAGAACGTGGCGACGACCGCCAAGACCCTGCCGGACTTCCCGAAGATGTGGGCGGACATGCTCACAGGGGATTTTGCAGCGGGAGCGGGAGCGTAGGGCCGCGTCATGCGCAGGTACGGCAAGAACACCGACGAGGACGACATCCGCCAGCGGCCCAACCCCAAGGGCAACCGGCCGCGGACGAGCATCCGGCCCAAGCACGAGGACGCCTCCGAGGGCTTCGTCCTCACCGTCGACCGCGGGCGGCTGACCTGTCTGGTCGAGGACCGCACGGTCACCGCCATGAAGTCCAGGGAGCTGGGCCGCAAGGCGGCCGTGGTCGGGGACCGGGTCTGGATCGTCGGTGACCTGTCCGGCAAGAAGGACACCCTCGCCCGGATCGTGCGGATCGAGGAGCGCAAGTCCGTCCTGCGGCGCACCGCCGACGACGACGACCCGTTCGAGCGGGTGGTCGTCGCCAATGCCGACCAGCTGGCCATCGTGACGGCCCTGGCCGACCCGGAGCCGCGGCCCCGGATGATCGACCGCTGCCTGGTGGCGGCGTACGACGCCGGTCTGGAACCGCTGCTGGTGCTCACCAAGTCCGATCTGACCTCCGCCGACAAGATCCTGGAGATCTACTCGACGCTCGGCGTGAACTACGTGGTGACCAACCGCGAGGAGCTCGCGACGGGCGACGCGGCCGACCGGGTGCGCGAACGGCTCAACGGCCGGATCACAGCCTTCGTCGGCCATTCGGGCGTCGGCAAGACCACCCTGGTCAACTCGCTGGTCGCCGAGGGCCGCCAGCGCGCCACCGGGCACGTCAACGCGGTCACCGGCCGCGGCCGGCACACCACGACCTCGGCCCTCGCACTGCCGCTGCCGGGCGGCGACGGCTGGGTCATCGACACCCCGGGCGTGCGCTCCTTCGGCCTGCACCACGTGGACCCGTCCCGGGTGATCCTGGCCTTCCCGGACCTGGTGCCCGGCACCGAGGAGTGCCCCCGCGCGTGCAGCCACGACGAGCAGGACTGCGCGCTCGACAAGTGGGTGGAGGACGGCCACGCGGACCCGGCGCGGCTGTATTCGCTGCGGCGGCTGCTGGAGACGCGGGAGCGACGCGAGGGAGACTGACGCACCGTCGGGGTTTGCCGAAGATCGTGTCTGGACAAATGCATAATCGCACCAAGTGGCGAGAATTCACGTGACGCGGGGAGGCATTCGACATGGCGTGGCTGCTCGTCGTGGTTGCGGGACTCCTGGAAACCGGCTTCGCGGTCTGCCTCAAGCTGTCGCACGGCTTCACCCGACTGTGGCCAACCGTCGCCTTCGCCTGCTTCGCGCTCGGCAGCTTCGGCCTGCTCACCCTGGCCCTCAAGAAGCTGGACGTGGGTCCGGCGTACGCGGTGTGGACCGGCATCGGCGCCGCCGGGACGGCGATCTACGGCATGGTCTTCCTCGGCGACCTGGTCTCCACCCTCAAGCTCGTCTCGATCTCCCTGGTCATCCTCGGGGTCATCGGGCTACAGCTGTCCGGTTCTGCGCAGTGAGCAGCCGGAGCAGTTCCCCCGCCCCCGGCTCCTCCCCCGGGGCCACCACGTAGGACAGCGCGAGCCGTACGGCGAGCTCGCACCGCTGCACGTCCTGCGCGGGCATGAGCGCGGCGGCCGCCCGGTCCCGGACGGCCCGGGCCAGCTCACCGGGCCCGGGCGCGCGGCCCGCGGCGGGCAGGCCGGGGTCCCAGAACCCGGTGAGCAGGGCCCGTACGAGGGGATGGGCGCGAGCCGCGCGTACGGTCCACTCCGCGACCGCGGCGAGCCGCTGGGATGTCGGGGCGGGGGTGGACAGGGCCCGCTCGACCCCCTCGAGGTACCGCTCGCCCTCGCGCCGGATCAGGGCGCGGCCCAGGCCCCCCTTGCCGCCGAACTCGTTGTACAGGGTCTGCCGGGACACCCCGGCGGCCGCCGCCACGTCGACCATCCGCACGGACGGCCAGGGGCGTGCCGAGAGCGCCACTCCCGCCGCCTCCAGCAAGGTTTCCCGGGCTGCCGGCATCGTCGCCTCCCACTGGGCCGTTCCCGCTGGGCTTCCCGGCCAGAGTTGACGGGGCGACAGATCCTGTCAAGGGCGCGTCCCGGCCGCGCCACCGGCCGCGATACTGTTCGGCCATGTCCGAGTATGACGATGACCTGCGCCTTGCCCTCGAACTCGCCGACGCCGCGGACGCCGCGACGATGGAGCGTTTCCGTGCCCTCGACCTCAAGGTCGAGACGAAGCCGGACATGACCCCGGTGAGCGAGGCGGACCGGGCCGCCGAGGAGATCATCCGGGCCGGCATCGGAGCCGCGCGGCCCGACGACGCGATCCTCGGCGAGGAGTACGGCCTCAAGGGCGACGGGCCGCGGCGCTGGGTCGTCGACCCGATCGACGGCACGAAGAACTACGTGCGCGGGGTCCCGGTCTGGGCGACCCTGATCTCCCTGACGGCGGAGGGCGAGGACGGCGTCTTCCGGCCCGTGGTGGGCGTGGTCTCCGCGCCCGCGCTGGGCAGGCGCTGGTGGGCGGTGCGGGGCGGCGGCGCGTTCGCGGGCGGCGCGCTCGGCGAGACCACGCCGATCGGCGTCTCGAAGGTGGGCGGGCTGGGCGACGCCTCGTTCGCGTACTCCTCGCTGAGCGGCTGGGAGGAGCAGGGCCGCCTGGCCGGCTTCCTGGACCTCACCCGCGCCTGCTGGCGCACCCGCGGCTACGGAGACTTCTGGCCGTACATGATGGTCGCGGAAGGCTCGCTGGACCTGTGCGCCGAGCCGGAGCTGAACCTGTGGGACATGGCGGCCCTCGCGGTCGTGGTCCAGGAGGCGGGCGGCCGCTTCACCAGCCTGGACGGCGTGGACGGGGTGCACGGCGGGAACGCGGCCGCTTCGAACGGGCTGCTCCACGAGGAGATGCTGGAGCTGCTGCGCCCGCGCGGCTGAGCACGCTTGCGGGCATGTCCCTTTGCGGGCCCCCTTGTTGACGGTGCGGGTCCGTGGGAATCTGAGAATCCTCCGCTTGTGCGCTTGTGAATCCTTTCTCTAGGATCCTGCGGGCGCACCACACCCAAGCGGAGGGACTCACCCAGGAGGTGGCTCTCTTCATGCTCGTCCGTGACGCAATGAGCTCCGTGATCCTCACCCTCGGACCCGCGCACACCCTGCGTCAGGCGGCCTGCCTGATGTCGGGGCGGCGCGTCGGCGCAGCCGTCGTACTCGACCCCGATTACAGCGGAATCGGCATCCTGACCGAGCGCGACATCCTCAACTCGATCGGCGCGGGCCACGATCCCGACCAGGAGACCGTGGGCGCGCACACCACCAACAACGTGGTGTTCTGCACCCCCGAGGCCACCTTGCAGGAGGCGGCCGAGGCCATGGCCCACGGCGGCTTCCGGCATCTGATCGTGCTGGAGAACGGCGGCCCGGTGGGCATCGTCTCCGTACGCGACGTCATCCGCTGCTGGGTGCCCGCCCGGCGCACCGTCGCGGCATAGCGGACGACGGGCCGGAACCCTGGAGGTTCCGGCCCGTCGCCCTGCTACGGCAAGCGTCCGCGTCAGCCGCGGAGGGCCTGGACCGCGGCGTCGAGCCGCTTGCCGAAGTCGCCGTCCGCCTGGCGGAAGTTGCCGACCGCGCGGTCGACGATGTCGTCACGGGAGACCTTGGCGATGAAGCCGGCCAGGTTCTCGATCAGACGGGACTTCTCGTCCTGCGAGTACAGGCGGTAGAGGTTGCCCGCCTGGACGAAGTCGTCGTCCTCGCTGTGCACGGCCGCGGGGTGGTTGCCCGTGCCGCCGGTCAGGCCGATCGGCTGCCACAGCGGGCGGTCCGTCTGGTGCGGGCCGCCGAAGCTGTTCGGCTCGTAGTTCTTCGCACCCTTGTGTCGGCCGTCGTACAGGTGGCCGTCGCGGGAGTGGGTGCGCGCCTCGGTGGCGTGCGGGCGGTTCACCGGCAGGTGGTCGGCGTTGATGCCGACCCGGTAGCGGTGGGCGTCGCCGTAGCCGAAGAGGCGGCCCTGGAGCATCTTGTCCGGGGACGGACCGATGCCGGGGACGAAGTGGGCGGGGCTGAAGATGCTCTGCTCGACCTCGGCGAAGACGTTCTCCGGGTTGCGGTTGAGCTCCAGCTTGCCGATCTCGACCGGCGGGTAGTCCGCGTGGGGCCACACCTTGGTGAGGTCGAACGGGTTGAAGCGGTACGTCGCCGCCTCGGCCGCCGGCATGATCTGGACCTGCACGGTCCAGGTCGGGAAGTCGCCGCGCTCGATGGCCTCGCGCAGGTCGCGCTGGTGCGAGTCGGGGTCCTCGCCGGCGAGCAGGTTGGCCTCGGCCTGGGTGAGGTTCTTGATGCCCTGGTCGGTCTTGAAGTGGTACTTGACCCAGAAGACCTCGCCGGCCTCGTTGTTCCACTGGAAGGTGTGCGAGCCGTAGCCGTTCATGTGGCGGTAGGACGCCGGGATGCCGCGGTCGCCGAACAGCCAGGTCACCTGGTGGGTGGACTCGGGCGACAGACCCCAGAAGTCCCAGACGTTGTCCGCCTCCTGCGACCCCGTGTACGGGTCGCGCTTCTGGGTGTGGATGAAGTCCGGGAACTTGATCGCGTCCTTGATGAAGAACACCGGGGTGTTGTTGCCGACGAGGTCGTAGTTGCCCTCTTCGGTGTAGAACTTCAGCGCCCACCCGCGGGGGTCGCGCACGGCGTCGGCGCTGCCGAGGTTCCCCGCGACGGTGGAGAAGCGCAGGAAGGTCTCGGTCTGCTTGCCGACCTCGGACAGGAACGCCGCGCGGGTCCACCGCGAGACGTCGCGGGTCAGGGTGAAGGTGCCGTACGCACCGGCGCCGCGGGCGTGCACCACGCGCTCCGGAATGCGCTCGCGGTTGAAGTGCGCGAGCTTCTCGAGCAGCAGCTGGTCCTGGACGAGGACCGGGCCGCCGACGCCCGCGGTCTCGCTGTTCTGGTTGTCGGCGACCGGAGCCCCGGCCTCCGTGGTGAGCGGTCCCTGCGTCACGTGCGCCTCCTGCGTCATTCCCGCATGTCCTGTCCTCGGCCCTTGCCGTACTCGATCCTACAATGGACATTGTCTAAGTCAAGTAGCTATCCAAGTCCGCACTGATTCGGGAGTTACACCGAATCCCCACACTGTTAGGCTGGCGTCTATGAGTGACCTGCTGGAACGACTTCGCGGACGCGGATGGCGCATGACCGCACAGCGGCGCGTCGTGGCCGAGGTGCTCGACGGTGACCACGTTCACCTGACGGCCGACGAGGTGCACGCGCGCGCCGTGGCCAAACTGCCGGAGATCTCCCGGGCGACGGTCTACAACACGCTCGGTGAGCTCGTGACGCTCGGCGAGGTGCTGGAGGTCTCCACGGACCGCCGCGCGAAGCGCTACGACCCGAACGCCCACCGGCCCCACCAGCACCTGGTGTGCGCCCAGTGCGGCGCGATCCGCGACGTCCACCCGGCGGGCAACCCGCTGGCCGACCTGCCGGACACGGAGCGCTTCGGCTTCGTGGTGTCGGCGGTCGAGGTGACGTACCGCGGCGTGTGCCCGAACTGCGCCGGCGCCTGATCACCGGACACGAGGAGGGCCCGGATCCCCAAGGATCCGGGCCCTCCTTCTTCGTCACTGCTTCACGTGTGAAAACGACTCAGGGCCCGGATCCAATGGATCCGGGCCCTGAGACTTCAGTAGCGGGGACAGGATTTGAACCTGCGACCTCTGGGTTATGAGCCCAGCGAGCTACCGAGCTGCTCCACCCCGCGTCGGTAAACACGACTTTACGTGAGGCCACGCGGCAGATGCAAATCGGTTAACCGACGCCGCCGAAGCCCCCGGCCCGGGATCAGGCCGAGAGCTCCTCGGCGAGGGCGTCGCGGAGCCGCGCCGCACGCTCCGAGACCTCCGCCGGGCCCAGTTCCATGGCCCGGACGCACCACTTCTGCCCCTCGGCCAGGTCCCCGTGGCGCGCCGCCAGCAGGCCCAGCCGCAGGGCGGCGCGGCCGTGGCCCGCCACCGCCGCGCGGGTCCACCACAGGGCCGCCTCCGGCTCGCTCCCCTCGCGGGCCAGCAGCAGACCGAGGTTGAACGCGCCGTTGCGGGACCCGGCCTCGGCCGCCTCCCGGTACCAGCGCGCGGCGGCCGCCAGGTCGCCCCGGGCCGCGGCGAGCATGCCGACGCGCACCTGGGCCCGGCGGTGCCCGAGCTCGGCGGCCCGCTCGTACCACTCTTCGCTCTCGGTCCGCGGGGCGCCGCCCGCCGGCTCGCCCAGCGCCACCGGCTCCGGCGGCGGGGCCAGCGACTCCAGCAGCGAGGCCAGCCGGAAGGCCGCCTCCGCGCTGCCGCCGCCCGCCGCGCACCGCAGGTGCCGCTCGGCGGCCCGCTCCTCGCCGTCGCGCACCAGCGCGATGCCGACCTGGAGCGCGGCGTCGGTGTGACCCGCCGACGCGGCGCGCTCGTACCACTTCAGCGCCGTGCGGTCCTCGTCGCGGCTGGCGAACAGGATCCCGAGGTTGAAGGCGGCGTCCACGCTGCCCGCCTCGGCCGCCTTCGAGAACCACGGCTCCGCGCCCTCCGCGTCGCCGCCCTGGAGCAGCAGGATGGCGAGCGCGTTGGCCGCCTCGCGGTGGCCGGCGTAGGCCGCCCGCCGGTACCACTGCTCGGCCTGCGCGGTCCGGTCCTGTGCGACGCACAGCAAAGCAAGGTTGTACGCCCCGTTCTGGTCGCCCGCGTCCATGGCGGTGCGGTACCAGCGCTCCGCGGTCTGGGTCTCGCCGCGGGCGGCGTGCAGCGCGCCGAGAGCGTTGGCGGCGTTGCCGTCACCGTCCTGGGCGGCGCGGTGCCACCACGCGGCGGCGCTGTCCTCGTCCCCGGCGTCGCGCAGCAGGAAGCCCAGCGCGCAGGCCGCCCGGGCCTCGCCCTGCTTGGCGGAGGTCAGGTACCAGCGCCCGGCCTCCTTGAGCTCGCCGCGCGCCTCCAGCAGCGCGCCCAGGTGCAGAGCGGCACGGCGGTGCCCGCGCGCGGCTGCCTGCCGGTACCACTGCTCGGCCTCGGTGGGGTCGCCCTTGCGCAGGTGCCGGGCCAGCCGGTACGCGGCTTCGCGGTGCCCCTGCTCCGCGGCGGCGCGGAACCACCGCTCCACGCCCTTGTCCCCGCGGTGCTCGAGGAGGTCGGCCAGACCGTAGGCCCCCAGCGCGTGGCCGGATTCCGCCGCCTGGCGCAGCCAGTACTCGGCCGCGGGCTCGTCCCCGCGCTCGCGGAAGTGGCGGCCCAGGGCGTGCGCGGCCGGAGCGGATCCGGCCACGGCGGCCACCCGCCACCAGCCGGCCGCCTCCTCGGGGTAGCCCCGCTGGTGCAGCAGTACGCCCAGGTTGTTCGCGGCGGCGCGGTCCCCTTCCCCCGTGGCGCCGCGCAGGTACGGCTCGGCCCCGTCCAGGTCGCCGCGGCGCAGCAGCAGCGCACCGAGCACGCTCATGGCGCCCGGGTCGCCCTTGTCGGCGGCCACCCGGTGCCGCGCCTCGAGCTCGGCGTCGCTCGCCGCGTCGGTCTCGGCGAACATTTCCTCCGCGAAATCCGCATCGGTCAGCGCGGTCTGCGCGTTGACAACGGGAGCCTGGTCACCGGCTCCCGTACCCGGCTCGGCATCCGTCCTCGCAAACCGCCCTGTCTCCAGCAGAGTTGACCTGTCCCCCATAAATCCCATCGTCGCATCACCTGCTACCCGCGTACACCTGGTATGTCGCAGCCAGTGAGGTCACTACAGCGTTTTGTCGACATGCCCATAGAGAGTCAAGTCAAACACGCTCCTGCCCCAACTCACCCGTCTCAGCTACCGCGTGTCCACCCCGGACATGACGAAGGCCCGGATCCCATTGGATCCGGGCCTTCGTCTTCAGTAGCGGGGACAGGATTTGAACCTGCGACCTCTGGGTTATGAGCCCAGCGAGCTACCGAGCTGCTCCACCCCGCGTCGGTGAAACCACAGTATCACGACACGGGACGGAGCCATTACCGGGTGGAACCGTCAGCCTCCCGGCTGGGGAGCCGTCAGCTTCGCCTCCGCGTCGATCGCCCGCTTCAGCGCCGCCTTGATCTCGTCCTGCGCCTTGCCGAAGGCCGCCCAGTCGCCGGCCTGCCTGGCCTTCTCGGCGTCCTCGATGGCCCGCTGGGCGTCGGCGAGCGCCGCCTTCACCGTCGGGTCCGTCGCGGTCGGCGGCGTCGTGGTGCCGTCGCCCGGGGGCTGGGTCGGCGGCACGGGCGTGGTCGGGGCCTCGGCCCCGAAGACCACGTTCAGCGCCTTCTCCAGCGTGTCCTCGAACGCGGTCTGCCCGCCGTACGTCACCAGCACCTTGCGCAGCAGCGGGTACTTCAGCCCCGAACTGCGCACGTACACCGGCTCCACGTAGAGCATTCCGCCGTCGAGCGGGACCGTGAGCAGGTTTCCGTACTCGACCTCCGAGTCGCCACCGCGCAGCAGGCGGATCGACTCGGCGATCTTCGGCTCGGACTGGAACTTGCTCTGGACCTGCTTGGGCCCGTCGACCGGCTTGCTGGTCGGCAGCTTCAGGACGCTGATCTTGCCGTAGTCCGGGGTGCCCGGATCGGCGTTGACCGCCATGAAGGCGCTCAGGTTGTCCCGCTCGTTCGGCGTGAACGTCGTGGTGAGCGAGAAGACCTGGTCCTTGTCCGTCTGGCCCGGCATCTTCATCGACAGGTAGTACGGCGGAACCGCCGTGCCGGCCTTGGTCGTCGGGTCGTCGGGGACGGCCCAGGCCTCACTGCCGCTGAGGAAGGTCTGCGGGTCGGTGACGTGGTAGCGGGTCAGCAGCTCGCGCTGGACCTTGAACAGGTCCTGCGGGTACCGCAGGTGGTCCATGAGCGGCTTGGAGATCTCGCTCTTCGGCTTCACCGTGTCCGGGAACGCCTTCATCCAGGTCTTCAGCACCGGGTCCTGCGTGTCCCACTGGTACAGGTCGACCGTGCCGTCGTACGCGTCGACGGTGGCCTTCACCGAGTTCCGGATGTAGTTGACCTGGTTCTCCTGCGCCACGACCGCGCGCTGGCTGTTGGTCAGCGAGTCCGCGGTGCTCTGGCCCAGCGTGGTGCGCGAGGCGTACGGGTAGCCGTTGGTGGTCGTGTACGCGTCCACGATCCACTTGACCCGGCCCTCGACGACCGCCGGGTACGGGGCTCCGTCGATGGTCAGCCACGGGGCGACGGCCTCGACGCGCTCCTTGGGCGTGCGGTTGTAGAGGATCCGCGAGCCCTCGCCGATGGCCCCCGAGTAGAGGATCTGCGGCTCGCTGAAGGACAGCGCGTACGCCGCCCGGTTGATCGGGTTGTCGAGGCTGACGCCGGACTTCCCGGTGTAGCTCGTCTCCTTCTCGCCCTTGTCGTCCGAGTAGTCGAGCTCCTTCTGCGGCCCGCCGACGATCGAGTACTGCTTCGTCTGCTCGCCGTAGTAGATGCGCTGCTCGAAGTCCGTGCCGAACATGCCCTTGGAGGGCAGGTCGGACTGGGTGAAGTCGGGAGCGCCCTGGTCACCGACGGTGGTGCCCTTGGCCGCGACCACGCCGTAGCCGTGGGTGTACTTGAAGTGGTCGTTGATCCAGTTGTTCTTCGGGATGCCGGCGATGTTCAGCTCGCGCAGCCCGATCACGGTGTCCTGCCCGCTGTACCGGTCCACGGCGAGCGTGGACGGGAAGGCGTAGTAGCCCTTGACCTGCTGGAGCTGCTGGAACGCCGGCGAGACGATGTTCGGGTCGAGGAGCCGGACGCTGGCGGTCGTGTCGGCCGCCTTGCGCAGCTGGTTCTTGTCCGTGCCCGCGGCCGGGACGCCCGGATAGTCCTTGACCTCGGAGCCGGCGATCCCGTAGGCGTCGCGCGTCGCCTTGATGTTCTTCTGGACGTACGGCGATTCCTTGGCCTGCTCGTTCGGCTGGACCTGGAACTTCTGCACGATCGCCGGGTACAGCCCGCCGATCAGGATCGCCGAGAGCACCATCAGGCCGAAGCCGATGACGGGCAGCTGCCAGGTGCGCCGCCACAGCGTCGCGAAGAACAGCGCGGCGCAGATCGCGGCGATGGCGACGAGGATCGTCTTCGCGGGGAGGTACGCGTTCGCGTCGACGTAGCGCAGGCCGGTCCAGTTGTCCGCGGCCTTGAAGTCACTGGACTTCACGGCGAGGCCGTACCGGTCGAGCCAGTACGCGATCGCCTTGAGCGTGACGAAGAGACCGAGCAGGACCGACAGGTGGCCGGTGGCCGCGGCGGTGGCCCGGGCGCCCGGGCTGGTCACGCGCAGTCCGCCGTACAGGTAGTGCACGACGGCCGCGGCGATCACCGACAGCACGACCGCGGCGAAGCCGAAGCCGAGCAGGAAGCGGTACCAGGGCAGGTCGAAGGTGTAGAACGACACGTCCAGGTGGAACTCGGGGTCCTTCTGGCCGAAGGGCACCCCGTTCACGTACATCAGCCAGGTCTTCCACTGGCCGGCCGCCGAGGCGCCCGCGATCAGGCCGACGAGCACGGCGATGCCCAGCAGCAGCCACCTCTTGTACGGGGCGACGCTCATCCGGTAGCGGTCGAGGCTCTGCTGCTCCATCGACATCGCGCTGAGCGGCGGCCGCAGCCGGTGAGCCAGCCAGATGTTGAATCCGACGGCACCCGCCATCAGCAGGCCGAAGACGGCGAAAAGGCCGATCTTGGTCCACAGGGTGGTGGTGAAGACGGTGGAGTACTTCACGGAGCGGAACCAGAGCCAGTCGGTCCAGAAGCCCGCGAACATGATGAAAAGCATGACCAGGACAGCCAGCACGCCCAAGGTCATGAGGAGAGTGCGGGCTCGCCTGGACGGGCGGCCGACTCTCATCCGTGGCCCCGAAGGGCCTCCGCCGCGGTCCGGCATCTGGAAAGCCAAGGTGCGCACCTCTGAAAGTCGCTGGGTCTGGTATTCAACGGGCCCCCGATCGTAGAGCCCACTCATGGAACTTACTGAGGCTTTAGTCAGTTCCCGGTATCCGGTGGAAAGGAGGCAGGATGTTGTCCATGTCCAACCTTTCGCCTTCCCCCACGCCGCCCGACAAGCCGACTCCGTCGGCGGGGCCGATGGCGGCCGGCCCGCTGACCCGGGCCTGTCTCGAGATCGACGAGTACGCGGCCGGCCTCGGCTGGGACCAGCCCGCCCGGCTGTTCGCCCTCGTCGACACCGCCAAGCTCAAGAGGCAGGAACCGCGCCTCGCCGGCCAGCTCGGTCTCGACCAGGACGACGCCGGCAAGAGCTCCCTCACCCCGATCGAGCAGGACGAGCTGCCGGCCGGGACCCCCCTCGACAAGTTCCTGGGCACCATCGCCTGGCCCGATGCCGTCGTCGGCTGCGCGCTGACGGTGGAGCGTTTGATGCTGCCGCCGTCCGCGGAAGCCTCCGTACCGGAGGGGCTGAGCGACAAGCAGCTGGCGAAGTGGGTCGCCGGGCACCCGGAGCGGCAGGAGGTCCGGCTGACCGTGGCCGTGCTGCGCGACGGGTCGCGGGAATCGGCCGTACGGCTGCGCGAGAAGGACTCCTCGACCGAGGTCCTCACCGGCGGGGGCCTGGTGCCCGGGCTGGCGGAGGCCCTGGCGGCGACCTTCTCGTAGCCCTCGGGATCGAGCGGGGGGCAAGGTCAGGGCTTGGCGCTGCACTGCGTCAGCCCGGCCGTGTCCCCCTTGCCGATCTTCTCCAGCGACTTCGTGGCGTCTTCGATGGTGGAGACCTTCACCAGGGTCAGCCCGTCGGGCACGTGCGCGGCCGCGGCGGCGCAGTTGTCGGCGGGCGTCAGGAAGTACCGGGCGCCGGCCTGGCGGGCGCCGATGGTCTTCATCTGGATGCCGCCGATCGGGCCGACCTTGCCCGTGTCGTCGATGGTGCCGGTCCCCGCGACGAACTTGCCGCCGGTCAGGTCCTCCGGGGTGAGCTTGTCGACGATGCCGAGGGCGAACATCAGACCGGCGCTGGGGCCGCCGACGTCGGCGAGCTTGATGTCGATCGTGAACGGGAAGGTGTGGTCGGTCCCGGCCCGGATGCCGACGATGGCGTGACCGTCGCTCTCCGCCTTGCCCGCCGTGATGGTGACCTTGGTGGAGCCGGTGGGCTCGCGGTTCGTCTTCGCCGCCTCGGCCGCCTCGGCGGCGGGCACGATGGTGAACTCGACCGGCTCGCCGGGCTGGTGCTTGGTGACGAGCTTCGCCACGTCCTCGGGGGCGGTGACGGGGGCGCCGTCCACCGCCTTGATGACGTCCCCGGCGTGCAGCTTGCCCTCCGAGGGGCTCGCCTTGACCACGGAGGCGACGATGACGCGGGCGGAGACCGGGATGCCGAGCTGCTTGAGCGCCGCCACCTTGGCGCTCTGCTGCGACTGGCTGAATTCCTCGGCGTTCTCCTGGGTGGACTGCTCTTCCGTCTTGCCGTTCGGGTAGAGGTTCTCGTGCGGCACGACGATGTTGTCGTCGGCCAGCCACCCGTACACCGCTTCCAGCAGGTTCATGTCATAGTCCGCGCCCGTGACGCGGACCGTCGTCATGTTGAGGTGACCGCTGGTGGGGTAGGTCTTGCGCCCCGAGATGTTCAGGACGGGCTCGCCGTGCGAGTCCCCGAGCGTGTTCACGGTGGGGCCGGGGCTCATCTCGGCGTACGGGACCTTGATGAACACTCCTGCGCAGAGCAGCGCGAACAGCACGAGGGTGGAAGCGAGCATCGTCGCAGTGCGGCGTGGCATGGATCCGACAGTACGGGACGGCCCTGGCGGGCGGCCGCTGGGGCCGGTCCGTACGGGGGCCGTACGCGGAACTCTCAGGGGAATCTCAGACGGCGTCGGAGCCGGAGTGTGCCTGTGCCTTCGCCTTGGCCTGTTCGGCATTGCCCATGGCCTCGCGGAACCTCGCGTAGCCGGCGAGCTCGGATATGTCGCCTTGCGTGCGGTCGCGTGCCGCCCAGCTGCCCCATATGCCCGCGCCGATCGCGGCGCACAGCGGAATCAGCAACCACGCCAGAGACGCCATGGCCTGCCTCCCTACCCCGAAGTACATGTCGTTGGTGGCTTCAACGCTCATGCCCGGGAGGGGGTTACGCAAATCGAGGGCGTGTTGCGCGGCCGAACGGGTGCGAGGCTACCGCCTTCCGGGGGAAGCTCCGCGACCGGGGGTTTCAGCAGGCGCCGACCCACTCCTCGGTGCCGTCCGAGAACGTCTGGTGCTTCCAGATCGGGACCTCGTGCTTGAGGTCGTCGATCAGCATCCGGCACGCCTCGAAGGCCTCGCCGCGGTGCGGGCAGGACACGGCGACGACCACCGCCAGGTCTCCGACGGACAGGTCGCCCACGCGGTGCACGGCGGCCAGGGCGCGGACCGGGTACTTGGCCACGACCCGCTCGGCGACCCGGCGCATCTCGGCCTCGGCCGTGGGGTGGCAGGAGTAGCCGAGGGAGTCGACGTCCGCCCCGCTGTCGTGGTTGCGCACCGTGCCGACGAAGAGCGTCGTGCCGCCCGTCGCGTCGTCGCCGACGGCCTGGAAGACCTCGTCGATCGAGAGCGGGGTGTCACGGATCGCGAGCAGCCGGACCGGGTCCTGCGCGGCCTGCTCGCCGGGGTGATCGAAATGCGGTGCCATGCCTTCATCGTGCCCTAGCCGCTGACGAGGCGAAATAGCTGATTCACCCGTGCCGGACGGCTCGTCTTGGGAGCCTCCTACAGAAACCCGCTGGTGACAGCCTGATCCACCCCACCCGAAAGCCCCCGAAAACCAACCCCCGCCGACACCTCCAGCCCCGCCGACACCTCCAGCCCAGCCCGACATCCCCAGCCCCGGCACCTCCAGCCGGGGCGCAGCCCCGATCTTTGAGCCCCGCCGGCACCTCCAGCCCCGCCGGCGTTTGAGGCGCGGGGGCCCGGGGGCAGCGCCCCCGCAACGGCGCCGCGCCCCGGCGGGAGCCGACCGGCAGGTCAGATCCCGCGCCGCTTGCGGGCCCGCCGAACGGCAGCCGCGGCGCCCAGCAGAGCCACCGTCGCCCCCGCGGCCCCGGCCGCGGTCGCCGCGTCCTTGCGCCCCAGCCGGCGCCCCACGACCGTGTGCCGCCCCGCGACCTCCTGGAGGAGCTCGGCCAGCACCTCCTCGTTGGTCCAGCGCGGCCGCCACCCCGCCGCGTGCAGCCCGCTGACGCTGACCACCCACGGGTGCATCGTGTAGGCGAGGTCCCCGGCCGGGGACGGCGTCAGGCCGATGCGGTGCAGCCGGGCCGCGGCCCCCAGGGCCACCGCCGAGGGGAGCTCCATGCGGCGGATGCCGCTCAGCTCCTCCACCTCCTCCTGCTCCAGCCAGCCCTCGCAGCCCACCGCGAGCTCGCCCTCGACCTTCTCCAGGGCGGCGTACTCCAGCGCGCTGACCAGGTCCTCCACGTGGCAGAACTGCCAGGTGGGGCGGGACCCGGCGACCACCAGCAGGCGCGGGGACTCGAAGTACCGGGTCAGCGCGGTGTCCGTACCGCCGACCAGCACCGCGGGCCGGACCACGGTGACGTTCAGGCCGGGGTGCGCCCGCGGCGCCCGCCGTCCGAGGCGTTCGATCTCCAGTAGGTCGCCGACGCCCGTCGCCTCGGCGGTGGCCCGCAGCTCGGAGTCCTCCGAGAGCGGGATGTCGTTGTCGGGCAGGGCCCCGTAGACCATCGCGGAGGTGCACAGCACGACCCGGTGGACCCCGGCCGCCGCGGCGGCGGTCAGCACGGTCTGGGTCCCGCGCACGTTGTACGCCGTCCGGGCCGCCGGATCGGTCTCCAGGTCAAGGTCCAGGGCGAGGTGCACCACCACGTCCGCGCCGCGCAGCTTCTCGGCGATGGCGGGGTCCCGTACGTCCAGGACGTGCCACTGCGCGGCCGCGCAGTCCCCGCGCCGCTCGTCGATCGCGACGACCTGCTTGACCTCGTCGGAGGCGGCCAGGCGGCTCACCAGCGCCGCGCCGACGCCCGACGCGGCGCCGGTCACGGCGATCACGGGGCTGCGCCGCGGCGGGCCGGCCTGGTTTCGCGGCTGGCGAACACCGGGAACGTCCTCGCCGTGCTCGGCGCGGATTTCCGCGTCGTGCGGCGCGCGGCCGTGCTTGTCCGAGCCGTGTTTGCCCAAAGCGTGCGGATCCGGGGAACTCACCAGGCGTCTCCAGCGGTTGTCTTCAGTAGGGACGCGCCGTGGCGCGTACCTACCAGGTGACGTCCATCCTGCCGCAGCCCAGGAGTCGGCGGAGCACCGAGCCCCGAAGCGGGTGTGGTGTCTACGCTGGGTGGTGTTGTCGGGACCATTGTCCGTCGGCTCCCGCCGACGGCCCTACGAGCCGAGGAAACCCGTGAGTGACACCCCATTCGGATTCGGCCTTCCGCCGGAGGAGCCGGAGAACGGCGACGAGGGCAAGAAGAAGGGCAATCAGGGCGGCCAGGGCGGCCCGAATCCGTTCGGGTTCCCCGGCATGGGCCTGCCGGGCGGCGCCGGCGGTCCGGGCGGTGCGGACAATCCGTTCGCCTCGATGTTCGGTTCGATGAATCCGAACGACCTCGGTGCGGCCTTCCAGCAGCTCGGCCAGATGCTCAGCTACGAGGGCGGTCCCGTGAACTGGGACATGGCCAAGGACATCGCCCGCCAGACCGTCGCGCAGGGCACGGCGGACGGCGTGAAGGACACCAGCGTCGGCGTCGCCGAGAAGTCGGCCGTCGAGGAGGCCGTGCGGCTCGCCGACCACTGGCTGGACGGCGTGACCTCGCTGCCCTCGGGCGCCACCACGGCCGTGGCGTGGAGCCGCGCCGAGTGGGTCGAGGCCACCCTCCCGGTGTGGAAGGAGCTCGTGGACCCGGTCGCCGAGCGGGTCGGCGCGGCCATGGGCGGGGTGCTCCCCGAGGAGATGCAGGCCATGGCGGGCCCGCTGCTCGGGATGATGCGCTCGATGGGCGGGGCCATGTTCGGCCAGCAGATCGGGCAGGCCGTGGGCGTGCTCGCGGGCGAGGTCGTCGGTTCCACCGACATCGGGCTGCCGCTGGGTCCGGCCGGCAAGGCCGCCCTGCTGCCGCTGAACATCGAGAGCTTCGGCAAGGACCTGAGCGTGCCCTCGGAAGAGGTGCGGCTCTACCTGGCCCTGCGCGAGGCGGCCCATGCCCGGCTCTTCGCGCACGTGCCGTGGCTGCGCTCGCACCTGTTCGGCGCGGTCGAGGGCTACGCCCGCGGCATCAAGGTCGACACCTCGAAGCTGGAGGACGTGGTCGGACAGCTCGACCCCTCCAACCCGGAGCAGCTGCAGGAAGCGCTCCAGGGCGGCATGTTCCAGCCGCAGGACACCCCCGAGCAGAAGGCCGCGCTGGCCCGCCTGGAAACGGCGCTCGCGCTGGTCGAGGGCTGGGTCGACGCGGTGGTGCACGCGGCCGCGACACCCCGGCTGACCTCGGCGGACGCGATGCGCGAGACCATGCGCCGGCGGCGCGCCTCCGGCGGCCCGGCGGAGCAGACCTTCGCGACGCTGATCGGCCTGGAGCTGCGCCCGCGCCGGCTGCGCGACGCCTCGCGGCTGTGGGCCTCGCTCACCGACGCGCGCGGCGTGGACGGCCGCGACGGGCTGTGGGAGCACCCCGACATGCTGCCGACGGCTTCCGACCTGGACGACCCGGACGGCTTCGTGCACCGCGAGCAGCTGGACTTCTCCGAGATCGACAAGATGCTCGGCGAGGCCGCCGAGAAGCGCGACGAGAACGGCGACGAGAAGAAGTGAGCCTGCACGACGACGCGGTCCTCGTACTCAAGGGCTACGAGGACCAGCCCGAGCTGCGCGATGCCTACCTGGATCACCTGGCCGCCCATCCGGACGGGGTCTACAAGCCGTGCCGGGCCGGGCACATCACGGGCAGCGCACTGGTGATCGACCCCGAGCGGGGGCGGGTCCTGCTGACCCTGCACAAGAAGCTGGGCATGTGGCTGCAGATGGGCGGCCACTGCGAGCCCGGCGACGCCTCCCTCGCCGACGCGGCGCTGCGCGAGGCCCGCGAGGAGTCGGGCATCGCCTCCGGGCTGAGCCTGCTGCCCGGCGGCCCGGTGCGCCTGGACCGGCATCCGATCCCGGCGCCCTGCAACTGGCACCTGGACGTGCAGTACGCGGCGCTGGCCCCGGCCGGGGCGGAGGCGGAGATCAGCGAGGAGTCGCTGGACCTGCGCTGGTTCCCGTACGAGGAGGTGGCGGCGGTGGCCGACGCCTCGGTCGTACGGCTGCTGGAGGCGACCTTGGCCCGGCTGTGAGCCCGGCGTGACGAAGGGGCGGTCCCTCGCGGGGCCGCCCCTTCGCCGTGCCCCGGAGGACTAGTTCCAGGCGTTGTTCTGGTTCTGCGCGTGCGCACCCTGCTGGCCCATGCCGAACTGCGCGGCGGCGCCCTGTCCGATCTGTGCGTTCTGCGGCGGCAGCACCTCGCTGGGCTGCACCAGGGCGAAACCGGTGCCGAGGAAGCTCAGCTCCCAGCCCTCCCCGGTGTTGCCACGGCGCCGCCAGACGCCGGTGGAGTGCGTCTGGGCCTGCATCTGCACCCGCAGCGACGTGGACCAGGCGACGATCGCGTCCGCGTCGGCGTTGACGTACTTGTCCGGCGTGACCTGCATCATCAGCGGCTGCCCGGAGGTCATCAGGGCGACCTTGCCGCGGCCGCTGATGTTGAGCTGGTACTTGCCGGACCCGGAGATTCCGTACTGACTGTCCACCGCGATGACCTCGGTGTGCAGGGTGGAGTCCAGCGCCAGCACGTAGCTGCTGTCGACGGTGAGCCCGTCCTGGTCGACGTCCACGACGTGCACGTACTGCGCCAGGTTGGCGAGGTAGACCGTGCCCTGCCCGGAGCAGCGCATGAGGTCGAGGCCCTCGCCGGTGCGGCGGCGGGCGCCCCGCTGGCTGCTGCTCTGGTACTCGCCGTCGAAGTCGATGATCCCCTGGTAGGCGACCATGGCGCCCTTGCGGGCGAGTACGTCGTCGGAGCCGGTCAGCGAGACCCGCAGCAGCTGCGGGTTCTGGACGGTGTACCGGTCCTGGGACTGTGCCTCGGCGTGGGCGAAAAGTGCGCTCTGCATGATGTGTCCGCTCCCCCTCAGCCCCGGGCCCGGAGCCGGTCGGTGCTGTCCTCGCTGGGCTGTACGACGACGATGCCCTGGCCGGAGAAGGCCATCTGGTAGGCCTCCCCGCTGCCCCGGCCGATCATCGACGAGGCCTTGAAGCTGCGCTTTCCCTTGACCTTGAGATTCGGCGACCAGGCGACGAGCGCGTCCGGGTCGACGTACGTCTCGTCCTCGCCGCGGCCGCAGTCGACGACGATCGGCGTGCCGCGCGAGGTGAGCGCGACCCAGCCGGTGCCGGCGATCGACACGTTGAACAGGCCCTGGCCGGCGAACTTGGCCATGCCCTTGACCCGCTCGACGCCCCACTGGAGGTGGGCGTCGAAGGCGAGCAGGTTGGTGCCGTTGACGGAGAGCGCGTCGTTGTTGAGGTTGATGACGACCACGTCCGCGCCGTAGTCGGCGAGGTAGAGCAGGCCGTCGCCGGTGCACTTCATCAGCGGGGCGCCTTCGCCGGTGATCCACTGCGAGGCCATCTGGCGCACGGCCGGCGGGTTGGGCTCGTACTGGACGAAGCCCTCGTAGGCCACCATCGAGCCGGTACGGGCGAAGAGGTCCTGGCCGCTCTGCATGGCGACCTTGAGCATGGCCCGGCCGTGGTTCTCCATGCGGGCCGTGACGGGGGTCGGGGCGTAGCCCGCGAGCTGCTGGTTCATTGCGTTCATGTCGGGCTCCCTCAGACCTCGTACGGCTGGACGACGATGAAGTTGCCGGGAGCGCCGCGGAACTGGAGGTTCACGGTCTCCCCGCTGTGGCCGGGGTAGGCGTTGCGCCGGAGCCGGACCTGACTGGAGATGATCACCTGGGAGGCGGAGGACCACGCCACGATGGCGTTGCTGTCCGCGAAGGTGGTCGGGGTGACGGGCAGGACGACCGGGACGCCGTGCGTCTTGACGATCACCGTGCCGGTGCCCTGGAACTGCATGGTGAACAGGGCGCCGCCGGGGATGCCGTGGCCTTCGATGCGGCGGACCTCGTGCTGGAGCGACTCGTCGAAGGCGAGGACGCTCTCGGCGGAGACGCAGATTCCGTCGCCCTGGAGCTCGATGGCGTGCAGGTGGGCGCCGTTCTCGGCGAGGAAGACCTGGCCGCGGCCGGTGCAGCGCATGAGCTGCATCTCCTGGCCGGTGGCGTTGCCGACGATGCGGCCCGCGAAGCCGGCTCCCTTGTAGCTGAAGTCGACCTTGCCCTGGTAGAGGACCATGCTGCCCTGGCGGGCGAGGACGGCCTGGCCGCCCATCGACAGGTCGACGCGCATGAGCTGCTGGTTCTGCGGGGTCCAGCGGGCGCCCGTGGGGGCTTCCTTGTACGGCTGGAGGGCGGCGGCGAGACCGGCTCCGACGGGGGCGGCGGCCTGCGGGGCGTAGCCGGGCTGCTGCCCGGGGACCTGCCCGTGGGCGGGCGGCTGCTGGCCCGGGACCTGGCCGTAGCCCGGCTGCTGACCGTAGGGGGCGGGGGCCGGGGCGGGCGGCGGGACCTGGCCGTACGAGGGCTGCTGGGGCGGCTGCCCGTAGGGCGCGGGGGCCTGCGGGGCGAACGGCGCGGCCAGGGTGGGCGCGGTGTGCTGCGGGTACGCCTGCGGTTGCGGGGCGGGCGCGGAAGCCGCGGCGGGCGCCGCGGCGGGCACGGGCGCGCCGAAGGAGGGCGCCGGAGCCGGGGGCTGCGGGGCGGGGGCCTGCGGGGCCGGGGCGCCGAACGACGGGGCCGGGGCGGCCGCCTGCGGCGGCGGGGCGAACCCGGGCGCGGCGCCCGCCTGGGCGGCCGGTGCCTGCTGCTGCGGCTGCTCCTCGGCGACCTCGCCGCCGAAGTTCCTGAGCAGCGCGTCGAGGCCGCCGTCGAAGCCCTGGCCGACGGCGGCGAAGCGCCACACGTCCTTGAGGTAGAAGTCACCGAGCATCACGGCCCGCTCGGTGGTGAACTCCGAGCCGTTGAACGCGTACCGGACGACCTCTTCGCCGCCCGCCACGATCCGGATGTAGCCCGGGCCGATCTGCGACATCTGGCCGGCGCCGTCGAGTGTGGCGGTGAAGGACAGCTTGTGGATGGACGCCGGCACGCGGTCCAGGGTCACCCGGAAGGATTCCGTGTCACCGGCCTGCGCGCCGAGCTGCTGGATGGACTCCTCGGGCGACTTCGGCTGGTTGAAGAAGACGAAGTAACGGTCGTCCGACAGCTGTTCGTTCGCGTCGAGGCCGAAGCAGCTGATGTCGAAGGTGAGTCCGGGCCCGGCGATCTGGACACCCACGTACAGATCGGTGCCCGCCGTCAGATCACTGATCTTGGCCTTGTGGCCCCGCTGGAATTCCCTTGCCATACGTAACGACCGTCCCCCATCCCGACTGTGCATGCGTGCCGCTCAGGCTAACGGCAACGGCCGACATCCGGCCAAGTCGGTACCGACCCGGTACATATCACCGTGCGTGACAGCGCGGGTGGAGCGCGGCTATTCGTCCCGGGCGGCGGGAACCTTCGGGAGGCGCTCGGCGGCGACGATTCCCTCCAGGTACCCGCGAGCCCGCTCGGTCCGGGGGTACGCCTCCAGCAGCTCCCAGAAGCGCGGGCCGTGGCCGGGCACGAGCAGGTGCGCCAGCTCGTGCAGGAGCACGTAGTCGACGACGTACTCCGGCATCCCCTGGAGGCGGTGCGAGAGCCGGATGCTGCCCTCGGCCGGGGTGCAGGAGCCCCAGCGGGTGTTCTGGTTGGTGACCCAGCGGACGGAGCGGGGGCGGGCCCGGCCGCTGAAGAACTGCTCGGACAAACGCTCGGCGCGCTCGGTCAGTTCCGCGTCCCCGAGGGTGCGCTTGCTCTCCTGCGCGGCCAGCTTGTCGAGCATGACGCCCACCCAGCGCTGCTCCTCGGCCTCCGACATCCGGGCAGGGATCAGGACGACCGTACGGTCACCCTCGCGGTAGGCGGATACGGTCCTGCGGCGGCGCGCGCTCCGGCGGACTTCGACGGCGCGCTGGGGTGGATCGGCGGACACGCCACGACGGTACCCGGAACCCGTCGTGGAAGTCCCGCACGTCCGGGGTTCGAACGTGATCGATGCGCGGCCGGTATCCCGGGCGCACCATTTCTCCATCTCATATGCCTAATAGGCCTTGCCTGTGGACAAATGCCTGCACGGAATGCGGAGGACGGGCACTGTTGCGAAGGACGGCACGAGGGGGCGGTGGGAGCGCCGCACGTGAAATCGAGGGGGACGGCCATGTATCCGAAGGTGAAGCCGGCGCTGGCACGGGCGTGGCGGGATCTGCAGACGGTGCAGTTCGGGGTGACCCCCGCCCACGCGGTGGTGCTCGCCCCGGTCGACACGGCGACGGGCGCGTTCATCGACCGGATCGACGGGACGCGGCGGATGGAGCTGTTGCGGGCCGAGGCCTCGGGGATGGGACTGCCGGACGGCCAGGCGGACGAGCTGGTGCGGCGGCTGGCCGGCGCGGGCCTGCTCGACGACGCCACGGCGGGCGGCCCACGGGCCCAGGCCGTGCGGGGGCGGCCGGAGGCCCTGGAGCGGCTGGGCCCTGATCTGGGCTCGCTCTCCCTGGTGCACCGCGAACCGGGCGGGGACTTGCGGGGCATCGCCGCGCGCCGGGCGATACGGGTGCAGGTGCGCGGGAGCGGCCGGGTGGGCGCCGTGATCGCCTCGGTCCTGGCGGGAGCCGGCGTGGGCGGGGTCGATGTGCTCGACGGCGGCCGGGTGGAGCCGGGGGACGTGGCCCCGGGCGGGCTCGGTCCCGGGAGCGTGGGCCGGCTGCGGGCCGAAGCGGCGGGCGGGCTGGTGCGCGAGTCGGCCCCGGGGCGTGCCCCGCGAGCCGGGGAGGGCGAGGGTCCGCAGCCGGGGCTCGCCCTGGTGGTGGTCGCGCCGCGGGACGGGCTGCACGCCTGGGCCCCGGATCCGGACACCGCGGCCGCCTGGGTCGCCACGGGGATCCCCCACCTGTACGCGGGGGTGCTGGAGGGCACCGGGCTGGTGGGGCCGCTGGTGCTGCCCGGGGCGACCGCGTGCGCCGGGTGCATGGAGCGCGACCGCGTGGACCGGGATCCCGCCTGGCCGAGGATGCTGGTGCAGTGGCGGTCGGCCCACCGCCGCCGGACGAGCGCCGCCTGCGACCTGGGACTGTCCACGGCGGTGGCCGGGCTGGCCGCGGCCCATGCCCTGTCCTTCCTCGACGGCGAACTGCCCGCCTCCACCGCGTCCCGCTGGGAGGCCGCCCTCCCCGGGCTCCACTGGGAGCACAGCTCGCTGCGGCCCCATCCCGACTGTCCCTGCGGCGCGAGCGCCGGCCGCCCGGCGGTGGCGCAGGGCGCCGGGGAAGGATCGGGAGCGGACCCGCCGGGAGGGCCATGACAGGATGCGTGGGTTGGAGGGGGTCTCCCCGAACCGCCGCTTGCGGCGCAGCTGTCTGGGACATGGAGGGGCATATGTCTGATCTTCCCCGGAAGGCGGTCACCCGTACCGTCAAGCTGGCCGCGCTGCCGCTCGGCATCGCGGGTCGGGCCACCTGGGGGCTGGGCAAGCGGATCGGCGGCAAGTCGGCGGAGATCGTGGCGCGCGAGCTCCAGCAGCGCACCGCCGAGCAGCTGTTCCGCACGCTCGGGGAGCTGAAGGGCGGTGCCATGAAGTTCGGGCAGGCCCTGTCGGTCTTCGAGTCGGCGCTGCCCGAGGAGGTGGCGGGGCCCTATCGGGCCGCGCTGACCAAGCTCCAGGAGGCGGCCCCGCCGCTGCCCTCGGCCACCGTGCACCAGGTGCTCGCGGACCGGCTGGGCGCGGACTGGCGCGACCTGTTCGAGGAGTTCGAGGACAAGCCGGCCGCGGCGGCCTCGATCGGGCAGGTGCACCGGGCGGTGTGGCACGACGGCCGGCAGGTGGCGGTCAAGGTCCAGTATCCGGGGGCCGGTGAGGCGCTCCTGTCGGACTTGAAGCAGCTGGGCCGCTTCGCGGGGCTGCTGGGGCCGCTGATCCCCGGCATGGAGATCAAGCCACTGATCAAGGAGTTGCGCGACCGGGTCGCGGAGGAGCTCGACTACGAGCTGGAGGCCGAGGCCCAGCGGACGCACGCGGACGCGTTCGTCGACGACCCCGATGTCGTCGTGCCGGACGTCGTGCACCAGGGCGACCAGGTGCTGGTGACCGAGTGGCTGGAGGGGACGCCGCTGTCGGAGGTGATAGCCGACGGCACGCAGGAGGAGCGCGACCGCGCGGGGCAGCTCCTGGCCCGGTTCCTCTTCTCCGGGCCGGCGCGCACCGGGCTGCTGCACGCGGACCCGCACCCGGGCAACTTCCGGCTGATATCGGGCGCGGACGGCCGGATGCAGCTGGGCGTCCTGGACTTCGGCACCGTGGACCGGCTGCCCGGCGGCTGGCCCAAGCCCATCGGCAGGTCGCTGCGGATGACGCTGGACAGTGATGCCGAGGGCGTCTACGGGCACCTGTGCAGCGAGGGGTTCGTGAAGGAGTCCATCGAACTGGACCCCGACGCGGTGCTGGACTACCTGAAGCCGATCATCGAGCCCGCCGAGGCCGAGGAGTTCACCTTCACGCGTCCGTGGCTGCGCGGCCAGGCGGCGCGGATCGCCGATCCCCGCTCCCCCGCACACCAGTTGGGCCGGCAGATCAACCTGCCGCCCTCGTACCTGCTGATCCACCGGGTGACGCTCAGCACCATCGGGGTGCTGTGCCAGCTGGGCGCGACGGTACGGCTGCGTGACGAACTGGACACCTGGCTGCCGGGGTTCGCTCCCGGGGAGTGACGGGCGCGCGGCGTCGGCGTGACCCCGTCGCCCCGCCCTGCCGTCACCACCAGGAAGAGTCGAGCCTGCCCTCGATCGACCGGAGATGGGCGCGCGCGCAGTCGACGCAGAAGTACTGTCTGGTCCCGTTCTCCACCGAGCAGGTCCAGGTGATCGGGGCGCCGTCGGGAGACCGTGCACCGCAGCGCGCGCAGACGACGGGCTGGTTCTCGGGGCCCGGCTGGGCGGGGTGGGGAGTCGGCTGGTCCACCTCCAGACGATATCGCCGTGCGGGGTGGACAGCCCCTCGCAACGCACCGGGGGGACCGGTCCCTTCGGACCGGTCCCCCCGGGACTGATTCTCTGCTCTTGCCGCATGCCTCTTACTGCATGCCTCTTACTGCATGACGGCCATGGCCAGCGCACGGCGGGCGCGCAGCGAGACGCGCTCGGCTCGCCGCTGCATGCGGCGGGCGGCGACCAGGCGCAGGGCCTGACGCTCGGCGTCCGCCTCACGCATGCGGTCGTCCATATGGGCACGAGCCAGGGCTTCTGGGATGAGTTGCATTTCGCGGGTCCTGTTCTGACGCGAGGTCATCGCGCCGGCGGTGATGAAGTCTGCGTGGGCGGCGCCGTGCGGCTGCTCGCTCGTGGAGTGGGCGGTCATGAGGGCCTGCTTCAGGGGGTCGTGCGTGAGGGGGCGGTCGATGGTTCCGTTGGCGGTCATGCCGCGACAACCGGGTTCTTGCGCGGGCGGCCACGCGGACGCTTCCGGGCGACGACGACACCCTGGACGAAGAGCTCGCCACCCCAGACACCCCAGGGCTCGCGGCGCTCGATCGCCCCGGCGAGGCAGGCCTCGACCAGCGGGCAGGTCCGGCACAGGGACTTGGCGTACTCGACGTCGGCCGGGGACTCGGCGAAGAAGACCTCGGGGTCGAAGGTGCGGCAGGGAACGGGTACGCCGAGGTTCTCGATGGCGTCGTCGAGCGCGGTGAGCGCGGTGAGCGGGGTCAAGGTGTGGTCCTCCGGGACTGCGGGCGGGGAGATCGTTTGGGTCTGCGGTACGGACGGGGCGTGCGCTTCGAGTTGCACGGTGGTTTTTTCCTCGTCTTGTTCGGCTAGTCGTTCCGGCCGGTCGGCCGGGTTCGGCTGGGCTGTCCTCACACCGACTGGCTCTGCCAGTCCCGTGGCCCCCTTCGCTGTGTCGCCCCCGTTCGGGGACAAACAGAAGGGCCGCGGATCCCGGGTGGGGTTCCGCGGCCCTGAAGGCGCCGGCCAGATCATGCGATCAGGCTGGATCACTCCAGGGTTCGAGCCCGCGGAAGGCCCACATCAGGTGGTGCTGCTGCTTCGTCTGCTTCGTCTGGGATCCGGCACCGGCTGCGGCGGCGAAGCCATAGGCGCCATGCGCCTGAGCTTCTGCTGCCAGTACTGCCACCGGTGCCTGGGTCGGTCGCTCATTGCGCTCGCTGACCGGAAGGGTCGCCAGGAGGGCCGGGCCGGCCGCGGGAATCGCGGACAGACCGGTACCCCGGAGGGAGACAGAACCGAGCAGGCAGGAAGCGTCGACCGAGCGATCGGTCATTTTGGTGAAGGTCATGAAGCTGGCCACTGGTCTCGCCTCCTCTCGGCGTCTCGGGGACGGGGCCCGGGGGCCCGTCCCATGCGTATTCGGATAAGTACAGCACGGATCCAGGGCTCCGGAGAAGCCACCGTTTCCGTTGCTAAGAACCTATGGGGATTGGCTGGGCATGTGCAAACTATTTTCCCGACGAGTTTCTACGAGTCGTCAGACTCCGCGGACCCAGGCTCCTGACCTGCACAGATGGCCAGCACGTCGGCTCCGTACCGCTCGAGCTTCCGTCCACCCACGCCAGAGATCATCGAGAGCTCGCCGCCCTCGGAGGGCGCGGCCTCCGCGATCGCCATCAGCGTCTTGTCCGTGAAGACGCAGTAGGCGGGCAGGCCCTGCTCCTTCGACTGGACCGCGCGCCACTCGCGCAGCCGCTCGTAGAGACCTTCGTCCATGTCGGACGGGCAGTCTTCGCAGCGCATCAGCTTCAGCTCGCCGGCCTCGGTCAGGGTCTTGCCGCAGACCCGGCAGCGCACCGGCCCCCGGCGGCCGCGTTTGCGGGTCGCCGCCCGCTCGGCCGCACCGCCCGGGCCGCTTCTTGGGGTCACGGAGCCCGGCCGCAGGCCGTTCAGGAAGCGGCTGGGGCGTCGGGAGGCCCGGCCGCCCGGAGCGCGGGAGAGCGCCCAGGAGAGGCCCAGGTGCAGCCGGGCCCGGGTCACGCCGACGTAGAGCAGCCGGCGCTCCTCCTCGACCTGCTCGTCGGTCTTGGCGTAGGTGATCGGCATCATGCCGTCGGTGAGGCCCACGAGGAACACGGCGTCCCACTCCAGGCCCTTCGCCGCGTGCAGCGAGGCCAGGGTGACGCCCTGGACGGTCGGGGCGTGCTGGGCGGCCTTGCGCTCCTCCAGCTCGATCGTGAGGTCCGCCAGGGTGGCGCCGGGCCGGGCGCGCGCGAAGTCCTCGGCGAGCCGGACCAGCGCGGCCAGCGACTCCCACTGGTCGCGCACGGCGCCGGACCCGGCCGGCGGCTCGGCGGTCCAGCCGGTGGAGCTGAGCACCGCGCGGACCTGGGAGCCGAGCTCGACGACATCGTCGAGCAGCGGGTCGTTCCCGCCGGACCGGGCGGCCCCGCGCAGCGCGAGGGTCGCCTTCTGGACCTCCTGCCGCTCGAAGAACCGCTCGGCTCCGCGCAGCTGGTACGGCACCCCGGCGTCGGCGAGTGCCTGCTCGTAGACCTCGGACTGGGCGTTGATCCGGTAGAGCACGGCGATCTCGCCGGCCGGGACGCCCGCCGCGATCAGGTCGCGGATCCGGTGGGCGACGCCCTCGGCCTCGGCGGGCTCGTCCGGGTACTCCGCGTACACCGGGTCGGGACCGGTCTCGCGCTGCGAGACCAGCTCGAGCCGGTGCTCGGCGGCCCGTCCCTTGGCCTGGTTCAGGAGCCCGTTGGCGAGGTGGACCACCTGGGGGGTGGACCGGTAGTCGCGGACCAGCTTGACCACCGTGGCCTGCGGGTAGCGGGTGCGGAAGTTCAGCAGGTGGTCGGGGGTGGCGCCGGTGAAGGAGTAGATCGTCTGGCTGGCGTCGCCGACGACGCAAAGGCTGTCGCGCTCGCCGAGCCACAGGTCCAGCAGCCGCTGCTGGAGGGGGCTGACGTCCTGGTACTCGTCGACGACGAAGTGCTGGTACTGGGCGCGGATCTGCTCGGCGATGTCGTGGCGGTCCTGGAGGATGCCGACGGTCAGGAGCAGCACGTCCTCGAAGTCGATCATGCCGCGGTCGCGCTTGAGCTGTTCGTACGTCCCGTAGATCTGGGCGATCTCGGCCAGGTCGCGCGGCGCCTCGCGGCCCGACTTGAGGGCGGCCGCCGGATAGTCGGCGGGCACGGTCTGGGTGACCTTGGCCCACTCGATCTCGCCGGTGACGTCCCGCAGCTCGCCGCGGTCGAGGCGGATGCGGCAGCGCGCGCCCGCCTCGGCCACGAACTGGATCTTGCGCTCCAGGAGCCGGGGCACGTCCCCGCCGATCGCCTTGGGCCAGAAGTAATGGAGCTGGCGCAGCGCGGCCGAGTGGAAGGTCCGGGCCTGGACCCCGCCCGCGCCGAGGCCGCGCAGGCGGCCGCGCATCTCTCCCGCGGCCCGGTTGGTGAAGGTGACGGCCAGCACACTGGCCGGCATGAGCTGGCCGGACTGGACCCCGTAGGCGATGCGGTGGGTGATCGCGCGGGTCTTGCCGGTACCGGCGCCCGCCAGCACGCACACCGGCCCGCGCAGGGTCGTCGCGACCTCGCGCTGCTCCGGGTCCAGGCCCAGGAGCACCGCGTCGGCCGAGTCGACGGAGCCGGCGAAGGATGAGGAGTGCGTTGCTGGTGTCACCCCGCCATGCTGCCAGGTCTCGTGGGTCGGGCGGGAAACTCGTCCACAGGCCGCCGGCGTCCGTAGTACTTAACGGGAGGGGCGCACGGGAATGGCCGGGCTACCCCGTACGTTCGACTACTCGGACCACCGAGCCCCACGAAGGAGAGCGCAGCATGCAGGACACGGGCACCGTCACGATGTACAGCACGACCTGGTGCGGCTACTGCCGCCGGCTGAAGACCCAGCTGGACCGGGAAGGCATCGCGTACAACGAGATCAACATCGAGCTCGACCCGGCGTCCGCGGCGTTCGTGGAGAAGGCCAACGGCGGCAACCAGACGGTTCCCACGGTCCTCGTGAAGTCCCCGGCGGGCAACGAGTCCGTCATGACGAACCCGAGCCTGGCCCAGGTCAAGCAGGCCCTCGCCGTCTGATCGCCACCCCACCACAGAGCGGCCCCCGCCCCGGCGGGGGCCTTTCGGCGTCAGGTGGTGGGGCCGGGCTTGGGCAGGGGCTTGCCGTACCAGAGCTCCACCAGGCGGGCGGCGATGGAGATGCCTCCCGCCGGGGGGACGACCTCGCCCGATTCGATCGCCGTGCGCAGGTCCTCGCGGGAGAACCAGCGGGCCTCCTCGATCTCCTCGCCGTCCACCGTGATCTCGTAGCTGGTGGCGCGGGCCGTGAAGCCCAGCATCAGGCTGTACGGGAACGGCCACGGCTGGCTGGCCACGTACTCGACCTCGCCGACCCTGACGCCCGCCTCCTCCCACACCTCGCGCACGACGGACTGCTCGATCGACTCGCCCGGCTCCACGAAGCCGGCCAGGGTCGAGAAGCGGCCCTCCGGCCAGTGCACCTGGCGGCCCAGCAGCGCACGGTCCTGGTCGTCCGTGACCAGCATGATCACGGCCGGATCGGTGCGCGGGTAGTGCTCCGCGCCGCAGCCCGGGCAGCGGCGGATGTGCCCGGCGGCCGCGACCACGGTGCGCTCGCCGCAGCGGGAGCAGAAGCGGTGCATCCGCTGCCAGTTCTCCAGCGCCACCGCGTGCACCATGAGCCCCGCGTCGCGCGGCGACAGCAGCAGGCCGGCCTCGCGCAGGCCGGCCGCGCGGGCCGACTGGTCCATACGGCCCGGCAGCGCGTCCTTCTGCAGCGCGAAGTACCGTACGCCGTCCTCGTCGGTCCCCAGGAAGTAGCGGTGCGTCTCGGTGACCGGGGCCTCGAAGGCCGGGGTCATCACGATGCCCGTGCCCCCGTCGGGGGTGTCGTCGATCAGGACCTGGCCGCCGGAGACGACGAAGACGCGGGTCGTCGGGTGGCTCCAGGCGGCGGCCAGCCAGGCCTCGTCGAGGCGGTGGTGTGCGACACGGTCGATTCCGCTGGACGCGGTCAGCGAGATCGGACGCTCGGTTTGGATGCTCACGGGTACTTCCAACTCCCCCGGTGGTGGGACAGGCAGGTGGGCGTCAGGCGGATGTGCGGTGGGACGCGGCCAGATCGCCCCAGAGGTAGGCGGTCGTCTCGACGCCCTTGAGGAGGAGGTCCAGTTCGACCTTCTCGTTCGGCGAGTGCCAGCCGTCGGAGGGCACGGAGATGCCGAGGAAGAGGACGGGCGCGCCCAGGACGTCCTGGAGGTCGGCCGCCGGCCCCGAGCCGCCCTCGCGGGTGAAGCGGATCTTCTGGCCGAAGGCACGGCCCATCGCCCGTACGACCGACTGCAGCGCCGGGTGGTCCAGCGGGGTCAGGCACGGGCGGGTCGGTGCCCCGAAGGTGATGCAGTGGCGGATTCCGGCCGGGACGCGTGCCGCGACCCAGTCCCTGACGGCCGCCTCGACCTCGTACGGGTCCTGCCCCGACACCAGGCGGAACGAAAGCTTCAGGTGGGCGGAGGCGGGCACGATCGTCTTGCCGCCGGGGCCCTGGTAGCCGCCGGCGATGCCGTTGACCTCGGCCGTCGGGCGGGCCCAGACGCGCTCCAGGGTGGAGTACCCGGCCTCGCCGGCGGCCGCGTGGGACTTGGCCGTACGGAGCCACTCGGACTCGTCGAAGGGGAGCTCGGCGATCAGCGCGCGCTCGGCGTCGGTGAGCTCGGCGATGCCCTCGTAGAAGCCGGGGACCGTCACCCGCCCGTCGTCGTCGTGCAGCGCCGCGACCAGGCGGGCGGCGACGGTGGCCGGGTTCGGCACGGCGCCGCCGAAGGCCCCGGAGTGGATGTCCTGGTCCGGGCCGTGGAAGTCGATCTCGCAGTCGGCTACGCCGCGCATGCCGGTGCAGACGGTGGGGGTGGTCTCGGACCACATGCCGGTGTCGGAGACGATCACGACATCGGCGGCGAGCTCGGCGGCGCGGGCCTCGACGAGGTCGCGGAAGTGGGGGGAGCCGGACTCCTCCTCGCCCTCGACGATCAGCTTGAGGTTCACGGCGGGGGCGGCGGCGCCGGTGGCCGCCAGGTGCGCCCGTACGCCCAGGGTGTGGAAGAACACCTGCCCCTTGTCGTCGGCGGCGCCGCGCCCGTACATGCGGCCGTCGCGGATCACCGGCTCGAACGGGTCGGTGTGCCAGCCGTCGGCGAGGGCGGCGGGCTGCACGTCGTGGTGCCCGTACACGAGGACGGTGGGTGCGTCCGGGTCCTCGCTCGGCCAGTGCGCGAAGACGGCGGGGGCGCCGGCCGTCCCCCAGACCTCGGCGACCGGGAAGCCGGTCTCCTTGAGCTTCGCCGCGAGCCATTCGGCGCTGCGGCGGACGTCGCCCGCGTGCTCGGGCTGCGCCGAGACCGAGGGGATGCGCAGCCACTCGGCGAGGTCGTCGAGGAAGGCGGCGCGGTGGGTGTCGATGTACGTGCGGACGACGCTGTCCGGCGGGGTGTCGCTCATGACCCCGAGCCTAGCTGTCCACCTGATGGTCACTGTCGGTGTCCGATTTGCCTTGGAGGATCCGCTCAAGACGGGCCCGGTCGGGGAGGTTGCGGGGGCGGATCACGCGGCCGCTGCGGACGTGCAGGAAGGCGGCGGTGACCTGCTCGAGCGGGGTGCCGGTGGCTTCCGCCCAGGCCAGGCGGTAGACGGCGAGCTGGAGGGGGTCGGCCTCGGTGGTGCGGCCGGTCTTCCAGTCGACGATCTCGTAGCCGGTGTCCGTGCGGTAGACGGCGTCGATCCTGCCGCGGATGACACGGCCGGCGAGGGTGAGCTGGACCGGGGCCTCCATGCGGTGGGGCGGCCGGTCCGCGTACTCGCTCCGCTCGAAGGCGGCCTTGAGGGAGTCGAGGTCGGCCTCGTCGGCGACCTCCTGGTCGGAGCCGGGCAGCTCGGTGGCGGGGTCGAGCACGTCGAGGAGCGGGAGCGGGAGCTCGTCGAAGCGGGACTCGACCCAGGCGTGGAAGCGGGTGCCCTGGCGGGCGGCGGGCTGCGGGGGCTTGGGCATGGGGCGGGCGAGGTCGCGGGCGAAGCCCTGCTCGTCGGCGGCGAGCCGCATCAGCTGGCTGGCGGACAGGGCGGCGGGGAGTTCGACGTCGCGGACCGCTGCGCGGGCACGGCGGAGCTCGCCCTCCAGGGCGTCGAGGTCCCGGTCCCAGGAGGCGACGGCCCGCGCTTCCTCGGGCACGAGCGGACCGGCGGGCAGGACCGGGCGGGCGCCGTCGGGGGCGGGGCGGGCGCCGTCCGGTGCGAGGGGGGCGCCGTCCGGGTCGGCCTCCGGCCAGAGGTCGTCGGCGTACCGGGCCGGGCCGGCCGGCCGGGGCTCGGCGGGGGTCCCCCGGTCCGGCTCCGGGCTCGTGGGGGCTTCGCGGTCCGGATCCGGCCACGGGTCGTCGTCCGGCCAGGGTTCGTCCTCGTAGGACGGGTCCTCGCAGTCCGGGGGCCACAGGTAGGAGTCCTCCTCCTGCGGCTGGAACGGGGCGGCGGGGCGGGAGGCCCGCTCCGGGACGGGCGGGGCCGCCAGGTAGGACTGCACCAGGGCTGCCGCCGAGCGGCGGAGGGTCAGGGAGTCGGGGTCCAGGGGTAGCGGCCAGGAGTGGTCCTGGGCGGATGCGGCGGACATGGCCGGATTTTCCGCGTCCGGTTCCGGCTCGTCCGCCCAGGCCTCGATCTCGCCGGCGCCGGCCGCGCAGTGCCCGTACAGCTCGGTCAGGAAGGCGGAGGGGCCGCGGCGCTTCTTCTGGGTCGGGCCCCACCAGTGGCCCGAGGCCAGGAGGAGGGAACGGGGGCGGGTGAAGGTCACGTAGCCGAGGCGGAGTTCCTCCACGGACTTGTGGTCCTTCAGGGCCGTCTTGAAGGACTTGAGCCCGGCCGAGGTCCAGGCCGGGTCCGCCGGCAGGGTCGGCGCGTCACCGCGCAGCGCGTACGGGAGCACCTTCGCGTACGAGGTCCAGGCCTCCGGCGCCCGCTCCTTCGGGAAGGCTCCGGCACACAGGTCGGGGACGACGACCACGTCCCACTCCAGGCCCTTGGACTTGTGCGCGGTGAGCACCTTCACCGTGTTCTCCCCGCCCGGCAGGGCGTGGTCCAGGCCCTTCTCGTACTGGGCCGCCGTCCGCAGGAAGGCGAGGAAGGCCAGCAGGGTCGCCTCGCCGTCCAGGGCGGCGAAGCCCGCGGCCACGTCCATGAAGTTCGACAGGGTCTCCCGGCGGCGGGCCGCCAGCGCGTGCGGGGAGGCCGAGAGCTCCACCTCCAGGCCCGTCGCCGACAGGACCCGGTGCAGGACGTCCATCAGGGGGTCGGCGAGGGACCGCCGCAGGTCGCGCAGCTCCTGCGCGAGGTGCGCGAAGCGGACCCGGGCCTCGGCGGAGAAGGGGAGCCCGTCATCGGACTGGCCCGCCCCGTCCAGGAACGTCTCCAGCGCGTCGGCCAGCGACACGATCTCCGCCGGGTCCACGCCCTCGACGGCCGCCGCGAGCCGTTCGTCCGGGTCCGCCGCGTCCGCGCCGGACCCGGACGAACGGCCGACGAGCAGGCGCGCCCGGCGGCCCAGCAGGGCCAGGTCGCGCGCGCCGATCCGCCAGCGCGGCCCGATGAGCAGCCGGACCAGGGAGGCGTTGGCGCCCGGGTCCTGGAGGACCTCGCAGACGGCGACGAGGTCCGCGACCTCCGGCAGGTGCAGCAGCCCGGACAGGCCGACGACCTCCACCGGCACGTCCCGGGCCACCAGGACGGCCTGGATCCGGGCGAAGTCCCCGGCGGACCGGCACAGCACGGCGATGTCGCCCGGCTCGGTCCCGGTGCGGACCAGGTGCGCGACGGAGTCCCCGAGCCACTCCAGCTCCTCGGCGTGGGTCTCCAGCAGGGCGCACCGCACGAAGCCCGCGCGCTCGGCGCCGGGCGCCGGGCGCAGCGCCTCCACCCCCTCGTGCAGGGCGCGCAGCGGTTCGGCGAGCCCGTTGGCCAGGTCGAGCAGGCGGCCGCCGCTGCGCCGGTTCTCGCTCAGCGAGAGGCGGGTGGCGGGGGCGCCGTCGGCTTGCGGGAAGTGCGCGGGGAAGTCGTCGAGGTTGGCCACGGAGGCGCCGCGCCAGCCGTAGATGGCCTGACAGGGGTCGCCGACGGCGGTCACCGCGTGCCCGGTGCCTCCCCCGAACAGCCCGGACAGCAGCAGCCGCTGCGCGACGGACGTGTCCTGGTACTCGTCGAGCAGGACCACCCGGAACTCCTCGCGCAGCAGCGCCCCGACCTCGGGCCGGGTGGTGGCGAGCTGCGCGGAGAGGGCTATCTGGTCGCTGAAGTCGAAAAGGTCGCGGGAGCGTTTGGCGGCGCGGTAGCGGGCGACGAGCTCCAGCAGCTCGAGGCGGCCGCGCACGGCCTCGGGGACCTTGCGCAGGTCGTCGTTGGTGAGCTTGACGTCGGCGAGCGTGCTCAGCAGCTCCGTGTCGTACTCCCGCAGGCGCGCCGGCTCGACCAGGTGCTCGGAGAGCTCCGCGTCGAGCGCGAGCAGGTCGCTGACCAGGTCGGGGAGGGACTTGGTGAGCGAGGGGTAGGGGCCGGGGGCCTCGCGGAGCACCTTGGCGGCGAGCTGGAAGCGGGTCGCGTCGGCGAGGAGGCGTGAGCTGGGCTCCAGGCCGATGCGCAGGCCGTGGTCCTTGAGGAGCTGCCCGGCGAAGGCGTGGTACGTCGAGATGCGCGGCTCGCCTCCGGCCGCGTCGGCCTCGGCGGGAGAGGGGTCCGGGTCGGTGATGCCGGCCCGCGCGAGGGCCGTGCGTACGCGCTCGGACAGCTCTCCGGCGGCCTTGTTGGTGAAGGTCAGGCCGAGGACCTGCTCGGGCGCGACGGCGCCGGTGCCCACCAGCCAGACCACGCGGGCGGCCATGACGGTGGTCTTGCCGGATCCGGCGCCCGCGACGATCACCTGGGGGGCGGGCGGTGCGGTGACGCAGGCCAGCTGTTCGGGCGTGAAGGGGATACCGAGGAGCTCTTTGAGCTGCTCGGGGTCGGTGAGGACGGACGGGCGCGCGGACACCTCAAAAGGCTAGCCGCCCCCACCGACACTCCCGTCCGGCCGTCTCGCTCGGCGGTCCGTCTCGCTCGGCGGTCCGGCTCACGCGGCGGTCCGGCTCACTCCACGGTCTGGCGGCCCTCCGGGCGGGCGCTGCACGAGCTGCGGAAGGAGCAGTGGTCGCAGTGCTTGCCCGCGGCGGGCGCGAAGCGCTCGTCCAGCACCCGGCCGGCGGCGGTGGCGAGCAGGTCGCCCACCCACTCGCCGTCGAGCGGCTGCTGGCCCTGGACCTTGGGCACCTCGTCGCCGCCCTCCTTCTTGGGCGCGCCCTGGCGCAGCTGGACGAGTTCGGCGCCGCCGGGTGCGGGGCGCAGGCCGTCGAAGACCTCGTCGACGGCGCCTTCGCGCACGGCGAGCTGGTAGACGGCCAGCTGGGGGTGGCGGGCGACCTCGTCCTTGGTGGGCGCGGACTTGCCGGTCTTGAAGTCGACGACGTACGCGCGCCCCTGCGGGTCCGCTTCGACGCGGTCCATGGAGCCCCGGATCCGGACCGTGTGCTCGCCCGCTTCGAGCGTGACGTCGAACTCGTGCTCCGTGGCCACGGCCGCCCGGCCGCCGCGGTCGGTGGTGTGCCAGCGCAGGAAGCGCTCGAGGGCGGCGCGGGCGTTCTCCTTCTCCTGGGCCGACTTCCAGGGCGCGTCGAAGGCGAGGGCGTCCCAGACGGAGTCGAGGCGTTCCATGAGCACGGCCAGGTCGGCGGGGGTGCGGCCGGAGGCGACCTCGTCGGCGAGGACGTGGACGACGTTGCCGAACCCCTGGGCGGCGGTGGAGGGGGCGTCGGCCTTGACCTCGCGGCCGAGGAACCACTGGAGCGAGCAGGTGTTGGCGAGCTGGTCCAGGGCGCTGCCGGACAGGGCGAGGGGCCTCTCCCGGTCGCGCAGCGGGACGCTGCTGCGGGTGGGCTCGTACAGCCCCCACCAGCGCTGCGGGTGGGCGGCGGGGACCAGCGGGCGGTCCTCGTCGTCGGTGAGCGCGGCGAGGCGGGCGAGGCGCCGGGCGGCCGCGTCGCGCAGGGGGGGCGAGGCGGCGGGGTCGACGGTGGTGGCGCGCAGCTCGGCGACGAGGGCCGGGACGGCCAGGGGGCGGCGGGGGCGGCCGGTGACGTCCTTCGGGGTGACGCCGAGTTCGGTGAGGAAGCGGGAGGGCTGGTCGCCGTCCTCCGCCGGGGCCTTGACGGCGGTGACGACGAGGCGGTCGCGGGCGCGGGTGGCGGCGACGTAGAAGAGCCGGCGCTCCTCGGCGAGGAGCGCGCCGGGGGTGAGGGGCTCGGCGAGGCCGTCGCGGCCGATGCGGTCGGCCTCGAGGAGGGAGCCGCGGCGGCGGAGGTCGGGCCAGAGGCCCTCCTGTACGCCGGCCACGACGACCAGGGACCACTCCAGGCCCTTGGAGCGGTGGGCTGTCATCAGGCGGACCGCGTCGGGGCGGGCGGCGCGGGTCGTCAACGTGTCGGCGGCGATGTCCTCCGCCTCCAGTTGTTCGAGGAAGTTGAGGGCGCCGCGGCCGCCGGTGCGGTCTTCGGCGCGGGAGGCGGTGTCGAAGAGGGCGCAGACGGCGTCGAGGTCGCGGTCGGCGTTGCGGCCGGCCGCGCCGCCGCGGCGGGCGGAGCGCTCGAGCCGCTGGGGCCAGGGGGTGCCGTCCCAGAGGGTCCACAGGGCCTCTTCGGCGGTGCCGCCGCCCTGGAGGAGCTCGCGGGCCTTGCGCAGGAGGAGGCCGAGGCGCTGCGCTCCGCGGGCGTAGGCGGGGTCGTGGGCGGTGAGGCGTTCCGGCTCCGCCAGGGCGCGGGCGAGCAGCACGTCGGAGGGCGCGGGCACCTTGACGCCTGCGGCGCGCTCCTCCTCGCGGAGGGCGCGGCCGAGGCGGCGCAGGTCGGCGGCGTCCATCCCGCCGAGCGGGGAACCGAGCAGCTCGATGGCGGCGTCGACCCCGATGCCGGGGCCGCCTGCGGCGGGCTCGGCGGTGTGGGGCTCGCCTGCGGCGGGGCGGGGGTCGCCTGCGGCGGGGCGGGCCTCGGCCAGGCCAGGGTCGCCTGCGGCCGGGTAGGCCTCGGCGAAGCCGGGGTCGCCTGCGGCCGGGTGGGCCCCAGCGGAGCCGGGGTCGACTGCGGCAGGCTCGGCGGAGCCGGGGTCGACTGCGGCAGGCTCGGCGGAGCCGGGGTCGACTGCGGCCGGGTGGGCCTCGGCCAGGCCGGGGTCGACTGCGGCCGGGTGGGCCTGCGGAGCGGAGCCGGGGCGTGCCGGTCCCGACTCGGCGGCGGGGCCGGGGGATGTTCCCCGCCCGCCCACCCCGGAGTTGCGAGCGAGCTCGCTCACATCGCCGCCTGCGGCGGCGGTCGTCGACGGCAGGTTGCCGTGGGCCGGAGCTGCGGGGCCGGCCACGTCGACCTCGCCTGCCGTGGCGACGGCATCCGCGGACGCGGGTACGACCCGGCCGGCCGGAGCGCCGGCCGTGCCGTGTTCGGGCACGTCCGTGCCGGGGCCGACCAGGGCGAGGCCGTCGGCCGGGGCGCCGGCCGGGCCGGGGCCGGGCGCGAGTGCGGGTGCTGCGGTGGCGGTCGGCGACGGCGGGTCGCCGTCGTGCGGCGCTACGGGGTCGGCCAGGGCGTCGGCGTCCGCGTCGGCGGGGCCGGGGGGTGGGGCGGCGGCGGCTGTGGCGGCGGTGCGGAGGGCTGTCAGGAGGGGGGCCACCGCCGGTTCGTGCCGGAGGGGGGTGTCCGTGCCGTCCGTTTCCACCGGCACGCCCGCCGTGATCAGGGCGCGCCGCATCGCCGGGAGGGTGCGGCCGCCTGCGCGGACCAGTACGGCCATGTCCTGCCAGGGCACGCCGTCCTCGAGGTGGGCCCTGCGCAGGACGTCGGCGATGTTGTCCAGCTCGGCCCCGGCCGTCGGGTAGGTGTACACCTCCACCCGCCCGCCCTCCCGCGTGGCCTGGAGGCCGCGGTGCGCGCGGACCGCGGCCGCGGGGAGGCGGGGCAGCGGCATGCGGGTCGTGAGGAGACGGGTCGCCGCCAGGAGGGCCGCGCCCGAGCGGCGGCCCGCCGTCAGGGCCTTGACCGCCGCGCCCGGGAAGGCCGACTCGAAGTCCAGCACGTTGTTGATGTCCGCGCCGCGGAAGGCGTAGATCGACTGGTCCGGGTCGCCGAAGGCGACCAGCGTGCCGCCGGGGCCGTTCAGCGCCCGCAGCAGCCGCAGCTGGGAGGCGTCCGTGTCCTGGTACTCGTCCACGAAGATCGCGTCGTAGGCGGAGGCGAGGGACGGGGTGCGCTCCGCCAGGAGCACGGCCCGGTGCAGCAGCTCCGCGTAGTCCAGCGTGCCCTGCATGTCGAGGACGTCCAGGTACTCCGAGAGGAACGCCGCGGCCGCCTTCCAGTCCGGGCGGCCGATCCGGGTCGCGAAGGAGTCGAGCGCCGAAGGGCCGAGGCCCAGTTCGCGGGCGCGGGCCAGGACGGCACGGACCTCGTCCGCGAAGCCGCGCGTGGTCAGCGCGGCCCGCAGGTCGTCCGGCCAGCGGATGGAGCGGATCCGGCGCTGGCCCTCCAGGAGGGTGCGGACCATCACGTCCTGCTCGGGGCCGGACAGCAGCCGCAGGGGATCGGCGAAGAGGTCGGTGTCCTGGTGGGCGCGGACGAGCCCGTAGCAGAAGGAGTGGAAGGTGGTCGCCTGCGGAGCCCGCGCGCCGCCGAGCCGCAGGGCGGCCCGGTCGCGCAGTTCCACGGCCGCCTTGCGGCTGAAGGTGAGGATGAGGATCCGGGCGGGGTCCGTGCCCGCTTCCACACGGGCGGTGACGGCCTCGACCAGAGTGGTCGTCTTCCCGGTGCCCGGTCCGGCCAGCACCAGCAGAGGCCCGCCGGTGTGGTCAACCACCGCGCGCTGCGCTGCGTCCAGCACAGGGGGATCCACCCGTTCCGGCCCGGTGCGCACGAGGCGGTACGCGTCAGGAGTCCGCGTACGCCGCCGTTCGGTGCGGTCGGAAGGAGAGGTGATCACGTGAGCTGCCGGTCCTGGTGGGTCTTCGGGTGGCACCGCGACGGCGGCGGCCGGAGCGGAAGAGGCAACGCTACGGCAACCGGCCGACCCCGCGCAGTTCGTCTCCGTCCCCCGGACGGGCCTTCGCACGGGCGCTCGACCGCCCGCCCGGGCCGCGCATGGCCGAAGCTGTCAGGTGTGAGCCTCGTCGCGGTCCCCGTCGCGGTCTTCGCCGCCGTCCCAGCGTGCCCGGCGCATGTCGAGCCGCGGCTCGCCGCCGGCTGTGAGGCGCAGCGGGGTGGCCTCCGCCCGGTAGTGCTCCAGGGCGCGGCGCTCGCTGCCGGGCAGCGGTACGCCGTCCGCGCGCACCACGCGCCACCAGGGCACGGCCCCTCCGTACAGGGCCATGACGCGGCCGACTTGGCGCGGTCCGCCCTCGCCGAGCCACTCGGCGACGTCTCCGTACGTCATCACCCGGCCGGGCGGAATACGCTCGGCCACCTCCAGCACGTGCTCCGCGTACGCGGGCAGCTCCTCGCTCATTCGGCCCATGGTGCAGCACGACGGCAGCCGGTCGGCGGAAGACAAGGTTCCGTACCGGCGCGCACCCTGATGCCCCGCTGGCAGGTCGGTCCGTGCCACCATCTTGCGGGCGGTGACTGGTGATACGTGATCAAGAAGAGACGGAAGTGACGACGAAGGAGCAGGGTGTGAGCCCTCCGGACGGCGCGGCGGCGGACGACGACGCGACGCGCCCAGACGACGGCCCCGCCCCCCGGCCCGGACCTCCGTCCGGCACCGGAACATCCGGCACCGGAACATCCGGCAGCGGACCCGCCGGCGGAGCGGAGCCGGAGGATCCGCACGGGCACGCTCCCACCGCCGCCGACCAGGTGGAGGTCGACGAACCGCTGCTCGCCGCCCGCGTCCACCGCCCCTCCGACCTCGTACGCCTGCTCGTCGGCATCCTCGGCATCGCCGTCGTCCTCGCCATCGCCGCCTTCGCCCACGGCACCACCGTCGGCCTGGAGGAGGACATCAACAAGGGCACCGGCCAGGCGCCCGACCTGCTGATCAAGGTCGCCGCGCTGGTGTCGAGCATCGCGGTGCTGCTGCTCCCCGTCGCCTTCGCCATCGAGCGGCTGATCAAACGCGACGGCCTGCGCATCGCCGACGGCGTGCTCGCGGCGGTCCTCGCCCACGGGGTCACCCTCGCCACCGACCTGTGGGTCTCCCAGGCCGCCCCGACCACGATCCAGGAAGCCCTCACCCGGTCCGCCGGGGCCGGGGGCGCCCTCACCGATCCGGTGCACGGCTACCTCGCGCCCGTGATCGCGTACATGTGCGCCGTCGGGATGACCCGTCGGCCGCACTGGCGCGTCGCGCTGTGGGTGGTCCTGCTGCTCGACGCGTTCACGATGCTGGTCAGCGGCTACACCACGCCCTTCTCGATCATCCTCACCGTGCTGATCGGCTGGAGCGTCGCGTACGGGACGCTGTACGCGGTCGGCTCGCCCAATGTGCGCCCCACCGGGCAGACCCTCCTCGCGGGACTGCGCCGGGTCGGCTTCCGGCCGGTCAGCGCGATGCGCGCCGACGTCACCGAGGGCGGCCCGGAGGCCTCCGAGGTCAGCGACCGGGGGCGGCGCTACCACGTCACGCTGGAGGACGGCCCGCCGCTCGACGTCACCGTGGTCGACCGCGAGCAGCAGGCCCAGGGCTTCTTCTACCGGGTCTGGCGCCGGCTCACCCTGCGCGGCATCACCACCCGGCGCAGCCTGCAGTCACTGCGGCAGGCCCTGGAGCAGGAGGCGCTGCTCGCGTACGCCGCCATCGCGGCCGGCGCGAACGCGCCGAAGCTGATCGCCACCTCCGAGCTCGGCCCGGACGCCGTGATGCTCGTGTACGAGCACCTGGGCGGCCGGACCCTGGACTCCCTCTCCGACAAGGAGATCACCGACGAGCTGAGCCGCAACGCCTGGGAGCAGGTACGGGCCCTGCAGTCGCGTCGGATCGCGCACCGGCGGCTGACCGGGGACGCCCTGGTGGTGGATCGTTCCGGCACCGTCATCCTGACCGACCTGCGGGGCGGCGAGATCGCGGCGGGCGACCTGGTGCTCCGGATGGACGTCGCCCAGTTGCTCACCACGCTCGGCCTGCGGGTCGGCGCGGAGCGTGCGGTGGCCTCGGCGGTGTCGGTGCTCGGCCCGGACGCGGTGGCGGACTGCCTGCCGCTGCTCCAGCCGATCGCGCTGAGCCGTTCCACCCGGGCCACGCTGCGCAGGCTGGCCCGGGAGCGGGCGGACCGGCAGCGGGAGGCCGTTCTGGAGTCCTCGCGCGCGGCGAAGGCGGCGCGCGGGGCGGACGTCTCCGCCACGAGCCCCGCCGCGGACCGCAAGGCCGAGAAGAAGGCGCTGGACGACGCGCTGGACGGGGCCCGGGATGAGGACCTGCTGAGCCAGATCCGCCAGCAGGTGCTGCTGATCCGCCCGCAGGCGCCGGTGGAACCGGCCCGGCTGGAGCGGATCCGGCCGCGCACGCTGGTGTCGTTCATCGCCGGCGCCTTCGGCGCGTACTTCCTGCTGACGCAGCTCGCGCACGTCCCCCTCGCCGAGACCGTCGCGGAGGCACAGTGGGGCTGGGTCGGTGCGGCCCTGGCCTTCTCGGCGCTGAGCTACGTCGCGGCGGCCATGAGCCTGCTGGGCTTCGTGCCCGAGCGGGTGTCGTTCCTGCGGACGGTGGTCGCGCAGGTGGCCGGGTCCTTCGTGAAGCTGGTCGCGCCGGCGGCGGTCGGCGGTGTCGCCCTGAACACGCGCTTCCTCCAGCGGGCGGGGATCAGGCCGGGGCTCGCGGTCGCGAGCGTGGGCGCCTCGCAGCTGTTCGGGCTGGCCAGCCACATCCTGCTGCTGCTGTCCTTCGGCTACCTGACGGGGACGGAGAAGACCCCGGAGATGACCCCGTCCCGGACGGTCATCGCGGGCCTGCTGACGGTGGCGGTGCTGGTGCTGGTGGTGACGGCGGTGCCGTTCATGCGGAAGTTCGTGGTGACCCGGGTCCGGGCGCTGTTCGCGGGTGTGGTGCCGCGCATGCTGGACGTGCTCCAGCGGCCGCAGAAGCTGGTGACCGGCATCGGCGGGATGCTGCTGCTGACGGGCTGCTTCGTGATGTGCCTCGACGCGTCGATCCGGGCGTTCGGGGGCGGCGAGGCCATCAGCTACGCGAGCATCGCGGTCGTGTTCCTGGCGGGCAACGCGCTGGGGTCGGCCGCGCCGACGCCGGGCGGCATGGGCGCGGTGGAGGCCACGCTGACGCTGGGCCTGGTCGCGGCGGGGCTGGAGAAGGAGGTCGCGATCTCGGCGGTCCTGCTGTTCCGCCTGATGACGTTCTGGCTGCCGGTGCTGCCGGGATGGATCTCGTTCAACTTCCTGACCCGCAAGGAAGCCATCTAGCCTCCGGCTCGGGAGTACGGGTCCCGGGCTGGGCCCCGGCTGCGCCGCCGGGGCCCGGGCCCTGCCCAGCCCCCTGGCACCGCCCCGGACCCTCGACGAGGCCCGGGCTCCGCCCGGCCCTGGGCTCCGCCCCAGGCCCCGCGCCTCACACGCCGGCGAGGCTGGATTCGGCTCCTGCCGCCCGCCAGGTGCGGGTGGATCGCCCTCAGGGCAGGCAGGGCCCGGGGGCAAACCAGCCCCGCCGGCGTTTGAGGCGCGGGGGTTCGGGGGCAGGGCCCCGACAGCGGCGACCCGCCCTGGAACACCCGCCCGGGCTGGCTGGGGTGGGCTGGGTTCGGCGTCGTAGCCGTAGGGGTGGGGGACCCGTTTGGGTCAGCGCGGGGGCGGTGGGGGTGGCGGGCGCCGAGGATGGGGGCATGCCGAGAAACGTCTGGCGGGTCACCGCCGCCGCCGCACTGGCCACCGCGCTGTTCGCCACCGGAGGCTGCTCCGACGACGGCGACGGGAAGAAGACGACGGCCGACGGCGCGAAGGAGGTCAAGCCCCTCAAGTGGGGCGAGTGCCCGGCCCCCAGCGCCTTGGAGGGCGGCGGCCAGGCCCCGCCCAAGGACTGGCAGTGCGCCACCCTCGACGTCCCCCTCGACTACGCGAAGCCCGAGGGCGAGACCCTCCCGATCGCCCTGATCCGTGCCAAGGCCCGCGACCAGAAGAACCGCCTCGGCTCCCTCGTCTTCAACTTCGGCGGCCCCGGCGGCTCCGGCATCACCACCCTGCCCGGCGCCGCCAAGGAGTACGAGGCCCTGCGCGCCCGGTACGACCTGGTCAGCTTCGACCCCCGCGGGGTCGGCCGCAGCGCCCCGGTCCGCTGCGAGGACGACAAGCAGCTGGACGCGTACTACGCCCAGGACTCCACACCCGACACCCCGCAGGAGGAGCAGGGCTTCGTCGACAACATCCAGACCTACCGGCAGGCCTGCGAGCAGAACTCCGACAAGCTCCTCCCCCACGTCGGCACCCCCAACGCCGCCCGCGACCTGGACCGCATCCGCCAGGCCCTCGGCGACGAGAAGCTGAACTACTTCGGCATCTCCTACGGGACCGAGCTCGGCGGGGTCTACGCCCACCTCTTCCCGAAGAACGTCGGGCGGGCCGTCTTCGACGCCGTCGTGGACCCGACCAAGACCTCCGAGGAGGGCGCGCTCGGCCAGGCGAAGGGATTCCAGCTCGCCCTCGGCAACTTCGCCCAGGACTGCGTGGACCGCGGCGACGAGTGCAAGCTCCAGGGCAGCACCGCCAAGGAGATCGAAGCCAACATCATCAAGCTCCAGAAGGACCTGTCCGTCAAGCCCATCGCGGGCATCGGCGACCGGCAGCTCACCGAGGGCCAGGCGACCAACGGCATCGCCCAGGCCCTGTACTCGAAGGAGCTGTGGCCGCTGCTGGAGCAGGGCCTCGACGAGGCCGACGGCGGGCAGGGCCAGCTGCTGCTCGCCCTCTCCGACGCACTCAACGGCCGTGACCAGGACGGGCGTTACAGCAACATCGGCGCCGCGAACACCGCCATCAACTGCGCCGACTCGAAGGACCGGTACACCCTGGCGCAGACCAAGGCCAAGCTGGCGACCTTCCGTTCGGCCTCGCCGGTGTTCGGTGACTTCCTCGGCTGGGCGATGATGAGCTGCACCGACTGGCCGGTCGCGGGCGCCGGGGAGACGCCGGACGTCTCCGCCCCGGGGTCCGCCCCGATCCTCGTGATCGGCAACACCGGCGACCCGGCCACCCCGTACGAGGGCGCCCGCCGCATGGTCGAGCAGCTGGGCCCGGGCGTCGGAGTGGAACTCACCTACAAGGGCGAGGGGCACGGCGCGTACAACAGCGGCGACCCCTGCGTGCAGGAGGCGGTGAACGCGTACCTGCTGGAGGGGAAGAAGCCCGCCGCCGGAACCGTCTGCACCGCGACGGAGAACCCGACCGGGAACCCGACGGCGCCCCCGACCGGATCCCCCGTCTGACCCGCCCCTCCCCGCCCGCCCCGGCACGCCGAAGGGGCCGTACCCCGTGCGGAGTACGGCCCCTTCGGCGACTGCTAGTAGATCGGCTTGTCCGGCTCGATCTGGTGGACCCAGCCGATGACGCCGCCGCCGACGTGGACCGCGTCCGAGAAGCCCGCGGCCTTCAGGACCGCGAGGACTTCCGCACTGCGGACACCCGTCTTGCAGTGCAAGACGATGCGCTTGTCCTGCGGGAGGTCCTGGAGGGCGGTGCCCATCAGGAACTCGCCCTTGGGGATCAGCTTCGCGCCGGGGATCGAGACGATCTCGTACTCGTTGATCTCGCGGACGTCGATGATCTCGATGTTCTCGCCGTCGTCGATCCACTCCTTGAGCTGCTTGGGAGTGATCGTCGAGCCGGCGGCCGCCTCCTGGGCCTCCTCCGACACGACGCCGCAGAAGGCCTCGTAGTCGATGAGCTCGGTGACGGTCGGGTTCTCGCCGCAGACCGCGCAGTCGGGGTCCTTGCGGACCTTGACCTGGCGGTACTGCATCTCCAGGGCGTCGTAGATCATCAGACGGCCGACCAGCGGCTCGCCGATGCCCGCGAGGAGCTTGATCGCCTCGTTGACCTGGATGGACCCGATGGACGCGCAGAGCACGCCCAGCACGCCGCCCTCGGCGCAGCTCGGGACCATGCCCGGCGGCGGGGGCTCCGGGTACAGGCACCGGTAGCACGGGCCGTGTTCGGACCAGAAGACCGAGGCCTGGCCGTCGAAGCGGTAGATCGAGCCCCACACGTACGGCTTGTTCAGCAGCACGCAGGCGTCGTTGACCAGGTAGCGCGTGGCGAAGTTGTCCGTGCCGTCGACGATGAGGTCGTACTGGCTGAAGATCTCCATCACGTTCTCGGCTTCGAGCCGCTCTTCGTGGAGGACCACGTTCACGTACGGGTTGATGCCCAGCACGCTGTCGCGGGCCGACGCGGCCTTGGAACGGCCGATGTCCGCCTGGCTGTGGATGATCTGGCGCTGCAGGTTCGACTCGTCGACCTCGTCGAACTCCACGATGCCCAGCGTGCCGACGCCGGCCGCGGCCAGGTACATGAGGGCGGGCGAGCCGAGGCCGCCCGCGCCCACGGCCAGCACCTTGGCGTTCTTCAGGCGCTTCTGGCCGTCCATCCCCACATCCGGGATGATCAGGTGGCGGGAGTACCGACGAACCTCGTCAACGGTGAGCTCAGCGGCTGGCTCGACCAGGGGTGGCAGCGACACGGGGACTCCGTAGATGGTGACGTTCTCAACGGTGGTTCTTCCCGTAACACTGCCACGCCCGTCTTCATTCCAAGACACCCGTCCCGATCTGCGAGACGATTTCGTCCCAGTACGCGGGCATGGAGGCCCAGGGGTCACGGTCGGCCGCGCCGCGCCGGTCGGTGAACCAGATGGTGCCCGCGCCCTGCCAGCGGGCGATCCGCATCGCCTCCTCCAGATGGGTGCGCGGCACCCCGTGGACGAGGTGGCAGAAACGCTCAGGCGGATGGTCGGCGGTCCACTCCGCCACCTGCGACCAGCGGTAGTCGGCCCACGCCCCGGAGAAGGTGACCAGCTGGTCGGCGGCCTCCAGGTAGCCCTCGTACGGGTGCGTGCCGTGCCCGAGCACGATCCCCACGTCCTCGCCGAGGCCGCGCAGGGTGTCCACGACCCGGCGCACCGAGGCGAGTTCGGCCTTGCCGGACGGCGCCCCGGCGAGGTAGAAGCCGCCCACGCCGTACCAGTCGCGGAAGCGGTGGGCGTCGGAGACCAGCTCTCCGAAGGAGCGCTCGCCGTCCCGCATCGCGAGATGGCCGAGGAGACGGGGGCCGCTGCCGCCCGCGCCGCGGAGCTTCGCGGCCGCCTCCGTGCAGTGCGGGTCGGGCCGCCCGCCCGGGCCGTCCGCGACGTTGAGCACGGCCCAGTGCAGCGGGGTCCCGGGGCGGGTCAGCTCGGCCCACTCGACGGGAGCGAGCAGCGGGTGCGCGTAGCCGGGGATGCCCAGACCGAGGCGGCCGGCCCCCGTGGTGGCGGCCTCGGCGGCACCCGGCGGCGTGGTCAGATGCGGCACGCCGCCTCCATCCAGATGTCCGCGAGGGACTCCTCCAGGTTGATCCGCGGCCGCCAGCCGAGCCGGTCGCGGGCGGTGCGGACATCGGCCTGCTGCCAGGCCCCGCAGCCGTCGGGGTACGGGTAGGGCGGGGGGGCCGCCGCGGCGAGCTGCTCGGCGGTCGCCTCGGAGCGGGGGGCCCCGATGGCGGCCAGACCGGCCGGCCGGCCGGGGTGCGCGTGCTGCTGGGGCCCGCCGTGCGGGAGGTCCAGCTCGTGCACGGCGCCCCCGTACCCGGCGACCCGGGCCAGGACGGCGGCCGCGTCGCGCAGCCGGACCGCGCGGCCGGTGCCGATGTTCACCACACCCTGGGCCGCCGAGAGCGAGGCGGCGTGCACGGCCCGGGCCACGTCCCGTACGTCCACGAAGTCGCGCTGCACGCCGAGCCCGCTGAGCTTGAGCTCCCCGTCCCCGGACTGCATCGCGCGCCGCATCGCCTCGGCGAGGCGGCCGAGGGGGGAGCCTGCGGGGGTGCCGGGGCCGACGGGCGAGAAGACCCGGAGCACGACGGCGTCCAGACCGGAGCCGAGCACCAGCTCCGTGGCGGCCAGTTTGCTGACCCCGTACGGCCCGCCGGGTCTCGGCACGGCGTCCTCGGCCGTGGAGGAGCCGGGCTGGCTGGGCCCGTACTCGGCGGCGCAGCCGAGCTGGACGAGGCGGGCCCCGCAGCCGCTGCGGCGCAGCGATTCGCAGATGGTGGCGACGGCCACCGTGTTGTGCCGGGTGAGCTCGCGGGCTCCGCCGCGGGTGGCGCCGGCGCAGTTGATCACGACGCCGGGGTGGACGGCGTCGAGGAAGCGGGTCAGCGCGCCGGGGCTGCCGGTGGCGAGGTCGAACCGGACGTCGGCGTCGTCGCCGCGGCCGAGCGCGGTGAGCTGGACGGCGGGGTCGGCGAGCAGCCGGTCGGCGACGTAGCGGCCGAGGTATCCGTTGGCTCCGATCAGCAACACCCTCATCGCGTGGCCCCTTGGTTGGTTGGCTGGCCGGTCATCTTCTGTTTCTCCTTGCGGGTGGGTGGACGGGGCCGCGCATGGGCGGATGCGCGGGACAGTGCGAGGACCGCGTGTACGAGGAGTCCCGCGGCCGCGGCGGAGGCCGCGGCCGGGACCGGTACGAGGGCGAGCGCCAAGGCCGCGGCGACGGGCCCTCGGTGGGCTCCGTGGCGGAGCAGCAGCCTGGTCATGAACAGCAGCAGGGCGAGCGGTACGGCCGCCGTGAGCGGGGCTCCGGCGAGGGCGGCGGCCCCGGCGGCTGCCGCGGCGAACACCGCGACGGCGGCGAGGAGCAGCGGCCGGACCCGGTCCGCGAACTCCTCCAGGGCCCGGCTCCCGGCGAGCCGGGCCCTGGCCCGGGCGGCGAAGGCGGCGGCGACCAGGTGTCCGGGGGCGACGGCCAGGGCGAGGCCGAGCGCGAGGGCGGTGCCGTACCGGTGCGCGGCCCAGCCGGCGACGGCGGCGGCGAGCAGGTGCGCGGCCCAGGGGAACCACCCGCCGGCGGCCCGGCCGGGCCACACCAGCGCGGCGACGGTCACGGCCACGGCGACGGGCCCGGCCCAGGCCGGCGCGGCGGCGGCCGCCCCGAACGCGAGGGCTCCGGGCAGCAGGGCGCAGCCAAGGCCCAGGAGCGCGGACGGCCCGGCCGGCACGCGGGTGCGTTCGGCGGCGGGCGCCTCCCCGTGCGGGGTGCGGGCGTACAGCTCGTCGGCGAGCGAGAAGACGTCCCGGTGCCGGAAGCGCCTGGCGGTGCGGTCGGTGATCCCGTGGGCCTCCAGCCCGGCGGCGATCTCGAGCGCGTCCACGGCCCGCTCACACAATTCCCGATGCCGGTGCAACAGGGCCTTGACCGGATCCCCCTTCCCCCGCCGCGGCGAAGCTCCCCCGCCGGCCCATTCAGCCCCGCCGGCGTTTGAGGCGCGGGGTCCAGCCCATTCAGCCCCGCCGGCGTTTGAGGCGCGGGGTCCGGGGCGGAGCCCCGGCAACGGCGCCGCACCCGCATGCGATCCCTCATCCTCGCCGGAGGCGGACACGCGGAGTCCCGGCAGCCGCGCCGCACCGGTGGGCGGGTCCATGGTGGTCATGCCGTCGCCTCCGGTACGGATGCGGCCCAGGTGGGGCTGGTCCAGTGGCCCGGCACCCGCGCCTCGGCGGGCCGGGCGAAGGGGATCTCCCCGTCCGGCCGCGCCGACCCGGCGGCGAGCAGCCTCAGGTAGATCTCGCGGAAGGCGGCCACGTTCTGCTCGACGGTGAACAGCTCCAGGGCCCTGGCCCGAGCGGCCGCGCCGAGCCGGTGCGCCCGCTCGGGATCCCGCAGCAGTGCCAGGCACGCGTCGGCCAGCGCCCGCGGATTGCGCGGCGGGACGACGAGCCCGGTGCCGCCGATGACCTCGCAGACCGCGCCGACGTCGGTGGAGACCGTGGCCCGGCCGCACAGCATCGCCTCGGCCAGGGTGACCGGGAAGCCCTCGATCACGGAGGACAGCACGACGACCCGCCCGGCGCCGTACGCCTCGGCCGGGGTGGGCGCGTCGGGGCCGCCGATCTCCTCGAAGGTGACGGGGTTCTCCCCGACGGTGACGGCGTCGGCGGCCTCGTCGGGGAAGAGCTGGGCGGCCAGGGAGCGGCAGTCGGCGAGGTAGTCGGGGGCCGCGGCCGTGGCGAAGACGCGCAGGCGGGCCTCGGGAGCGGCCTTGCGGACCTCCGCGAAGGCGTGCAGCAGGGCGACGAGGTCCTTGGCGGGCTCTATCCGCCCGACCCATACGAGGGTGTCGGGGTCGCCGCAGTCCGCGGACTCCCCGACGGTGGCGAATCGGTCCGCCTCCATCCCGGGGTAGACCGTCCGCAGCTTGTCCCGGGTGGCCCCGCACCGCTCCTGCCAGCGCCTGGCGTGCGCGTTCCCGGGGGTCAGGAGGTCGGCCCGGGCGTAGATCTCGCCGGCCAGCCGGATGTGGAAGGACGCGAGCAGGGCCCGTACGGCCGGGCGGGCCTCCGGGCTCTGCTCGAGGTAGTGGGCCCGCAGCTGGACCCCGTACTCGGTGACCAGCAGCGGGACCCCGAAGAAGCGTTTGGCCAGCAGTCCGGGGAGCGCCGCGACCCCGCCCGCCGCCGCGTGGCAGACGTCGACCGCGCCGAGGCTCCCGAGCTGGGCGTTCTCCTCGTACCAGTCGAGGGACAACGGCCGCAGCATCCGCTCCAGTTCGTCCACGAACTCCAGCAGGTCCGGCACCTGCGCCGCCTGCACGGTCCGCCCGGCGCCCGGTGCCCGGCAGGCGGACTCGAGTACCCGTACCGCGGACTCGGAGCGCAGCGCCGCGTACAGGCCGCCCTGTTCGCGGGCGAGTCCGGCGAGCCCGTAGAGCCCTGCCTCGAAGGCGGGCGCCTCACCGGCGCAGATCCCGTGGACCAGTTCCCGGAAGCAGTCGGCGAACCGCCTGCGCTCGCGCCGGGAGTACGTGCGCCCGTCGTCGGCCGGGGCCCACAGGGGGGCGGTCCGGACCCGGGTGACGTGTTCGGGCAGCAGGACCCTCGCGCGTTCCTGCTCGGCGCTGCGGCTCAGTGCGTAGAGCTCGAACTCGTGCTGCGGGAGCCCGCGCACGAGCCGGTCGCACCACAGTCTCGCCTCTCCGGTGGCATACGGATAACCACCTTCCGTGAGCAGTCCGATCCGCACGAGTGGCACCCCCGATCTCCCGTTCAGGCGGTCGCCGTCGGTCCGGCGACCCGCCGCGGAAGAACTCAAGCGGATATGCCGAAGGCGCGACGGACGGTTGTCCGTCGCGCCACCGGAAGGGGTGAAGAGTCGTAACTTTCCCGTACGGTTCGCGTTCGAGCGCGCTACGCGGCGGAATTCCGGCGCGGGGCGCCGTCAACTACCGGGAAACACCCACGGGTTGGGCTTGCACTGGATGCCGTCGATGTCGAGCGACTTGGTCTGCTGCTGCATGATCGGGGCGAGCGCGCCGGGCGTGCGGCAGTTCACGTGACCGTGTCCGAGGCGGTGGCCGACCTCGTGGTTGATGAGCATCTGACGGTAGGCGACCATCTGGTCCGGCCCGTAGGTGGCGGAGCCCTGGGCCCAGCGGAACGCGTTGATCATCACGCGGTCGGTGGACGCGGAGTCGCAGGAGACGTTGTCGACGGTGGTGTCCAGCCCGGACTTGGCGCACCACTTCCCGGTGGTCCCGGGGCTGGCCAGGGTGATGACGAAGTCTGCCTCGCCGCCCGGCACCCGCTCGAAGGTCTTGGTGCCGCCGTGGCCCCAGCTGCGGTCGTCGTTGAGGGTGCGGTGGACGGCCTCGGCGAACAGCTGCGGGTCCAGGCCCAGGCCCTGTTCGACGTCGACCCGGTAGCGCACGAGCTTGCCCTTGCCGGGGGCCTTGGCCACGCCCGGCACGGTGTCGAAGGCGCCGGAGCCGGCGAGCTTCTCGTCGATCGGCAACTGCTGGGCCATCTTCTGCTCGTACGTCAGCTCCGGCGCGGGCGCGGGGGCCTGCGCGGGCGCCTGCGCGGGCGCTTGCGGCGTCGGGCGGCCGTCGGAACGGGAGGCGGCCCCGTCGGCCCGGTCGTCGGTGGCGGTGAGCGTGCCGTGCTGGACGTTCTCGCCGTCCGAGGCGACCTGGCCGGCGACGACGACGGCGAGGACGGTGGTGACGGCCGCGGCGGCCATACCGGTGTAGGTGCGGACCTTCAGGCCGCGGCTGGAGCCCGGCTGCTGCGGCGCCGGCAGTGCGTCAGCGGGCTTGCGCGGCCCGGGCACGCGGCGGTGCGAGCCCGTGGAGGTGAGGGGGTCGCGGTCCGGATCGGCAGCGGGCACGCGGCCGGGAGCCGGGCCGCGGGAGGGGGCGGGCACGCGGACGGGAGCGGGCTCGGCTGCCGGCGGAGCCAGGGTGACCTGCGGGAAGCCGACCGCGGGGGTGCCGAAGGCCGGGGTGTCGGTGTCCAGCAGGGCGGTCGCGGTCCGGGGGCGCGGGACCCCGCGCCAGTCCCCGTACACGGAGTCGGCTCGGGCCCCCCAGGCGCCGCCGCGCTCGTACTGCTGGGGGTGCCCGCCGGGGACGTCCCGTTCCTCGGGCACGTATCCCTGGTGGGTGACGGTGGTCTCGGGCCACGACCGGGTGCGTTCCTCGTACACCGGCGGCCGCCCGTGCGACTGCTCGTAGGGCTGCTGGTACGGCTGACCGGCCGGCACCGGGGCGAGGGCGGGTGCGGGCACCGGGGCAGGCGCGGACGCCTTGCGGCTATGTCTTCCCACGGTCCTCAGCCTCTGCCGTCTTCGGTGTCCTTGAGCAGCTCCCGGAAGGCGGCGGCCACCACCTCGGGGTACTCCATCATCGCCACGTGCCCGGCCTCCGGCAGGCACAGCAGCCGCGAGCCCCGGAAGGCAGCGGCCGCCTTGTGCGCCAGACGGTACGAGACCAGTTGGTCCCTGCCACCGTAGACCAGCAGGGCCGGTGCGAGTACCCGCTGGGCCTGCCGCCACAGTCCGTGCTGGCCGCCGAGGGTGTAGGCGTCGACGATGCCGCGGGACGAACGGGTCAGGGACTCCCAGAAGTACGGCAGGGCCATCCGCCGCTCCATCTCCTCGACGGCGTTGCGGAACCCTTCCGGCGTCACCCGTGCGGGGTCCCCGTAGCAGAGCTCCGTCACCCCCCGGGTGCGCTGCTCGGCGGTCAGGCCCTGTGCGATCCGGCCCAGCAGCGCGGCCATGCCCGGTACGGCGAGCAGCGCGGTCGGCACGGCCGACTTCTGCACGCGCAGTTCGGGCAGGGCGGGCGAGACCAGCGTGAGGGAGCGCACCAGGTCGGGCCGGACGGCCGCGACGCGGGTGGAGACGGCGCCGCCGAGGGAGTTGCCGAACAGGTGGACCGGGCCGCGCCCGGCGGCGTCGAGGTACCGGATGACCACGCGGGCGAAGGCCGTGAGGGAGTAGTCGCGGTCGCCGGGCGGCGGGGACCAGCCGAAGCCGGGCAGGTCGAGGGCCTCGCCGTCGACGGTGTCCGCCAGCCGCTCCATGAGCGCGGACCAGTTCTGGGAGGAACCGCCGAGTCCGTGCACGAAGAGGGCGGGCGGCAGGTCCGTACGGACGGGCGGCCGCACCCGGACGGCCAGCTCCAGCCCGGGCAGTGCGACGGTGCGCAGCTGTTCTCCATCGGCCACCCGGGCCGCTTCCGCCGGGGCGGAGGGCTCGGCGGTGGACCGTACACCCGGCAGCTCGGTCGAAGACATGCGGCAATGTTACGAGACGATCACGCCGGACTCCTTGTGTTCGCGGTCACAGAGGCATGGCGATCCGTATAGCGGGGTATCCGCAAGCCTCCTAGGCTCGTAGTTGAGGACAAGGAAGCGAGGGGAGCGAGCGGTATGACTGTCGACCCTGCGGAGCCGGACACCTTCCGGGAGCCGTTTCCGGAAGTCATCGACCCCGAAGCGCCCGAGGCGGACCTGGCGGAGCAGCTGACCGAGGTGGAGCCGTCGCAGGACGATGACCGGGTCACCGGTGTGGATCGCGGTGAGGCCAATGACGGCGATGCCGTGGAGCAGGCCAGGGTGGTGCCCTTGGACGACGACGACTACCGCTGACCAGCACGTCCGACCGGTCCGTACCGCGAGAAAACTCGGCTTCAACCCACCAGATTCGGTTACCGAAAAGTACGATGGCGGCGCGGCGCAGAGCGCACTGTGTTCTTAGAGAAAGTGGGAGGCGGCGTGACAGCCATCGAGCAGACCGAGGCAGCGCGTCCGCGGGGCACGCGACTGCCGCGCCGGGCCCGGCGCAACCAGCTGCTGGGCGCGGCTCAGGAGGTCTTCGTCGCGCAGGGTTACCACGCCGCGGCCATGGACGACATCGCGGAGCGTGCCGGCGTGAGCAAGCCGGTGCTGTACCAGCACTTCCCCGGCAAGCTCGACCTCTACTTGGCGCTGCTGGACCAGCACTGCGAGGCCCTGCTGGTCGCCGTGCGCACGGCGCTCGCGTCGACGACCGACAACAAGCTGCGCGTGGCGGCGACGATGGACGCCTACTTCGCGTACGTGGAGGACGAGGGCGGCGCCTTCCGGCTGGTCTTCGAGTCAGACCTGACGAACGAGCCGGCCGTGCGCGAGCGCGTCGACCGGGTCTCGCTCCAGTGCGCCGAGGCCATCTCCGACGTCATCGCCGAGGACACCGGCCTGTCCAAGGACGAGTCGATGCTGCTGGCCGTGGGCCTGGGCGGGGTCTCGCAGGTGGTGGCCCGCTACTGGCTGTCCAGCGAGAGCCCGGTCGCCCGGGACACCGCGGTGGGCCTGCTGACCTCGCTCGCCTGGCGCGGTATCGCGGGGTTCCCGCTGCACGGCAGCGAGCAGGCCGGCGACCAGGGCGCCGAGGGCTGAGCCGCGGGACGGCCGCGTGCGCCGTTTTTCGCCGCGAGCGCAGTTTGCTGTTCGCTGCGAGCGTGTCCGCTGCGCGCGGTTCCCGTCCCCTCTCCGGGCTAATGTGGACCGCGTACGGCGCGGCTGATCGCGCGAACCGGACCGTCGGAGGGACAAAGCCGTGGAGGTCAAGATCGGCGTGCAGCACGCACCCCGGGAGATCGTGCTGGAGAGCGACCTGAGCGCCGAGGAGCTGGAGAGCATCGTCGCTGCCGCGCTGTCCGGCACGGCGCCGCTGCTCAGCCTCACCGACACCAAGGGCCGCAAGGTTCTGGTGCCGTCCGACCGCCTGTCGTACGTCGACCTGGGTGAGCCGAGCACGCGCAAGGTCGGTTTCGGAGCGCTCTGACGCGATGGCACCTGACGTGCCGAGAACTGTCTGAAACGGCCTGGTGGTTGAGCCCACCGGGCCGTTTCCGTGTCTTCCGCTTCGGGTAGGACCGCAGTGACGGCGTTTGCCCTGATGTGTGGGAGGGACTTCATGCTGCTGATGGAAGTGCTCGGCTCTGCCCTGCTGGGCCTCGCCCTGTCCGCGACAGCCGCGCGAGTGCTCGCCCGCCGACTGCCCGCGCTGAGAGTGGTGCTGGTCAGCGGAGTGCTCGGGGCGCTGTTCGGGGCCTATTTGACGCACTTCGCGCTCGGCCCGGGGCACAACACCCTGACCGCGACCTTCGTCGGGGCCGTGCTGGTGTCAGCGGTGGTGCTGTCCCTGCTGCTCCGTCCGGCCTCCGGGCCCCGCAGGCCCTCGCACAGGACTCCGTTTTCGGTCCCGACGCGGGGCTGACTCCTGACGTACGCCGGCCCCGGCACGGATGATTCCGTGCCGGGGCCGGCGTATGCGTGCCAGGTCCCTGGCGGCGGCGCCTAGGCGGCGAGGCCGAGGGCCGCCATTCGCTTGGTGTGCGCCTTGGTGATCCGGGTGAACATCTCGCCGACGGCGGCGAGGTCGAAGCCGGCGGCCATCCCGTCGACACCGCCGACCAGCATGGTGGAGAGCGCGTCGCGCTCGGCGACCACGCGCTGGGCCTGCGAGAGGGCCTCGCCCATCAGCCGGCGGGCCCACAGTGCGAGGCGGCCGCCGCAGCGCGGGTCGGCCTCGATGGCGGCGCGGACCTTCTCGACGGCGAAGTTGCCGTGGCCGGTGTCGTCGAGCACGCCGAGCACGAGGGCCCGGGTGTCGGCGTCGAGGTGGGTGGCGACCTCGCGGTAGAAGTCGCTGGCGATCGAGTCGCCGACGTAGGCCTTGACCAGGCCCTCGAGCCAGTCCGAGGGCGCGGTCTGGCGGTGGAAGTCGTCCACGCCCTTGGCGAAGGGCTCCATGGCGGCGGTGGGCTCGGCGTCGATCGCCGCGAGCCGGTCGCGCAGCCGCTCGAAGTGGTGGAACTCGGCGGACGCCATGGCGGCGAGCTCGGCCTTGTCGTCGAGGGTGGGCGCGAGCTTCGCGTCCTCCGCGAGGCGTTCGAAGGCCGCGAGCTCTCCGTACGCGAGCGCGCCGAGCAGGTCCACGACGGCGGCCCGGTACTGCGGCGAGGCGGAGGCGGCCGCCCAGTCCTGGGCGGCGATGCCCACGGCTTCGGCAGGGGTGCCGTCGTCGGCGGGCGTGGCGTTTTCTACGGTCGACATGCTCCGCACAATAGCCCGCCGAAAGGCGCCTCAAGTCACCATGCCTGGTCACTGCCGGTCTGCCTGAACGGGCCGCGGTGATGAATTCGCCCGACACAGCTGCGCGATTCCGGGGTACAGTGGTAATGCGCCTGCCGGATACTCGGCGGGCCATCTGAATGAGGATGCCCGGTCGGTGGCCCGATCGGCTCCAAACCGACCGCCCTCAGTGGCGTGGTGCGTACGCAGACGCGTACCTCCCCGCACGAGGGGCCCCCTCAGCGGCAAGAGCGCTTGAGCGACGGCAGTGGTCCCGCGCAGCTTCGTACGTAGCAGTACGGCATAGCCAGGCACGGTACGACCCCCTTCGCCGCCTCGGGCCGCGTCTCACAGAAGAGGCAGCACCCTGACTACGTTCCGAGACCTCGGGATTCTCCCCGAGACCGCCGAAGCCCTCGAGGCCGTCGGCATCGTGTCCCCCTTCCCGATCCAGGAGATGACCCTTCCCGTCGCCCTTTCCGGCACGGACGTCATCGGCCAGGCCAAGACCGGTACCGGCAAGACGCTCGGTTTCGGCCTTCCCCTGCTGGAGCGGGTCACCGTCCCCGCGGACGTCGAGGCGGGCCGGGCGACGCCCGAGCAGCTGACCGACGCCCCGCAGGCCCTCGTGGTGGTTCCGACCCGCGAGCTGTGCACCCAGGTCACCAACGACCTCCTGACCGCGGGCAAGGTCCGCAACGTCCGCGTCCTCGCCATATACGGCGGCCGCGCGTACGAGCCGCAGGTCGAGGCGCTCAAGAAGGGCGTCGACATCATCGTCGGCACCCCGGGCCGCCTGCTCGACCTGGCCGGCCAGAAGAAGCTCGACCTGTCGCACGTCCGGGCCCTGGTCTTGGACGAGGCCGACGAGATGCTCGACCTGGGCTTCCTGCCCGACGTCGAGCGGATCATGAGCTACCTGCCGCCGAAGCGCCAGACCATGCTGTTCTCGGCGACCATGCCGGGCGCGGTCATCGGCCTGGCCCGCCGGTACATGACGCAGCCCACGCACATCCGCGCCTCCTCGGAGGACGGTGAGGGCGCCACCGTCGCCAACACCGCGCAGCACGTCTTCCGCGCGCACAACATGGACAAGCCGGAGCTCGTCTCCCGCATCCTGCAGGCCGAGGGCCGCGGGCTGGCCATGATCTTCTGCCGCACCAAGCGCACGGCGGCCGACATCGCCGAGCAGCTGGAAAAGCGCGGCTTCGCCTCGGGCGCCGTCCACGGCGACCTGGGCCAGGGCGCGCGCGAGCAGGCGCTGCGCGCGTTCCGCAACGGCAAGGTCGACGTGCTGGTGTGCACCGACGTCGCCGCGCGCGGCATCGACGTCGAGGGCGTCACCCACGTCATCAACTACCAGACGCCGGAAGACGAGAAGACCTTCCTGCACCGTGTGGGCCGCACCGGCCGCGCGGGCAATAAGGGCATCGCCGTCACCCTGGTCGACTGGGACGACATCCCGCGCTGGCAGCTGATCAACAAGGCGCTGGGGCTGGACTTCCACGACCCGGTCGAGACGTACTCCACGTCCCCGCACCTGTTCGAGCAGATGAACATCCCGGCCGGCACCAAGGGCACCCTGCCGCGCTCCGAGCGCACGCGGGCGGGCCTGAAGGCGGAGGACGTCGAGGACCTGGGCGAGACCGGCGGCCGCGGTGGCCGTGGCGGCCGCGGTCCGGCCGCCGCCGCCGTGGTCACGGAGGAGCGCCCCGCGCGCACCCGTACGCCGCGTCAGCGTCGCCGTACCCGTGGCGGTACGGAGCTGGACTCCGAGGCCGTCGCCGCTCCCGCGGCCGAGGCCGAGGCCCCGCAGGCCCCGGCCGCCGACGAGTCGCGCAGGCCGCGCCGCCGCCGCACCCGTGTGGCCGCGGTGCCGGCTCAGGCCGTCGAGAGCGTTGCGGTCGTGGAGGCGGCTCCGGTCGCCACGGCGGCTTCGGTCGTCGAGGCCGCACCGGTCGTCGAGGCCGCGCCGGTCGTCGAGGCCGCTGCGGTCGCGGTGGCCGAGGAGGCTCCGGCCAAGCCGAAGCGCACCCGTACCCGCAAGGCCGTCGCCGCGGTCGCCGAGGCGGCCGTGGTCGAGACCCCGGCCGAGGAGGCCCCGGTCAAGCCGAAGCGGACCCGCACCCGCAAGGCCGTCGAGGCCGCGCCGGAGCCGGACTTCCAGATGGCCCCGCCCGTGGAGCCGGTCAAGGCCCGCCCCGCCCGCACCCGCACGCGCAAGGTCGCGGACGCGGCTGCGGAGCCGGACTTCCAGATGGCGCCGCCGGTGGAGCCGGTCAAGGCCCGCCCCGCCCGTACCCGCACGCGCAAGGTCGCCGAGGCCGCTCCGCAGGCCCCGGCCGCCGCGGTGGCCGAGGAGGCCCCGGTCAAGCCGAAGCGCACCCGCGCCCGCAAGGCCGTGGCCGCGCCGGAGGCGTAGGCAGCACCGTTTCGATGGCCCGGCTCCCCGTCCAGGGGGCCGGGCCATCGGCGTACCGGTATCGGCCGTACCGCGGAACCGCGGCGCCGACCGGCCAGTAACGTGAGCCGCATGAGCAAGCCGCCGCGCCTCACCCTGCCCCCGCGCGCCCGCGCGTACCTCCTCGACACCGCCCGTGGCGCCTTCGCCGTCCACGAGGCCGGTGCGCCCGTCCGCGGGACCGCCCTGCTGGTCCCCGGGTTCACGGGCAGCAAGGAGGACTTCATCGCCCTCCTGGAGCCGCTGGCCGACGCCGGGTACCGCGTCGTCGCCGTCGACGGCCGCGGCCAGTACCAGAGCCCCGGTCCGCGTGAGGAGTCCGCGTACGCCGTGGAGGAGCTGGGCAGGGACGTCCTCGCGCAGGCCGCCGCGCTGGACGCGGGCCATGTCCACCTGGTGGGGCACTCCCTCGGCGGGCTGGTCTCGCGGGCCGCCGTACTCCGCGACGCCGCCCCCTTCGCCTCGCTCACGCTGATGAGCAGCGGGCCCGCCGCGATCTCCGAGGAGCAGCAGGCGCGCACGAAGCTGCTGGTGGCGGCGCTGGAGGCGTTGCGCGAGGACATGCCGGCGGTGTGGGAGGCGATGCGCGCCCAGGACCCGGAGGACGCTGTTCCGGATGCGCCCGAGCTGACGGAGTTCCTGCGCGAGCGGTGGCTGGCCACCGTCCCCGAGCAGCTGATCGGCACGGGCCGGGTGCTGATCTCCGAGCCGGACCGGGTCGCGGAGCTGGCGGCCGTACCGCTGCCCAAGCTGGTGCTGTCCGGAGCCGTGGACTACGCCTGGCCGGTGCCGCTGATGGACGAGATGGCGGAGCGCCTGAGCGCTTCACGGGTGATCGTCGAGGGCGCCGAGCACTCGCCGAATGCGGAGAACCCGCAGGTCACGGCCGGTGCACTGGCTGCCTTCTGGGACGCCTCCACCCCGGAGTAGTTAGCAAGTGAAAAAATTTCCTTAGCGTAGGGAATGTTTGCCGTCTACACTTCGTTATACCTACGCAAAGAGAACACGGACGAAGGGAGAAGCCCCATGCGCTTCGAGATTCTGCGCCTGGACGACGTCGACGGATCCGCCGTGGACAGCACCGTCGTGGACGCGGCCTCCGTCAACCGGATCGTGCAGCAGGCCGCGGCCGTCGGCCAGCGCATCCTGATCCGACCGGCTGAGACGGCGTCCTGCTGACGCCCAGAACCACCGCACGGACGTCGACGCCCCCCACCGGAACCGGTGCGGGGGCGTTCGCATGTCCGGCACCGGACGCCTCAGGCGCCGCGCACGACCTGGAGCACGCCGTTGATGATCTGCTGGACGGCGATCGCGGAGAGCATCATGCCGGCGAGCCGCGTCACCAGGACCACGCCGCCGTCCCTGATGACCCGGATGATCACCAGCGAGTAGCGCATGGTCAGCCACAGCACGACGTGCATGGCGATGATCGCGCACCACACCGACAGCTGCCCGCCCCACCCGTCGGCCTTCTGCACCGCCAGGATCACGGACACGATCGCACCGGGACCGGCCAGCAGCGGCATGCCCAGCGGGACGAGGGCGACGTTGACGTCCTTGGTCTGCTTCGGCTCGTCGGTCTTGCCGGTGAGCAGGTCGAGCGCGATGAGCAGGAGCAGCAGACCGCCGGCGATCATCAGCGCCGGGACGGACACGTGCAGGTAGTCCAGGATCTGCTGGCCGCAGATCCCGAAGATCGCGATGACGCCGAAGGCCACGCAGACGGCCTGCCAGGCCATCTTGCGCTGCACCTTGGCGGGACGCCCGGAGGTCAGGGCGAGGAAGATCGGCGTGATGCCCGGGGGGTCCATAATCACAAAAAGCGTGAGAAAAAGGGATCCGAAGACGGCGAAGTCGAACACAGTGATGCCTTGCAGGAGAGGGGTGTCGCGAAGAGAACGCGCAGAAAAAGGGGTGGGACGGGTGGAGCGGAGCCCGGGCTCGCTAGCCCACGCGTCCGCCGGCGCCGGGCACCGGGAAGGCCCCCGTCGCACGGCGCGTGATCTCGCCGTAGATCTCGGGGTCGGTCGTGTACTCCCCCAGCCGGCAGGTCTTGCGGCTGCCGTGGTAGTCGCTGGAGCCGGTGGTCAGCAGTCCGAGGTCCGCCGCCAGGCCGCGCAGCCGCGCACGGGTGTCGGTGTCGTGGTCCATGTGGTCCACCTCGATGCCGTCCAGGCCCGCGGCCGCCAGCGCCGCTATCGCGGCCTCGGGCACGCACTCCCCGCGCTTGACGGCGGCGGGGTGGGCGAAGACGGTGACGCCGCCGGCGGCCTTGACCAGGCGGATGGCGTCGAAGGGGTCGAGCTCGTGCTTCTCGGCGTACGCGCGGCCGCCGTCGGCGAGCCAGTCGGGCGTGAAGGCGTCCGAGACGGTGGGTACGACGCCCAGCTCGACCAGCGCGGTCGCGACGTGCGGCCGCCCCACGGAGCCGTCACCGGCGATCCGGGCCACCTGCTCCCAGGTGACGTCCACGCCGAGCGCCTGGAGCTTGCCGACCATGGCCTGGGCGCGGGGGGTGCGGTCGTCCCGTACGAGTTCCCGCTCGCGGGAGAGCTCGGGCTCCTCGGGGTCGAAGAGGTAGGCGAGCATGTGCAGTCCGACCCCGTCGAGGCGGCAGGACAGCTCGGCCCCGGTCACCAGCGTCAGCCCGTCGGGCAGCGCGGCGACGGCCTCGGCGTACCCGCCCACGGTGTCGTGGTCGGTCAGCGCGACCACGTCCAGCCCCGCCCCGGCGGCGCCCAGCACCAGCTCGGCGGGGGTGTCCGTACCGTCGGAAGCCGTGGAGTGGGTGTGCAGGTCGATGCGCACAGCCGGGCTCCAGGGGTGGTGGTACGGGAGGGGGACGCTCCAGGATAACCGGGCCGAAGGACCCCGGGGGCAAGGGGACCCCGTGCGCTATCCGGGCCCGAGGATGCGCGGGCTCAGTGCCCCGCACGGCAGGAGCTCGATCTCGGCTCCCGCGTCGCGGAGGTCGGTGAGGACGAGTTCGTCGTACATCAGGAGGCCGGACTGCTCCGGCCAGACGATCGCCCAGAGCCACAGGCCGCGCGCCTCCCCCGCGAAGACGGCCCGGTCGTCGGGGGCTCCGCTCAGGTGCCACAGCGGGGTCGGGCGGCCGGCCGCGACCACCTTGGCGTGCGGCGGCGCGGAGACGTCGATGTGCGAGCCCGGGTCCGGGCCGTCGATGCCCGCGAACCGCGCACCGAGCCCCACTCCCAGCTCCTCGGCGACCAGCAGCAGCTCACCCATGCCGCCCAGCGGGCCGGGACCCGAGCAGGCCACGGCCGTCGCCCGTCCCCCGCTGCGGTCGTCGCCGACGGAGGCGACCCCGGTGAACAGCCACCCCACCGGGAGCGGCCAGGGCATCCACACCGGCACCCGCGTCCGGTGCACGACCACGCTCAGGCCTTCGACACTGGGCGGGATCACGGGTTGCAGAGGGTAGACAGCGCCGTGCGCCGCGCACTGCCAGGAGTCGGAGAAGAGACCGGGCGCTCTGACCCGGCCACCGCACTTCGGGCAACTTGGTTCGCCCCTCATAAGAAGCCACGCTCCTCCCCGCCCGGCGCGCCGTCAAGACACGATCACCCGTCCGGGCTCAGTCCAGTGCGACTGCGGTACGCAGAGGATCCCGCAGATCCGTGCCGCGCGCGAGCCAGCGTTCCTGGAGAGCGGCTGCCCCGTGCACGCGCTTCCACGCGGCCTCGTTCGCCGTCATCGGCAGGAGCGGGAGGAACCTCACCGGATCCAGGGGCTCGTCCAGCTCCAGGTCCTCCACCAGACCGCCCGGCTCCGCCACCAGGACGGAGCTGAACGACGCGCCCTCCCAGAGGGGTTCGCCCACTTCCAGCGAGGCCCCGGGAGCCACGATCAGCCCCTCGACCTGCGGGGAGGCGGCCAGTACCGCGAGCGGCCTGAGCAGTTTGTCGGTGGGTGCCAGTCCGGCCCGTACGGTCAGCACCAGCTCGGCGCGCGGCCCGCGGACGGGGTCGGCGACCACGGCGGTCGGATCGGTCATCGGGTGCGCGGACATCCCGAGGGTCGCGTACCGCACGAGGTCGCCCTCGGCGAAACGGAGTACCTCGATGCGGTCGGTGCCCAGGAAGGTGACTGCGGCGCGTGCGTCGGGTACGCCGAACGCGGTGCGCAGCCGAGCCTCCACGAGGGCCAGAATTTCTGCCATGGAGCGAGCATAGAACTCGTATCACCCGGGTAAAGGACGCGTCTTGACCATCCGTCGGCTGATACTGTTGACAGCTGGTCGGGGCCGCGCTCAAGAAGCGCTGGTGGCACGCTCCGGCGACAGGACGTCCCTCACGGGGGACCGGCCGGAGGAGGTGGGGCTGCGATGGATCGAAGTCGATCGTGCAGTACCAATCGCTCTTCCGCTTCTGTGACGGGCGCCTCCCGCCCCCTTTGATCTCCTGATCAGTAGAAGAGCGACGGCAGAACTTTGTCCTCCCGTCCTGTTCCCTCCCCCTGCGCGGGCCTGCCTGCCCTCCCGCAGCGGTGAGGGTCTCCCACCCGCACGGTCCGCAGCCGTGCGCGCGAAGGAGCCTGCCATGTCGATGCTGCCCTACCTGCGTGCGGCCGTCCGTCCGTCGCTGCGCAAGTCCACCCCGGCTCAGCCCGGATACGACGCCACCCGCGACCCGTCGGCGAGCAGCGCGGTGGTCGACTGCGCCGTGTACCGCGACGGCCGGCGGGTGCTGGGGCCCGTCCGTCTGACGCCCCGTGAGGCGATCCGCAGGGTCCGCGAGGACGGCGGCTTCGTCTGGATCGGCCTGCACGAGCCGACCGGGGAGGAGTTCGCGGGGATCGCGGCCACCTTCGGCCTGCACCCGCTGGCGGTGGAGGACGCCGTACACGCACACCAGCGGCCGAAGCTGGAACGCTACGACGACACCCTCTTCACCGTCTTCAAGACGATCCACTACGTCGAGCACGCCGAACTGACCGCCACCAGCGAGGTGGTGGAGACCGGCGAGGTGATGTGCTTCACCGGCCCCGACTTCGTCATCACCGTCCGGCACGGCGGACAGGGCTCCCTCAAGGGACTGCGCCACCGCCTCCAGGACGACCCCGATCTGCTCTCCAAGGGCCCCTCGTCGGTCCTGCACTCCATCGCCGACCACGTCGTCGACGGGTACATCGCGGTCGCGGCGGCCGTACAGGACGACATCGACGAGGTGGAGAGCGAGGTCTTCGCCGCCCCCGCGAAGGGCGCCGCGCGCGGCGGCGACGCGGGCCGCATCTACCAGCTCAAGCGCGAGGTGATGGAGTTCAAGCGCGCGGTCTCGCCGCTGCTGCGTCCGATGGAGCTGCTCAGCGAGCGGCCGATGCGGCTGGTGGACCCGGACATCCAGAAGTACTTCCGCGACGTCGCCGACCACCTGGCGCGGGTGCACGAGCAGGTGGTGGGCTTCGACGAGCTGCTGAACTCGATCCTCCAGGCCAACCTCGCGCAGGCGACGGTCGCCCAGAACGAGGACATGCGCAAGATCACCTCCTGGGCGGCGATCATCGCCGTACCGACGATGATCTGCGGGGTCTACGGGATGAACTTCGAGCACATGCCCGAGCTCCAGTGGAAGTACGGCTATCCGATGGTGATGGCCTCGATCGTCGGCATCTGCTTCACCATCCACCGGACGCTGCGCCGCCACGGCTGGCTCTGAGGCCCGTACGGGCCTCCCCTACTCTGGTCCGCATGACTCTCAGCGCGCTCGACCTGGCCCTCGTCGAGGAGGCCACCAAGAAGTCCGGCCTGATCTGGGTCCGCGGGTCCGGGGCCGACCGTGCCCTGTGGCACGCCTGGGTGGAGGGCGCGGCCCACGTACTGGGCGACGGGCCCGGCGAACAGCCGTTCCCGGGGCTCGCCGACGGTGCGAGCGCCGAGGTGACCGTGCGGAGCAAGGACAAGGGCGGCCGGCTGGTGGCCTGGACCGCGACGGTACGGGAGCTCCCGCCGCGCGGCGAGGAGTGGGCGGCCGCGGTCGCCGAGCTCAAGGGCAAGCGGCTGAACGCGCCCGACTCCGAGGAGATGACGGAGCGGTGGGCGCGGGAGTGCCGGCTGCTGCGGCTGGAGCCGGAGTCGGTCCGCACGGAGCTGCCGACCGGCTCGCTGGCCGCGGCCCCGCCGGCCTCCCCCGCGATCACCCGCAGGCCGATCCCGGCACACCTGCCGAAGCTCCTGCTGAAGCGGAAGAAGTCCGCTTCCCAGTAGACGCGGCCAAGGCCGCGGCTACGGCTACGGCTACGGCTTGGCGGGGTTCGAGCCCTGGCCGGAGCCCTTGGTCTCGCCTTCCCCGGTCGTCGGCAGCTGGGACCCGTAGTCCACGGTCTGGTCCTGCGCCGGCGGATCGAGCGGGAAGGCCTTGCCCCACTCCGCGAGTTCCACCCGGCCCGCTCCGCCCGCGCGTTCCATGAGCAGCGGGTACGGGGTGCCCTCCAGGGAGACCGAGAGCTTGCCGCCCTTGCCCTCGTCCGCCGTGACCTGAACCGCGCGGGTGGGCCCGACCGTCGTGTAGGAGCCCTTGGCGAGTTTGCCCTCGAGGCCCAGCAGCCCGTCCAGCAGGACGTCCATGTCGGTGAAGCCGCGGAACTGCTTGTAGGAGGGGTCGCCCTCGGGCACCTTCACGTACTTGTCGCCGAGTTTCCCCGCCGAGTCGGACTGGCCCCAGAACGCCGCGCTCGCCTTCAGGTACAGCTGCTCCCCCACCCGCAGCAGCTGGAAGGTGTCGTCCTGGGACTTCACCTCGCCGGAGCCGCCGTCGGACTTCAGCCGCATGTTCAGGGTGAAGGACTTGCCGCCGCTCACCAGCGTGCCCGACAGGTGCACCGAGTCGGCCTCGGTGGCCGCCGCCTTCGCCTTCGCCTCGATCTTGTCGGCGGAGAGCTTGCCGATCCCGTTCGTGCCCTCGTCGGGATCCTCCCCGCAGCCCGTACCGGTGACCGCGAGGCCCGCGCACAACGCACCGATGAAGGCGGCCCGGCGCAGCCGCGCGGCAGGGAAGTAGGCGGTCACGTACGCGTGCCTCTCGTCGGTCGTCGGCGGGGGTACTCTCCCAGCCTCCGGCCGGGGGCACCCCCACCCAGCGGTGGCTGGGGGAGCAGCAGGCAGCGTACCCGCCCGCCGCCAACCCCCCGTAGGGACCCCGTGCGGACCGCCCCACCAGGACGGTTGCGCGGGGCACGGGCTAGCCTGAGGGGCGGCAGGACTGTTGATTCACGCTCGATTCACGCTCTAGGAGGCGCTCGGATGGTTGCAGGCGCCCCGCGGATCTTCGTCTCGCATCTGTCGGGTGTGCCCGTCTTCGACCCCAACGGCGACCAGGTCGGCCGCGTCCGCGACCTCGTCGCGATGCTGCGCGTCGGCGGCCGACCGCCGCGGCTGCTGGGCCTGGTGGTCGAGGTGGTCAGCCGGCGCCGGATCTTCCTGCCGATGACCCGCGTCACGGGCGTGGAGTCCGGGCAGGTCATCACCACCGGCGTGGTCAACATGCGGCGCTTCGAGCAGCGGCCCACCGAGCGGCTGGTCCTCGGCGAGCTGCTGGACCGGCGGGTGCGGCTGAACGCCACCGCCGAGGAGGTCACCGTCCTGGACGTGGCCATCCAGCAGCTGCCGGCCCGCCGGGACTGGGAGATCGACAAGATCTTCGTACGGAAGGGCAAGGGCGGTGCGCTGCGCCGGCGCGGCGAGACCCTGACGGTGGAGTGGTCGGCGGTGACCGGCTTCTCGCTGGAGGAGGAGGGGCAGGGCGCCGAGAACCTGGTCGCCACCTTCGAGCAGATGCGCCCGGCCGACGTGGCGAACGTCCTGCACCACCTGTCGCCGAAGCGGCGCGCCGAGGTGGCGAGCGCCCTCGACGACGACCGGCTCGCGGACGTCATGGAGGAGCTGCCCGAGGACGAGCAGGTGGAGATCCTCGGCAAGCTGAAGGAGGAGCGGGCCGCCGACGTCCTGGAGGCGATGGACCCGGACGACGCGGCCGACCTGCTCTCAGAGCTGCCGGAGGACGACAAGGAGCGGCTGCTGACGCTGATGCGGCCGGACGACGCGGCCGACGTGCGGCGCCTGATGTCCTACGAGGAGCGGACGGCGGGCGGTCTGATGACCACCGAGCCGATCGTGCTGCGGCCGGACGCGACGGTCGCGGACGCGCTGGCCCGCGTACGCCAGGCGGACCTGTCGCCGGCGCTGGCGGCCCAGGTGTACGTGTGCCGGCCGCCGGACGAGACGCCGACGGGCAAGTACCTGGGCACGGTGCACTTCCAGCGGCTGCTGCGGGATCCACCGTTCACCCTGGTCAGCTCGATCGTGGACACCGACCTGCCGCCGCTTCGGCCGGACGCCTCGCTGCCGGTGGTGACCAGCTACCTGGCCGCGTACAACATGGTGGCCGTGCCGGTCGTCGACGAGAGCGGTTCGCTGCTGGGCGCGGTGACGGTGGACGACGTACTGGACCACTTGCTGCCGGACGACTGGCGCGAGACGGACTTCCACTCGGAGGAGGCCGTGAGTGGCCAGTGAGCGGGGGCGCGGCGATCAGTCGCGCGAGCGGCGGCGCGAGCAGATCCGGGAGCGCCGCGAGCAGGCGAAGCAGTCGGCGCGCGAGCACGGGCTGGCCGAGGCCGCCGAGCGGGTGGAACGTTCTTCCTTCGAGCGCGGCGAGCGGGCGAAGGCCGGTCATTTCGGCCCGTCTACGGGTTCGAGCGCGCTCACGCGTTCGCGGGTCCGGCTGGACCTGCCGCGCCCGGCGCGCCGGCGCCTGCTGCCCGAGTACGATCCGGAGGCCTTCGGGCGGCTGTCGGAGCGGGTGGCGCGGTTCCTCGGGACGGGCCGGTTCATCGTCTGGATGACGGTCGTCATCATCGTCTGGGTGCTGTGGAACATCTTCGCGCCGGACGACCTGCGGTTCGACCAGTACCCCTTCATCTTCCTGACGCTGATGCTGTCGCTCCAGGCCTCGTACGCCGCCCCGCTGATCCTGCTGGCGCAGAACCGGCAGGACGACCGTGACCGGGTCAACCTGGAGCAGGACCGCAAGCAGAACGAGCGGTCCATCGCCGACACGGAGTACCTGACGCGGGAGATCGCGGCGCTGCGGATGGGTCTGGGCGAGGTGGCGACGCGCGATTGGATCAGGTCGGAGTTCCAGGACCTGATCAAGGAGATGGACGAACGGCGGCTCCTCCCGTCGGAACGTGACGAAGGCGACCGCTGACAGGCTTTCCTGAGCCGTGCTACCGAGCCGTACCATCGGGGCATGGCTACCGACACAAGCTCCGCCGCCGTGCCTGAGCAGGACGCGATCCTGGACGCGCTGGCGACGGTGAACGACCCCGAGATCCACCGGCCGATCACCGAGCTCGGCATGGTGAAATCGGTGGAGATCGGCGACGGCGGCGCAGTCGCCGTCACGGTCTTCCTGACCGTGTCGGGCTGTCCCATGCGCGAGACCATCACCAAGAACGTCACCGAGGCCGTCGAGCGGGTCGCGGGCGTCACCTCGGTCGCCGTCTCCCTGGACGTGATGAGCGACGAGCAGCGCAAGGAACTGGCGACCATGCTGCGCGGCGGCACCGCCGAGCGCGAGGTGCCCTTCGCCAAGCCGGGCTCGCTGACCCGCGTGTACGCGGTCGCGTCCGGCAAGGGCGGCGTCGGCAAGTCCTCGGTCACCGTCAACCTGGCCGCGGCGATGGCCGCGGACGGCCTGAAGGTCGGCGTGGTCGACGCGGACATCTACGGCCACAGCGTGCCGCGGATGCTCGGCGTGGACGGCCGCCCCACCCAGGTCGAAAACATGATCATGCCTCCGTCGGCGCACGGCGTGAAGGTCATCTCCATCGGCATGTTCACCCCGGGCAACGCGCCGGTGGTGTGGCGCGGCCCGATGCTGCACCGGGCGCTCCAGCAGTTCCTGGCGGACGTGTTCTGGGGCGACCTGGACGTGCTGCTGCTGGACCTGCCCCCGGGCACCGGCGACATCGCGATCTCGGTGGCCCAGCTGGTCCCGAACGCCGAGATCCTCGTGGTCACCACCCCCCAGCAGGCCGCGGCCGAGGTGGCGGAGCGGGCCGGCTCGATCGCCGTGCAGACCCACCAGAAGATCGTCGGCGTCGTCGAGAACATGTCGGGCCTGCCGTGCCCGCACTGCGACGAGATGGTCGACGTCTTCGGCTCGGGCGGTGGCCAGAAGGTCGCCGACGGCCTCACCAAGACGGTCGGCGCGACCGTCCCGGTGCTCGGCTCCATCCCGATCGACGTCCGCCTCCGCGAGGGCGGCGACGAGGGCAAGCCGGTCGTGCTGTCCGACCCGGACTCCCCGGCCGGCGCGGCCCTGCGCGCGATCGCGGGCAAGCTGGGCGGCCGCGCCCGCGGCCTGTCGGGCATGTCGCTGGGCATCACCCCCAGGAACAAGTTCTGACGTGACCGGGGAGCCGCGGCCGCGGGGCTGAGGCTTCCCCCGCGCTCCGGCGCCGCGGGCGGCCCGCACGGGCCGCGCGGCGCAAAAGGGCACCGCCGGCCGGCGGTGCCCTTTTGCGTACCCGGCCTACTCGTAGGTGCCGAGGTCCGCGATCGCCGAGAACCCGAGCCCGTACGCGCTCATCCCGCGCCCGTAGGCACCCAGGTGGACCCCGCTCCCGGTGGACCCGGCCAGCACCCACCCGAACTCGGACTCGCGGTAGTGGAACGGCGTCGGCTCCCCGTCCACCGGCAGCGACAGCGTCGACCAGTCCTCGCCGCCGAGGTCGTCCGCGAGCTCCCAGGCGGCCTCGGTCTGCTGGTCCAGCCAGTCGCTGCGCAGGGTGTGGTCCATCTGCCCGGGCCAGCTGTAGGCCAGCAGCCCGGAGCCGGCCAGCCAGGCCGCGGAGGAGACCGAGGTGGCCTCCAGGGTGCCGGTGCCGTCGCCGCTGCGGCGCACCGGGTTGCTGGCGACGGTGACGACCACCGCGAAGCGCTCCTTCTCGCCGGTGGCGATCTCGCCGCGCGCGGACGGCTCGTCGCCGTGACCGGTGGATCCGTGCTCGACGGTGCCGTCGGCCGCCGTGCCCACCTGCATGAGCCAGCGGGGGCCGGTGAAGGCCTCGTCCAGCCCGTACCAGGGGAAGTCCGCCGCCAGAAAGCCTTCGAGGGTCCGGCGGGCCGCCGGCACGGGTGCGGCGGCCTCCGGCGGCTGCGCGTTGGCCTGCGGTTCCTCAGCGGGTGCGGCGGCGGTCTGCGCCCCTACCCTGCTGCTGCTCGTCGTCTCCATCTGACCGGCCTCTCGTTCCGTGGGGCCCGGAACGGCCAGCCCCCCTCGGGCGTCCTGGGTCCGGACAACAGATGGAGGATAGCCATCCGACCCCGGATCGCCGGGCAGGCTGGGCTCAGGTGGCGTCGGCGTCGAAGCGTGCGCGCTGGTCAGCGGCAGGGGCTGCGGGCTTCTTCAGCAGGTCAGGACCGGCGGCGGCGGGCGTGGCGGACGGACCGGGGGCGGCCGCCACGGAATCCGTCTCCTTGCTGTTCACGGCGTCGGTGACGTCGTTCAGCTCCTTGCGGAGGTCGAAGCTGGTGCGGATCTCCTTGAGGTCCTCGTTCTCGCCCAGCTGCTTGCGGATGAAGGTCTTCGGGTTCAGGTCCTCGAACTCGAAATCCTTGAACTCCGGGCCGAGTTCGGACCGGATGTCCTGCTTGGCGCTGTCGGAGAACGCGCGGATCTTCCGGATGACGCCGGTGACGTCCTGGATGACCTTGGGCAGCTTGTCCGGGCCGAAGACGAGGATGGCGAGCACCACGATCGTGACGAGTTCGAGTGCGCCTATGTCGTTGAACACCTTGCCGCTCCTCGGCTCTCTCTCACTTCGGGCCCCGACACACGGTACCCGGCGTTCTCGCCGGGCCCATACCTGCGTACCGGCTCAATACCGGTTTCTCCCGTACGTCATCTGCCGCTCATGAGCCGTTCGCCGATCCGAGGACCAGCTCCAGCGTGCGCTCCCGGCCGTCACGGAGCACGGTGAGGGTCAGCGGATCGCCGGGCCGGTGGGCCCTGATCTTGATGATCAGCTCGTCGCCGCCGCGCACGCGCTGGCCGTTCACCTTGGTGATCACGTCGCCGGCCTTGACCCCGGCGCGGGCGGCCGGCCCGTCGGCGACCACGGCCGGCTTGCCGTCCTCGCCCTTGTCCCCGACCCGGGCCCCGTCGCCCGCGTACTCCATGTCGAGGGTGACGCCGATGACGGGGTGCGTGGCGCGGCCGGTGCGGATGAGTTCCTCGGCGACGCGCTTGCCCTGGTTGATCGGGATGGCGAAGCCGAGTCCGATGGAGCCGCCCTGGCGGGCGGGATCGTCCTTGTCGGCGCCGCGGATCGCGCTGTTGATGCCGACCACGTGGCCCTTGGCGTCCAGGAGGGGGCCGCCGGAGTTCCCGGGGTTGATCGGGGCGTCGGTCTGGAGGGCGTCGACGTAGCTGATGTCGCTGCCGTCGCCCTTGTCGCCGCCGGCGGTGACGGGCCGGCCGGTGGCGCTGATGATGCCCGCGGTGACGGTGTTGGACAGGTCGAACGGCGCGCCGATGGCCACGACCGGGTCGCCGACCCGCACGTTCTCGGAGTTCCCTAGGCTCAGCGGCTGGAGGCCCCGTACCCCGCTGACCTTGACCACGGCCAGGTCGTAGCCGGAGTCGCGGCCCACCAGCTCGGCGCTGACGCTCTCGCCGGTGCTGAAGGTGACCGCTATCTCCTTGGCGTCGGCGACCACGTGGTTGTTGGTCAGGATGTGGCCCTGCTGGTCGAGTACGAAGCCGGTACCGGTACCGCTGCCGGCGGTGCCCCGCACGTGCAGGGTGACCACGCCGGGGAGTGCGGCGGCGGCGATGCCCGCGACGCTGTCCGGGGCGCGGCCCTTGTCGGCGACGCCGGCCTGGGGCAGCTCGAGGCGGGTGCTGCTCTGGCGCTCCGCGAGGACGCCGAGGTACCCGCCGGTCCCGCCGGCGAGCAGCGCCGTTCCGGCGGCGAGGGCCGCCACCTGCCACAGCCGGAAGCCGCGTCCCTGCCGGCCCCGGTCCACGACCTGCAGCGGCTGTTCGCCCCAGGGGTCGTAGCGCACCTCGCGGACCGGCGCCGGGGCCTGCGCTGCGCCGCCGCCTTCGGGCCGCGGGGCCGGAACCCCTTCGCGGCCGGCGTCCGCCGCCGTGCCCTCGGGCCGGCTCCACCACTGTGGAGCCGGGTCGGTCTGCTGCCTGTCGGCCATCGGCGCTCCCCGCGTACTTGTGCGCATGTGCCGCAGATTCAACCAGGTCCCGGGTCAGCGCAGCAGGGAGACCGGGCGGGCCGAGCTCGGCGGGGAGGGGTGGAGCGGCGGGAGCGGGGTCGCGGCGGTCGACAGGAGCGTCGGCACGGCGGCCGGGGTGGGCATCCGGTCGCGGACGAAGGCGTCGGCCACCGTCGCGTCGTTCACCGACACGGCCGGGCCGGGCCGGGAGGCGGGTGCGGGGGACTCCCCCCGCAGGGTGGGGTCCACCGTCTCCAGCGGCATCGCGCCGCCCAGCGCGAGCGCGGCGAGGGACACCGCTCCGGCGGCGGCGAACGCGAACCGGCGGCGCGGACGGCCCACCTCGTGGACCCGGAAGCCCTCCTGCTGCGGCCGGGAGGCCGGGGGCAGGGCGTACGCGAAAGTGGCGAGCGGGTCGCGGGCGGGCGGACCCCCGGGGCCGGACGGTCCGTCGAAGCCGCCGCCCGGCAGCCCCTGCAGGCGCGCCAGCAGCCCGGCGGACAGCGGCGGCGGGGCGCTCTCCACGAACATGGTCTTCAGGCGGCGCTGGGCATCGGCCTCGGCCTTGCACTTGGCGCAGGTGGCCAGGTGGGCCAGGACCCGCTCGCGCGCGTCGTGGTTCAGCTCGCCGTCCACCAGGGCGGCAAGCCGGTCGCCCAGGTGCTGTTCGGCGGGGGACGGACTGGCTCCGCTCACTCGGCTCCGCCCTCTCCCCCGGTGCCCGGCGCGCCGACGGCCACCCCGGCCAGCGCGCGCTGCTCGGCGCGGGCCTCGGGGGAGCGGTGCTTGAGCGCCTTGCGCAGGTGCGAGCGGCCCCGGTGGATGCGGCTGCGCACGGTGCCGAGCTTCACGCCGAGCGTGGCGGCGATCTCCTCGTACGACAGGCCCTCGATGTCGCACAGCACCACGGCCGCGCGGAACTCGGGCGCCAGGGTGTCCAGCGCCTGCTGGACGTCCGCGTCGAAGTGCGTGTCGTGCAGGACCTGCTGGGGGGACGGCTCGCGGCTGGGCAGCCGCTCGGCGGCGTCGTCGGCGAGCGCGTCGAAGCGGATGCGCTGCTTGCGGCGGACCATGTCCAGGAACAGGTTGGTCGTGATGCGGTGCAGCCAGCCCTCGAAGGTGCCGGGCGTGTACGTCGACAGCGAGCGGAAGACGCGGACGAAGACCTCTTGGGTCAGGTCCTCGGCATCGTGCTGGTTGCCCGTCAGACGGTAGGCAAGACGGTAGACCCGCGCACTGTGCGTGCTGACGATCTCCTCCCATGAAGGAGGGGTCCACGCCTGGGAGCCCGCATCGGCGGCGAAGGTCGCGGTGGTTGCGGTGGCTGCGGTGTGGAAACGGTCAGCGGTGTCGGTCACGGATTTCGGCTCGCCAACCGACCAGAAGAGGCGTCTCAGCACGCCCCCACGATCCACAGGCGCAGCCGCACCTCCCCTGTCGGCTCTGGTGGTGTCCAGCGGAGTCCCTACCATAGCCACCCCCTCCGTCAGCTCCGGATAAGCGTTTTTGCATTAACTTTGCACGGCTCGTGGGCTCCGGAGCGGTCCGGACTGGCGATCTGCCCGGCCCCGTCCCTTCTGGTCCCGCCCACACCCCACTCAACGCCCGGTCCCATCTGCGGGTTCCCGACGTCAACGGATACAGTCACCGTTGCGCCAACTATGGGGACAGGAGAGGGTCATTACCGGCAACCGGCAGACGAGCTGGGCGTTCGCCGACGCGTTTGTCGCCGAGGACGACGCTCTGCGATGGGCCCGCGACCGGTCCAGGGAAGCGGGCCTGCGCTCGGTCTCCCCCGGCACCGGGGCCGCGCTGCGCCTGCTTGCCGCCACCGCGGACGCCAAGGCGGTCGCCGAGATCGGCACCGGAACCGGCGTTTCCGGCATCCACCTGCTCCACGGGATGCGCCCGGACGGCGTGCTGACCACGGTGGATCCCGAAGCCGACCGGCAGGCCTTCGCCCGCCAGGCTTTCCGCGCCGCCGGCTTCGCGGGCAACCGCGCGCGCTTCATCCCCGGCCGGGCACTCGACGTACTCCCCCGCCTCGCCGACGGCGGGTACGACCTCGTCTTCTGCGACGGCGACCCGGCCGAGTCCCTCGACTACCTCGCTGAATCGTTGCGCCTGCTGCGCCCCGGGGGACTGGTGTGCTTCGAGGGGGTCTTCTCCGACGGCCGTACGGTCGACTCCTCGGCCCAGCCGGTGGAAGTGCTCCGCGTCCGCGAGCTGCTGCGCAGCGTCCGGGAGAGCCCCGCCCTGGAGGCCGCGCTGCTCCCGGTGGGCGACGGACTGCTGTGCGCCGTACGGCGCTAGTGCGCGTCTTCCCGGTCGGGCCGACGATCAAGGTCACGGTCGCCGTCCCGGTCCTGGACACAACGCTGCCCCGACCGCTGATCGCGATCGGGGCAGCGCAGAGAACGCAGAATGCAGATGGTGCCGAAAGGTCAGCCGACGACCTTCTTCAGGGCGTCACCCAGGGCGTCCGCCTCGTCCGGGGTCAGCTCGACGACGAGCCGACCGCCGCCCTCGAGCGGTACGCGCATGACGATGCCCCGCCCCTCCTTGGTGACCTCGAGCGGGCCGTCGCCCGTCCGCGGCTTCATGGCCGCCATGCTCGTTCCCCTTCCTGAAACCAGCTCATCGTCCGCCGACGGCCCCGTTCAGGCGCCTAGTACCCGGCATCGAACACATTGCTTCCCGGCCATTATCCCGCATGTCAGGACCCGATGACCAACATCGGCCGGGAACGCTTGGGCAACGCGCTCGACCAAAACCACTCATTTCGGGGACCTGCCTGCGATACTTCGCCCCCGCTCCCGGTGAACGGCGTCCGCTTTCTTTGACGCACATCACATGTGCGCGTGCCGCGCGGTCCGCCATGCTGGCCCTTGCACCGGCCGGTACCGGCCGGTAGCCATCCCGCGACGAAGGGGGACCCCCCGCCATGGCCGACAGCGTGCTCTACGAAGTGACCGACGGACTCGCGACCATCACGATCAACCGCCCGGACGCGATGAACGCCATGAACACGGAGGCCAAGGTCGCGCTGCGCGACGCGGCCCTCGCGGCGGCCGCGGACACCGCGGTACGGGCCGTGCTGCTGACCGCGGCCGGCAACCGTGCCTTCTGCGTGGGCCAGGACCTCAAGGAACACATCGGGAACCTGGCGGCGGACCGCGAGGGCGGCTCCTCCCTCACGATGAGCACGGTCGCCGAGCACTACAACCCGATCGTCCGCGCGCTGACGCAGATGCCGAAGCCGGTGGTGGCCGGGGTCAACGGCGTGGCGGCCGGGGCGGGCTTCGGATTCGCGCTCGCGGCGGACTTCCGGGTCGTCGCCGACACCGCGTCCTTCAACACCTCGTTCGCCGGGGTGGCGCTGACCGCCGACTCCGGGGTCTCGTGGACCCTGCCCCGCCTGATCGGCGCCTCCCGCGCATCCGATCTGCTGCTCTTCCCGCGCTCGGTCAAGGCCCAGGAGGCGTACGAGCTCGGCATCGCCAACCGCCTGGTCCCCGCGGACTCCCTGCACGCCGAGGCCGAGGCCGTGGCCCGCGCGCTGGCGTCCGGCCCGACGGTCGCCTACGCGGCCCTGAAGGAGTCCCTGGCGTACGGGGCCTCCCACTCGCTCGCCGAGGCGCTCGAGCACGAGGACGTCCTCCAGACCCGCGCCGGAGCCTCCGAGGACCACTCCATCGCCGTCCAGGCCTTCCTCGCGAAGCAGCCGCCTCAGTACCTCGGCCGCTGACCGGCGCGACCGCCTACGCCTCGCGGGAGACGCAGCCCGCGAGGTGGTCGTTGACCAGGCCGCACGCCTGCATCAGGGCGTAGGCCGTGGTGGGTCCGACGAAGCGGATGCCCGCCTTCTTCAGGGCCTTGGCCAGGGCCGTGGACTCCGGGGTGACCGCCGGCACGTCGGCGGTGCTCCTCGGGGCCCGGCCCGGCCGCTTCGGGGCGTGGGACCAGATCAGCCCGTCCAGCTCCCCGGGCCGCCACCCGGCCAGCACCTTCGCGTTGGCGAGGGTGGCCTCGATCTTGGCCCGGTTGCGGATGATCCCCTCGTCCGCCAGCAGCCGCTCGGCGTCGGCCGGCCCGAACTCCGCGACCGCCGCGATCTCGAACTCCGCGAAGGCCTTACGGAAGCCCTCGCGCCGCCGCAGGATGGTGATCCAGGACAGCCCCGACTGGAACGCCTCCAGGCACAGCCGCTCGTACAGGGCGTCGTCCCCGTGGACCGGCTTGCCCCATTCGGTGTCGTGGTAGACGACGTAGTCCTCGGTGGACAGCCCCCAGGGGCAGCGCAGGCCGCCGTCCGGTCCGGCCAGCAGCCCGGTACCGCTCACCGCTCGTCCTTGGTGAGGTCGACCCGGTCCTCCGGGGCCGGGGTGGCCGGGCTGGCCGGCACTGCCGCCGCCGTCAGCTGCGCGATCCGCGCGTCCCGCTCGGCCAGCTCCGCCGCCAGCCGCTCCAGTACGTCGTCCACCTCGGCCATCCGGTAGCCGCGCGGCGCGACCGGCAGCCGCAGGGCGTCGATGTCCGCCCGTACGACGGGCCGGGTCTCCGGCAGCCCGTCGGCCACCCGGTCCGGCTCCGCTTCCGGCAGGACGGCTTCCGAACCGCCGCCGATCACCGCAAGGGTGACCGCTGCCACGACCACGACCAGCGCGATCATCAAGAAGAAGAACACGATCAACTCCCCTGAGAGACTCCGGCCACCAGGTTAAGGTCGCAGGCGAGGCGCATGGGCCGCCGAAGGAGGAAAGAGCAGGATGCTGCGACTGGGCAGGCGCGAGTTCGACACCCACGAGCCGGTGATCATGGCCATCGTGAACCGGACTCCGGACTCCTTCTACGACCAGGGCGCGACGTTCCGCGACGAGCCGGCGCTCGACCGGGTCGAACAGGCGGTCGCCGAGGGCGCCGCGATCATCGACATCGGCGGGGTCAAGGCGGGCCCCGGCGAGCACGTGGACGCGGCCGAGGAGGCGCGGCGCACGGTCGGCTTCGTGGCCGAGGTCAGGCGCCGCCACCCGGACGTGGTGATCAGCGTGGACACCTGGCGGCACGAGGTCGGCGAGGCCGTGTGCGAAGCCGGGGCCGATCTGCTGAACGACGCCTGGGGCGGGGTGGACCCCAAGCTGGCCGAGGTCGCGGCGCGCTACGGCGCCGGGCTGGTCTGCACGCACGCGGGCGGGGTCGAGCCGCGTACCCGGCCGCACCGGACCTCGTACGAGGACGTCATGGACGACATCCTGCGCGTCACGGTCGGCCTGGCCGAACGGGCGCAAGCCCTCGGCGTCCGCCGGGACGCGATCATGATCGACCCGGGCCACGACTTCGGGAAGAACACCCGGCACTCGCTGGAGGCCACGCGCCGGCTGGACGAGATGACGGCGACGGGCTGGCCGGTCCTGGTCTCCCTGTCCAACAAGGACTTCGTCGGCGAGACCCTCGACAAGCCGGTCAAGGAACGCCTGCTGGGCACCCTGGCCACGACGGCCGTCTCGGCCTGGCTGGGCGCGCAGGTCTACCGCGTCCACGAGGTCGCGGAAACCAGGCAGGTCCTGGACATGGTCCGCTCCATCCAGGGCCACCGGCCCCCGGCGGTCGCCCGCCGCGGACTGGCCTGAGCCGCCGCGGGGCCGGGCCTGGGGGCCCGGCCCGCGGCGCGGGTCCTACTTCCCGACTTCCTTCGTCACGAGCGCGATCGCCTCGTCCACGTCGTCCGTGACGTGGAAGAGGTACAGGTCCTTCTCCGAGGCCTTGCCCTGGGCGATCACCGTGCCCCGCAGCCAGTCGACCAGGCCGCTCCAGTACTCCGTGCCGAACAGCACGATCGGGAAGCGGGTGATCTTCTGGGTCTGGACCAGGGTCAGCGCCTCGAACAGCTCGTCCAGCGTGCCGAGGCCGCCCGGCAGCACCACGAAGCCCTGGCTGTACTTCACGAACATCGTCTTGCGGACGAAGAAGTACCGGAAGTTCAGCCCGAGGTCGACGTGCTGGTTGAGCCCCTGCTCGAAGGGGAGCTCGATGCCGAGGCCCACCGAGATGCCGCCTGCCTCGCGGGCGCCCTTGTTGGCCGCCTCCATCGCGCCCGGACCGCCTCCGGTGATCACCGCGAACCCGGCGTCGACGAGCGCGCGCCCGATCCGCTCGCCCGCCTCGTACTCCGGCGTCCCCGCCGGGGTGCGGGCCGACCCGAATACGCTGATCGCGGGCGGCAGCTCGGCGAGCGTGCCGAAGCCCTCGATGAACTCCGACTGGATGCGCAGGACCCGCCAGGGATCGGTGTGCACCCACTCGGAAGGCCCGGCGGAATCCAGCAGCCGCTGGTCCGTCGTACTGCCCGCCTTGATCTGGCTCCGCCTCCTCAGCACCGGTCCGAGCTGCTGCTCCTCGGGCCGACGACGAGCGGACCCTTCGGGGTTGCCCATGATGTGCTCCCTCCTGCTGATCGTTGGATCAGGTTAGGCGCACAAAGGTGACAGCAAGCGGAATTCAGGAGGTCAGCCAGGCGCGGAGTCGTTCCTCGCAGTGGAGGATCGCCTTCGTCTCGACGCGTTCGTCGACCTTGTGGGCCAGCAGCGCGTCGCCCGGGCCGTAGTTGACCGCCGGGACGCCGAGTGCGCTGAAGCGGGAGACGTCCGTCCAGCCGAACTTCGGCATGGCGCGGCCGCCGACCGCCTCCATGAAGGCCGCCGCCGCCGGGTGCGAGAGGCCGGGCAGGGCGCCGCCCGAGGAGTCGTCGACCACGAACTCGGCGATGTCGCAGTCCGCGAAGACCTCCCGCACGTGGGCGATCGCCTCGGCCTCGCCGCGATCGGGGGCGTAGCGGAAGTTGACCGTCACCGTGCAGGCGTCGGGGATGACGTTGTTGGCTACGCCGCCCTCGATGCGGACCGCGTTGAGGCCCTCGTGGTACTCCAGGCCGTCGATCACCGGCCTGGACGGCTCGTACGCGGCCAGCCGTGCCAGGATCGGCGCCACCGAGTGGATCGCGTTGGAGCCCATCCAGCTGCGCGCCGAGTGGGCGCGCTCGCCCGAGGTGCGCAGGAGCACCCGCAGGGTGCCCTGGCAGCCGCCCTCGACCTCGGCGTTCGAGGGCTCGAGCAGCACCGCGAAGTCGCCGGTCAGCCAGTCGGGGTGGGCCGCGGCGACCTTGCCCAGGCCGTTGAGGTCGGCGGCGACCTCCTCCTGGTCGTAGAAGACGAAGGTGAGGTCCCGGTTCGGCTCGGGGACGGTCGCCGCGATGCGCAGCTGCACGGCGACACCGGACTTCATGTCCGTCGTGCCGCAGCCCCACAGGACGTCGTTCTCGTCGAGGCGGGAGGGGACGTTGTCGGCGATCGGCACGGTGTCGAGGTGGCCGGCGAGCACGACGCGCTCGGCGCGGCCGAGGTGCGTGCGGGCGACGACGTTGTTGCCGAAGCGGTCCACGGTGAGGTGCGGCAGGTCCCGCAGCGCGCGTTCCACGAGGTCGGCGAGTACCTTCTCGTCGCCGCTCACGGAGGGGATGTCGACGAGCCGGGCGGTCAGCTCGGCGGCGTCCTGGGTGAGGTCCAGCTCGGATTCGGGCATGAAACGACCCTAACGCCCCCACCCGGGGGGCCACCTCGTCGTCCGGCCGGTGGACACGTCATATGCCTCAAGTACGGTGGGCCGCGTGTCCGAAACCCGTGATCAACGCCCCCGTCGCCGCAGGCCGCTCCGTGTGGCCGTAGGCCTGCTCGTCCTGTTCGCGGTGATCGGCTATTTCGCCGTCCAGCGGTACTCCAACGGCGGTGCCGGCGCCCCGTACTGCACGGCCACCGCGACCGCCGGCGGCGGGCAGAAGTACGAGATGACACCCGAGCAGGCGGCGAACGCGGCGACGATAGCCGCCGTCGGCATCTCCAAGGGGCTGCCGGACCGGGCGGTGACCATCGCGCTGGCGACCGCCATGCAGGAGTCGGCCCTGCGCAACCTCGACCACGGCGACCGGGACTCGCTGGGCCTGTTCCAGCAGCGGCCCTCGATGGGCTGGGGCACGCCGGAGCAGATCACGGACCCCGTGTACTCGGCCGGCATCTTCTACGACCACCTCGTCGACGTCCCGGGGTACTCGCGGCTGCCGCTGACGGTGGCGGCGCAGAAGGTGCAGCGCAGCGGCTACCCGCAGGCGTACGCGAAGCACGAGACGGACGCGACGGTCCTGACGGCTGCCTTCGGTGAGGACGGGGTGCTGTCCTGCTCGGGCCCGGCCCCGCTAAAGGGCGATCCGGAGAAGGTGAAGGCGGAGCTGGTGCGGGCCTTCGGCAAGGAGGCGCTGGCCGGCGGCACGGGCGGCGCAGGCGGCGCGGGGGGCACGGCCGGCGCGGGCGGCGCGGAGGCCGGACAGTCGGATGCGGGCGGGGTCGCCGAGCCCGAGATCACGCTGCGGCTGAAGCGGGACGGCGGCGCGGCCGAGGAGCGCCGCGGCCGGGCGATGGCCCACTGGGCGGTGGCCCGGTCGCACGAGCTCGGCATCGCCCGGGTCTCGTACCGGGGCGGCGGCTGGATCGGCGGGCAGGCCCGGGGCGTGTGGCAGGACAAGGGCGGCCCCGGCAAGTCCGGGGACGGCGATCCGGACAACTCCCCGGGCGACGAGGTCCGGATCTTCGTCGCCCGCTGAGCCGCACCGGGGGGTCCGCCGCGGCGGACCCGGCCGCGCGTACGAGGTGTCACTCCTGCGGGGGTGGCCGGGGCGGCGTCCGCGGAGCCGCAGAGCGACAGAAGGCCTGGTGGGCGCACATCCAATGCGCTTGTCGCGGAAGCCGATTAAACGATGCGTTACCGATCTTTTACCCTTCGGCCCCGCAACTCCACCCGCCCCCCGAGCGGTTGTACACGGCGTACTCAGCCGCTACCGCTTAGGAGCATCATGTCCCTCCCCCTGACCCGTCGGATCGCCCGCGCCGCGCTGCTCCTCGCAGCCGGGGCAGCCCCCGTGGTCGGTGCGGCCGGCGCAGCCAGCGCCGCGGACGCCCCCGACGCCGCGGCCGCGACGACGGCGGTGGCCACGGACACGGCGAGCACCGCCGTCGAGGCCGTTCCGGCGGCCGCCCCCGCCGCCGGCCTGACCGACACCGCGGGCGGCCTGCTCGGCGGCCTGCCGGCCACGCAGCAGCTGCCGGCGGCCGGTGAGCTGCCGACGGCCGGTGAGCTGCCGGGCGCCGGTGAGCTGCCGGGCGGTCTGCCGGGCGGTCTCCCCGGTGGCCTGCCGGGCGACCTGCCGGGCGGTCTCACGGGCGGCCTGCCCCAGCTGCCCCTGGGCTGATTCGCGGCAGGAACACCGAAGGGGCCGGGAGCACGAACTCCCGGCCCCTTCGGGCTGTCCGGCGGCGGATCAGCCCAGGCGCTTGACCGCGGCCTCGACGCGCTCGTCGGTGGCGGTGAAGGCCACGCGCACGAACCGCGCGCCCGCCTCCCCGTAGAAATCGCCCGGCGCGACCAGGATGCCCAGGTCGGCGAGGTGGGCCACGGTGTCCCAGCACGGCTCGTCCCGGGTCACCCACAGGTAGAGGCTCGCCTCGCTGTGCTCGACCCGGAAGCCGTGCGCCTCCAGCGCCGCGCGCAGCGCCGCGCGGCGGGCCGCGTAGCGGGCGCGCTGCTCCTCCACGTGGCGGTCGTCGCCGAGCGCCGCGACCGTGGCCGCCTGCACCGGGGCGGGGGTCATCATGCCGCCGTGCTTGCGGATCTCCAGCAGCTCGCCGAGCACGTCCGCGTCACCGGCGATGAAGGCGGCCCGGTAGCCGGCCAGGTTGGAGCGCTTGGAGAGCGAGTGGACGGCGACGAGGCCCTCGTACGAACCGCCGCACACGTCGTCGTGGAGGACGGAGACGGGCTCGGCCTCCCAGCCCAGCTCCAGGTAGCACTCGTCGCTGAAAACCAGGATCCCGTGCTCGCGCGCCCACGCCACGATCCGGATGAGCTCCTCCTTGGAGAGGACCTTCCCGGTGGGGTTGGACGGGGAGTTGAGCCACAGCAGCTTCACGCCGGCCGGGTCGAGCTCCGTAGGGTCGTCGTAGACCACGGCCTCGGCGCCGCACAGCCGCGCGCCGACCTCGTACGTCGGGTAGGCGAGCCGGGGGTAGGCGACCTTGTCGCCCGCGCCGAGCCCCAGCTGGGTCGGCAGCCAGGCCACCAGCTCCTTGGAGCCGACGACCGGCAGGACGTTGCGGTGCTCGGCGGCGCTCGCCCCGAGGCGGCCGCGCAGCCAGCCGGTGATCGCGTCGCGCAGGGCGGCGGTGCCCCACACCGTCGGGTAGCCCGGGGAGTCCGCGGCGCCGATCAGTGCGCGCTGGATCAGCTCGGGCACCGGGTCCACGGGCGTGCCGACCGACAGGTCGACGATGCCGTCCGCGTGGGCCGCCGCCGTCTTCTTGTACGGCTCCAGCTTGTCCCAGGGGAAGGCGGGAAGACGGTCGGATACTGCGGCCACGGTGCTCTCTGCTCTCTCTCGGTGCTGGACGCGAACGTCGGCAAACACCTCGGTCCCGTGCGGCGGGCAGGCCGTACGGGACCGAGTGGCGCTTGTGCCGTGAACCCTCAGTGAGAAGGGTTGATGTCGGCGGGAAGCGCCGCGATGAAGGGGTGGTCGCGCTCGATCAGACCCAGCTTCGAGGCACCACCGGGCGAACCGAGCTCGTCGAAGAACTCGACGTTCGCCTTGTAGTAGTCCTTCCACTCCTCCGGAGTGTCGTCCTCGTAGAAGATGGCCTCGACCGGGCAGACCGGCTCACACGCACCACAGTCGACGCACTCGTCCGGGTGGATGTACAAGGACCGCTGGCCCTCGTAGATGCAGTCGACGGGGCACTCCTCGATGCATGCCTTGTCCTTGACGTCGACACAAGGCTCCGCGATGACGTAGGTCACGCTCTCGTTCCTCCTCGGTAGGGCTTTCCATATCGCGCGGGAGCGCGGCGTCGTCGATGCCCGCACCTAGTATCTCCGTTCCCGGGCACGATCCGAACAGGAGGGGCGGACAGAGCTGTGGAAATCACTGCCGGTGGGTTGCTGGAGGTCCGTATCACCCCGGCTGACGTGGGTAAACGAGTCTCTGTACGACGGGTGGAGTACGGGTCGAGCGGGGCCCCGGCGTACGCGGACGCCGTAGGGGTTCTCACATCCTGGAACGAGGGTGTGCTGCTGATCACACGAAAGAACGGAAAGTCCGTCCGCATCGCGGAATCCGCGCTGGTGGCGGGCAAGGTCGTGCCCCCCGCGCCGGCCCGCCGGAGGGGTCCTGCGGCCTCTTTCGAGGAGCTCTCGAGGGTCGCGGCGCGGTCCTGGCAGCCGCTGGAGAGCGAGCGGCTCGGCGAGTGGACGCTGCGGGCGGCCGCCGGCTTCACCCGGCGGGCCAACTCGGTGCTCCCGCTCGGCGATCCGGGGATACCGCTGGACGACGCACTCGCGCGAGTGACCTCCTGGTACGCGGACCGAGGACTCCCCGCGTACGTGCAGGCCGCGACCGGGGCCGTCGGCACCCAGGAGCTGCTGATCGGGGAGCTGGAGCGGCGCGGATGGGCGGCCGAGGTGTCGACGCAGGTACGGATCGGCGCGCTCGCGCCGGTCGGGGACGTGGACGCGCCCGCCGCCGAGGCCGTACGTCTGACCCGTACTCCGGACGAGGCGTGGCTCGGGCGCTACGGCAAGGTCGGCGATCCCGAGGTGGCCCGGCGGCTGCTGGTCGAAGGGCCGTCGGTGTGGTTCGCGGCGCTGCCCGGGGGCCGGGCCGTCGGGCGGTGCGTGGTGGACGGGCGGTGGGCCGGTTTCGCCGCCGTGACGGTCGACCCCGCGCACCGGCGGGAGGGCCTGGCGACGGCGGTCATGGCGGCGCTGGCGCGGCGGGCGCTGGAGGAGGGCGCCTCGGCGGCCTGGCTCCAGGTGGAGACGGACAACCCGGGGGCACTGGCCCTGTACGACGGGATGGGCTTCTCCACGCACCACACGTACCACCACTACCGGGCGGCGCGGTGACTCCGGCGGAACGGCGCGAGCAGTTCGCCGCGGAGGCACGGTCGGAGCGGCCGGACCTGGCGCTGCTGTGCCTGCTGCTGGCGGCGGAGGCGGACCCGGAGCTGGACGACCGGGCCATGGACTGGGCGCAGATCGAGCTGGACCGGCTGGCCGGGATGCTGCCGTACGGGCTGCGCGGCGGGCGGGCCTGGGCCTCGGCGGTGACGGAACTGCTGGGCGGGCGCCTCGGTTTCCACGGCACCCCGGCGGACTACGAGCGGCTGTCGTCCTCGCTGCTGCACGAAGTGCTGCGGCGCCGGCGGGGGCTGCCGATCCTGCTGTCCGTGGTCTGGCTGGAGGTCGCCCGGCGGGCGGGGGCGCCGGTGTACGGGCTGGGGCTGCCGGGGCACTTCGTGGTGGGCTTCGGGGACCCGGAGGAGGGCGTGGTGGTCGACCCGTTCGCGGGCGGCGCGTCCCTGGGGGCGGGGCCGGCGGAACAGGCGGAGGGGCCGCGGGCCCCGGCGCGGACGCTGGACATCGTGCTGCGGATCCTGAACAACATCCGGGCGTGGGCCTCGACCCGGCCGGAGCAGTCGGGGGTGGCGCTGTGGGCGCTGGACCTGTCGCTGCTGCTGCCGTCGCATCCCGCGTCGCTGCGGTACGAGCGGGCGCGGCTGTTGGTGGAGCGGGGTTCCTTCCGGGACGGGGCGGCCGAGCTGGAGGCGTACGCCGGTGTGGTCGACGCGGTGGATGCCGGTGCGGCGGCCCGTGTCCGGGGCGAAGCCGCCGCCGCCCGCGCCCTGCTGAACTGACGGGGCCGCCGCCACCCGGCCCCGCCCCGGCCCCGCCCCTCAACCGCCGGCGAGGCTCAAGACCCGGGGCTCCGCCCCCGCACCCCGCGCCTCAATCGCCGGCGGGGCTGGGTTGTTGCCGGCTCGGGCTGTTCCCCGGTGGGCAACCCAGCAGCAAAATCCAGCCCCGCCGGCGTTTGAAGCGCGGGGGTCCGGGGGCCGGCCACCGGCAGCGGTGGCGCGGGCTAGCCCGCGTTGGTGTCGACGACGACGGTCCGTTCGGCCGTGGTCTTGCCGCGCAGGGCCTTGCCGAGGGCTCCGGCGACGTCCTGCGGGGTGACGGCGGTCTTGGCGCCGGTGCCGCGGGTGATCGTGATGCCGTCGAAGGTGTTCCCGTAGGTCTCCTTGAGGGCCTCCAGGTCGAACTTCTCGACGAGGTGGCCGTCGACGGGCTGCATGCTGAGGATCTTGGGCAGGGACTTGCCGCCGAAGGCGATGGACTTGGCACCGATCTTGACCGTGGCGTTGGCGGACATCGCCGGTTCGGCGAACTCCTTCATGGCCCGGGCCAGTTCGGCCTCGTCGATGACCGGCGCCTTGGTGGTCACGGGCAGTTCGGCCACGGCCGCGTTGCCGGTGGCGACCATGTCGCGGAAGGCCTTGGTGACCTGGTCGACGGAGGCGTCCACGTCGAGGGTGGAGCCGGGGGTGCCGGGGACGGCCACCGCCTTGCCGGTGTCGAACTTGATGGTGCCCTCGGTGGCCGTGCCGGCGGTGCCCGCGAGCTCCTGGAGCGCGACCTGGAGCTTCTCCTCGTCGACCGGCATCACGGCGTCGGCCTTGCGCTCGTTGCCGAGGAGGGAGCCGATGACGGTGACCGGGTTGTAGTCGCTGCCGGCGGCGTTGCGGACGGTGGTCTGGCTGTCCAGGGTCAGGCCGGCCTTCTCGGGCTTCAGCTCCACCTGCTTGCCGCCGACGCTCAGCTGGAGCGGGGCGGCGGCGCGGGTGCCGAAGGCCGTCTGGAGCTTGGTCACGGCCTCGTCGCGGCTGCCGCTGATGTCGACGCCGAGGACGGTGGTGCCCTTGGGGACGTCGGAGTGGTTGAGCAGCAGCCCGGCTCCGTAGGCCACACCGAGCAGGGCCACGATGCCGCCGCCGAGCAGGAACACCTTGGAGCGGCCCTTCTTGGCGGGCTTCGCGGCCTTGGCGGGGGCCTTCTGCTGCGGGGCCGGGCGCGGGGCTGCGGGCGCGGGGGCCGGGACGGGGGTCGGCGCCGGCGCCGGGTCCGTCTCCGGTCCGGGCCAGCGCGGGGCCCCTTCGGCCGTGGGGCCGCCGACGGGACCGCTCCCGAAGCCGGGGCCCGCGGTGGGACCGGCGGGGAAGCCGTCTCCCTGGCTGCCGTAGGCGGGGAACGCCTCGGTGACCGGGCCGGTGTCGTCCTGGCCGGCGCCGTACGCCGGGAAGCCCCGGGTCGAGTCGATGCCGGGGTCGCCCGGGAGCCGGCCGTAGTCCGCGACCGGCGGGGGCGGGGTGCGCGGCGGCGCGAAGCCCGCGTCGGGTGCGGGCGCGGCCTGGGTGCGTACGGGCGGCGGGTAGCCGGCGCCCGGCCCGGCCGGGGGCGGCGGGGTGATGCCCTGCGCGGGTCCGGGGGCGGGTGCCGGGGCGGGACGCGGCGCCGGAGCCGGGTGCGGTGCCTGATGCGGAGCAGGCGCCGGTGCCGGTGCACGGCCCGCGACGGGGCCGGCCGGCGCGGTGGGCGCCGGCCCGGGCGCCGGAGCGGGGGCGGTTGCGGGTGCGGGCCCCGGGTTGGCCGACTTGCGCGGAGCGAACCAGTTGTTGGCGGGCTCCTCGCTCCCCCCTGCCGGGCCCTGGGGGGCGCGTGCGGGCTCCCGCTCGGCCTCGATCCGGGTCGGCACGGGCTGCGGCCGCTGCGGGAGCGGCGGCTCGGCCGCCCGTCCGGGCGCCGGCTCGGGCGCCCGGGCCCCCGGCGACGCGGCGTCGGCCGCGTCGGAGGCGGGGCCCATCGCCTTGCGGACGACCACCGGCGGGATCGGCCGCGAACCCGGGATGTTGATCCGGATCCGGGTCGTCAGGGTGGTCTCGGTCTTGGGCCCGTCCGAGTCGGGCGTGGACGGCTTCGAGGTCACAGGGTTCTCCTCCGGGGCAGTCGCCGCGCCAGGCCCAGGCACAGCCGTGGACGGATGCTGGCCGGTTCCATACGGCGGTGTACCCGAGGGGTAGGCGGCTCCACCGCGCCCTGTGGGCCCGGAGGACGAACTGTCGGTTTCACGACTCAAGGCAGGTTCTCCCGGTTGGCTCCGCCGCCCGTCATACCGTGCGCGGGCAGCTCGGCGGCCCGTCCACCATACTGGCCGCCGCCCTCGCACAACTGACCCGCAGGAATCAGGGGTTCCTCATAGCGCCCGCCAAACCCCCTTGAAGCCGCCCCCGAGCCCCCGCGCGCGCCCCGGAGCAGCCACGTCTAAAGAGTCCGACACCACGTCACTTGGCAGGCCGCGCGGCCGAAACCGGTCCGTCCAGCGGAGCGCGCATCGTGGCACACATCACAGCGAAGACCGTTCCACCCAAAAGGTAGACGTACGTGCTGATTCCGGACGAACTGAGTAGGAAGTCCCCCTCGGGGCGCGGGACACCGAGCATCACGTACGCCAGGAACCAGCCGGCCGCGGCCCCGCCCACGCCGAGTCCGGTGCCGAGCGCGATCCGGCCGCCGAGGAAGAGCCCGAAGGCGGCAAGCAGCGCGAGCAACAGGCCGCCGGGGAACCACAGGTCCACCACCAGCCAGCCGGCCAGGCCGGTCAGCGCCCCCAGCAGCAGCAGGCCCAGGCAGCCGGCGATCCGCGCCGGGGTCAGCGTCCCGGTCATGCCGCCACCCCCGCGAACAGGTCGCGCTCGCGCTCGCCCGCCGGTGCGCCCGGCCGGCCCGCGACGAGTTCGTAGTACTCGCGGGCGAACAGCGGCTGCGCCAGGTCGTTGGAGAGGGCGAAGAAGGGTCCGTCCACGGCGATCTGGGTGGCGTGGGCCCGCATGGCGGCCGCCTTCGCCGCCACGAGCTCCTCGGGGGCCTCGATCTCGGCGGTGATCTTCTCGTCGGGGACGACCCCGGGCACGTCCTCGGGCGAGGCCATCCCCGGGAAGGGCGCCTCGATCCCGACAGCCGCCCGCAGCTTGACGAAGCCCTCCTCGACCACCGAGCGGGGCACGCGGTTCCAGTAGATCTTCCCGATGCCGTGCGGATCGCCCAGATCCCGCCGGTAAGCGGTCTCGGCGGCCAGTTCGGCGGCGCGCGTGGCGACGCGGTGGGCCTGGATGTGGTCGGGGTGCCCGTAGCCGCCGTGCGGGTCGTAGGTGACCAGCACCTGCGGCCGTACCTCCCGGATCACCTCCACGAGGTACGCGGCGGCCTCGTCCACGTCAGCGGACCAGAAGGCCTCCGGGCGGCGGTTCTGCGGGGCGCCCATCATCCCGGAGTCCCGGTAGCGGCCGGGGCCGCCGAGGAACCGGTGGTCGGTGACGCCCAGTTCCGCCATGGCGGCGGCGAGCTCGCCGACCCGGTGGGTGCCGAGGCTGTCGTCGCGGTCGGCCGCCAGGTGGGCGAGGCCGGGCGGGATGACCTCCCCCTCCTCGCCGAGGGTGCAGGTCACCAGGGTGACGTGGACCCCCTCGGCCGCGTACTTGGCCATGGTGACACCGTTGTTGATCGACTCGTCGTCCGGGTGCGCGTGCACGAGGAGCAGACGACGGGCGGGAAGACCGTTCATGGGCCTAGCCTACGAGGCACGGCTCAGAACTTGAGGCCACTGATCATGCTGGCCACGTTCGAAGTGAGCTGGTTGAGGGTCGGGGCGATGGTGGAGCTCGCCAGGTAGAAACCGAGCAGCACACAGACCACCGCGTGTCCCGCCTTCAGGCCCGACCTTCGGACCAGCAGGAATACGACGATCGCCAGCAGCACCACGGCCGAGATCGAGAGTGCCACGGCGTTTCACCTCCACGTCGAGCGGACATCGGTACGCGTATCAGTGCTCGGCGAGAGTCATACCCACCGTGCGCTACGGATCATAACTATCCGTACCAGCGCATCGATCGAATTCCGGCAGCACGAGGGGCGCATGGCGTGCACGGGCCGGGGCACGCGGGAGGCCGGCCGGAGGGACCATGCGCCCCTCCGGCCGGCTGTCGGCACCCGCACGGCCGCACGCCGTCCAGGTTGCATGCCCCGGGTCTCAGGGCGGAAACGGCCAAGTTGCCTGCGCGTAAACGGCTTTGGCCGGGTGCTTCCGCCTCCTGCGCGGACCGTCGGGGGTGGCTGGAAATGATCGACCCGGGCGGACATCGCCGCGAGGGGCGCGTTTCGGCCGGAAGCAGTCGGCCGCGCGCCCCGAACAGCCGCCCTGCGCCGGGCGATGCGCCCCCTGCGACGGCCCGGGCCGGCACGGGGGCCGAGGACCCCGTCGCAGCGCCGCTACGCGCCCTCGGCGTCCGGCGGGGGCGAGGGGACCGGCGACGGGACCGGCGACGGGACCACGTGTTTCTCCGCCGCGAAGTGGCAGGCCGACGGGTGCGCCGCCGGGCCCGACGGGAAGACCTCGGGAACCGCCAGCAGCGGCACCTCGGCGGCGCACTTCTCCCGGGCCTTCCAGCAGCGGGTGCGGAAGCGGCAGCCCGACGGCGGGTTGGCCGGTGAGGGCACGTCGCCGGAGAGGATGATGCGCTCGCGGCGGGCGCGGGCCTCCGGGTCGGGGACCGGGACCGCGGACAGCAGGGCCTGGGTGTACGGGTGCGTCGGGTGGTCGTAGATCTGGATGTCGGTGCCGATCTCCACGATCCGGCCCAGGTACATGACACCGACCCGGTCGGAGATGTGCCGGACGATCGACAGGTCGTGCGCGATGAACACGTACGACAGGTCGAACTCGTCCTGCAGGCGCGCCAGCAGGTTGATCACCTGCGCCTGGACCGACACGTCGAGCGCGGAGACCGGCTCGTCGCAGATGATGATCTCCGGGTTGAGCGCGAGGCCCCGGGCGATGCCGATGCGCTGGCGCTGGCCGCCGGAGAACTGGTGGGGATAGCGGTTGATGTACTCCGGGTTCAGCCCCACCACGTCCAGGAGCTCCTGGACCTTGCGGCGCCGGTCGCCCTTCGGGGCGACCTCGGGGTGGATCTCGTACGGCTCCCCGATGATGTCGCCGACCGTCATGCGCGGGTTCAGCGAGGTGTAGGGGTCCTGGAACACCATCTGGATGTTGCGGCGCACGGCCTTGAGGGCCTTGCCCGACAGCTTGGTGATGTCCTCGCCCTTGTACGAGATCGCGCCGGCCGTCGGCCGCTCCAGGTTGACCAGCATCTTGGCCACGGTGGATTTCCCGCAGCCGGACTCCCCCACGATGCCGAGGGTCTCGCCGGCGCCCAGCCCGAAGGAGACCCCGTCGACGGCCTTGACCGCGCCGACCTGCCTGCGGACGACGATGCCCTGGGTCAGCGGGTAGTACTTGACCAGGTCCTTCACTTCCAGAAGGGACTCAGGCATGGAGGCACTCCTTCCAGAAGAAGCAGGCGCTGGTCCGGTCCTCGGCGACCTGCGCCAGCGGAGGGACCTCGGCCCGGCAGACGGCCTGCGCCATCGGGCAGCGCGGGTTGAAGGCGCAACCGGGCGGGATGGCCAGCAGGTTCGGGGGCAGGCCCTTGATGGCGTACAGCTCCTGCCCCTTCTGGTCCAGGCGCGGGATGGAGTCCAGCAGGCCCCTCGTATAGGGGTGGGCCGGTGCCTTGTAGATCTCGTGGACCGGGGCGGCCTCGACGATCCGGCCCGCGTACATGACGGCGATCTTGTCGGCGACGTCGGCGACCACGCCCAGGTCGTGGGTGATCAGGATGAGGCCCATGTTGAGCTCGCGCTGGAGCTCGGCCAGCAGGTCCATCACCTGGGCCTGGACGGTGACGTCCAGGGCGGTGGTCGGCTCGTCGGCGATGATCAGCGAGGGTTCCAGGGCCAGCGCCATCGCGATCATGATGCGCTGGCGCATGCCGCCGGAGAACTGGTGCGGGTAGTCACCCACGCGCTGCCTGGCCGCCGGGATCTTCACCCGGTCCATCAGCTCGACGGCCTTGCCCTTGGCGTCCTTGCGGGACATCCCGCGGTGGACCTCGTACATCTCGCCGAGCTGCGCGCCGACGCTGAGGACGGGGTTCAGGGAGGAGAGGGCGTCCTGGAAGATCATCGCCATCTCGGCGCCGCGGATCTTGCGGCGGTCCTCCTCCTTCATCTTCAGCAGGTCCTGGCCCTTGAAGAGGATCTCGCCGCCCGCGATCCGGCCCGGAGGCACGTCCAGGATCCCCATGACGGCCTGCGCGGTCACCGACTTGCCGGAGCCCGACTCGCCGAGCACGGCGAGGGTCTCGCCCTCGTCCACCGAGTAGTCGACGCCGTTGACCGCCTTCGCGACTCCGTCGCGCGTCTTGAATTCCACGTGCAGGTCGCGGACTTCGAGCAGCATGTGCGGGGCTCCTCAGCGCAGCTTGGGGTCGAGGGCGTCGCGCACCGCGTCGCCGAGCATGATGAAGGCGAGCACGGTCAGGCTGAGCGCGCCCGCCGGCCAGAGCAGCATGTGCGGGGCGTTGCGGATCTGCGAGGCCGCGTTGGAGATGTCGATGCCCCAGGAGACGGTGGGCGGGCGCAGGCCGACGCCGAGGAAGGACAGGGTGGCTTCCAGGGCGATGTAGGTGCCGAGCGCGATGGTGGCGACGACGATGACGGGCGCGACGGCGTTGGGCGCCACGTGCCGCAGCAGCATCCGGCCGTTGCCGGCGCCGAGGGCGCGGGCGGCCTGGACGTAGTCGTTCTGTTTGGCGGTGATCACCGAGCCGCGGGCGATGCGGGCGAGCTGCGGCCAGCCGAGCAGCACGATGAAGCCGACCACGGGCCAGACGGTGGTGCTGGTGACGACGGACAGGAAGACCAGGCCGCCGAGGATCACCGGGATGCCGAAGAAGATGTCCGCGACCCGGGAGAGCAGCGCGTCCCACCAGCCGCCGAAGAAGCCGGCGAGCCCGCCGAGCGCGGAGCCGAGCAGGGTGGCGCCGAGGGTGGCGCACACGCCGACGGTGATGGAGGCGCGGGCGCCGTAGACGGTACGGGTGTAGACGTCGCAGCCCTGGGTGTCGTAGCCGAAGGGGTGGCCCGGGGAGGAACCCTGCTGGGACTTGGACAGGTCGCACCTGAGGGGGTCGCCGCTCGCGATGAGCTGGGGCCAGATCGCGATGACGACGAGGAAGAGGATCAGCAGGGCGGAGACGATGAAGACGGGGTTGCGGCGCAGCTGGTGCCAGGCGTCGGACCACAGCGAGCGGGCCCGTCCGCCGGAGGCGGCTGATGGATGCGGCTCCGCGGGTCCGGTTCCGTCGGGACCGGGGGCGAGGCTCTTCTCGAGGCTCTCGCCCTCCTCCAGGGCTAGGTCCATGGCACCGCCTTGGCCGGTTGGGGACATCGCTTCGTGCGGGCCGGGGCCCACGGGGTCGTAGGCGTCGGGGCGCTCGGGCTCAGGCATAGCGGATCCTCGGGTCCAGGACCGCGTAGAGCAGGTCGACGAGCAGGTTCGCCAGCAGGAAGACGATGACGAGGATGGTCACGAAGCCGACCACGGTGGGCGCGTTGTTGCGCAGGATGCCCTGGTAGAGCTGGTAGCCGACGCCGTGGATGTTGAAGATCCGCTCGGTGACGATGGCGCCGCCCATGAGCGCGCCGATGTCGGTGCCGATGAAGGTGACCACCGGGATCAGCGAGTTGCGCAGCAGGTGGCGGGTGATGACCCTGCGGCGCGGCAGCCCCTTGGCGACGGCGGTGCGGACGTAGTCGGCCTTGACGTTCTCGGCGATGGAGGTGCGCGAGAGCCGGGTCACGTACGCGAGCGAGACGAGGGCGAGCACGATGCCGGGCAGGATCAGCTCGTTGAAGGGCGCTTCCGGGGAGACGGTGGGCCGGACCCAGCCCCATTGGACGCCGAAGAGGAACTGGAGCAGGTAGCCCGTCACGAAGGTGGGCACCGAGATGACGACGAGGGTCATCACGAGGACGGAGGTGTCGATGGACTTGCCGCGGCGCAGTCCGCTGACCACGCCGAGGGTGATGCCGATGACGATCTCGATGAGGATCGCGACGATGGTCAGGCGCAGGGTGACGGGGAAGGCCGTCGCCATGAGTTCGGTGACCTCCTGGCCGTTGAAGGCCGTGCCGAAATCGCCCTGGAAGATCTGGCCCATGTAGTGCAGGTACTGCTCCCACAGGGGGCGGTCGAGGTAGAGGTCCTTGCGGATGCGCGCGGCGGTGGCGGGGTCGGGTGCCTTGTCGCCGAAGAGGGCCGCGACCGGGTCACCGAGCGCGTACACCATGAAGAAGATCAGGAACGTGCTGCCGATGAACACGGGGATCATCTGGAGCAGCCGCCGGATCACATAACGTCCCATGGACTGCTCCAGGATCGATCCGTCGGTCGGTCAGCTGACCTTGATTTGGTCGTAGACCGGCACGCTGAACTGGTTGAGCGCCACGTCCGTGATCCGCTCGGAGTGCCCGGCGCTGCCGTTCTGGTACCAGAGCGGGATGGACGGCATCTGCTCGGCGAGGATCTTCTCGGCGTCCTGGAAGGTGGCGGTCGCCTTGGCCGCGTCGCTCTCCTGGTTGGCCTGGTCGACGAGCTTGTCGAACTCGGGGTTGTTGAACTTGCCGTAGTTGGCGGAGGCCCCGGTGTAGTACAGCGGCTCCAGGAAGTTCTGGATCAGCGGGTAGTCGGCCTGCCAGCCGGAGCGGAAGGGGCCGGTCAGCTTGAAGCCGGTCTGCTGGTTGCGGAAGTCGGCGAAGGTGCCGATGGGGTTGACGGTGCAGACGGGGCCCTCGCCCAGCGCGTTGTTGACGCTGTTGCAGACGGCGTCCATCCAGTGGCGGTGCGAGCCGGTGTCCACGTTGGAGGTCAGCGTGACCTTGCCGCCGGGCAGTCCGCCGCCCTCCTGGATGAGCTTCTTGGCCTCGGCGGGGTCGAAGGTGCAGACGTCGCCGCAGACGGTGGCCTTGAAGCCGCCCTTGTCGCCGAGGGCCGGGGAGGTCCAGTCCTTGGCGGGGGTGCGGGTGTCCCGGAAGATCTGCTTGGTGATCTCGTCGCGGTTGATCGCCATGGAGATGCCGCGGCGGACCTTCTCCATGCCCTCCTTGCTCCACTGGGGGTCGTACAGCGGGAAGGTGAGGGTCTGGATGATCAGGGCGGGCTGGTTGATGTAGCGGTCGCCGAGGTCTTTCGCGACGTTCTTCAGCTGCTGCGCCGGGACGTCGTCGACGAGGTCGAGGTTGCCGGAGATCAGGTCGGTGTAGGCGGTGTTGTTGTCCGTGTAGACCTTGAGGTCGACGCCGCCGTTCTGCGCCTTGTCCTCGCCGGGGTAGCCGTCCCACTTGCGCAGCTTCATGGCCGTGCCCTTGGTGTACGAGTCCACCGTGTAGGGGCCGTTGCCGATCGGCTTGGCGAGCCAGCCGGCGTGGTCGGTGAAGAACGCCTTGGGCAGCGGGGAGAAGGCCTGGTAGCCGAGGGTCTCGGGCCAGGTGGAGAACTTCTCCTTCAGGGCGACGGTGAAGGTCTTGGGGTCCTTGACGACGAGGCCCTTCATCGTCTTGGTCTTGGGCTCGCCGGAGGCGGGGTGCAGGTCCTCGTAGCCGACGATGTCCGAGAAGAACGGCGAGTTGTTCTGCTTGTTGCGCACGTCAGCCGCGTAGTTCCAGGCGTCCACGAAGGACTGGGCGGTGACGGGCTCGTCGTTGCTGAACTTCCAGCCGTCCTTCAGCGTGATCGTGAAGTTCTGGCTGTCGGTGGTCTCGATCTTCTCGGCGAGGAAGTCCAGCGCCTCACCGGTCTTCGGGTCGTAGCGCTTCAGACCCCGGAACAGCATGTCCAGTACCTTGCCGCCCTGCACCTCGTTGGTGTTGGCGGGCTCCAGGGGGTTCTGCGGGTCACCCCACGAAGAGCTGACGATTCCCGCACCCTCGCCACCGCCTCCGCCGCCGTCGCTTCCGCCGCCGCAGGCCGTCGCCGCGAGGGCGACGGCCATCGCACATGCGGCCCACTTGGCGTGGGTGGCTCCGCGCATGGAGTGCCTCCTAGGGATCCCGAGACTCACTTAGGGGCCAATGTCACCCTATGTGGGGTCCCCCACACGCCTGGTTCGACCGATTGCACCCGCGCGTCCCCCGGCTGTCACCCCTGCGAGTGCAAAGGCAGCTCCCAGGTGTCGACCGCGTAGTGCAGGCCCATCCCGTGCGCCTCGTAGAGCGCGAGTGCGCCGGTTTCGTTGTGGACATCCACGCCGAGGCCCACGGTGTCCCGGCCGCGCGCAGCGTAGGCCGCGAAGCCGTGGCGGAGCAGGTAGCCGCCGATGCCGCGGCCGCGCAGGGTCTCGCGTACGCCGATGTGGCTCAGCCAGCCCATGCTCGTACGGTCGTCCCGGGTGAGCAGTACGGCCATGTCGCCCTCGCCGGGCAGGGAGGCGATCCACACCAGGGACCAGTCGAGCCCGCGTGCGTCCAGGTGGTCCAGCCAGGGTTCGTACGCGCGCTCCACGTGGCCGAAGTGGGAGGCGAAGGTCTCCTCGACCAGGGCGTGGGCGCGGCGCCGGTCGGCCTCGTCGGTGGCGCAGTGGCGCAGGGTGAGCCCGGCGGGCGGGGCGGGGGGAAGGTCGGTGGCCGGGCTCACGGTGCGGGTCATGACCTGGTAGCGGCGTACGGTGCGGTAGCCGCGGCCGGTGAGCAGGGAGAGGTCGAGGGTGGGTTTGATGTTGAGCTGGAGTCTCAGCCGGCCCTGCCCGGCCCCGGCGGCCAGTTCGCGGGCCCGGGCCTCCATGAGCTCCAGCAGCCGGCGGGCGGCCTCGGGGTGGGCGGGCAGGACGTAGTGGTCCCCGTCGACGCGGCCCGGCCCGGAGTCCGCCCAGACGAGGGCGTAGGCGACGAGCCGGCCGTCTTGGAAGGCGAGCCAGGAGTCACGGGCCAGGTCGACGTCGGGGTGGTGCAGGTCGGCCTCGACGGTGCCGAGGTCGGTCTCCGGGCGGCCGATCTCGATCATGTCGACGGCGTTGAGCAGGGCGCAGATGTCGGACGCGTCCCCGGGCCCGGCGGGCCGGACGGTCAGCATGGCGGTCATCGCCCCACTGTCGGCCCGCCAGGGCGGCGGCCGCAACCGGCTTTCCCGGCGCGGGACTTCCCCAAGCGGGCCTCCGGTGCGGGATCCCACCGCGCGGGATGCGCCCCCGCACCCGCCGGGCATCCGAAACGGCCGGCCCCCGGCGCCGATGAGTGGCGCCGGGGGCCGGCCGTACGGTCGTGCACGGTGCGGGTCAGACGGCCAGAACGGCCTTCTCCTCCGCGAAGTGGCACGCCGACTCGTGCGCGGCGAAGCCGTCCTGGCCCTTGAAGCGCTCCGGGATCGCCAGCAGCGGCTCCTCGGCGGCGCACTTGTCCTGGGCCTTCCAGCAGCGGGTGCGGAAGCGGCAGCCCGACGGCGGGTTGGCCGGGGACGGGACGTCGCCGGTGAGGATGATGCGCTCGCGGTTCTCGCGGACCTCGGGGTCCGGCACGGGGACCGCCGACAGCAGCGCCTGGGTGTAGGGGTGCGTCGGGTGGTCGTAGATCTGCGTGTCCGTGCCGATCTCGGCCATCTTGCCGAGGTACATGACGCCGACGCGGTCCGAGATGTGCCGGACGATCGACAGGTCGTGCGCGATGAAGAGGTAGGACAGGTTGAACTCGTCCTGGAGCTTCTCCATCAGGTTGATGACCTGCGCCTGCACCGACACGTCGAGCGCGGAGACCGGCTCGTCGCAGATGATGATCTCCGGGTTGAGCGCGAGGCCGCGGGCGATGCCGATGCGCTGGCGCTGGCCGCCGGAGAACTGGTGCGGGTAGCGGTTGATGTACTCGGGGTTGAGGCCCACGACGTCCAGGAGCTCCTGGACCTTGCGGCGCCGGTCGCCCTTGGGAGCCGCCTCGGGGTGGATCTCGTACGGCTCCCCGATGATGTCGCCGACCGTCATGCGCGGGTTCAGCGAGGTGTAGGGGTCCTGGAACACCATCTGGATGTTGCGACGCACGGCCTTGAGGGCCTTGCCCGACAGCTTGGTGATGTCCTGGCCCTTGTAGAAGACCTCGCCGGCGGTGGCGGTCTCCAGGCTCATCAGGAGCTTGGCGACGGTGGACTTGCCGCAGCCGGACTCGCCCACGATGCCGAGGGTCTCGCCCTGGTACAGGTCGAAGGAGATCCCGTCGACCGCCTTGACCGCGCCGACCTGCTTCTTGAACAGGATGCCCTGGGTCAGCGGGAAGTGCTTGACCAGGTTGCGGACCTGGAGGATCGGCTCGCGCTCGGTGACGTTTTTGGTGAGCTCAGCCATGGATCTGCTCCTTCCAGAAGTGGCACGCGCTGGTGCGGCCGGACAGCTCGGTGCCGTCCTGCGCGGTCACCTGGTGCAGGACCGGCACGTCGGTGCGGCAGATGTCCTGCGCCTTGGGGCAGCGCGGGTTGAAGGCGCAGCCCGAGGGGATGTTGAGCAGGTTGGGCGGCAGGCCCTTGATCGCGTAGAGCTCCTGGCCCTTCTGGTCCAGGCGCGGGATCGAGTCCAGCAGGCCGCGGGTGTACGGGTGCGCCGGGTTCTTGTAGATCTCGTGCACCGGGGCGTTCTCGACGATCCTGCCGCCGTACATGACGGCGATCTTGTCCGCGACGTCGGCGACGACGCCGAGGTCGTGGGTGATCAGGATCAGGCCCATGTTCATCTCGCGCTGGAGCTCCGCGAGCAGGTCCATCACCTGGGCCTGGACCGTCACGTCGAGAGCCGTGGTGGGCTCGTCGGCGATGATCAGGTCGGGCTCCAGGGCCATCGCCATGGCGATCATGATGCGCTGGCGCATACCGCCGGAGAACTGGTGCGGGTAGTCACCCACGCGCGCCTTGGCGGCGGGGATCTTCACCCGGTCCATGAGCTCGATGGCCTTGGCCGTGGCGTCCTTCTTGGACATCCCGCGGTGGACGCGGAACATCTCGCCGAGCTGGGCGCCGACGGTGTGCACCGGGTTCAGCGAGGACAGCGCGTCCTGGAAGATCATCGCGATCTTCTGGCCGCGGACCTTGCGGAACTCCTCGGCCGGGAGCTTCAGCAGGTCGGTGCCCTGGAAGAGGATCTCGCCGGACGGGATCTTGCCGGGGGGCATGTCGAGGATGCCCATGACGGCCTGCGCCGTCACGGACTTGCCGGAGCCGGACTCGCCGAGGACGGCGAGGGTCTCGCCGGCGTTCACGGAGTACGAGACGCCGTTGACTGCCTTGGCGACACCGTCGCGGGTGTGGAACTCGACGTGCAGGTCGCGCACTTCGAGGAGCGGGATGCCCTCCGGCGCCGAGCGGGGCGCGGGGACGTTCGAGGTCTTGTCGATGATGGTCAACGTACGCCCTTCCTCAGCGCAGCTTCGGGTCGAGGGCGTCGCGCACCGCGTCGCCGACCATGATGAACGCGAGCACCGTGATGCTCAGCGCGGCGGCCGGGAACAGGAGCACGTGGGGTGCTTGGAGGAAGCGGTCCTTCGCGTCGCTCACCATGAGACCCCAGGAGATCTCGGGGGGCTGGACGCCGATGCCCAGGTAGGACAGGGCAGCCTCCGCACCGATGTAAACACCGAGGCTGATCGCGCCGACCACGATGACCGGGGCGATGGCGTTCGGCAGGATGTGCCGCATCGTGATGCGCAGGGTGCCGGCGCCGAGGGCGCGGGCGGCCATCACGTAGTCGTTGTTCTTGTTCTGGAGCACCGAGGACCGCATGATGCGGAAGATCTGGGGCCAGCCGAGCGTCGCCATGACGAGGGAGACGGTCCAGGCGTTGCCCTCCAGGCCCGACATGATGAGCATGCCGCCGAGGAGCAGCGGGATCGCGAAGAAGATCTCGGTGATACGGGACAGGATGCTGTCCCAGAAGCCGCCGAGCCAGCCCGCCATCAGACCGAGGGCCCCACCGACGAGCAGCACGACCGTGGTCGTGAGAATGCCGACGATCACGGAGTTGCGCGTGGCCCAGATGGTACGCGTGTAGATGTCGCAGCCCTGGATGTCGAAGCCGAACCAGTGCTCGCCGCTCGGGCGCTTGAGGGAGTCCTGCAGGGTGCAGGCCGTGGCCTCGTACGGGCTGCCGGAGGTGAACCACTGCGGTACGACGGCCAGCACCAGCAGACAGAAGACCAGGAACGCGCCGATCAGGAACACCGGGTTGCGACGCAGGTCGTGAACGGCGTCGGACCACAGGCTCGCAACGCGCTCCTGCTTCTTGTCCGCGTTCTTGCCACCCTTGTCGACGGTGGCGCCGGCCGCGGGGGCCCCGGCGGTCTGGGTGTCGGTCATCGAGTCCTCCACCGAAGTTGTGTCACGCATAGCGGATCCTCGGGTCGAGCACGGCGTAGAGCAGGTCCACGATCAGGTTGGCGATGAGGTACACGAGGACGAGGAGCGTGACCACGCCGACGAGCACGGTGCCCTGGTCGAGGCGGATGGCCTGGGCGATCAGGCCCCCGATGCCGTTGATGTTGAAGATGTTCTCGGTGATGACCGCGCCACCCATCAGAGCGCCGAGGTCGGCGCCGAGGAACGTGACGATCGGGATGAGGGCGTTGCGCAGCGCGTGGTTGACCACGACCCGGCGGCGGGGCAGACCCTTGGCCGTCGCGGTACGGACGTAGTCCGCGCGCATGGTCTCCATCATGCTGGTGCGCGTCAGCCGGGCCACGTACGCCAGAGAGGTCGAGGCCAGGATGTAGCCGGGGAGGATGTACGCCTTGAACCCGTCGGCCTCGTTGAAGGAGACGGGGAAGAAGTCGATGCCGATGGCCTTCGCTTCCACTCCGAGGATGAGCTGGAGCATGAAGCCGGTCACGAACACCGGGATCGAGATGAGGAACAGCGTCGAGAGCAGGACCAGCTGGTCGAGGAACTTGCCTCGGCGCAGGGCTGCCATGATGCCCGCGAGCACGCCGAACACGGCCTCGATGGCGAACGCGACGATCGCCAGGTTGATCGTGTACGGGAAAGCCTCGGTGATGAGGTCGAGCACCTGACGCCCGTTCAGCGTCTCGCCGAAGTTCCCCTGGAGCACATTGGTGATGTAGTTCCAGTACTGGAGCAGAAACGGGTCGTCGAGGTGGTACTTCTGGCGCAGCATCGCCGCGACGAGCGGGTCAGCCTTCTTCTCACCGGCGAGTGCCTGGACGGGGTCGCCCAGCCCGAGAGTCAGCGCGTAGATCAGGAATGTGGCACCGAACAGTACAGGGATCGCCTGTATGAGTCGGCGGATGAGGTAGCGGCCCATCAGACCTCCAGCAGAAGAGCAGGGGGAAGGGGCAGACAGACGGAAACCTGATTCCGCCTGTCCGCCCCCGTTGTCCCCTTGGTGTGAAGAAGGGTGTTAGTTGAGCTCGACCTTGGCCAGGTCCATGCGGCCCTGGGCGTCGATCTCAACGTTCTTCACGGACTTGGAGTAGGCCGAGGAAGACATGTACGTGAAGACCGGGATGTACGGCAGGTCCTTGATGATCACGTCATCGGCCTGCTGGTACAGCTTGATGGCCTCCGCCTCGTTGGCGGTCTTGTCGGCCTGGTCCATCAGCGCCTCGAACTCCGCGCTCTCGTAGGCACCGTAGTTGGAGCCGTGCTCGATCGCGATCTTGGAGAAGATCGGACGGAGGTAGTTCTCGGCCGCCGGGTAGTCCATGGACCACGCCATGCGGAACGCGCCCTTGTACTTCTGGTCACCCAGGTCGGTCAGCATGTCGCCGAACTTGGCGAACGGCTTGGCGGTGACCTCGAGGCCGAGGTTCGCCTTCAGCTGGTTGGCGACGGCCTCGATCCACTCCTTGTGGCCGCCGTCGGCGTTGTAGCCGAGCTCGATCTTGTTGCCGGGGATACCGCCCGCCTGGGCGAAGAGCTCCTTGGCCTTGGTCGGGTTGTACGTACCGACCTCACCCAGGGCGCCCTTGCGGTAGCCCGGGACGATGGGGCTGATGAAGTCGTCGGCCGGCTTGCGGGTGCCGTTGAAGATGGTCTTCGTGATGGCGTCCCGGTCGATGGCCATCGAGATCGCCTTGCGGATCTCGACCTTGCCGAACGCCTCGGGGTTGGTCTTCAGCGGAAGGCCGACGTAACCGACGCCCGACTCCGGCTTGTACAGGTAACGGTCGCCGAACTCCTGGGAGACGGTGGCCATCGCCGAGATCGGGAGCTTGTCGACGATCTGGATGGTGTCGGCGCGCAGGTCGTTGTACGCCGTGTCCAGGTTGTCGTAGATCTTGAAGGTGACGCCCTCGAGCTTCGCCTTCTCGCCACCGAACTTGTCGTAGCGCTTGATCTTGATCTGCTTGTTGTGCTCCCAGGCACCGTCCATCTGGAAGGCGCCGTTGCCGATCGGGGCCTCGCCGAACTTCTTCGGGTCGGCTTCGAAGGCCTTCGGCAGCGGGTAGAAGGCGTTGTAGCCCAGCATGGTCTTGAACTGGGAGAACGGAGCCTTCAGCGTGACGGTGAAGGTCTTCTCGTCGACGACCTTCAGGCCCTTGAGCTCGGTGACGGTGGGCTTCTTGTCCTTGCCCGGCGCCAGCTCCTCGGAGCCCTCGATCTTGTCGAAGAACGGCAGGCCCTCGGCGGCGTTGTCCTGGTTGGCGCCCCAGTTCCAGGCGCGGACGAACGACTGCGCGTCGACCTTCTCGCCGTTGTGGAAGGTGTAGCCGTCCTTGAGCTTGATCGTCCAGACCTTCGAGTCCGTGGTCTCGATGGACTCGGCGACCGCGAGCTTCGGCTCGTTGGTCTTGTTGTCGTACTCGATCAGACCGGTGAAGAGCGCGTTGAGAACCTCAGCGCCTTCGGACTCGGCGGTGTTCTGACCCACCAGGCCGTGCTGCGGCTCGCCGAGCACCACCGTGATGTTTCCTCCGGCCTTGCTGCCGGCCTCGTCCTTGCTGGTGCTGCAAGCCGTGGCAGCCATCGCCACGATGACGGCACCCGCGACCCACTTGGCGCTCGTTGCTCCGCGCATGGGTAATTGCCTCCTCAGGAGTCACTGTCGATACGTGAAGGGCCCGGCACCCGCTGACACCCCTGACAGCGAATTTCCGGCCCCGTCGTGTGTGCTCGTGAGTCGGCGCTCCCCACAGCGCGTGACCCATTGACCCGAGCTCAATGGAGCCATCCTCAGGGACGCCTAGGCCGTAAACCACACTTAAGTGGTCTCGTTTTCACAACATCACCTCATGTCTAAAACCCGAAATCCGGACAAACGGATAGGAGACAGACACGTGCGAAACGGACGGTTAGCTCACCTTCCGGAGTGTCACGGTCGGTATGCGGACACCTGAACCCATAAATCCGCTTGACAAACGGGAACGGTGCGCCGCTCCGTCAACGGGCCGTCAGAGCGCGCACCCCCGGTGCGCCCGGCACCGAGAGCTTCGTACAGACCAAGGGCATCCGTCCAGGACCGGAAGGCCCCTTTCTCATCGCCCGCACCGCGCCGGCCCGCCCCAGCAGGACGAGGGCATCAGCCCGGCAGGCCCGGTGGCCGGACTCGGCCGGCAGTCCGGCCGCCTGCCCGGCCCGTTCGGCGGCGGTCTCGAACTCGCCCCCGTCCAGGGGCACCTCGGCCGGCAAGGCCAACACCCTGGCCTCGAAGAAGCCGTATCCGCTGAGGCTCGCCGGCTCCCGTGCCGGCTCCGCGAACCGTGCCGGATCCGCCGGCCGCCCCAGCCTCAGGCTGCTGTCGGCCAGGCCCCCCAGGGCGCGGAGCTCGGGGGTCCGGGCGGTGCAGCGCCGGGCCGGCCGCGCGCCGTCACGAAGCGGTTCAGGGCGACGCCGTGGTTGCCGACGCTTTGCTAGAGCAGGGGCCGCCCGACGTACACATACGACTCGGCGCGCGCTTCACCGGTCGCGATCTCGAAGCCCTGGTCGAGGTGGTCGAGGGCGCCCGACCGGTCACCTGACCGAATCATGCCGAGACGGTCCGCACCCACCCCCGAGGGGACGGTCCGGTGGCGGGGAGCCGTGCGGCCTGCCTGCGCGCCGGCCTCGGTCCGGGGCGCGCGCCTGCTGGTAGGCGGTGTGCGCGTCGCCCCGGCGTCCCGAGCGGTACAGGGCGACACCCGGCGATAGCGGGAGATCCTGGACCTCGTGGCCCGCGGGTACGACAACCGCCGGATCGCCCGTGCCCCGACCCTGGCCGACAAGACAGGGGGCGGCCGGGCGGCGGCCGGCAGGACGCGAAAAACTCGGCCCCCGCACGGAATTCCGTGCGGGGGCCGGGCTGTGAGCCGGTTGCGGCTCAGGCGCCTACTTGGCGGACTTGGCGCGCGACGCGGTGCGCGAGCGCTCCTTCTGGTCCAGGACGACCTTGCGGATGCGGACGGCCTCCGGGGTCACCTCGACGCACTCGTCGTCGCGGCAGAACTCCAGGGACTGCTCCAGGGAGAGCCTGCGGGGCGGAATCACGTTCTCCGTGTTGTCCGCGGAAGCCGCACGCATGTTGGTGAGCTTCTTCTCCTTGGTGATGTTGACGTCCATGTCGTCGGAGCGCGAGTTCTCGCCGACGATCATGCCCTCGTACACCTCGGTGCCGGGCTCGGTGAACAGGACACCGCGCTCCTGCAGGTTGATCATCGCGAACGGCGTGACCGAACCCGAGCGGTCCGCGACCAGCGAACCGTTGTTACGGGTGACCAGCGGGCCGAACCACGGCTCGTGGCCCTCGTGGATCGAGTGGGCGATACCGGTACCGCGGGTGTTCGTCAGGAACTCCGTACGGAAGCCGATGAGGCCGCGGGACGGGACGACGAACTCCATGCGGACCCAGCCGGAGCCGTGGTTCGACATGTTGTCCATGCGGCCCTTGCGGATGCCCATGAGCTGCGTGACCGCGCCCATGTGCTCCTCGGGCACGTCGATCGTCATGCGCTCGACCGGCTCGTGCACCTTGCCGTCGATCTCCTGCGTGACGACCTGCGGCTTGCCGATGGTCAGCTCGAAGCCCTCGCGGCGCATCTGCTCGACCAGGATGGCGAGCGCGAGCTCACCGCGGCCCTGGACCTCCCAGGCGTCCGGGCGCTCGGTGTCGAGGACGCGGAGCGAGACGTTGCCGATCAGCTCGCGGTCCAGACGGTCCTTGACCTGGCGGGCGGTGACCTTGCGGTCCTTGACCGCGGACTTGGCGTCCGCGCCCTTGCCGGTGCCGCCGCGGCCGACCATCGGGGAGGTGTTCGTACCGATGGTCATGGAGATCGCCGGCTCGTCGACCGAGATCAGCGGCAGGGCGATCGGGTTCTCCGGGTCGGCCAGGGTCTCGCCGATCATGATCTCGGGGAAACCGGCGACCGCGCAGATGTCACCCGGGCCCGCCACCTCGGCCGGCTTGCGGGTGAGCGCCTCGGTCATCATCAGCTCGGTGATGCGGACGTTGGAGACGGTGCCGTCACGCTTGATCCACGCAACGGTCTGGCCCTTGCGCAGCTCGCCCTGCTCGACGCGGACCAGCGCGATGCGGCCGAGGAAGTTGTCGGCGTCCAGGTTGGTCACGTGCGCCTGGAGGGGCGCCTCGTCGTCGTAGACCGGGGCGGGGACGTGCTCCAGGATGGTGGAGAAGAACGGCTCCAGGCTGTCGCTGTCCGGGGGGACGGTGCCGTCCTCCGGCTTGGTCAGCGAGGCGACGCCGTCACGGCCGCACGCGTAGACGATCGGGAACTCGATCTGGTCCTCGTCCGCGTCCAGGTCCAGGAAGAGGTCGTACGTCTCGTTGACGACCTCGTCGATCCGGGAGTCCGGACGGTCCGTCTTGTTGATGCAGAGGATGACCGGCATCTTCGCCTGCAGGGCCTTGCGCAGGACGAAGCGGGTCTGGGGCAGCGGACCCTCGGAGGCGTCCACCAGCAGAACGACGGCGTCCACCATCGACAGACCGCGCTCGACCTCACCACCGAAGTCGGCGTGGCCGGGGGTGTCGATGATGTTGATCGTGATCGGGGCCCCGCCGTCCTTGGGGTGATACTTCACCGCCGTGTTCTTGGCGAGGATCGTGATGCCCTTCTCACGCTCCAGGTCGTTCGAGTCCATCATGCGGTCGTCGAGCTGCTGGTGGGCGGCGAAGGCACCGGCCTGCTTGAGCATGGCATCGACGATGGTCGTCTTGCCATGGTCGACGTGGGCGACGATGGCGACGTTACGGATGTCGTGGCGCGTGGGCACTTCGGCGCTTCTCCCGGGATCGTGGATGGCGTCGCGTACGGCCTGGCACGCGCGCCTCGGCCGGGCGAAAACCTGCCACGGCCTTACCCCATGGTACGTCGCGCGGCGGGAACCGCCCGCCGGGGGGGCTGTCAAGAGGCCGGACGAATGAGCACGGCCGGATGCGGGGTGGGGGGCACCGACCGTCTGTCCTGCCGGAAATCACGCGGGTCAACGGGTATGCACGACCTTGCCCGCCGGAGATCCGGCGGGCAAGGGACTTGAGTCACATCTGAGCTTGGAAGCCGGAGGTCAACCTGACAGGCACCCCTTTGTCACCACTTCTTCGCCCACTCTCCTTCTGCGACCACTTCTTCCGGTTCTTCTGCGTTGTTCTACTTCTTCTTGCCCTTGGCCGTCGGGGGCTTCTTCCAGCCGATGTCCTCGAAGCGGGGAGCCCCGAGCCCGAAGGCACCGGCGTTGGCCAGGGACGGCTTGACGGCCACCAGCTCCGGGCGCTGGTAGAGCGGGATGGACCCGGCGGCGGCCCAGATCCTGGCGTCGGCCTTGCGCATCAGCTCGCGGGACTGCTCCTCGTCCAGTTCCCCGGCCGCCTGGTCGAAGAGCTGGTCGATGTGGTCGGTGCCGACCCTGGTGTAGTTCTGTTCGACGAGGAGCGAGCCGTCGGCGGCCGGCTCCGGCTTGGCGAAGATCGGCCGGGCGTCGGTGGCCGGGTAGGCGGTCGCGGGCCAGGAGTAGAGCGCGAGGTCGTACTGACCCGAGGCGATGTGGTCCTTGAAGAAGCTCTCGTCGGCCACCTTCTTGATCTCGGTGGTCACCCCGACCTTCTGCAGCATCTGGGCGATCCGCTCGCCGACCGCGCGCAGCGACTCCGATCCGGGTCCGGCCGGGAGCACGAAGCGCAGGTTGAGCATCTTGCCGTCCTTGGCGAGCATCGCGCCGGAGGTACGGGCGGCCTGCTTGGGCGGGGTGCCCTTCGCGGGAGCGGCCGGCTCGGCGTCCTCGCCCTCCTTGGCCTCCTCGCCCTCCTTCGCGTCCTCGCCGTCCTTGGAGTCCTCGGCGTCCTCGCCGTCCTTGGCGTCGTCCACCGTGGCCGCCGCGGCGGCCTGGGCCCGCAGGAGGGCCTCCTGCTGGGCCGCGAAGGGCGCGGGGGCGAGCACCGGTGAGGGCCGGTCCTGGGCCGCGCCGGGAGCGCCCGGAGCGAAGGCGCCGGCCAGGGCGGCCTCGCCGTCGGCGGAGCCGTGCGTGCCGCCGTGGTCGCCGTTGCTCTCGTCGTCCTGGCCCACGATGTAGAGCCCGTCGTTCCCCGTGCCCGGGCCCTGGGGGGTCTTCCCGTCGTCCTGCGGCGCGCTCTCCGGCCCCGCCTTGGCGCCCGCCGGTTCGGTGATCTTGCCGCCGCGGCGCCAGCCGGCGTCCGCGAGGAGGGCCTGGGCCGCCTGGGTGTCCTGGCCGCCGAGGGCCTCGCTGTTGTCGGCGTACGCCTGCTGCCCGGCCAGGGCCACGTGGCTGCCGACCGGCTTCGCGGGCAGGCCGAGCGGCTTCAGCACGATCTCGGCCAGCTCCTTGCGGTGCAGCGCCCGCGCCACCGCCCGGCGCACCCGCTCGTCTGCCAGCGGACCGGCGGCGCCGTTCATGGCGAGCTGCGTGTAGGCCGGCTCCAGGGACTTGCGGACGATGAACTTCCGCAGGGCCGTCTGCTCGTCCGCGTACCGTTTGACCGACTCGACGTGCTTCTTGCGGGTCTCCGTCTCCGCCAGGGCCTTCTCCTCGTCCGCGCCGAAGGCGACCGCCCAGGACAAGGTGGCCTGCGCGGCGGTCATCGAGGCGCCGGGGCCGTGGGCCGGGGCTCCGCCCGAGCCCTTGCCCCCCTGCTTCGCGTCCCGGTGGGCGAGCGCGATCCGGTCGGCGCCGGAGCGGTCGATCTCCGCCAGATCGACCTTCCCGGAGGCCAGTGCGGCCGGGCGCTGCGCCCGGGGGACCGCCGTCAGCACCAGCGTGTCCAGCTTGGCCGGCCGGCCCCACCAGCGCGGGTTGCGGGGCAGCGAGGCGGTGCCGGTCTTCTTGTCGATCGCCCCCAGGCCGAAGGGTCCGGCGGTGACCTTGAGGGCGCCGCGGGCCCCTTCGTTGAAGGCCTCCGGGGTGGCGGTGACCTGCTTGGGGTACAGGGGGCTGAACAGGGAGCGCCAGTCGGCGTACGGCTTGCCGAAGGTGACCTTGACCTCGAGGTCGGTCTTGCCGCGCTCGATCTTCTCGATCCGCTCGTAGCCGGCGTTGCGGGCCGTCCAGAACGCCGAGTCCTTGCCGTTCAGGGCCCGCCACTGCGCGACGAAGTCGGGGGCGCCGATCTCGCGGCCGTCGCTCCACACCGCCTGCTGGTTCAGCTTGTACAGGACGACCTGCTTGGGCTCCCGCTCGACGACGTCGGCCTTCTCGAGGTAGTCGGGATTGGCCACCGGCCGCCCCTTGGCGTCGAGCACGAACAGCTGCGGCAGCACGGCCGCGGCGATCCGGGTGGTGGTGGCGTCCGCGTCGGCCTGGAAGGTGTTCAGGGTCTCCGGCAGGGAGTCCACCGCCCAGCGCAGCACACCCCCGTCGGCGACCTTGTCGCGCGTGGTCGCCGCGATGTCCGGTCCGGCGGCGACCGGCCCGCCCTCGTCGTCACCCGCGCCGCAGCCCGTGAGCAGCGGCAGTGCGAGGACTCCCGAGGTCAGGAGCGCCAAGGACCTGCGCCTTCTCTGGGACATGGGTGGTACCTCCGGGGCGGGGCGTGGGGGAAGCATGATCACGTTCGGCGGTATATGGAGCTGATCACACCGGTTGCCGGAACCCACTGAAATCGACGTCCCGCCACACCCCTCGCAGCCGCCTCGCGCCACGCCGCGAACCCCACCCGTGCGGACCAATCCCGTTTGCGCGCCGGAGAGGCGTTCCCTCACGCGAGGGATGAGAATGGGGTCCAGGGAGGGGCGCACAGTTCACGCCTGCGCGCCCGCAATCGCTGCACGTCCCTTCACAACCGGGGACGCGAAGGGCGACACTGCCAGGCGCACATGAGCGTTGCCACCGCACCCTGCGGAAGTGAGGGCAAGAATCATGTCCCTGCAAGACGATCTGAATGCCGTACGGCGCAACCTGGACGAGCTGACGCGCAAGGTCGAGCAGCTCGAACGGCAGGCCAAACGGCAGCCTACGGCGGGCCCGCGGGCCGGTTCCGCGCCGCCGGACCCGGCACTGATGGTGACGGTTCCCGACACCCCGTACGACAGCTCGCTGTGGACGGACACCGACGACGAGGGCCTGGGCGCCCGCGACCGCCGCGCACCCTGACGTCCCCCGGCCCCGCGAGCACCCGTACGCCCTTCACCCCATCTGGCCCGGCCGCCCCAGGCGGCCGGGCCTCCTGGGCCCATCACTCCTCCCGGAGTCTCCTTTGGCCACAGGCACACAACCACCCCAGCAGCGGCCCGGCGGCGTCCACGACGCCTCCCGGGCCGCGATCGCCGCCCGGCACCTGCGGACCGACCGGTGGTGGCTGGCCCCCGCCGGCACCGCGGCCGGGCTGCTCGCCTTCATCGTCTACTCGACGTGGCGGGCCTTCGCGAACGCCGACTACTACGCGGCCCCGTACGTCTCCCCGTTCTACTCCCCGTGTCTCGCGGAGAACTGCCAGGAGATGCGCGGCGGCCCCAACTGGGACCTGTTCGGCAGCTGGTGGGGCCTGTCCCCCGCCCTGCTGATCCTGGTCTTCCCGCTCGGCTTCCGGCTGACCTGCTACTACTACCGCAAGGCCTACTACCGGGGCTTCTGGGCCTCGCCGCCCGCCTGCGCGGTCGCCGAACCGCACGCGAAGTACACGGGCGAGACCCGCTTCCCGCTGGTCTTGCAGAACATGCACCGGTACTTCTTCTACGCGGCGCTGCCGGTCGCGGGGATCCTCACGTACGACACCGTGCTGACCTTCCGCGACGAGCACTACGCCTGGGGCCACATGGGCCTGGGCACGCTGATCTTCCTCGTCAACATCGTGCTGATCTGGGCCTACACCCTGTCCTGCCACTCGTGCCGGCACATCATGGGCGGCCGCCTCAAGCACTTCTCGAGGCATCCGGTGCGCTACCGGCTGTGGGGCTGGGTCAGCCAACTCAACACCCGCCACATGCAGCTGGCGTGGGCCTCCCTGATCAGCGTCGCCCTGTGCGACTTCTACGTGTACCTGGTGGCCAGCGGCGCCTTCACCGACCCGAGGATCTTCTAGATGACTCAAGTGGAACGGCAGCAGTGGGACGTGGTCGTGGTCGGCGCGGGCGGCGCGGGGCTGCGGGCCGCGATCGAGGCCCGCGAGCGCGGCGCCCGTACGGCCGTGATCTGCAAGTCCCTGTTCGGCAAGGCCCACACGGTGATGGCGGAGGGCGGGATCGCCGCCTCCATGGGCAACGTCAACGAGGGCGACAACTGGCAGGTGCACTTCCGCGACACCATGCGCGGCGGCAAGTTCCTCAACCAGTGGCGGATGGCCGAGCTGCACGCGAAGGAGGCTCCGGACCGGGTCTGGGAGCTGGAGACCTGGGGCGCGCTCTTCGACCGCACGGCCGACGGGAAGATCTCCCAGCGCAACTTCGGCGGCCACGAGTACCCGCGCCTCGCGCACGTCGGGGACCGCACCGGTCTGGAGCTGATCCGCACGCTCCAGCAGAAGATCGTCCAGCTCCAGCAGGAGGACTTCAAGGAGTACGGGGACTACGAGGCCCGGCTCAAGGTCTTCCAGGAGTGCACGGTCACCAGGGTCCTGAAGGAGTCCGGCGGCGGCTTTGCCGCGGAGCAGCGGGTCTCGGGGACCTTCTGCTACGAACGGGAGTCCGGGCGGTTCTTCGTCCTGGAGGCCCCGGCGGTCGTCCTCGCGACGGGCGGGATCGGCAAGTCCTTCAAGACCACCTCCAACTCCTGGGAGTACACCGGCGACGGCCACGCGCTGGCCCTGCTCGCGGGCGCGCCCCTGCTGAACATGGAGTTCGTGCAGTTCCACCCGACCGGCATGGTCTGGCCCCCTTCGGTGAAGGGCATCCTCGTCACCGAATCGGTGCGCGGCGACGGCGGGGTGCTGCGCAACAGCGAGGGCAAGCGGTTCATGTTCGACTACGTCCCCGACGTCTTCAAGGACAAGTACGCCGAGTCGGAGGAGGAGGGCGACCGCTGGTACGAGGACCCGGACCACAATCGGCGTCCTCCCGAGCTGCTGCCGCGCGACGAGGTGGCCCGGGCCATCAACTCCGAGGTGAAGGCGGGCCGCGGCTCCCCGCACGGCGGGGTCTTCCTGGACGTGTCCACGCGGATGCCCGCGGAGAAGATCAAGCGGCGGCTCCCCTCGATGTACCACCAGTTCAAGGAGCTGGCGGACGTGGACATCACCGCCGAGCCGATGGAGGTCGGACCGACCTGCCACTACGTGATGGGCGGGATCGCGGTCGACTCGGAGACCGCCGCCACGGTCGGGGTGCCGGGGCTCTTCGCGGCGGGCGAGGTCGCGGGCGGGATGCACGGCTCGAACCGCCTCGGCGGCAACTCCCTGTCCGACCTGCTCGTCTTCGGGCGGCGGGCCGGGCTGCACGCGGCGGAGTACGCCTCCGGGAGCGGACCGCGCCCGGCCGTCTCCCCGTCGGAGATCGACGCGGCGGCCGCGGAGGCGCTGGCCCCCTTCCACGCCGCCGACGGCGCGGAGAACCCGTACACGCTCCACCAGGAGCTCCAGACGACCATGAACGACCTGGTCGGCATCATCCGCCGGGCGGGGGAGATGGCCGAAGCCCTGGAGAAGCTGGCGGGCCTGCGCGAGCGGGCCGCCCGGGCCGGTGTCGAGGGGCACCGGCAGTTCAACCCGGGCTGGCACCTGGCCCTGGACCTGCGCAACATGCTGCTGGTCAGCGAGTGCGTGGCCCGCGCCGCCCTGGAGCGCACCGAGAGCCGGGGCGGGCACACGCGCGAGGACTGCCCGGCGATGGAGCGCGACTGGCGTCCGGTGAACCTGCTGTGCCGCCCCGTGGACCCGGCCCCGGCCGATCCGGCCGCCGACCGGATCGCCCTCGTACGCACCCGCACCGAGCCCATCCGACCCGACCTGCTCTCGCTCTTCGAGAAGGAAGAGCTCGTCAAGTACCTCGCCGAAGAGGAGCTGTACGAATGAGTACGTACGACGCTAGCTTCCGGATCTGGCGGGGCGACGCGGAGGGCGGGGAACTGCGGGACTTCACCGTCGAGGTGCACGACGGTGAGGTGGTCCTGGACATCGTCCACCGGCTCCAGGCGACGCAGGCCTCGGACCTCGCGGTGCGCTGGAACTGCAAGGCGGGCAAGTGCGGATCGTGCAGCGCGGAGATCAACGGGCGGCCGCGGCTGTTGTGCATGACGCGGATGTCCACCTTCGAGCGGTCCGAGACGATCACGGTCACCCCGCTGCGCGCCTTCCCGGTCATCCGCGACCTGGTCACGGACGTCTCCTTCAACTACCAGAAGGCCCGGGAGGTCCCGGCCTTCGTCCCGCCGGAGGGGGTGGCCCCGGGCGCGTACCGGATGCAGCAGATCGACGTGGAGCGCTCGCAGGAGTTCCGCAAGTGCATCGAGTGCTTCCTGTGCCAGGACACCTGCCACGTGGTGCGTGACCACGAGGAGAACAAGACGGCCTTCGCCGGTCCGCGCTTCCTGATGCGGGTGGCAGAGCTGGACATGCACCCCCTGGACGCGGCGGCCGAGGAGGGCCTGGACCGCAAGCGCACCGCGCAGGAGGAGCACGGGCTCGGCTACTGCAACATCACCAAGTGCTGTACGGAGGTCTGCCCCGAGGGCATCAAGATCACCGACAATGCGCTGATCCCGCTGAAGGAGCGGGCGGTGGACCGCAAGTACGACCCGCTGGTGTGGCTGGGGAGCAGGATCCGCCGCCGTACCGACTCCCGGTAGTCCGCGGTCGGTACGCGAGGCCCCCTGAACCGGAGCGTCGGCTGACGTGACATCAGGGGGCTTCGCGGCCGGCCGGCCGTCAGCGCGGGCCGCTACTCCGGGTGCGGGGGGACGAAACCACCCATAATCTCCCACATGTGACTGCGCCGAGAAGCACCATGGTCGTACGGGCCGGGCTCCCCCTCGCCGCCGCGCTGCTGGCGCTCGGCGGCTGGGGCCTGGCCGGGGCACCGCCCGCGCGGGCGGAGGATCCCGTCACCCTTTCGCAGCAGGGGCAGATCACCGACCGGGTCGGCGCGCTGGGCGACCGGAAGGCCGCGGTCACCGCGGCGCTCGACCAGCTGTACGCCGACCGGCGGATCCAGCTCTTCGTGACGTACGTACGGGACTTCTCCGGGCGCTCCGCCCAGAGCTGGGCCGACGCCACCGCGGAGAAGAACGGCCTGGGCCAGGACGACGTCCTGCTGGCAGTGGGCACCGGGGCCCGCCGATACGCCTACGCCGCCGGCGTCGACTCCGGATTCACCGAGCAGCAGCTCGCGGACGTCGCCCGGACGGCCATCGAGCCCGCCCTGAGGCAGAACGACTGGGCGGGCGCCGCCATCGGCGCCGCGGGCGGCTACGGCGCGGTCCTCGGCGGGCAGCCCGTCCCCGTGCCCGCCATCACCCCCGGCCCGGCGGATCCCGGCGGGAGGGCGAGCGGCGAGAGCGGAGCCGGGGACTACGTGCTCCCCGTGATCGCGGTGGGCGCCGCCGGGGCGCTCGGGGCGTACGCGTACTCCCGCCGCAAGCGCGGGGCCGGCGCGGGCGGCGGGCGCGGTGCGAAGACCGGACCGGGCTGGCCCGAGGGAGCGCCCGACCGGCTCCCGCTCCCGGAACTGGACGCGAGGGGCAAGACGCTGCTGGTGGAGACCGACGACTCCATCCGCACCAGCATCGAGGAACTCGGTTTCGCCAGTGCCCAGTTCGGGGACGAGGCGGTCGCCCCGTTCAAGACGGCCGTGGAGTACGCCAAGGACGAGCTGACGCATGCCTTCCGGCTGCGCCAGCAGCTCGACGACGCCTACCCCGAGGACGACGCGACCCGGCGCCGGATGCTGGACGAGATCGTCGCCCGGTGCACCGAGGCCGGCCGGCGGCTGGACGCCGAGACGGCGGACTTCGACCGGCTGCGGGACCTGGAGAAGAACGCCCCGCAGGCCCTCGCCACCGTGGAGGCGCACTTCCGGGCCCTGACGGGGCGCACCACGACGGCCGTGGCCACCCTGACCGCGCTGACGCGGCGGTACGCGGACTCCGCGTCCGGGCCCGTCGCCGCCAACCCCGAACAGGCTCAGGACCGGCTGCTGTTCGCCACGACCCACCTCGGCGAGGCCCGCGCGGCCGTCGACGGGGGCGACAACGGCCGGGCGGCCGTGCACGTGCGGGCCGCGGAGGGCGCGGTGGACCAGGCGGCGACGCTGGTCGACGCGGTGGAGCGGCGGGCGCAGGAGCTGGCGGAGGCGGCGGGGAAGCTGCCGGGCGCGCTGACCGAGACGGAGACCGACCTCGCGGACGCGGGCGGGCTGCTCAGCGGCACCGCGGAAGGCACCTCGACGGCGGACCTGCGCGGCCGCATCGGCCGCGCCGAGGCGGTCCTGGCCGACGTACGGCGGGAACAGGAGGCCGGCCGGTACGACCCGATCGACGCGCTGCGGCGCGTCGAGGAAGCCGACGCGGCCCTGGACGAGGCGCTGGCGGGGGCGCGGGAGCGGGAGTCGGGCCGGCAGCGGGCGGTGGCCCTGCTCGACCAGGCCGTGCTCTCGGCGCGCAGCGCGATCGGCGCGGCCACGGACTACATCACCACCAGCCGGGGCGCGGTCGGCAGCCAGGCCCGCACCCGGCTGGCGGAGGCGCAGCGGCACATGGAGCGGTCGGCGTCCCTCACGGTTACGGACCCCGCGGCCGCCCTGGCGGAGGCCCAGCAGGCGGACGCGCTGGCCCGGCAGGCGCAGCAGCTGGCGGAGCAGGACGTACGGGCGTACCAGGACCCGTACGCGGGCCGGCGGTCCGGCGGCGGCCAGGGCGGCGCCGTACTCGGCGGGATCATCCTCGGCGAGATCCTGCGGGGCGGCGGGGGCGGCTTCGGGGGCTTCGGCGGCGGAAGCTTCGGCGGCGGGGCCGGCCCCGGATCCTTCGGCGGCGGCGCAACCCGCGGCCGGATGGGGGGCGGCGGCCGTTTCTGAACCTCAGCGCGTACCCCAGACCACCCTCGACCAGGAGAGACCCGCATGAGCAAGCAGACGATCCTCGGCCGCGTCACCCAGCTCGCGAAGGCCAACATCAACGCGCTGCTGGACCAGGCGGAGGACCCGCAGAAGATGCTGGACCAGCTGATCCGGGACTACACGAACAACATCTCGGAGGCGGAGCAGGCCGTCGCGACGACGATCGGCAACCTGCGGATGCTGGAGGCCGACCACAAGGAGGACGTGGAGGCGGCCGGCGAGTGGGGCGGCAAGGCGCTGGCGGCGAGCAGGAAGGCGGACGAACTGCGCGCGGCGGGCGGGGCGGCGGACGCCGACAAGTTCGACAACCTCGCGAAGGTGGCGCTGGGCCGGCAGATGCGCTCCGAGCAGGAGGCGCAGACGGCGGAGCCGACGATCGCCGCCCAGACGGAGGTCGTCGACAAGCTCAAGTCGGGCCTGGATTCGATGAAGGACAAGCTGACGGAGCTCCAGGCGAAGCGCGACGAGCTGGTGGCGCGGGCCGAGACCGCGCAGGCGCAGAACACGATGCTGGACGCGGTGAAGAACATCGACGTGATGGACCCGACGAGCGACCTGAACCGCTTCGAGGAGAAGGTCCGCCGGGAGGAGGCCATGGCTCTGGGCAAGCAGGAACTGGCCGCGTCCTCCCTGGACGCACAGTTCGAGTCCCTCGAGGACCTCGGCAAGACCTCGGAGATCGAAGCCAGGCTCGCCGCGCTCAAGCAGGGCCGGGCAGCCTGACCCCTCCCGGGGGGCCGGTGCGGCGCCTCCCGGGGCTCAGCCCCGGACCCCGCGCCTCAAACGCCGGCGAGGCTGGGTTGGCCCGCCGTTTGGGGCACGGGGCTTCGGGGGCGGAGCCCCCAACGGCGCTCAGCCGTACATCGGGCACGGCCCCCGGCAGCGGCGGCGGCTCAGCCGTACATGCTCAGCAGTTGCTCCGCCGACAGTTCGACCACGGCTTCGGCCGCCTCCCCCGGCAACGGCAGCTCGAACCAGACCGTCTTGCCCCGGTGGGTCCGGCGGGTGCCCCAGCCCGCGGAGAGCAGGCCGACGAGCTGGAGCCCCCGCCCGCCCTCGTCCGTGTCACGCGCCCGCCGCCGCCGCGGCTGCACCAGGTTCGCGTCCCACACCTCGCACACCAGCGTCCGGTCCAGCAGCAGCCGCAGCCTGATCTCGCCCTCTCCGTACCGCAGCGCGTTGGTGACCAGCTCGCTGACCAGCAGCTCGGTGGTGTCCAGCAGCCCCTCCAGGCCCCACCCGGGCAGCTTCGCCCGCGCCAGCTCGCGGGCCCTGCCCACCGAACGGGCCTCGCGCGGCAGCTGCCAGTCCCCCACCGCCTCCTGCGGCAGGCCCTGTACCCGTGCCATCAGCAGGGCGATGTCGTCCTCCCCGTGCCGGGTGTCCAGCGTGTTCAGCACGTGGTCGCAGACGTCCTCCAGGGGGCGGACCGGATCCGCGAGGGCCTCCCGCAGGCCGCGCAGCCCCTCCTCCAGCGGATGGTCCCGGGACTCGACCAGCCCGTCGGTGTACAGGGCCAGCAGCGCCCCCTCGGGCAGTTCCACCTCGACCTCCTCGAACAGCTCTCCGCCCACCCCCAGCGGCATCCCCGGCGGCACCTCCAGCAGCAGCGCGGGCCGCGGCCGGCCGGCCTCGTCCGGCGGTTCGACCAGGACCGGCGGCATGTGGCCCGCGTTGGCGATCGTGCAGCGGCGCGTCACCGGGTCGTACACGGCGTACACGCAGGTGGCGAGGTACACCTCCGAGCGGTCCGCGTCGCGCGAGTGCAGGGCCGCCCGCGAGGCCTGCTGGGAGCCGCCGGGCGCCCCCAGGCCCCGGGCGATCTCGTCGAGCGCGGTCAGCACCTCCGCCGGTTCGAGGTCCAGCAGCGCCAGGGTCCGTACGGCGGTGCGCAGTTCGCCCATCGCGACGGCCGCCCGCAGCCCCCGCCCCATCACGTCGCCGACGACCAGCGCCGTGCGGTGGCCGGGCAGTTCGATGACGTCGAACCAGTCGCCGCCGACCTCGGTGGCCGCGTTCCCCGGCAGGTAGCGGCAGGCGATGTCCAGGCCGGCCGCCTCCGGGTCGCCGGGCGGCAGCAGGCTGCGCTGCAGGATCAGCGCCCGCTCGTGCTCGCGCCGGTAGAGCCGCGCGTTGTCGATGCAGACCGCCGCCCGTGCGGCCAGCTCCACGGCGACGGCCCGGTCCCGTTCGCCGAAGGGTTCGCTGCCCTTCGTACGGGAGAACTGCGCGAGGCCGACCACCGTGTCGTGGGCGACCATCGGTACGACGAGGGTGGACTGCACGAGGTCGTCCGAGCCGCCCCCCTCGATGAGCCGCGGCCGCGCCGTGCGCAGGGCCAGCGCGCCCGGCGAGGCCGCCGGATAGCGGTGCACCTCGCCTACGGACACCAGCGCGCCCGGTCCCGAGAGCGGGGCGTCCGAGACGGCCGAGGCGAAGGCGACCCGCCGCAGCGGCGCGGACGGGGCCCGACCGGCGCCCAGTCCGGGCGGCAGCGAGGGCACCCCGGGGCCCTGCGGTCGCGCGGGCCGGTCGTCGTCGCCGAGCAGCAGCCCCTGGTAGAGGTCGACGGCGGCCAGGTCGCAGAATCCCGGGACGGTGACGTCGAGGAGTTCGCGGGCGGTGGTCTCCAGGTCGAGGGAGTTCCCGATGCGGTGTCCGGCCGCGTTGAGCAGCGCGAGGTTGCGCCGGACCCCGGCGGCCTCGCGGGCGGCGAGGTGCCTGCGGGTGACGTCGGTGCCGATCCCGGCGACGCCGATGGGCCGGCCGGTGCCGCCGTGCACGCGGTAGAGGTTGATGGACCAGTGGCGGTTGTCCCGGCTGCCGGGAGCGGCGCCGGTGATGCGGAGGTCGGTGACCGAGTCCCCGGTCTCCAGGACCCGGCGCAGGGCCTCGGCCATCCGGTCGGCCTCGTGCGCGGGAAGGTAGTCGTGCACGGTCCGGCCCCGGTGCTCCTCGGCGGAGCCCCCGAACACGGCGGCGAAGCGGCGGTTGGCCCGCTGCACGGTGAGGTCCGTGCCGAAGAGCAGGAAGCCGAAGGGAGATTGGCCGAATATTGCTTGTGAAGCCGCCAGATCGGATTCGATGCGCCGCAGCGCGCGTACGTCGACGACGACGCACAGCGCGGCCCGCTCCGCGGCTTCGGTCTGCGTGGGCATCACATAGATCTCGGCCACGCCGTGCTCGCCGTCGCCGCCGGGGATCCGGAAGGGGACCAGACCGGTCCATTCCTTGCCGTCGAGAATCTCTGCGACCCGGCGGTGTCCGCCGGGCCGCAGGTCGGGCGGCATGAAGGCGTCGACCGGATCGCGGCCCACGGCCTGGGCCGCGGTCAGACCGAAGAGCTCCTCGGCGCGCAGGCTCCACTGGTCGATGAGCCCGTCGGGGCCGATCGAGAAAGAGGCGACCTTTATGTAGTCATATATCGAGCCAGGCGGACTGCTGTGCCACAGGGAGTCGTGCCATGTCTCCCCGGGCACCCTGGTCTGATGTGCCTGCGCAGGTATCTCGCTCACGCGACCGTCCCCTCCAGCTCACCGCAACCGGACCGGCCATGACCGCAGTATTCAGCACCACGGCCCCGGACGGCACGGCGTTCACGATCACAAAAAGGTCCCGTTAGTTTCGAGCCACCTCGTGTGAGGGTCGGCCACCCGTCACCTTGTTACTCACCAGGAAGAGCCAACTCGAACCACACAGTCTTGCCCGACTTCCCGTGGCGGGTCCCCCAGCGCTGCGAGGAGACGGCGACGAGATGGAGCCCCCGGCCGCCCTCGTCGTCGGCGTGCGCGACCCGCTCGCGGGGTGGATCCGGAAGCGGATCGGAAACTTCCACGAGAAGGGCGGCGCCGCCGACCGGGCTGTCGGCGGCCGGATACCGTCGCACCAGACGGACCCCGATGGGGCCGGACGCGTAGCGCAGGGAGTTGGTGACGAGCTCGCTGACCAGCAGGACGGTCACATCGCCGACGGAATCGAGGCCCCAGTCCCGCAGGGCGCTCCGCACGGCGTGGCGGGCGGTTCGGACGGCGCCGGGCTCAGCGGGAAAGGCCCACTCGGCGCATTCACCGTCTGTGTCGATCACGCCGATCACTTCCCGGGCCGGCAGCGACCCCAGTCCGGTTCGTCGGAGACGAAAGGGGGACGAGATAGGGACTAATAGCGACATACCCGATATTCCGGGCGCCGTACCACTCGATCCCCACGCACCGGCGCACTGTGGCGCAGACGGCCTAGGAAGCGCGCGTCACGCGCCCCCGGGCGCCCCGTCGTGCAGCTTCGGGCGCCGACCGGCGCGCAGCCGGCGCCCGGCCTCGGCGACGGCGGGCCGGTCCTGGTCGAGCCAGTCCACCGACTCCAGCTCCTCCGGCCCGAGCCAGCGCAGCTCGTCGTGGTCCTCGAGCGGCGCCGGTTCGCCGGAGACCAGGCGCGCGGTCCACACGTGCAGGACGAGGCCGGGCTTCAGCGGCCACTCCCCCGGGATCCGCTCCAGCGGCTCGGCCTCGACGCCGAGCTCCTCGCGCAGTTCGCGCACCAGCGCCTCGGGGACGGACTCACCCGGCTCGGCCTTGCCGCCCGGCAGCTCCCAGCGTCCGGCCAGCTCGGGGGGTGCGCTGCGGCGGGCGGCCAGCAGGCGCCCCTCATGACAAAGGGCTCCGCCCACGACCACTCGTACCGTCATGGGCGGAGCCTATGTCAACACTGGACGCTCAGTTCATCGTGGCGGTCTGACCGATCCGCTCGACCCAGTAGAGCTGCTTGTGTCCACGGTCGTCGAGGCTGTCGACGACCTTCTGGGCCTCGGCCCGGGTGGAGTACCGGCCCACCCGGTAGCGGTTGCCGTTGTCGTCCTGACGTATGACCAGCCACGGGAGCAGGGCACCGCTGTCGTTCATCGCGTTTCACCCTCCGCCGACGTACCTGCCCGGGAAACCGCATTGCGCATATGCCCGACCTTACGCCCGGACTTTACGGAGCGGATACGGTTTTTCACGAAGAGGTATCCCGGGGCGTACGCATTCGGCCATGCGTACGAGTGCGCCGTGCGCGCCGGTCCCGATCCGGCGTACGGGGCGGTCGGGTGACGCCCCGTCACCTGTGACCAGGGGCAGGGGGATACGCCCCCGGGGCCCGTCGGCCTTCCCGTGCGGCGGCGCTGCCGGGGCCCTGCCCCGGACCCCGCGCCTCGATCGCCGGCGGGGCTGAGTTGTGCCTGGCAGGGCCGGCATGACCCTGCGGGCACTCCAGCCGCACGTGGCGGACGGCATCGGCCAAAATCAGCCCCGCCGGCGTTTGAGGCGCGGGGTGCAGGGCGGAGGCCCAATGTTTGAGCCCCGCCGGCGTTTGAGGCGCGGGGTCCGGGGCGGAGCCCCGGGGGGCCCGGCCCGCGCCCCAGGCGGCGAACGGGGGGCCGCGTCAGCGCACCGGCAGGTGGTACGCCAGGCGGTAGCGGTCCGCCGGGACGACCACGTCGGCCGTTTCCACCGCGCGGCCCGAGGCGTAGTACGTACGGCCGATCACCAGCACCACGTGCCCCGGCACCCCGCCGAGGAGCACGATCTCTTCCGCCAGGCCCGGCCTCGCGCCGACTTCCTCCACCACGTTGTCCACGACGACATCGATAGCGGCCATCCGGTCAACCACCCCGGAGCCCCCCAGCGGGCCCTCCTCCGGCAGCATCACCGGCGTCCGCCCGGTCACGGCCAGCGGCTCCCACGAGGTCGACAGCATCATCGCCTCGCCCGCGTCGCGGAACACGTACCGCGTCCGCATCACCCGCTCGCCCGGCTCGATGCCGAGCCGTTGGGCGATCTCCGACGGGGCGGCCGTCTGCTCGCTGCTCGACTCCCACGTGCCGCGCGCGCCCGACTCCGCCTGCTCCTGCCGGAACGGGGTCGAGGTGCCGCCCGTGCGGTAGCCGGAGCGGGCGACCCGGCGCGGCACCGGCTGCTCCCGTACGTACGTGCCCGACCCGGACCGGCCCTCGACCAGCCCCTCCGCCATGAGGACCTTGCGCGCCTCCAGCGCCACGGTGTCGGAGACCCCGTACTCCTCGCGGATGCGGGCCTGCGAGGGGAGCCGGGCGTGCGGGGGCAGGGAACCTTCGACGATCTTCCGCCGCAGATCCCCGGCCACGCGCAGATAGGCCGGCTGCTCACCGAAAGTCACTGGCCACTCCCATCAGGTTGACAGACAGCTACACCCTGGCAACCGACGGTTGTAGACCGCAAGCAAGGGCCAGAGTTTCACCCGAAGTGATGAAGCCTGGTCACCCAAACCCGTTACCGCGCGTTACGCGGACGACGATCACGCCGCCTGCGCCGAGGGCTCCCGGCCGGACCCGCTCCCCGGGCTCCCCGGGCCCTCGGGGGACTCCGTCAGCCACTCCGGAACCTCCGTCGACAGCCCGTACGCGCCGCGCAGCGCCTTCTCCGTCTCCACGGACATCGCACGCAGCGCCCGGTCCCACTGCCGGTCGAAGTCGGCGGCCGTCTTCGCCTGGGAGGTCCGCTGCCATGCCGCGCGGGCCGCCTCGATCTCCGCCAGCTGCGCCTGGACCGCCTTCTCCACCCCCGGCCGGCTCTTGTCGGCCCCCAGCACCTTCGCCTCGTCGCCGAGCGCCGAGTACACCCTGCGCGCCCACGCCTGGTGCTCGGGAAGGGTGTCCTCCAAGTCCCCCACGGGCGGGCGGCCGAGGACGAACTCGACCTCGTTGGCCACCCGCAGGAAGGCGGACTGCTCGGGCTTCAGCGATCCGGCGTCCTGGCGCAGGCTGCCCCTCCGCTCCTCCTCGGTCGTACCGATCACGCACACCAGCCGCCGGTCCCCCTGGCGCCAGGACTGGCGGGAGGGTGCGAAGTAGAACATCTCCGCGTAGGCGGGCAGCGCCCAGGTGTCCATCGCGTACGCGTCCTGCGCCTTCCAGCACTCGTCCTCGGACACTCGGTCCGCCTCGGCCGACTCGGGGGCGCTCGCCGGCTCCAGCAGCTTGGACGCGGTCACCTCGCCGTGGTGCGGCTCGGCGCAGTCGACCTTGTACGTCAGGGGACGATCGGCCAGCAGGTCCCCGCCCGGGACGTTGAAGCAGTCACCCGCCCGCAGGTCGTCGAGGTCCCTGAGGTCGCCCTCGACGTCGGCGAACTCGCCCATCGCGTCCATCCGGTCGCGGACCGCCGACGCGACCCGGTCGACCGTGAACACCATGGCTCCCGTCATCGCCACGGACGCCGCCAGGCCCACGATCGCGAGGGCCCTGCCCCGCTGCCGCTGCTTGGCGATCTGTACGAGGGCCACGATGCCGAAGACGATGCCCAGCGGCGGCAGGCACAGCAGCCCGACCAGCAGCGAGGCGAGCGCGAAGCCGTTGAGTCCCTGTTCCTGATGCGGCTGCCCGTAGCCGGGTGGCGGCCCCCACCCCGGCTGCGGGGAGGGCGGCGGCCAGGAGTGGCCCGGTCCGGAGGGAGGGCTCGGCGGGGTGCTCACGGGCTGGGGAACTCCATTACGGGGGCGCGAACGAATGCGCGAATAGTACGCAGCGGGGGCGACCGCCCTGTCGGTCGCCCCCGCCTGTTCACCGCGGCTCAGCGCGTGCGTTCAGTTCCGGTGCCTCACGTGCGGTTTTGGTGCCTCAGAACTGGAGACCCCAGGAGTCGATCTTTCCGGTGTCGATGTTCGCGTTGTCGTTCACCCGGAGCTTCCAGACACCGTTGGCCACCTCGGAGGAGGCGTTGACCGTGAAGGTCCGGATGATGTTGTCGGCGCTGCCGCCGGCCCGGTTGTGCAGGGTGTAGACGGTGCCGTCGGGGGCGACGAGGTCGACCTTCAGGTCACCGGTGTAGGTGTGCTTGATGTCCACCGGCACGCTCAGCGTGGCCGGGGCGTTGCCGGAGACTCCGCTGACGGTGATCGGCGACTCGACGGTCGCGTTGTCGTTGATCGCGTAGTCGGCGGTGTTCTCGAACTTCGGGCCGGGCGGGACGGTGCCGCCGGCGCCCACGTTCAGCAGGCGGTTCGGGGAGCCGGTGCCGGGGCTGGTCACCACGTTCGGCGTCGAGGCGCTCACCAGGCCGTCCCGGATCTGGGCGGGGGTGCTGCCCGGGTTCTGCGAGAGGTAGAGCGCGGCCGCGCCCGCGACGTGCGGCGAGGCCATGGAGGTGCCGGAGATGGTGTTGGTGGCGGTGTCGCCCGTGCCCCACGTGGAGGTGATGGAGGAGCCCGGCGCGAAGATGTCCAGGATCGAGCCGTAGTTGGAGTAGCTGGCCTTGGCGTCGGTGTTGGTCGTGGCGCCGACCGTGATGGCCTCGGCGACGCGCGCCGGGGACTTGGTGGAGGCGTCGGTGGACTCGTTGCCCGCCGCGACCGCGTAGGCGATGCCGGAGGCTATGGAGTTGCGCACGGCGGTGTCGAGCGCGGAGTCCGCGCCGCCGCCGAGCGACATGTTGGCCACGGCCGGCTTGACGGCGTTCCGCGTCACCCAGTCGATGCCGGCGACGACCTGGGCGGTCGTGCCCGAGCCCTGGTTGTTGAGCACGCGGACGCCGACGATCTTGACCTTCTTGGCCACGCCGTACGCGCCGCCGCCGACGGTGCCGGCGACGTGCGTGCCGTGGCCGTGGCCGTCCTGTGCGGTGTTGTCGTTGTCGATCGCGTCGTAGCCGTCCGCGGCACGCCCGCCGAAGTCCTGGTGCGTCTTGCGGACGCCTGTGTCGATGATGTAAGCGGTGACGCCCTCACCGGCCTTGTCCGGGTAGGTGTAGCTCTGGTTCAGCGGGAGCGCCCGCTGGTCGATGCGGTCCAGGCCCCAGGACGGCGGGTTGGGCTGGGTGGCGTCGACGGTGAAGACCCGGTTCTGCACGACCGACTTGACCGCCGGGTCGGCGGCCAGCTTCTTGGCCTGTGCCTCGGAGACCTCGACGGAGTAGCCGTTGAGGGCGGCGCTGTAGGTCCGGTCGATCTTCGCGCCGTACCGCTTGGCGACGGCCTTGCCGCTGTCCGAGGTGGAGCGGGCGGCGGTGTCGTGCAGAGTCACGATGTAGCTGCCGGGGACGGCTCCGGCGACACCGGCGTTCTCGATGACGCCCTGCGGGCCGTTGTCGGCCGCCGAGGCGGGCAGCGCCGCGGCCGTGCCGAGTGCGAGGGCCACGACAGCGGTCGCACTGATGCCGGCGAGCTTCCGGCGGGTGTGACGCATCACGGACATGTGAGGGGTCCTCCTCATAGGTGGTGCGTTGCGGGGGGTTAAGCGGAGCCGCGCGGTCCGACGCACGGGCACGTGGGATAGCCATGCCCATGACAAAGAATTCGGCCGAACGGGCTTCCGCCTCCGAAAGGTTGACGCACCCTCACCAGCTCCCACAAGAGGACGGCCGACGCGTAACATCCATGCCACATGCCCGCCATGATCGAGCAAAGGCGCTCCGCACATGACGCACGCACTCCCCGGATACCTCTGCCCCGAGGACGGCACCCGTGCGGACGTCCGGACCGCGCCCTGGTGCTGCCCCGTCTGCGCCGGCCCCTGGGACCTCGACTTCACACCGGATCCGGCCAGCGTGCTGGAACCGTCCGCCGGGCCGAACTCACTGTGGCGGTACGCGGCCGCGCTGCCGCTGCCGGGGGCGTTTTCCGTGTCACTGGCGGAGGGGAACACTCCGATGGTGCCGCTGGCAGAGCGGGTTCACGCCAAACTCGACTTCCTGATGCCGACCCTGTCGTTCAAGGACCGGGGCGCGGTGATGCTCGCGGAGGTGGCCCGGCGGCTGGCCCCGCAGCGGGTGGTGGCGGACAGCAGCGGCAACGCGGGGGCAGCGGTGGCGGCGTACTGCGGACGGGCCGGGCTGAGTTGTGAAGTTTTCGTGCCCGAGGGCACGTCGGAGAAGAAGACGGACCGGATGCGGGCCCACGGGGCGGCGGTACGGGTGGTTCCCGGCGGCCGCGAGGCGACGGCGGAGGCGGCGCGGGCCGCGGCGGACGAGCCGGGGGTGTTCTACGCGAGCCACGTCTTCAACCCGTACTTCCTGCACGGCACGAAGACGTACGTGTACGAGATCTGGGAGGCCATGTCGGGCCGGCTCCCGGACGTCCTGGTGGTCCCGGTGGGCAACGGCACCCTGCTGCTCGGGGCCGCGCTGGCCGTGGAGGAGCTGGGCCGGCGCGGTGTGCGGCCGCCGGCGCTGATCGCCGTCCAGGCGGAGGCGGTGGCTCCGCTGGCGTCGGCGTTCTCGGCCGGGGCGCAGGACGCCGAGCCGGTCGCGCAGCTGCCGACCCTGGCCGAGGGCATCGCGATCCCGGCTCCGCCGCGGGCCCGGCAGATCCTCGCGGCGGTCCGCAAGTCGGGCGGCACGTTCCTGACGGTGCCGGACGCCCGGCTCCGCGAGGCCCAGCGGGACCTGGCCCGCCGCGGCCTGTCGGTGGAACCGACGGCAGCGGCGTGCTGGGCCGCGGTGGGCCCGCTCTCCCCCGAAGACCCCTTGCAGGGCCGCACGGCCGTCCTCCCCCTGTGCGGCGCGGGCCCGAAGTAGCCCCCGGGGGCCCGACCCGCTCCGCGGAGCCGGCTCCGCTGCTGGGGCTCCGCCCCGGACCCCGCGCCTCAAACGCCGGCGGGGCTGGGTTGTGCCGATACGGCTCCGCGGTCAATGCCGGCCACCTCCAGCCCCGCCGGCGATTGAGGCGCGGGGTCCGGGGCGGAGCCCCGATCTGTGAGGCCAGCCCGGGGACGGGCTTCGGCGCAGGGCGGGGGCTAGGTGTCGGAAAACCGCGAGCCCGGGCCCGCAAGGTCTGTTCAACTGGGCTCATGACCAACAACCTTGTCCTCGCCAAGCTGGCCGCGGGCTTCACGGCTCTGCACACCCCCGGCACCCCCCTGGCCCTCCCCAACGCCTGGGACGTCGCCAGCGCCCGCCTGGTGGAGGCGGCCGGGGCTCAGGCCGTCGCGACGACCAGCGCCGGCGTCGCCTGGTCCCTCGGGTCGCCCGACGGCGACGCCCTGGCCCGCGACCGCGCCCTCGACCTCATCGCCCGCGTGGCCTCCGCCGTCTCCGTCCCGGTCACCGCCGACATCGAGGGCGGCTTCGGCACCGACCCCGCCGCCGTCGCCGAGACCGTCGCCGGGGTGCTCGCCGCCGGCGCGGTCGGCATCAACATCGAGGACGGCACCCGCTCCCCCGCCGAGCACGCCGAACGCCTGGCCGCCGCCCGCTCCGCCGCGGACACCGCCGGGGTCCCGCTGTACGTCAACGCCCGCGTCGACACGTACCTGAAGGGCCTCGGCGACCCCGCCACCCGCCTCGACGAGACCCTGGCCCGCGCCACCGCCTACCTCCGCGCCGGAGCCAGCGGCATCTTCGTGCCCGGCGTCACCGACCCCGCGACCGTGGCCGAGCTCGCCCAGGGCATCGACGCCCCGCTCAACGTCCTCGTCGGCCCCGGCGCCCCCTCCGTCGCCGAGCTCGGCGCCCTCGGCGTGGCCCGGGTCAGCCTGGGATCCTGGGTGGCCGAGGCCGCGTACGCCGTGGTCCGCCGCGCCACCGAGGAGCTGGTCTCCGGCGGTACGTACGGACCGCTCGCGGGCTCCCTGCCGTACGGCGAGCTGAACAGCCTGCTCCAAGGCTGAGAGGATCCGGCCATGCGCACATCAACCCCGGCGGAGAGCCGGACCACGACCACGCCGCACCGCAAGATCTCCGGCGCGGTCTGGACGGCTCTCGTCCTCGTCTACGTCGTCTGGGGATCGACCTACCTCGGTATCCGGATCGTCGTCGAGACCATGCCCCCGTTCCTCTCCGCCGGGGCCCGCTTCATCACCGCCGGCCTGCTGCTGGCCGGCGCCGTGGCCTGGCGGTCCGGCCCGGCCGCGCTCAAGGCCACACGCGCCCAGCTCGGCTCGGCGGTGCTGGTCGGCCTGCTGCTGATCCTCGGCGGCAACGGCCTGGTCGTCCTCGCCGAGACCTCGGTGCCGTCCGGGCTCGCCGCACTGCTGGTGGCGGCCGTACCGATGTGGGTGGTGCTGCTGCGCGCGGGCACGGGGGACCGGCCGCCGCTGCGCACCCTGGCCGGGGTCCTGGTCGGCCTGGCCGGGCTCGCGGTGCTGACCAGCCCGGGGCTCAGCGGCGCGGTGCAGCTGTCGGGGGTGCTGCTGGTGCTGGTCGCCTCGGTGCTGTGGTCGCTGGGCTCGTTCTCCGGGTCGAAGCTGAGCCTTCCGGAGAATCCTTTCGCCGGGAGCGCGTACCAGATGCTCGCGGGCGGGGCCGGCGCAGTGGTCGTCGGCCTGCTGCGCGGTGAGCACCGCGGCCTCGACCTGGCGGCGTACTCCACCGCCTCCTGGCTGGCCCTCGGCTACCTGATCGTCTTCGGCTCGCTCGTCGGGTTCACCGCGTACGCCTGGCTGCTGCGGAACGCATCGCTGTCGCTGGTGTCCACGTACGCGTACGTCAATCCGGTGGTGGCCGTGGCGCTCGGCGCGCTGATCCTGAGCGAGGCCCTGACCTGGCCGATCGTGCTCGGCGGCACGATCGTCGTGGCGGCGGTGGGCGTGATCGTCAGCACGGAGCGCAAGAAGTAGCGGAGCGGCGCCCTTGCGGGCCGGCGAACCAACGCGTCCCTCAGCCTCACCGCACCCCACGCGGCCCTCAGCCCGACACGCCCGACACGGCCCTCAGCCCCCCGCGGCCCGCTCGTACAGCGCCTTCGCGTGCTCGTCGAACAGCGCGGCCGTGGAGTCCACGTCCGTGTCCCCGCCGCTCAGGACCCCGATGAGCCGTCCGGGACGCTCCGGCCCGCCCCGGTCGGCGATCCAGGGGCTGCCGCTGGTCCCCGTCCAGAACCCGGCGCAGCTGATGTACAGCATGTCCGGGTCCTCGTCGTCGTGGCGGGTCTGCGTCGTGCAGGAGACGGGCTTGTTCTGCGGGTTGTGCTCGGACTCCGGGTATCCGACGACGGTCACGTCCCGCTCGTACCCCGAGGTCCAGTCGGGCTTCGGAGTCTCGGCGCTGCCGCCCACGGCCTCCTGGACGCTGCGCCCGTCGTCGTCCGGCGCGATGGTGAGGAAGGCGAAGTCGGCGGTGTCCTCGCCCCTCTTCGTCCAGCGGTCGTCGACGTGGATCGAGCGGACCTTCCACGTCCCCAGCGGCTGGCTGCCGGCGCCCTCTCCGGAGAAGGCCGGGGCGAAGGCGAGCTCGCCGATGGCCAGGCCGTCGTGGGCGACCTCGCCCGGCTGCCCGTCCTCGCCGGCCGGGGCCACGCAGTGCGCGGCGGTGGCGACGACGTTGCCCCTCGGGCTGTCGACCACGCTCGCCGTGCACCAGTGCTCGCCGCCCGCCATGAGCACGCCCACGGTGGGGAAGGGAAGCACCGGCCGCTCGCCTGGCGGCTTCAGGAACGCGACGGCGCACACCATCGCGATCCCCGCCGCGGCGGCCGCCGACGCCCCCTTGACCACGGGGCTCAGCGCACGCCGGGGTCGGGTGTCGGTCCGACCATCACCTTGCTGATCCACTCCAGCGCGCCCTCCCGCATCCCGCGTACGTACGACTTCCCGTTGTGCTCACCATCCTGGATCACCTGCAGCTTGGTGTGCACGGGACCCCTGCCGTAGTCCTTCATGAACTGCTCGGCCTTCTCGCGGCCGGTTTCGGCGGTGCCGATCTGGAAGTTGATGTAGACGTCCGGGCCGCCCGCCGTGATCAGCTTCTCGGCGAGCTTCTCGGGGTTGTTCTCGTCCATGGCCTGCTTGTTCCCCTTCCACAGCGGGGAATCGGGGACGATGTCGACCCCGCTCGCGATGGCCGCCTTGAAGCGGTCGGGGTACTTCAGGACGTGCTTGAAGGCGCCGAATCCGCCCGCGGAGGAGCCCATGTAGGCCCACCCGTCGCGCGAGGTGAAGGTCCGGAAATTGGCCTTCGTGAAATCCGGGATGTCTTCGACCATCCAGGTGCCCATCCTGGCCTGGCCGGGGATGTCCGAGGCGTCGAAGTGGTGCTTGGTGTCGGCGTTGTGCACCGGCATGATCAGGATGAAGGGCAGGCTCGTACCGGCCTTCGCCCCGTCGCTCACGGCCTTCTGGAGGCCGAGGCCGGGACCCGTCCCCCAGTAGTTCGTGGGGTAGCCGCGGCCGCCGGGCAGGGAGATCAGGACGGGGAAGGCGCTCTTGGCGTACTTCGGTTCGTCGTACTCCTTGGGCACCCACACCCACACGTCGCCCGTGAACCCGGACTTCGGGCCGGTCAGCGTGGTGCGGCCGATCTGGGTGCCGTCGGGCAGGCGGTTGGTGCGGACGAACTCGGCCTTCGGGCCGGTGGGCATGCGTACGCCCGGACGGGTGTCGGCGGCCTTGGTGGCCTTCTCCTTGGCCTCGGCCTTCCCGAAGGACACCGGCTCCCCTATGTCCGAGAAGAGCCCGTACTTGTACGCCACGGCGCCGCCCCCGGCGGCGAGGGTGAGCGCGAGCCCGCCGCTGATCAGAAGCAGGCGCAGGCGCTTGGGGCGACGGCTGCCCTTGGTCATGGGGCTGCCGTCGCCTTGCTGGTCATGCTGCACGGATTTGTCCCGTTCCTTCTCCGGCGCTCGGGTGGGAGCGCGGGCCGGACCGATCGGTCCCCCTTACACCCTTTACAGAGGTATGAACGACGGGATGGGTTGCCTGGGACGGACGGGACGTGGCAAGCACCACGTGACGTGTGCCGTGCCGTTTGCCGTGCCGTGTGCCGTGAAGCGTGCCGCGCGGCGGTCGGGCGGGTCAGGCGGCGTCGGGCTTCGGACCCTTGAGCACCTTGCTGATCCACTCCAGGGAGCCTTCCTTCATGCCCCGGACGTAGTGCCAGCCGTTGTGCTCGCCGTTCTGGATGTCGCGGATGGTCGTCTTGACGGGGCCCTTGCCGTACGCCTGCACGAACTTCGTCATCCGCTCCTTCCCGCTCTCCTTGGTGCCGATCTGGAAGTTGATGAAGACCTCGGGTCCCTTGGTGTCGATCAGCTTCTGGGCGAGCTTCTCCGGGTTGTTCGCGTCCATCTCCGCCTGGTGGCCCTTCCAGAGCGGGGAGTCGGGGACGATCTCGCCGCCGCTGGCGATCACGGCCTTGAACTTGTCCGGGTGCTGCAGGACGGTCTTCATGCCGACGAAGGCACCGGAGGAAGAGCCCATGAAGGCCCAGCCGTCACGGGACTTGTACGTACGGAAGTTGGCCTTGGCGAGGTCCGGGACGTCCTCGGCGATCCAGGTGCCCATCTTGGGCTGGCCGGGGATGTCGGCGCCGTCGTAGTAGTACTTGCTGTCCGGGTTGAGCACCGGCATGACCACGATGAAGGGAAGGCTGGTCCCGGCCTGGACGCCCTCGCTGACGGCCTTCTGCAGGCCGAGGCTGCGGTCGGACCAGTAGTTCGCCGGGAAGCCGTTGCCGCCGGGGAGCGCGATGAGCACCGGGAACCCGCTCTTGGCGTACTTCGGGTCCTCGTACTCCTTGGGCGCCCACACCCATACGTCGCCCTCGAAACCGGACTTCGCGCCCACGAGGCGGGTCTTGGCGATGATCGTGCCGTCGTCGAGCTTGGTGGTCTGCTTGAAGTCGGCCTTCGGGCCCGTCGGCATGAGCACGTCCGGGTCACCGGAGGGCGAGGGCTTGCCGGACGGGGACTGGCCCGGCGTCTGCGGGTCCGCGGCCGGGGACGGGGTGCCGGCCTTGCCGAAGCTCACGGCCTCACCGTTGCCGGAGAACCAGTCGAGCTTCCAGGCGGCGAATCCGCCGCCGCCGAGCAGGAGCGCGAGGGCGGCCACCGCGCTGATCCATATGAGGCGGCGGGAACGCCGGGGCCGCGCCGGCTGGTACGGGTCGTGGTGCACGAACTTCGCTCCGAACGGTCTTGAGTGGCCCCGAGGGCCGAGGGCAGATCGGCTGGGCACGCTTGGGCACCCATTGGTCCTGATGTACGAAACCTCAGCACAGTTCCGAATCCGAGCAAAAAACTCCCGGGAAACCCGGCCGATCCCGCAGCAAAACGGGCGGCTTCCGGGCCCGAACTAGCGCTGGGTGCCGAGTACCTCCGCGCACCGGCCGAGCAGGTGGATGAGCTGCTCCCGCTCCTCCCCGGTGAACGCGGCGGCCAGCGCCCGCTCGACCCGCACCGCACCGGAATCGGCCAGTTCCAGCGCCGCGCGCCCCGCGTCGGTGAGCCGGGTCTCCAGCACGTTGCGGTGCCACTCGTGCGGGGTCCGCTCGATGAGGCCGCGTTCCTGGAGGTTCTTCAGCACGGTGTTCATGGTCGGAGGGGTGACCCCGCACAGCCGTGCGAGCGCGGCGGCGGAGATGCCGGGCTTCTCGGCCAGCCAGAGCAGGGCGGCGTACTGCGGAACCGTTACTGCGGCCGGCTTGCACACGGCGTTCTTCGCCGCGAGAAGCGCCTGCTCGGCGCGCTTGAGGTGCGAGCCGATGCGCTCCTCGGGGGCCATGGAGGTCATGCCCGCATCCTACGGCCCCGACTCTTGCGCCCATTAGAGCTCTAACTTACATTCGCCCCCACACAACTACTAGAGGACGATGCCTGATGAAGCTTCTGACCCCTGCTCTGACCCCTGCTCTGGCGACCGCTCTGGCCACAGCCCTGGCCGGCGCCCTCACGCTGGGAGCGGCCCCGGCCGCGTCCTCTTCCCCCGCGGCGGACCCCCGAATATCCACGGCGTTCTCCCTGCCCGGAGCGAAGGTCTACCCGGAGGGCATCGCCGCCGACGCCCGTACCCACGCCGTCTACGTCGGCTCGTACGCGGACGGCACCGTCTACCGGGCTCGCCCCGGCCGCTCCGGGGCGGAGGTCTTCCTGCCCGCCGGAACCGACGGCCGCCACACGGCGAACGGGCTGCGCGTCGACGCGCGGGGCCGCCTGTGGGTGACGGACTCCACCACCGGGGTCGCCGTCTACGACACCGTGACCCGAAGGCGGCTGGCCCACTTCGAGGTGGCGGGCGACGCGCCCCGCTTCGTCAACGACCTGACGATCACCCCGGACGGCACGGCGTACCTCACGGACAGCATCCGCGGAGTCCTGTACCGGGTGACGCCCGCCCAGCTGGCCGCCGGCAGCGGCCCCCTCACCGAGGCCCACGACCTCTCCGCGGCCCTGCGCCCCCGGCCCGCGGGGGCGTACAGCCTCAACGGCATCACCTCGGACCGGGCGGGCCGCTACCTGCTCACCGTCGACATGGTCGCGGGCGACCTCTACCGCGTGGACCTGCGCAGCGGCGCCGTCCGCCGCGTCACGCTCGCCGGCGCCGACCTCAAGGCCGCCGACGGCCTCGACCTCTCCCCCGACGGCACCCTGCGCGTGGCGCACAACACGACCAACACCCTGAGCCGCTGGCAGCTCACCCCGGACGGCACCCACGCCCGCCTGCTGCACACGATCACGGACCCGTCCCTGCAGATCCCCACGACCCTCGCCCACACCCGCGGCCGCACCCTGGTGGTCCGCTCCCAGTTCGACAAGGGCGGCCCCATGTCCCCGGGTGCGGGCACCCCCACCACCTTCACGATCGCCTCGGTCCGCGGCCTGTAGCCCCCGCCGGAACGCCACTCGAGGTGACCCAACCTCGCCAAGCTCACACCGCCCCGGAGCAGCTGAAGGACCGGGGCCGGACCCCGCGGGTCCGGCCCCTTCCCCTCACAGCGCCTTCGTCATGAACGTGCTGTTCACGTCGGGCCGGTAGTTCGCGAACGGCTCGCAGTGGACGAACCCGAACTTCTCGTACAGCTTGCTGGCGGGCAGGAAGAACTCGGCCGCGCCGGTCTCCAGGCTCAGTCGCGTGCACCCCATCCGCTGGGCCTCGGTGATGATGTGCTCCAGCAGCAGGGACGCGATCCCGCTTCGCCTGAGCGTCGGCGAGGTGCGCATCGATTTGAGCTCCGCATGGCCCGCGTCCAGCCTCTTGATCGCACCGCAGCCCACCACGGTGTCACCGTCGATGACGGACCAGAAGGTGACCTCGGGCGCGCGGAGGTCGTCGAGGTCGAGGGCGTGCTTGCTTTCCGGAGGGGTGATGGAGCGCATCTGTCGGACGTGCTCGTCGAGGAATTCGGCGATCTCCGGGCCCGAGAGGTCGTCCACCACGATCTTCACTGTGCTCGCCCTTCTTCGGGACTCTCGGTGCAGCGGATGCCCGACGAGTTTGCCACCCGCGGACGAGCAGTGGGCCGTGTGAGAGGAACGGCGCAACACGCACCCGCTCCCATGTACCAGGAGCGGGAAGATTTTCCCCGTTGACGTGCGTTGGGTCCCGACGGTCGCTTGCGGGTGTCCCGCGGACTGTCTGCGGACTGGCCACGGGGGCTCGACGGAGTCGAGGTGACGAGGTGAGGTGCAGGCGCGAATGAGTCCCGGAGCCACCGCGCAACGTGGGCTCGGGAATGTCTCCCTCAGAGCCCTCTCCAGGGACTCGGCCGGAGCGCGCCAGGCTCAGCACCGTGAAGCGTCGCGGTCTCCTCGCCCCGCTGGACCGCGCACCGGCGCCCTTCAGGCGGGCCGAACGGCTGATGGATGATCAGATGCCCCAGCGCCGTCCCAGCACGGGAAACAGCAGGGGCCAACGGCTCACCTCTTCACCTGAATGCCCCTGCCGCGTTGCCCCCCGTCCGCCCCGGTCATCGCATGGAGTGGGAACACGAGCCCGCGCGGGGCCACCGGAAGGCAGGAAGGGCGCTATGTACGTTCGCAGCATCTATGCAACGGGTGATCCGGCCGAGCTCGACGGGGTCGCCGAGGCGCTCCGGACCGACGGGCGTGCGCTGCTGTCGGCGCAACCGGGCTTTCGCGGGATGGGGCTGTTCGCCGACCGCGAGCTCGGCAAGCTCCTGGTGGGATCGTGGTGGGAGGACGAGGCCTCCCGGCAGGCCAGCTACGAGAACCTGAGCAAGCGGCGGGCCGAGATGATGGCGCCCTTCGCGCAGACCGTGACGGTCGACAACTGGGAAGCGGCGGTCGCCCTGCGCGCTGAGGAACTCGGGCCGGGCGCGGGGTTCCGGCTGGTCCACATGGACGTCGAGCCGGCCGACATCGACCTGCTGGTGGACACGTTCCGCGACACCTCACTGCCCAAGGTCCAGAAGGTCCCAGGACTGGCCGGCATCTCCCTGCTCATCGATCGCAACCGCGGCAGAGCCGCTGTCGGCGCGCTCTACGCCGACCGCGACGCACTCGTGGCATCCCGTGGCGCCGTCGCGGCGGTCCGCGGAGAGGCCACGGCGAAGGCTCGCGCAACCACCCGCAGCGTCGAGGAATTCGAGGTGGTCCTCGCCACGGCGGTGCCCCACGCCTGACCCTGCCTCCGGTTCCGCGATCGCGAGTCAGCATCAAGTCGGGAGGCATGACTCAGCCGCTGCCCACAGAGTCCATCCGCGACGTACGCGGTGTTCCGGCCCGAGGCCCAGGCCGAGCTTCGCAAGATGCCGCGCGACATGGCACTTCGCATCCTGGCCAAACTGACAGAGCTGGAGAGCGACCCTTTCGGCTTCAACACCACCGCACTCGTATCCCAGCCTGAGCGCCGCCGCCTACGAGTCGGCGACTATCGCGTCGTCTACACCATCGGCAACGGGGAACTCGTGGTGTGGGTCGTGCACGTCGGACACCGTTCCACGGTCTACGCCACGTAGCCGCTCCAGGTTCTGCGGACTGCTGCGGACAGCACAACGACCTGACCTGCCTTCTCGCAGGTCAGGCCGTTATTCACGTCCAATCAGACGTTGAAGCGGAACTCCACCACGTCGCCGTCCTGCATGACGTAGTCCTTGCCCTCCATGCGGGCCTTGCCCTTGGCGCGGGCCTCCGCTACCGAGCCGCATGCGACCAGGTCCGCGAAGGAGATGACCTCGGCCTTGATGAAGCCGCGCTGGAAGTCGGTGTGGATCACGCCGGCGGCCTCGGGGGCGGTGGCGCCCTGCTTGATGGTCCAGGCTCGGGTTTCCTTCGGGCCGGCCGTCAGGTAGGTCTGCAGGCCCAGGGTGGCGAAGCCGACGCGGCCGAGGGTGGCCAGGCCGGGCTCGTGCTGGCCGACGGACTGGAGGAGCTCGAGGGCCTCCTCGTCGTCCAGCTCGGAGAGGTCCTGCTCCAGCTTGGCGTTGAGGAAGATGGCCTCGGCCGGGGCGACCAGGGCCGACTGCTCCGCCTTGAAGGCGTCGTCCGTCAGCTCGTCCTCGTCCACGTTGAAGACGTAGAGGAAGGGCTTCGTGGTGAGGAGGTGGAGCTCGTGGAGGAGGTCGCCCTGCTCCGTGCCCTTCGTGATGCCGTGGGAGAAGAGGGTGTCGCCCGCTTCGAGGATCTTCTGGGCCTTCTCCACCGCCGCCAGGACCGCGACCTTGTCCTTCTGGAGGCGGGACTCCTTCGTCAGGCGCGGCACCGCCTTCTCGATGGACTGGAGGTCGGCGAGGATCAGCTCGGTGTTGATCGTCTCGATGTCGTCCTTCGGGGAGACCTTGCCGTCGACGTGCACGACGTTCTCGTCCTTGAAGGCACGGATGACCTGGCAGATCGCGTCCGACTCGCGGATGTTCGCCAGGAACTTGTTGCCCAGGCCCTCACCCTCCGAGGCGCCGCGGACGATGCCCGCGATGTCGACGAAGTCGACCGTGGCGGGCAGGACGCGCTGCGAGCCGAAGATGCCGGCGAGGACGGCCAGGCGGGCGTCGGGGACGCCGACGACGCCGACGTTCGGCTCGATGGTGGCGAACGGGTAGTTGGCCGCCAGCACGTCGTTCTTGGTCAGGGCGTTGAACAGGGTCGACTTGCCGACATTCGGCAGGCCGACGATTCCGATCGTGAGCGACACGTTGGCGACTTCCCGTAGCTGGAGGGGGCGGCGGCCCGGGAGTGGGCCACCGGACAGTTTACTTTCCGATGAGCGGCAGTCGTTGTACGCGTGTCCCCACACGGATACCGCGCTCGCCCCGCCTAGCGTGGAGGCGTGGAGCAATACAGGACGCGACCGGCGCCTCACCCGCAGCGACCCCCGGCCCAGCGCAGGGGCCCGCGCCCCTTGGCCCTGCCCGCCCAGGGCGGCGGCCCGCTGCCCCCGTACGGGCGGCGGATGCCGCGGCCCCGGCTGACCGGGCTCGGCGGCGGGCTCTTCGCCTGCGCCGGCATGCTGCTGGCCGGCGGGATCTGCTGGCTGCTGTTCGGTTCCTCGCTCTTCGCCTACGGGCTGCTCTTCCTGCCCGTCGCGGCCGCCACCGCCCTGTGGGTACGGCCCGCCGACCTGATCACCGCCCCGATCACCGTGCCCATCGCCTTCGCCGCCGGAGTGTGGCCCATCTCGGGCGGCTCCGGCGGCTTCGGCGGGCAGCTGATGGGGCTCGTGTCCGCCCTGTCCCTGCACGCGGGCTGGCTGTACGCGGGGACCCTGGTCGCCGCCCTGATCGCCGTCGTGCGCAAGGCGGTGCTCATCGGCAGGCGGCGCCTGCCCCGGCGCGTCGCCTAGGACCGGTCAGCACCCCCCGAGGCCGACGCCGAACCCGAACCCGAACCCGCAGCCCGCGCCGCCATCGCCGCTCCCACGATGCCCGCGTTGTTCTGGAGCTCCGCCGGAACGATCTCGGCCCTGATGCCCTCGATCAGCGGCAGGAACTTCTCCGGCTTGCGGCTGACGCCGCCCCCGATGATGAAGAGGTCCGGGGAGAACAGCATCTCCACGTGGGCCAGGTACTTCTGGACCCGGTGCGCCCAGTGCGGCCAGGTGAGGTCGGCGTCCTCCTTGGCCTTCACCGACGCCCGCGTCTCCGCGTCGTGGCCCTTCAGTTCCAGGTGCCCGAGCTCCGTGTTCGGCACCAGCCGCCCGTCCGTGAACACGGCACTGCCGATGCCCGTGCCCAGGGTGAGCAGGATGACCGTGCCGTCCCGCCCGCGCCCGGCCCCGTACGTCATCTCCGCGACCCCGGCCGCGTCCGCGTCGTTGAGGACCGTGACCGGCAGGCCGCCCAGCTCGCGCGAGAGCAGTGCCGCCGCGTCGACGCCGACCCACCCCTTGTCCACGTTGGCGGCCGAACGGGTGACTCCGCTCGTGACCACCCCCGGAAAGGTGACCCCGACCGGGCCCGACCAGGAGAAGGCCCGGACCACCTCCGCGACGCAGCCGGCCACCCCGTCGGGGGTGGCCGGCTGCGGTGTCAGTACCTTGTGGCGCTCCTGCGCCAGATCGCCGCGGTCCAGGTCCACGGGAGCGCCCTTGATCCCGGAACCGCCGATGTCCACACCCATGATCTGCATGGACATACCGTACGAAAGGAGTTACTTGTCGGCGACCAGTTCGGCCGCTTCGGCGCGCAGGTCGCGGCGCAGTTCCTTCGGGAGGGAGAAGACGATGGACTCCTCCGCCGTCTTGACGATCTCCACGTCCGCGTAGCCGCGCTCCGCCAGCCACTCGAGCACCTGGTCGACGAGGACCTCCGGCACCGAGGCGCCCGAGGTCAGGCCGACGGTGGTGACACCCTCCAGCCAGGCCTCGTCGATCTCGCTCGCGAAGTCGACCAGATACGCGGCGCGCGCGCCGGCGTCGAGCGCGACCTCGACCAGCCGGATCGAGTTCGAGGAGTTCTTGGAGCCGACGACGATGACCAGGTCCGAGTCGGCGCCCATGGCCTTGACCGCGGCCTGCCGGTTGGAGGTGGCGTAGCAGATGTCGTCGCTGGGAGGGGAGACGAGCAGCGGGAACTTCTGCTTCAGCGCGTCGACCGTCTCCATGGTCTCGTCGACCGAGAGGGTGGTCTGCGAGAGCCAGACGACCTTGGACTCGTCGCGCACCTCGACCTTGGCGACGTCGTCCGGACCGTCCACGATCGTGATGTGGTCCGGCGCCTCGCCGGAGGTGCCGATGACCTCCTCGTGGCCCTCGTGGCCGATGAGGAGGATGTCGAAGTCCTCGTTCGCGTACCGGATGGCTTCCTTGTGCACCTTGGTGACCAGCGGGCAGGTCGCGTCGATCGTCGCGAGCTTGCCGCGCGCCGCCTCCTCGTGCACCACCGGCGCCACGCCGTGCGCCGAGAACATCACGATGGAGCCCTCGGGCACCTCCTCCGTCCGCTCGACGAAGACGGCGCCCTTCTTCTCCAGCGTCTGGACGACGTACTTGTTGTGCACGATCTCGTGGCGGACGTAGACCGGCGCACCGTACTGCTCGAGAGCCTTCTCGACAGCGATCACGGCTCGGTCCACGCCCGCGCAGTAGCCGCGGGGGGCGGCGAGCAGGACACGGCGGGAAGCGGGAGCAGTCATGGGCTCCATCGTACGGGGGTCTCCAGGAGGCCGGGCGTCGCCCGTTCGGCAGAGACTGGGGCGAATGTCCGTACCACCCATCCCCCGGAGGAACGATGGCGTCCGTTACGGAGCCCCGTACGGAACACACCGGACTGCGGCGGAGCCTCGGCTTCCGGGACCTGGTCGTCTACGGGCTGCTCTTCATCGCGCCGATGGCTCCGGTCGGGATCTTCGGCACGCTGGACGCCAAGTCGCACGGCGCCGTGGCCCTCGTGTACCTCGTCGCGACGGTCGCCATGGCCTTCACCGCCTTCTCGTACGCCCAGATGGTGCGGGTCGCCCCCCAGGCCGGCTCGGTCTTCACCTACGCCCGCAAGGGCCTCGGCGAGGGTCCCGGCCTGATCGCCGGGTGGATGGCGATGCTCGACTACCTGCTGATCCCGGCGGTCGCGTACCTGTTCTCGGGGATCGCGATGAACGCCCTGGTGCCGGAGGTCTCCCGGTGGGTGTGGGCCGCCCTGGCCGTCGTGGTCACGACCCTGCTGAACCTGTGGGGCGTACGGGCGGCCGCCCGCGTGGGCTTCGCCGTGCTCGCCATGGAGATCCTGGTGCTCCTGGTCTTCGTGGTCGCCGCGGTGACCGTCCTGGTGCGGGACGGGGCCCAGCGCGGCTGGCTGTCCCCGCTGACCGGCGACGGCTCGCTGGGCTTCTCGATGGCCGCCGTCCTGGGCGCGGTGTCGGTGGCGGTGCTCTCGTACCTGGGCTTCGACGCGATCGCCTCCTTCGCCGAGGAGGTGACGGGGGGCTCGGCGAAGGTGGCCCGGGCGGTGCTGTTCTGCCTGGCCGTGGCCGGGGTGCTGTTCATCGCCCAGACCTACCTCGCGGCGCTGCTCAGCCCGGTCACCTCGGCGGAGCTGGCGGCGGATCCGGCGCGGCAGGGGCCGGCCTTCTACAACGCGGTGGAGGCTTCGGTCGGCTTCTGGCTGCACGACCTGGTGGCGGTCTCCAAGGCGATCGGGGCGGCCTTCGCGGCGCTGGCCGGGCAGGCGGCGGCCGGCCGGCTGCTGTTCGCGATGGCCCGGGAGCGGCGGCTGCCGGGCGTGCTCGCGCGGACCTCGGACGGCACGCCGCGGCCGGCGCTGCTGGTGGCGGCCACGGTGACGCTGGTCGCGGCGGTGTGGGCGGCGCGGCGCGACGACGGGCTCGACCACCTGGTGTCGGTCGTCGACGTCGGGGCGCTGGTGGCGTTCACGCTGCTGCACGCCTCGGTGGTGGGCTGGTTCGTGGTCCGGCGCCGGGAGGGCCGGCCCCACTGGTGGAAGCACCTGGTGGTCCCGGCGCTCGGGGCGGCGGTGACGGTCGCGGTGATCGTGGAGGCCTCCTGGGAGGCGCAGGTGGTGGGGGCGGTGTGGCTGGCGGTGGGCCTGGTGCTGCTGGTGGTGCAGCGCGGTCGCCGGGATGCCGGCACCGGGTCCGGCGGGGGCGACGGGACGAGGACCGGCACCGGCAGGGGGACCGGGACGGAGACCGAGCCGGGGACCGACACCGGCCCCGCAGCCTGAGACGCTGTCAGTGCCGCCCGCTAGCCTGCGTACATGGGTCTGAATACGTCGGCCGAGGCGCCGCTGCCGGTAGGCCAGGTGTCCCGGCTCATCGGGGGCTGGATCGAGCGGCTCGGCCAGGTGTGGGTGGAGGGGCAGATCACGCAGCTCTCGCGGCGGCCGGGGGCGGGGGTGGTCTTCCTGACGCTGCGCGACCCCTCGCACGACATCTCGGTCAGCGTGACCTGCTTCCGCCAGGTCTTCGACGAGGTCGCGGACGTCGTGTCGGAGGGTGCTCGCGTCGTCCTGCTGGCCAAGCCCGAGTGGTACGCCCCGCGCGGGCAGCTGTCGCTGCGGGCCACGGAGATAAGGCCGGTCGGCATCGGGGAGCTGCTGGCCCGGCTGGAGCGGCTGAAGCGGTCGCTGGCGTCGGAGGGCCTGTTCGCCCTGGACCGCAAGAAGCCGCTGCCCTTCCTGCCGCAGCTGATCGGGCTGGTGGTCGGCAGGGCCTCGGCGGCCGAGCGCGACGTACTGGAGAACGCCCGGCGCCGCTGGCCCGCGGTCCGCTTCGAGGTGCGCAACGTCGCCGTGCAGGGGGTGCACGCGGTGCCCCAGGTGATCCAGGCGGTCAAGGAGCTCGACGCCCTCGACGAGGTCGACGTGATCATCGTGGCGCGCGGCGGCGGCAGCGTGGAGGACCTGCTGCCCTTCTCCGACGAGGAGGTCGTACGGGCGGTCGCGGCGGCCCGTACGCCGGTGGTCTCGGCGATCGGGCACGAGCCGGACTCCCCGCTGCTGGACCTGGTCGCGGACCTGCGGGCCTCCACACCCACGGACGCGGCCAAGAAGGTGGTCCCGGACGTCGGCGAGGAGCTGGAGCGGGTGCGCCAGCTCCAGGGCCGGGGGCTGCGCGCGGTGAGCGGGCTGCTGGACCGGGAGGAGCGCGGCCTCGCGCACGCCCTCGCCCGGCCGGTGTTCGTCCACCCCCAGCGGATGGTTGAGACCCGCGAGGACGAGCTGGAGGCCCTGCTCGGGCGCACCAGGCGGACGCTGGGCCACCTGCTGGACCGGGCCGACTCGGAGCTCGCGCACACCCTCGCCCGGGTGGTGGCGCTGTCGCCCGCGGCGACGCTGGAGCGGGGGTACGCGGTGCTCCAGCGGGCCGACGGGCACGTGGTGCGCTCGCCGGAGGAGGTTGCGCAGGGCGAGGCACTGCGCGCGCGGGTCGCGGAGGGAGAGTTCTCCGTACGGGTCGCCGGACCCGAATAGCGGGGCGGCGGGCGGAAGACGGCGACACGCCGCCGCAATCAAGTCGTTGCACTACACACATAAGGTGGCACAGGGAATGACAGAGGCCGAGACGGCGCTGGGGTACGAGCAGGCCCGCGACGAGCTCATCGAGGTCGTCCGCAAGCTGGAGGCCGGCGGGACCTCGCTCGAGGACTCCCTGGCGCTCTGGGAGCGCGGCGAGGAACTGGCGAAGGTGTGCCGGCACTGGCTGGAGGGGGCCAGGGCCCGGCTGGACTCGGCACTCGCGGCGCGCGACGCGGCGGCCGGGGACGAGTGATCCCGGTCACCCCGGAGCCATTTAGTTGAAAGTTCACCTATTTCCGCCGTAGAGTCGGGGACATCGCTTCACCCACGTATGGAAGAAGGCTTTCCGATGTCTCTCGTTCTTGACTCCGCCGCGCAGGACCTGCTGTTCCGCGAGGCCCGCACGGCCAACTCGTTCACCGACGAGCCGGTCACCGAGGAGCAGGTGCAGGCGATCTACGACCTGGTGAAGTTCGGCCCCACCGCCTTCAACCAGACCCCGCTGCGCATCACCCTGGTCCGCTCCCCCGAGGCCCGCGAGCGCCTCGTGAAGCACCTGGCCGAGGGCAACCAGGCCAAGACCGCAGCCGCGCCGCTGGTCGCGATCCTCTCCGCGGACAACGAGTTCCACGAGGAGCTGCCGGCGCTGCTGCCGCACTTCCCGCAGGCCAAGGACATGTTCTTCGCCGAACGCCCGGTCCGCGAGCAGTCCGCCCTGCTCAACGCCGCGCTGCAGGCCGCCTACTTCATCGTCGGCGTCCGCGCCGCCGGCCTGGCCGCGGGCCCGATGACCGGCGCCGACCTCGCCGGCGTCCAGAAGGAGTTCCTGGACGCCGACCACACCCCGCTGATGATCGTCAACATCGGCAAGCCGGGCGAGGACGCCTCGTTCCCGCGCTCCCCGCGCCTGGCGTTCGACGAGGTCGTCACCACCGTCTGAGCCGCCCCCGCACGGCAGCCGCACGGCAGCCGCGGGACACCTCGTACGACGACACCTCGTACGACACCTCGCACGGCACCCCGCGAACGGCACCCGCCTACGCCAACGGCCGCGCCCCCCGGATCCCGGGGAGCGCGGCCGTTTCGCCGTGCGCGGGCCTGCCGCCGCCGAAGGGCGGGCTACGCGCCCTGCGGGCCCTGCTTGTACTCCAGCGCGGCGGCCATCGCGCCGAGCTGCTCGAAGGAGGCCGTCCCGGTGACCACCGTGACGTAGCCCTGCTCCTGCTTCACGAGGGCGTCGTACTTCTCGCCGTCCCAGCGCTCCCACACCGCGTCGCCGACCTGCTGGGTCTGCCCGGTGGGCTTCGCCTTCTGGGTGACCGCGCCGATGTACTTGGCGGAGGTGTCCGCGGACTGCTCCACCGCCACGTACTGCCGCTCCGGGTCCTGGAAGCCCAGGTGCCAGGCGTGGGAGTCCTTGCGCTGGAACGTCACCGAGGTCGCCCGCCACTCCGCCGGCAGCCCCACCGGGGCGGCCACGGGGTACGGGGCGGCGCGCCGGGCCGTGAGCGTCTCCACCCGGTAGTCGACCGTGCGCGTCGGATCGGCGTCCTCGTCGTGCGGGACGAAGAAATAGATCCCCGCGACCACGACGCCGATCACCGCCAGCGACCGGACCATGTCCCAGACCGTCTGCTTGCCTTTCATACCTGCCACGGCACCATCGTCCCGTATGCGCGGGAGCGATCACCGCCGGGGTGGCCCCGGACTGCTGTGCGGCGCGCCCCCGCCGGTGACAAACGGGTGGCAAGCGGGTGAAGGGCGGGAGGCAAGACGTCCGCTCAGGCCAATCGGCTGACCGATATTCCGCTCATACGTGACCCGCTCTGCTCAATATGTCGACGTACCGATAGAGTTTCAGCACCCTCACTTCCCGGCCGTCGCCGTACAGAAAGGTGCGCTCCGATGACCGAGCACAACCTGCCGCCCCAGCTCGAAGTCTCTCCGGAGGCCCCCGACCGCAACCTCGCCCTGGAACTCGTACGGGTCACCGAGGCCGCCGCCATGGCCGCCGGCCGGTGGGTCGGACGCGGTGACAAGATCGGCGCGGACGGGGCCGCGGTCAACGCGATGCGCACCCTGATCTCCACCGTTTCGATGAACGGCGTCGTCGTCATCGGCGAGGGGGAGAAGGACGAAGCCCCCATGCTCTTCAACGGCGAGCGGGTCGGAGACGGCACCGGCGCCGAGGTCGACATCGCCGTGGACCCGATCGACGGCACCACCCTGAACGCCAAGGGCATGCCCAACGCCATCGCCGTCCTGGCGGCCGCCGACCGCGGCACCATGTTCGACCCGTCCGCTGTCTTCTACATGGAGAAGCTGGTCACGGGCCCCGAGGCCGCCGACTTCGTCGACATCAACGCCCCCGTCTCGGTCAACATCCGCCGCGTCGCCAAGGCCAAGAACATGGCCGTCGAGGACGTCACCGTCGTCATCCTGGACCGCCCCCGCCACGAGGGCATCGTCAAGGAGATCCGCGAGACCGGCGCCCGGATCAAGTTCATCTCGGACGGCGACGTCGCGGGCTCGGTCATGGCGGTGCGCGAAGGCACCGGCGTGGACCTGCTCCTCGGCATCGGCGGCACCCCCGAGGGCATCATCTCGGCCTGCGCCATAAAGTGCCTCGGCGGCACGATCCAGGGCAAGCTGTGGCCGAAGGACGACGCCGAGCGCCAGCGCGCGCTGGACGCCGGCCACGACCTGGACCGCGTCCTGTTCACGAACGACCTGGTGTCCGGCGAGAACGTCTTCTTCGTCGCCACCGGCATCACGGACGGCGAGCTGCTGCGCGGCGTCCACTACCGCTCGGAGACCGCGACCACGTCCTCGCTGGTCATGCGCTCGAAGTCGGGCACGATCCGGCAGATCGACTCGACGCACCGCCTGTCGAAGCTGCGCGCGTACAGCGCGGTCGACTTCGACCGCGCCCAGTAGCCTCCGGCCCGGCAGCGCGAGAGGGGCGGTCACCGTGTGCGGCGGTGACCGCCCCTCTCGCATGTCCTGTACGACGCGTCTCCGCATGCCGCGGCAGGCGGTCGGTTCAGCCCGCGGCCGCGATCGGCTCGGATCCCGAGGCCTGGCGCAGCTCGGCCGACCGGCGCCGCATCCGCGCCAGGACGACCCGGCGCTCGGCGGCGGTGAGGCCGCCCCAGACGCCGTACGGCTCGGGCTGGAGCAGTGCGTGCTCCCGGCAGGCGACCATGACCGGGCAGCGGGCGCAGACGCGCTTGGCGGCCTCCTCGCGGGAGAGCCGGGCCGCCGTGGGCTCCTTGGAGGGGGCGAAGAACAGGCCGGCCTCGTCGCGGCGGCACACCGCCTCCGCATGCCATGGGCCGTCCTCAGCCCTCACCGGCACCCGCGGCTTCGGCACGACGGCAACCTTCAGGGACTGATGCGGCGGATGCGGCACGGTCTACTCCTGACGACGGGTACGCGAGCGAGAGACGATGCACCTGTCCCTACCCGCTGTGCGCGCCCCTATGCACTGGGTGCCGGCGGGCGCCCGGGGTTCGTCCGAAACGCGACCCCCGCGATGCGCCCGTCCCGGCCGCCTCAGCCACCCGGCCGCTTGCGCATCCGGTCCGCCAGATCGACCAGGCGGGCGCCGAGCCTGGGCCGTGCCTCGATATTGCCCAGAAGGGTGAAGCCGCGGACGATCACGACCGGGGCCTGCGGGTCCGTCGCGCCGCGGCCCTGGCCGCGCACCTCGAAGTTGCCGAGGACCCCGCTTCCGTAGCCCCGCAGGGTGACGTTCTCCGGGACCACGACCTCGACGTTCCCGAGGACGCAGGTCACGTTGATCTCGGTGACCTGCTGCTCGAAGACCGCCTCGGTGAGGTCGATGGAGATGTCGCCCATGACCGATACCGCGCGGGTCAGGGGGCCCGGGCGCCAGCGGCCCTTGCGGGCGGAGCTGCTGCACACGGCGACGACCGTCTCGGTGTAGCCCGCCGCCGCGCCCCGGCCCCCGTACGCCGGCGCGGCCGAGACGGAGGTGTGGCCGGTGCCCGGCGCGGGGAGGTCCCGTACGAGGACGTCCAACTCGCCCACCGTCTTGACGGCGTACAGCGAGTCCAGGCGCTCGGAGTGCTCCTCGGAGGTCAGCCGGCCTTCGGCGAGGGCGTCGGCGAGGATCTGCGCGATCCGGTCCCGGTCGGCGTCGGAGGCGCGCAGTTCGGACGCCGCTGGGGCGGGAGACGGCGCGGGGGCGGGGGCAGGGGCGGCGGGGTGCTTTTCCAGGTCCACGCGACCCAGCATAGCGAGACACGATAGATCGCGATACTACCGAGTGAGCGTTACCTCACAGACACGGGCACGGCGGGAGGTTCTACGCTGGTGGACTGCGCTGCCAATTGGTCGCCAGCGCTGTCTGCCGAGTGAGGAATGACTGCCGTCATGCCAGAGTTTGCGTACACCGACCTGCTGCCCCTGGGCGAGGACGCCACCCCCTACCGGCTGGTGACCGCCGACGGCGTGTCCACCTTCGAGGCGGACGGCCGTACGTTCCTCAAGGTCGAGCCCGAGGCGCTGCGCAAGCTCGCCGAAGAGGCCATCCACGACATCCAGCACTTCCTGCGCCCCGCGCACCTCGCGCAGCTGCGCCGCATCATCGACGACCCCGAGGCCTCGTCGAACGACAAGTTCGTCGCGCTCGACCTCCTCAAGAACGCGAACATCGCGGCCGCCGGGGTCCTGCCGATGTGCCAGGACACGGGCACCGCGATCGTCATGGGCAAGCGCGGCCAGAACGTCCTGACGTCGGGCGGCGACGAGGCGGCGCTCTCGCGCGGCATCTACGACGCCTACACGCGGCTGAACCTGCGCTACTCGCAGATGGCCCCGATCACCATGTGGGAGGAGAAGAACACCGGCTCGAACCTGCCCGCGCAGATCGAGCTGTACGCGACCGACGGCGGCGCGTACAAGTTCCTCTTCATGGCCAAGGGCGGCGGCTCGGCCAACAAGTCCTTCCTCTACCAGGAGACCAAGGCGGTCCTCAACGAGGCCTCCATGATGAAGTTCCTGGAGGAGAAGATCCGCTCGCTCGGTACGGCGGCCTGCCCGCCCTACCACCTGGCGATCGTGGTCGGCGGCACCTCCGCCGAGCACGCGCTGAAGACCGCCAAGTACGCCTCGGCGCACTACCTGGACGAGCTGCCGACCGAGGGCTCCGCGCTGGGCCACGGCTTCCGCGACCTCGACCTGGAGCAGCAGGTCTTCGAACTGACGCAGAAGATCGGCATCGGCGCGCAGTTCGGCGGCAAGTACTTCTGCCACGACGTGCGCGTGGTGCGCCTGCCGCGCCACGGCGCGTCCCTCCCGGTCGCGATCGCCGTGTCCTGCTCGGCGGACCGCCAGGCCGTCGCGAAGATCACCGCCGAGGGCGTGTTCCTGGAGCAGTTGGAGACGGACCCGGCTCGCTTCCTCCCCGACACCACGGACTCGCACCTGGAAGAGGCCTCGGACGTCGTCTCCATCGACCTGAACCAGCCGATGGACGCGATCCTGGCGACGCTGACCGAGCACCCGGTCAAGACCCGCCTGTCCCTGACCGGCCCGCTGGTCGTGGCGCGCGACATCGCGCACGCCAAGATCAAGGAGCGGCTGGACGCGGGCGAGGGCATGCCGCAGTACCTGAAGGACCACCCGGTCTACTACGCCGGCCCGGCGAAGACCCCCGAGGGCTACGCCTCGGGCTCCTTCGGCCCGACCACGGCCGGCCGGATGGACTCCTACGTCGAGCAGTTCCAGGCGGCGGGCGGCTCCAAGGTCATGCTGGCCAAGGGCAACCGCTCCCAGCAGGTGACGGACGCGTGCGGCTCGCACGGCGGCTTCTACCTGGGCTCGATCGGCGGCCCGGCGGCGCGCCTGGCCCAGGACTGCATCAAGAAGGTCGAGGTCCTGGAGTACGAGGAGCTCGGCATGGAGGCGGTCTGGAAGATCGAGGTCGAGGACTTCCCGGCCTTCATCGTGGTCGACGACAAGGGCAACGACTTCTTCCAGAACCCGGCCCCGGAGCCGACGTTCACGCACATCCCGGTGCGCGGTCCGGGTCTGTAAGCACGCGTGCCGAGGGCCCCTCCCCCGTTCGGGGGAGGGGCCCTCGCACATGTCCGCCGATCGGCAGATGGCAGGTCTGCGGGCCCCCGGCGAGGCTTTACCCGTACCCAAACAGCCTTTGGAAAACGGGAGTTCACCATGAAGAACCGCACGCGCGCCCTTGCCCTCGCCGGATCCGCCGCCCTGGTGGCGACCCTGGTCGCGGCGGCCCCGGCCCCGGCGGCACCGGCCGCGCCGAAGGCCGCCTCGGTGCACGGGGGCGGGACGGTGTTGTTCCCGTACGCCCCCAAGGACCACGACATCCGCTTCACGGTCGACGCCGACGCCGCGCCGTGGAGCAGGCCGTTCCCGGCCAAGGGCCTGGAGCAGGGCCTGCCGACCGACGCGCGCGGCCGGGTGACCGTCTACCACCACATGCCCGAGGAGAACTTCACCGGCGTCGCCGAGGCGGAGGTGGACTGCATGGTCACCGGCGGCAAGACGGCCACGATCACCGCGGTGGTCAAGACCTCGAACGTCGGCTGGGAGGGCAAGCGGATCGGCATCAGCGTCCAGGACGGCGAACGCGGCGGACCGGACCGCGTCGGCTTCTCGTGGGGCATCGTCAACGTCGACGTGAAGCCCGACGGCTCGGTCGCCGAGCCCGTGGTGGGCACCTGTATGGCCCCGGCCCCCTTCACCGAGGTCACGAAGGGCGGCTTCAAGGTCACCCCGGCCCCCCTGGCCCCCCGACCGCCGGCGAAGCCGTAACCGAGCCCAAGCCTGGCCGCTGCGCGGAGCTGCCCCCACCCCGGCCCCGGCAGCGGCAGCGGCAGCGGCAGCGGCCCACCCCCGCCACAGCCGAGCCGACCGCGCCAAGCCCCCGACAGGGGCCCGGCACGGTTAACGTCGGGGACACAGGCCCGCGCCTGTTCGTTCACCCCGGATTGCAAGGATCTCCCGCATGACTGCGACGCCGTCCCTCCGTACCGCCCGCGCCGTCCGGGTCGTCGCCCACCGGGGGGCCTCCCACGAGCACCCCGAGCACACCATGGCCGCCTACCGGCAGGCCATCGCCGACGGGGCCGACGCGCTCGAGTGCGATGTGCGGCTCACCGCCGACCGGAAGCTGGTCTGTGTGCACGACCGGCGGGTCGAGCGGACCTCCGACGGGCGGGGGTTCGTATCCGAGATGACCTACGAGGAGCTCCGCGCGCTCGACTTCGGGGCGTGGAAGGGGGCCGAGCACGCCGGGTCCCGGGTGCTGCTCTTCGAGGACCTGCTCAAGGAAGCGCTGGCCGCGCCCAGGCCGGTCGGGCTCGCGGTCGAGACCAAGCACCCGTCCCGCGCGGGCGGCCGGCTGGAGGCCGAGCTGGTGCGGATGCTCCGGGAGTACGGGCTGGCCGACGGGGCCACCGGCCGCGTCGAGGTGATGAGCTTCTCGCGCACCGCGCTGACCCGGATGCACCGGCTCGCGCCCGGCCTGCCCACCGTGTTCCTGATCGAGCGCACGGTCCGCCCGGTGCGGCCCCCGTACGCGACCCACGCGGGCCCGGGCATCGACCTCGTACGGCGGGACCCGGGGCTGGTGGCCCGGCTCAAGGCCAAGGGGCTGGCCGTTCGGGTGTGGACGGTGGACGAGGCGCAGGACGTGGAACTGTGCGTGCGCCTCGGCGTGGACACGATCATCACCAACCGGCCGCGGGACGTGCGCAAGCTGCTGCTCGACCTGTGAGCACCCGGCCGGGGTGCGCCGGCCGGGTGTGGGGGGATACGAGGACTTCGGGCCTCAGCCTTGGTGCCGAGTGCCTTCAGGCCTCGGAACTACGCGAAGCGCTGGTTCGCCGAGCCGTTGCAGGTCTGCAGGCGCAGCGGCTCGCGGGCGGTGGCCACCGTCAGGCACATGCCCGGGGAGGCCGCGGGGCGCAGGGTGGCGCCGTCGCGGACGAACTGCTGGTTCGCACCGCCGTGGCAGTTGTAGATGATCAGGCCGGTGCCGGGACCGTAACGGGCGCCGGGAGCGTCCAGGCAGCGGTCCTGGGTCAGTTCGATGTGGACGGACTTGCGGGCGGTGTCGTACCACCAGCCCTGGTTGCGGCCGCCGTGGCAGTCCCAGCCCAGGATCGCCGTGTCATTGGCGCTGGAGCCGCCGTTGGCGTCGAGGCAGGTGCCGGTCCCCTCGTTCTTCAGGGGCTTGAACTTGTCGTCCCAGGCCCCGGCCTGCAGGACGGGGGTGCCGGTGCTCGCCGGGTCGGCGCAGGAGGCCTCGCGCAGACCGGAGTTGTAGAGCTGGGTCAGGCAGGACGCGAACGCGCCGTGGCCCCGGTAGTTGGGGTGGAAGGACTGGCGGGCGGTGTTCTCGTCCCACGGGAAGTGGTCGCCGAGGTCCAGGTAGAGCCCGCGGGCCCAGGTGTCCTCCATGCACACCTCGTGCCCGTGGAAGAGCCGCGAGTTGTCCAGGTAGGTGGCGCCGGAGGCGAGGGCCGCGGCGCGCATGCCCTTCTCGAAGGTGGGTACCGCGTAGTTGCGGCCCCAAGTGGCGTCGGAGTCGTAGCCGGCGCAGCCGCCGGGCAGCTTGCCGGGGAAGTTCGGGTTGTCGTAGAAGTCGGGGCCGATGGGGCTGGGGTAGCCCATGACGACCAGCTTGTAGTCGGAGTCGGCGTAACCGGCGTCGCGCATGACCGTCTTGAGGTCGGCGACCGTGGCCTCGACCTTGGGCTTCAGGCCGTCGACGCGCGCCTGCCAGCCGGGGGCGTACTTGGGCTCGCAGGTGCCCTGGCTGAGCACCCAGCGGGTGACGCAGTCGGTCATGACCGGGCCGAACTGCAGGTCGTCGTTGGCCCCGGCGACCAGCAGCACCATCTTGATCTTCGTGTTGCGGGCCTTGACGGCCAGGCTGTCGCTCTGCACCAGTTCGTCGGCGTACTGCTTGCCGCCGCCGATCCTGATGTTGCCGGTGTACCCGCCGGAGCAGGCGACGTTGAAGGTGAGGTCGGCCGGGATGCCGGTGCGGTGGATCGCCGCGTCGGGCGAGCGGTGGCACTGGTTGTTCGGCGTGTTGGTCGCGGGGTCGTAGTTGCCGACTCCCTCGCCCGAGATCTCGCTGTCACCCAGCGAGATCAGGCCGGTCTTGCGCTCGCCGAGCGGGCGGATGGCGGCGTCCCCGTAGATCTTGACGGCCTCGGCCGCGCGGATCGCCTCCAGCTCGGGCGGGAGCGGGGTCACGGCCGCCGCCGCGGTCGCCGTGGGCACCGCCGCCTGGGCCGTGGGGGTGATGGCGGTGACGCCCCCGAGGGCGGCCGCCGCCGCCGCGATGGCGGCGAAGGTACATCTGAGCCTGGGTTTCTTGTGTGCACGTGTCATGAACGCCTCCCCGAGTGCCGGTGTTACCCCCGGTATTTACTGGTCGGTAGGGGAGTTGGGAACACTTCGAACAAGACAATTGCTCAACTTTTTGAGGAGGCCACGAAAATGACCGATCAGCAGCAGGCCGATGCGTTCCGGATCGAGCACGACTCCATGGGCGACGTACGGGTGCCCGCCCACGCCAAATGGCGTGCTCAGACCCAGCGCGCGGTGGAGAACTTCCCCCTTTCCGGACAGCGGCTCGAGTCCGCCCACATCGAGGCGCTCGCCCGCGTGAAGGCCGCGGCCGCCGCGGTCAACGCGCGCCTCGGCGTGGTGGAGCAGGACGTCGCCGAGGCGATCCGGTCCGCCGCCGCCGAGGTCGTCCTGGGCCACTGGGACGACCACTTCCCCATCGACGTCTTCCAGACCGGCTCCGGCACCTCGTCCAACATGAACGCCAACGAGGTGATCGCCACCCTGGCCACCGAGCGGCTGGGCCGGGAGGTGCACCCCAACGACCACGTCAACGCCTCGCAGAGCTCCAACGACGTCTTCCCCTCGTCCATCCACATCGCCGCCACCGCCGCCGTCACCCGCGACCTGATCCCGGCCCTGGAGCACCTCGCCGCCGCGCTGGAGCGCAAGTCCGCCGAGTTCGCGCAGGTCGTCAAGGCCGGACGGACGCACCTGATGGACGCCACGCCGGTCACCCTGGGCCAGGAGTTCGGCGGGTACGCCGCCCAGGTCCGCTACGGCGTCGAGCGGCTGCGCTCGGCCCTGCCGCGGCTGGCCGAGCTGCCGCTGGGCGGCACCGCGGTGGGCACCGGGATCAACACGCCGCCCGGTTTCTCCGCCGCCGTGATCGCCGAGGTGGCCGCGGACACCGGGCTGCCGCTCACCGAGGCCCGCGACCACTTCGAGGCCCAGGGGGCGCGGGACGCGCTGGTGGAGACCTCGGGGATGCTCCGAACGATCGCCGTCTCGCTCACCAAGATCTGCAACGATCTGCGCTGGATGGCCTCCGGCCCGCGCACCGGATTGGCCGAAATCAATCTCCCGGATCTCCAGCCGGGATCCTCGATCATGCCCGGGAAGGTCAATCCGGTCGTCCCGGAGGCCGTCCTGATGGTCGCCGCACAGGTGATGGGGAACGACGCCACCGTCGCGGTGGCGGGCGCCGCCGGCAATTTCGAGCTCAATGTGATGCTCCCGGTGATGGCCCGCAACCTCCTCGAATCGGTTCGGCTGCTCGCCAACGCGAGCCGCCTGCTGGCCGACCGTACGGTGGACGGCATCACCGCCAATGCCGAGCGGGCCAGGGAGTACGCCGAATCCTCGCCCTCCGTGGTGACCCCGCTGAACCGGTACATCGGCTACGAGGAAGCGGCCAAGGTCGTCAAGAAGTCCCTCGCCGAGCGGAAGACGATCAGGGAGGTCGTCCTGGAGTCCGGCTACGTCGACCGCGGCGCGCTCACCCTCGAGCAGCTCGACGAGGCACTGGACGTGCTGCGCATGACCCACCCCTGAGCGGCCTCGCGGCAGGGTCCGAATCCGGTCGTTTACCGTCCCCCGCCCCCTCGGTGACCTGCACCGCGGCATCCGCGGGGGCGGCCGCCCTAAGATCTGCGCATGACAGGTACCTTCAGGCCTGCGGGCAGCTCCGCGCGCACGCGTGCGCAGGGCACGCACTGGGCGCCCGGGGAGCAGATCCTCTGGCGCTACCGCGACCACGCCCCCGGGCTGAAGGGCCAGGTGCACATCTGCCGTCCCGTGACGGTGGTGCAGGACACAGAGGAGCTGCTCGCCGTCTGGATGGCTCCCGGCACCGAGTGCGTCAAACCGGTCCTCGCCGACGGCACTCCCGTCCACGAGGAGCCGCTCGCCACCCGCTACACCGCGCCGCGCACCACCGTACGGTCGCGCTGGTTCGGCGCGGGCGTGCTGAAGCTGGCGCGCCCCGGGGAGCCGTGGTCGGTGTGGCTGTTCTGGGAGCACGGCTGGCAGTTCAAGAGCTGGTACGTGAACTTGGAGGAGCCCCGCTCGCGCTGGTCCGGCGGGGTCGACTCCGTGGACCACTTCCTCGACATCTCCGTCTACCCGGACCGCAGCTGGAAGTGGCGGGACGAGGACGAGTTCGCCCAGGCGCAGAGTTCCGGGCTGATGGGTCCGCAGGAAGCGGACCGGGTGCGGGACGCCGGCCGGGCGGCGGTCCGGGTCATCCGGCAGTGGGGTGCGCCGTTCGGCGACGGCTGGGAGAACTGGCGGCCGGATCCGGCCTGGACGGTTCCGGAACTGCCGGAGGACTGGGACCGCACCCCTGCGCATATGACCTCATGAGACCCTTGATGCGCCCCTGGGGTGCAAACGTAGGATCGTCCTCCGCAACGTCGCGCGCGCAGGACGGCGCGATGAGACCCTGTGTGCGCAAGTGTCGTGCCGTACGCGGGATTTGACCGGAGGTCGACGCAGGGCGAGAGGTAACGGGGGAGACGCGGTATCGCGGGGTGATGGTGCCCCGGCCGCTGAGCGGGTATACCGCGACTGACCGAGTTGAGTGCAGCGCACATCGAGCGCAAACGGACGGAATTCCACGCGTGACGGAGTACCCCACCTCTCAGGAGGGCCCGCAGCCCGTCGCCTCCGGCGGAGGGACGGACGAGGCCGGCCACGGCAAGGCGCCCATCGCCGCCGCCGAGGCCGTACGCACGCATGCGCAGGGCCCTGGCACGGAGCCGGGCGGGGGGCCCGCCGGGCTCCCCCGGCCCCGCGGTGTCGCGTCGGCGGACCTTCCGGCCGGCGCCGACCCCGGCCGGGGCGTCGCCATGTCCCGGGACGGCGGCGCCGCCCGGGCCAGGGACACCGGCGCCGCGCGCAACGCGGCCGTCGACGGTGCGCAGGGACTGCCCGCCCGGGACGCGGCCGAGAGCCCGGCCGGCGCTCCGGACGGGCCCGGCCCCCGCTCCCTCCACCCCGCCGGGGGCGACCGGCTCGGCGGCGGGGCCGGCACACCGGCCGGCGGCGGCGCCGGGGACACCGCCGCGCGCCGCGAAGGGGACCGGCTGCGCTTCGTCGGCGCCGCCACCCGGCGCATCGCCCGCGGCATCGACCTCGACGAGATCGTGCTCGGCCTGTGCCGGGCCACCGTGCCGACGTTCTCGGACGCCATCCTCGTCTACCTGCGCGACCCGCTGCCGGTCGGGGACGAGCGCCCCGTCGGCCCGGTCGTTTTAAGGCTGCGCCGCACCGACCGGCTCCGGCCGATCGACGATCTCACCGATGCCGCCTCGGGCGGCACCATCGGCGCGGGCCTGGACCTCGCCGGGGCCGCGGGGGCCACCGGCGAGCTCGACTTCAGCCAGCTGCCGCTGGTCGGCCCGCAGGGTGACCTGCCCGCGGCCGAGCTGTGCGAGGTCCGGTCCGGCGGCGCGCTCGCCGAGGTGCTGCGCGGCGTACGGCCCGTCTTCGGTTCCTCCGCGGCGGCCAAGGCCGCGCTGCCCGAACTGCTGGGCTCGGACCATCCGCTGCCGCGCGGCAACCGGGCGGTGCTGGCTCCGCTGCGCGGGCGCCGCCGGGTGATCGGCGCCGCCGTGTTCCTGCGCAGCCCCGAGCGGCCCGCCTTCGAGCAGAACGACCTCCTGGTCGCCGCCCAGCTGGCCACGCACACCGCGCTCGGCATCGACAAGGCGGTCCTGTACGGCCGCGAGGCGTACATCGCCGACGAGCTCCAGCGCACCATGCTGCCCGACAGCCTGCCCCAGCCCACCGGGGTGCGGCTCGCCTCGCGCTACCTGCCCGCCGCCGAGACCGCGCGCGTCGGCGGCGACTGGTACGACGCCATACCGCTGCCCGGCAGCCGGGTCGCCCTCGTCGTCGGCGACGTCATGGGGCACTCCATGACCTCCGCAGCGATCATGGGCCAGCTCCGCACCACCGCGCAGACGCTGGCGCAGCTGGATCTGCCGCCCGCCGAGGTGCTGCACCACCTGGACGAGCAGGCGCAGCGCCTGGGCTCCGACCGCATGGCCACCTGCCTGTACGCCGTCTACGACCCCGTCTCGCACCGGATCACCATCGCCAACGCCGGTCACCCGCCGCCGGTGCTGCTGCACCTGGGCGGCCGCGCCGAGGTGCTGCGCGTACCCCCGGGCGCCCCCATCGGCGTCGGCGGCGTGGACTTCGAGGCCGTGGAGCTGGACGCGCCCGCCGGGGCCACCCTGCTGCTGTACACCGACGGGCTGGTGGAGTCCCGGCTGCGGGACGTGTGGACCGGCATCGAGCAGCTCCGGGAGCGCCTGGCGACCACCGCGCAGCTGACCGGCCTGGACCACCCGCCGCCGCTGGAGGCCCTGTGCGACGACGTGCTGGACATGCTCGGCCCGGGCGACCGGGACGACGACATCGCGCTGCTCGCGGCCCGGTTCGACGGGATCGCGCCCAGTGACGTGGCGTACTGGTTCCTGGACCCGGAGGAGACCGCTCCCGGCCGCGCCCGCCGGTTCGCCCGGCGCGCCCTGACCCGGTGGGGCCTGGAGGAGCTCCAGGACTCCCTGGAGCTCCTCGTCAGCGAGGTGGTCACCAATGCCGTCCGGTACGCGGAACGGCCCGTCACCCTGCGCCTGCTGCGTACGGACGTGCTGCGCTGCGAGGTCGGCGACGACTCCCCGCAGCTGCCGCGCCAGCGCCGGGCCCGGGACACCGACGAGGGCGGCCGCGGCCTGTTCCTGGTGAACCGGATGGCCCGCCGCTGGGGTGCCACCCGGCTGAGCAGCGGCAAGGTGGTCTGGTTCGAGCTGGCGTTGCCGGCGGTTCCCGAACGGCGTTGAACCGCGACGGCGTCACCCCCTGAGAACACCACCGCCCCGCAGCCTGAAGGCTGCGGGGCGGTGGTGTTCTCAGGGGGCCGGCGTCCGGGGTCAGCGCCTGTCCGTCTGCGGGAACAGCGGCGGGTCCGGCGGCTTCGGGCCGCCGGTGTTGGTCGCCGTCGGAGTCGGGGACTTCGTCGGAGTCGGCGACTTCGTCGGGGTGTTGCTCGGCGTCGGGGTCGGCGTCGGGCTCGGCGAGTTCTGCGGCGGGGGGCTGCTGGCCGGCGGCTGGCTGGAGGCGCTCTGCGAGGGCGTCGGGGAGGCACTGCGCGACGGCGCCTGCGGGGCACCCATCTCCGCCTCGGACACGTCGAACTTGCTCGTGTTCACGCCCTTGAGCACGGCCAGCGTGTACGCCTTCCAGATCTCGGCGGGGAAGCTGGAACCACCCGCGCGGCCACCGCCGGCGGTGCCGGTGAGGGTGACCTGCTTGTGCGTGCCGGGCTCCTCGCCGAACATCGCGACGACGGTGACCAGTTCCGGGGTGTAGCCGGTGAACCAGCCGGCCACGTTGGACTCGGTGGTACCGGTCTTGCCCGCGGCCTCGTAGGCGCTGCTCTTGACCTTGCTGCCGGAGCCGTCGTTGACCACGCCGGTGAGCACCTTGGTGACGGTGTCGGCGGTCTGGCGGCTGATGGCCTGCGCTCCGACGGCCTGACGGGGGGTGAACTCGCCGTCCTTGTGCTCGGCGCTCTTGATGATGGTCGGCGTGACCTTCTTGCCGTGGTTGTCGAGGGTCGCGTAGACGCCCGCCATCTCCAGGGTGTTGGCGCTCATGGTGCCGAGCGACATGGCCGGCTTGTCCTCGGGCCAGCCCTCGCGGTCCTTCATGCCGAGGGCCAGGGCCGTCTTCTTCACGGCCGGCGGGCCGACGTCCACGATCATCTGCGCGTAGACGGAGTTGACCGAGAAGTTGGTCGCGTCCTGGACGGTGATCTCCTTGCCGAAGTCCTTGTCGTCCTGGTTCTGCGGGTTGAACGGGATCTTGCTGCCGACGACCTGGCGCTTGCTGGTGCCGTCGTAGAACGCGTTCGGGGTGATCGGCTTGCCGTCCTGGGTGGTGGCGTTGTTCTCCAGGGCGGCGGCGAGCACGACCGGCTTGAAGGTCGAGCCGGGCTGGTAGTCGGTGCGCAGGGCGTTGCTCGCGTCCTTCTCGGCAAGGCCCTGACCGCCGTACATGGCGACGATCGCACCGGTCTTCGGGTCCACCGAGGTGGCGCCCGCCTGGACGCTCTGGTCCTGGGGCCGGTTCTTGGTGTCCTTGCGGTCGAGCTTGGACTCCAGCTCGTCCTGGACCGCCTTCTCCAGCGCCGCCTGCTTCTTCGGGTCGATGTTGAGCACGATGTTCCAGCCGCCGGCCGCGATCTGGGCGTCGGTGATCTTCTGCTCGTCCATCTCGTCGACGGCGGCCTGGATCAGGTAGCCCTTCTGGCCGTCCATGCCCGGGCGGGGCTTGGGCTTGATCGGCGCCGGGAGGGCCATGGTCTTGCGCTTGGCCGGGTCCAGCTCGCCCATCTCGACCATGTTGTCGAGGACGGCGTTGAAGCGGATGTTGACCAGCCGCGTGCCGTTGGGGCCGGCCGTCGCCAGGTCGTACTGGCTGGGCGCCTGGATGACGGCGGCGAGGTAGGCGCCCTGCTCCAGGGTGAGCTTGTCGGCGTCGACTCCGTAGAAGGCCTGCGCCGCGGCCTGGATCCCGTACGCGTTGCGGCCGTAGAAGTTGGTGTTCAGGTAGCCGGCGAGGATCTCGTCCTTGTCCAGGCGCCGGTCGACCTTGAGGGAGATGACGAGCTCCCGGAGCTTGCGCGTGGGCGACTGGTCCTGCGTCAGGTAGTAGTTCTTGACGTACTGCTGAGTGATCGTCGAGCCACCGGCCTTGCCCTTGCCGGTGACCGTGTTGAACAGGCCTCGGGCCACGCCCATCACGTCGATGCCGCGGTCCTCGTAGAAGGACTTGTTCTCGATGGCGATGAACGCGGTGCGGACTTCCTCGGGGATCTTGTCGAGCGGGACGATCTCGCGGTTCATCTGACCGGTGCGGGCCATGATCGAGCCGTCGGAGTACCGGTAGGTGTTGCTCTGGAGCGTGGCGGACTCGTTCGGGTCGGTGGGTTCGTTCACCGAGAAGTAGAGGATGATCGCCCCGGCCATCATGAGCAGGATCAGCCCGAGGAACGTCCCGAGGATCTTCTTCCACGTGAAGAAGCGACGTATGCCGGTGCGTTTGCCGGCGCCGCTCTGCCCCTTGGCGCCCTTGGCACGTCCGCTCGGCGCCCGCCGCGCACCGCGCTGCTGCTGCGCCTTACGCGCTTCTGCTCGGCCCATCGCTCCCGCTCCGCTCGATATACCCCCCGACGTCAGCTCAGAAAGCTAACACCGCAGGCTGTGACAAAGGTTGGCCAACCATGGCCAATACCGGTCAATTCGGACGTGAGAATCAGCACCCACACCACAGGAACCGACGCACACAATGCCCGAAGGGTTGCCGTGGGAGAAAAAAGTGATATCACTTTGCTAAGCGGCTCGACCAGCTGCGACCACGAGAAACGGGGCAAACGATGACGAATGACATCTCCACTCCGCAGGACGTACGGGAATTCACCGCGCGGAGCGTGGGCGGCGGCCTGGCGCTGCTGCTCGGACTGGCCGGTGTCGCGGCCGGGGCGGGCCTGATCGTCACCGGCGCGGTGCTGACGGCCGTCGCCGCCAAGGCTTCGCTGATCGCGGCCGGCGTCCTGCTGGCCCTCGCCTCGATCATCGCGATGAGCGGACTCAACACGATCGCGCCGGGCGAGGCACGGGTGGTCCAGCTGTTCGGCCGCTACCGGGGGACGATCCGCACGGACGGCCTGCGCTGGGTCAACCCGCTGACCTCCCGGGAGAAGATCTCCACCCGCGTGCGCAACCACGAGACGGCCGTGCTGAAGGTCAACGACGCCTACGGCAACCCCATCGAGCTGGCCGCGGTCGTGGTGTGGCGCGTCGAGGACACGGCGCGGGCCACCTTCGAGGTCGAGGACTTCACGGAGTTCGTCGAGACCCAGACCGAGGCGGCCGTCCGGCACATCGCGATCGAGTACCCGTACGACGCGCACGAGGAGGGCGGCCTCTCGCTCCGCGGCAACGCCGAGGAGATCACCGAGAAGCTGGCCGTCGAGCTGCACGCCCGGGTGGACGCGGCCGGGGTGGCCATCATCGAGTCCCGCTTCACCCACCTCGCATACGCTCCGGAGATCGCCTCCGCGATGCTCCAGCGCCAGCAGGCGGGCGCGGTCGTGGCGGCCCGCAAACAGATCGTGGAGGGCGCGGTGGGCATGGTCGAACTGGCCCTGAAGCGCCTGGCCGAGGAGGAGATCGTGGACCTGGACCCGGAGCGCAAGGCCGCGATGGTGTCGAACCTGATGGTGGTGCTCTGCGGGGACCGTGCGGCACAGCCCGTGGTCAACGCGGGCACCCTCTACCAGTGACCCCGCCCGAGGAGGGCGGCCGGGCGGGCCGGCAGCCGCGCAAGCAGGTGCTGCTGCGGCTCGATCCGCTGGTGTACGACGCACTGGCCCGCTGGGCGGGGGAGGAACTGCGCAGCGCGAACGCCCAGATCGAGTTCCTGCTGCGCCGCGCCCTCGCGGAGTCCGGCCGCCTCCCCTCCGGCCCGGGCCCGATCCCCCGCCGCGGCCGCCCCCCGAAGTCCCCGGACTGACCCCTCCATCGGAGCCCCGCCCCGGACCCCGCGCCTCACACGCCGGCGGGGCCGGGGCGTACCTCCGTCGAGCTATACGCCCCGGGTATACACCGTAGGTATACACGCGGTGTACAGTCATCCGCATGTCCATCGGTCACACCCTCCTCGGCCTCCTCGAGGCCGGCCCGCGCCACGGCTACGACCTCAAGCGCGCCTTCGACGAGAAGTTCGGCCACGATCGCCCGCTCGCCTACGGGCAGGTCTACTCGACCATGTCCCGCCTCCTGAAGAACGGCCTCGTCGAGGTCGAGGGGATAGAGAGCGGCGGCGGTCCCGACCGCAAGCGGTACGCCATCACCGACGCCGGGATCACCGACGTCGAGACCTGGCTCTCCCAGCCCGAGAAGCCCGAGCCGTACCTCCACTCGACCCTGTACACCAAGGTCGTCCTCGCCCTGCTCACCGGCCGCGGCGCGGCCGAGCTCCTGGACACCCAGCGCGCCGAGCACCTGCGCCTCATGCGCATCCTGACCCAGCGCAAGCGGGGGGGCGACCTCGCGGACCAACTCGTCTGCGACCACGCCCTGTTCCACCTGGAGGCGGACCTGCGGTGGCTGGAGCTCACCGCCGCCCGGCTCGAACAGCTCGCCCAGGAGGTACGCCGATGACCCCGGCCGGTTCCCTGCTCACCGCCACCGGCCTCCGCAAGGAGTACGGACCCACCCGCGCGCTCGACGGCGCCGAGTTCTCCATCCACCCCGGCGAGGTCGTCGCCGTCATGGGCCCCTCCGGCTCCGGCAAGTCCACCCTGCTGCACTGCCTCGCCGGCATCGTCCCGCCCGACTCCGGCACCATCACCTACGACGGCCGCGAACTGTCCGCCATGAACGACGCCGAGCGCAGCGCCCTGCGCCGCGGCGAGTTCGGCTTCGTCTTCCAGTTCGGGCAGCTCGTACCGGAGTTGACCTGCGTCGAGAACGTCGCCCTCCCTTTGCGCCTGACCGGCGTCAAGCGCAAGGAGGCCGAGCGGACGGCCCTTCAGTGGATGGAGCGGCTCCAGGTGGACGACGTGGCCCCCAAGCGGCCCGGGGAGGTCTCCGGCGGCCAGGGCCAGCGCGTGGCCGTCGCCCGGGCCCTGGTCACCCGGCCCCGGGTGATCTTCGCGGACGAGCCCACCGGCGCGCTCGACTCCCTCAACGGCGAACTGGTGATGCAGCTGCTCACCGAGGCCGCCCGGTCCGCCAACGCCGCCGTCGTCCTCGTCACGCACGAGACCCGCGTGGCCGCCTACTCCGACCGCGAGATCGTCGTACGCGACGGCAAGTCCCGCGACATGGAGCGCATCGTATGAGCAAGCTCCGGACGTGGTCCCGCGACCTCGCCATGGGCGCCCGGTTCGCCTTCGCCGGCGGCCGCGAGGGCTGGACCCGCACGCTGCTCACCGGCATGGGCGTCGGCCTCGGCGTCGCGCTGCTGCTCATCAGCACGGCGATCCCCGGAGCGCTCGCCGCCCGCGCCGAGCGCGGCGACGCCCGCGGCACGATGACCGCCACCGCCGAGCACCCAGGGCCGGACACCCTGCTCACCGCACCGGCGAACCAGACGTACCACCGGCAGGACATCGAGGGCAGCCTGTTGCAGGCGGAGGGCCCGCGGGCCCCGGTGCCACCGGGCCTGAAGAAGGTCCCCGGCCCCGGCGAGATGGCCGTCTCCCCCGCCCTGGAGGAGCTGCTGGACTCCCCGGACGGCGCGCTGCTGCGCGATCGACTCGACGGGCGGATCACCGAGGTCATCGCCGACGCCGGGCTGACGGGCCCCCGCGATCTGGTCTTCTACGCGGGCAGCGACCGGCTGCTGGCGGCCTCCGAGACCTCGCACCGCGTCCAGCGGATCACCGCGTTCGGCTACGACCGGCCCACCGAGCGGCTCAGCCCGGTTCTGCTGCTCCTGGTCGTCCTCACCTTCGTCGCCCTGCTGCTGCCGGTCGCCGTGTTCATCGCCGCCGCCGTCCGCTTCGGCGGCGAGCGCCGCGACCGCCGGCTCGCGGCCCTGCGCCTGGTCGGCGCCGACGGCCGCATGGTCCGCCGGATCGCCGCGGGCGAGGCCCTGGCCGGGGCGCTGGCCGGGCTCGTGCTGGGCACCGGCTTCTTCCTGATGGGGCGCCGGCTCGTCGGCGGCTTCCACCTCCAGCGGCGCAGCCTCTTCCCCGCCGACCTCGACCCGACCGTGTGGCTGGCCGTCCTCGTCGCCGTCGCGGTGCCGGCCGCGGCCGTCGCCGTCACCCTGTTCGCACTGCGCGGCGTGGTGATCGAGCCGCTGGGCGTCGTACGGACGGCCCGGCCGCGGGGGCGCCGCATCTGGTGGCGGCTGCTCCTGCCGCTGGCCGGACTGGGCCTGCTCGCACCGATGACGGGCCGCGGGAACGACGGCGGGAACTTCAATCAGTGGCAGGTCACCGCCGGTGTGGTGCTGCTCCTGGTCGCCATCACGGTGCTGCTGCCCTGGGTGCTGGAACGATGCGTCGGCCGGATGTCCGGCGGCCCGGTCTCCTGGCAGCTGGCCGTGCGCCGCCTCCAGGTCAACAGCGGCGGCGCCGCCCGTCTCGTCAACGGCATCGCCGTGGCGGTCGCGGGCGCCATCGCCCTGCAGATGCTGTTCGCGGCCGTAGAGGGCGACTACACCGAGGAAACCGGGCAGGACCCCTCGCGGGCCGCCGTCTCGATCCTCGTCGACCGCGGGTCCAAGACCGACGTGGACCAGCTGGCCCAGCAGGTCGCCCGCTCCGAGGGCATCGTCAAGACGGTCCCGCTGCGTTCCGCCGGCGCCGCGCACGAGGTTCCGGAGCAGGCCGCGCTGATCAACGTCACCATCGGCAGCTGCGAGGCGCTGCGCGAGGTCGCCGCGCTGGACTCCTGCAAGGACGGCGACGCCTTCCTGGCCACCGGCGAGCACACCGGCGGGGGCGGCCCGTACGGCGGCACGGCCGCCCCCGGCGACAAGCTGTTCGTGGGCAATGTGATGGGCTACCCGGACAGGGCCGAGCCGGTGGAGTGGACCGTGCCCGCCACCGCCCGCCCGGTCGCCAGCCGCCCGGACCCGACCGGACACCTGCGCTCCGGTCTGCTGGTGACCCCGTCGGTCGCGCCGAAGGACACCGGCGACTTCGGGTCGACCCAGATCTACGTGCAGGCCGACGAATCGGTGCCGGACGGGCTGGAGCGGGCCCGGACGGCCGTCTTCAAGGCGTCCCCGCTGTCCCCCGTCATGACGCTGCGGGCCACGAAGCAGGACGGCGGCTACTCGGCGATCCGCACCGGGCTGTTCTTCGGGGCGACCGCCGTGCTGATCCTCATCGGCTCGAGCCTGCTGGTCTCCCAGCTGGAGCAGCTGCGCGAACGCAAGAAGCTGCTGTCGGCGCTGGTCGCGTTCGGCACCAAGCGCTCCACGCTGAGCCTGTCGGTGCTGTGGCAGACCGCCCTGCCGATCGGTCTGGGGCTGGGCCTGGCCGCCGTGTTCGGGGTGGGGCTGGGCGCCGTGCTCATGCGGATGGCCGCGGCGCCGGTACGGATCGACTGGCTGTCGGTCGCGAGCATGGCCGGCGTGGGTGCCGGTGTGGTCGCGCTGGTCACCGTGCTGAGCCTGCCGCTGCTGCTGCGCCTGATGCGCCCGGACGGCCTGCGCACGGAGTAGCCGCGTACGCCCGCCCCCGGACGGCCCGCCGGTTCAGTCGGTCGGCCACACCGGGAGCGGGCGTACGGCTTCCCGCAGGGCGGCCGCGATCGCCCGGAACTCCTCCTGGCGGGCCGTCCCCGTCCGCATGGCCAGGGCGATCCGCCGGGACGGCGCGGGCTCGGCGAAGTACCCGGTGGCGAGGTACTCGTTGCGGGTGGTCTCCAGCCGCAGCGCGGTACGCGGCAGCAGGGTCACGCCCAGCCCGCCGGCGACCAGCTGGACGAGGGTGGACAGCCCGGCGGCGGTCGTGGTGACGTCCGCGCCGCCCTCCCGTCGCCCGCCACCGCCCGCAGCGGAGGGGCTGCGCCCCACGCCTCGGGAAAGCCGCCCGGCCTCCCGGCAGATGTCCAGGGCCTGGTCCCGCAGGCAGTGCCCCTCGTCGAGCAACAGCAGCTGCAGTCCGCGCAGTTCCTCGCGCGGGATGTCCTTGCGCCCGGCCAGCGGATGCTCCCGGGGCGTCAGCAGGACGAAGTCCTCGTCGAAGACGGGCAGTTCGGTGACCCCGGGCACGCCCAGCGGCACGGCGAGCAGCAGCAGGTCGAGGCGTCCGCCGGACAGCCCCTCCAGCAGCGAGGCGGTCTGCTCCTCGTGGACCTGGAGGTCCATCCGCGGATAGCGCCGGTGGAACAGCCCGAGCACGGTCGGCAGCAGGTACGGCGCCACGGTGGGGATCACCCCGAGCCGCAGCACTCCGGTGAAGGGCGCCCGTACCGCCTCGGCCTCCTCCAGCAGCCCGCCCATGGCCGCGAGCACCACGCGCGCCCGGGCCGCGATCCGCTCCCCCGCCGGGGAGAGCAGCACCTTGCGGGTGGTCCGCTCCAGCAACTGCACCCCGAGCGCCTCCTCCAGGGCGGACACGGCCCCGGACAGCGCCGGCTGGCTCATCCCGATGGCGGCGGCGGCATCCCGGAAGTGCAGGTGCTCGGCCACGGCCGCGAAGGCGCGCAGCTGCGCCAGGGTGGGTTGCTTCGCTCCCCTATTACCGGCAGCCACTGATAGGTACCTCCGATCACCGGACTCAAGTGTAGCTATTTCCGTAATCAATGCAGCTGTGCCAGCATGTGAGATCCGTCCAACCCCCTTGGAAAGCCCCCAAAAAGGTCACTTTCCTCGTCCGCAAGGAGAGCACGTGCTCACTGTCGGTGACAAGTTCCCCACCTACGATCTGACCGCTTGTGTCTCGCTCGAGGCAGGCAGCGAGTTCGCGCAGATCGACCACAAGACCTATGAGGGCAAGTGGCGCGTGGTGTTCTTCTGGCCGAAGGACTTCACCTTCGTCTGCCCGACCGAGATCGCCGCGTTCGGCAAGCTGAACGAGGAGTTCCAGGACCGCGACGCCCAGGTCCTCGGCGTCTCCGGCGACTCCGAGTTCGTCCACCACGCCTGGCGCAAGGACCACGCCGACCTGCGTGACCTGCCCTTCCCGATGCTGGCCGACTCCAAGCACGAGCTCATGCAGGCGTGCGGCATCCAGGGCGAGGACGGCTTCGCCCAGCGCGCCGTCTTCATCGTCGACCAGAACAACGAGATCCAGTTCACCATGGTGACCGCGGGTTCCGTGGGCCGTAACCCCAAGGAGGTCCTGCGGGTCCTCGACGCCCTGCAGACCGACGAGCTGTGCCCCTGCAACTGGAACAAGGGCGAGGGCACCCTGGACGCCGGCGCGCTGCTGGCCGGTGAGTGACGGATGTCCCTCGACTCCCTCAAGTCCGCCATACCGGACTTCGCCAAGGACCTGAAGCTGAACCTCGGTTCGGTCATCGGCAACCAGGACACCCTCTCGCAGCAGCAGCTGTGGGGCACCGTGCTGTCCTGCGCGATCGCCGCCCGCTCCCCGCGCGTCCTGCGTGAGCTGGAGCCGGAGGCGAAGGCGAACCTGTCGCCGGAGGCGTACTCCGCCGCCAAGTCCGCCGCCGCGATCATGGCGATGAACAACGTCTTCTACCGCACCCGGCACCTGCTCTCCGACCCGGAGTACGGCACGCTGCGTGCGGGCCTGCGGATGAACGTCATCGGCAACCCGGGCGTGGAGAAGGTCGACTTCGAGCTGTGGTCGCTCGCGGTCTCCGCGATCAACGGCTGCGGCCAGTGCCTGGACTCGCACGAGCAGGTCCTGCGCAAGGCCGGCGTCGACCGCGAGACCGTCCAGGAGGCCTTCAAGGTCGCCTCGGTGATCCAGGCCGTCGCGGTCACCCTCGACGCGGAAGCGGCGCTCGCCGCCGAGTAGTCACCCGTACGAGGTCCCGTGCCCCCGCAGCCTTCCCGGCGGCGGGGGCACGGTGCTGTCCGACGTCACTTCTTCAGGTGGCCCATCAGGTCGCGCATGTCCTCGATCATCGCCGCCCGCAGCGCGTCACTGTCGATCTCGTCGTCCCCGTCCTCACCCCACCACTGGGCGCCCAGCGTGAAGACCGCACCACCGTCGAGCACCTGGAGCTGCGGAGACCTGACCAGCCCGGAGACCAGCGCCTGTTCCCCGAGCCCGGGCACCTTCTCCGGGCGAACGGTCTCCACGTCCATGAACGGACTGAGCACCGGCCCGTTGCCGAACTCGTGCTGGGGGTCGCTCTTCTTGTGCAGCTCGACCCGTACCTCCGCCAGGTAGGAGGCCCGGCCCTCGGACCGCGGCGTGGTGTACTGGCAGTACGCCCAGTCCAGGGCGGCGCTTTCGCCCTGGCGCTGCGGACCCCCCTCGAACTCCCCGGCCATCGCGCCCAGCGCGGGCAGCCGCACCCGCGAGCACAGGTCCTCGACGTGCCGGTAGGCGATCGGCGGCCCGGCGGCGACGAAACGATCCTGCACCGCCAGCGTGCCCGCCCACACCGCCGAGGCCAGCACCGCCCCGCCCAGCGCCCACAGCCACGGGCGGGCGGGCGGGCGCCGTAACGGCCTGTCCCCCGCTCCGGGCTCCGCCGCCTCGGCCGGCCGCTCCGGCCCCCACTCCCCGTCCAGCTCCGGCTCACTGATCACCGCTGCCCCCCTCCCGTACCGCAGAGCCGAGGGCCGTGGCCCCGTGCGGGCCCGGGCCGACCGCTCGGTTCCCCCTGTGCAGCTGCTCGCGCGAGTACGCCCGCAGATAGCCCACCGCGGTGTTGGTGACGGCGACCAGCGGTACGGCGACGACCGCTCCCCCGATGCCCGCGATCAGGCCGCCCGCGGCCACCGAGAGCACCACCGCGAGCGGGTGCACCCGTACCGCCCGGCCCAGGATGAAGGGCTGGAGCACATGGCCCTCGATCTGCTGCACCGCCAGGACGACCAGCAGCACCATCAGGGCGCTGAACACGCCCTGGGTCACCAGCGCGACGACCACCGCGAGCGCGCCGGAGACCACCGCGCCGACCAGCGGGATGAAGGCGAACAGGAAGATGAAGACGGCCAGCGGCACGGCCATCGGCACGTCCAGGAAGTAGATGCCCAGGCCGATGAAGATGGCGTCGATGAGCGCGACGAGGACGGTGCCCCGTACGTACGCGGTCAGCGTGCGCCAGGCGCGCGGACCGGCTCCCGCCACGCCGGGCCGGGCGGCGGCCGGGACGAGGGCGAGCGTCCACGTCCAGATGCGCTTGCCGTCGTAGAGCAGGAAGAGCGTCGAGAACATCGCGAGCAGGATGCCCGTCAGCACCTCGACGAGCACGGTCACGCCTTGCAGGCCGGCCGTGGTGATCTGCTCGGTGTTGGTGCCGATGGTCTCGCTGAGGTTCTTCGCGATGTCGTTGATCTGCTTCTCGGTCACGTGGAACGGACTGTCCAGTGCCCAGAGTTTGAGTTCGTTGATGCCGTCGCGGACCCGGTCGGAGAGGTCGTCGAGGTTCTCCATGACCTGCCAGACCACGAACCAGCCGACGAGCCCGATGACCACGAAGCCGAGGATCGCGGTGACGGCGGTGGCCAGCCCCCGGGGCAGGCCCAGTCTGCGCAGCCGGACCACGAAGGGCTGGAGCAGGGCGGTGACCAGCATGGCGGCGGCGAAGGCGAGGACGACCAGGCGGACTTCGCTGATCACCTTCATCAGGACCCACAGCATTCCGGCCAGGAGCAGCAGCCGCCAGCTGACCTCGGCGGCGACCCGCATGCCCCACGGGACCACGCTCACCGGGTCGGGGCGCTCGGGGAACACCGGGGCGGGCGCGGGGTCCGGTACCGCCGCGGCGGCCGGCGCCGGTCCCCGGCCGGAGGGGGCGGGCTGTGGGAGGTCGCCTCTGGCCTCGGCCTCGACCTCGGCGCGCCGCTCGTCGAGCCGCGCCTCCATCCGGTTCAGCCTGCTCCCGAGCCGGCCTAGCCAGCCTTCCCTCTTCGCCATGTCGATCCCTTTCCCCCCGCCCCGCTGATCACGCCTCGAAAGACCGTACACGCGGGGAGCCCCGCACCGTCGGACGGTGCGGGGCTCCCCGGAGTCGAGCGGGTGCGGCGGTGTCGCCTAGTACCAGCCGTTGGCCTGGTGGAAGCTCCAGGCTCCGCACGGGCCGCCGTACCGGTCTTCCATGTAGTTCAGGCCCCACTTGATCTGCGTGGCGGGGTTGGTGCGCCAGTCGGCACCGGCCGAGGCCATCTTCGAGCCCGGGAGCGCCTGGACCAGACCGTACGCGCCCGAGGACTTGTTCACGGCGAGGTAGTTCCAGGTGGATTCCTGGTTGATGATGTTCGAGAAGCACTGGAACTGGCCGGCCGGGACCATCTGCTGGGCGATGGCCTTGACCTGAGCGACCGTGTAGGAGCTCTGGACGGCGAAGTCGCCGGCGTCACGGGCGGCGGAGCGGCTGGCCGCTTCCTTCGCCTCGCGGTCCTTCTTGGCCTTCTCGTCGGCCGCCTTCTGCGCCTCCGCCTTCTTGGCCTTGGCGTCCTCGGCGGCCTGGATGCGGGCCGCCTCCTCGGCCGAGCGCTTGGCGTCGGCGGCGGCGGCGTGGGCGATGGTGTCGGCCTGCTGCGTCAGGGACGCGCTCTGGACCTGTGCCTGGTCGCCGACCGGGATGTCAGTGAGGAGGGTCGCCCCGGACGCGGTCGTCTCGAGATCGTTCGAGGTGGGGTCGCCGGTGGCAACGCCCACGACTGCGCCGACGGTGGTGACCGCGGTGGCAGAAGCCACTGCGAAGCCCCGAACCGAGATCCGGCTCACACGGTGTCCTTCCAGCAGCGTCCGCAGTGACCGAGCGGGCGCAAGAGTGCCCCTCGACACTGGTCTCCGTGGTTCTGGGGTCACTGGAGACGCGGGCCCGTGGCAGCAGCTCCTTGCGGAGGCTGTCGCGTGAAACTCCGGGCGGCATACGGCAATCGGCTGTGGAGTTGTGGTGCTGCTCGTACCTCACGGGAGGTACGGAAGTGCCGTATGCGGGGCCTGACGGAAAACAGACTCTGCCGGACCTCGACACCGCAGGGCAATTCTGCGGTGCGTGGGAAAGGTCACACCTGGCAAGTCGCGGTTGGTTTCGCCAAAGGCCTGTGCAGCGCGACGCCGCCCGGCTAGGCTCTCGGGCCTTTACCGGACGGCGTCAACTCACTTTCCCGCTATGGGATTTTTGACCGTTTCAGCCCCCTGCCGGGGTCAGAGGGTCTCCAGCATCTCGGTGACGAGCGCCGCGATCGGGGAGCGTTCCGAGCGCGTCAGGGTGATGTGCGCGAAGAGCGGATGCCCCTTCAGTTTCTCGACGACGGCGACGACTCCGTCGTACCGGCCGACCCGCAGGTTGTCCCGCTGGGCGACGTCGTGGGTCAGAACGACCCGCGAATTCGCGCCGATCCGGGACAGAACGGTCAGAAGGACGTTCCGTTCCAGCGACTGGGCCTCGTCCACGATCACGAAGGCGTCGTGCAGCGAGCGGCCGCGGATGTGCGTGAGCGGGAGGACCTCCAGCATCCCGCGGTTCAGCACCTCTTCGATGACCTCGCGCCCGGCGACCGAGGAGAGGGTGTCGAAGACGGCCTGCGCCCAGGGGCTCATCTTCTCGCCCTGGTCACCCGGCAGGTAGCCGAGCTCTTGCCCGCCCACCGCGTACAGCGGCCGGAAGACCATCACCTTCTGGTGCTGCCTCCGCTCCAGCACGGCCTCCAGGCCCGCGCACAGCGCCAGCGCCGACTTTCCGGTACCCGCCCGGCCTCCCATCGAGAGGATCCCGATCTCGTGGTCGAGGAGGAGGTCCAGGGCGATGCGCTGCTCGGCGCTGCGGCCGTGCAGCCCGAAGGCCTCGCGGTCGCCCCGTACGAGCTTCACGTTGCCGTCCGCCGTGACGCGGCCCAGCGCCTTGCCCCGCTCGGACTGGAGGACCAGCCCGGTGTGCACGGGCAGTTCGGCGGCCTCCGGGACGTACAGGCGCTCCTCGGAGAAGAGGAGGTCCACCTGCTCGCCGGAGAGCGCGAGCTCGCTCATGCCGGTCCAGCCGGCATCGGTGATGGCGAGCTCCGCGCGGTACTCCTCGGCGATCAGCCCCACCGAGGAGGCCTTGATGCGCAGGGGGAGATCCTTCGAGACCACCGTGACGTCGTAGCCCTCGGCCTGGAGATTGCGGGCGACCGCGAGGATCCGCGAGTCGTTGTCCCCCAACCGGAAGCCGGCGGGCAGGACACCCGGGTCGGAGTGGTTGAGCTCGACGCGCAGGGTGCCGCCCAGATCGCCCAGTGGGATGGGGGCGTCGAGGCGTCCGTACCGGACCCGGAAGTCGTCGAGCAGGCGGAGGGCCTGGCGCGCGAAGTAGCCGAGTTCGGGATGGTGCCTCTTTGCCTCCAGCTCGGTGATCACCACGATCGGGAGCACGACCTCGTGCTCGTCGAAGCGGGAGATCGCGTTGGGGTCTGCCAGCAGGACGCTGGTGTCGAGGACGTAGGTCCGCCTGTCGGGCAGGCGGCGCTTTGTGCTGGTCACCACGGAAGGACGTACCCCCTCGGAAGAGGTCGGGCCATGAAGACCGGACCGGTCATCGGCACCCATGCCAGGGCCGATTCCCGGCCCTCCACTCCGTCCGTGCGAACCGCACGTGCGTCCTGGTGCAAAGGGCCTCCCGGGCGGACGGCCCCATGCCGTCCGCTGAGACTCGACACCCGTGGATCGGGCGTCGACCTGAAAGTGGTATTCCCCGATCAGGCCAGGCCATGCCATGGCATATGACGGACGCTCGGTGAATCCCAGGTGAAAGCTTGGGAAGGAGGGTGCGGCGGTGACCGAAGGGGCGTCAGAGACCACCCCGGGTGAATCCGGGGCGGATCAGGTGCCGTAGCGCCGGTGGCGGGCCGCGTAGTCGCGCAAGGCCCGCAGGAAGTCGACCTTCCGGAAGGCCGGCCAGAAGACCTCGCAGAAGTAGTACTCGGAGTGCGCGCTCTGCCACAGCATGAATCCGGACAGCCGCTGCTCGCCGCTGGTGCGGATCACGAGGTCCGGGTCGGGCTGGCCGCGCGTGTAGAGGTGCTCCGCGATGTGGTCGATGTCCAGGATCTCGGCGAGCTCCTCGAAGGAGGTGCCCTTCCGCGCGTGCTCCAGCAGCAGCGAGCGGACCGCGTCGGCGATCTCCTGACGACCGCCGTAGCCGACGGCGACGTTGACGAGTATCCCCTGGACGTCGTGCGTGGCCTGCTCGGCCTCCTTCAGCACGGTCTGCGTCCGCGCGGGCAGGATGTCGAGGTTGCCGACGTGGTGGACGCGCCAGCGGCCGTCCGCGGCGAGGCCCCGTACGGTGTTCTCGATGATGTTGAGCAGCGGGCGGAGCTCGACCTCCGGCCGGTCCAGGTTGTCCGTGGAGAGCATCCACAGGGTGACGACCTCGACGTCCGTCTCGGTGCACCAGCCCAGCATCTCGGAGATCTTGTCGGCTCCGGCCTGGTGGCCCTGCTCCGTGGTACCTCCGGACGCCTTCGCCCAGCGCCGGTTCCCGTCCAGGATGACGCCGATGTGCTTGGGCGCCGCGTCATGGTCGAGGCGGCCTTCCACCCGGCGTGCGTAGAGCCTGTACACCAGGTCGCGCAGCTTCACGATCTTCCAGCCCCTCCGTGCAATGCCCCCGTGCGAATTGCGGTCCCCCGAGTGCGCCACATTACTGCGCGGCGGGAGGGGGTACCCAACTCGGTCTGTCACAGCTCCGTGATAGGCAGGACAACGTGACTGATACCAATCCCTATCGGGCAGAGCCCGCGCGCTACGACTCCATGGAGTACCGGCGCACGGGCCACAGCGGCCTCAAGCTCCCCGCCATCTCCCTGGGCCTCTGGCACAACTTCGGAGACGACAAGTCGCTCGAGTCCCAGCGGGCGATCCTCCGCCGGGCCTTCGACCTCGGCATCACCCACTTCGACCTGGCGAACAACTACGGTCCGCCGCCCGGGTCGGCCGAGCTGAACTTCGGGAAGATCTTCTCGCAGGACTTCGCGGCCCACCGCGACGAACTGATCCTCTCCACCAAGGCCGGCTACCTGATGCACCCCGGGCCGTACGGCGAGTGGGGCAGCCGCAAGTACCTGCTGAGCTCGCTGGACGCCTCGCTGAAGCGGATGGGTGTGGACTACGTCGACATCTTCTACTCGCACCGCTTCGACCCGGAGACCCCGCTGGAGGAGACCATGGGCGCCCTGGCGTCCGCGGTCCAGCAGGGCAAGGCGCTCTACGTCGGCATCTCCTCGTACACGGCGGAGCAGACGACCGAGGCGGTGCGGATCCTGCGCGGGATGGGGGTGCGTCCGCTGATCCACCAGCCCTCGTACTCCATGATCAACCGCTGGACCGAGGACGACGGCCTGCTGGACACCCTCGAGGACGCCGGGATGGGCTGCATCTCCTTCGCGCCGCTCGCGCAGGGGCTCCTGACGGGCAAGTACCTCAACGAGATCCCGGCGGGCTCGCGGGCCACCCAGGGCAAGTCGCTCAACCCGGACCTGCTGTCGGACGACGTGCTCCGCCGGCTGGGCGGGCTGAACCAGATCGCCGCGCGGCGCGGCCAGTCCCTGGCGCAGCTGGCGCTGAAGTGGGTGCTGCGCGACGACCGGATGACCTCGGCGCTGATCGGCGCGTCGAGCGTGAGGCAGCTGGAGGAGAACGTGGCCGCGCTGGCGGCGGATCCGCTCTCCGAGGCCGAGCTGAAGGAGATCGACTCCTTCGCCGTGTCCACCCCCGGCACCAACCTCTGGGCCCAGCGCGGCTGACCTGCGCGTATGCCGGTAGGGGGCGGAGAACCAAAAACGGGCCGGTCCGTGGGGGGGATACGGACCGGCCCGAGGGGGGGGGTTCCACCATAACCCTTCGTAAAGCGAGATGCGTGCATAGGCGCGCCACGATTACGCTCCGAAACCGCCCAGCAGCACTCCGGTGAGTGTTCCGGCGGCCATGAACGGGCCGAAGGCGAAGCCTTGCTTCCGGGTCGCGGAGCCGCGCAGCAGCAGGAAGAGGCCGTACAGGGCCCCGTAGAGGAAACCCAGGAAGGCCCCGGCCGCCCATACCCCCCACCCGTACCACCCAAGAGCGACCCCCAGCGAGAGCGCCAGCTTGACGTCGCCGAGGCCCATCCCCGCGGGGTTGACCAGGAAGAGCGCCAGGTACCCGGTCGCGAGCAGGCCGCCGCCGAACAGGGCGAGCCGCCAGTGGCCTGCGGCGCCGGGCAGGAGGGCCGCCGCCCCGAGCCCGGCGGCGACCGCGGCGGCGAGCGGCAGGGTCAGTACGTCGGGCAGCCGGTGCACCGCGCGGTCGACGAGGGCGAGCAGCAAGAGCACCGGGGCCAGCCCCACGTAGACCAGGGCCTCGGGCCGCGCCCCTACGGCCGCCCCGAGCGCGGCGCAGACCGCCCCGCTGAGGGCGGCGAGGGGCAGGGCCCGCCTCCCGTACCCGTGCGGGGCCGCGGGGCCGGGCGGCGCGGCGTCCGGCCCCGCCGCGACGGCCGCCGCGGGGACCCGGCAGCGGGCCGCACCGAGCCAGCCCGGCAGCACGTGCCCCTGCGGGCAGCGCTCACGCCAGGGCTCCCCCGGCTCGACGGACAGCCGCCAGGCCGCGCGCGGCATGAGCAGCCCCGCGGCGGCGCCGTACGCGGCGGCCAGAACGATCACGATGACGCCCATCCCCCGAAGGTAGGCCCAACCCCGCACACCTTCCAGCCCCGGCACCTTCCACCCACCAGCCCCGCCGGCCCATCCAGCCCCCCCGGCCCATCCAGCCCCGCCGGCGTTTGAGGCGCGGGGTCCGGGGCGGAGCCCCGATCTTTCAGCCCCGCCGGGCGCGGAAACCCGGGGCCCGGGCCCAACCCACTGCCCCCGCTCCGCAGGACCTAGGCTGCCGCCATGGCGAACTGGCAGGACGGCACGGCCACCCTCAGGATCGGCGCGGTGGCGGTGCCGCTGGAGGTCGCCGCCTCCTACCGGGCCCGGACCCGCGGCCTCCTCGGCCGGGACGGCATCGCCGGGGCGATGCTGCTGACCCCCGCGGCGAGCGTGCACACCTTCCGGATGCGCTTCGCGATCGACGTGGCGTACCTCGACCGGAACCTGCGCGTCCTGGCCGTGGTGACGATGCCCCCGGGCCGCCTCGGGCTGCCCCGGCCGCGCTCCCGGCACGTCCTGGAGGCGGCAGCCGGGGCGATGGTCGGCTGGGGGCTGGGGCCGGGCACCACCGTGCGCGTGGACAGGTCCTAGTGGAGGTTGCGCCTCGGCGGTAGGTTGGGGCGGTTGAGCTGGGGTGTCAGGGGAGCGGCATGACGGAGAACGCGCGCATCAAGGCGCTGGAGCAAATCATGTCGGCGACGCACGGCGCTGACGAGGACATCGACTGGCAGAGCGCCGAGGCGGCCTGGGGCACCCCGTTCCCGGCCGACTTCGTCGCCTTCATGGGACGTTTCGGCGCGGGCTCCATCAACGGCGAGGCCAGCATCCTGCTCCCCCTGCCCAAGCCCGGACTCCAGTGGGACCCGGCCGAGATGGCCGAGGAGACCGACAACGCCCGCCAGGTCTGGGAGGCGGAGGGCGGCCGGGCCGCCTTCGACGTGGACCCGGAGGCGATCATCGCCTGGGGCGTCACCGGCGGGTCCGACATCCTGTGCTGGCTCACGTCCGACCCCGACCCGGACCGGTGGCCGGTCCTGGTGTGCGGGCGGCACACCGCCGACTCCTTCGCCGTGTACCCGTACGGCATGGCCGAATTCCTCTACCGGCTCTGCTCCGACGAGTTCGACGTGAGCCCGGTCAGCATCACCTTCTGGGACGGCGGCCACCTCAGCTTCGTCCACTGGCGCAAGGCCCAGCGCAGGTGGCAGGAGGGCCGCAACCCCGAGACGGGCGAGCCCGACCCGTACGCGGGCGAATTCGCCGACTGACGTTCCCGTCACACCCTCGAGCCCGTTCCATCACCGGAAACGGGCGTTTCGGCATGTCTACGCGCGTCCGTCCTGTTGATCACATATCGGAAAACACCATCCGGAAAAGCCCCAGTTGGAGCATTGACCACAAGTGCACCCCAATGGAATCAGTCACCCCACTTTCAGGAGAGAATTCCGGCCAACGGGCCATCGAGGGACACCGAGGGACACCCCAGCCCGGAGCAACTCATAAGTAGTCATGAGATCCAAAAGAAAATCAGGGGAATACACCCGTGGGACGAAGAATCTTCGGCACGGCCGCCTCCACGGTCGTGCTCGGTCTGCTGATACCTCTGGCCGGATGCGGCAGTTCGGGCGGCGACGCGGGTGACGGCGGCACGCTGCACCTCGTGGCCGCCGAATACGGCGACACTCCGGCCACCAGCTCGAAGGCGTTCTGGGACAAGGTGACGGAGGATTTCACCGCCGCCAATCCCGGAATCAAGGTCGAGGTCAAGCTCCTGCCGTGGGCCGACATCGACCGCGAGGTCTCCCGTATGGTCAAGGCGGGGAACGCGCCGGACATCGCGCTCATGGGCTCCTACTCGGACTTCGCGGCCCAGGGCAAGCTCTATTCCGCGGACGAGCTCCTCTCCGTCGCCCGGGAGGCGAACTTCCTCCAGCCGCTCGCCGAGGCCGGCACCGTCGGCAGCACCCTCTACGGTCTGCCGTTCGTGGCGAGCAGCCGCCTCCTCTTCTACAACGAGGCGCTGTTCACCAAAGCCGGAGTCGGCGCTCCCAAGACCTGGTCCGACCTCAAGTCCGCCGCGAAGGCGCTCAAGGACAAAGGCGTGAAGTTCCCGTACGCACTGCCCCTGGGCCCGGAGGAGGCACACGCCGAGGCGATGATCTGGGAGCTGAGCAACGGCGGCGGATACGCCGACAGCAGCGGCAACTACAGCCTGGCCTCCGACCCGAACATCGAGACCTGGCGCTGGGTCAAGGACAACCTGGTCGCCCCGGGCCTCACCGGCCCCACCCCGCCCTCCCAGCTGAACCGCGCCGACGCCTTCGCCGCGTTCCTGCGGGGCGAGGTCGGCATGCTCAACGGCTACCCGTCGCTCGCCCACGAGGCGCGCGCCAAGGGCATCGGCGTCGGCACCGTGTCCATGCCGGTCTCGGACACGCTCGCCAGCGGGGAGGTCCCGCCGACCGTCGGCGTGGCCGACTGGATGATGGCCTTCAAGCAGAACGGCAAGCGCGCCGGGATCGGCAAGTTCCTGGACTTCGTCTACCAGGACAAGAACCTGTCCGAGTTCGCCAAGCGCTACCACCTGCTGCCGTCCACCGTCACCGCCTCGCGCACCCCGGCCGGCGGCGGGCTCGAGAAGACCGACCAGCTGTTCCTGTCCGCGCTGTACGGTGCGCAGCTCTACCCGGTGAACGATCCGTCCTGGGTGAGCGTCAGCGACACCATCAAGCGCAACATCGGCCGTGCGGTGGAACCGAACGTCGACCCGAAGACCGTCCTCGAGGACATCGCCTCCCAGGCGAACGAGGTCTCGAAGAAGCGTTGAAGGAACCCCGTGACACGGGACCTTCGCCCCATGCCGCAGACCACCCCGTGCGGCAGGATGGCCCTACGGCCCTCGATCCGAGGCCGCCGGCCCCGTCGCCCGCCGAGCACCCACAAGGTGCGCAGGGCGGCCGGCCTCGACCCCGCCCCCCGGAGTCCCTACAGGCCCTGCTACTGCCCTTGCTTCCCGTGGTCCGGGGAGAACGCCTTCCGGTGCTGCTCACAGCTGGAGTCCCAGCGCAGCGAGCCCGTGAGCGTCCCGTAGCCCGAGCGCGTCACCGACCACTCCACCGTGTACTCCCCGGTGTCACATGCGATCCGCTTGCCGCCCGCGACCTTCTCGCGCCCCGTCGCCGGCTTCCCGTCGAGCTTCCGGCGCACCTCCCCCGCCTTGGCCCCCTTGGCCGTGCGCAGGACGGCGTGCACTTCGATCGGGTGCGTGTCCTCCTTGGTCGTCACCACCTGCTTCACCAGCTTCGAGTCCGACACCGACCAGGCGAACTCGTACGACGGCTCCCATGCCAGCGTGTCGGGGTCGGGGACCTGGCGTTCGTAGTCCGGGGCGCCGGAGTGGCCGGGGCGGGTGACCGTCTCGTACCGGACTCCGGTGTGGAAGCGGAACTGCGCCTCCACCTTGTGCATGTCGTCCTTGGTCCACTTCGACTTCATGGACTTCTCGCCCCCGGCCGGGTCCTGGAGGTACGCCGTCCCCTCCGCCGCGGTGGCCTGATGGACGAGGGCTGGGGCGAGGGCCGCCGCGGTGGTGGCGAGGGCGAGAGCTGCCATGCGGGTGCGCTTCATGCCCGGTCCAACGGGACCCGCGGCGGCCCGGAACGACACCGGGCGCGCTTTCACCCGTACGGGAGCGCCCGCCGCCCGGCACATCGGCTACTGGCGGTGGTTCAGGCCTGGCCGGTCTCGAAGCGGCTGATCTTGCCGCCGCCGGGGGCGATGGTGAAGTACCAGCGCGTGCGCATCTCGCCCCAGGTGTCGTTGCGGTAGTCGACGACCAGGGCCTGCCCGTTGGACGACTCGGACTGGACGTTCATGTGGCCGCCGGAGTCGAAGATCTCCTTGTCGATCCACTGCGCGAGGTCGCGCTCCGATCCGTCGTCGACCATGGTCGCGTCGGCGGTGAGGAGTGCGAGGAATGCGTCCTTGTCGTGCGCGTTGACGGCGGTGACGAAGGCTCCGACGACGGGGTCGGACAGGTTGGCGGGGGCGATGGTCACGGGGGCCTCCTGGTCGGGCGTCCGGCGCGGCGTGCGCATGTGCCCGACCAGGGAACACCCGGGGCCGGGCCACATCGTCGACCCTCACCCGTTCGCTTGCCGGACGGCGTGTCAGGAGGCGTCGGGGCCCTCGGGGGCGGTGCGGACCGGGAAGCCGGTCGGCCGGCCCTGCTCCCCCAGCCAGGCCAGCACCTGGTCGAGGGCGTCGACGGTCTGTCCGCGGTTGCCGCCGCCGTCGTGGAAGAGCACGGTCGGGCCGTTGCCGATCTCGCGCCTGACGGCGTCGACGATGGCGGCCGTACCCGGCTTGCCGAAGTCCTTGGTGTCCACGTTCCAGCCGAGCGGGCGCATCCCGTGCGCGGCGGCGATGCGCCGGCTGTCGGGGGTGAAGGCGCCGCCGGGGGCCCGGTAGTAGTCGACCTTCGCACCGGCTCCCGCGGCTTCCTCTATGAGCCGCTTCGCGTCCAGGATCTGCTGTTCCTGGTAGGCGACGGACTTCTTGTCCATGGCCGTGTCGTGGTCCATGGTGTGGTCGCAGAGCCGGTGGCCGGCCGCGACGACCTTCTTGACCAGGTCGGGGTGGGCCTTGGCCTGCGGCCCGATCATGCAGAAGGTCGCCTTCGCGTCGTACTTCTTCAGTACGCCCAGGACCTCCGGGGTCCAGCGGGGGTCGGGGCCGTCGTCGATGGTGATGTTGACGGTGTTTCCGCCGCCCTCCGAGGCGTGGGCTATGCCCTCGGGTATCCGCTGCGGCTGCTGCTGCCCCGCCTGGCCGCCGGGGTTCCCGGCTTCCTTCTGCCGGGACACGTTCTGGTGCGCGGGGTCGTGCCCCGATTCCACCGCGCTCGCCACGCCCCACACCGTCGCCGCCACGGCGACGGCGGAAGCCGCGACGACCGCGCGGGCCCGGATGCCCTTCTCCTTCGTGCGTGTCCAGAACCCCATGTCCACTCCCCATCCGCTCGTCAGCGTTCTGTGGATCAGGACGTTCGGCGCAACAGGCGGGTTCCGGGCCATTGGTCCATAAAATCCAACTAATGGGACGGACGGGGCCCGTGAGACCAGGGCGAAACCCGTGCGGCCGACGGCTCGGGCACGGCAACGGCCCGGCCCCGGTGGACCATTCGTCCACCGGGGCCGGGCCGTCATGTCGGTCAGTTCGTTCGCGCAGTCACTCCGACCGATCGCTCCGCTCAGTGGGTGACGGATCAGTGAGCGGCTGATTCCTGCAGTGCGGGGGCCGTCTCGTCGTCCTTGGTCTCGTCGGCGGCGGGGGCGGGGGTCGCGCCGCGGAGGGGGACTTCCTTGATGAAGACCGCGGCCACGAAGCCCAGTACCGCGATGCCGGCGCAGACCAGGAAGGCCCAGTGGGTGCCGACGGCCACCGCGTACCGGTAGGCCTCGCGGACCGCTTCGGGCAGCGTGGCCAGGCTCGCCGCGTCGAGTTGGGCGGAGCCCACGGCTCCGGCGGCCTGCGGGCCCAGGCGCTCGGACATGGCGCTGGTGACCTGGGAGGTGAACATGGTGCCCATCAGCGCCACACCGAACGCGCCGCCGAGGGTGCGGCCGAGGGCGGTGGTGGAGGACGCGACACCCATGTCCTTCAGCTCGACGCTGTTCTGTGCGACCAGCATGGTGATCTGCATCAGGAAGCCGATCCCGGCGCCGAAGACGGCCATGTAGAGGCCGGAGACCAGGCGGGGCGTGCTGGTGTCCATCGTCCCGAGCAGGAAGAGCCCGACGACGACGAGCGCACCGCCGACGACCAGGAAGACCTTGTACTTGCCGCTGTTGCTGGTGATGCGGCCGGTGATCATCGAGACGGTCAGCATCGAGGCGAGCAGGGGCAGGAGGAGCAGGCCGGAGTTGGTGGCGGAGGCGCCCTGGACCGTCTGGAGGAAGAGGGGGAGGTAGAAGACGCCGCCGACGGTGACGAAGCCGACGAGGAAGCCGATCAGGGCGATGAGGCTGAAGTTGCGGTTGCGGA
>JAEBET010000002.1:0-659748 GCA_049998195.1 Streptomyces sp. cmx-11-4
ATCCGCAGGTTGGAGCCCTTGGACTTGACGTAAGCGTTGATCGCGGGGGAGGGGCCGATGAAGCCGATGTCGAGGGAGCCGCCGTTGAGGGCCTCGATCTCGGACGGGCCGGCGTTGAAGGCCTGCGGCTTGATCGCCGTGCCGCCCAGTTCCTTCTGGATCAGGCCTTCCTGGAGCCCGACCAGAGCCGTGGCGTGCGTCAGGTTCGGGAAGTACCCGATACGGACCTCGGAGGCGGAGAGCTTGTCGCCGCCGGCCGCGCCCACCGCCTTGGGCTCGTCCTTCACGGCCTGGGAACCGTAGCCGCAGGAGGCGAGCGCGCCGATCAGCAGCGGCAGGGCGGCAGCGGCGACGAGGCCGCGGCGCAGGGTCGATCGGGTGGCACGCGTCGTGCGGGTGGAACCGGTGGCAGGCACGGGAGGACTTCCTCTCGTGACGTGGTCATCTCATGACGCACGTCTTCGTCTGTGGAGCAGGGGCAGGTACAGCTCGTGGGGGGTGCCGGCGCGGCAGCGGGATGCCGACGGCCATGCGGTCAGCGCGCACATCGCGCCACCCCTCCCCGGCCGCTGCCGAGGGAGGCTCCCCCAGACTTCGTCCGGGGGTACCCCCAGCCCACGCGGCCGCCCTCCTTCGCGAAGGTGGAGTAGATGTCGGAAGGCATGGGCTAGAAGTCCCACCCTTCCTCGTCGGCCTGGACGGTGGTCTCGGCCGTGGACGCGAAGGACTCGCCGGCCATGCCCGCCGCCAGGGTGGTTCCGTCGGCCGGGTCGATCAGCAGGAAGGATCCGGTGCGGCGGGAGTCGGCGTAGGCGTCGAGGGCGAGCGGCTCGGCCGTACGGACGACCACGCGGCCGATGTCGTTGGCCACCAGCTGTCCGGGGTTCGGGTGCTGGGACAGGTCGTCGAGGGTCAGCCGCGAGGGGATCTCCTTGACGATCGCCTTGACCGTCCGCGTCGTGTGCTTGATCAGCACCCGGGCGCCGACGGCGAGCGGCTGGTCCGCCACGTGGCAGACCGTCGCCTCGACGTCCTGCGTGGTGGCAGGGGCGCTCGCGGACGGCGCGATCAGATCGCCGCGCGAGATGTCGATGTCGTCCTTGAGGCGCACGGTCACCGACTGCGGGGCCCAGGCGATGTCGACGCTCTCGCCGAGCGCGTCGATGCCCTCGATGACCGAGGTGCGGCCGGACGGCAGTACGGTCACGGCCTCGCCGACCCGCAGCACGCCGGAGGCGATCTGGCCCGCGTAGCCCCGGTAGTCCGGGTGCTCGGCGGTCTGCGGACGGATCACGTACTGCACCGGGAAACGCGCCGGGCAGGCGGTGAGGTCGTGGCTGACCGGTACGGTCTCCAGGTGCTCGAGCACCGTCGGGCCGCCGTACCAGTCCATGTTCGCCGACGGTTCCACCACGTTGTCCCCGGCCAGTGCCGAGATCGGGATCGCGGTGATCTCCGGGACGCCCAGGTCCGAGGCGTACGCGGTGAACTCCTCGGCGATCGCCGCGAAGACGGACTCCTGGTAGCCGACGAGGTCCATCTTGTTGACGGCCAGCACCACGTGCGGGACGCGCAGCAGCGCGGCGACGGCCGCGTGCCGGCGGGTTTGCTCGATCACGCCGTTGCGGGCGTCGACCAGGACCACGGCCAGGTCGGCGGTGGAGGCACCGGTGACCATGTTCCGGGTGTACTGCACGTGCCCGGGGGTGTCGGCGAGGATGAACCGGCGGCGCGCGGTGGCGAAGTAGCGGTACGCGACGTCGATGGTGATGCCCTGTTCCCGCTCGGCCCGCAGGCCGTCGGTGAGCAGCGCGAGGTCGGGGGCGTCCTGGCCGCGGGCCTGGGAGACCGCCTCGACGTGCTCCATCTGGTCGGTCAGGACCGACTTGGAGTCGTGGAGCAGCCGGCCCACCAGGGTGGACTTGCCGTCGTCGACGGAACCGGCGGTCGCGAAGCGCAGCAGCGTGGTCACGGAAGGGTCGGCCAGGCTGGCGAACTGCTCGGTGGTGGAGGTCATTTCTAGAAGTACCCTTCGCGCTTGCGGTCTTCCATCGCGGCCTCGGACATCTTGTCGTCGGCGCGGGTCGCACCCCGCTCGGTGAGGCGGGAGACGGCGATCTCGGCGATCACGGCGTCCAGCGTGGCGGCGTCGGAGTCGACGGCGCCGGTGCAGGACATGTCACCGACGGTGCGGTAGCGGATGAGACGCGTCTCGGGCGTCTCGCCCTCCTTGGGGCCGCCCCACTCGCCGGCCGTCAGCCACATGCCGCCCCGCTGGAACACCTCGCGCTCGTGCGCGAAGTAGATCTCCGGCAGCTCGATGCCCTCGCGGGCGATGTACTGCCAGACGTCCAGCTCGGTCCAGTTGGAGAGCGGGAAGACGCGCACGTGCTCACCCGGCGCGTGGCGGCCGTTGTACAGCTGCCACAGCTCGGGGCGCTGGCGGCGCGGGTCCCACTGGGAGAACTCGTCGCGGAGGCTGAAGACCCGCTCCTTGGCGCGGGCCTTCTCCTCGTCGCGGCGGCCGCCGCCGAAGACCGCGTCGAACTTGAGCTGCTGGATCGCCTCGGTCAGCGGGACGGTCTGCAACGGGTTGCGGGTGCCGTCCGGGCGCTCGCGCAGCTTGCCCGCGTCGATGTAGTCCTGGACGGACGCCACGTGCAGGCGCAGGCCGTGCTTCTCGACCGTGCGGTCGCGGTACTCGAGCACCTCGGGGAAGTTGTGCCCCGTGTCGACGTGCAGGAGGGTGAAAGGCACCGGCGCCGGCGCGAACGCCTTCAGCGCCAGGTGCAGCATGACGATGGAGTCCTTGCCGCCGGAGAACAGGATCACCGGCTTCTCGAACTCGCCCGCCACCTCGCGGAAGATGTGCACGCCCTCGGACTCGAGGGCGTCGAGGTGCGACAGCGCGTAGGGCGCGTCGGTCTCTTCGTGCAGGTGGGCGACCGTGGTCATGCCAGACCCCTCTCGGTGAGCAGCGCGTGCAGGGCCGAAGCCGACTCCTGGACGGTCTGCGTGTGCGACTCGATACGGAGGTCCGGGGACTCCGGAGCCTCGTACGGGTCGTCGACCCCGGTCAGACCGGAGATCTCGCCCGCCGCCTGCTTGGCGTACAGGCCCTTCACGTCACGCTCGGAGCAGACCTCCACCGGGGTGGCCACGTGGACCTCCAGGTAGTTCGTCTCCGCGGCGGCGTGCCGCTTGCGGACGGCCTGACGGCTGTCCGCGAACGGCGCGATCACCGGTACCAGCGCCTTGACGCCGTGGCTCGCGAGGAGTTCGGCGACGAAGCCGATGCGCTGCACGTTGGTGTGCCGGTCCTCGCGGCTGAAGCCGAGGCCGGCGGAGAGGAACTCGCGGATCTCGTCCCCGTCGAGCACCTCCACGCGGTGGCCCTCGGCGCGCAGCCGCTCGGCCAGCGCGTAGGCGATGGTGGTCTTGCCGGCGCTGGGCAGCCCGGTCAGCCACACGGTGGCGCCCTGGTCGCTCACGCTCATCTGCTGTGTCTCCGTAAGTTCTTCGCTGGTCGTCGTCATCAGCCGTGCAGTCCGCACTCGGTCTTGCCCCGCCCGGCCCACCGGCCGGCCCGCGCGTCCTCGCCCTCCGCCACGCGGCGGGTGCACGGGGCACAGCCGACGGAGGCGTAGCCGTCCATCAGCAGCGGGTTGGTGAGCACCCCGTGCTCGGCCACGTACGCGTCCACGTCGTCCTGGGTCCAGCGGGCGATCGGCGAGATCTTGACCTTCTGCCGCTTCTCGTCCCAGCCGACCACCGGGGTGTTCGCCCTGGTCGGGGACTCGTCGCGGCGCAGGCCCGTCGCCCAGGCGTCGTACGCGCTCAGGCCCTCTTCGAGGGGCTTGACCTTGCGCAGGGCGCAGCACAGGTCGGGGTCGCGGTCGTGCAGCTTCGGGCCGTACTGCGCGTCCTGCTCGGCCACCGTCCGGCGCGGGGTGAGGGTGATGACGTTGACGTCCATCACCGCCTCGACCGCGTCGCGGGTGCCGATGGTCTCCTCGAAGTGGTAGCCGGTGTCGAGGAAGACCACGTCCACGCCGGGGAAGGCGCGGGAGGCCAGGTGGGCGACGACCGCATCCTCCATGGAGGAGGTCACGGCGAACTTCTTCCCGAAGGTCTCGGCCGCCCAGGTGAGGATCTCCAGCGCGGAGGCGTCCTCCAGGTCCCGGCCCGCCTGCTCGGCCAGGTCCTTGAGGCCGGCCGCGCCGGGAGTCGCGGTGGTGAGACCGCCGTCCTGAGTCGTGGTCATATCTCGTCCCCTCCAGCTGCATTGGACCGAACACCCCGGGCCAGCAGCCCGAGGTACTTCAGCTGGAAGGCTCGGTTGCAGGCCCTGCATTCCCACGCGCCGTGACCCGTCTCGTGGGGAAACAGGTCCTCGTCGCCGCAGTACGGGCAGTAGAACGGTGCGGCGCGCTCGCTCACGAGAGGCTCTTCTCGTCCGTGCGGGCGACCCACGCCGCGAAGCGCTCGCCGTCCTCGCGCTGCTCCTCGTAGCTCTTGACGACCCGCTCGACGTAGTCCGGCAGGCCGGCCGAGGTGACCTTGAGGCCGCGGACCTTGCGGCCGAAGCCGGCCTCCAGGCCGAGGGCGCCGCCCAGGTGGACCTGGTAGCCCTCCACCTGGTTGCCCTCGTCGTCCAGGACCAGCTGGCCCTTGAGACCGATGTCCGCCACCTGGATACGGGCGCAGGCGTTCGGGCAGCCGTTGATGTTGATGGTCAGCGGCTCGGCGAACTCCGGCAGGCGGCGCTCCAGCTCGTCGATCAGCGAGGCGCCGCGCGCCTTGGTCTCGACGATGGCCAGCTTGCAGAACTCGATGCCGGTGCAGGCCATCGTGCCGCGGCGGAACGGGGACGGCTTGACCCGCAGGTCGAGCGATTCCAGGGCCGCCACCACCGAGTCGACCTGGTCGGCCTCGATGTCGAGGACGATCATCTTCTGCTCGGCGGTGGTGCGCAGCCGGCCGGAGCCGTGCTGCTCGGCGACGTCCGCGATCTTGGTCAGGGTGGCGCCGTCGACGCGGCCCACGCGGGGCGCGAAGCCGACGTAGAACCTGCCGTCCTGCTGCTGGTGGACGCCGACGTGGTCACGCCACTGGCCGGAGGGCTGCTCGGGCGCGGGGCCGTCGGTCAGCTTCCGCTTCAGGTACTCGTCCTCCAGGACCTGGCGGAACCTGGCCGGGCCCCAGTCGGCGACGAGGAACTTCAGGCGGGCGCGGGTGCGCAGCCGGCGGTAGCCGTAGTCGCGGAAGATCGAGATGACGCCCTCGTAGACGTCCGGGACCTCGTCGAGCGAGACCCAGGTGCCCAGGCGCACGCCCAGCTTGGGGTTGGTGGAGAGGCCGCCGCCGACCCAGACGTCGAAGCCGGGGCCGTGCTCGGGGTGGTTCACGCCGACGAAGGCGATGTCGTTGATCTCGTGCGCCACGTCGAGCAGCGGCGAGCCGGAGATCGCGGACTTGAACTTGCGGGGCAGGTTGGAGAAGTCCTTGTTGCCCACGATGCGGCGGTAGATCTCGTCGATCGCGGGGGTGCCGTCGATGATCTCGTCCCGCGCGATGCCGGCGACGGGCGAGCCGAGGATGACGCGGGGCGTGTCACCGCAGGCCTCGGTGGTCGACAGCCCGACGGCCTCCAGGCGGCGCCAGATCTCCGGGACGTCCTCGATCCGGATCCAGTGGTACTGCACGTTCTGCCGGTCGGTGAGGTCGGCCGTTCCGCGGGCGAACTCCTGGGAGATCTCGCCGATCACGCGGAGCTGCTCGGTGGTCAGCCGGCCGCCGTCGATGCGCACGCGCAGCATGAAGTACTTGTCGTCCAGCTCCTCCGGCTCCAGGATCGCGGTCTTGCCGCCGTCGATCCCGGGCTTGCGCTGGGTGTAGAGGCCCCACCAGCGCATGCGTCCGCGCAGGTCGTTGGGGTCGATCGAGTCGAAGCCGGCCTTGGAGTAGATCGTCTCGATGCGTGTCCGCACATTGAGACCGTCGTCGTCCTTCTTGAACTGCTCGTTGCCGTTGAGGGGCGTGTGGTGTCCGACAGCCCACTGACCCTCACCGCGGTGACGGCCTGTCTTGCGGCGCGCGGCGGCGGCTGCGGGCGTTTCGGGAGTGGCGGCCATGGCGGATACGTCCTTCTTCGGCGGCTCAGGGCAGGAGCGGGGGCACAGGGGGAGCGGTGGTACGCCCCCGTCACGTCGGCGTCGCTGAGCGGGTGTGGCTGATGGCCGCCTTTGCCGGGGTGGCCGGCGGGCAGGGCGGTATTCGGCCGTCAGGGGGCAGAGATGATCGTCACTTCCACGGCGACGATGCCGGGATGGTGGCGGTGTGCGGCGATTGCTGGTTCCGTCAGCAGGCCGGACAGATGGCGCTGGACATGCGGCCGAGGTCGACGTGCCGCCGACTCACCAAGGCAATTCCAGCTCCATTCATGGCGGAAGCGTGTCATGTGCCGATTGGAGGAGTCCACTACTGTCCAAAATGCGGACGATGTCGTCTCGCATCGTGATACCTAGTGATCGCCGTCACTCCCGTCCGGGCGGGTGCGGCGCCGCTGTCGCGGGCTCTGCCCGCGGGCTCTGTGCGCGGAGCCCCAGGAGCCCCGACGGCGGCCGGTCGTGTCGGCCTTCCCCCCGTGAGGGGCTACGCGCCCGGCCAGGGGCCGGGGGTCCGGGTCTCCTCCTTGGACTCCGTTTCCGTCTTGAAGAGCTTGAACCCGCGCCGCAGGTAGTTGTCCATCGCCGTCGGCCCGTCCAGGCTGCACGTGTGCAGCCAGACGCGCCGCGTCGGCTCGCGATCCGGCCAGCGGGACCCGAGGTCCCACGCCCGGGCCACGCCCACCGACAGCAGGTGCCCCCCGATCCGCCGCCCCCGGAAGTCCGGCAGCAGGCCGAAGTAGACGATCTCCACCACACCGTCGTCCTGGGGGTCGAACTCCACGTACCCCGCCGGCGTGCCCCGGTCGTACGCCACCCACGTCTCCACACCCGGCCGCCCCAGCTGCTCCACCCACTGCTCGCGGGTCAGGCCCAGCCGGTCCGTCCAGTGGATGTCCCCGCCGACGGAGGCGTACAGGAACCGGCTGAACTCGGGGGAGGGGACCTCCGCCCGCGCGAGGGTGATCTCCGGGCCCGGTACGGCGGCCGGAACCAGATCGTCCGGCGAGGTCATTTCCAGGGACCAGGTGGTGAGTGTGATGGTGCTCATGCAGGTCAGGGAATCATGCCCCGCCCCCGATGGCCCAGGCGGGCCCTGATCACCGCGGGCGCGGTGGAGTGGGGGAGGAGACCGGCCGGGTCCCGGGGGCGGATCAGCTCCACCTCCACGTCCTCCGCGAAGCGGTACGGCCGGTGGGTCAGCACGCCCGCGAGGTTGCGGCGTACCCGGGACATCTCCGCGCGGACGGTCACCGTGCGGGTCGGGTCCCCGAACAGCTCCTCGGACAGCTCCGCCGCCGAGCGCCCGCGCGGGCTCTCCGCCAGCAGGAACAGCAGCTCCGCGTGGCGCGGACTCAGCTCCTGCGACCAGCTCCCGGCGGCCCCGTACACCGTCGCCGACCAGGACCCGGCCCGGCTGAGGTCGAGTACGACCCGGGTCGCCCCCGTGCCCGTACGGTCCTGCGCGATCCGCAGCAGCCAGCCGCCGGGCAGCGGCTCCACCGCGCAGTCGCCGAGCTGCGGCACCCACACCCGCCCCGGGCCGAAGGACTTCGGCAGCGGTACGCGGTCCACCGGGGCCAGGCCCGTCACGGCCGCCGTCCAGCCGTTCGTGTCCACGGCCAGCGCCCGCCCCGGCAGCCGGGCGAGCAGCGGGGCGGCCACCGCCCGCAGCCGCTCCAGCGACTCCAGGTGCCGCACGCGCAGCTCCCGCTCCGCGAGCCGGGCGACCGAGCTCACCCACGCCAGTGTCGCCGGGTGCATCGTGGCCAGCGGGCCGCTCACGTCCACCACGCCCAGCAGCCGCCCGTCGCGCGGGTCGCGCACGGGCGCGCCCGCGCAGGTCCAGTCGTGGTGGCTGGAGACGAAGTGCTCCGCCGAGAACACCTGGACCGGCCGCCGGGTCACCAGGGCGGTACCCACCCCGTTGGTGCCGACCACGGCCTCGTCCCAGTCGGCCCCGACCGCGAAACCGAGCCGGTCCGCCTTGCGCAGGATGGAGGAGTGCCCCTCGCGCCACAGCAGCCGGCCCTCCGCGTCGGCCACGACCATGATGTGCAGGGCCTCGTCCAGGGCCGGAAGCAACCCCTCCCGCAGCACCGGCAGCACCTCCCGCAGCGGTGAGACGTGCCGCCGCTCCTCGGTCTCGGCGGCCGACAGCATCCGCGAGCGCGCGTCCCGGTCCGGGTGCACCCCGCCCGCCAGCATCCGGCGCCAGGACTCGGCGATCTCCGGGCGCGGAGCGGCCGGGGGGCGGTCCCCGGCCAGCGCCGCCGCCCGCACGCCCTTGAGCAGACGCGCGGCCTCCCGCGCGTCCATGGCCGAGATGCGGGCCACATCGACCGTGCTGCCTGTGGTGTCGGCCACCGGAACCTCCCCGTGCGAACAGGACGACTCAAAGGTTGCAACGGTATGCAACTCTCGCCAAGTCCCGGTCACCCGACCGAAACTGTCCGGACGTCGCCGAGCGGCGTGACAGCTCCTCCTCGGGGCTTCTCGGATCAGGGGTGGTGCCGAGTCGGCGCGGCGCCACCCCTGATCCCGTTCGACGGGCCCGGATCCCGGCTCGGAGCGGTTTGGGGACTACTCCCCGCCCGTGATCCGCGCCCGTTCCACGAGAGCGCCCAGGTCGAGGCTGTGCGGCAGCGTGCCGAAGGCCGCTCCCCAGTCACCGCCGAGCCGTGAGGCACAGAACGCGTCCGCCACTTCGGGCGGGGCCCAGCGCACCAGCAGCGACCCCTGGAGCACCAGGGCCATGCGCTCGACCACCCGGCGGGCCCGGGCTTCGATGCCCTCCAGGTCGGCGAGCTCCGTCAGCAGGTCCTTGATGGCCGAATCCAGCCGGTGGTCCGCGCCCCGGGCCAGACCGACCTCCTGGAGGAACGCGTTCAGGGCCTGGGGCTCCCGCTGGAGGGCGCGCAGTACGTCCAGTGCCTGGACGTTGCCCGAACCCTCCCAGATGGAGTTCAGCGGGGACTCGCGCAGCAGTCTCGGCATGCCGGACTCCTCGACGTACCCGTTGCCGCCCAGACACTCCAGCGCCTCCGCCACCATCGGCGTACAGCGCTTGGTCACCCAGTACTTGGCGGCGGGCACGGCCAGGCGCAGGAAGGCCTTCTCCTGGTCGGTCCCGGTGTCGTAGGCGGCCGCGAGCCGCAGGGTCAGGGTGGTGGCCGCCTCCGACTCCAGGGCGAGGTCGGCGAGGACGTTGCGCATCAGCGGCTGGTCGATGAGCGGCGCTCCGAAAGCAGAGCGGTGCTCCGCATGGTGAACGGCCTGCGTCAGCGCCTGCCGCATCAGCGAGGCCGAACCGATGACACAGTCCAGCCGTGTCGCCGCGACCATCTCGATGATGGTCCGCACCCCCCGGCCCTCCTCGCCCACCCGCCGCGCCCAGGTCCTGTCGAACTCCACCTCGCTCGACGCGTTCGACCGGTTCCCCAGCTTGTCCTTCAGCCGCTGGATCGCGAAGACGTTGCGCGTGCCGTCCGGCAGCACCCGCGGGACCAGGAAGCAGGTCAGCCCTCCCGGAGCCTGCGCCAGCACCAGGAACCCGTCGGACATCGGCGCCGAGCAGAACCACTTGTGCCCGGTCAGCACGTACTCGCCCGAGGCGTCCAGCGCCGCCGCGGCCGTCGTGTTCGCCCGTACGTCGCTGCCGCCCTGCTTCTCCGTCATCCCCATGCCGAAGAGCACGCCGCCCTTCTGCGCGGCCGGTGCCAGCCCCTCCTCGTACACGTGCGAGGTCAGCCGCGGCTCCCACTCGGCCGCCAGCTCCGGATCGGTCCGCAGCGCCGGCACGGCGGCGTGCGTCATCGAGACCGGGCAGCCGTGCCCGGCCTCGGCCTGCGACCACACGAAGAACCCGGCGGCACGCCGCAGGTGCCCGGCCGGCCGCCCCCAGGCGTCCGTGAGCCCGGCGGACACGGCCTTCCCGAGCAGCCGGTGCCAGGCGGGGTGGAACTCCACCTCGTCGATCCGGTTCCCGTACCGGTCGTGCGTCCGCAGCACGGGTGGATTCTCGTTCGCCTGCCGGCCCCACTCCTGGGCCTGCGCGGAGCCGGCGGAGCGCCCGAGCAGCGTGAGCTCCTCCCGCACCTCGCCGAGGAGTTCGGGGGCCGCGGAGGCGAGATGACGCTCCACGCCCTCGGTGAGGGCCCGGTCGCCCCCGTAGACGTCATGCCCCACGAGCGGAGGGGCCTGATTGGTGACTGTGTGGGTGGTGGCTGCCATGCCGATACCGTAAGGACGTGCAGCCAGCAAAAGAAACACCAGAGCGGATCCTGGTACGCCACGGACGGCTCCACCGGGCCCGCGCCCTCTACCGCAACGTCTCGAAGCGGAAGATGGGCTGGCTGCTCCTGAAGGACACCGTCAACTCGTGCATCGAGTACCGGATCCTCGGCCTCGCCGCCGAGGCGGCCTTCTTCACCCTGCTCTCGCTGCCCCCGCTCTTCCTCGGCCTGCTGGGCCTGCTCGGCTACGTGGACGGCTGGACGGGCACGACGACGGTGGCCAGCATCGAGGAGAACATCCTCGGGGCGGTCGGCACGATCCTGTCCGACCGGGGCGTCAACGACATCGCCAGGCCGATGCTGGACGACGTGACCGGCCGCGGCCGCCCGGACCTGATCTCGCTCGGTTTCGCCTTCGCCCTGTGGTCGGGGTCGCGCGCGGTGAACGTCTTCATCGACACCATCACCGTGATGTACGGGCTCGACGGCCACCGCGGCATCGTCAAGACCCGGTTGCTCGCCTTCCTGCTGTACATCATCGCGCTGCTCATCGGCGCGATCGTGCTGCCGCTGATGGTGGTCGGACCCGACGCGGTGGTACGGCTGGTGCCCTTTGGCACCAGTGTGATCGCGGTGCTGTACTGGCCGACCGTCACCCTGCTGTCCATCGTCTTCCTGACCACGCTGTACCACGTGTCCGTGCCGGTGCGCTCGCCGTGGATCGAGGACGTGCCGGGCGCGCTGGTCGCCCTCGCGATGTGGGTGCTGGGCTCCTTCCTGCTCCGGATCTACCTCACCAACACCGTGGAGGGCCCGACGATCTACGGCTCGCTGGCCGCGCCGGTGGCCGTGCTGCTGTGGATCGGCATCTCGGCCTTCGCGGTCCTCGTGGGCGCCGCCGTCAACGCGGCGATCGACCGCGTCTGGCCCTCGGTGGCCACCGCGGCCGCGCGCGAGGCGAACGAGCGGGCCCGCGAAGCGGAGGCCGCCCAGCTGATCGCGCGGGCCGCGGCCTGGCGCGCGATGGCGGAGGGCGAATCGGAGGACGACGAGGACGAGGGAATGCCCTCCGAGTTCCCCGAACGCTGGTCGAAGTTCCTGCCCCCGGAGGACTACACCTCACGGCTGCGCAAGCACTGAGGCGGTCGTACCACCCTGGGTGTAGCCGATGTGCTCCACCGGTTGCACACGAACATGAACCCCTGGTAGGTCGAGCCCGACCCGCCGCGCCGCATAGCTTTCCTCCGACCGATCCACACGGGACTGAGGAGAAGGCCATGGCTTTCGCAAAGTTAGGCAAGAAGGCGGCCGTCACGGCCGCCGTCGCGGGTGTGCTGATCGTCGCGCTGCCCTCCGTCGCGCACGCCGCCTGGGAGGGCGGCTACCACACGGGCTCGCTGCGGGACAGCTGCGGCTACGCGGACGGCAACTACCACTGGGAGTACGTCGGCGAAGCGGCCGGAAAGCCCCTCTACAACACCCGGTGGGACATCGACGTCGCCGACCTCTGCGCCAACGACGGCCGCCGGGTCGGCCTCTACGCGAAGTACTGGAAGTGGGACGGCTCGAAGTGGGTCGACAAGACCCGGACCTTCAACGCGGAGCTCCGCGGGACCGACAAGGGCTACAACCTGCGTGACGTGCAGATCTACGTCTGCAAGGTCGGTGTCGCCAGCACCTGCGTACCGCTGACCCGCCGCTGAGCCACGGGGCGCCGGGCAGGCACCCGAGCCCGGCGCCCCCGCGGGGTCCTAGCCTGGAAGGGTGTACGAGGAGACGCGGTCGGCGGTCGTGGACGGAGCCGTGCTGTGGCGGGCCGGCTGGGCCGGGCAGCTGGTGCTGCCCGACGGGTGCATGGACCTGCTGTGGGTCGAGGGGCGGCTGCTGGTCGCCGGGACCGACACCGGGCCGCATCCCGCCGGGGAGGTTCCGGGCGGGGCCTTCGCCGGGATCCGGTTCGCGCCCGGTACCGCGCCCGCGCTGCTCGGCGTACCGGCACATGAGCTGCGGGACCGCCGCGTCCACCTGGCCGACCTGTGGCCCGCCGGGGAGGTACGCCGCCTCGCCGGGCGGGTGGCTTCGTACGGGGACCCGCGCGCCGGGCTGGAGGCGCTGGCCGCCCGCCGCGCAGCCGAGGCCGGACCGCCGGACCCGCTGGTCGCCGAGGTCGTGGCCCGGCTCCGGGCGGGCCAGGCCGTGGCCCCGATCGCCGCCGCCGTCGGCCTCGGGGAGCGGCAGCTGCACCGGCGCTCGCTCGAGGCCTTCGGGTACGGGCCCCGGACGCTGGGCCGGGTGCTCCGGCTGCGCCGCGCCCTCGCGCTGGCCCGGGCGGGCACGCCCTACGCCGAGGTGGCCTGCGTCGCCGGGTACGCCGACCAGGCGCATCTGGCCCGCGAGGTACGGGCGTTGGCCGGTACCACGCTGAGCGCCTACGTGGCGGGCGCCGACGGCGCGAAGAGCGAGACCCCGCCGCCGTCCGGGTCGAGGACCACGGCGTAGCGCTGGCCCCAGAAGGCGTCCCAGGGCTTCAGGTGCCCCGGATGCCCGGCGGCGGTCAGCTCGGCGTACAGCGCGTCCACCTCGGCGGGGGAGTCGCACAGGAAGGCCAGGTCCCGGCGGCCGTCACCGGTGGGCCGGGTCCAGGACGGGTCGAGGGAGCGTACGGTCTCCTCCGTGTCCCAGCCGATCCGCAGGCCGCCCGGCAGAACGGCCTCGACGTGCGGCTGGTCATCGGCGTCGGCCGGTACGTCCAGCCCCAGCCGGCGGTAGAAGGCGAGCGAAGCGGCCATGTCGGAGACGACCATGCCGATCATGTCGAGTCGTGGAGTCATGAGGGCAGGCTAGGCCGGGCCCGGGGCGGCCGTCTTGAACGAAACGGACACCGTCGCGGAGGGTGACGGGGCGTCAGGCCCGGGCGCACGCTGCAGCCCCTTCTCGGCGGGGCGAGGCGCAGGGCACCTCGGCGGTATCGAGCACCTGCCGATCCGCTTCGGCCGGCGGCGGGGCGTAAAAAGAATTGGCGCCCCCGGGAGGGGGCTTGTTACGGTGAATCCGTTCCCGCAGCCCAGTGCGGAACACCAGCACGCGCATGACCCGGAGGTGAGTTCATTGATGACTGTCGTCAGGCAGGGCGCCGTCGCCCGCACTCAGAAGACCATCAATGTCACTTCCGTGGTCTCCGGCTGACCTCACACCTCTTCGCGCGCCGCCATCGAGCGGGCGCGCGCTGCCGGGGCCACCCTGTGAAGGGTTCCCCTTGTCTCTCTCCTCTCGACCTTCTTCCTCTTCCTCTTCCTCTCGCTCGTCGGCCCCGCACGCCCTCGCCCCCTTCGGCTGGGACGACGCGTGGGCGGTCGAGTTCATCCCGTACGCCGAACAGGGCCTGCTGCCCGGCCGCGTCGTACGCGTCGACCGCGGTCAGTGCGACATCATGACCGAGCACGGCATCGTGCGCGCCGACACCGCCTTCGTCACCCCGCACGACCCGCTGCGGGTCATCTGCACCGGCGACTGGGCGGCGGTCGAGCCGGTGGGCAACCCGCGCTACGTGAAGGCGTGCCTTCCGCGCCGCACCGCCTTCGTACGGTCCACCTCCTCCCAGCGGTCCGAGGGGCAGATCCTCGCCGCCAACGTCGACCACGCGATCATCGCCGTCTCCCTCGCCGTGGAACTGGACCTGGGGCGCATCGAGCGCTTCCTGGCCCTGGGGTGGGAATCGGGGGCGCAGCCGCTGGTCGTCCTCACCAAGGCGGACCTGGTCCCGGATCCGGTGACGCTCGCGCACCTGGTCCAGGATGTCGAGACCACGGCGCCCGGGGTCCGGGTACTGGCGGTGTCCTCCCTCACCGGGGAGGGTACGGACGTCCTCACGGCCCTGGTCGGCGGCGGTACGAGCGTGCTGCTCGGGATCTCGGGCGCCGGCAAGTCCACCCTGGCCAACACGCTGCTCGGGGCCGACGTCATGGAGGTCCAGGAGGCCCGCGAGGTCGACGGCAAGGGCCGCCACACGACCACGACGCGCAACCTGCTCGCCCTGCCGGCCGGCGGCGTCCTGATCGACACGCCCGGACTGCGCGGCGTCGGGCTCTGGGACGCCGGGACCGGGGTCGGCCAGGTGTTCGCGGAGATCGAGGAGTACGCGGAGTCCTGCCGCTTCCACGACTGCGCGCACGAGGCGGAGCCGGGGTGCGCGGTGCGGGCCGCCGTGGACTGCGGAGAACTGCCGGAACGCCGCCTGGACAGCTACCGCAAGCTGCTGCGGGAGAACCAGCGGATCGTGGCGAAGACGGACGCGAGGCTCCGCTCGGAGATCCGCCGGGACTGGCGCCTCAAGTCCGCGGAGGGCCGCGCCAACTACGCAGCCAAACGCTCAGGCCGCGCCTAGCCACCGCCCCGGCCCGGCCGAGCCCGGCCACCCCGGCCGGGCCTAGCCACCGCCCCGGTCCGGCCGGGCCTGGCCGGGCCGGGCCACCCCGGTCCGGTCCCGCCGCGCCCGGCCACCCCGGCCGGGCCTGGCCGCCGCCCCGCGGCCTGGCCGGGCCCGGCTGGGCCAACGCTGCAGCGCCGCGGTCCGGCTGGACCCGGCCCGGGCAGGCCCGGCCCCGTCAGCCCCGGTCCGACCCGCCCGCCCCAGGGCAGGGACCCGCCCCGCTCAGACCGCCACCACCACCCCCACCCACGCGCCCACCACCACCAGGCACGCGAACAGCTCCACCAGCACGCTCGTCCCCACCGCCCGCATCACCGACCGCGTCGACGCCCACGCCTCGCCGTGTGTCCCGAGGCGGAGGCGCTCGCACAGGTAGATGCCGCCCACGAAGCCCGGGACCGCCCCCAGTACCGGGATCAGCACGAAGCCCAGTACCGCCCCGGCGCCCGCGTACACCGCCATCCGGGGGGTCACGGCCACCCCCTGCAGCCGCCGCGGCGGGAGCAGCCACTTCACCACCCGGACCACCAGCAGCAGGACCGTCGCCGCGACCAGCAGGGTCCACGCCGGCGCCGACCGCTCGTGCAGCGCCCACCACAGCAGCCCCGCCCACACCAGCCAGGTCCCCGGTACGCCCGGGACCAGCACCCCGAGCACCCCGAGGAGCAGCACCAGCCCCACCAGGAGCAGCTGCGGCAGATCCATCTGCTCAGCCTGACCGACCAGGGCCTATCGGGCCACCCAGCCCCGCTCGTAGGCGTGCCAGCCCAGCTGGAGCCGTGTCGTGACCCCCGCCAGCTCCATCAGGCCCTTGACCCGCCGCTGCACCGTCCGCAAACCCAGCTCCAGGTGCTTCGCCACGCTCGCGTCCGTCATTCCCGCCAACAGCAGGGTCAGGATCTCCAGATCGGTGGCGTCCGCACCGCCGTCCGACTCCTCGGGCCCGCCCGACGCGCCCAGCCGCAGCGGCAGCGACTCCCGCCACACCGCCTCGAACAGGCCCGTCAGGGACTCCAGCAGCCCCGACGCGTGCACCACCAGCGCCGCCGGCTCCGCGCCGCGCGCCGTCAGCGGGACCATCGCCAGGGTCCGGTCCGCGATCACCAGCTTCGTCGGGACCTCGCCCGTCACCCGGACCCGTTCGCCCCGGGCCAGCGCCGCCGACGCCTCCCGGATCCCGCTCGGCAGGGTCAGCACCTCCCGCTCGATGACCACCCGGTAGTCGACGCCGCGTACGGAGGCCCGCTTCTCCGCCTCGTTCTCCGTACCAGCCACCACCTGCGGCCGGCCGCTGACCAGCGCGCACACCTCCCGCTCGGCGCCCAGCTGGAGCTGGTGGAAACGGTGCGCCACCGCGCTCGCGCCCTGCACCACCTCCACGAGGTCGTGCACCGCCGGCTCGGCAGCCTCCGCCCGGTACTCCTGCGCCAACAGCGCCGCCGTCAGCTCCGCCTGCTCCAGCTCGTGCCGCTGCTGGGTGAGCAGCGCCCCCAGGGCGACCCCCGGCGGCGCCGCCACCCAGCGTCCCGGGCGCGCCGAGGACTGCGCGGCCAGACCGTGCCGCTCCAGGTGCCGCAGCGCCCGCTCGGTCTGCGGCACCGGCAGGGTCAGCCGGTGCGCGAGGTCGGGCACCTCCGCCGCCCCCAGCGCCACCAGCGCGCGGTACGCCGACTCCTGGCCCTCGTCGAGGCCTATCGCACCCAGCAACCCGAACACCCACCTCTCAGCCCCGCGCCTGGCGGGAAACGGCCACGGCGCAAACCCGCCGCGGACATCATCGCCGCACCCCCCGCCTCTCTGCCAAGGTGACGCCACCGCAGCACCAACATCCGCCGGTCAGAAGCCCTTTGCGCGGCAGCTTTGCCGCGCAATGCAGTAGTTGGCCGGAATTCACCTGGGGAGAGCGATGCGCCCGATATCGCGAACGACGCTCGGGGCGGCCACAGCGGCCGTCCTGGCCGTCACCGCCGTCGGCCCGTCGGCGGCACAGCCGAGCGACGGAGCGCCTGGAAAGAGACCCCGCAGAGCGCGGTGAAGGCCCTCGCCGCCGGCAAGGCCGACCACGAGCTCTTCAACGTCACCGGCCTCATCCGGCAGGGCTACGACGACGCGCACGCCAAGAAGCTCCCGCTCATCGCGGTCTACGACGGCTCCGTGAACGTGGCGCGCAGCGCCTCGCCCGCGCCCCGCGGCGCCGGCGCTCCCTGGTCCTCGACTCCATCGGCGGCGTCGCCCTCTCCGCCGACGAGGAGCAGGCCGCCTCCTTCGGGGCCGACGTCACCGGTACGGACGCCCGCGCGCGCTCCGTCTCGGGCGGGCTGAAGAAGCTGTGGCTGCACGGCAAGGTCCAGGCGAACCTCGAGCGCTCCACCCGGCAGGTCAACGCCCCCGCCGCCTGGGCCGCCGGATACGACGGGAAGGGCACCAAGGTCGCCGTCCTCGACACCGGCACCGACCTCGAGCCCCCCGACCTCAAGGGCCGCGTCTCCGGCTCGAAGAACTTCACCGACTCGGACACCGACACCGACCGGCAGGGCCACGGCACGCACACCATCTCCACGGTCGGCGGCTCCGGCGCGGAGAGCGGCGGCGCGAAGAAGGGCGTGGCCCCCGGCGCCGAACTGCTCAGCGGCAAGGCCCTCAACGACGCGGGCTACGGCCTCGACTCGTGGATCATCGCCGGCATGGAGTGGGCCCTCGCCAGCAAGGCCGACGTGGTCTCCATGAGCCTCGGAGACCCCTCCCAGACCGCCTGCGACGACCCGCTCGCCGCGGCCGCCGAACGGCTCTCCCAGCAGGGTCCCCTCTTCGTCATCGCCGCCGGCAACTCGGGTCGCGGCAACAACACGGTCTCCTCGCCCGGTTGCGCGGCCAGTGTGCTGACGGTGGGCGCCGTCGACCGCGACGACACCACGGCCGTCTTCTCCAGCCGCGGCCCGGCCGGACTCCCAGCTACCGCTGGGAGGTGCCCCCAGGTGCCGATCACGACCGAGGCCGAGGTGAGCGAGCGCGCAGGCAAGTGGAGCGCGGTCGTGGACCACGCCGGGGCCTCCGGCAAGCAGGTGTCGCCGAAGGTCGAACTGGCCGACGCGAACGGTGCCTCCGTTGCCCAGACGGTCGCGCGGGCGTACGACGTCCGCTAGTCCGTGCGGGTAGGGGTGGAGGGGTCCACCGGGCGGCGGCCCGGTGGACCCTTTTCGCGCATTCGGCGTTTTCCGCCCGCGCGGGAGGCCGAGAATGAGGGCATGAGTCAGCAGGGCGCGGACGACTGGTGGCAGAAGCTCTACGAGGACCCGGACCCGGGACCGTTCCCCGACCCGGGCGACACCCTGGACCACCGCTTCCACACGGCGGCCAACCTCACGACAGACCCGGCCCCGGCGCCGGGCCTGCCTTCGGCATCGGGCGGGGTCTCGGCATCGGGCCCCGCTTCGGGATCCGGGGCGCTGCCGGTGCCGGGGCGGGCGGGGCCTTTGCCGCCCCCGCCCGCCCCGCCGGAAGTCCCACCCGCCCCGGAGCCACTGCTCCCGGGTCCCCGCCGCTCCCCGCCACCACCCCCACCCGGATGGCCCCCCGCCCAGCCGCGTGCGGCCACCCCGCCAACGGTCGCGGTCCCACCCCCGGTTGACCCCCCACCGCCTCCTGTCACGGCTCCACCGACGCCTGCGGCCGCTGCCGCGCCGACTGCCCCGCGGCCACCGGCTGCCGAGCCTCCGGCCGGCCCACCACCACCTGTCGCGGCTCCGCCAACGGCTGCGGCTCCCGTCCCGCCTCCGGCCGCTGAGCGGCCGTCGGCTCCCGCCCGGCCTGCGGGCGCCCAGCCGCCGGCTCCGGCCACCCCGCCGGCTCCGGCCGCCCCGCCGCGCGCGGCTGTCGTGCCCGCGCCGCGGGATCCGCGGGAGGGGGGTGTTACCGGGTACGCGCTCGGCGGTGTGGACGTGCCGCCCGTGCGGGAGCCGGACGGGGCGCCCGAGCCGCCCGTGTGGCGGTGGGAGGCGCCGCAGGAGCGGGAGGAGGTGGCGGAGCCCGGGCCTCCAGAGGCTGAGCCCGCGGCAGCGGACCGGCGGCCCGAGGTGCGGCACCTCGGTGACCGCGCGCCCACCTACGCCGCCGAGCCCGGCTCGCTCCCGCCCGCCGACCCGGCCGCGCTGGACGCGCTGACCCCCGACACGGTCCTGGAGGGCGCCCGCTACGGCACGTACACCCTGCGCGCCGCCTCCCTGCGCGGGGACTCCGCCCGGTTCCGCGGCGAGCCCCGCCGCGACTTCCTGCTCACCGCCCGCTTCGGCGGCGGCGACGACGCCCTGGTCCTGGTCGCCCTCGCCGGCGGCGACCGGGCCGCCCCCGGAGCCGCCGAGGCCGCCGCCGAGCTGTGCCGGACCATCGCCGCGGCCGTCGGGCGGAGCCAGGAGCGGCTGGCCGACGACATCCGGGCCGGGCGCCGCGACGCCCTGCGCTCGGGCCTCCAGCGCCTCACCGACCGCGGCTACGGACGGCTGCGGGCCCGCGCCGCCGAGCTGGGGCTCGCCGAGGAGGCGTACACGGCCGGAGTGCGCGGGCTGCTGCTCCCGGTGGACCCCGAATGCCGCACCCGGGTGTGCTTCGGCGTCGGCGCGGGCGGCCTGTTCCGGTTGCGGGAAGGCGCCTGGCAGGACCTGGAGCCCGCCGGGCCTCCCGCCCCGCCCGCGCCGTCGGCCCCATCGGCCCCGTCGACCCTGTCAGCCTCGTCCGCCCCGCCCGCACCCGACGAGGACGCCGCGCACGGCTTCCGCTTCCGCGCGTCCGTGGCCCGCCCCGGCGACACCCTGCTGCTGTGCTCCGGCGGCCTGGCGGAGCCGATGCGCGAGGAGCCGGTCCTGCCGGCCGCGCTCGCCGCGCGATGGGCCCAGCCGGAACCGCCCGGCCTCGCCGCCTTCCTCGCGGACACCCAGCTCCGCCTCAAGGGCTACGCCGACGACCGCACGGCCGCCGCCGTCTGGGAGGCGTAACCGGCGCGCCCATGGCTGGATAGGAGGCATGGCCAAGCAGAACGTGGCAGAACAGTTCGTCGACATCCTCGTGCGCGCGGGCGTGCGCAGGCTGTACGGCGTCGTCGGCGATAGCCTCAATCCGGTGGTGGACGCAATCCGCCGGACGGGTGGCATCGACTGGATCCAGGTCCGCCACGAGGAGACGGCGGCCTTCGCGGCCGGCGCCGAGGCCCAGATCACCGGCCGCCTCGCCGCCTGCGCCGGCTCCTGCGGCCCGGGAAACCTGCACCTGATCAACGGCCTGTACGACGCCCACCGCTCCATGGCCCCGGTCCTCGCGCTCGCCTCCCACATCCCCTCCTCGGAGATCGGCCTCGGCTACTTCCAGGAGACCCACCCCGACCGGCTGTTCACCGAGTGCAGCCACTACAGCGAGCTGATCTCCAACCCCCGCCAGATGCCGCGGGTGCTCCAGACCGCCATCCAGCACGCCGTCGGCCGCAGCGGGGTCGGCGTCGTCGCGCTGCCCGGGGATGTCGCCGCGCAGCCCGCGCCGGAGAAGTCGGTGGAGCACGCGCTCGTCACCTCCCGGCCCTCGGTCCGCCCCGGCGACGGCGAGATCGAGAAGCTGGTCCGCCTCGTCGACGAGGCGGACAAGGTCACGCTCTTCTGCGGCAGCGGCACCGCCGGGGCGCACGCCGAGGTCATGGAGTTCGCCGGCCGGGTCAAGGCGCCCATCGCGCACGCCCTGCGCGGCAAGGAGTGGATCCAGTACGACAACCCGTACGACGTCGGCATGAGCGGGCTCCTCGGCTACGGCGCGGCCTACGAGGCGACCCACGAGTGCGATCTGCTGATCCTGCTCGGCACGGACTTCCCGTACAACGCCTTCCTCCCCGACGACGTGAAGATCGTCCAGGTGGACATCCGTCCCGAACACCTCGGCCGGCGCTCCCAGTTGGACCTCGCCGTCTGGGGAGACGTACGGGAGACCCTGCGCGCCCTGAACACGCGGGTGCGGGCCAAGACGGACCGCCGCTTCCTGGACCGGATGCTGAAGAAGCACGCGGACGCCCTGGAAGGCGTGGTCAAGGCCTACACCCGCAAGGTGGAGAAGCACACCCCCCTCCACCCCGAGTACGTCGCCGCGGTGCTCGACGAACTCGCCGACGAGGACGCCGTGTTCACCGTCGACACCGGCATGTGCAACGTGTGGGCGGCGCGCTATCTTTCCCCGAACGGCAAGCGGCGCATCATCGGTTCCTTCAGCCACGGCTCCATGGCCAACGCCCTCCCGCAGGCCATCGGCGCACAGTTCACCGACCGCGACCGTCAAGTGGTGTCGATGTCGGGTGACGGCGGTTTCTCGATGCTGATGGGAGATTTCCTCACCCTGGTGCAGTATGACCTTCCCGTCAAAGTGGTCCTGTTCAACAACTCATCCCTCGGAATGGTCGAGCTGGAAATGCTGGTTTCCGGCCTGCCCTCCTACGGCACGACGAACACGAATCCCGATTTCGCCGCCATCGCCCGCGCGGCGGGCGCGTACGGGGTCCGCGTGGAGAAGCCCAAACAGCTCACCGGGGCTTTGAAGGACGCGTTCAAGCACCGGGGACCCGCTCTGGTGGACGTGGTGACCGACCCCAACGCCCTGTCGATTCCACCGAGGATCAGCGCCGAGATGGTGACCGGATTCGCCCTTTCCGCCAGCAAGATCGTGCTGGACGGCGGGGTCGGCAGGATGATCCAGATGGCTCGATCCAACCTCCGCAACGTACCGCGCCCTTGAGCCCGCAGGAGTGCGGACCGGTCCGGGGGGCATGCATCCCGTAGACCTGTTCGAGAGCAATGAACGCGGGAGGTACACCGCCGTGCGGGTGGGGGCGAACACGGGGAAGCTGTCGAAAAAGAGGGGCCGTCCGGTACCTCGCGAGCTCTCGGCCGAAGGCGGGGGAGAGGTGGCCGCGCTGGAGATCAGCCGGCGCGTGCGCCGGGCGGATCTGAAAGCCGTCGGCGAAATCCGGCGGTCCTTACGGGATTTGCTGCGCCACCGGTGCCGGGCGGACGCCGCGGAGGTGGCCGAACTCCTCCTCACCGAGCTCGTCACCAACGCCCTCGTCCACACCGCGCAGGGCGCCGAGGTCTCCGCGAGCCTGGCGTCCGCCCGGCTGCGGGTGGAGGTCAGGGACTACGCCTCGCGGCGGCCCCTGCCGTACGTACCGACCGCCGACGACGGTACGCACGGGCGGGGGCTGGTGCTGGTGCAGGCGCTCGCCGACGCGTGGGGCGTGGACGTGGTGGAGCCGGGCCGCGGCAAGGTGGTCTGGTTCGAACTGGACGGAGGGCTCGCCTGAGCGGGCGAGCCCTCCGGGGTCCGGGTACGCATCCGGGGCCTGGACCTGGACTTGGACCCGGAACCTGACCTGAACGGGACCGAACCGGGGCCGGTCAGCCGAACTGCTGCTCCAAATCCTTCAGTTTGCGCTCCAGTGAGTCGAGCCGGGGAATCGTCTGGGTGTCGTCCTCGGCGGTGAGGTCCACCGTCCGGGGGCCGGTCACCTCAAGGGACTCGGTCCGGCTGACGGCCTGCAGGGAGGGCCTTCGGCGCGGGGGCAGCTGTCCCGGTTCCGGTATGGCGGGCTCCGCGCCGACCGGCGCGGAGCCCGCTCCCTGCGTCAGTTCCGGGAGGTCGACCTGGCGGCCGCGCGCCCGCCCGAAGGCCCGGTGCTGGCGGCCCAGCGCCCTGATGTGCGCACGGTCCAGGCGCTGCTGCTCCCGCCTGCGGTGCCGGTCGTTCTCCTTCTCCTTCTTGTCCTCGCGCACCTCGTCCACCGCCTCGTCGAGGGTGCGCACCCCCTCCAGCAGCATCAGCGACCACGCGCCGAAGGTCTCCCGGGGTGCCCGCAGCCAGCGGACCATCCGGATCTGCGGCAACGGCCGCGGGATCAGGCCCTGTTCGCGCAGCGCCGCCCGGCGGGTCTGCTTGAGCGCCCGGTCGAAGAGGACGGCCGCCGAGAGCGACATGCCGGCGAAGAACTGCGGGGCTCCGTCGTGGCCCAGCCCGCGCGGCGCGTGCACCCAGTTGAACCAGGCGGCCGCGCCCGCGAACAGCCAGACCAGCATGCGCGAGCCGAGGGCAGCGTCACCGTGGCTGGCCTCGCGGACGGCGAGCACCGAGCAGAACATGGCGGCGCCGTCGAGGCCGAAGGGGACCAGGTACTCCCAGCCCCCGGAGAGGCTGAGGTTTTGCCGCCCGAAGCCGACCAGTCCGTGGAAGGAGAGTGCGGCGGCGACCGCCGCGCAGCAGAAGAGCAGGACGTAGGAGGCGGTCCCGTAGACGGCCTCCTTGCGCCTGCGGCGCTCCTCGCTGCGCTCCCAGCTGTCGTCGGCAGCGGCCTTCTCGCTCTCGCGCTTGCCTCGGGCCAGTACCGCAACTGCCGCAAGTACGCCCAGGATCAGCAGGCTGCCGGGCAGCAGCCAGTCCAGCGATATGTCGGTCAGTCTCATGCGGATGTCCCTTGCCTCTGCCTCGCGTGTGCGGCCTTTCGGCGCCATAGTGGCGCAGCGGATCGGCCCGGCATGCCGGTTTCGGGGCAAGTGGACGCCATCGGGGGGCGGGGCCCGCCGGATAGGGTGTTGTGGCTCGAACTGGCGCCCGTACGACGGGGCTTGCGTTCGAATGGCGTCACCCTTGGGGGTGGGTTCAGCTCGCGATCGGCTCGGCCGCGGCCGTGAGGCGGGCGACGCGGTCCGCGTCGCAGGTCCGGGGGCAGGTGACGCAGGTGTCGTCCGGCCGGATCGTGTAGAAGAAGCAGCAGCTGGCCCGGTCCCGCGTGGCGAGCGCACGGCCGTCCGGCCCGGAGAGCGTACGGAAGCCCGCACCCCCGGTGTACGGGGCGGCCCCGCCGGGCAGGAGCGCCTCCAGTTCGGCCATGGCCCGCTGCTCCTCGCCGAGCAGGTCGCCGATGTACCACAGGCTCTCGACGACCTCGTCGGTCACCATGCCCCACAGGGCGCGCCGGCCGCGCCGCATGCGCGGTCCGAAGCCCGCCAGTACCGGTTCGAGGTGCTCGGCCACCGCGGCCCGCACCTCGGCGCGCAGCGCCTCCTCGTCGGGCACGACCCGGGCCCCGGGGAGAGCGGCCGCCGGGTCGTCCGGCAGGCAGGCGAACTCCGCCACGTGTACGGCCATCCGGCCCTGGGTCCGGTGGAAGGCCACCTGGGAGGCCGGGAGCCGGGGGACCCGCCGGTGGAGGAACCACGGCAGGGTGATCAGCAGGCAGGCCGGCCACGCGTACCGGTGCAGCCCGAAGCTCGCGACCACGTCGGGGCGGGCCCGCTGCCCGTAGTCCCGCAGGACCTGGGCGTCGTCCCAGGCGAGGAACGCGTCCAGGGCCGGTCCGCCCGCCGCGAGCTCGTCCGCGCCGACCCAGCCCCCACCGCGAGGGGAGGGTTCGTGCGCGGAACGCTCGACGACCAGCAGCCCGGCGTAGGCCTGGGCCAGCCGGGAGTACGAGGCCGCCACCGGGGAGGCGGCGACGGGAAGAACGGCCGTGACGGTCATGACGGACCACCAAATCGCGCGATCGTTAACAGGTTAGCCTTACCTTACCCGATCTCGATCAGGCCGTATCCTCTGGGGCAGGCGGATCCACCGAGGAGGACCGAGTGCACGACACGGCCCGAGCCCGGGTACCGGCGCAGACGCGGAAGGTGCTGCGCCATTCCGTGCGCGGACAGGTCCTCGACGCGCTGCGCGCCGCGCTGGTCGACGGTGAGCTGGTGCCGGGCGAGATCTACTCGGGCCCGGCCCTGGGGGACCGCTTCGGCGTCTCCGCGACGCCCGTGCGCGAGGCGATGCAGCAGCTGGCCCTGGAGGGGGCGGTGGAATGCCTCCCGAACCGGGGCTTCCGCGTGCTGTCGCGCACACCGCGCGAGCTGGCGGAGCTGGCCGAGGTACGGGCCATGCTCGAGGTCCCCGTCATGCTCCGGCTGGCCCGGTCCGTGCCGCCGGCGACGTGGGAGGCCCTGCGGCCGGCCGCGGCCGCGACGGCGGAGGCGGCGGCCGCGGGCGACGTTTCGGGGTACGCGGAGGCGGACCGGGCCTTCCATCGCGAGGTCCTCGCACTGGCGGGCAACGACCAGCTGGTCCAAGTGGCCGACGAGCTCCACCGCCGGGCGCAGTGGCCGTTGCCGGGGGCTCCGCGGGTCCGCCGTGCGGATCTCGTCGCCGACGCGGCGGAGCACGCGGCGCTGCTGGAGGCTCTCGCCGCCGGCGACCTCCCGGTGGTGGAGTCCCTGATCCGCGAACACTTCGCGGGCGCCACCCCCTGACCCGGCCCGCCACCGCCACCGCCACCGCCGCCGAAGCTCCGCCCCGCGCCCGCGCCTCACACGCCGGCGGGGCTGGGTTGTGCTCGGCGGGGCCCGGGGGTGGGGGGTGCCGCCGCGCGACGAGCGGCCCGTGCGGCGGAGTGCGCCGAGCGCAGCTCAGCCCGCCCGGCGGTTGGGGGCGTACCCGCGCCGGAGGCGCCGGGTCCTGGGCGGAGCCCCCGCGCACCATCCGGCCCCGCCGGCGTTTGAGGCGCGGGGGCGGAGCGCCGTGTGCGGGGCGGGAAGCTACGCCGCGGGCGACTCGGTGGGGTGGAGCTGGTCCGCCAGCCAGGTGGGGATGCCGCCCAGGAGGTGGAACAGGCGGCGGGCCTCCGCGCGCAGGCGAGTGGCTTCCGGTTCCGGTTCGGCTTCGGCCAGGGCGGCCAGCGCGGGAGCCGTGCCGACCAGGAAGCCCAGTTCCTCCCGGATCCGGAGGGACTCCAGGAAGCCGTGGCGGGCCTCCGCCACCTCGCCGTCCCGCAGGGCCAGCGCCGCCAGGTGCCGCCAGGTGAAGGACAGCAGGAGCGTGTCCCCGTGGGCGACCGCTCCCGCGTGCGCCCGGTGGTACGCCGGACGGGCCGACTGCGGGGCGTCCGCCAGGTGCTCGGCGACCAGCCCCCGCCGGAAGTCCAGCAGCGGCCGGGTCCGGGACCCCGGCGACAGCAGCGCCGCCGCCCGGCCGAGCGCCGAGCGGGCCTCGTCGGCCCGGTCCCGCACGCCGAGCACGGTCGCCGCGTACGCCAACTGGCCCCGCTCGCACGCGGCCGCGCCCCGGTCGTCGTCGTCCTGCGCGACCGCCTCGGCGACCCGCAGCGCGTCCTCGGCCTCGGCCCAGCCCTGGCCCGTGAAAAGGCACCGTTCGACCAGCAGCGCGGTCCGCTGCACGGCGGCCCCGGCGTTCGCGGTCTTGCCGACGTGTGGCGTCAGCAGAGCCGCCGCGTCGGTCCAACAGCCGCGCGAGCGCAGCCGCCATATCGCCCGCTGGAGGGGGTCGTCTCCCCCGGTAGTTCCGGCACCCGACATGGCGGTTTCCGCCACATTGCCCTCCCCAAAGCAATCAAGCAGCACATCGTTGAGCCCTGGGGCGAAATGAGAGCACGGATCGGCGGCTCCGGCCAAGGGGTCGGGTGAACTCTTTCACAAAGTCCGGACGGATCATCGGCGCCCCCCGGCCGGACCCCGCCGGCCGCGGGACGGATCTTCTCAGCTCATGCGCAGGGCCAGGAAGAAATCGAGCTTGTCCTCCAGCCGCGACAGGTCACGCCCCGTCAACTGCTCGATTCGCCCGACCCGGTACCGCAGCGTGTTGACGTGCAGGTGCAGCCGCGTCGCGCAGCGGGTCCAGGAACCGTCGCAGTCCAGGAAGGCCTCCAGCGTCGGAATGAGCTCCGCGCGGTGGCGCCGGTCGTAGTCCCTCAGCGGATCCAGCAGCCGGGCCGTGAAGGCGCGCCGCACGTCGTCCGGCACGAACGGCAGCAGCAGCACGTGGGAGGCCAGCTCGTGGTGTCCGGCCGCGCAGACCCGGCCCGGGCGGGCCGCGGCGACCCGGCGGGCGTGCCGGGCCTCCTCCAGCGCCCCGCGCAGCCCCTCGGCGGAGTGCACGGCCGCGCTGACGCCCAGCGTGAGCCGCCCGTCGTCGGCCAGGCCGGCCTGCAGGGGGTCGCGTACGGCCGAGAGCAGCTCGTCGGCGTGCAGGGCCGAGTCGGGGCCCTTGTCCTCCCCGCCCTCCCCGGCCAGCGAGGGCAGCGGCACCAGGGCGATGGCCTCGTCCCCGGCGTGGGCGACGGCGATCCGGTCCGAGGGCTCCGGCCCCGACAAGGACGGGTCGACGAGGATCTCCTCGAGCAGCGACTGGGCCACCGGGCCGCCGGGGATGTCCCCGCCGTCCCAGTCCACCCGGGCCACGACCACCTGCCAGTGCGGGGCGGCGCCCAGGCCGGGCAGCAGCACCGGCGCCGCCACCCGCAGGCGGGCGGCGATCTCGGCGGGCGGAGCACCCGTCTGGACCAGTTCGAGGACCTCCTGTGCGAGGCGGCGGCGCACGGTGCGGGCCGCGTCGCGCCGGTCCCGCTCGACGGCGATCAGCTGGGTGACGCCCTGGAGCAGGTCCAGGCGCTCGGCGGGCCAGTCGCCCGCGTCCGCCTCCACGGCCAGCAGCCAGTCCGACAGCACGCTCTCGCGCACGTCCCGGGAGCCCGGCCCGGCGGCGCCCCGGCCGTGTCCCCTGATCGGGAAGAGCGAGTAGGTAATACCCTGAATGGAGATCCGGTGCGGTCCCCTGCGGCCCGTCCGGACCGCCGCGAGGTGCTCGCTCGCCAGGGCCGCGCACACGCCCGGTGCCAGCGGCTCGCCCGCCCCGGCGATCTGCCGGCCGGTCGGGGACAGCACCCAGGCCCGGAGATCGAGGTCGGTGGTGAGCAGATCCAGCACCACGTCCGGTCCACCGCCCGCCGGACCCGAGGTCATCAGGCGGCGGTGGCGGTCCACGACGGCCGCCAGATCGCCCGCACGCTCCCCGGAAACCTGGCGCACCACGTACTCGGTGATCGTGGCGAATGCAACGTCTTCGTTCACCGCGAACAGCGGCAGGCGGTTGCGCCGACAGGCTGAGACCAGATCGTCCGGGATGTCTCCCAGCTCCGCCTCGCCGGCGGCGAGCCCGGCGACGCCCGCGCTCGCGAGGATTCGTACGAACGGCTCGGAGTCGGCTGAATTTCTACGCCAGGCCAGGCCAGTGAGGACGAGCTCGCCCCCGGTGAGGTATCGGCTGGGATCACGCAGGTCGGTCGTCATGACCCCGCGGACCGTCCGGTCGAGTTCTTCCTCGCCGCCCAGCAGCCGCAGCCCCAGCGCCTCGGTTTCCAGCAGTGCGCGCAGCCGCATGATGTCGCCGCCGATCTGTCTCGAATGTTGCCGTTGGAAATCGGGCAGGTCGTCGCATCCTGCCTTTCATACGAATCTACAAGACGAGGGAGGCCGTCAGCCAACTCCTTCATGGTTTCGGTGACTGCACCCGGGGGACAGGCGGCCGGTGTACTGAGTCCACACCGCGTTAACAGCACGTGAACGACCAGTCGAGGGCCCTTAGGCCTCCTGGCTTGAAGTGAACGACACGATGAAGAAGAAGAGAGCCGCACATGGACTTCCTTCGCCCCGCCAGCTGGGAGGAGGCGCTCGCCGCTAAGGCCGAGTTCCCCACAGCTGTGCCGATTGCGGGTGGCACCGATGTGATGGTCGAGATCAACTTCGACCACCGTCGGCCGGAGTACCTCCTGGACCTGAACCGCATCGGTCTGCTGCGGGAGTGGGAGGTCGGCGAGGACGTGGTTCGTCTGGGCGCCTCCGTCCCGTACACGCAGATCATGGAGAACCTCCGGACGGAGCTTCCGGGTCTCGCGCTCGCCTCGCACACGGTCGCGTCCCCGCAGATCCGCAACCGCGGCGGCGTCGGCGGCAACCTCGGTTGCGCCTCGCCGGCCGGTGACTCCCACCCGGCGCTGCTCGCCGCGGGCGCCGAGGTCGAGGTGGAGTCCGTGCGCGGCTCCCGCCTGATCCCGATCGACGAGTTCTACACCGGCGTCAAGCGCAACGCGCTCGCCGCCGACGAGCTCATCAAGACCATCCACATCAAGAAGGCGGACGGCCCCCAGCAGTACTCCAAGGTCGGCTCCCGCAACGCGATGGTCATCGCGGTCTGCGCCTTCGGCCTGGCACTGCACCCGCAGACCCGTACGGTCCGCACCGGCATCGGTTCGGCGGCGCCGACCCCGATCCGTGCGAAGGCCGCCGAGGAGTTCCTGAACGCCGCGCTCGAAGAGGGTGGCTTCTGGGAGTCGGGCAAGGTCATCACCCCGTCGATCGCCAAGCAGTTCGGTGACCTCGCCTCCGGCGCGGCCAACCCGATCGACGACGTCCGCGGCACGGCGAAGTACCGCCGTCACGCGGTCGGCATCATGGCTCGCCGCCAGCTCGTCTGGACCTGGGAGCAGTACCGCGGTACCGGCAACGGCCGCTCGCTTGAAGGGGCTGCGTAATCATGCGCGTCAATTTCACTGTCAACGGTCGTCAGCAGGAAGCCGACGACGTGTGGGAGGGCGAGTCCCTCCTGTACGTCCTGCGCGAGCGCCTGGGCCTGCCGGGTTCGAAGAACGCCTGTGAGCAGGGCGAGTGCGGTTCCTGCACCGTCCGCCTCGACGGGGTGCCGGTCTGTTCCTGCCTGGTCGCGGCCGGTCAGGTCGAGGGTCGCGACGTCGTGACCGTCGAGGGCCTGGCGGAGTTCGCCAAGCAGCGCGAGGAGCACGGCCACGGTGGTGGCTGCGGCACCGGCGGCGGCTGCGGCGGCAAGGGCGGCGTCTCCCTGGACGCGGCCAAGCAGTGGCAGGCCAAGCCCGCGGGCGACTCGCAGACCGGCGAGGGCGTGGAGCTCTCCAACATCCAGCAGGCGTTCATCGACGCCGGCGCCGTGCAGTGCGGTTTCTGCACCCCGGGTCTGCTGGTCCAGGCCGACGCGCTGCTGGAGGAGAACTCCTCTCCGTCCGACCAGGACATCCGTGAGGCCCTGTCCGGCAACCTGTGCCGCTGCACGGGCTACGAGAAGATCCTCGACGCGGTCCGCCTCGCGGCCGCCCGTCAGGCAGAGGCGGTCTGACCATGGCGCAGAACACGCGCACGGTTCCGGCGGGTACGCCGACCAACGTCACGCAGAAGCACAACAAGGGCGGCATCGGCGAGTCCACGCTCCGCCCGGACGGCACCCTCAAGGTCACCGGTGAGTTCGCGTACTCCTCGGACATGTGGCACGAGGACATGCTGTGGGGCCAGACCCTGCGCAGCACCGTCGCGCACGCCGAGATCGCGTCCATCGACATCTCCGAGGCGCTCGCCATGCCCGGTGTCTACTCGGTGCTGACGTACGACGACCTGCCGGCCGAGATGAAGAACTACGGCCTGGAGATCCAGGACACCCCGGTGCTCGCCAACGGCCGGGTACGCCACCACGGTGAGCCGGTCGCCCTCGTGGCCGCCGACCACCCGGAGACCGCCCGCCGCGCGGCCGCCAAGATCAAGATCGACTACCGCGAGCTGCCGCTCGTCACGGACGAGGCCTCCGCCCTCGCCGAGGGCGCGCCGCTGATCCACGAGGGCCGCGACGACCACCACATCGGTCACGTCCCGCACCCGAACATCGTGCACCGCCAGCCGATCGTCCGCGGCAACGTGGAAGAGGCCCGCAAGCGCGCCGACGTGATCGTCGAGGGCGAGTACACCTTCGGCATGCAGGACCAGGCCTTCCTCGGCCCGGAGTCCGGCCTGGCCGTGCCCTGCGAGGACGGCGGTGTCGACCTCTACGTCGCCACCCAGTGGCTGCACTCGGACCTCAAGCAGATCGCCCCCGTCCTCGGTCTCCCCGAGGAGAAGGTGCGCATGACGCTCTCCGGCGTCGGCGGTGCCTTCGGTGGTCGCGAGGACATCTCGATGCAGATCCACGCCTGCCTCCTGGCCCTGGCCACGAACAAGCCGGTCAAGATCGTCTACAACCGCTTCGAGTCCTTCTTCGGACACGTGCACCGTCACCCGGCGAAGCTCTACTACGAGCACGGCGCCACCAAGGACGGCAAGCTCACGCACATGAAGTGCAAGATCGTCCTGGACGGCGGCGCCTACGCGTCGGCCTCCCCGGCGGTCGTCGGCAACGCGTCCTCCCTCTCGGTGGGCCCGTACGTCATCGAAGACGTCGACATCGAGGCGATCGCGCTCTACACGAACAACCCGCCCTGTGGCGCGATGCGCGGCTTCGGCGCCGTCCAGGCCTGCTTCGCGTACGAGGCCCAGATGGACAAGCTCGCGGCGAAGCTGGGCATGGACCCGGTCGAGTTCCGCCAGCTGAACGCCATGGAGATGGGCACGATCATGCCCACCGGCCAGGTCGTGGACTCCCCGGCCCCGGTCGCCGAGCTGCTGCGCCGGGTCAAGTCCCGCCCGCTGCCGCCGGAGCGCCAGTGGGAGACCGCCGGCGAGGGCGCGGACGTCCGCGCGCTGCCGGGCGGCCTGTCCAACACCACCCACGGTGAGGGCGTCGTCCGCGGCGTCGGCTACGCGGTCGGCATCAAGAACGTCGGCTTCTCCGAGGGCTTCGACGACTACTCGACCGCCCGCGTGCGGCTCGAGGTCATCAACGGCGAGCCCGTCGCGATGGTCCACACGGCCATGGCGGAGGTCGGCCAGGGCGGTGTGACCGTCCACGCGCAGATCGCCCGTACCGAGCTGGGCGTCACGCAGGTGACCATCCACCCGGCCGACACCCAGGTCGGCTCCGCCGGTTCCACGTCCGCCTCGCGGCAGACGTACATGACCGGTGGCGCGGTGAAGAACACCTGCGAGGCCGTCCGCGAGAAGGTCCTGGAGATCGGCCGCCGCAAGAACGGCTCCTACCACCCCGCGTGGGCGACCGCCGAGCTGCTCCTCGAGGGCGGCAAGGTCGTCACCGACGGCGGCGAGGTCCTCGCGGACCTGGCGGACATCCTCGAGGGCGAGGACGCGATCGACCTGGAGCTGGAGTTCCGGCACCGGCCGACCGTCGCCTTCGACCTGAAGACCGGCCAGGGCGACGGCCACGTCCAGTACACCTTCGCCGCGCACCGCGCCGTCGTCGAGGTGGACACCGAGCTCGGCCTGGTCAAGGTCGTGGAGCTGGCGACCGCGCAGGACGTCGGCAAGGCCCTGAACATGCTCTCCGTGGTCGGCCAGATCCAGGGTGGTACCACCCAGGGTCTCGGCGTGGCGATCATGGAAGAGATCATCGTGGACCCGAAGACCGCGAAGGTGCGCAACCCCTCCTTCACGGACTACCTGATCCCGACCATCCTGGACACCCCGACCATCCCGGTCGACGTCCTGGAGCTCGCCGACCCGAACGCGCCGTACGGCCTGCGCGGTATGGGCGAGGCCCCGACCCTGTCGTCCACCCCGGCCGTCCTCGCGGCGATCCGGCAGGCGACCGGTCTGGAGCTCAACAAGACGCCGATCCGTCCGGAAGCCCTCACCGGGACCCTCTAGGACGGTGTGGTCCGGGGGCCGCGAGGCCCCCGGACCCCCTCAGACTCTCCGGGCGGTGCGCAATGGGAACGTCACACTTCACAACGCGCCGCCCGGAGTACCCGAAGTACCGCACCGCTCGCGGTCCGCTTCACCCCGCAGTACCCCTGCGAGAACCCCCACGTAGTACCAGCGGTCACCCCCGCGCTACCCGCAGTACACGCAGTGCACCTTCGCGTCGCCTCGGGCCGTCACCCCGGGTCGTGCAGCCAACGCAGTTTCCCAAATCCCGCGTCTCCAATCTTTATGCGGGTGCCCCTTTGAACCTTGGGAGTTAGGCACCATGACCCAGTCGTCTGTGGAGCCCAAGACCACCGCGGAAGAGGCCGGCGACGGCTCTCGCAATCCCGCCGGGCGTTCTTGGCTCGACCGGTACTTTCATATAACGCACAGAGGTTCCAACGTCGGCAACGAGGTCCGTGGCGGTATCACGACCTTCATGGCCATGGCGTACATCCTCCTTCTCAACCCCCTGCTCCTCTCGGGCAAGGACGTCGCCGGCACCGTGCTGGACGGATCGGCGATCATCACCGCCACCGCCTTCGCCGCGGCCGTCACCACGCTCCTCATGGGCTTCGTCGGCAAGGTGCCGCTCGCCCTCGCCGCCGGTCTCTCCGTGTCCGGTGTGCTGGCCTCGCAGGTGGCCCCGCAGATGACCTGGCCGCAGGCCATGGGCATGTGCGTGGTCTACGGCGTCGTGATCTGTCTCCTGGTCGTCACCGGCCTCCGCGAGATGATCATGAACGCCATCCCGCTCGCGCTCAAGCACGCCATCACCATGGGCATCGGCCTGTTCGTCGCCCTGATCGGCTTCGTGAAGGCCGGGTTCGTCGGCAACGGCGGGGAGTTCATGCCCCCCGTCCAGCTCGGCGCGACCGGTGAGCTGTCCGGCTGGCCCGTCCTGCTCTTCGCCCTCACCCTGATCGCCATCTTCATGCTCCAGGCCCGCAAGGTGCCCGGCGCCATCCTGATCGGCATCGTCGGCGGCACCGTCCTCGCGGCGGTCCTCAACGCCATCGTGGACATCGACCCCAAGGCCTGGAAGAGCGGCTCGCCGGAGCTCAAGGGCTCCGCGATCTCCATGCCGGACTTCTCGCTCTTCGGTGACGTCTCCTTCGGCGGCTGGGGCGACGTCGGCTACATGACGGTCGGCATGATCGTCTTCACCCTGGTGCTCGCCGGCTTCTTCGACGCCATGGCCACCATCATCGGCGTGGGCACCGAGGCCAAGCTGGCCGACGACAAGGGCCGCATGCCGGGTCTGTCGAAGGCGCTGTTCATCGACGGCGCCGGTGGCGCCATCGGTGGCGTCGCGGGCGGCTCCGGCCAGACCGTGTTCGTCGAGTCCGCGACCGGCGTCGGCGAGGGCGCCCGCACAGGCCTCGCCTCCGTGGTCACCGGCCTGTTCTTCGCCGCCTGCCTCTTCTTCACCCCGATCACGCAGATCGTCCCGGGTGAGGTCGCCTCCGCGGCCCTGGTCGTCATCGGCGCGATGATGATGCAGAACGCCCGCCACGTGGACTGGGCCGACAGCGCGACCGCGATCCCGGTCTTCCTGACCGTCGTGATCATGCCCTTCACGTACTCGATCACCGCAGGTGTCGCCGCGGGTGTCATCTCCTACGTCGCCATCAAGATCGCTCAGGGCAAGGCCCGTGAGATCGGCGCCTTCATGTGGGCGCTGACCGGAATCTTCCTGGTCTTCTTCGCGCTCCACCCGATCGAGGGCTGGCTCGGCGTCGGCTGACCCGGCCGCACCCGATCCGTACGAAGTACCGCGCACTCCACGTATCCGATACTGGAACCGAACCTCTCCGAGGAGGCCCCCATGCTGGACATCGCCGAAGAACTGAACCGGTGGGTCGAGCAGGGACGTGACTTCGCCGTCGCCACCGTGGTGGCGGTCGGCGGGAGCGCGCCCCGGCAGCCCGGGGCCGCGCTCGCCGTCGACAGCGAGGGCACGGCCATCGGCTCGGTATCCGGCGGATGCGTGGAGGGCGCGGTGTACGAGCTGTGCCGCCAAGCGCTGGAGGACGGCGAGAGCGTCGCCGAGCGCTTCGGCTACAGCGACGACGATGCCTTCGCCGTGGGTCTGACCTGCGGTGGCATCATCGACATCCTGGTCACCCCGGTCTGCGCGGGCTCTCCCGTACGGGAGGTGTTCGCGGCCGGACTGGCCGCCGCCGCCCGCGGGGAGGCGGCGGCGCTCGCCCGAGTGGCGCAGGGCCCGGCCGAGCTGATGAGCCGCGCCGTGTTCGTCCGTACCGAAGGCGCCTGGGAGGGCGGCTTCGGGGGCCACCCCGAGCTCGACCGCACCATCGCCGAAGAGGCCCGCGCCATGCTCGACGCCGGCCGGACCGGCGTGCTGGAGATCGGCGCCGACGGCCGGCTCTGCGGAGAGCCGCTCAAGGTACTGGTCGAGTCCAGCGTCCCGGCCCCGCGGATGATCGTCTTCGGTGCCATCGACTTCGCCTCCGCCCTCGTGCGCATCGGCAAGTTCCTCGGCTACAGGGTCACCGTCTGCGACGCACGGCCGATCTTCGCGACGAAGACCCGCTTCCCCGAGGCCGACGAGATCGTCGTCGACTGGCCGCACCGCTACCTTGAGGCGCAGTCTGCAGAGGGCGCGGTGGACGGCCGTACCGTCCTGTGCGTGCTCACCCACGACGCCAAGTTCGACGTCCCGCTCCTCGAACTGGCCCTCAGGCTCCCCGTCGCCTACGTCGGCGCCATGGGCTCCCGCCGCACCCACGAAGACCGCAACAAGCGGCTGCGCGAGGTCGGCGTGACCGAGCTCGAACTGGCCCGGCTGCGCTCCCCCATCGGCCTGGACCTCGGCGCCCGCTCCCCGGAGGAGACCGCGCTGTCCATCGCCGCCGAGATCGTCGCCAACCGCCGCGGCGGCAGCGGCGCCGCGCTCACCGGCGCGCACATCCCGATCCACCCCGATCCGCAGGCCGCCTCGGACGGCGTGATCGGGCGGATCGGCTCCGTGGCTTGAAGAGCTGAATCCCGTACGTGACGAAGGGCGCGACCCATGAGGGTTGCGCCCTTGTGGCGTTCCGCCTATTTTACCCGCCGGTAACAGGAGGCGCCTTCTCCATTCCTTCCCCCCAACGGAGTTGAACGGATGTCACGTACCCTCCGCACCCTGGGCGCGCTCGCCGCGGCCACCCTTCTGACCTCCCTGGCACCCGGCGCGCCCGCCGCGGCCACGCCCGGTGACGGCGGCCTGCGCGAGGTGCTGTTCGTCGGGAACAACTGGGAGGGGACCGCCGACGTCCTCGCCTCCACCGGCGATCTCGCCAAGGTCGGCCGGATCAACATCATTCCCGACAAGGAGGAGCGGCTCCGGGAGATCTACCTCAACCCGGTCAAGCTCGGCTTCTTCCTCGGCATCCGGGCCACCGCCGGCGAGGGCCACGACCAGTTCGTGGACGACATGTACACCACCCCCGACGGCTCGGCCGTCGTCGCCTCGCGGCCCAGCTTCGCCGACGTCGTCTCCGTCGACGTTCGGACCGGGCGGATCAACTGGCGCTTCCCCGTGGCCGGTTACCGGGCCGACCACATGGCCGTGTCGCCCGACGGGACCCGGGTCGCGGTATCGGCCTCCACGGCGAACACCGTGCACGTCCTCGACATCGCCACGGGCCGGCAGACCGGCTCCTTCGCCACCGGCGACAAGCCCCACGAGAACACCTTCACCGGCGGCGGCCGCTACCTGTGGAACAGCTCGATCGGGGAGGTGACCACCGCCCTGGACGCGCCCTGGCTGGACTGGACGAAGGGCGACCGGAAGATCACCGTGGTGGACACGCAGACCTTCCGCACGGTCAAGGTGATCGACATGCGCGAGCGGCTGGACGCCTTCGGCCGCCGGGACCTGTCCGACGCCGTACGGCCCGTCTCCTTCAGCCCCGACGAGTCCAAGCTCTACTTCCAGGTGTCGTTCTTCAACGGTTTCCTGGAGTACGACGTGGCCACCGACCGGATCACCCGCCTCAAGACCCTCCCCCAGAACCCGGCCACCAGCACCGACCGCACCACCTGGGTCAACGACTCCCGCCACCACGGCATGTCCATGAGCCCGGACGGGACCAAGCTCTGCATCGCGGGCACCATGGACGACTACGCGACCGTCGTGGACCGGGCCACCCTCACCGAAGGGCCGCTGGTGAGCGCCGACAAGCCGTACTGGGCCACGGTCGACGGCGACGGCACGGCCTGCGTGATCTCCGAGAGCGGTTCGGACCGGGTGACGGCCATCGACTTCGCCACCGGCACCAAGCGGGTGTCCGTGCCCGTCGGGGACCACCCGCAGCGCATCAGGATCGGACACGTCCCGGCGGGCTGGACGGGTCCCGCCGCCGGGTGACGCACACGCCGGCGGGGTGCGGGACCGGGCCGGCCGGCCCGGTCCCGCACCCCCACCCGGCAGCGCATGCAAACTGGTCAAACGCGCAGATCCGGCCACTATGAGGTGACCGGTCCACCGATGACCGATTAGTCTCGTGATCATGGTGGACATCCGCGAGGTACCCGAGGCCGACATCGACCGCGCTCTGGAGCTCGCGTACCTGGTGTTCAACGACCGGCCCGAGAAGGAGGGCCGCGAACGGCACCACGCCCTGCTGGTGCGCTGCAGCCGGATCGGCGCCTACGACGGTGACACCCTCGTCGGATTCATGGCCGCGCACGACTTCCGGCTGTCGGTCCCAGGGGCGGACCTGTCCTGCCCCGGGCTCACCTTCGTCTCCGTCGCGCCCACCCACCGCCGCCGCGGCGTACTCACCGCCCTGATGGCCGAGCAGCTGCGGCGCGCCTCGGCCGCCGGGAGCCCCCTCGCCGCCCTGTGGGCCTCCGAAGCCGCCATCTACGGCCGCTTCGGCTACGGCGGAGCCACCACCGGCGTCACCATCGAGATCGACTCCACCCGGCCGCTGCCCCTGCGCATCGCCCCGGACCGGCGTCCGCTGCGCCTCGTCGCCCCGGACGAGGCGCTCGACGTCATCGGCGCCTTCCACGAGGCCGCCCGCGCCGGGCGGGCGGGCCGGCCGAGCCGCAGCCCCGAGCGCTGGAGCCAGGAGTGGCTCTCCGAACAGGCCGAGGAGGACGAGGAGTTGAGCCCGCCCCGGATCATCGTCCTGGGCGGGCCGGGGGAGCCGATCGCCGGATACGTGCTCTACCGCACCAAGCCGGAGGACGACAGCGGGCCCGTCCGCACACCGGGCCTGGTGCGCGTGGAGGAGCTGGAGGCCGACACCCCGGCGGTCGCCGCCGCCCTGTGGGAGTGCCTCGCCGCCCTCGACCTGACCGGCCGGGTCACCGCGTGGGGCCGCCCGGCCGACGACCCGCTGCTGCACTTCGCCGCCGACCGGGACCAGGTGCGGGTGACCGCCCAGTTCCCGGCGCTCTGGCTGCGCCTGGTCGACGTACGGGCGGCCCTGACCGGGCGGTCCTGGGCCGCTCCGGTGGAACTGGTGCTGGAGCTGACCGACGTACGGCTGCCCGCGAACGCCGGGCGGTTCCGGCTGAAGGCGGGGCCGGGCGGGGCCGCGTACGAGCCCGCCCGGGCGGCGCCGGACCTGGCCCTGGACGTACGGGAGCTGGCCGCCTGCTACCTGGGCGGGACCCGGGTCGTCGAGCTGGTCGCGGCCGGGCTGGTCGCCGAGCACACGCCCGGCGCGGCGGCGGAGCTGGACGCGGCCCTGCGGACGGACCTGCTGCCGCACACGAGCGACGAGTTCTGAGGCCGAGCGGAGGCGGGGGCGGGCGAGCGGAGGCGGGGGCGGGCGAGCGGACCGTCCCCGCCGCCGGGATCAGGCGGGCAGCGAGACCCGGGCCGCCGTCATGCCGAAGGCGGATCCCAGGACGCCGGTGGACAGCGCGTCGGGAAGCCCGTGCAGGTCCTGCGGACGGTAACGGGCGATCTTCCGGTGCCAGTTGAGGACGCCGGCGTGCCAGTCCTTCAGCTCGCAGACGTACGCGTCCAGGGCGCTGCGCGCCTCCTCGCCGAGCTTCCAGTCGTCATAGAGCAGCGGCAGCTGGTTCGCGACGATGTGCTCGAACTCCTCCGTGCGCTGGGTCATCAGGGCATGGCAGATGTGGAGCGCCTGCGCGTACCCGATGTCGAAGAAGTTCCGCGTGACGAGGATGTAGTTGTGGACCTCGCCCTCGACCTCCACCTCCTTCTGGTAGGAGTAGACGTCGTTGATCAGGCAGGCGGCGTCCGCGACGGCGTTCTCCAGCGACCGGATGGTGCCCGAGGCGTAGATCTCCTCCGGGATGCCCCGCCCCTGGTGCCCCAGCCGGCACAGGTACATCGTGAGGTAGCTGCCGAAGGTGCGGCGGCGCATCTCGGCGTAGTCCACCGGGTCCGGGATGCGGTTCTGGATCTGGTTGTCCACCTCCCACAGCCAGCTCTCCAGCATGTCCACCAGCGTGGCCCGGAACTCGGTGCGCTGCTCCGTGGACATGCCCGCGCTGGTGCGCACCCAGAGGTCGGCCAGCGCGCGCTCCATCGCCGTCAGCGGCTCCGGCTGGTCGGCGTGGTCGACGGGGATCATCGCGACCAGCCGCGCCGTGGTCGCCTTCGCGGCCGGCAGGTTCTTGCCCTGCGCGAAGACCACCGGGTAGTAGTCGTCCCCGTACGTGCCCCAGGTCAGCCAGCAGGCGTTGAGGGCCAGTTGTTCGGGGGTGGCGTCCGGGTCGATTCCGGCCGAGCAGACCGCGAAGTCGTAGCCCCGCAGTTTGGCCTCGGTCCAGATCGCCGAGCCCGGGTCGCCCGGCTGCGGGTCTAGCAGGCCCATCCGCCGGGACCACGCCACCGATTCCTCGCGCGCGTGCGCCAGGTGCGGGCTGAGGCTCAGCTGGTGCGGCATGTAGATGTCGGGAATGACGGAGGGCCCGGTCTTCTCGAAGGGGACGTGCGTGAAGGAGCGCCGGCGCATGTCCATCGAGCGCCGGTTGAAGACGGACCGCAGGTCGAGCGCGGTGGTGCCGAGCCCGGCCGGGAGGAAGGGCAGGGTGAGCGGGGCGGTGGCCCGGGCCTCCTTGTTCATGTAGCGGCTGGAGACCATGTGCCACTCGTGGCCGCCCGACTGCCAGTCCTGCAGCCCCTTGGCGTAGGCGAGGACGGCGGCGATCTCGGCCGGGTTCATGGCGTGGTCGGCGAAGAGCTGGGGGAGCTCGCCGAGCGCGGTCTGCTCGAACTGCTGGAGGCGTGAGGTGAGCAGGTCGTTGGAGGCCTCGGCGGCCTCCTGGGTGGTGCAGCCGAGGAAGGTCTCCAACACCAGGATGGCGTTGGAGAGTTCGCCTTCGTCGGCGACCTCGCGCTCGTAGGAGAAGATGTCGTTCCTGATGTGCACGGCGTCGGAGAAGGCGTCGCGGAGCACGCCGAGCGGCCGCGAGTGCGCCACGCGGGCCGGGACCTCGGCGGAAACGTACTCGATCAGGCCGGCCGACCAGGGGGCGCCGCCCACCTTGCGGCGCATCTCGATGTACTCGAGCGGGTTGGCGACGCGCCCGATGTTGATGTTGGCCAGTTCCCACATGGACTCGTTGAGGAGGTTCTTCGTCGATTCGGAGAACCGTTCCCTCCAGTCCGCGGACATCGCGGGAACGGTCCGCCGCCAGAGGTCCGCGAGACCGGCCTCGACGGGGTTGGTGGGCTCGGGGAAGCCGTCGGCCAGATCCATCGGCATGAAGGCGGCGAGCTTGTCGAGGTAGTCCTTGGCGCCGTCGCGGTCCTGCGAGCGCTTGTACATCTCCAGGAAGTGGTCGTCGAAGAAGAACACCCAGACGTACCAGTCGGTGACCAGCGACAGCGCCTCGCTGTCACAGTCGGGGTGGGTGTACGCGCACAGCAGCGCGTAGTCGTGCGAGTCGAGATCGCTCTCCTCCCAGACGCCGGAACCCTCCAGCATCCCGAGTGCGCGCGCCCATTGCTTGGTGTGGACCCTCGCGTCCTCCAGGTGGGGGTTCAGTCGCGCCGGATAAGGCACATAGAAATCCGGCAGTTGAAACGGCTGCGTCACGGCAGGGTCGGCCTTTCGTCCATGGGTGCGGGGGCCGGTGGGCCCGGCCCCCGCACGAGATCAGCAGTGCCCTACCCCTGGTGGCCCTGGGATAAGGGGGAGTTCACTGCTTCAGGTGACGGACGGGTCGTTCCGCGGCGCGTCGGCCTGCCGCGGGGTAGGGACCCCCTGCCCGGGCTCCTTGCACCCGTCGCCGTACTGGTCGGCCTGGATCCGGAACATGGTCGCGTAGCGGCCGCCCAGGGCCATCAGCTCCTCGTGGCTGCCCCGTTCGACGAGCCGGCCCTCGTGCAGCACGTAGATGACGTCGGCGTACCTCACCCCCGACATGCGGTGGGTGACCAGGACGACCGCGCGCTGCGGCCCGGCCAGGCCTCGGATGCTGTCGAAGGCGGCGATCTCCGCCTCCGGGTCCAGCGCCGAGGTGGGCTCGTCCACGACCAGGACGCGGGCGTCGCGGAAGCGGGTGCGGGCCAGTCCGAACTTCTGCCACTCGCCGCCGGACAGCTCCGAGGCTCCCCTGAACATCCGGGCGAGCAGCGTCTCGTAGCCGTGCGGGAGCTTCTCGACGACCTGGTCGGCGCCCGCGTACCGGGCCGCCGCCGCCACGTCGGCGGCCTGCTCCGGGGATCCGTCCTGGCCTCCGGTGCCGGGCCGGCCGATGGCGATGTTGGTACGGGCGGTCACCGGCCAGCGCTCGAAGTCCTGGGTGAGCAGCGAGATCCGGTCGAAGACCTGCTCCCGGTCGGCTTTCCGTACGTCCACCCCGTCCCAGGTCAGCGCACCGGAGTCGGGCAGGTGCAGCCCGGCGAGGAGTTTGACCAGGGTGCTCTTGCCGGAGCCGTTCTCGCCGACCAGCGCGACGACGGTGCCCGCCTCGATGGTGAGGCAGACGCCGCTCAGGGCGGGCTCGTCGCGGTCCGGGTAGCTGAAGGAGACGTCCTCGAGCCTGAGCGTGCCGAGCCGCTCGGGCAGCGGCAGTCCGCCGGAGGGGACGGCGCGGCGGCCGGCCTCCGCGACGAACCGCTCCAAGTCCCTTACGTACAGGGACTCCTCGTGCAGGGTGTTGGTGGTGGCGACGAGGGCGCCGAGGTTGGCCGAGCCGGTGCGCACCGCGATCACGGCGGTGCCGGCGACGGCGAGGTCCATCCGGCCGGTGACGATCAGCAGGCCCATCGCCGTGTAGGTGACGAGGGCGGCGACGCCGGAGAGCGCGGCGGCGAGCAGTTCGGTGGCGGCCTTGTCCTTGGCGAGGCGGGTGGCCTCGCCCTCGGCGTGCTCGGCCATGTTGCGGTAGTGGCCGAGGAGGTAGCGCCCGACTCCGTGCACCCGTACCTCGGGGGCCGACGTACGGGAGATCAGCAGCTGGCCGATGAGCCGGGCGGCACGGACGTGTTCCACCCAGGTCATCATGGACAGGTAGCGCCGCTGGGCCACCCGCATCGCGCCCCAGCCGCGCGGCGCGGCGATGAGCAGCAGCATCGGCAGCAGCAGCGGGTGCAGCACGGTGAGCACCCCGGCGGTGGCGACCAGCGAGATCAGCCCGCCGAGGGTGGCCACGCAGGCCCCGACGGTCCGGCGGGCCGAGGGCGGGCCCCACTGGGCGCTGTCGAGCAGCCGCCGGAACTCCCCGTCCTCGATGGCCTCGAGCTCCACTTCGACGGCCGCTTTCAGGTACTGCTCGTGCGCGGCCCGCTCCACCTTGGGCTCCAGGCGCCCGGCGGCCGCCGTGGACCAGGAGGCCAGCACGGCGCCCAGTACGGCGACCAGCGCACCCGCGGCGAGGGCGGGCAGGGCGGCGTGCAGCCGGTCGGCGGCACTGCCCGCGCCGAGCAGCGTGCGCAGCACCCGGCTCAGGACGAGCAGCCCGGCGGCGGAGGTGACCCCCTGCCCGGCCTCGGCGAAGGCGACGGTGAGCAGGGCGCGCCGGTCGGTGTCCCACGCGAGCCGCAGCGTCCCGCCGGCCATCCGCGGCATGGAGCGCAGGGTGGTCAGGAGCCGGCTCTCCAGCTGGGCGTACTCGTGGTTGGCCCAGCCGGCGTCGTAGCGCAGGGGCCCGCCGAAGAGCCGCCGCTCACTCTCGGAGACGGCCGGATCGGCGGCCGCGGGCCGCTGGAGGAGCCTCACGCGAAGCCTCATCCGCGGCCACCCCCGCCCACTGCCGGGTCGAACGCCACATGAACGTGCACGAATCGCAAGATTCCTCCCGAGGTGCCACGGCCGCGAACTGACGACGGCAAGAACGTGGCTGCTCAGAGGCGCGTCACGGGCCCGCGGGGGCGAACGCCCGCACAGAGTTCCGGTGCCCGTGCGGACCCCAAGGGGCGGGCGGAGAAGGCGCCGTGACGCGGCGTTCGAACCACTCGGAGGTGAGCATGACCCCCTTCGAGGGATTGCGCGGGCCCGCGCACGGTGCCGCACACTGCGCTCATGAGGATCTCTGGTTCGGCCGTGGCCAATGGGGCTGTCGTGGCGCTTCTCGTGCTGGGACCCGGGCTCGTCGGGTGCGCACCGTCCCCCCGCTGCCCAGTGCAGGAGCGCGGAGGGGGAACTGCGGGAGCTGGACGCCATCGCGCTGCTCACGGCCCACCCGGAGGGCGCGACCCCGCAGCCGGTGCGCACGGGCACGGAGGGCGACGCCGGCTGCCTCGGCGACCACGACCCCGTGGTGTTCTCGGGCCGGGAGTACGTGACCACGCAGACCCCGGAGGCGGTGCTCCGCCACTACCGCACGGCGGCCGCGGAGCACGGCTGGCGGGAGGAGCCGGCCCCCGCCGGTGACTCCGGCGGGCCCGGCCTGTGCCTGCGCCCGGCGAACGGCACCCACCGCGTCCTCACGGTCGACTTCGACCCCACCCGCGGACGCCCGGGCCTCTACCGCGTGGAAGCAACGTCCCGCGCGGCCGGCGGCCCCCTGCCGTGCCCTTGGTGACCCATGCCGGCGGGTGGGTGAGGTCCGCGTGGGAGAGGTCCGGAGCGTGACGAACGCGGAGGGCGTCGCCCGCCGCGTTCGTCACCGGCCCGTGGTCCGCGGTGAATTCCTTGATCAACCGGATCTGGGGGCAGCCGCAGTAGTGGCACATGCGGCTTGGTTTGCGGCTACTTGTCCGCTTCGCCTTCCAGGTTGCCTTCCGTGTCCAGGTAGACCTGGCGGAGGGATTCGAGGATCTGGGGGTCCGGCTTCTCCCACATGCCGCGGGATTCGGCCTCGAGGAGGCGTTCCGCGATGCCGTGCAGGGCCCAGGGGTTGGCCTCTTCGAGGAAGGCGCGGTTCTCCGGGTCCAGGACGTACGTCTCCGTGAGCTTGTCGTACATCCAGTCCGCGACCACGCCCGTCGTGGCGTCGTAGCCGAAGAGGTAGTCGACCGTGGCCGCGAGTTCGAAGGCGCCCTTGTAGCCGTGGCGGCGCATCGCCTCGATCCACTTGGGGTTCACCACGCGGGCGCGGAAGACCCGCGAGGTCTCCTCGACCAGGGTGCGGGTCTTGACGGTTTCCGGGCGGGTGGAGTCGCCGATGTACGCCTCCGGGGCCGTGCCGCGTAGGGCGCGGACCGTGGCCACCATGCCGCCGTGGTACTGGAAGTAGTCGTCCGAGTCCGCGATGTCGTGCTCGCGGGTGTCCGTGTTCTTCGCGGCCACCGTGATGCGCTTGTAGGCCGTTTCCATCTCGTCGCGGGCCGGGCGGCCCTCCAGGCCCCGGCCGTACGCGTAGCCGCCCCAGACTGTGTAGACCTCCGCGAGGTCGGCGTCCGTACGCCAGTCGCGGGAGTCGATCAGCTGGAGGATGCCCGCGCCGTAGGTGCCGGGGCGGGAGCCGAAGATGCGGGTCGTCGCACGGCGTTCGTCACCGTGGACGGACAGGTCCGCCTGGGCGTGGGCGCGGATGAAGTTCTGGTCGGCCGGCTCGTCGAGGGACGCCGCCAGCCGGACCGCGTCGTCCAGGAGGCCGATGACGTGCGGGAACGCGTCGCGGAAGAAGCCCGAGATGCGGAGCGTCACGTCGATGCGGGGACGGCCGAGTTCCGCGAGGGGGATCGGCTCCAGGCCCGTGACGCGGCGCGAGGCCTCGTCCCAGACCGGGCGGATGCCGAGCAGGGACATCGCCTCCGCCACGTCGTCGCCCGCGGTGCGCATCGCGCTCGTACCCCACAGCGACAGGCCGACGGACGCCGGCCACTCGCCGTTGTCCGTGCGGTAGCGGGTGAGGAGGGAGTCGGCCAGGGCCTGGCCGGTCTCCCACGCGAGGCGGGAGGGGACGGCCTTGGGGTCCACCGAGTAGAAGTTGCGGCCCGTCGGGAGGACGTTGACCAGGCCGCGGAGCGGGGAGCCGGAGGGGCCCGCCGGGATGAACGAGCCGTCCAGGGCCGAGACGACGTGGGCGATCTCGTCCGTGGTGCCGGCCAGGCGGGGGACCACCTCGCGGGCCGCGAAGGACAGTACGGCCGCGACGTCCGCGGAGTGACCCTGCGCGACCCCGGCCACGGCGTCGAGGGACCAGTTCGCGTCCTCCATCGCCTGGACCAGGGCGCGGGCCTGTTCCTCGACGGCGTCCGCCGAGGTACGGGTGGCCGCCGACTCGTCGAGGCCGAGCGCCTCGCGCAGGCCCGGGAGGGCCGTCGTACCGCCCCAGATCTGACGGGCGCGCAGGATGGCGAGGACCAGGTTGACGCGGGCCCCGCCGGCCGGTGCGCCGCCCAGGACGTGCAGGCCGTCGCGGATCTGGGCGTCCTTGACCTCGCACAGCCAGCCGTCGACGTGCAGCAGGAAGTCGTCGAAGCCGTCGTCGTCGGGGCGTTCGGCCAGACCCAGGTCGTGGTCGAGCTTCGCCGCCTGGATGAGGGTCCAGATCTGCGCGCGGATGGCCGGGAGCTTCGCCGGGTCCATCGCGGAGATCTGGGCGTACTCGTCGAGGTGCTGTTCCAGGCGGGCGATGTCGCCGTACGACTCCGCGCGCGCCATGGGCGGGACGAGGTGGTCGATGAGCGTGGCGTGCACGCGGCGCTTGGCCTGGGTGCCCTCGCCCGGGTCGTTGACCAGGAAGGGGTAGATGAGGGGGAGGTCGCCGAGGGCCGCGTCGGGTGCGCAGGACGCGGAGAGGCCGGCGTTCTTGCCCGGGAGCCACTCGAGGTTGCCGTGCTTGCCCAGGTGGATCATCGCGTCGGCGCCGAAGCCGCCGTCCTCGGTGCGCGCCTGGATCCAGCGGTACGCGGCCAGGTAGTGGTGCGAGGGCGGCAGGTCCGGGTCGTGGTAGATCGCGATCGGGTTCTCGCCGAAGCCGCGCGGGGGCTGGATGAGGATGAGGAGGTTGCCGCGGCGCAGGCCGGCCAGGACGATGTCGCCCTCCGGGTTCGCGGACTTGTCGACGAACATGGAGCCGGGCGCCTCGCCCCAGTGCTCCTCGACGCTCGCGCGGAGGTCGGCGGGCAGGTCGGCGAACCAGCGCTTGTAGTCGGCGGCCGGGATGCGGACCGGGTTGCGGGCCAGCTGCTCCTCGGTGAGCCAGTCCTGGTCGTGGCCGCCGGCCTCGATCAGGGCGCGGATCAGCTCGTCGCCGTCACCCGAGACCAGGCCCGGGATCTCGGGTACGGGACCGAAGTCGTAGCCCTCGGCGATGAGGGTGCGCAGCAGCTCGACGGCGCTGGCCGGGGTGTCCAGGCCGACCGCGTTGCCGATGCGGGAGTGCTTGGTGGGGTACGCGGAGAGGACCAGAGCGATCTTCTTGTCGCGGCGGTCGATGTGGCGCAGGCGTGCGTGGCGTACGGCGATCCCCGCGACCCGGGCGGCCCGCTCGGGGTCGGCCACGTAGGCGGGCAGGCCGTCCTCGTCGAGCTCCTTGAAGGAGAACGGGACGGTGATCAGGCGGCCGTCGAACTCGGGTACGGCGACCTGGGTGGCGGCGTCGAGGGGGGACAGGCCCTCGTCGCTGTCCTCCCAGGCGGAACGGGAACCGGTCAGGCAGAGGGCCTGGAGGATCGGCACGCCGAGGGCGGCGAGGGCGCCGGCGTCCCAGGACTCGTCGTCACCGCCGGCGGATGCGGTGGCGGGGCGGGTGCCGCCGGCCGCGAGGACCGTGGTGATGACCGCGTCGACGCCGGTCAGCGCGGCGAGGAGCTCCGGCTCCGGGGTGCGCAGGGAGGAGACGTAGAGGGGGAGCGGCTGGGCGCCGTGGGCCTCGATTGCGTCGCACAGGGCGTGCACGAAGGCGGTGTTGCCGCTCATCTGGTGCGCGCGGTAGTAGAGCACGGCGACCTTGGGGCCGGCGGTCTGCTGTGTGGTGCGCTCCAGGGGGCCCCAGGTGGGGGAGGCGGCGGGCGGCTCGAAGCCGTGGCCGGTGAGGAGGACGGTGTCGGAGAGGAACCGGGCCAGCTGGTCGAGGTTGGCGGGGCCGCCGTGCGCGAGGTAGCCGTGGGCCTCGGCCGCGATGCCGATCGGCACCGTGGAGGCCTCCATCAGCTGGGCGTCCGGGGCCTGTTCGCCGGTCAGGACCACCACCGGACGGGTCTGTTCGGGGGCGAGGAGGAGGTCGAGGCCCTCCTGCCAGGCGCGGAGGCCGCCGAGGAGGCGCACGACGACCAGGTCGACGCCGTCGAGGAGGCCGGGGAGGTCGTCGAGGGGAAGGCGGGAGGGGTTCGCGAAGCGGTAGGGGACGGGGCCGTCCGCCGTGGTCGCGGCGCGGGCGCTGAGCAGATCGGTGTCGGACGTCGACAGCAGCAGGATCATGCGGCGGCAGGCCTTCCTCGGGGTTTCCGCGCCCCGGGCAGTGAGGACAGCGGGAGTTCCTGACTCACCCCGGTCGCGGGGGTCGCTCCGCGGGGTTCACAGTGGCGGGACCGCGCCGGATTCGCACCGGGCTTCCTCCCATGTCGCCGTCCTCGGCGATGGCGGGCCGTGTGGCGCCGCCGGGGATCATCCTAGGGGGCCGGTGCCGGGTCCGTCCCCGGGGGTGGGGCGGGGGTGTTCGGGTGCGGCGCCGTTGCCGGGGCTTTGCCCCGGGCCCCGCGCCTCAAACGCCGGCGGGGCTGGAATGGCGTCCGAGTGGGGCTCGAGGGGGTGAGGGGAGCGCGGGGGCGGGTGGAGTTGGCTGGTCGGAGGGGGTGGGGTGGTGACGGACACAGGTCGGGGTGGGGGAATCGTGGGTATGCTCGCCGCCATGCCACAGCCCCCTGCCGCCACGTCGCGGGACGAGCCCGTCATACGGGAGCGCGGTGACGCCTGCCCCGGTGCGCTGCGGCTGCACGCGGCCGACGACGGGTTCCTCGCGCGGGTGCGGATACCCGGCGGGGCGCTGACCGCGCACCAGGCCTCCCTGCTGGCGCTGGCCGCGGACCGGTTCGGGGACGGGCACCTGGAGCTCACCTCGCGGGGGAACGTGCAGCTGCGCGGCCTCGCCGAGGGATGCGGCGCCGGGCTCGCGAAGCTGCTGGACGACGCCGGGCTGCTGCCCGCGCCCAGCCACGAGCGGGTGCGCAACATCGTGGCCACGCCGATGTCGGGTGACGGGCACCCGGGGCGGCCCGACGTGCTGCCCTGGGTCGACGAGCTGGACCGGCTGCTCTGCGCCAACGCGCGGGTCACCGCCCTGTCCGGCCGGTTCCTGTTCGCCTTCGACGACGGGCGCGGGGACGTGGCCGCCCTGGAGCCGGACGTGACCGTGCTCGGCGGCGGGCCGCGGGGCCGGGCGCTGGTGCGGCTCGGGCCGGCCGCCGGCGCCGTGTCGGTGGCCGCGCAGGACGCCCCGCGGGCGGCGCTGCTCGCCGCCGAGTACTTCCTCGACGCCGCGGACGCGGCCGGCACCCGGGCCTGGCGGGTGCGTGAGCTGCCCGCCGAACACGCCCTGAACGAGATCGAGTTCGCCGCGCGCCTGGCCGCCGTCGGGATCGGCGCCGTCCGGGTCCGGGACGTGGAGTGGCCGTACTCACCGCCTCCACAGCCCCAGTCCGGGGGGACCCTGTGCGTCCTGCCCCCGCTGGGCCGGCTGACCTCCGAACAGTGGCGGGTGCTCGTGCAGGTCGCCGACCGCGGCCGCGGGCTGCGGATCACGCCGTGGCGCAGCGTCGTCCTTCCCGACGCTCCCGTGCGTCGGCCGGTCAACGGCCCGGCGCGGCTGGAGAGCGCCGGGCTGGTCGTGTCCCCCGACAGCCCCTGGCAGTCCGTCACCGCCTGTACGGGACGCCCCGGTTGTGCGAAGTCCCTCGCCGACGTACGCGCCGACGCGCGGGCCGTCGTACAGCGGGCGCGCGGTCCCCTGCCCGTGCACTGGTCCGGCTGCGAGCGCCGCTGCGGGCACCCGCGCGGGACGGAGTGGGTCGACGTGCTCGCCACGGAGGACGGCTACCGGCTTTCCGTCCACGGGCAGGCCCTGCCGGATCAGACAGACTTGGCGGCAGCTCTCGCCGCCGCACGCACCATCACTTCAGAGTCCGAAGACGCAGTGAAGAAATGAGCGAGTACACGGTGTTTGAGTACGAGAAGGACGGCGCCGCGATCTACCGCCAGTCCTTTGCCACGATCCGCGCCGAGGCGGACCTCTCCGGGCTGCCCGCCTCCGTCGCCCAGGTCGCGGTGCGCATGATTCATGCCTGCGGAATGACCGACCTGCCCAAGGACCTGGGGTACACGCCCGAGGTGGTGCTGCGGGCGCGCGCCGCGCTCACCGCCGGGGCGCCGATCCTGTGCGACGTGCAGATGGTCGCCAGCGGAGTCACCCGCAAGCGGCTGCCCGCCGACAACGAGGTGATCTGCACCCTCTCGGACCCGGCCGTGCCCGAGCTCGCCGCGAAGATGGGCACCACGCGCAGCGCCGCCGCTCTCGAAGTCTGGCGTGACCGGGGCCTGTTGGAGGGATCCGTGATCGCCGTCGGCAACGCGCCGACCGCGCTGTTCCGGCTGCTCGAGATGATCGAGGAGGGTGCCCCGCGCCCGGCCGCCGTCATCGGCGTGCCCGTCGGCTTCATCGGTGCCGCCGAGTCCAAGGACGCCCTCGCGGCGCACCCCTCCGGGCTCGACCACCTGATCGTGCGCGGCCGTCGCGGGGGCAGCGCCATCGCCGCCGCCGCGATCAACGCCATTGCGAGCGTGGCCGAATGAGCGGGAGGACGCAGGCCCAGGGGCGGCTGTACGGGGTCGGGCTGGGGCCCGGCGATCCGAACCTGATGACGCTGCGGGCCGTCGAGGTGATCGGCGCGGCGGACGTCGTCGCCTATCACAGCGCGCGGCACGGGCGGTCCATCGCCCGGTCGATCGCCGCGGAGCACCTGCGCGAGAGCCACATCGAGGAGCCGCTGGTCTATCCGGTCACCACGGAGACCACCGACCACCCGGGCGGTTACCAGGGCGCGATGGAGGAGTTCTACGAGTCCGCCGCCGCCCGGCTCGCCGCGCACCTCGACGCCGGCCGGACCGTCGCGGTGCTCGCGGAGGGCGATCCGCTCTTCTACAGCTCGTACATGCACATGCACAAGCGGCTCGCGCACCGGTACGAGACCGAGGTGATCCCCGGTGTCACCTCCGTCAGCGCCGCCGCCGCCCGCCTCGGCACCCCGCTCGTGGAGGGCGAGGAGGTGCTGACCATCCTCCCCGGCACCCTGCCGGAGGAGGAGCTCACCGCCCGCCTGGCGGCCACCGACTCGGCAGTCGTGATGAAGCTCGGCCGGACCTTCCCCGCCGTGCGCGGGGCGATGGAGCGGAGCGGCCGGCTGGCCGAGGCCCGCTACGTCGAGCGCGCCACCATGGCCGGTGAGCGGACCGGCGTCCTGGCGGACACCGACCCGCAGTCCGTGCCGTACTTCGCCGTCGCCGTCGTGCCCAGCCGGATCGGCAACCCGGGCAGCGTGCCGTCCGGGCCCGGCGAGGTCGCGGTCGTCGGCACCGGCCCCGCCGGGCCGCTGTGGCTGACCCCGGAGACCCGGCGGGCGCTGGCCGACGCCGAAGTGCTCGTGGGGTACACCACCTACCTGGACCGGGTCCCGGTCAGGCCGGGCCAGATCCGGCACGGCTCCGACAACAAGGTGGAGTCCGAGCGCGCCGAGTTCGCCCTCGACCTCGCCCGGCGGGGACAGCGGGTGGCCGTGGTCTCCGGTGGCGACCCCGGGGTGTTCGCCATGGCCACGGCGGTCCTCGAGGTCGCCGGGCAGGCCGAGTACAAGGACGTGCCCGTACGGGTCCTGCCGGGGGTGACCGCGGCCAACGCGGCGGCCGCCGCGGCCGGCGCCCCGCTCGGCCACGACTACGCCACCATCTCCCTCTCGGACCGGCTCAAGCCGTGGGAGGTCATCGCGGAGCGGCTGCGCGCGGCCGCCTCGGCCGACCTGGTCCTCGCCCTGTACAACCCCGGCTCGCGCAGCCGGTCCTGGCAGGTGGCGCAGGCTCGCGAGCTGCTGCTGGAGCTGCGTGCGCCCGAGACCCCGGTGGTCGTCGCACGCGACGTGGGCGGGCCGGAGCAGTCGGTACGGATCGTCACGCTCGCCGGACTGGATCCGTCCGAGGTGGACATGCGCACGCTCCTGCTGATCGGCTCCTCGCAGACGCAGGTCGGCGAGCGGGCCGACGGCTCCCGGATCACGTGGACGCCGCGCCGGTACCCGTGACCGGTACGGACCACCGGTACCCGTGACCGGTGCGCGTGACCGGAACCCGGCCTACGGCAGCGGCGGCAGGGTCACCTTCGGGATCGACGGGTCGTTCGGATTGAACGGCGGCGGCGTCCAGGGCTCGATCGGAGGCTTGGGCGGCGCCGGTGGCGGGGTGGGGCCGCGGTAGGGGTTCTGCGGCACCGACGAGGTGCGCGGCGCGGCCGGCCGGGACGTCGGGGTGGCCGGCCGTCGCGACTCCTGACCCTTCGTGGGGTCGGGACCGGCGGGGGCCGACGTCGCCGGAGTGGGCGACGGCGGCGCGGGGGAGGCCGTCGGCGATGCGGACGGCTCGGCCGGGGCGGTCGTCGCCGGAACCGCGGCCGGCTTGCCGGCCGTTCCGCCGTCCGAGCACCCGCCGGCCAGCAGGCCGCCGACGAGCAGGGCCGTCACGGCCCCGGAGATTCTGCCGCCGGACCCCATGTCGGCTCCCTTGCCTCGCACATATGAACGATCAGTGCGCGTGATCGTAGCGCAGCCGGCGCAGTGCCGCGGCGACCGAGTCCGCCTCCACCACGCCCTCCGGGACCGCGGGGCGGCGTACGACGAGGACCGGGATGCCGGCCTCGCGGGCGGCGGTGAGCTTCGGGGCGGTGGCCGAGCCTCCGCTGTCCTTGGTGACCAGGACGTCGATCCGGTGCCGGGCGAGCAGCTCCCGCTCGTCCTCGAGGGTGAACGGGCCCCGGTCCAGGAGGACTTCGAGGCGCGCAGGCGCCGGGGCGGCCGGGGGATCGACGGAACGCACCAGGAACCAGGTGTCGGTGAGGTGCGCGAAGGCGTGCAGGCCCATCCGGCCGGTGGTCAGGAACGCCCGGCTGCCGAGGCCCGGCAGCACGGTGGCCGCGTCCGCGAGGGAGTCCGCGAAGGTCCAGGCGTCGCCCGGCCCCGGAGTCCAGCCGGGGCGGCGCAGGGCCAGCAGCGGGACGCCCGTGAGGGCCGCCGCCTCGGCCGCGTTGAAGCTCATGCGCTCCGCGAACGGGTGGGTGGCGTCGACCAGGTCGGTGACCCCGTGCGCGGTGATCCACCGGGCCAGGCCGGCGGGCCCGCCGAAGCCGCCGATCCGGGTCTCGCCCGGCGGCAGCACGGGCGCGGCGACCCGCCCGGCGAGGGAGGTCGTCACCCGGGCCGCCGGCCCCGGCGGGGAGGCCGGGTCCCCGCCCCGGGCCTCGGTCCCCGCCACGGCTCGCGCCCCAGCCGTGTTCTCGGCCCCCGCCACGGCTCGCGCCCCCGCCAAGGCCTCCGCGAGGCGGCGGGCCTCCGTCGTGCCGCCCAGGATCAGGACGTGCCGGTCCGGCGCACGGTCCGGTTCAGCAGACATGCCGGTCGCGCTCGGGCGAGTACAGGTGGCTGTCGCGGAACTGCTCGGCGCCGAGCGTGCGGCCCACCACGATGACGGCGGTGCGGACCAGCCCGTGCTCCTTGACCCGGGCCGCGATGTCGGCCAGCGTGCCGCGCAGGATCAGCTCGTCGGGGCGGCTGGCCATCGCCACCACCGCCACCGGGCACTCGGCCCCGTAGTGCGGCAGCAGTTCGTCCACGACCCGGTCCACGTAGCGGGTCGCCAGGTGCAGGACCAGCAGTGCGCCGCTGCGGCCCAGCGTGGCCAGGTCCTCGCCGGGCGGCATCGGGGTGGCCTGCTGGGCGATGCGGGTCAGGATGACCGTCTGGCCGACGGTGGGGACGGTCAGCTCCCGCTTCAGCGCGGCGGCCGCGGCGGCGAAGGCCGGAACGCCCGGGACGACCTCGTAGGGGATGCCGGCCGCGTCGAGCCGCCGCATCTGCTCCGCGACGGCGCTGAAGATCGACGGGTCGCCGGAGTGGAGCCGCGCGACGTCCTGGCCCGCCGCGTGCGCCCGTACGCACTCGGCGATGATCTCGTCCAGGTTCAGCTGCGAGGTGTCGACCAGCCGCGCGTCCGGCGGGCACTCGGCCAGCAGTTCGCGCGGGACCAGGCTGCCCGCGTAGAGGCAGACGGGGGCGGCGGCCAGCGTCCGGGCACCGCGCACCGTGATCAGGTCGGCGGCGCCGGGGCCCGCGCCGATGAAGTACACGGTCATGCTTGATCCTTCTCGTTCGTCGACTTCGTCACCGACCACTGGGTGACCGGCATGGCCTGCCGCCAGCCCGTGAAACCGCCGACCGGCACCGCGTGCGCGACCGAGAGCTTCACCAGTTCACCGCCGTGGCGCCGGTAGCGGTCGGTGAGGACCGCCTCCGACTCCAGGGTGACGGTGTTGACCACCAGCCGGCCGCCGGGTGCCAGCGCCGCCCAGGCCGCGTCCAGCAGTCCCGGCGCGGTCAGCCCGCCGCCGATGAACACCGCGTCGGGGGCGGGCAGTCCGTCGAGCGCGGCGGGTGCGGCGCCGACGACCACGCGCAGGCCGGGCACGCCGAGCGCCGCCGCGTTGCGGGTGATGCGGGCCGCCCGCTCCGGGACGCGCTCCACGGCGACCGCCCGGCAAGAGGGGTGCGTACGCATCCACTCGATGCCGATGGAACCGGAGCCTCCGCCGATGTCCCACAGCAGCTCGCCCGGGGCCGGGGCCAGCGCGCACAGGGTCGCGGCGCGCACGCGGCGCTTGGTGAGCTGCCCGTCGTGCTCGTACGCGGTGTCCGGCAGGCCGGGGGTCGCGCCGAGCCGGGGCGCCGGGTGGGCGGGGTCCCGGCGGCAGTCCACGGCCACCACGTTCAGCGGGTCGCCCGGCGGGTGGTCCCAGCCGTCGGCGAGGCCCTCGTACGCGTCCTCGCGCTCGGAGCCGAGCTGCTCCAGCACCCGGATCCGGCTCGGGCCGAAGCCCCGCTCCCGCAGCAGGGCGGCGATCTCGGCCGGGGACGCGGCTCCGGCGCTGAGCACCAGCACCCGCCGCCCCTCGTACAGGGCGGCCGCGAGCCGGGCCACCGGACGGCCGACCACCGTGACCACCTCGGTGTCCTCCACCGGCCAGCCCAGGCGGGCGCAGGCGTAGGAGACGGAGGAGGGGTGCGGGTGGACCGCGAGGGCGTCGGGGCCGAGCTCCTGGGCGAGCGCGCGGCCGATCCCGTAGAACATCGGGTCGCCGCTGGCCAGCACCGCGATCCGGCGGCCCGCGTGCTCGGCCATCAGCTTCGGCACGGCCGGCCGCAGCGGGCTCGGCCACGCCACCCGCTCACCGGGGCACGGGCCGGCCGGCAGCAGGTCCAGCTGGCGCGGCCCGCCGATCAGCACCTGGGCCGAGGACAGCGCGGACCGCGCGGCGGCGGTGAGCCCGGCCCAGCCGTCGGCGCCGAGGCCTACGACCGTGACGGGTACGGGGGGCGGTGGGGAGCTCACTGCGCAATACCTCGGAACGGGAACGGGAACGGGCGGAACGGGAACGGGGCGGGGCGGAACAGGGAAGGAGACGGAAACGGGAACGGGAACGGGAACGCGGAGGACGGGCCGACCGCAGCCTACTGGCCTGCGCGGACGCCCGTCCGGACACCCCCTCTGCCGCCCCCTCTGCCGCCCCTTCTCCCGCCCCTCCGCGCCGCCCCTCCCACCCCGTCCCGGACCCGGCTACCCTCGGTAACACAACCGTCCGCGAGGGAGTTGCCATGTCCGGCTGGAACGCCACGAAGATTCCCGACCAGAGCGGCCGGACCGCGGTCGTGACCGGGGCCAACAGCGGGATCGGCTACGTCACGGCGAGGGAGCTCGCGCGGCGCGGGGCGAGCGTGGTGCTGGCCTGTCGCAGCGCCGCGCGCGGCAAGGCCGCCGAGATCCGGCTGCGCGCCGAAGTGCCGGGCGCCGAAGTGGAGTTCGCCGCGCTCGACCTCGCCGACCTGGGATCGGTACGGGAGTTCGCGAAGGGGTTCGGGGAGCGCCGCGCCGCGCTGGACCTGCTGATCAACAACGCCGGCGTGATGGCCCTGCCCTACGGGCGGACGGCCGACGGGTTCGAGACGCAGCTCGGGGTCAACCACCTCGGGCACTTCGCGCTGACCGGACTGCTGCTCCCGCGCCTGCGGGCCGCGGCCCCCGGGGCGCGGATCGTCAATGTCTCCAGCGGCTTCCACGCGCTGGCGAACGTGGACCTGGACGACCTGGGATACGAGCGCGGCTACCGGCCCTGGTTCGCCTACGGCCGCTCCAAGACGGCCAATTTGCTCTTCACCCACGAGCTGTCCCGCCGGTTCGCCGCCGCCGGATCCACCATCGTCGCGGCCGCGGCCCACCCCGGCTACGCGTCCACCAACCTCCACGCCGGCGCGACGCGGGACGGCGGCACGCTCTACGCGCGCGCGGTGGCCATCGCCAACGACGTCCTCGCGCAGCCCGCCGCCGGGGGCGCGCTGCCCACGCTGTACGCGGCCACCGCGCCCGGAGTCCGGCAGGACGCGTTCATCGGCCCCCGGTTCGGCTGGCGCGGTGCGCCCGTCGGCTCGTGGCGGGCGAAATGGACCCTCGACGACAAGTCCGGCGAACGGCTCTGGGACGCCTCCGAGAAGCTCACAGGAGTCTCGTACGCCTCCCTACCGCGCTGATCCGCCCGGGGCCGGCTCGCTGTCCCCGTAGCCGTGCGGGCGGAGTCGTCGAGGCCGAACCAGGGGTCGTGGTCCGGCAAGGCGGTCATCGGGCCAACCTTCCCGGCCACGGCACCGGCGCGCCCCCGTCCGCCCCCGGGACGCCTCCGGGCGCCCCGGACGGGACCTGACCGCCGCGCGCCCGGCCCCGGAGACTCGCTGCCATGGACGACACTCCGGACAACCACCCAGAATCCCCCCGCGACCACGCGGTGGTCCTCGGTGCCGGCCTGGCCGGGCTGCTGGCGGCGCGGGTGCTCGCGGAGCGGTTCGCGCGCGTGACCGTGGTGGAGCGGGACGAACTGCCCACCGGCGGACCGGCGTTCCGGCCCGGCGTACCGCAGTCCCGGCACGCGCACGTGCTCTGGTCGCGCGGCGTGGAGGTGATCGAGGAACTGCTGCCCGGGATCACGGACAAGCTGCTCGCCGGCGGGGCCGCCCTGCTGGAGTCGCCGAAGGACTTCCTGTGGCTGAGCCCGGCGGACTGGTTCCGCCCGCTGCCCGGTGCGCGGATCCTGCTCGGCAGCCGGGAACTGCTCGACTGGACGGTACGCGGGGAGGTGCTGCGCGACCGGCGCGTGCGCATCCGGGACGGCTGCCTGGCCACCGGGCTCGTCGGCGGACCGGACGGCCGCTCGGTGACCGGGGTGCGGCTGCGCGGCGCCGACCCGCTGCGAGCCGCGTTCGTCGTCGATGCGACCGGACGCACCTCCAAGACCCCCTCCTGGCTCGCCGCCCTCGGCCATCGCGCGCCGGAGACCACCCGCTACGACTCCCATCTCGGCTACTCCAGCCGGTACTTCACCGTCCCGTCCGATCCCGCGCGGCGCTGGCACGGCCTGTACGTCCAGGGCCGGCCGGACAGCCCGCGCGGGGGCGTGCTGGTCCCGGTGGACGGCGAACGCTGGCTCGCGACGCTCATCGGCAACGGCGAGCACGCCCCGCCCACCGGGGACGAGGAGTTCCTCGGGTTCGCCCGCAGCCTGCGCAGTCCGGCCATGTACGACGCCCTGCGCGGTGCGGCGCCGCTCTCGTCGCCGACCGGCTTCCGGGGCACCGCCAACGAATGGCGGCACTACGAGCGCCTCACGCGGGGCCCGGCCGGCTTCGTCGTGCTCGGTGACGCGGCCTGCCGGTTCAATCCGGTGTACGGGCACGGGATGACGGTGGCCGCCCTGGCGGTGGACGCCCTGCGCAAGGAGATCCGCACCATGGACACCGCGGCCGTGCCCGCGGCCGCCGGGCGGATCCAGCGCCGGACGACGGCGGCGGCCGAGGTGGCCTGGCAGATCGCCACCAGCGAGGACCTCAGGTACCCGGAGACGGAGGGCCCGCCGGCGGACCGGACCACCCGGGTCCTGCAGCGCTACATGTCACGGGTGATGGTGGGCGCCAATACCGACCCGGCCATCGCGGGGCGGTTCTTCGGGGTCCTGTCGCTGTCCACCCCGCCGAACACCCTGCTCGGCCCGTCCACGATGTTCCGCGTCCTGTCCAAGTGGCGCACCCCGACCGCCCCGCCGACCTCCGCCTATCCGGCCCACCACGGCCCGCCGGAGGGACGCGCCGTGGCCTAGGACCGTTCGGCATCCGGCCGCAGGGAGCGCCAGATGAGCTCCGGGAGGTGGCGGGCGGCCTCCGCCAGGTCGATCTCGTACGTGCTGGACAGCCAGCGGCGGGCCGCCTCGGTGAGCGGGCCCATGACCATCACCTCGATCACCGGGGCCGGGAGGGGGGCGATCTCACCGCGCTCCATGCGCACCTTCAGCCACTGCATGATGACGGCGAACTTCTGGGCCTTGGCCGCCCCGATCTCCTCGGCGTGGGCCACGAGGTAGCCGGAGTAGGCCGAGGCGTGCAGGAACAGGGCGACGTCCCGGTGCTCCTCGGTGAAGCGCAGGTAGGACGTCACCCACGACCGGACACCGGTGCGGGCGGTCCGGCAGCGGGTCAGGGCGGCGACCATGTCGTCGCACAGCTGGTCCATGCACCGGATGTAGAGGGCGGCGGCCAGGCCGTCGAAATTGCCGAAGTGGTGGTAGAGGCTGCCCAGGCTCACCCCGCTGGCCGAGACGACCGCGTTCACCGTGAACCCCTGCTGGCCGGACTCGGCGAACACCCGCAGCGCGGCGGTCAGGAGCTGGTCGACGGTGGCCTCGCCGCGTTGTTGCTTAGGAGACATGTCGGTCCCGTCGGTGTGCGTTGGGGGTGACGGCCCGGGCGGCCGTGCCGGAGAGCCTAGCAAGACCTGTAAATAGAATGTCATTCTAGAAAAGGGTTCCAAGCCCCAGGTCACGGCGCCGCCCGGCGCGGCACCTCGTCCCCGTCACCGCCTTCCAACGGACCGGCTACGGCACGCACGGCGCGGTCGGCCACCGGCCGCTGACGCACACCGCGCGACGCGCGGGGAACTCACGGCACTAGGAAGTCGTCGCGCGTTCGTACAGGGCCCGGACGGCGTCGCCGAAGTAGCTGCTGTACGAGGTCTTGTCGTCGCCCCCGCCGTCGCGGCCGCCGACCACCCCGATCAGCGTGTGCCCGTCGGTCAGCACCGGGCCGCCGCTGGTGCCGTTCGGTACGCCCGCGCAGTCGAACCGCAGCTGCGCCGGCCCGGCGGCGCGGGCGGTGTTGCGGCAGTCCAGGGGCTGCTCGGAGGCGTTGGGGTAGCCCACGAGCCGTGCGGGCACGGGAAGTTGGGGCCGGAAGGTGATCGTCTGGGCCCCGGTGACGTCCTCCAGTCGCTGGCCCGGGTAGCCGGGGCGGCGCAGCCGGATGAAGGCGACGTCGTGGTCGGGGTCCTCGTCCTCGGTCCAGCGCGGGTCCACGTCGATCCGGGTGGGCACCCAGATGCCGTACGGGGCCACGCCGTCCTGGTAGCCGGGGGCGAAGGCCAGGTTGGTGCGGAAGCCGAGGGAGTACACGCAGTGGGCGGCGGTGACGATCAGGTCGCCCTGCGGGGAGTGGACCACCCCGGCCGAGCAGTGGTGGTCCGGGTCGCCGTCGGTGCCGGGGGAGAAGAGCGCCCCGATCGCGGGCTCGGCCGGCGCGGGCCGCGCTTCCAGGGGGTCCGAGGGCTGCCACCCGCCGGAGCGCCAGTCCACCGGGGTGCTGCCGTCGGCGAAGGCCTTGCCGTCCGTCGGCGCGACCGGGTCCTCGCGGGCGATCCCGTCCAGCACGGCGGCCGCCGTCCGGTCGGCACGCTCGGGGTCCTGCTGGTAGACGCCCCGCGCGGCGTCCCCGTCCGCGCGGTTCGCGATCACGCCGCGCAGCTCCCACAGGTACCCCGCGCCCACGACGACGAGTGCGCCGAGGACGCCGACCAGCACGGTGACCCGTACGGCCCGCCCGTGCACCTTGCTGAACATCTGGTACTCCCGCCCCGCTGACGCGTCCGTCTCCTCGTTCGATGGGGAGATCCGCGGGTCGGGTTCCGCGATCAGGACGTGTCCGTTCTCACAGCGGCGCCCCGGCCGTCCGCACGTCACTCCCCGTCCTTCCCTCCGTCATCCAACACCCCTACCCTCCACGCGACTTGAGCCGCACTGGAACGACAGGAGCCGAAGCATGAGACTGCGAAACCGGATGGCGGGCGCGGTGACCGCGGGACTGGCGGCCGTCGCCCTCGCACTGGGCACGGCCCCCGCCGGCGCGGCGGCACCCTCCGACGGCCTGCCGTACGCGGGATCGACCGGGGTCGGCGTCCACAACGCCTACGAGAAAACCAAGTACCCCTACTTCGCGGACGCGCTCGACTCGGGCGCGGCCATGCTCGAGCTGGACGTGTGGACCAACTTCTTCGGCAGCTCGTGGCGGGTCGCGCACAACAACCCCATCGGCAACGACAACAACTGCGAGAACGCCACCACCCCCGCCCAGCTGCGCACCAAGGCCCGCAACCAGAACCTGGCGGGCTGCCTCTCCGACATCCGCAGCTGGCACGACGCCCACCCCGGCCACCGGCCCGTGGTCCTCAAGCTGGAACTCAAGGACGGCTTCGCCGCCAACCTCGGCCGCGGCCCGGCCGACCTCGACGCGCTGCTGGCCGGCAAGCTCGGCGACGCCCTCTACCGGCCCGGCCGGCTGGCCGCGGGCCACCCCGACCTCGACACCGCCGCACGCGCCGGAGCCTGGCCCAGCCGCGCCGGGCTCGCCGGGAAGTTCATCGTGGAGCTGATCCCCGGCACCGTCGAGGAGGGCAACAGCTCCGACACCCTGTGGACCGACCGGGAGTACGCCACCCACCTGCGCTCCCTCGCCGCGCAGGGCCGGCTCGACCAGGCCGCCGCGTTCCCGGCCGTGCACCGGGCCGAGGCGGGCGACCCGCGCGCCCGCTACGCCGACGCCTCCCTGCGCCCTTGGTTCGTGGTCTTCGACGGGGACGCGAGCGCCTACGCCGGCGGGTCCATCGACACGGGCTGGTACGACCGCAACCACTACCTGGTGATCGCCACCGACGCCCACCACGTCGCCCCGGCCATCGACTCCACCCGTCCGACGCAGGCGCAGGCCCGCGACCGCCTCGCGCTCCTCGCCGGCCACCACGCTTCCATCGTCTCCGCCGACTGGTACCCGCTGCCCCAGGTCCTGGCGACGGTCGTGCCGCGCGGCTGAGCCCCGGCGGCCGGGGCCTCGGCCGCGCACGACGCGCACGACGTGCGGCTAAGGCCCCGGGTGCGAGGCCTCCAGCTGCCGCGCCGGGGGCCGGTCCCCGGCGGCGAGGCTCGCCTCGATCTCGTCGAGCGCGCGGCGGGCGGTGGCGATCCGCTCCCGGACGTCCGCGGTGTCCGGGAGGTCCGGCCCGCCCGGGCCCCCACCCGGCCCCTTGGCCGGGCCCGGGGCCGGGTCCGGCCCCCGGCCGGCCTCCGCCTCCATCTCGCGCGCCTCGTCGAGGGAGTTCAGCACGACACCGATCAGTACGTTCACCAGCACGAAGGACGCGAGCAGGGCGTACGAGGCGTAGTAGAGGATGCTGAGCCGGGAGATCTGCAGCCCGGCCCGCACCGCGTCGGTGAGCCCGTCGAGCGTGGTCAGCAGGAACAGGGTGAGCGCGGCGCGGCCCACGGAGCCGTAGTGCTGCGGGTCGGACTCCGCGAAGCAGACCCAGCCGACCATGGCGTACACGTACAGCACCAGCGCGCCGACGAACAGGAAGCTGGCGGTGCCCGGCAGGCTGCGGCCCACGGCGACCAGCAGGATGCGCAGATGCGGCAGGAAGCGCGCGCTGCGCAGCACGCGGGCCAGCCGCAGCAGCCGCAGCAGGGTGGCGTTCTCGCGGACGAGGGGAACGAAGGCCGAGCCCACCACCGCGAGGTCGAAGAGGTTCCAGGGGTCGCGGAAGAATGCTTTCGGCCGGTCGGCGTGGGCGCCCATCCGCAGCAGCATCTCCAGCGTGAACACCAGCAGGCAGACGTCCTCCGCGACCTCCAGCACCTGCCGGTACTCCCGGGCCAGTCCGCTGTACGTCTCCACGCCCATCAGCGCCGCGTTGAACAGGATCGTTCCGAAGACCGCCAGGCCGAAGGACGAGGCCTCCGTCGCCACCCGGCACCGGGCCGCCAGTTTCACACGGCCGCGTCGGGCCGGCATCGGGACTCTCATCTTGCTCCTCGTACGCGTCTTCGCCGCAGATCCGCGCCCGGCGGGGCGCGGTGGTCGTTCCTACTAACGCCAAACACCCGAGCGGGTTTCAGTCGGCCGCGCACGTCAACGCGCCGCGTTCCGGGCGGCCCCACAGGGGTGAAGGTCCGGAGCCGGGAAGACAGGCGGCCGCGCCGTGCACGGTCGGATAGATTGCGTGGCCGTGACAGCCACCACCACGCCGCGGAGCGGCCGCATATTCGATGTCCTGAACGCCGGCGCCGTCCAGGACACGGCCCAGCTGCGCGAGCTCTACGACGAACCCAGCGAGCTGGTCCGCCGCAAGGCGGTGGACCGGATCCACGGTGCCGCACGCGTCGTGATCGGCAGTTCGTCGCTGGTGTTCATCGCCAGCGCGGGCGCCACCGGCCACTGCGACGTGACCCCCCGGGGCGGCCCGGCCGGGTTCGTGTCCGTCCTGGACGAGTTCACCCTCGCCGTGCCCGACGCCACGGGCAACAAGCGGCTCGACAGCAGCCACAACATCGTGGAGACGGGCCGGGCCGGCCTGATCTTCGTCATCCCCGGCCGCGCCACCACCCTGCGCGTCAACGGCAGGGCCTGTGTATCCGCGGATCCGGGTCTGCTGGAGGTGCTGACCGCCGTCGGCAAGCCGCCGCGCACCGCGATCGTGGTGGAGGTGGAGGAGGTCTACCAGCACTGCCCGAAGGCCTTCCTGCGCGGCAACGCCTGGAAGCCCGAGCAGTGGCTCGCCGAGGACGCCGTCCCCAGTTCCGCCGAGGTCACCCGCTCCCACCTGGGCCTGCCGGACGCGGCCATCGAGCAGATCCGACAGAGCGAGCGCGAGTCCCTGCTGTACCGCTACCAATGAGCGCCAAGTCCGCCTGGTGAACAGTCGGTTGATCCCCACGGTGAGCAAGCCTGCGGCACATATGCTCCGTTCGTACGCGCGTGCGTCCGAACACCTCGCGAACCGTAAGGGGACCGCTCCGTGAGTGTCCGCATTCAACCCTCCTCCCAGGTCGACGAGACGGCCGAGCTCGGCGAGGGGACCACGATCTGGGATCTGGCGCAGGTACGGGAGGACGCCCGGCTCGGCCGCGGCTGCATCGTGGGCCGCGGTGCGTACGTCGGGCCGGGCGTGCGCATCGGGGACCACGTGAAGCTGCAGAACTACGCGCTGGTGTACGAGCCCGCCGTACTGGGCGACGGGGTGTTCATCGGCCCGGCGGCGGTGCTCACCAACGACTTCTACCCCCGGGCGGTCGATCCCGACGGCCGGCAGAAGCGCGGCGGCGACTGGGAGGCCGCCGGGGTCGTGGTCGCCGAGGGGGCCTCGCTGGGCGCCCGCTCGGTGTGCGTGGCCGGGGTGCGCGTCGGGCGCTGGGCCCTGGTCGCGGCCGGGGCCGTGGTCTCCCGGGACGTACCCGACTTCGCGCTCGTCGCGGGGGTGCCGGCCCGCCGGATCGGCTGGGTGGGCCGGGCGGGGGTCCGGCTCGTGGAGCGTGCGGACGAGCCGGGCGTGTGGGAGTGCCCGCGCACCGGCGCGCTGCACGAGGAGAAGGACGGCGTGCTCATCGAGTGCTCCTGACGGAATGTCGGCAATTTAGGGCACCGGCATTTCCTCAAAACCACAATCAACGAACATCCGTGGGCATACCGTGTCCCTGCACAAGGGATCTGAGCAGGCAACAGGCCTGTTTCAGTGGGGGGTTGTACACGACGAGAGCACCGCGGGCAGAGCCGTGCGGCGCGGCTTCACCGCGCCCGCGAACACTGCCGTCGCACGCGCGTGCTCCGGTCCGCGGCATCGCTGGGGGGTCCAGTCGGCGTCCGTCGGACGGCTCGTGCCATCGGTGACGGGGCAGTCGCCGGCGCGGGCGTCGCCGTCACGCGCAATCCCCCTCCGCGGAATGACGACCGCCAGGTCCGTCCGAGGAGCGATCAGAGGGGGTAGGTGTGTTGGAGCCGTACAGCTCGGACATACGGGGTGCGCGCAGCACCCGGGGAGTCGGGGTGGGGACCCGATGACCACCACACGATTAGGGGCACTGGCCCGCGAGGACGTGCCGCTGCACGCCCTCGCCGAGCGGCTGCTCGCGCTGGCCGAGGCGGGGCTGCCCGGCATGTACCTGCCGGGCGCCGAGACCTTCGCGTTCACCCGGGTGGGCAAGGTCTCACCCGACGGCACCCGCGGCCTCGAGCAGCGCGGAACCAGCACCCGCTACGCGGCCATCACCGCACTCGGCGCCCGGTTCCTGCCCGAGGACCGGCAGCGCCCGCTGTTCGGCGGACGCACCGCGGGGGAGTTCACCGGACTCCTCGTGGAACGGCTGCCCGCGGTGACGAACCTGGGCGACGCGGCGCTCATCGCCTGGGCCGCCGCCGAAACCGGCCACCCCAAGCTGGCCGACGCCCTCGGCCGGATGGCCGCCCTGGACCTGCCCGGGCAGCCGCAGTACACCGTCGAGGCGGCCTGGGTCCTCTCCGCCCTCACCGCCGCGCGCGGCACGGTGGACGTGGAGCACCGCCTCGCGGCGGCCCGCGACCGGCTGCTGGCGGCCCGGATCGCCGGCAGCCCGCTGTTCCCGCACGCCACCGGGCCGGGGCTGCTGCCCGGATACCGGTCCCACGTGGCCTGCTTCGCCGACCAGACCTATCCGCTCCAGGCGCTGGCCCGGCTGCACGCGAGCGGCGACGACCCGCGGGCCCTCTCGGCCGCCGACGCCTGCGCCGCCCGCATCTGCGCCCTGCAAGGGGACGGCGGACAGTGGTGGTGGCACTACGACGCCCGCCACGCCACCCTCGTCGAGGGCTACCCCGTCTACAGCGTCCACCAGCACGCGATGGCCCCGACCGCCCTGTTCGACCTCGCCGAGGCGGGCGGCACCGACTTCGCCACGGAGATCCGCCGCGGGCTGCGCTGGATGACCGAGGTGCCCGAACTCGCCGGACCCGACGGCACCCCGCGCGAGCCGATGATCCGCGAGGAACTCGGCGTCACCTGGCGCAAGGTCTACCGCGGCGACCCCAGGAAGGCCGTCCGCGCCGCCCGGGGACTCACCACGCGCGTAGCCCCGCACGCCCGGCTCGCACCGCTCGACCGGCTCTTCCGCCCCCTGGCGGTGGACCGCGAGTGCCGCCCGTACGAGTTCGGCTGGATGCTGTTCGCCTGGCTCGGGGGGCCGCAGAGATGACCCGGAGACAGTCCCTCTTCGGGGTCGGACTCGACGCCCTGACCATGGACGAGACCGTCCGGCGCTGCCTCGACGCGGCCCGCCGCGGCGAGCGGATCGAGATCGGCATGGTCAACGCCGCCAAGCTGGTCAACATGCGCCGCGACCCCCGCCTCGCCGAGGCGGTCGCCGGCTGCGACCTGGTCCTGGCCGACGGCCAGGCCGTGGTCTGGGCCGGGCGCGTCCTCGGCGTCCGGCTGCCCGAACGGGTCGCGGGCATCGACCTGTTCATGCGCCTGCTCGCCGCCGCCGAGGAGGCCGACATCTCCGTCTACCTGCTCGGCGCCCAGCAGCAGGTTCTGGAGTTGATGCTCCGGCAGATCTCCGAGCGGTTCCCGAAACTGCGGGTCGCCGGCAGCCGCAACGGCTACTTCGCGGACTCCGAGCAGGGCGCGGTCGCCGACGCCATCGCGGACAGCCGCGCCCAACTGCTGTTCCTCGGGATGACCTCGCCCAAGAAGGAGATCTTCACGGCCGGTTACGGCGACCGCACCGGCGCCCACGTGGTGCACGGCGTGGGCGGCTCCTTCGACATCCTCGCCGGGATCACCAAACGGGCACCGGTGGTCTGGCAGCGGATGGGCCTCGAATGGTTCTACCGCACCCTCCAGGAGCCGCGCCGCCTCGGCAAGCGCTACCTGACCACCAACACCGCCTTCCTCCTCATGACGGTCCGCGAGCTCATCCGCCGCACACCGTCTGCCGGTTCCGCGAACAGGAGTCACTGATGCGCGTCGTCGTCGTGGGACAGGGATACGTCGGACTGCCGCTGGCCATCCGGGCCGCCGAGGTCGGCCACCACGTGGTCGGGTACGACGTGGACGCGCGGCGGGTCAAGAGCCTCGCCGCCGGAGAGTCGTACGTGGAGGACGTCAGCTCCGAACGGCTGGGCCGGGCGCTCGAGCTCGGCACCTACCGGCCCACCGAACTGGCCCGGGACTGCGGCGGTTTCGACGTGGCCGTCGTCACCGTCCCGACCCCGTTACACGACGGCGCCCCCGACCTCCGCTACATAGAGGAATCGGCGCACACGCTGGCCCGGTACCTGCGCCCCGGCGCGACCGTGGTGCTCGAGTCCACCACGTACCCGGGCACCACCGAGGAGCTCTTCGCGCCGATCCTGGAGGACGGCTCGGGGCTCACCGCCGGAGCCGACTTCCACCTCGGCTACAGCCCGGAGCGCATCGACCCCGGAAACGCCGTCTGGGGCTTCCAGCAGACGCCCAAGGTGGTCTCCGGCGTCGACGCCCGCTCCCTGAAGGCCGTCGAATCCTTCTACGGGGACCTCGTCGACACCACCGTGCCGGTCGGCTCGCCGAAGGAGGCAGAGCTGGCCAAGCTGCTGGAGAACACCTTCCGGCACGTGAACATCGCGCTGGTCAACGAGATAGCGATGTTCGCCCGCCACCTCGACATCGACGTGTGGCAGGCCATCGACGCCGCGTCCAGCAAACCCTTCGGCTTCATGAAGTTCACCCCCGGCCCGGGCGTCGGCGGCCACTGCCTGCCGATCGACCCCTCGTACCTGTCCTGGCGGGTCCAGCGCGAACTCGGCCAGAGCTTCCGCTTCGTCGAGCTCGCCAACGACATCAACAGCCACATGCCCGAGTACGTGACCCGCCGCGTCATCGACGCGCTCAACTCCAAGCGGCGCTCGGTCAACGGCTCCCGGGTCCTGCTGCTCGGCCTCGCCTACAAGAAGAACACCGGCGACGCGCGGGAGTCGCCCGCGGTGCGCGTCTCGCAACTGCTCCTCGACATGGGGGCCAAGGTGCGCGCGGCCGACCCCCACGTGGTCGAGAACATCAAAGTCGACGCCCGCCTCGTCCGGGTCGAGCCCACCCGCAAGGAACTGGCGGCCGCCGACGTGGTCGTCCTGCTCACCGACCACGACTCCTTCGACTACCACCTGGTCACCGAGCACGCCTCCTTCGTCCTCGACTGCCGCAACCGGCTGTCCGGACCGACCGTGGAGGTGCTCTGAGCCATGGGCACCACCCGAACCGCAGCCCACACCCCCCGGATCATCTGCGTCGCCGGGGCGCGCCCCAACTACATGAAGATCAAACCGGTGATGGACGCACTGGAGCGCCGCGGCGCCGACGTGGTCCTCGTCCACACCGGCCAGCACTACGACGAGTCCATGAACGAGGTCTTCTTCCGCGACCTCGGCATCCGCGCCCCCGACCGCTACCTGGGTGCCGGATCCGGCAGCCACGCCCAGCAGACCGGCCGGGTGATGGCGGCCTTCGAGCCGCTGGTCGACGAGGTCGCCCCGGACGCCGTGGTGGTGGTCGGCGACATCAACTCCACCCTCGCCTGCGCCCTGGTCACCGCGAAGGCCGGCCCGCTGCTCGCTCACGTGGAAGCCGGACTGCGCAGCCGGGACTGGGGCATGCCGGAGGAGGTCAACCGGGTCGCCACCGACCGCGTCAGCGACTACCTGCTGGCCCCCTCGCCCGACGCGGCCGCCAACCTGCGGGCGGAGGGCTACCGGGAGGACCAGATCCACGTCGTCGGCAACGTCATGATCGACACCCTGCTCGCCAACCTGGACCGGGCCCGCCAGTCGGACGTCCTGGACCGCTACGGGCTCACCCGCGGCGGGTACGGCCTGGTCACCCTGCACCGCCCGGCCAACGTCGACGACCCCGGCGCGCTCCGGGGCCTGCTGAAGGCCCTGGGCGAGATCGCCGGCCGCTGCCCGCTGCTGCTGCCCGTGCACCCGCGGGCCGCCGGGCGGCTCGCCGAAGCGGGCGTACCCGACGGCATCCGGCTGGTGCCGGCCGCCGGGTACCTCGACTTCATCGCCCTCCAGGACTCCGCCCGCCTGGTGCTCACCGACTCCGGGGGCATCCAGGAGGAGACCACCGCCCTGGGCGTGCCCTGCGTGACCCTGCGCAACAACACCGAGCGGCCCATCACGGTCGAGCAGGGCACCAACGTGCTGGCGGGCACCGATCCGGAGCACATCGTGGCCACCGCGCAGCGGGTGCTCGACGACCCGCCCGCGCCCCGCTGCCCCGAGCTGTGGGACGGCCGCGCCGGAGACCGCATCGCGGGGGTCCTGCTGGACGGCGGGAGCGCGCGGACCCGGCCCAGACCGACCGATCTCGTTCCGCGGCAACCGTAGTGACAAGAGGGGGAAGACCATGGACCTCGCCGAGATCTGGCGCGTCATGCGCAGGCGCTGGTACGTGCTGCTGCCCGGACTGGCGATCACGGCGGCGCTCACCGCCGCCGTGTACCTGCTGGTCCCGGTGGAGTACCGGTCGCAGAGCACGGTGACGCTCCTGAACTCGAAGAAGGCCACGGTCGCCTTCGACGGAAACCCCTTCCTGAGCACCCAGGCCTCGCTGACCGGGATGGCCGACGGCCTGGCCCGCAACCTCAACTCCGACGACTCCGTCGCGGACCTCAAGTCACTGGGCCTTACCGGAGAACACGAGGCGAAGATCGCCGACAACGCCCAGGGCCCCTTCATGTGGCTGAGCGTGACCGGCACGGACCCAGCCGCCGTCCTGACGTCGGACGAGATCCTCACCGCCTACGCCGAGAAGCGGCTGCTGGAGTTCCAGACCCAGCAGTCGGTGGCACCGGAGGCCATGATCCGGATGGCGACGATCGTGCCCCCGCAGAAGCCGGAGGCACAGACCAAGGCCAGGCTCCAATACCTCGTCATGGCAGGGGTACTGGGCTTCGTGCTCAGCCTGGTCGCCACCTTCTTCGTGGAGGCCCGCAGGCGGCGCTCCGGCAGGCACCGGCCCGCGGGTCTCGCGGCGGGCGCCGCCGGCCCGACCGGACCGGCGGGACCGACCGGACCGGCGCCCGGACCGGGCACGGGACCGGTGGCGGTGGCGGTGGCGGGGCAGACGGCGGGTCCGGTCGCTCCAGCCAGGGGTCCGGCCGCTCCGGCCAGGGGTCCGGCCGCGGAAGCCTCCCCGGACGCCGTCCCCGCCGGGTCGTCGCCGTGACCGGCGCGGCGGCCGGCACGCGGACGGCCCCGGCGCCGCCCCCGTCGCTCGGCCGCAAGGTCGGCTCGGCGGCCCGGTGGAGCCTGGTCAACACCGTGGTCATGCGCCTCGGCAACTTCGTGACCGGCATCATCCTCGCCCGCTTCTTCCTCGGCCCCGAGGCCTGGGGCGTGTACGGCATCGCCCAGACGGTCCTGCTCGTCCTGCTCTCCGCGAACGAACTCGGCGTCTCCCTGGCGATCGTCCGCTGGGAGGGCGACCCGCGCCGCTTCGCCCCGACCGTCCTGACCCTGAGCGCGGTGTCCAGCTGCCTCCTGTACGCGGTGCTCTTCGCGCTCGCCCCGGCGGTCGCCGGGGTGCTGGGCTCGCCCGAGGCCACCGGCGTGCTGCGGGTGATGTGCCTGGTCGTGGTCCTCGACGGCCTGTCCCAGGTACCCGCCGGCTTCCTCACCCGCGCGTTCGCGCAGGGCCGGCGGATGGCCGTCGACGCCGTCAACTTCGTGCTCAGCACCACGGTGACCCTGCTGCTGGCCGTCCAGGGCTGGGGCGCCATGAGCTTCGCCTGGGGGGCCGTCACCGGCAGCGCGGGCGCGCTCGTCGGCTGCTGCCTCGCGGCCCCCGGCACCCTGCGGTTCGGCTGGGACCGGGAACAGGCCCGGGCCCTGCTGCGGTTCGGGCTGCCGCTGGCCGGGGCCAGCCTGCTCGCCCTCGGCGTCGCCAACGTGCCGCCCATGGTGGTGGGTTCGACCCTGGACCAGCTGGCCCTCGGTTTCTACGTGCTCGCGTTCAACATCTCCGGCTGGCCCGTACGGATCGTCTCCGAAGCGGCCCGCCGCGTCTCCTTCGCCGGATTCTCCCGGCTGGCCGAGTCACCGAAGGCGCTGGCCGACGGCTTCGGCCGCGGCCTCGCCGTCCTGGTGACGGCCACCGTCCCGCTCTGCGTGCTGCTGGCCGGCCTCGCCGGACCGATCGTGGAGCTCGTCTACGGCGAACGCTGGGGGCCCGCCGCCCGCGCACTGCCCTGGCTGATGGCACTCGGCCTGATCCGCATCGGCTGCGAACTCGCCTACGACTGCCTGGTGGCCATCGGCCACCGCCGCTCGCTGATCGCCGTCCAGGGCCTGTGGCTCCTCCTCCTGATCCCGGTCCTCGTGGCCGGCGCCCGCAGCGGCGGGATCGCGGGGGTGGCACAGGGCCAGGTTCTGGTCGCCGCGGTCGTCGTGGTGCCCGTGTACCTCGTCGCCCTGCACCGGGGTGGCATCCCGTTCGCCGTCGTCGCCCGGGCCTGCGCCTGGCCTTTCCTCGGCGGAGCGGTGATGGCCGCCGTGGTCCTCGGCCTGGCGCGCTCCCTCGGGGACGGCGTGCTCGCCCTCGCCGCCACCGCGGCCGCCGGCACCCTCGCGTACGCGCTGTGCGTCCTGCCCAGCCGCGGCTTCCTGCGCGGCAAGCCGTGATCCGCGACCGGAGGCGCCTGGCGGCGTGGGCGTGCGCCGTGGTGCTGCTGGCCGTCGTACTCGCCTGGTGCCAGGCCGACCGGACCGGTGCGGGCGACCCGTCGGCCGCGCCCCCGCCCGCCCCGTCGGCCGCGCCCTCCGCCCCGGGCACGCCATCCGGTACGCCCTCCGCCACGCCCTCCGCGACACCGTCCGCGTCCCCGTCCGGTACGGGCACCGCCGGACCCGCGGCCACCCCGGGCACGCCCTCCCCCAAGGCCTGCGCCGCGCCCGGCGACTGCGGATTCCCCGACGCGAGGAGCACCGGCCCGCGGACCGCGCTCGAGCGGCACGACACGGGGAACATGTCCGTCAAGAAGGACGGCACGGTCATCAAGGGCTGGGACATCCGAGGTTCCCTCGACATCTACGCCAACGACGTCACCGTCATCGACAGCCGGATCACCTCCACCAACTGGTGGGGGATCAACCTGCGCCCCGGCTTCAGCGGACTGAAGGTCCTGCACACCACCATCACCGCCGTACCGGGCAAGGGCCCCGACAACGGAGGGGTGAACTACGCGGTCTCCAACATGGGCGGCAGCTCGATCGAGGTCGGCTGGTGCGACATCTCGGTGTTCGGCAACGCCCTGTCCATGGGCCAGGGGGACCTGCACGACAACTACGTGCACGACATCGTCGCGTTCCGCAACCAGGGCGGCGAATGGCAGCACACCGACGCCGTCATCAGCGGCGGCGGCAACAAGGGCCGGCTGACCATCCGCCACAACACCCTGCTCAACGCCGTCCCCGTGGACCGCGGGGCCACCGCCGCCGTCGGCCTGTTCGCCGACACCGGGACCGTCTCCTCGGTCGTCGTCGAGAACAACTGGCTGGCCGGGGGAGCGTACGCCCTCTACGGCGGCGGCCCGGGCGCCACCGGCATCCAGGTCACGGACAACGTCTTCTCCACCCAGTACCACCCGAACAGCGGGGCCTACGGTCCGGTCACCGCCTGGAACGCGGGCGGCGCGGGCAACGTGTGGCGGGGCAACCGCATGACCGACGGCAGACCCGTGACCCCCGCACCCAGCGGCTGACGAAGGAGAGTCACGATGCGCCGTCTCGCGCGCGCCCCCTGGGAACTGCTCAAGCGCGCCTTCGGCTGGCTTGTGCTCTTCGAGGCGCGCAACAAGATCCTCCTCGCCCCCTCCGCCCTACAGCTGCGGCGTTTCGAGACCGCCGAGACCGCCCGGCTCGCCGCCGTCCTCGGCCGGCCCCCGGCCGCCCTGGTCGCCACCGTGATCGCCACCCACCGGCGCCCCGAGGCACTGCGCGCGGCGGTCCGCTCGGCGCTGGAGCAGACCGTGACCGACCAGGTGGTCATCGTCATCGACGACGGCGCCGGACTGCCTGAACTCGCCCAGGATTCGCGGCTGTTCGCGGTGTCGCTGGCCCGCAACACGGCCACCGCGGGCGTCGTGCGCAACGTGGGGATCCGGCTCACCCGGTCGCGGTACGTGGCCTTCCTGGACGACGACAACCTGTGGGAGCCCGACCACCTGGAGCAGGCCCTCGCGGTGCTGGAGCCGCCCGGCGGACCCGACGCCGTGTACACCGCGCTGCGCAGGGTGCTGCCCGACGGCACCGAGCGGGACGTCCTGTCGGTGCCCTTCGACCGCCGCCGCGCCGCCCACGAGGCCTTCCTGGACACCAACGCCTTCGTCGCGCGCCGTACGCGGGCGCTGTTCTTCAGCAGGCTGCGCCGCGCCCCCGAGGTGCTGCCACGCGAGGACTGGGAGCTCGTCCGCCGCTACGGCCGCCGCCACGAGGTGCGCCACCTGCCCCGCCCCACCGTCCGCTACCTGGTCAACCCGGAGAGCTTCTACACGGCCTGGGACGGCCCGGCCGGCTAAGGGCCCGGGGTGGCGCGCAGGGCGGAGCGACCGGCCAGGGCCCTGGCGGCGGCGCGGCTCGCCGGGCGGCCGAGCGCCGCGCGTGAGGCCTCCCGCAGGAGTACGGCCATCCGGAAGGCGGCCGTCGCCGCCGGTCCGTGCCGGCGCCCGTAGAGCCGTACGCGGTTGAGCGTCAGCAGGGTCCACAGCCGGGGTGACACCTGCGAGTCCCCGCCGAGGTGGGTGGCGGCGGCCGCGGGCTCCAGGCGGGTGCGAAAGCCCTGGTCCCGGGCCCGCAGGCAGTAGTCGGTCTCCTCCGAGTAGAGGAAGAACGATTCGTCCCAGGGGCCGCACGCGTCCAGGCAGCTCCGGGACAGGGCCATCAGCGCGCCGGTCGCCCAGTCCGCCACCGTCGCCCGCTCGTACGCGGACGGATCGGTGACCAGCTCGCTCCAGCGCGGGAACCGTCCGGCCCGGCGGTTGCCCAGGACCGCCTCGCCGAGCGCCCGGGTCACGCGGGACTCGCGGCGCAGCGAGAGCAGGAGCGTGCGTCCGTCCTCCTCGTACAGCAGCGGGACGCTGATCCCGACCCGGCCGCCGTCGGCCAGCGGGGCGTCGAGCGCGTCCACGAGCACCTTGGCGCAGCCGCGCCGCATCCGGACGTCCGGATTGCACACCAGGGCCGCACGGAAGCCGCCCTCCCACCCGGCGGCGGCCCCCAGGGCGGCGTTCACCCCGGCCGCGTAACCGGCGTTGCGGCCGGTCTGGACGACCGTGGCGTCCGGGGCCAGCGAGCGGACCAGGTCCACGGTGCCGTCGGCCGAGTCGTTGTCGGCGACGACCAGGCGCCAGTCCAGGCCGGCCATGCCCTCCGGCAGCGAGGCGAGGAACTCCGGGAGCACCGCGGAGCTGTTCCATGTGACGACGAGAACGGCGACGGGGCCTAACGGACGGACGGGACCGGGCACGGGCTCTCCACGGTTCGGGGCTTCGGCGCCTCGCGCCGGATGAAGCCGAGGTAACTGCCTCCGGCGGCGATCGTCAGGAAGAACATCCCGGCGAACATCGGGAAGCTGAGGGCGTCGAAGGTGGCGCTGATGACCAGGGAGACGAGGGCCGAGGCGAAGAAGGCCTGCCCGAGCTCCCGGTCGGATTCGGTACGGGCCAGCCTGCGGATGGCGCCGCCCTGGTGGATGCCGGTGAACAGGAGGACCAGGAGAGCGATCAGCCCCAGGAAGCCCATCTCGGCCAGCGTCAGCATGTACTGGTTGTCGGTGAAGAAGAACAGCTCGGGCAGGAAGGTCCCGAAGCCCCGCCCGAACAGGGGGCGTTCGTCGAGATAGGGGACGATCGCGCTGTACTTCACGGTGCGGGCCTGGGTGCTGCTGTCGGAGTTCGTCAGGAAGGACCCGAACAGCGTGGTGATGGTGCCGATCAGTCCGGGGACGACCACCTTGAAGCAGGCCACCGAGCCCAGCAGCAGGCCGATCGCGGCCCACCGGCGCTGGGGCTTCCAGCGCAGCACCATCACGAGCACCACGATGAGCGCCCCGATGATGGAGGTCCGCGACACGGTCAGCGGCAGGGCGCCCCCCATCAGCACCACGGGCCCCCAGCGGCGCCAGGCGCTCAGGTGCCGGCGTACCGGATCGAAAGCCTGCTGCACGGCGAAGGGCAGCAGGATGGCGAGCATCCCGCCGAACTCCAGGGGCTGCGCCGTGGTGGAGCGCGGCCGGGTGAAGGAACCGCGGTCCAGGGTGGTGATCTGGGCGACGGCGGACTTGAGCCCCGGGATGCTGATCTTGTCGGCGATGTTCGTCGCGGTGAAGAAGTCGTAGTAGCCGATGGCGGCGACCACCGCCCCCATCACGACGGCCCGGCGCAGCAGTACGTCCAGGCGGGAGCGGTCCTGGATCCCGGCGGAGACCAGCACCACCAGGGACACCCACACGAGCAGCCCGATCAGGCCGCGGTCCGCCGCGAGCACCTCCTTCTGAGAGGCGGCGCGCATCGCGTTCGCGAGGTACGAGGCCAGGACCGAGACGGCCAGCAGGCACGTCACCACCCGGGGCAGCCGGGTGCCGGGCGCGGGGCGGATCCGGCCGGTGGACCAGGCCGCCAGATACCAGAACAGGCCGAGCAGGGCGAACACGTTGGCCGGAGTGCCCACCCCGCCGAGTCCGGGCAGGGTCAGGTTCGAGGGGATGAAGAAGGCCAGCGCCAGATAGCCGCTGAGCAGGGCGGTCGCGTCGAGCTGCCGGCCCCGGGGCCTCCTGCGCCGGCGCGCCTTCCGGGGCGCGTCCGGCGAGGCAGCCGCGCGCCTGCGGCGCAGCGCGGCCAGCAGGCCGTCCGTCACGAAGGAGAGCGTGAATCCGGCGGTGGTACCGAGGATGACGACCCCCAGCACCTGCTGGTAGCGGCTCTTGAGCTGTGGAACCGGCGTCTGCGGCAGCACCACAGGGGCGGTCTGCACGAAGTACGCGGGCTGCACCTTGGCCGCCGCCTGCAGGGCGTTGAGCTGCTCACCGGCGAACTCGGTGAGCGTGGTGGTCTCCCGGAGCACCTTCGCCCGGTCCGTCCCGGTGACGGTCAGCGTCAGCATCGGCCCCGAGGTGTTCGCGGCGAAACCCACCGTGTAGGGGTCCGTCACGCCGAGGTCGTGCAGGTTGCGCGCCGCGTCGGTCCCCGACAGGGTCCTGATCAGCACGTCCGCGGTCACGACCAGCGAACCGCCGGCGTTCGCGATGGGATTGCCGAAGGCGGGGGCGAGTTCGGCCACCGCGGCGGAGTCGATCAGCGCCACCGAGCTCTGCGACTGGTACGACACCGGCACCGACCGGTACAGGTGCAGACCCGCGAGCAGACTGATCAGGGTCAGCGGCAGCATCACGTACCAGCGGCGCCGCAGCACCGCCACTATGTCACCGATGCTCACGAACACCCCTGGCGCTGACCGGATTTGACGGCGGGCCTACCCGTGTCCTGGGACGATCGATCACGACGGAAGGAATCCCCGTGTCGCCTGGTGAGTTGGTCCGCGCGCTGCGACGGCGCTGGTACGTCCTGGTCGTGGCGATGGTGCTCGCGGCAGCCGGAGCCCTCCAGGTGCTCCGCCCCTCCGTGACGTACCTGAGCTCGGCGATCGTGGTGCTCAAGCCGCCGGTGACCGGCAGCCAGCCGAACCAGCTCGCCAACCTGCAGCCGCCGCTCGCCGCCGTCTCCTACGCGGCGGTGCAGCAGCTGGCTTCGCCCACCGGGGAGGCCGAACTCAGGGCCGCGGGCGTCACCGGCACCTACCGTCTGATCCCGCGCAACAGCGGCACCAGCGTCACCCCGCGCTACCTGATCCCCTCCCTGCAGGTCCAGGCGGAGCAGGCCGATCCCGCGGCGGCCGACACGGCCGTGCGCACGGTCATCGAGACCTACTCCGCGCACCTGACGGACCTGCAGACGCAGCAGGGGATCCCGGACTCCGCGCGCATGAGCGTGTACGTCCTGGTCCCGCCGACCGCCGTCGCGCAGCACGGCACCAAGAGCCGGGGCCTGGCCGGAGTCGCGCTGCTGGCCGTGTTCGGCGGGCTGTCGGCGGCCCTGTGGACCGACCGGCTCCTGTTGCGCCGCGCCCGCAACCGCGGCCGGCGCGACACCCAGGCCGAGGCCGACGCGGGGGCCGAGGCCGACGCCGGGTCCGGCGCCGACGCCGGCGCTCCGGCAGGAACCGACCGGGCGCCGGCGGTGGCGGCCCCCCGCTGACCGGAAATGACGGTGCATCAAATCCCTCGGCGCTTCCACGACTGCCACCACAGCCACTCGCGCCCCCGGTCGGCGACCGCCGAGAGCACCAGCGGCTGGAGGTAGGGCATGGCCCGCGCCCCGATGCGCCGGCGCCTGCCCAGCGCCCGGTACTCGGCGAGCGACGCGTACCCGCCGGGCAGGCACTGCGCGGCGAACTCCACCAGCTCGTCCACCGGCACCACCGCCGTGCGTCCCCGGTCGTACGCGCGGTACGCGCGCCGCAGCGCGTACCGGGCCAGCCGCGTCCGCGCCGCGACCGACAGCCGCTCGGCCTCCGGGAGCAGCCCGGCGCACTTGTCCAGCACCGAGTCGAAGGCGACGAGGCGCTGGCGCAGGTCGTCGAGCTGCCCGCCGAAGTCCGTGGTGGACATGTTGTTGCCGTGGACCCGGTAGAAGGCCTGATCGGCCCCGCGGACGTAGCCCACGTCGGCGTGCGCGGCGAGCCGCATCCACATCTCGATGTCCCCGGCGTGCGGGAGCTGCGGATCGTAGCCCCCGACCTTGCGCTGGAGACCGGTCCGCACGACCACCTCCGGGGAGGTGATGCACCCGGTGCCCTCCCGGAAGCGCCGCTCCAGCCACCACCGTCCGGGGTAGACGACCGACCCCGTGCCGCGGGTACGGGCCGCGGGCAGCGGCCCGCCGTGCTGGAAGCGCAGCGGCCTGCCGTAGGCGAAGCCCGCCTCCGGATGCGCGTCGAGCAGGGCGGCGGCCCGCACCAGCGCCCCGGGGACCAGCCGGTCGTCCGCCGAGAGCAGGGCGGCGTAATCCCCGTCGGCCCAGTCCAGCAGGCCCTCGTTGTAGGTGGCGATGTGGCCCTTGTTCTGCTCGTGGACCCGGACCTCGATCCGCGGGTCACCGGCCGCCAGGGCGCGCGCGACGTCCGCGGAGTCGTCGGGCGAGGCGTCGTCGATGATCAGCACCCGGACGTCGACGCCCTCCTGTTCGTCCAGGACGCTCTTCACGCAGTCGGCCAGGAAGTGGCCGTACTTGTAGCAGGGGATCACCACGCTGACGGTGCTCACTGGCCGGACACCTCCGTGGAACCGTCCGACTGGACGCCGGCCGGCAGGGTGGTGGTGAAGAGGGGGCCGACCCAGTAGTTCACCGAGCCGAAGGTGTTCGACGGGAACGCCGTGGACGCCCCGTACTTGTAGAGCCCGTTCGCGCTCCCGGGGGTGTCGGCGGGGGCCACCAGCGGGTAGGAGCGGTGCGCGCCGCTGAAGTAGCCGCCGTCCACGGAGTAGTTGCCGTTCGGCGCGTGGTAGGAGGCCACGTACGTGGTTCCCGCCGTGATGGGCACGGGCGTCGCGAACTGCAGCTGCTGCCAGCCCGACAGGGTTTCGCTGCCGAACGTTCCGGTGGCCAGCAGTGTGCCGGAGGCGGACCACAGGCTGCCCGTGTGGGTGCCGGTGTTGCCGGGCCCCTTGTAGAAGGTGACGCCGGTGATGTAGCCGCTCACCGCCGACTGGAAACGGGTGCCCAGCTCCACCGAGTTGGCGTCGTCGCCCACGTTGGCGGTGCTCGGCGTGGCGCTGCCGCTCCACAGGGTGCAGGGACAGTTCACCGTCGGGGGGCTCGCGCTGGTCGTGAAGTTCCACGTGACGGGCGCGGTCATGGCGTTGCCCCACAGGTCGGACGCCTGGACGGACGCCGTGTACGTGGTGTTCAGGGCCAGTTCCGAGGACGGGGTGAAGGTCGCCCGGTTCGAAGCCGCCAGGACCTTGGTGCCCGGGACGGTGGCGCCGCCGGAGTCCTTCACGGTGAACACCAGCGAGTCCGCGTCGACGGCGGTGCTGAGGGTGGCCGTCACCGCCGTCGTGATCTGCGTTCCGGTCGCCGCGGACTGCGGCGAGGTCGCGGTGACGGTGGGCGGGGTCGTGCTCGCGGTGGAGGTGTCCAGGACCGCGTCCACCCAGTAGTTGCTGCCGGCCGAGGCCTTGTTCGGGAATCCGCCGGTGGCGCTGTAGCGGTAGACGCCGTTGCCGCCGTCGGTGCCGCTCTTCAGCGCGGTGAGCGGGGCCAGGCCGGCGTCGCCGCCCGCGAAGGTGGTGTCGAAGGAGTAGCCGCCGTTCGGGGCGAAGTAGGAGGCGATGTACGTGGTGTTCGGCTTGACGGGCACCGGGCTGGAGAAGTTCAGCTGCTGCCAGCCGGACGCCGTCTCGTGGGTGAAGGTGCCGGTGGCCAGGCGCTGGCCGGTGCTGCTCCACAGGCTGCCGGTGTGGGTCCCGGTGTTGGCGGGGGACTTGTAGAAGCGGACGCCGGTGAGGGAGCCGGCCACCGAGGAGCGGATCTTCACGCCGAGTTCGACGGCGCTGCCGTCACCGGCGTTGACGGTGCCGGGCACGGCCGCGGCGGGCCACACGGTGCAGGGGCACTGCTGGGGTCCGACGGTCAGCGGGACGGTGGTGGTCGCGCCGATGGTGACGCTGTCGTCGACCGCGCGCACCTTGATCTGCACGGGGCCGGGGGCGGTCGGGGTCCACGTGTAGGTCCAGGGCCCGAGGCCCGTGGTCTTCTTCCAGGTCGTCCCGCCGTCGGTGGAGACCTCCACCCGGGCGACCACGCCGCCGCCGGTGTCCGCCGCCGTGCCCGTCACGGTCACCGGCCGCAGCGCCGGCACGGTGGCGTTCGCCGCCGGGCTGGTCACGGTCACGGCCGGTCCCACGGTGTCCGTGGAGGCGGAGGAGGCGATCAGGTCGCTCTGCAGGGACTTGGGCTGGACCCCCATGTCGGCGAACACGTTCACCGTGGCCTGCTGCATGCGCTTGTCCGCGGTGACCACGGCGTCGTCCGGGTTGCCCGTGGGCATGTTGGTCAGGCCCCAGGACCACTGCACGGTGCCCGCGCCGAACACCAGCGCGCCCGAGGTCTGGTCGCGGAAGGCCACCAGGCTGTGCGTCGCGGTGCCGTTCCCGTAGGTGTTGCCGTAGTCCTTCAGCAGCTTGCCGTCCTCGATGTCCACCGTGGTGGACGACATCTGGATCTGCCCGGCGGGCCGGCCGGCGTTCTCCACGTCGCTGTCCCACTCGTAGCCGAGCGTGCCGGTGGGGAACGTCGCGGTCTGCGAGGGCGTGAGGTTGGCGACGCTGGTGTTGCGCCACAGCCGCTGCTTGGCGAAGGTGCCCGGCACGGTGATCGCGTCGCTGCGGTAGCCGTTGACGCTGAACAGCGAGCCGGTCAGCTGGTTCTGCGGCTGGAAGGGCCGCCCGTTGGTCCCGCTGGCGGGGTCCATGAAGGTGCCCGTCCAGATCCCGCTCGGGTCGGGGATGCCGTTCGGCTGGGGGAAGGACAGCTTGGTCTCCTTGTAGGACACCAGCGTCCGGTTGGGGGTGGAGGCGCCGTCGATGCTCGGGGCGAGACGGGTCTTCCAGAAGACCTCGTTGCCGCTGAAGTACGTCTGGTGGAGCCCCGCCCGGCGGGCGTTCAGCGCGTTCGTGAACTGGTCCTGGGTCCAGTACTCGTCGTGCCCCGAGGACATGAACACCTTGTGGTTGCGCAGCAGCGTCCCGCCGCGGACCGACATGTCGATCCCGGACATGTAGCTCACGTCGTAGCCGTTGCGCTCCAGCCACGAGACCATCTGGAACTCGGACCCGTAGATCCCGTTGTCCCCGCCGATGTCCATGGGCCGGTTGTAACTGACCTCGTACGCCCGCCCGTCCGGGGCGGGCCCGCCGCCGTCGTAGAGGTCCTGGCCGCCGTAGTTGTTGTACGCCTGCCAGGTCTGGTCGCTGGTCTGCACGACGATGTCGGAGTGGCCGGCGTCGTTGCGGACGACGAACGGGTAGGGCATCACGCCGTTGCCGTCGGCCTGGTCGAAGTTGACCACGTACAGACCGGAGACGGCGTCGGCCGGCACCGTCCACGTCGCGGTGACGGGCCAGTTGCCGCAGTCGACCAGCCCGGTGGAGGGCTTGGTGATGCACGCGGCCGGATTCCCGCCCTGCGGGACGTTCGCCGGGTACGTCTGCCCCGCCTGGGCGGCCGTCGACATCAGGCGGGCCCCGTCGCCCCCGTAGTGGCCCAGCCGGTAGACCGACACGCGGTACGGCGTCGGCGACTGGATCCTGAACTGCACGGTGTCGCCGGCCTGGACGCTCGACTGGCCGGGGAAGCCCTTGATGTCGCCGTACGCGCTGGGCGCGAACCAGTCGGACATCGGCGTGCCCGGTTTGGAGTTCTCGCACACGATCGCGTTCGTGCCCGGACCGCAGGGGTCGGCCGCACCGGCCACCGCCGCCGGGGGGAGGACCGTGGCCATCAGGGCCGCGATCACGGTGAAGAGACCGTACCGGAGCAGCCTCGTCCGTCTGTTCATCTGGACCTCATCGTCTACGTCGGCACGGGGCGTCAGCGCAGGGAGTCGGCGAGCGCGGCCACGACCCGCTGCTGCTGATCGGCGGTGATCTGCGGGAAGAGCGGAAGGGAGAGCATCCGGTCCGCGGCCAGCTCGGCGTGCGGGAAGGCACCACGGCCGTGCCCGAGGTGGGCGAAGGCCGGGGTGAGGTGGACCGGGGCCGGATAGTGCACGCCCGCGCCGATGCCCTCCGCGTTGAGCTTGCCGACGACGGCGTCGCGGTCCGCGCCCGCGGCGACCCGTACGACGTACAGGTGCCACACGTGGACATTGCCCTCGGCCGTCACCGGCAGGGCGAGGCGCCCGGTGGCCGCCAGGTCGCCCAGCAGCGCGTCGTACCGGGCGGCGGCGGCGCGGCGGGCCGCGTTCCCGTCGGCCAGCCGGGCCAGCTTGGCCCGCAGGACCACGGCCTGCAGACCGTCCAGGCGGCTGTTGAACCCGGCCACGTCGTGCCGGTACTTGGCGACGCCGCCGTGGTTGGCCAGGGCCCGGACCAGGTCGGCGCTCTCCTCGTCGTCGGTCACCACCGCGCCCGCGTCCCCGTACGCGCCCAGGTTCTTGCCCGGGTAGAAGCTGGTCGCGGCGATCCCGCCGCTGCCGGGGGACCGGCCGTCCCGGGTAGCGCCCTGGCTCTGCGCGGCGTCCTCGACGACCCTCACGTGCGAGGGCAGCCCGGCGGCCAGCTCCGCGGTGGCGGCGCACTGCCCGTACAGGTGGACCGGGACGACCGCGCGGGTGGCGTTGCCGACCGCGTCCAGCGCGGCCCGCGGGTCCATCAGGAGACTGTCGGGCAGGCAGTCCACCAGGACCGGCCGCGCACCGATCCGGGCGACGGCCCCCGCGGTGGCGATGAACGTGTTGGCGGGCACCACCACCTCGTCGCCGACGCCGACCCCGCTCGCGCGCAGGGCCAGTTCGAGGGCGTCGGTGCCGTTGGCGACACCCACGCAGTGACCGACCCCCGCGAAGTGCGCGTACTCGCGCTCGAACGCGCGCACCTCCTCACCGCCGATGAAGGCGGTGTCGGCCAGCACCCGGTCGAATCCGGCCCGTAATTCCCCGGCCACCTCGGCGTGCGCCGCCTTCAGGTCGACGAGCGGTATCTGGTTCATGCGACTGGGCTCTCCATCCGTGTCCCCGGCCACCGGCCGGTCATCTCCCCATCGGTGCGCAGCTCGTCGAGCTCGGTGCGCAGCTCGTCGAGCGCCGGACCGTCCGCCGCCCGCAGCCTGCGGGCCGGGCTCCCGGCCCACACCTCGCCCGGCGGCACATCGGCCAGCACCGTGCTTCCCATGCCGGTCAGCGACCAGGCACCGACCGTCGTGTACTCGCGGACCAGCGAGCCCGCGCCCACATAGGCCCCCCGCCCCAGCCGCACCCCGCCGCCCAGGCGCACCCCCGAGGCGAGCGTGGCGAAGTCCCCGACCGCGTCGTCATGGGTGAGGACCACGTGCGGCATCACCGCCACGTGCGACCCGAGCCGGACGGCGGCGGTCAGTACGCAGTGCGCGAGCAGCACCGAGCCCGCGCCGAGCGTCGAGGACCCCGAAACCGCCGCCGTCGGGTGGACCACCGTCGCGTAGCGGCTCGGGGGCAGTCCCAGGCGCCGCACCAGGCGGGCCCGTACGGAGTAGTCGCGCGGGCTGCCGACGCAGACCACCACCCGGGCGTCTCCCAGCTCGTGCACGCGTTCCGAGCCGCCCAGCACCGGCGTCCCGTCGACCTCCCGGCCGTGCAGGGCCGGGTCGTCGTCGAGGTGTCCGGCGAGCCGCCACCGCGGAGCACGCCCCCGCGCCGTGTCCGCGGCGGCCACGTCCCGTACCGCCTGGGCCGCCTCCCGGGCGAACCCGCCCGCACCGACGATCAGCAGGTCCTCGGTGACCTGCGGCCCGTTCATCCGCCGGCCTGTTCGCGGAGCACCGAGACCACCCGGTCCTGCTGCTCCTGCGTCATGGTGTGGAACAGCGGCAGGATCAGCGAGTCACGGCTGATCCGCTCGGTCACCGGCAGCGGCGCCGCGCCGTGCCCCGCGTAGGCAGGCTCCAGGTGCGAGGCCATGATCCCGCGCCGGGCCGAGATCCCCGCCTCCGCGAGCACGCCGAGCAGCCGGTCCCGGCCGACCGGGAACTCCTCGGCCAGCAGCACCCAGTACGACTGGAAGTTGCCCTCGCCGTGACCGGGGTCCCGGACCGGGCGTACGCCGGGGACGGTGCTCAGCAACCGTGCGTACCGGGCCGCCAGCTCCCGCCGCCGGGCCACGATCGCGTCCAGCTTGCCCAACTGCACCAGGCCGACCGCGGCCTGGATGTCGGTCATCCGGTAGTTGTAGCCGACCTCCAGATAGCTCTCGACGATCGGCTTGCCGCTCGCGTGCCGCTGCGCGGCGGACACGTTCATCCCGTGCTCGCGCAGCCGCCGCAGCCGCTCTGCCCACTCGGCGTCGTCCGTGGTCAGCATGCCGCCCTCGCCGGTGGTGATCACCTTGCGGGGGTGGAAGGACCAGGCGGCGAGCAGCGCGCCGTGGCCGACGGACTTGCCGCCCACGGTCGCGCCGATGCCGCAGGCCGCGTCCTCCACGAGCGCGAGGTCCCAGTCGGCGCACGCCGCGCGCAGCGCGTGCACGTCCGCGGGCACCCCGCCCTGGTGGACGGCGAGCACCGCCTTCGTACGGGGGGTGCGGACCGCGTCCAAGGTGGCCGGGGTCAGGTTGCCCGTGGCCTCCTCGACGTCCGCGAACACCGGCCGCGCGCCGGTGTAGCGCACCGCGTTGGCCGTGGCGATGAACGACAGGGAGGGGACGACCACCTCGTCGCCCGGCCCCAGCTCCAGCGCCACGAGGGCCAGGTGCAGGGCGGTGGTGCACGAGCTCACGGCGATGGCGTGCCCGGCGCCCACCCGCTCGGCGAAGGCCCGCTCGAACTCGGCGACCCGGGGGCCCTGCGCGACCCAGCCGGAGAGCACCGCGTCGGCGGCGGCCCGTGCCTCCTCCTCGCCCAGCCACGGCACCATGACGGGGATCCGGGCCCCGGGGCTCATCGTGTGTCCCCGGCGGCACCGGCGGCTTCGGCGGCTTCGGCGGCACCGGCGCCACCGGCGCCACCGGCGGCTTGGGCGGCCGCGTCGGCGGCGCGCTCGGCCCGCCACCAGTCGACCAGGTCCCGCAGCCCGCCGCGCAGGTCGATCTCCGCCGTGAAGCCGAGGCGCCGCGCGGCCTGCCCGGTGTCCGCGAGGCGCCGGGTCACCCCGTTCACGGCGCGGGCCGGCCCGTGCTCCGGCACCAGGTCCGCGCCCGCCCCCATCGCCTCCAGCAGGCCCAGCGCCAGCTCGAGCAGGCTGGTCTCGGTCCCGCTCGCGACGTTGAACACCTCGTCGCTCAGGTCCGACTCCGCCGCCAGCAGGTTGGCCCGCGCGATGTCCCGGACGTCCACGAAGTCCATGGTCTGGGTGCCGTCGCCGAGGATCAGCGGCGGTTCGCCCGAGGCGATCCGCTCCATCCAGCGGATCAGCACCTCGGTGTAGAGCCCGTGGATGTCCATCCGGGGCCCGTACACGTTGAAGTAGCGCAGCGCGACGTAGTCCAGCCCGTACATGGCGTGGAAGCTGCGCAGCATGCCCTCGTTGAAGGCCTTCGCCGCCCCGTAGAAGGTGTCGTTGTTGTAGGGGTGGTGGCGCTCGGTGGTCGGGAAGGTCTCGGCCAGCCCGTAGACCGAGGCCGAGGACGAGGCGATCACCTTGCCCACCCCGGCGGCGGCGGCCGCCTCCAGCACGTTGAACGTGCCGTCCACCATCACCTCGTTCGCCAGCCGCGGTTCCTCCGCGCACTGGGTGATCCGGATGGCGGCGAGGTGGAACACCAGGTCGGCGCCCTCCGTCGCCTTGCGCACCGCGGCCGCGTCCCGGATGTCGCCCTCGACGACCTCCACCACGCCGCTCGGCAGGGCGCGGGCCAGGTTCGCGGCCCGCCCCCGCACGAAGTTGTCGAGCACCACGATCTCGCGTGCCCCGTTGTCCACCAGCAGGTCCACCAGGTGCGAGCCGATCGTGCCCGCCCCGCCGGTGACCAGAATTCTCTTGCCTCGTACGCTGCTCAACGCCCTGCCCCTACTGAGTCGGTCACGGTCTTGCGTGCGAAAGGTCTGCGAACGGCGGTGGATCACCGTCCACGTGCTGCGAACCGGCCGCGCATGGCCGCGCAGGTGTGACGAACGGCCCGCGGACGTCCTGCGCATGGCCCGCGGCCGCGCCGCGAACCGTCAGCGGCCGGTGCGCAGTCCGACGACCGCGCCGCGGAACTCCAGGCTCCGCGAGGCGGCTTCGAGAATGTCCAGCACCTTCAGGCCGGCCCGGCCGTCGGTCAGCGCCGGCCGGCCCGTCCGGATCGCGGCGGCGAACTCCTCGACCATGCTGCGCAGCGCCTCCTTCTCGCCGAGCGCGGGCGCGACCATGTCGCCGGTCCGGTAGGAGACGAGCATGTCGCGGCGCTCGTCCGCGCCGATCTCCTGCGGGGCCGTCAGGTCGACGCCGCGGTCGAACACCGCGACGCGCTGGGAGGGGTTGAGGTCGTCCCACACCAGCGTCCGCTTGGACCCGCCGACCATGGTGGTCCGCACCTTCGTCGGCGAGAGCCAGTTGACGTGGACGTGCGCGATGGCGCCGGTGCTGAGCTGGAGCGTCAGGTACGCCACGCAGGACTGCCCGGTCCCGATCGGGTCGGCCCCGTGCGCGGCGACGGCGACCGGCTGGACGTGGTCCGGGAGGATGAAGTCGAGGACCGACAGGTCGTGCGGGGCCAGGTCCCACAGGACGTCGATGTCCTTCTGGACGAGCCCCAGGTTGATCCGGACCGAGTCGACGAACTGGATGTCGCCCAGTTCACCGGAGCGGACCATCTCCCGGATGCGGCCCACCGCGGGGGTGTAGCAGTACGTGTGGTCGCACATCAGCGTGAGACCGCGCTCCTCGGCCTCCCGTACGAGCTTCAGCCCGTCCTCGTACGTGGCCGCGAGGGGCTTTTCCACGAGGACGTGCTTTCCGGCGCGCAGCGCGGCCAGCGCCACGTCCAGGTGCGTCCCGGCCGGAGTGGCCACGGCGACCGCTTCGACGGCCGGGTCGGCGAGGACCGCCGCGTAGTCCGCGGTCGCCTCGACCGTGGAGTACCCGCCCAGCACCTGCCGGGCCCGGTCCACGTCCAGGTCGCAGAGCCAGCGGAGCCGGAACTCCGCACTGGACTGGAAGTTGCGGACGAGATTGGGGCCCCAGTAGCCCGCGCCGACCACGGCGACGCCTAACGGTCCGGTGGGTGCCGGACCGGCGGCGGCGTCCTTCGCAGTGTCGTTCACAGCGTTCCCCTTCGCTCCGCGCGACGCGCCGGCCGGCGCGTCGGCCCTTCGTGGCCGGGACCCGTGCGAGGGAAGGACGTGCCGTCGACGGCAGGCGGGAAGCCCGCGCGACCCGTGCGTGACCTGTTCAACGGTGATGGCCCCCCACAACCGATGGAGGCGCCGCGACATCCGCGTGCCTCCGCCCCCCGGCCGCCCGGCGCTCCCCGCGCGCCGGTCCGGCCACGGGCGGGCCGCGTGTTCCCCCAGGCGGCCCACCCCGTAACGACGGTCAATCTAGTCCACCGGGCCTACGCCCGGGGAGAGTTGGCCACAAACGCCTGGCGCGAGTGTTCGACCGTGCATACTTCCCGGGTGACCAGCATCGTGATACCGGCCCACAACGAGAGCCGGGTCATCGGCCGCCTCCTCGACGCGCTCCTGGCCGGCGCGCCGGCCTGCGGGAGCGACATCGTCGTGGTCTGCAACGGCTGTACGGACGACACCGCCCGGGTGGCGGGGGAACGGGGCCCGCGCGTACGGGTGGTGGAGATCCCGACTCCCTCCAAACACACGGCACTGCGGGTCGGGGACGAGCACGCGCAGGGCTTCCCCCGCCTCTACGTCGACGCCGACGTCGTCTTCGGAGCCGACGGGGTACGGGCCCTGACCGGCGCGCTGGCCGGGAGCCCGGACCTGCTGGCCGCCGCCCCGGGCCGCGAGATCCCGCTGGCCGGCTGCGCATGGCCGGTACGGGCGTACTACCGGGTGTGGCAGCGGCTGCCGGCCGTCCGCGCGGGCCTGTTCGGCCGTGGGGTCATCGCGGTGTCCGAGGCGGGGCACGCGCGGATCGCCGCACTGCCCCCGCTGATGGCCGACGACCTTGCCGCCTCGCTGGCGTTCGGCCCGGGGGAGCGATGCGTGGTCGAGGCCGCCCGGGTCGTCGTCCACCCGCCGCGCACCTGGTCCGACCTGATCAGACGGCGGATCCGCGCGGCGACCTCCTCCGCCGAACTCGAGCGTTTCCAGGCGTCGTTACGCGACGAACGGGCCAACGCGCCCGCGCCGACGGCACGCACGGGCACCGCCGACCTGCGCGCGCTGCTGCGGTCGGATCCGCGGCTGCTCCCCGGCGTCGTGGTGTTCGCCGTGGCGGCTCTCGCCGCCCGCAGAGGGGCCCGCAGGGCCATCGGGAACGGGGACTTCTCCACCTGGCTGCGGGACGAGAGTTCGAGGAGCTCCTGACCATGTACCTCGCGGGCCGCGCCGCCCCGGCCGGGGCGCAGGGCATGCCGGACCGCGGTCCCGGACGGAGCCCGGCGGTCGCCTCCGCCGTCCTCGCGCTGGGCACGGTCAGCCTGATCACCGACATCTCCTCCGAGATGGTCACCGCCGTACTGCCCCTGTACCTGATCGCCGGACTGGGCCTCAGCCCCCTCGGTTTCGGCGCGCTCGACGGCGTCTACAACGGCGTCAGCGCCCTGGTGCAGCTGACCGGCGGACACCTCGCCGACCGGGTCCGCAACCACAAGCTGATCGCCGGCATCGGCTACGGCCTGTCCGCCCTGTGCAAACCGCTGCTGCTGTTCGCCCACAGCCTCGGCCCGGTCGGCATGGTCCTCGCGCTGGAGCGCACCGGCAAGGGCCTGCGCACCGCCCCGCGCGACGCGTTGATCTCCCTGTCCACCCCCGCCGCGTCACAGGGCCGCGCGTTCGGCGTGCACCGGGCCATGGACACCACCGGGGCCCTGCTCGGCCCGCTGGCCGCCTTCCTCATCCTGAGCGTGGCGGTCGACGGCTACGACGCCGTGTTCGGGGTCAGCGCCTGCGTCGCCGCCCTGGGCGTGGTGGTCCTGATCCTCTTCGTCCCGGGCACCGCCGGCGGCCTCGGCTCCGGCCGTCCGGGGTCCGCTCCCGGCCGAGCCGGCTCGACCCGCGCAGCTTCCCGCCGCGCGCGTGCCGTCCGCCCTGCCGGTTCCGCTCCCACGCCCCCCGCCGGAGTCGGTGCCGGAGCCGGTGCCGATGCCGGAGCCGGAGCCGAACCCGGCCCCCGGCCCGTCGGTGTGCGCGAGGCCCTGGCCCTGTTGCGCCTGCCCCGGCTGCGCGCCCTGGCCGGGTGTGCCGCGCTGCTCGGCCTCACCACCGTCAGCGACGCCTTCGTCTACCTGCTGCTGCAGCGCCGTACCGGCATCGCCGAGCAGTGGTTCCCGCTGCTGCCGCTGGGCACGGCCGCCGTGTTCCTGCTGCTGGCCGTGCCCGCCGGGGCGCTCGCCGACCGGATCGGGCGGCGCAGCGTGTTCCTCGCCGGGCACGCCCTGCTGCTCGCCGGGTACGGACTGTTGCTGTGGGCCCCCGACCGGCCCGCCCTGCCCTTCCTCGTACTCGCCCTGCACGGCATGTTCTACGCCGCCACCGACGGCGTCCTGCCCGCCGCCGTCGGGGCCACCGTGCCCCGGGAGCTGCGGGCCACCGGCCTGGCCCTGGTCGGCACCGGCCAGGCCCTGGCCCGTTTCGGCTGCTCCCTGGCCTTCGGCGCGGCCTGGACGTTCTGGGGCACCGGCCCCGCCCTCGCCGCCGCCGCGGCCGGCCTGCTGTGCAGTGCGGCCGTCGCCGCCTTCGTCCTGCGCCCGCCCGACCGGTCCCGACGCCCCCGAGGAACCCGATGACGCTCCCGCGCCGCCTGCTCGTACTCACCGCGGCCGTGCTGCTCCTCGGGGCCCTCGCCGCCGCGCTCGTCCTGCGCGCCGCGTCCCGCGCCGACCGGCCGCAGGAGGGCGGCCCCACCGTCGCCGCGGGCAGCCTCAGCCTCACCCAGCAGGACCGGCTGACCTTCCTCCACGCCGCCCAGGGCCCGTACCGCGGCGCCCTCGCCTCCGTGCCCGCCGGGACCCCGCAGGCCGCGCGCACCGCCTCCGAGCTCACCTGCCGCCGCTTCCACGCCGCCGCCGGCACCGGCGTGTGCCTGCGCTCCACACCGGGCGCCCTCGCCCAGGACAACCAGGCCCTCATCGTCGACGCCGACCTGCGCACGCTGCGCAGCTTCCCCCTGGCGGGCACGCCCAGCCGCGCCCGGGTCTCGCCGAGCGGCCGGCTCGCCGCCTGGACGGTCTTCGTCTCCGGCGAGTCCTACGGCGCCGCCTTCTTCTCCACCCGCACCGCGATCCTGGACACCCGGGACTGGCGGCTCGAAGCCAACCTGGAGGAGTTCACCCTCCTCATGGACGGCCGCGAGTACCGCGCCGCGGACGTGAACTTCTGGGGGGTCACCTTCGCCAAGGACGACGACACCTTCTACGCCACCCTCGGCACCGCCAACCAGACCCACCTGGTCAAGGGCTCGCTCTCGCGGCGTACGGTCACCGCCCTCGCGCAGAACGTCGAGTGCCCGTCCCTGTCCCCGGACGAGACCCGCATCGCCTACAAGAAGCGCGTACGGGCCGGGGCCTCGCTGTGGCGCGAGCACGTCATGGACCTGGGGACCCTGCGCGAGCACCCGCTCGCGGAGAAGCGCAGCGTGGACGACCAGGCCCTGTGGCTCGACGACGGCACCCTCGCCTACGCCCTCCCGACCGAGGGCGCCCCCGACACCACGGACCTGTGGACCAGCCCGGCCGACGGCTCGGGCGCCCCCCGCCTGCTGACCCCCTCGGCCTCCTCCCCGACCCGTCTGAGCCGACCCATGTCCGGTTCGTGACAAGAGTTACATCCGCCCCAAAAACGAGCGTTTTCCATGAATCATTACTTCCCGGAATCGTCGTCTACCGGCCGGGAGAGACATGGGACGCGCAGGCAGCTGGACGGGCAACTGGCGCATCGCCCTGCCCGTGGCGGGAGGGGCCGTCGTACTCGGCCTGGGCGGCCTGTACGTCACCGGGCTCGTGACGGGCGGCGACATCGCCCAGGGCACGCGCGTCCGCGGGGTGGACATCGGCGGCCTGAGCCGGGCCGAGGCGCGGCAGGCGCTGGCCGCGGAGTTCGGGCCCGGCGCCGCGGCGCCGCTCGTGATGAGGATCGGCGACCGCGTCGAGCAGGCCGACCCCGCCGCGCTCGGGCTGTCCCTCGACACCGAGACGACCCTCGACCGCGCCGTACGCACCGGATACGGACCGGCCACCGTCATCGGCGGGCTCCTCGCCCCCGGCGACCGCGAGATCGAGCCCGTGGTCCGCCTGGACGAGGAGACCGGCCGTGCCGCGCTCGAGCGCATCGGCGCGACCATCGAGCAGCCGGTCCGCGAGGGATCGATCGCCTTCGAGGAGGGCACGGCGACAGCCGTCGCCGCCCGGCCCGGCGTCGCCCTGATCGAGGACCGGGCCCTGGACACCCTGCGCGAGGCGTACCTGAGCCCGGAGGCCGGACCCGTCGAGCTGCCCGTCGCGCACACCCCGCCGCGGGTCGGGGCGGAGGAGACCGGACGGGCCATGCGGCAGTTCGCGCGGCCGGCGATGTCGGGCCCCGTCACGCTCACCGTCGACGGGAAGCGCATACCCATCAGCCCCGCCGTCCTCGGCGCGCACCTGAAGATGACCGCTGACGGCACGAGCCGTCTCGTGCCGTCCCTCGACTCCAAGGCCCTGCTCGCCGACCCCGCCGTGGCCCGCCCGATCGAGGAGGCCACCCGCATCCCCCGCGACGCCGAGCTCGGCGTGGGCGCCGACGGCCGCGTGGTCCTCGGGGACCCCGGAAGCGCGGGCCGCCAGGTCACCCAGGCGGCGCTCGGCCGGGCCGTGCTGCCCCTGCTCACCCGCTCGGGCGCGGCCCGCAGCGCCGAGCTCCCCACCGTCGAGGTCCAGCCGGACCTCACGAGCGCCGAGGCGCGGCGGCTCGGCATCAAGGAGAAGGTCTCCTCCTTCACCGTGGAGTTCCCGGCCGCCCCGTACCGCACCACGAACATCGGCCGGGCCGTGGAGCTCATCAACGGCTCGGTCGTCCTGCCGGGGGAGGAGTGGAGCTTCAACCGCACGGTCGGCGAGCGCACCCCGGAGAACGGCTTCGTCGACGGAATCATGATCAACGACGGCCAGTACGTGAAATCCCCCGGCGGCGGCGTTTCCGCCGTGGCCACCACCATGTACAACGCCGTCTTCTTCGCGGGCCTGAGGCCCGTCGAGCACGGGGCCCACTCGTTCTACATCGAGCGCTACCCCGAGGGCCGGGAGGCCACCGTCGCCTGGGGCACCCTCGACCTGCGCTGGATCAACGACTCCGGCCACCCGCTCTACGTCCAGGCCGCATCCACCGACACCTCGCTGACCATCACCCTCCTCGGCACGAAGAAGTACGACGAGGTACGGGCGACCAAGGGGCCGCGCACCAACGTCACGGAGCCCGGCAAGCGGACGGGCAGCGGACCCCTCTGCGAGGTCCAGACCCCGCTCGAGGGCTTCGACGTCACCGTGGGCCGTGTCTTCGTACAAGGCGGCCAGGAGGTCAGGCACGAGGAGTTCAAGACCCACTACACGCCGCGCGACGAGGTCACCTGCACCCCGGAGCCCCAGCCCACCGCGCCGGCCACGGGGTCGCCCACCGCACCGGCCGCCGGGCAGGCCGCCCCACCGGCCGCCGGGCAGGCAACCCCGCCGGCCCCCTCCGCCAAGCCCGCGGACGGCTCCGCGGTGGCGCCCGTCAGGTGACCGTCCGGCTCCGTCGGGTGCGCTTCGCGGGTGAGCGAGGCCGCAAGGTGCTACAACTGGGATCGTGACCCTTCCTCGCCACCCGTGCCGGGCACGTCGGTGCGGTCACCCCTAGGCAACAGAACCAGAAGCGTCGCCGGACAGGTGTTCGTCCTCCAGGTGGCGATCGTGGTGTTGCTCGCCGCCGGCGCACTACTGGCCCTGGTGCTCCAGTCGCGACACGACATCGACCGGGAAGCGCGCAACCGGTCGGTGGCCGTCGCCCAGACCTTCGCGCACTCCTTGGGACTGCAGGAGGCCCTGAAGACGTCCGACCCGTCGGCCATCCTGCAGCCGCTCGCCGAGGCGACCCGCAAGGACGCGGGGGTGGACTTCATCGTGGTGATGAACACCGACGGCATCCGGTACACCCACCCCCAGCCCGATCGCATCGGAAAACGCTTCGTCGGCACCATCGAGCCCTCGCTCGCCGGACAGGTCCACACCGAGAGCGTGGAGGGCCCGCTCGGCAAGGAGATCCAGGCGGTGGTGCCGGTCACCGCGCCCGACGGCAAGGTCGTCGCCCTGGTCTCGGCGGGCCTGACCGTGAAGAACGTGAGCGGTGTCGTCGACCGTCAGCTCCCCGTCATCCTGCTGGCCATCGCGACCGGCCTGGCCCTGGCCACCGGCGGCACGGCGCTGATCAGCCGGCGGCTGCGCCGCCAGACCCACGGGCTCGGCACGCAAGAGATGACCCGCATGTACGAGCACCACGACGCGGTGCTCCACTCCGTCCGCGAAGGGGTGCTGATCACCGACGGCGAGGGACGGCTGCTGCTGGCGAACGACGAGGCCAAACGGCTGCTCGGACTGCCGGAGGACGCCGAGGGCCGCCACATCGGCGACGTACCGGGCCTGGACCGCCGGATGGCGGACCTGCTGCTGTCCGGCCGGGTGGCCACCGACGAGGTGCTCGAGACCGGAGACCGGCTGCTCGTGGTCAACCAGCGGCCGACCCACACCCGGGGCCGGGCGGAGGGCACCGCGGTCACCATCCGCGACTCCACCGAGATGCGGCTGCTGACCAGCCGGGCCGAGACGGCCCGCAGACGGCTCAAGCTGCTCTACGACGCCGGGGTCGACATCGGCACCACCCTGGACGTGGAGCGGACCGCCGAGGAACTGGCCGCCGTCACCGTCCCCCGGTTCGCGGACTTCGTCACCGTCGACCTCGCCGATGCGGTGCTCGACGGCGACGAGCCCGGCCCGGGAGCCGACATGCGGCGCACGGCGGTCGACGGCATCCGGTCCGACCACCCCCTCTACCCCCTCGGCCGGCTGATCGACTTCCTGCCGTCCACCCCGCAGGCCCGCGGCTACGGCACCGGCGAGGCCGAACTGGTGCCCGACCTGGCCGACGCGCCGGGGTGGCAGGCCCAGGACCCGCCGCGCGCACGGGCCATCGTCGAGTACGGGATCCACTCGCTCATCGCGGCCCCGCTGACGGCCCGGGGCGTCGTACTCGGGGTGGTCAACTTCTGGCGGTCGGAGAAACCGGAGCCCTTCGACGAGGACGACCTGTCCCTGGCCGAGGAACTCGTCGCCCGCGCGGCCATCAGCATGGACAACGCCCGCCGCTACACCCGTGAGCACGCCCTCGCCGAAACGCTCCAGCGCAGCCTGCTGCCGCGCGCCCTGCCCGAGCAGAGCGCCGTGGACGTGGCGCACTTCTACCTGCCCGCGCAGTCCGGGGTGGGCGGTGACTGGTTCGACGTGATCCCGCTGCCGGGCAGCCGGGTCGCCCTGGTCGTCGGAGACGTCGTCGGGCACGGCCTGCACGCCGCGGCCACCATGGGACGGCTGCGCACGGCCGTGCACAATTTCTCCTCCCTCGACCTGCCCCCCGACGACCTGCTCGCCCGGCTCGACGACCTGGTACAGCGCATCGACCACGACGACGTCGGGGACGGCGAGGGCAACAACGTCGGCGTCCTGGGCGCGACCTGCCTGTACGCCGTGTACGACCCGGTGTCCCAGCGCTGCACCATGGCGCGGGCCGGACACCTGCCGCCCCTGATGGTCACCCCCGACGGCACGGCCCAGATCGTGGAACTGCCGACCGGGCCCCCGCTGGGCCTGGGCGGCATGCCCTTCGAAACCGCGGAGCTGTACCTGGAGGAGGGCAGCCAGCTCGTCCTGTACACGGACGGGCTGGTCGAGGAGCGGTCCCGGGACATCGCCGAGGGACTGGAGCTGCTGCGCACGGCGCTGAGCCACCCCGGCCGGGACCCGCGCGAAAGCTGCCGGGCCGTGCTCGACACCCTGCTGCCCGACCGCCCCGGCGACGACGTGGCGCTGCTCGTCGCACGCACGCGCACCCTCGGCCCGGACCGGGTCGCCCAGTGGGACGTGCCGCCCGACCCGAGCGCCGTCGGCGCCGTACGGAACGCCGCGGCGGGCAAGCTCGAGGAGTGGGGCCTGGGAGAACTCGGCTTCGCCACGGAACTGATCCTCAGCGAACTGGTCACCAACGCCCTGCGCCACGGCCGCGCGCCGGTGCGGGTGAGGCTGCTGCACGACCACACGCTGACCTGCGAGGTGTGGGACGGCAGCAGCACCGCCCCGCACCTGCGGTACGCCGCCACCACGGACGAGGGCGGGCGCGGGCTGTTCCTGGTGGCGCAGCTCAGCGAGCACTGGGGCACCCGGTACACGCCCGAGGGCAAGGTCATCTGGGCGGAGCAGGTGCTGCCCGGCCCCTCCTGACGGAAATCTGCACACTGTGTGCGCGAACGGGCTCGCCCGCGTTCACCGTTGCGCGAGATGTCGGACTTGTCCCATGTGATTGATAGGCGTATGCCCCTTATCTCCCCGGCAGACGTCGGGCTCCGCATTTCCGTTACTCGATCTCGTACAGAAGCTGTGACCATTCGGTGAACGAAGCGCCACACGGCGCCATTCCGGGTACTCCTCGGTCCGTGAAAGGGCGTCAACGGGATTGGCCCGGCAACCCGTTCGCGTGCTTTCATCGTGCCGCTGCGGCCGTCGTGAGAATGCGGCCGAGTTCCCCCTGCAACCGAAAGGTGCGCATCATGCGTGACAACATCGAGACCCGTGAGATCGACGACACCGAGCTGGACGCCGTCTCCGGCGGTGTCATCAGCGTCTCCGGCGGCCTGGCCGGCGCCGTGACCAGCGACGTCAGCGGCGTGGTGGGCCTCGTGGGCTCCCTCGACACCGTCCAGGCGGCGCAGGGTCTCGTCGGGGGCGTCCCCGGTCTGGTCTCGGGCGTCACCGGCGTTTCCGTGAACCTCGGCCGCGCCGGGTTCTGAGTCGATATCGCACGAACCCCGGAGCGTCCCCCACGGCTCCGGGGTTCATGCAATTGCGTCCACGCAGTCGAACGAATGCGGCTGAACGAATGCGGTTGAAGGAATAGTCGTGCAGTTTCGCCAAAAGGCTCTTTCCAAGCTGCAATCGCCCGAAGAACTCGACCTGCCCGTACGCTTCGCCCGCCCGCAAGGGCGGCTCGTCCTGGCCGTCACGGTCCTGGTCATGGCCGCCGCGACCCTCTGGGCCGTCAACGGCACCGTCTCCTCCAAGCTGAGCGCACCCGGCATCCTCACCCGCGCCGAGGGCAGTTACGTGCTCCAGAGCCCGGTCGCGGGCCAGGTGACCGAGGTCCTCGCCGAGGAGGGGCGGCTGCTGCCCCCCGGCGCGCCCCTGCTCACCGTCCGCACGGAGCAGGGCGACCGGCCCGTGCGCGCGGTGACCGGCGGCCGGCTGACGACACTGGTGGCCCGGGTGGGCTCGGTCGTCACGACCGGCGCCGACGTGGCGACCCTGGAACACGTGAAGAATCCGGACGACCCCCTGGTGGCCGTGCTCTACGTGCCGGGCACCGGCGGCGCGGCGATCGCCGTGGGCGCCTCCGTCGACCTGACCGTCCAGTCCGTCCCCCAGCGGCAGTTCGGCGTACTGCGCGGCCGCGTCACCGCGGTCGGCCGCGCGCCCCAGACGGCCGCGCAGATCAGCGGCTTCCTCGGTGACAAGGGCCTCGCCGAACAGTTCTCCCGGCAGGGCAACCCGGTCGCGGTCCTGGTGGAGCTGGAGCGCTCCTCCACCACGAAGTCCGGCTACCGGTGGTCCTCCACGGACGGGCCCCCGTACGCCGTCGACTCCACCACCCCGGTCACCGGCGCCGTCCACCTCGCCGCGCAGCGCCCCGTCGACTGGCTGCTGCCGTGACCGCGCGCCGAGCCGCCCCGAGCCGGTCCCGCCGCAGGTCCGCGCCCGCGCCCCGGGCCCGCAAGGCCCCCAGGGGCGCAGCGCCCCGGACCGTACGCACCCCCACCGTGCTCCAGATGGAGGCCGTGGAGTGCGGAGCCGCCGCCCTGGCCATGGTGCTCGGCCACTACGGCCGCCACGTCCCCCTGGAGGAGCTGCGCATCGGCTGCGGCGTCTCCCGCGACGGCTCCCGCGCCAGCAACCTCCTCAAGGCCGCCCGCGGCTACGGGCTGAAGGCCAAGGGCATGCAGATGGACCTGGCCGCGCTCGCCGAGGTGAGCGCCCCGGCCGTGCTCTTCTGGGAGTTCAACCACTACGTCGTCTACGACGGCACGGGCCGCCGCTTCGGCCGCCGGGGCGTGTACGTCAACGACCCCGCCAAGGGCCGCCGGTTCGTCCCCATGGACGAGTTCGACACCAGCTTCACCGGGGTCGTGCTCACCTTCGAGCCCGGCGAGGGCTTTCGCCGCGGCGGCCGCAAGCCGGGCGTACTGGGCGCCATACCGGCCCAGCTGCGCGGCACTTCGGGCACCCTGGCCGCCGCCGTCGTCTCCAGCCTCCTGCTGGTGGCCGTCGGCGCCTCGGTGCCCGCCCTCAGCCGCACGTACATCGACATGTTCCTCATCGGCGAGCAGACCTCGCTGCTGGGCGTGCTGTTCGCGGCCATGGCCGTCACCCTGGTGCTCACCGCCGTGCTCACCGCGCTCCAACAGGCCAACCTGCTGCGCGGACGCATCATCTCCTCCACCCTGAGCAGCGCCCGCTTCCTGCGGCACCTGCTCCGCCTCCCGGTCGCCTTCTACTCCCAGCGCAGTCCGGCCGACCTGGTCCAGCGGCTGCAGTCCAACGACGCGGTCGCCGAAACCCTCGCCCGGGACCTGGCCGCCGCGGGCGTGGACGCCGTCGTGGTCGTCCTCTACGCCGTGCTGCTGTGGACCTACGACCCGCAGCTCACCGTCGTCGGCGTGGCGGTGGCCCTGCTCAACGTGGTGGCCCTGCGCATCGTCATCCGGCTGCGGGCCACCGGTACCCAGAAGCTGCGCGCCGAGAGCGCCCGGCTGACCAACACCTCCTACAGCGGTCTCCAGCTCATCGAGACGATGAAGGCCACCGGCGGGGAGAACGGCTTCTTCCGCCGCTGGGCCGGACAGCACGCGGTGACCCTCGACGTCCAGCAGCGGCTCGGGGTGCCCGGCGCGTGGCTGGCGATCGTCGCGCCCGCCCTGGCGGCCCTCAACAGTGCGCTGATCCTCATGATCGGCGGCGTGCGGGCGGTGGAGGGGCACCTGTCCGTCGGCCTGCTCGTCGCCTTCCAGGCGCTGGTGACCAGCTTCACCGCGCCGATCTCCCGCCTCGGCGGCGTCGCCGGGCGGATCCAGGACTTCGCGGCCGATGTCGCCCGCCTCAAGGACGTCGAGAACTTCCCCGTCGACCCGGTCTTCTCACGGCGCGAGCCCGCCGCCGGCACCCGCCGCCTCAAGGGCCACGTGGAACTGGACCACGTCACCTTCGGCTACAGCCCGCTGGACGCCCCGCTGCTCAAGGACTTCTCGCTGTCGGTCGGCCCCGGGCAGCAGGTAGCGCTCGTCGGCGGCTCCGGCAGCGGCAAGTCCACCGTGTCACGGCTGATGTCCGGTCTCCACACCCCCTGGCAGGGGGCCATCCGCATCGACGGGATGCGGCTGGAGGACATCCCGCGCAGTGCGCTCGCCGCCTCCGTCTCCTTCGTCGACCAGGACGTGTTCCTCTTCGAGGGCACCGTCCGCGATAACGTCACGCTGTGGGACCCCTCCATCCCCGACGAGGCCGTCATCGCAGCCCTCGAGGACGCCGCCGTCCACGACGTGGTCGCGCGCCGCCCGGGCGGCATCCACAGCCGCGTCGAACAGGACGGCCGCAACTTCTCCGGTGGCCAGCGCCAGCGGCTGGAGATCGCCCGGGCACTGGTGCGCCGTCCCAGCGTCATGGTCCTCGACGAAGTGACCAGCGCCCTGGACGCGGTGACCGAGCGGACCGTCATCGACAACCTGCGCCGCCGCGGCTGCGCCTGCGTGGTCATCGCCCACCGGCTCAGCACCGTGCGCGACAGCGACGAGATCGTCGTCCTCGACCGGGGCACCGTCGTGGAACGCGGCCGGCACGAAGACCTGGCCGCCGCGCGGGGCCCGTACGCGGCCCTGGTCAAGGAGCACTGAAGTGACGTACGCGCACCAGGCCGTGACCCCCGGCGCACCGTGGGACGGCGCACCGGGCGCCCCGTACGCACCGGGCCCCCCGTACTCCACGGGCGCCCCGTACTCCACGGGCACTCCGGGCGGGCCGGGCACTCCGGGCACCCCGGTCGCGCCGTACGACCCGGTCGTCGCGGCCCTGGGCCGGCTGGGCTCGCCGGTCGACTGCACGGGGCTGCGCAGCCTGTCCCTCGAGGGCCCGCTCGTCCTGTGGCTCGTCGTGCACGGCGAGCTGGACCTCTTCGCCGTCGACGTGGCGCGCGCCGGGCACTGGCACTTCCTCGGCCGGCTGGAGGCGGGCACCCTGCTCCAGGGCCCGGTCGACGGAACCGAGCACACGCTGGTCGCCCGCCCCCTGCAAGGGTGCCTGCTGCGCCGCGTCGAGCTGCGCGAACTGCCCGCCCCGGACCACGGCGCGCCCTCCCCGCACGGGTGGGCCGACCAGGGGGAGTACGGCGCCCCGGCCGCGCACCCCAGCCCGCTCGAGGACGCCTTCGCACGCGGGATCGGCCGCGGCCTGCGCGTGCTCTACCAGGCACCGCTGGACGGCCGCGCCGACACCGGGCAGGGCGCGGCCGACGACGACATCCTGTGGATGCGGGTCACCCCGGGCGGCGTGCGGTACGGCGCCGTGTACGAGCAGGGCGCGGCCGGCACCCTCCTCCTCGACCCGGCGATGTGGCAGGGCATGGTCGACCAGCAGTACCGGCTGCTCTACGCCCTCGACCGCTCGATCGAGGAGCTCGAGCGCGTCCACGAGGACCGGATGGCGGCGGGCATCGAGGCCGGCCAGGCAGCCCGCACCCAGGCCGACCGCACCCTCCTGGCCGCCATCGGCAGCCCCGGCGGCCGGTCCCGCCAGCGGGGCGCGAGCGCCGACGCGACCCTCGCCGTATGCCGCCTGGTGGCCGGCGAGGCCCGCATCACCCTGTCCGAACCGGGCGCGGCGAGCACGGATGGCGAGCGCACCGACCCCGTCGAACGCATCGCGCTCGCCTCCCGGGTGCGCACCCGCGTGGTCCGCCTCGGCGGGCGCTGGTGGCGGGAGAACGCCGGCCCCCTGGTAGGCCGGCGGGAGAAGGACGGCGCCCCGGTCGCCCTGCTGTGGCGGCGCGGCCGCTACGAGGCCGTCGACCCCGCCACCGGCACGCGCGAGCGCGTCGACAGCCGTGGCGCGGCCGCCCTCGAACCGCGCGCCGTCATGTTCTACCGCCCGCTGCCCGACGGGCAGCCGGGCCTGGCCGGCCTGCTCCGCTTCTGCCTGCGCGGCACCGGGCCGGAGCTGCGCCGCCTCGCGCTGGGCGGACTGGTCGCCGTGCTCCTGGGCGCACTGGTGCCCGTCGCCACCGGCCGGGTGCTCGGCCGCTACGTCCCGCAGGCCGAGACCAGCCTCATCGTGCAGACCGCGCTGGCACTCATCGCGGCCGCCGTCGTCGCGGCCGCCTTCATGCTGCTGCAGAACCTCTCCGTCCTGCGCCTGGAGGGCCGCATCGAGGCCACCTTGCAGCCGGCCGTGTGGGACCGGCTGCTGCGGCTGCCGACCACGTTCTTCACCGGCCGCTCCACCGGCGAACTGGCCGGAGCGGCCATGGGCATCAGCGCCATCCGCGGCATGCTGTCCGGGACCGGCTCGGTCTGCGTCCAGGCGCTCGCGGTCGCCGCGATGAACCTGGTCCTGCTGCTCGTCTACAGCGTGCCGCTGGCGATGGCCGCGCTGGCCATGCTCGTCGTCGTGGCGGCGGTCTTCCTGGGCCTCGGGCTGTGGCAGCTGCGCTACCAGCGCCGGCTGATCAAGCTGGGCAACCAGCTGGGCAACCAGGCCTTCCAGACCCTGCGCGGGCTGCCCAAGCTGCGCGTCGCCGCGGCCGAGAGCTTCGCCTACGCCGCCTGGGCCCGGGAGTTCGCCCGTACCCGCGAGCTGCATCAGCGCATCGGCCGGGTACAGAACGTGACCACCGTGCTGGGCGCGGTGTACCTGCCGCTGTGCACGCTGGTGATGTTCGCGCTGCTGGCCGGACCGGCGCGCGGAAGCATGTCCGCCGCCGAGTTCCTCACCTTCAGCACCGCCCTGACCATGCTGATGTCCTCGGTCACGCAGCTGACCGGCGCTCTCCTCTCGGTCGCCGCGGTGCTGCCGATGTTCGAGCAGGTCAAGCCGCTGCTGCAGGCGGCTCCCGAGGCGGGCCGGGCCGGCATCCGGCCGGGCGTGCTGACCGGCGCCCTCGAAGCCAAGAACCTGTCCTTCCGCTACACCGAGGACGGCCCCCTCGTTCTCGACGGCATCGACTTCCGGGTGCGGCAGGGGGAGTTCGTCGCGATCGTCGGGGCCAGCGGCTGCGGCAAGTCGACGCTGCTGCGGCTGCTCATCGGCTTCGACAAGCCCGCCTCCGGCAGCGTCCTGTACGACGGCCAGGACCTGGCGGCACTCGACCCGGCGGCCGTGCGCCGCCAGTGCGGCGTCGTCCTGCAGAACGCGCAGCCCTTCACCGGCTCGATCCTCGACTGCATCAGCGGCGCCGAGACGTTCTCGCTCGAGGAGGCGTGGGAGGCCGCCGCGATGGCGGGACTGGCCGAGGACATCAAGGCCATGCCGATGGGCATGCACACCATGCTCTCCGACGGAGGCGGCACCGTCTCGGGCGGCCAGCGCCAGCGGCTGATGATCGCCCAGGCCCTCATCCGCAAGCCGCGCGTCCTGTTCTTCGACGAGGCCACCAGCGCGCTGGACAACGAGGCGCAGCGGGTGGTCATCGAATCCACCCGCGCCCTGCGCGCCACCCGCGTCGTGATCGCCCACCGGCTGTCCACGATCATGGACGCCGACCGGGTGATCGCCATGGCGGACGGCCGCGTCGTCCAGCAGGGCCCGCCCGCCGAACTCCTCGCCGACGCGACGGGCCTGTTCCACGAGCTGGTCCGCCGCCAGCTCAGCTGACCCGGCGCCGACCGGCGAAGTGTCGGCCACACTCGAGGCTTCAACGCGAAAACTCTCGATGACGCACTAGAATGGCAGGTTGTTCGGCGCCGGACCGGAACAACCCGGGCAATCCCGGGCTCCGCCGGCGACCCGGGACGTTCTTCCGGGAACGAGACGCGAGGGCCGATGGCAGCCACACCAGAGCGCGGTGACAGCACTCTGCTCGACGACGGGGCAGTGCTCGACGGAGAAGCGCTCGAGGAGTCCGGCAAATCCGCCCGGTTCTCCGCCGGACCCGCAGCCCCGGCGCGCACCCTCGTCGACATCCTCGAGGCCTCCGTACGGGCGTACCCCGACGAGCCCGCCCTGGACGACGGCACCGCCCAGCTGACGTACCGGGCGCTGGCCGCCGAGGTCGAGCGCAGGCGGCGGGCCCTCGCGGCCGCCGGAGTGGGACTCGGCGACCGGGTCGGCGTCCGCGTGCCCTCCGGCACCAACGAGCTGTACGTGGCCATCCTCGCCGTACTGGCCGCGGGCGCCGCCTACGTGCCGGTCGACGCCGAGGACCCGGACGAACGGGCCGAGCTGGTCTTCGGCGAGGCCGGGGTGCGGGCGGTACTGGGCGCCGGACAGCGCGTCGACGTCACCGGATCCCCGGGCATCACCGGATCCCGGGACCTCACCGGATCCAAGGACGCGGCCGAAGGCGCCGCCCCCGCCGCCCGGCCCGGCCCCGAGCACGACGCGTGGATCATCTTCACCTCCGGCTCCACCGGCAAGCCCAAGGGCGTCGCCGTCAGCCACCGCAGCGCCGCCGCCTTCGTGGACGCCGAGGCCGCGCTCTTCCTCGCCGAGGAGCCGATCGGACCCGGCGACCGGGTCATGGCTGGCCTCTCCGTCGCCTTCGACGCCTCCTGCGAGGAGATGTGGCTGGCCTGGCGCTACGGCGCCTGCCTCGTCCCCGTCCCCCGCTCCCAGGTGCGCAGCGGCGCCGACCTCGGCTCCTGGCTGGTGGAACAGGAGATCACCGTGGTCTCCACGGTGCCGACCCTGGCCGCGCTCTGGGAGCCCGAGGCCCTGAACGAGGTCCGGCTGCTGATCTTCGGCGGCGAGGCCTGCCCGCCCGAGCTGACGCAGCGCCTGGTCACCGAGGGCCGCGAGGTCTGGAACACGTACGGCCCCACCGAGGCCACCGTCGTCGCCTGCGCCTCCCTGCTGACCGGTGAGGAACCGATCCGGATCGGCCTCCCGCTGAACGGCTGGGACCTGGCCGTGGTCGACGAGTCCGGCGAGCCGGTGCCGATGGGCGGCAGCGGCCAGCTCGTCATCGGCGGCGTCGGCCTCGCCCGCTACCTCGACCCCGAGAAGGACGCCGAGAAGTACGCCCCGCTGGAATCCCTCGGCTGGCAGCGCGCCTACCGCAGCGGCGACCTCGTCCGCGCCGAACCGGAAGGACTGGTCTTCCTCGGCCGCGGGGACGAGCAGATCAAGCTCGGCGGCCGCCGCATCGAGCTGGGCGAGGTCGACGCCGCGCTCCAGGCCCTGCCCTGCGTGGCCGGCGCCGCCGCCGCCGTACGCACCGCGCGCAGCGGCAACCAGCTGCTCGTCGGCTACCTGGTCACCCAGGAGGGCTGGGACCAGGCGGCGGCCACCCGGCGGCTGCGCGCCGAACTGCCCGCGGCCCTCGTACCGCTGCTCGCTCCGGTCGAGGAGCTGCCGACCCGCACCTCCGGCAAGGTCGACCGCGACGCACTGCCCTGGCCGCTGCCCGACCTGGAGACCACCGGCCCCGCCGAGCAGCTGTACGGCACCGAGGCCTGGCTCGCCGAGCAGTGGACCGAGACCCTCGGGGTGACCGTCGCCGGCGCCGCCGACGACTTCTTCGCCATCGGCGGCAACAGCCTCGCCGCCGCCCAGCTCACCACCCGGCTGCGCGCCCGCTACCCGAGCGCGGCCGTCCTCGACATCTACCAGCAGCCCACCCTGCGCAAGCTCGCCCGGCGGCTGGAGAAGTCCGTACAGGACGACGGCGCGGCCCGCACCATCGCGCCGGTCCCGCTCCGCGCCAAGGTGATCCAGTCGCTCCTGCTGCTCCCCCTGTTCACCCTGGTCGGCCTGCGCTGGACGGTGGCGCTGCTGGCCCTGGGCAACGTCCTGCGCTGGTTCGGGCCCTACCCGTGGGCGCCGACCGCCTCCTGGTGGCTCGTCGCCGCGGGCGCGGCGCTGCTCTTCAGCCCGCCCGGCCGCCTCGCCATCGCGGCGGGCGGCGCCCGCCTGCTGCTGCGCGGGGTCAGGGCAGGACGCCATCCGCGCGGCGGAAGCGTCCATCTGAGGCTGTGGACGGCCGAGCGGCTGGCCGAGTACGTGGGCGCGACCTCCCTCACGGGCTCCTGGCTGGAGCGCTACGGGCGCGCCCTCGGCGCCAAGATCGGCCCCGAGGTGGACCTGCACTCGCTGCCGCCGGTCACCGGCATGCTCAAGCTCGGCCGCGGCTGCGCCGTGGAATCCGAGGTGGACCTCTCCGGGCACTGGCTGGACGGGGACCGGCTCGAGATCGGCCCGGTCAAGGTCGGTGCGGGCGCCGTCGTGGGCACCCGCAGCATCCTCTTCCCCGGCGCGCGGGTCGGCAAGCGGGCCGAGGTGGCCCCCGGCTCCGCCGTGGTGGGACAGATCCCCACCGGCCAGCGCTGGGCCGGAGCACCCGCCGGCAAACTCGGCAAGGCCAAGCGGAACTGGCCCAAGGAACGCCCGCCGCGCGCGGTCCACTGGCGCGCCATGTACGGGGCGACCGGCTTCTGCCTCACGGCCCTGCCGGTGCTCGCCATCCTGCCCGCCCTGCTCGTGGTCGGCCGGTTCGTCCCCGCCGACGCCGGACTCGCCCAGGCGCTGGGCGGAGCGCTGCTCGCGGTGGTGCCCGGTGCGCTCGCGTTCGGATTCACGTACGCGCTGCTCCTGCTGGTCGCCGTACGCCTGCTCAGCCTCGGGCTGCGCACGGGGAACCACCCGACGCACAGCAGGGTCGGCTGGCAGGCCTGGACCGTCACCCAGCTGATGGACCTCTCACGCGAAACGCTCTTCCCGCTGTACGCCGGGCTGATCACGCCGGTGTGGCTGCGGCTGCTCGGCATGAAGATCGGCCGGGGCGCGGAGGTGTCCACCGTCCTCGCGCTGCCGAGCCTCACCACCGTCGGGGAGGGCGCGTTCCTCGCCGACGACACCCTGACCGCCCCCTACGAACTGGGCGGCGGCTGGGTGCGGATCGGACACTCCGAGATCGGCCGCCGGGCCTTCCTCGGCAACTCCGGCATGACCGCGCCGGGCCGTAGCGTCCCGGACGACGGGCTGGTCGGCGTGCTGTCCGCCACTCCGAAGAAGGCCAAGAAGGGCAGCTCGTACCTGGGCCTGCCGCCGGTCAAGCTGCCGCGGTCCGCCGCGGACTCCGACCAGGGCCGGACCTACGACCCGCCCGCGCGGCTGCTGTGGGCGCGCGGCCTGGTGGAGCTGTGCCGGCTCGCCCCCGTCTTCTGCTCATCCGCCCTGGCCGTGCTGACCGTGGCCGCGCTCTGCGCGCTGATCACGGCCAGCGGTCTGGGGATCTGGGGGACCGCCCTGCTGTCCGGAGCGGTCCTGCTGGCCGCCGGCGTGGCCGCGTGCGTGGTCTCGGTGGCCGCGAAGTGGCTGCTGGTGGGCCGCCACCGGACCGGCGAGCACCCGCTGTGGAGCGGCTTCGTCTGGCGCAACGAACTGGCCGACACCTTCGTCGAGGTACTGGCCGTGCCGTGGCTGGTCGGATCGGTGCCCGGTACACCGGTGCTGGCCCTGTGGCTGCGCGCACTGGGGGCCCGGATCGGCCGCGGCGTGTGGTGCGAGAGCTACTGGCTGCCCGAAACGGACCTGGTGGAGCTGGGTGACGCGGTCAGCGTGAACCGAGGCTGTGTGTTGCAGACGCACCTCTTCCACGACCGGATCTTGAGGACGGATACTGTGGTCCTCCGTGAGGGCGCCACCCTGGGCCCGGGCGGAATCGTCCTGCCCGGGAGCACGGTCGGAGCCCGCAGCACCCTGGGTCCCGCCTCCCTCGTGATGGCCGGGGAATCCGTGCCCGCCGACTCCCGCTGGCTGGGCAATCCGATCGAGGCGTGGCGGTCCTGACAGGGCCAGAACGGAAGCGGCAGTGAACGGCCAGCAGACAGCGGCAGCGGACCCGTATTTTCCGGCCAACGGCGACTCCCGTTACCGCGTGCACCGGTACGAACTCGCTCTGGAATACCGTCCCGGCCCCAACCGGCTGTCCGGGACGGCCCGGCTCAGTGCGATCGCCGGGCGGGCGCCGCTCTCCGAGTTCCACCTGAACCTGGCCGAGTTCAAAATAGGCCGGCTCCTGGTCAACGGCCGGGCCCCGCACTACACGCACCGCGGCGGCAAGCTCCGCGTCCGTCCGGCCAAGCCGCTGCCGGCCGGCGCCGCCTTCACCGTGGAGGTGCACTGGGCGGGCAACCCCAAGCCGGTGCGCAGTCCGTGGGGCGGCCTCGGCTGGGAGGAACTGACCGATGGCGCGCTGGTGGCCAGCCAGCCCGTCGGCGCGCCCTCCTGGTACCCGTGCAACGACCGGCCCGCGGACAAGGCCTCGTACCACATCTCGGTCAACACCCCCTCCGCGTACACGGTGGTCGCCGGGGGCCGCCTGCTCACCCGCACCACGAGGGCCAGCACGACCACCTGGGTGTACGAGCAGTCCGCGCCGACCCCCAGCTACCTGGTCGGCCTGTCCATCGGCATGTACCAGACGGTGCTGCTCGGCGACCCCGGGCTCGGCGGCGTCCCGCAGAGCGCCCACGTGCCGGCGCACCTGCTGCCGGAGTTCTCCCGCGACTTCGCCCGGCAGCCCGCCATGATGCGGCTGTTCGAGAAGCTGTTCGGGCCCTACCCCTTCGGCGAGTACGCGGTGGTCGTCGCCGACGAGGAACTGGACGTCCCGGTGGAGGCCCAGGGCCTGTCCCTGTTCGGCGTCAACCACGTGGACGGCGCCCGGGGGTCGGAGCGCCTCATCGCCCACGAGCTGGCACACCAGTGGTTCGGCAACAGCGTGACCATCGCCGACTGGCGGCACATCTGGCTGAACGAGGGCTTCGCGAAGTACGCGGAATGGCTCTGGTCGGAGCGCTCCGGCGGCCGCACCGCGCACGAGCTGGCCGTCGTCGCACACCGGCTGCTGGCCTCGCAGCCGCAGGACCTGCGGCTGGCCGACCCGGGCCGCAAGCTGATGTTCGACGACCGCCTGTACCAGCGCGGCGGTCTCGCCGTGCACGCGGTCCGCCGGGCCCTCGGCGACGCCGCGTTCTTCCGCATGCTGCGCGACTGGGCCGGCGTGCACCGCCACGGCGTGGTGACCACGGCCGCCTTCACCACGCACGTGGCCCGCTACGCGACCGAGCCGCTGGACGACCTGCTCGCGGCCTGGCTGTACGAGCCGGCACTGCCGCCGCTGCCGCTGCCTCCGCTGCCCCCGATGCCGCCGACGCCGGCGTAACACCGGGGCCAGGGGCCGCATGTACCCCGTTCAATGACCGGGGGCAGATCCTTGAAGGCGGGCGGCGGCCGTGCTCTCGCGGAGGCGCATCAGCCGAGGGCAGGCGTCCGTTGCTGCTCGGGCGCGTCCGCGCCGGGCGCGTCCGCGCCGGCCGTGCGGGTGGCCAGGAGCCGCTGCGCCAGCACGCCGAACACGATCGCGAAGACCGTCCAGAGCACGACCTGCACGGCCAGCGAGGCGACCCGGAACTCCCACAACAGGGCTGCGGGGAAACCGGGCTTGACCGCGTCGTCGTTGTCCGGCAGGAACACGAACGCGAGGCCGGTGGCGAGGAGGAAGCCGGCGCCGGCGGCCAGGGTCGCGTTCCAGTTGCCCAGGCGCCGCGCCAGGCGTCGGCCCGCGATGACCGCGCCGACGCCGAGGAGTACGCTGAGCAGGATCATCAGGAAGAACAGCGTGGTGCGCTGCCCGATCGTGTCCGGGTTCCCGACCGCCGGGGGAGTGGCCGGGTACTTCAGGAACGGCACCAGGTAGACGGTGGCGAAGGCCGCCCCCGCGGTGAGGGCCGCCGTGGCCCGTGGGCTGAACCGGCCCACGCGCCCCAGGGCGAAGGCGAACGCCAGGGAGGCGATGCCGCCCAGGGCGACCCCGTAGACGAGGACCCCGGTGGCCAGCCCGACCGTCGACTGCACCGGCCGGCTGACCAGCTCTCCCTCTGCTTCCTCCGCCACGGCTTCGGTGCCGTGCCCGGCGTGGGCGCCCGCCGCGTCCTGGGCGGCCTGGGCCTCCTCCACCGCGATCGAGCCGTTGACGGGAGGCTCACCCACGACGTAGGCGACGGCGAAGGCGAAGAGCCCGGCGATCAGGCCCGCGAGCATGCCGCGGACCAGGAGACCTCTGACAGTCGAGGCGTACATGCGCGTTGCCTCTCAGTGGCAGGGGAAGCCGAGCAGATGACGGCCGTCGTGCACCCATTCGTGCACTCCGGCACCGGAGAACACGGACGTGGCGCCCTGCTCGGCGCCGACGAAGTACAGGGCGACGAGCATCGGCAGGCCGACGAAGAGCGCCCAGGGCAGTACCGCGCGCACGGGCAGCGGGGCCGGCAGAGAGCCGGCAGGGGTGGGTATGGCGGGGGAGACGACAGCCTCGGCCATGGTGGAACCTCCTCGGGAACACGCGTCCCATACGGTGGTGCAGGACGACGGTCCGCGGGTCTGACTCGCCGCGGCGCAGCCCGTGGGGATGCCGCCGCAGCACACAGTGGCGCGACCATGCCGGATTCACACCGGACTTCCGTCTCGCCGTCGTCACTTTGTTGGAATGTCGCCTGACCGTACCGCGCGCCGCACCCGCCGCCAAGGGCGTGAGCCCGCATCACGCCCGCACGCCCCCTGAGTAGAGTGCCGGCCTGAGAACCACAGACCACCGTGACCGCGAAGGCCCCGATGACCGTCCGGCTGACCCTGATCTCCCCCGCCACGAGCGAAGCCCTGCGGGACTTCCGCTTCGACGACGGGAGCCCCCTCGATCCGGCCGGAACCGCCCGCGCCGAGGCCGCCGCAGCCGCCGTCACCCGGCCCGCCCGCAGCTACACCTCCCCCTCCCTCCGCTGCCGCCAGACCGCCCGCTCCCTCGGCCTCCTGCCCCAGCCCGCGCCCGCCCTGGCCGGCTGCGACATGGGGCGTTGGCGGGGCCGGACCCTGGACGCCGTCGCGGCCGCCGAAGAGGAAGCCGTCGCCGCCTGGCTGTCGGACCCGAAGGCGGCACCGCACGGCGGGGAATCACTGCGCGACGTACGCACCCGGGTCGGCACCTGGCTCGACACGCTCCCCGACCCGACCGGCCCCATCACGGCCGTCGCGGAACCGGACGTCATCCGCGCGGCCGTGATCCACGCCCTCGCGGCACCGGACGAGATGTTCTGGCGCATGGACGTACGCCCCCTGACCGCAGTCCACTTGACCGGCCGCGCCCACCGCTGGAACCTCCGCATGGGAAGCACGCTGGAGTAGGGCGCCGTGGGCGGTCCATGGACATGGCCGCCGGCTGCGGGGCAGCGCGGGCCCGGCCGGGGCGGCCCGGCAGCGCGAAGGGGCGCCGCCCCGTGGTTTCCCACGCGGGCGACGCCCCTCTCGGCGTGCCGGCACCGGTCAGCTCACTGCGGAGTCTTCGAACCGAGCTCGCCGGGCTTCTTCGGTACCCAAGGAAGCACGGCGACGGCTTCCTCCGGGTCCGACTCGGCCATGACGACGCGCCACTCGTCCTTGTTGCCGCCGTTGGTGACCCGGACGTGGATCTGCTTGATCTGACCGGTGTCGTGGAAGTAGAGCACCACCGTCTGCCGGACCGATCCCTCGTCGTAGAACTCCGCGGTCACCTTCCCCCGGGCGCCCTTGCCGAAGGCCGTGATCCAGTTCGCGGCGGTCTTCTCGGGGGAACCGGCGTCCGAGTCGGCTGCGAGGCCGATCAGTTCGCCGGCGTTCCCGTCGGCGACCTGCCACACCACTTCCTGGGTGATCCCCAGCGATCCGGTGGTCGGGTAGCCGACCACCGCCAGCGGTTCGTGGGAGCCGTAGCCGGTGGCGTACCGCACGTCGTCGGCGTCGTAGTCCGAGCAGCCGGTCAGCACGCCGAAGGCCAGCGCGGCGACGACGAGGGCCCGCAGGGCCGGTGCCGGGCCCATTACGCGCCCACCGGCCGGATGGCGATGATGCTGCTGATGGGCGTGCCCTTCGACCGGTTCCTGGCGATGACCGAGCTGAGCGTGTCATGGGAGCTGTAGCCGTGCTGGGCGATCCGGACGGCTCCGTGGTTGTTCCCGGTCACGACCGCCGCGTGGTCATAGCGGGGGTCGCCCCGCCACTTGAAGAGCAAGATGTCTCCCGCGCGCAGGTTGTAGGTCTGGGTGATGTAGTACTTCTGGCGGTAGCCGAAGTGCTTGCGCAGGTTCTCGGCAGCGGACCAGGTGTAGCTGTTCTTCTTCCAGGAAGAGGGGGGATTCTTCCACCAGGCGCTGTCGCTCCACCAGAACCCGTAGCGCATCTTCATACGGCCGCCGTAGTACAGCGCCTTCGACACGAAGTTGGTGCAGTCGTCGCCGCCGTACTCCTTGTGGATCCGTCCGGCGTTGTTGTAGGCCCAGCTGGCGGTGCCCGAACCGTTGACGTACGCCGCTGCGCGGACGCCTTCCGCGGGTGCGTCGGCAACGGGGAAGCCGTCCTCGCCCATCACGAGGGATCCGCTGTCGTCGGCCGGTACGCCGGTGCCGTCGGCCGGCACGGCGACCACCTGGGATCCCGCCGCGGCCGTGGCGGACAGCGTCTGCCCCGCCTCGGAATCGTCGGACTCGGACTCCAGCTTCACGGTCCCGCCCGACACGGTGAACACGAACCGCTTGGAGTAGCGGTCCTCCGAGAGCTGGTCGACGCCGTCGATCCGCAGGGTCACCGTCTGCACGACGGTGGTCCGTACGAGCACGCGGCCGGACGAGCCGCCCACGGTCATGGCGTCCGCCAGGACCGAAGAGATGCCCACGTACGACTGGCCCTTGGTCGCCAGGGCCTCGGCGTTGGCCACGATCGCGGCTTCCTGCGTGTCGAGGACCTCGCTGAAGACCGCACCGTGCGGGGACTGCGCGGCCGCGTCGGCGGTGGTGAGGCTGACGCCGGTCACGACCTTGTTGCGGGCGCTGAGATACGCCTGGATGTAATCCTTGTAGCGGGCGTCCCCGCCTGCCACTGCGGCGCCCTGTACCAGTGCGGACCGTGACACGGGGCCGTTGCCGACGCTGTTCTTCGGCGTCACCGCGATCCGGTGGGAGACCGTGTTGTCGAGCCCCGTGAAGACGGCGCGAAGGGCAGTGCCCTCCCAGGTGCCGACGACCGTGCCGTCACCCTTCTCGGCCTTCACCACGTAGGTGATCTCACTGGTCGCACCGCCGTCCAGGGGCGCGTTCCACGTGGCGAGGAGGCCCTTGTCGCCAGCGGTGGCGATGACGTCGGAGACCGTGCCCGGGGCGGTCGGCGGCAGGTACTCGATCGTCAGCCTGGGCCGCTGGGCGGCGTCCGGTGCCGCACCCGAGTGGTACTCCGCTCCGGCCGCCGCACCGGGAACGGTGAGCGCCATGCCCTCGTTCCCGCCGCGGTCGGTCCAGGACTGCACCAGCATGCCGAGGTCGAGCTCGGTCAGCGCCGTGCCGGACGCGTAGGTCTCGTTGCCGGCGGCGGCCACGAGGTCCTTGCCGCTCTGCGCGGAGGTCCACGGCGAGGACAGCTCGTACAGGTCAGGCTGCTGGGCCGCGCACTGCGTGGCGCAGTCGGACCTGGTCAGAGCCAGTTTGGCGGAGGTGACCCGCGCTCCCTTCGGGAGGGCGGCGAGGTCCGCCTTCAGGTGGGTGGCCCACAGGTGCCCGTCGGCCGTGCCGACCCGGAGCCGGCCGTTCGGCAGCGTGGCGCAGCCGGGCGCGTCGCAGTCCGTGGCGACCGACACGCCCGCGAGCGCGGCGTCGCCGACGACCAGGGACTGGGTCGCGGGCATCGGGGGCAGGGACTGTACGCGAACCGTCAGGCTCTGCTCGGCCGACCAGGGCGAGCACCCGACACCGGTGCAGGCCCGGACGGACCAGCGGTAGGTGCCGCCGTCCACGAGCTTGCCCTCGGGGATCTGCAGGGCGGCCCGGCTGCCGCTCTCCACCGCCACGGGAGGCAGGGGCAGGTCGGGGATGGGGTTTCCGGCCGAGTCCTTCACCGAGAACTCGGCGTTCACACGGCTTTGCGACGGGGTGGTGACGACCGCGGACAGTATGGGCGTCAGAGTCTGCTGGGCGCCGGCCTGGAACTCCTGCGGCGCATCGGGCAGCGGGCTGACGGTGAAGGTGGTCCAGTTGGACCAGGGGGACCAGCCGTTGCTGTAGTGCGTTCCGTCGTAGGGCGAGGTGCGGAACCGGTACGTGCGCCCGTGCTGGAGGACGCCCGCCGGCACGACGACCGGGGCGGGGGTGCCGGCGGGCACGAAGGGCGACACCAGGGTGGAACCGACCTGGGTGTTCGTGGCTGCGTCGAAGATCTGGAAGGTGCCGTTGACCTTGTCGCCGTCCTTGTCCGCGAACGTGTCGCGCAAGGTCGGCGTCGTCGTGTCGACGCGCCAGGCAGGGGTCTTGTCCTGGACGAACGGAGGACCGGCCTCCTGCTTCGTGCCGGTCTGCGGACGGTAGTTGTAGTTGACCGTCAGCTTGGGCGGGTTGGCCGCGGCGTTCGCGGAGTTGACCCGCTTCCACTGCCCGACGACCGTCTCCGACGAAGCCCGCAGGCCCATGCTGGACAGCGGCGCCTTCGCGGACGCCCACGTCTGCACGAGGGTGGTCACGTCGGCGTTGATCCAGCCGTCCGGTGCCGAGGCGCATCCGGGGTTGCCCCGGGTCTCGGTGGACGTCGCGTACTTGGCGCCCATGGCCGGCTGGTTCGTCCAGCGCGACGCGGTGGACGGGGCGCCGGCGCTCCAGACCTCCCACGGCTGCGCGACGCAGTCGGTGTTGCCGGAGTGGAAGTTCCACAAGCTCAGGCTCGCGTTGGCGACGAGCGCGTCGGCGATGGGCGTGGTGTTCCAGGTGATGAAGGAACGCGCGGTGCGGAAGGTGCCGTTCGCGTTCGTCGTGCCCGGGTTGCCGAGGTCGAGTTCGGTGTCGTTGGACCAGTCGACCGTCTCGCCCTGCTGGACGTAGGTGTCGAAGACGCTGCCCAGGGAAGAGGTGGAGGGGTCCACCGTCACCGGGTACTTGGTGGCGGGGTCCGCGAGGAACTTCGCGTCGGGCGTGACGACGAGGTCGACCGTGCCCTTCCCCTGGACCACCTTCATCGCGACGGGCACCTTGCGGGTGTGCTCACCGGAGACCGGGTCGACCGTCGAGTCCCACATGACCGGCGTCGGCATGACCGCGGTCTTGCGGCTCTTGCGGTCGGTGAACTGCACGCTGCCGTCGGGCTGCTGCTCCACCTTCAGGCCGCCTGCCGTCAGCGGCAGGGTGTACGAGTAGCCCTCGCCCGCCGGGCGCTGCTTCAGCTCGACGAACTGCTCGAAGCCTGCACGCGTCGCCTCGATCACGACGTCGCCGCCGGGTACGGCGTTGGTGTACTCGGCGCGGGCCCCGTCGAGCTTGGGAGTCGGAAGGGAGCCCCTCCACTTGAGGGTGATCTGCTGGTCGCCCTCGCCCAGGGTGACGAGATCGGTGTTGATGTAGCTCACCGCGGGCGCGGCCGACGGGGCGGCCTTGGCCATCCGCGGGGTGCTGCCCGCGCCCAGCTTCAGGCCGTGCGGATGGGCCTTGGACGCCACGGAACCGTCCGAGCTGCGGCCCAGGGTCACATCGACGTTGCGCCAGCCGCGCGCCTGCTGGTCGTAGAAGCGGATCGGCCCGGCGGCCACTTCGGTCGTGAGCGTGCCGTTCGGGTTCACCCACGTGGTGGCGGTCTCGGACCGCTCCGAGACCGCCTCGACGCGGTGGCCGGCGGTACGGGCGGCCACGCGGGCGCGTGCGATGTCGACCGCTTCGGTCACCTTGCCGGGCTTGGTCGCGGGCGCGGGCACCGCTGCCGCACCCGCCGTGCCGGTGCCCTGGATGAGGGTGGCGGTCACGATGAGTGCCGCCCCGCCCGCTATCCAGTGCGAGGTCCCCCAGGGCCCTCTCGCGCGGCGGCGTGCCGCGGAGAAACGAGTAGCCATACTTCCTCGGTCTTTCGATGAGTATCAAGTGTCTTGATACGAGAGGAGCAACGTAGCGCTCTGACCAGGGAGTTCTGACGTCCAATGGGACAAGAAGGACACAACTCCCGCTGGGGTGACGCATTTCACGCCATGACTGGGTTTGATCGGTTCCACGAAGGGTCCCGGAGGAGTGCGTGGGCGCAAGCCTGTCAGCCGGCGAAGCGCGGGACCACCAGGCCGGACTCGTACGCGATCACGACCGCATGGGTCCGGTTCTGCGCGCCGAGCTTGGTCAGCACGTTTCCGACGTGCGTCTTGACCGTCTCCAGGCTCACCGTGAGGGACTGCGCGATCTCCGGATTGGAGAGCCCGGTGGCCATCAGGCGCAGCACTTCCTCCTCCCGGCCGGTCAGGGCGGCCTGCGGCAGGGCCTCGGTGGAGCCCAGCGGGCGGGGGGCGACCATGCGGCCGAGCGCGGCCGGGAAGAGGACCGCTTCGCCCGCCGCCACCACCCGGACGGCCTCGGCGATTTGACGTACCGGGAGGCGCTTGAGGACGAAGCCGCTGGCGCCCGCGCTGAGGGCGGCGGTGACGTAGCCGTCGTTCTCGAAGGTGGTGATCACCACGACCTTCGGCGGGTCGGCCGCATCAGTCAACAGGTGGCGGGTGGCCTCGATCCCGTTGCGGCGCGGCATCCGGACGTCCATCAGGACCACGTCCGGCCGCAGGCTCCGCGCCCGTTCGACCGCCTCGACGCCGTCGGCGGCCTCGCCGACCACCGTGATACCCGGCTGCGCGGCGAGCAGCAGGCGCAGGCCGCTGCGGGGCACCTCGTCGTCGTCCGCGATCAGGAGGGTGACGGCGGGGCTGGTGGCGGAAGGTAGGGCCGTGCCCTCGCCCGCGTCGGATCCGCTCACGCCGACGCCCGTGCCGGCAGACGGCAGGCCAGCCGCCAGTGCTGCGTCCCGTCCGGACCGGCCTGGAATTCGCCGTGCAGCAGCCTGACGCGCTCGGCCAGTCCGGGCAGACCGTGGCCGGAGGTAGGGAAGGTATCCGGGCCCGGGCCCGTCCGTGCCCCGGTCCGGTTGACCACCGTGAGATCCAGTCCGTCCGGCCCGGCCGCCACCCGGACCTCGATCGGGCCGCCCGCCCCGTGGCGCAGCGCGTTCGTCAGCCCCTCCTGGAGAATCCGGTACGCCGCCCGGGAGAGCGTCCCCTGCACCTGCGCCAGAGCGCCCGACAGCTCCGGTTCCACCACCGCCCCCGCGTGCCGCAGGCGGTCCAGCAGCTCGGGGAGGTCGGCCAGGGTCCGGGTCGGCGCCGTCCCCGACTGTTCCTCGCGCAGCACTCCGAGCACGTAGTCCAGGTCCTCCAGCGCGGCCCGCGTCGACTCCTCGATGCTGCGCATGGCGGCCCGCGCCGCCGCCGGGTCGGCGGAGAGCACCTCGCCCGCCACCGCCGCCTGGATGGTGGCCGCCGTCAGCGTGTGCCCGATCGAATCGTGCAACTCGTGGGCGATCCGGTTGCGTTCGGCCAGCAGCAGTTCCCGCTCGGCAGCCAGCGCGAGCCGTTCGGCCGCCGACGGTCCCAGCAGCCGCGGCGCCGACCACCGCAGGGTCTTCGTCACCAGCACGCAGACGGCCATCGCCAGCAGGATGCACACGGGCGCCACCACCCAGCTGCTCCACCCGCCCGACACCCGGACCGACGTGCCGAACAGACTCGCCCGCGCCTCCCCGCCGAGCCAGTTTCCCGGCAGGGAGAGGCCCATGACGAACAGCACCCCGCTCGCCAGCGCCCCCGCCCACCCGACGGCCACGTGCAGCACCAGCCAGAGCGGGGTCCGCCAGCGGTCGAGGCCGAGTGGACCGGAGGTCCGGCGACCGTCCACCGGATCCGGCAGCGGCACCCGCAGCAGCCGGCGCGCGGACACGACCAGCGCCCGACGTACGGGGCGCGCCAGTCCGACCACGCCGACCAGGGCCGCCCAGATGAGCAGGACCAGGACGAGCTGCACGCTTTCGGGAGCGGATCGCCACGACAGCGCCGGCAACAGGGCGAAAGGCAGCAGCGGAAGGCTCGCCAGCGCGCCGCAATAGGCGAACAGCACACCCGAATACGTGGAGCCGCGCAACAGCGGCCGAATTCCCCTGATCATGGTCGCCAGTATCGTCGGGCAGCCCACCGGCAGCCTCCCCCGATCGGGGGAGCGAATTCTCCCGCCTTCCCGCGATGCGGTCAGAGGGCCCTGGAAACCAGGATCGTGCTCCACCGAACGATTCCCCAGGAGTTGACTCATGCGAGCTCAGACCCGGCAGGGCCTTCCTTCCTCGACCCGGCGGCATCACGGCGGCAGGCGACGACGAGCCGTGTCGGCCGCGGTCGCGGTGGCCATCGGCGTCATGTCGCTGGGCGCCCTCGCCCCGTCCATCGCCTCCGCCTCCGATTCCGCCGCCGCTGCTGCCGCTGCCGCTAGGCCGGACGCCGTCCAGCGGGCCCTGAACACGCTGGTACGCGACGACGGGATGCCCGCCGCCCTGGCGAGCGTCCAGGACCGCAACGGCCGCACCCGCGCCTACACCGCGGGGCTCGGCGACCTGACAACCGGCGCTCCGGTACCCGACGACGGCCAGGTACGGATCGGCAGCAACACCAAGACCTTCGTCGCGGTCGTCGTCCTCCAGCTCGTCGCGGAGCGAAGGGTGGACCTGGACGCCTCCGTCGACACCTACCTGCCCGGCCTCGTCCGCGGAGACGAAATCGACGGACGGCACATCACCGTCCGCCAGCTCCTCCAGCACACCAGCGGACTTCCGAACTACAGCAACTACCTCGGGGACGAAGCTCGTTACTACGACCCCCGCGAACTGCTCGCCACAGCCCTCCAGCACCCGGCCGACTTCGCCCCCGGGACGAGCTGGAAGTACAGCAACACCAACTACGTGCTCGCCGGCCTGATCGTCCAGAAGGTCACCGGCCGCCCCCTCGCCGAGGAGATCGACCGGCGCATCATCCAGCGCATCGGGCTGCGCCACACCTACTTCCCGACCCCCGGTGACGCGACCATCCGGGAGCCCCACCCCCACGGCTACCACCGGCTATCGGCGGACGCGCCACTGCGCGACATCACGGAGATCGACCCCTCCTGGGCCTGGGCGGCAGGCCAGCTGATCTCGACCAACTCCGACCTCAACCGCTTCTTCAGCGCACTCCTGGCCGGCCGTCTCCTGCCCCCGGCCCAGCTCGCCCAGATGCGCTCCACCGTCCCCGCCGAAGCGACCTTCGGCCCCGGCGCCCGCTACGGACTCGGCCTCGTCAGCAGACCCCTGCCGTGCGGCAGCCTCTCCTGGGGCCACGGCGGCAGCTTCCCGGGGTACGAGACCCGAGGCGGCGCCACCGACAACGGCCGCGCCGCCAACGTCGCGGTCACCCTGCAGCTCACCGACGAGGCGTCCCGCAGAAACCTCGAACGCGCCGTGGACACCGCCCTGTGCCGCTGAACCCCGCCGCACTCCAAGAACGCGCACGGTCCCTCTGGTCTCCCCAGCGGACAGCTGCTTCTCCTGCATCGCCGAAGTCGAGAGCGGACCTCCCCGCCTGAGTGGCCCTGCTACCCCAGATGTTGCTGCCCCCGTTGTAGCGACGGGGGCAGCTGACTACGGGCCAGTCAGGTGCGGGTGTTCGTGAGGTGCGGGCCGATATAGCCCACGTACACGCGTCCCGTGTTCGGACCGTCGTCGTAGAAGTGGAGGCGGGGTGCGACAGTGTTGCCGCCGCCGATGCGTAGGTGCGCCTCCATGTAGAGCTGGCCGGACGGGTCGACAGCGGTAGGCACCGGGAAGGTCCGCTGCTTTCGCCAGCTGCCACGGTTGCCCACTGAGTCCGACTCCTTCATCTTCACCTTGCCGGCCGAGAAGGGGTGTACACCGGTCGGCGGCTTGGTACACCAAGCGCGGAAGTCGCCGCCTGCGGTTCCGTCGGCCGATGCCTCAGCGAAGTCTTGAAGAGCCAGCAGCGCGTCCCAGGCCGTTTCGACCCAGTTGCTTACGGACTGGTCGTCCAGCTCGCCGGTAATCTTTGCATTGCCCGTGAACACCAGGTCCGGTAGCTCCTCCATTCTGCCGAGAAGCTCTTCGAAGGAGGCCGGGTGGCTGGTGGGTTCATCCGCGGGGGCGTGGGCCAGTTCGAATTGTCCGGCCTTTTCCAGGCGGACCTGGAGGGCGCGTACTTGACGCCGCACTCGACGTAGTTCGGCGTCCAGGTCGTCGTTCTCGCGGATCAGCTCGTACTCGCGATCCGACGTCCCCTTCAGCTCGCTGCGCAGGTCGCTGATCTCGTCTGCATGCGCCGTCTCCGTCTGCTCAGCCTCGGTGAGCATGGAGATGAGCGTCTGATTCTCGGCCCGGAGTTTCTCGACTTCCGACCCCTGGGTTGCCCGGCGAGGGCGGGTGCGCTGAATCGGGAGGGTATCGAGTGCGGACGGCAGGGGCTGGCGCAGGGCGAGGCGCTGGGGCAGTGAAGCAAGCAGGGAAGCGGCCCGTCGCGGGTTCGCTTCGACGGTGGACCGGGACATCACCGGGTGGCGCTGGGCGTCCGGCTTCCAGGCGAGATCGATGCCCGGGAGGTAGGTGCGGATACCGCCGAGGAAGACGGGGTGGTATTCCAACGCCCTGTTGAACGCCGACTGCGCCTCGGGCTTGAGCACGTACAAGATCGCTAGCCCAGGAAGGTAGGCGAAGGCCTTCTCGATGACACTTTCGGTCCAGGTGGCGGTGTCCTGGCCGTACGGAACGGTTGCGACGACGATGGGCAGTCGGCGGTCTTCGTCGCACAGTTCCTCGATGACCTCGTCGACATCGTCCGGTTCGATGAAGGCAAGGGACGCGTCGACTGCCGCCATGCCGTCCTGGGCATCGAGCGAGTTGAGCAGGAGCTTGGCGAGGTTGGGTGTGTTGGCGCGCTTGGGCTGAAGTTCGGGGGAGGCGGGCCGGTGCTCGATGTCGACCTGGAGCCAGGTACGGCGGTCGTCTTCACGATGGTCGGCGCGGACGACCAGGCTGGACTGCCAGGTGCCCTCGTTGCCGGGCCTGGTCTCGCGCAACCGCCAGCGGGTGTAAGCGCCGTCCCGGCCCGAGGCGGCGTCGTGGTCCAGTGTTACGTTCGGCGCGATCTCGTTGCGGCCCTCGTCGAGGGCGGAGGTGTCGTACCGCTTGCCGGCCAGCCAGTCGTACAGCTGGCGCTCAGCGTTGGCGGAGGTGGCGACGTAGTCCTGCCTAGTCGATATGACCATGCGGTAGCTGCGAGGTTCCATGGGCTTCCCGGGTGAGCGGAGCGGAGCGGGACGCGGTGCGACGGCCCGCCATCGGGAGGACGGATGGCGGGCCGGGATGGTTGCGGAGTCAGGCGGGGCGGGGCTGTGTGGGGTGGCGGGGGGCGCTGTCCGGGGGGCGGGTCGAGGATGGTCTGGTATGTGGTTCCGGTCCTCTCGGCCTGGGCCATGCGGTCGTAGGCGTCGAAGATGAAGTCCTTGGTGCGGTAGGGGTCGTAGGTGGCGATGTCCTCGTGCTTGACGACGGGGACGGTCTCCATGACGTACGCCACGTCGTCCTGTTCGAGACCGTAGAGGCGGAAGAACATTGCGTCCAGTTCCGCGCGGCGGGAGACTTCGGCGCTCTTGGTCCCAGTGGCACTGTGCTCCTGTATCGCCCAGTTCCCTGGCGATCGATGCCATGGCATGGTCGGTGTAAAGGAGGCGGACGGGGCGCCGTAGCGGACTACGCGCGAACGGCCTTGCCGCCCATCTGTGGACCGGCCCGTCGGCCGATCGGCTCCCCCGCTGTGCCGTCGGCCGGGAACCGGTCGCGGAACAAGCGGGTTGGTAGGACGTACTCCTGGGCCAGGCCCGCCAGGTGCAGGTGCAGGGGCAGCGGCAGGCTCAGGGCGTCCGGCAGGTCCGGGGCCTGGCGCAGCTGGTGGAGGATCCGTCACACCGTCCTACACACCGGTCGGCGCCCAACCATGGAGGCATACTCGCGCTCGACCAGCTGGGTCACCGAACGCAACACCCGCGGTCCGTCCGGTGCTGCTGGTGCAGCCCAACCCGTACGTCGGCCTCCCTTTCGCCGTGCTGCCCGTTTGTACGGCCGATCCTCCCCAGCCGCTCCCCAACGCGGCTTCATTCTCCTCAGATTCTCCCAGCCGCGGCTGCCTCTGAAGACGGATCGCCGCTGGTCGGGACCGCGAACCGCCTGGCGTGACCGGCTACGCGACGTAAGGGCAGCGAGGCAGGAGTAGGTGGCCGTCATTCGCTTGGCGGTAGCTCGTGGCTGGGTACGGCTGCTCGTTCACAGGGGAACAACCGCTGCGCTCCCCGACGCCCAGGCCGTGGCGCCGCCCCTGCCCACCGGCCCGCCTCTGGCCGGAAAGAGAACCGGCCCTCCGCGTCCGGACGAGACTGGGGGAAGACGATCACCAGGATGAGCAGGAGGCAAGGGTCCCGATGAATCCGTACGCGTACGTGCCCGCCGACGATCCGCTCTTCGGCGCGGTCCGGATCGAACTCGACCACGAGGCCGGGACGCTGGGCGTGAGCGGGGACGGTCTGCCGCCGGTCGACATCCGGCGGGCCCCGAACACAGTGCCGGAGAGCCATGTGCCGATCGGGACGCGCGACCCCGAGCACCTCACTCTGCTCGTCGACGGTGCAGAGGAGACCCTGCGGCCGTCCAAGGGATTCCTGACCCGGCGCTCGTACCGGGTCGAGGTCGTCTCAGCGGCGCGGGAGTGCCGCCATCTGCTGGTTCCGGACACCCTCGCACCAGCCGGCTGTTGCGGGACGAACGGCTGCTCGGCGTCTTCACATCGAGCGGCGACGGGCGCGTGTCGGCTGACTGGGAGGCGGCGGTCGAGTCCGAGCGTGGCCGGGACCCATATGACGCGTCCGTGGGGTACGGGCTCGCTGCGGCATTCGGCACCGGTGCCGAACCGATGTGGCAGCTCACTCTGAACGCCGCGCTCGACCTGTGGCCGTGAGAGAACCTCAGTCCTCCGCAGGGGGCAGCAGGTGGGAGCAGGTCGAGCGTGCTACGAACGCGATGCCGTCATAGTCCTCGGCCGGGACGAGCGGGGCGGTGTTCAAGCGGTAGAGGACCCGGTGGACGTTGGCGCCGAAGCTGCGCTGCGCGTGCGGGGCGTGCAGCCAGGGCGCGGCGTCGGCGGGGGAACCCGCGGCGCGGAGGTCCGCGTAGTAGTCGCCGGGTACGGCGTGCGTGAGTCTGGCTTCCAGGGAGCGGAGGCCGGTGCCGATGCGGTGGCGGGCCGGTGGGCGCTGAAGATCATTGCCGCGGCGGGCCAGGAAGGAGCCCTTGCCGAAGAGGAGGGCCAGCGCGTAGTAGGCATCGCCGTACCGTTCGCGGAGTCTGCTGCCGAGGGCCGGCACCTGTTCCCCGTACGTGCCCTTCGCGATGTGCCCGTTGTGTGCCCAGAGCATGACGCGCGCCTCGGGGTTGTCGTCCACGAGCCGTGCGACGGCCTCGGCCATGTAGCGGTCACGCGCGGCGTACACGCCGTCCTCGCCGACCGAGGCTTCGAAGGGCCGGGTCACCAGGTCGGCGGCGCGGACCAGGATCCGCGCGTGTTCCAGAGCCTAGTCGGCGTCGTCGCCGGGACCCGACCGCTCGACGTGGTCCGCGACGAGGCGGGCGACGTCCTCGGCGCGCCGCAGCAGGGCCTTGTCCGGGTCCGGAAGCGAGCCCGGGCGGGCCCGGGCCAGTACGTGCAAGGCGCGGACGTGCCCGGCCTGATCGGGCGCCGTCCGGCGCAGAAAGGCGGCGACGGCCTCGACCGAGTCGGCGCAGAGCTGGGGGTCGGTTCCCACGAAGCGGACCCGACGCCCTTCGGGCAGGTCGCGGTTGTGGGCGCGTAGCCACTCTACGAGGTCGACCATCTCGCGTGTGCGCCAGGTCCAGAAACCCAGCCTGGCGACGAGCCGTTCGGGGGAGCCCGTGCCGTACCGGACGTACGCGTCGAGTGCGCGGGCCGCGGACTGGCTGGCCTCCATGGCGAGGGTGGTGAACCCCTCCCCACGGACCAGGAACTCCACGATGCGGTGCTTCAGCCGGAAGAACTCGCCCGTGCCGTGAGTGGATTCCCCCAGACCGACGACCCGTGTCCCCCGCAGTGCCTCGCCCAGGGGTTTCAGGTCCTCCACCGGCGCGCCGGGGGTCAGGGTGCTTAAGGGGTTGGCGTGCTCGTTCAGCCATCGGGCGATGTCGTCGGGCACCGTCTTGTCCCTCCTCACCGCGTGCGGGAGGGCGGCACGCGGTCGTGCCCCGACCTCTCGCACCCGTTCATGGGTCAGTTCGTCGCCTCCCGGCAGGCCGCGAGGATTTCCTGGAGGTCCCGTACGGCGTCCGGGCGGCCATGCTCGGAATACACTCCCGCGACGTTGACGACAACTTCGTCCACCCCCGTCTGATCGAATTAGGCCAGCTGTGCGGCGATGTTCCCGGGCGTGCCGTAGAGGAAGACTCCGGAGTCGACGAGGGTGTGGGCGCCGAGGCCCGGGCGGCTGTGGTGGACGCGCAGGCCGGCGCGGCGCAGCATGTCGCAGTAGTGCGGCCCGGCGAGGTGGACGTGGGCCGCTGCGAAGACGAGCCGGTAGGCGTGGCGTCCGGGGCGGTCGACGGCGGCGTGCACAACGGTGACCATGCGGGGCACCGGGCGGCCGCGCCCTTCGCCATGGCGGGCAGCAGAGTGTCGCGGACGTAGCCGGGCGGGGTCATCCAGCTGATCGCGTCCGCCGCCCGGCCCGCGCGAGCGTCGGCCGGAGCACACCGAGCCCGGGCTCCACTCCCGGATGTGGCGAGCCGGGCAGACCCATGGAGGCGCCGATGCCGGATCCGGCGACTCCGTCCGCGGTCCCGATCAGGCGCCGCACCTCGGTCAGGTATTCCCGGGCACTCGGTCTGCTGAACGCCGGCGTCACCACAGTGCGGGACCTCGGCGACCGGAACGGACTGGTGACGGAGTTCTGCGACGCCGTCAGGGCGGGACGGTCGCCCGGACCCCGCGTCCTGGCGGCCGGCACTCCTCTGACGGGACCCGGCGGACACTGCTGGTGAGGGGTTCCGGATCCTCGACGACGTCGTCGACGAGATCGCCGCCCGGGGCATCGGGGTCTGTCCGGCGGCCAGCCCCGACTGGCGCGGCTTCGCCGAGCGCTGCGGACACGAGGGCGCGGAGGAGATGTTCGGCGGGATCCGCCGAATGCGCGAGCGCGGGGTGCGGCTGCTCACCGGCACGGACGCGGGCGTGAGCCGGGCGGTCTTCGATGGCTTCGTGTCCAGTCTCGAGTTCTTCGCCCATCTGGGCTGCACCTCGCAGGAGATCGTCGACCTGGCCACCTGCGAGGCGGCGGAGGCACTCGGGCTGGGCAAGGTCACGGGGCGCCTGCTCCTCGGCCTCCGCGCGGACCTCCTGGTCGTCGATGGTGATCCCCTGCGCGATCTCCAGGCGCTGCGCCGCGTTCGGCTGGTGATGGCGGATGGCCTTGTGCATGCCTGACGGGCGACCGTGTCGCTGCCGGTGACCCCCGTTGGTGAGTGAGGGGTCTACTGACTTCTACAGCCAGTCGCGCTTCTTGAAGATGACGTAGAGGCTGACGCAGACCACGGCCATCAGGAGGATCGCGAAGGGGTAGCCGCCCGCCCACTTGAGCTCGGGCATGTCTTCGAAGTTCATGCCGTAGATCGTTCCCACCAACGTGGGTGCGAAGAGGATGGCGGCCCACGAGGAGATCTTCTTGATTTCCTCGTTCTGTTCGAAGCCGGCCTCGGCCAGGGCGCGCATTTCGGCGTTCTGTTGTTGGGAGACCAGGGTGGCGTTGACCGTCAGGATTTCCGTGAGGGCCTGGCGGAAGCCGTCTACGCGTTCGCTGGTGTGGGTGACGTGGTCGGCGACGTCGCGGAGGTAGCGCTGGAGTTCCTCGTCCGTGCCGTACTTCGCGAAGCCCGCCATCAGGCCGTGGAGCATGCCGACCAGGGGGCGGGTGGCGCGCTGGAACTCGACCATTTCGCGGGAGAGTTCGTAGATGCGGCGGGAGACCGCCGGGTCGCCGCGGAAGACCTCCGTCTCGATCTCGTCGATGTCCGTCTGGACGCCCTCGACGACCGGGGCGTAGCCGTCGACCACCGCGTCGAGGATGGCGTACAGGGCGGCCTCGGGGCCGAGGGAGAGGAGTTCGGGGGTCTGCTCCATGCGGTGGCGGACCGTGGAGAGGTCCGGGGCGCCGCCGTGCCGGACCGTGATCAGGAAGTCCGGGCCGACGAAAATGTGGAGCTCGCCGAACTCCACCTCCTCCTGGGCGTCGAGGTAGCGGGCCGCGCGCAGGACCACGAAGAGGGTGTCGCCGTAGCGCTCGAGCTTGGGGCGCTGGTGGGCTTCCAGGGCGTCTTCCACGGCCAGTTCGTGGAGGTTGAACTCGGCTGCCAGGGAGTGGAGTTCGGGCTCGGTCGGGCGGTGCAGGCCGATCCAGGCCATCCCGTCGGGCTCTTCGCGCAGCTGTCGGAAGGTGTCCGCGAGGGTGGCGGGGGAGGCGACGCGGCGGCCGTCGCGGTAGACGGCCGAGTCGATCACGCTGCGGTGGTTCGGGGGCGTGGCGGCCGGCGCTGCCGGCCGCGGGGAGGCCGGGGGCCCCGCCGGGGGAGTGGCGGGCGGGGAAGCGGGGCGACGCCATCCCACGCGCTTTCCGGCGGGCGGAGGCGAGGGGCGGCGGTCTGGGCGCTCCGGCATCGCAGGTCAGCTCCCGGTCGAACGTCTGTTTACGGGCAAGGTGCAGGATATACGGGCGATCTGCCCCAGGGGCTCGGCCGCATGCGCGCCTGTGTGCGCGCCTGTGTGCATGCCCGCACAGATTCGCATGCGCGCCTGCCCGCGACGAGGAGTTGAGGACAGTAGGTGTCCGCAAGGGGGGCTAGTTTGCTGTCATGGCCTCCAGGACACCGCACCCCGTGCTCGACCACCGCGCCCTCAACCGTGCCACGCTCGCCCGCCAGCTCCTGCTGAGCCGCGCCGAGATGTCCGCGCGGGACGCCGTCGGGCACCTCCTCGGACTCCAGGCGCAGAACGTGAAGCCCCCCTACTTCCAGCTCCACGCCCGTCTCGCCGGCTTCCGTCCCGCCGAGCTGGCCGGGCTGATGGAGTCCCGGCAGGTGGTCCGGATGGTCACCATGCGGTCGACGATCCACACGCACACCGCCGACGACGCCCTGACCCTGCGGCCCCTGGTCCAGCCCGCCCGCGACCGCGAGGTGAACTACTTCCGCAAGGGGCTCGCCGGGGTGGACCTGGACCGGCTCGCCGAGCTCGCCCGCGCCTTCGTCGAGACCGAACCGCGCACCATGGCGGAGCTCCGCGAAGAGCTGCTCGAAGAATGGCCCGAAGCCGACCCGCAGTCCCTCTCCGTCGCCGCCCGCTGCCGGCTCCCGCTGGTCCAGGTCACTCCCCGAGGGGTGTGGGGGCGCAGTGGCCAGGTCCGGCTCACCACCGTGGAGAACTGGCTCGGGCGGCCCGCCGGCACCGCGCAGCCCGTCGACGACGTCGTCCTGCGCTACCTCGCCGCCTTCGGCCCCGCCTCCGTGAAGGACATGCAGGTGTGGGCCGGCCTGACCCGGCTGCGCGAGGCCTTCGAACGGCTGCGCCCCGGCCTCGCCGTCTTCCGGGACGGGAACGGCGTGGAGCTCTTCGACCTGCCCGACGCGCCCCGGCCGGACGGGGACACCCCGGCCCCGCCCCGCTTCCTCCCCGAATTCGACAACCTGCTCCTCTCGCACGCCGACCGCACCCGTGTGGTCGCCCCCGAGATCAAGGGCCGCACCTGGACGGGCAACCAGTCCCACTGCACCCTGCTCGTCGACGGCTTCCTCGCCGGCCTCTGGAAGCAGGACGGGAACACCCTCACCGTGCAGCTCTTCAAGGAGACCTCCGCGGCGCGGAAGGAGGAGATCGCCGCCGAGGGTGAGCGGATGCTGGCCGCGATGAGCGGCACCGCGGCCACCGAGCCCACCGCAGCTACCGCGGCCACCAAGCCCACCGAGGCCGCGGCCCCCCAGGACCCGGGCAAGGTCTCCGTACGCTTCGCGTCAATCCACGGCTGACGCGGCGCTAGTGCTCCGCACACCCCACGCGGCACGATGCCTGGCATGACGAGCGAGATCAGCCCGAACACCGAGATCAGCCCGGACACCGAGATCGGCGCCGCCGCCCGGTTCCTGGCCGCGCGGGACTTCCTCCTGGAGCGCCGCGGCGACTACGAGGGTGCCCGCGCCGGATTCAGCCGGCCGCGCCCCCACCGGTTCAACTGGGCGCTGGACTGGTTCGACCACATCGCCGCCGGGAACACCGCCGACGCCCTGCGCATCGTCGAGGAAGAAGGCAGCAGCGTTTAAGGCGTCAAGATCAGGTGTCATTCGTTGCCCACTGCAGCTGACCGCCTGACCGCCGACGTTACAGGGTGCTGCCGTTGCGGATTCCGCCGTCGGCGCCCCTCCATGTAGCTGTCCCTATGCAAGGAGAGAGCAATGCGGATTCCGATGACCGTGGGGGACTTCCTCGACCGGGCTGAGCTGGGGTTCTCCTCCAGCCCTGGTGTGGTCGACGAGCCAGACCAGCCCGCTCGGCCGGTGCCCGAATCGACGTACGGTCGGCTGGGTGAGCGGGTTCGGGCCTGGCAGGCTGGGCTCGACCGGCTCGGAGTCGGGGTGGGCGAGCGGGTGGCGGTGGTCAGTCACAATTCGTCCCGTCTGCTGGAGCTGTTGTTCGCGGTGCCGATGAGCGGTCGGATCTGTGTGCCGGTGAACTTCCGTCTCAAGCCGGAGGAGATCGACTACGTGGTGCGACAGAGCGGGGCATCGGTCCTGCTCGTCGACCCGGAGGTCGACGAGGTGCTCTCCGGGATCAAGGTCCGCCACCGGTTCGTCCTCGGTGTACAGACCGAGAGCGAGCTGATGCGGTTCGGCGTTGAGCCGCGCCCGTGGTCGAACCCGGACGAGGACGCCACGGCGACGGTCAACTACACGTCGGGCACCACGGCCCGCCCCAAGGGCGTGCAGCTGACCCACCGCAATATCTGGGTGAACGGGGTGACGTTCGGGCTGCACACCCGGGTGTGGGAGCGCGATGTCTACATGCACACGCTGCCGATGTTCCATTGCAACGGCTGGGGCATGCCGTACGTGATGGCCGGCCTCGGCGTCAAGCAGGTGGTGCTGCGCAAGGTCGACGGCGCCGAGATCCTGCGTCGGGTCGACGAACACGGCGTCACGCTCATGTGCGGCGCGCCCGCGGTATGGAACGCCGTACTCGATGCGGCGGCGACCTGGGAGGGCGAGATCCCGGGCCGTGATCGCGTGCGGATCGTCTGCGCGGGGGCCCCGCCGCCGAGCAAGATGATCCAGCGGGTGGGTGAGGAGCTGGGCTGGGAGTTCACGCAGATCTACGGCCTGACCGAGACCTCGCCGCTTCTCACCTTCAACCGGGCCCAGCCTGCCGACGCCGAACTGCCGGCCGAGGAGCGGGCGCGCAAGCTGTCCCGCGCAGGACTGCCCGCGCTCGGGGTCAAGCTGAAGGTCTCCGGCTCGGGCGAGGTACTGGCCCGGTCGAACGTCGTGCTCGACGGCTACTGGGACAAGCCGCAAGAGACCTCGGCGGCCCTGGAGGGCGGCTGGTTCCACACCGGCGACGGAGGCACGATCGACGAGACCGACGGGCACCTGACGATCTCCGACCGGAAGAAGGACGTGATCATCACCGGCGGTGAGAACGTGTCGTCGATCGAGGTGGAGGACACGATCTTCAGCCACCCGGCTGTCGCCGAGGTCGCTGTCATCGGTGTGCCGCATGAGAAGTGGGGCGAGACCATCAAAGCCCTCGTGGTCCTCGCTGAAGGGGCGACAGCGCAGGAAGCCGACATCATTGCCCACTGCAAGCAGCGGATGGCCGGCTACAAGGCCCCGACGACCGTCGAGTTCCGCGATGGCATCCCGCGCACGGCCACGGGCAAGATCCAGAAATTCAAGCTCCGCCAGCCGTACTGGTCAGGCCTGGACCGAGAGGTCAACTGATCGGCGCCCCCCGCCCATTCCCTGTTCGGATCGGCCCGCCATGCCTTCCCTCCATCCCCGCCATCGGGCTCGCGCTGCGCGAACTGGAGCGGTCCGCCGCCCGCTTGGCCCGCACGTCACCCACTCTTCGCAGCCGCCACTGAAGCGGCGGCTCGGGAGCCTGCTTGACGAGTACACCGCAGTACACCGCACGGGGGGGCACTCTCCGGGGACCTGCCGCCGTGGTGAGACAACAAGGCTAGGTTGCTCATATGAACTCATCATCTGGACCTTCCGGAATGGACCGGCGGGCACTGTTAGCCGCAGCGGTCACCGTGGTGCTCTGGGCCTCCGCGTTTGTGTCCATTCGTGCCTCTGCCGACTATTTCGAACCCGGAGCGCTGGCGCTGGGACGACTACTGACGGGCTCCTTGGCGCTGGTCTGCCTGCTGGTGGCGAAGCGCGGCGGAGTGCCGCCGCGCAAGGCATGGCCCGGGATCGTGGGATCGGGGGTGCTCTGGTTCGGCGTCTACATGGTCGTACTGAACTGGGGCGAGCAGCTGGTCGATGCCGGAACGGCCTCCATGGTCGTCAACGTGGGGCCGATGGTGGTCGCGCTCCTCGGCGGCTGGCTCCTGAAGGAGGGATTCCCGCCTCTGCTGCTGGCCGGTATGGCCGTGTCGTTCGTCGGGGCGGTCGTCGTCGGCTTCTCGAGCTCCGGCGGCGGATCGTCCTCGCTCCTCGGCCTGGGGCTCTGCCTGCTGGCTGCCGTGGCGTACGGGTCCGGCGTGGTGATGCAGAAGCCGGCGCTGCGCCATGCGACCCCGATGCAGGTGACGACGTACGGCTGTCTGATCGGCACCGTCGCGTGTCTGCCGTTCAGCGGACAGCTGGTGTCGGACCTGTCCCGGGCGCCTGTGTCGGCCACGCTCAATGTCGTCTACCTGGGGCTCTTCCCCACGGCACTGGCCTTCACCACCTGGGCGTACGCCCTGTCGCGGACCACCGCCGGGAAGATGGGGGCGACCACTTACGCGGTGCCCGCTGTGGTGATCCTCATTTCCTGGCTGGCCCTGGACGAGGTGCCGGGCTGGGTCACCCTGCTCGGCGGTGCCATCTGCCTGGGTGGCGTGGCCGTGTCCCGGATGCCCGGCTTCCGCAGGCCCGCACCCGAGGAGAGCGCCGCACCGGTGGCTACCGTGGAGACAACGCGCTGAAAGTGACCCACCAGGCCGGCAGAGCCGGTGGGACGCGGACAGGGGCGGGGACGCGAGGTCCCCGCCCCTGTTTTCGTACCCGCTTCTCGCGCCCACTCCTCGATGCCTGCCGTCTCACAGGATGAGCGTGGTCTCGTTCCTGCCCAGTTCATAGCCGAACTGAATTCTGGTGTGCGCGCCCAGCTCCTGCTTCATCGCCGCGATATGCCCTTGCAGTGATCTCTCGCTGATACCGAGCCGGCGTGCGATCTGCTTGTCGGGGTACCCCGAGATGAGCAGCTTGCTGATGGAGTTCCGGAGTGAGGGGATGACCTGCTCGGCTGCCCTCGTGGCATGGGTCGAAACGAAGGGGAAGGGCTGCGCGCGATCCCAGGAACGCTCGAATATGTCCGTGAGGAAGCGCACGATGGCGGGCTCCCTGATGGCTATGGCGTCGGTACGGCTTTCGTTCGCCGAGATGAACGCGACGCTTTCATCGACGATGATCATCCGGTCGTGGAATTCGGCCAGGGTGCGGACCTGGACTCCGTAATCGGACACGGTCCGTACGTAATTCTTGGTCGCTTCATCGAATCGCGTGGTGTGCTGGTACAGGGTGCGCATCGCGATGCCCCCCGCTATCTGGCGGCGTACGGATTCGAGGGCCTCGTCCAGGACCGGCCCGGGGCGCGGCCCGTCGGGCTGAGCGGTCAGGATCTCCTTGCGCGCATCGGCGAGTGCCTCGTCGATGGCGGCGGCAATGGCTTCGAGCCCGTGGTGGTAGCGGATCCGGGTGTCGGGGGGTGTCTGTGCCGTCGGCGTCCCGGCCGGTGCCGCAGCCGGCTCGGCCAGGCCGCCCGCGACGAGCCGGGAGAGTGCCTGCAGGTGCTCGGACATGAGCTGCTGCACACCGTTCGGCCCATCCGGAATTCCGGGTTCCATTCACATTCTCCCACTCGCTCGCCCTGTCACTTCCCGGGTGCTCAAAGGGTCTTGCAATGTCGACCGAATGTCCAATAGATCCCCGTGCATGGCTTTTAGGATCCATCGGATTTTAGCAGTGCGGGAATATGAGTCATCTCGGAGCTTGAGTCAAAGTCCACCCGGACTCGAGAGTGATCAAGGTGATCGCGGCGATCGCCTTCACTCCCCCAACCGGTCGGCGGGGACATGCCCGCTTTTGGAGGCTTGACGAAATGTTGGCGAATTTTTGCCGCCCCGGTACGTCGTTCCGGCCGCGCCTGACGGTCCGCACCGCCACGGCAGCCATTGCGGCCACGCTGGCATGCGGAGGGATCGCGGTGTCCTCCGCGAACATGGGCACCGCTCACGGGACATCGGGTGACGTGAAAATTCTGGCCGATGTTGGCTGGAACTCGGCCAAGCCCAAGGCGACCCCGTGAGCGCGGTCGTTCCAGTGAGCTCTTCCCCCTGGTTCATGTGTGACGGGACGGAATCCGAGTCGGGGCCCGCCGCACGTGTCTACTGCTTCCCGCACGCGGGCGGCAACCCGCGCTCCTTCCTCGGCTGGCAGTCGGACCTGGCGGGCGTGGCCCAGATCGCCGGGCTCTGCCCGCCGGGACGCGGCAACCGCTACCGGGAGCACGCACTCACCGATGTCGCGGAACTCGCCGACGCGGTGGCGCACGAGATCTCCGCCACCGCCGACCGCCCCTTCGTGCTCTTCGGGCACAGCTTCGGCGCGGTGCTCGCCTTCGAGGTCGCACGCCGCATCGGTCACCTGCCGGACTTCCGCCATCTGGTCGCCTCCGGCTGCTCCGCCCCCTCCCTGCTGCCCACTCCGCGGGTCGTGGAGGCCGCCCGCCTGGAGGGCCGGGAGTTCACGGAGGCCGTGGGCTTCTTCGGCGGACTGCCGCCGGAGGTCATGGCCGACGCATCCCTGCAGGAGCTGCTCCTGCCGAACCTGCGCGCCGACTTCCGCATGGTCGCCGGGTACGCGTACCGGCCGGCCGCACCCCTGTCCGTACCGGTGACCTTGATCAACGGTCTGGACGACCCGCACATCAGCGAGGCCGGGCTGCAGCCCTGGGAACGGGAATGCCTCCGGCCACCGGCCCGGCACCGGGCCGAGGGCGGCCACTTCTACTTCGACGGCCGCTCCCGGACCGTCACCGACATCCTGCGGTCGCTCCTGCCCGGAGCGCCCGGAGTCGGGCAGCCTGGCGACTGGCACGTCGAACTCATCTGACCGTGCCGGACCCGTACGACACCAGCGCCACAGAGGAACTCCATCCGTGAACCTGCCCGTTGCCCCTTCCGTAGACCCCGTCGATCAGCGCGCCCGCGCCCTCGCCTTCCACCGGCTCCACCAGGGCACCGAGCCCTTCGTCGTCCCCAACCCGTGGGACGCGGGAACCGCGCGCCTGCTGACCGGACTCGGCTTCGCCGCGCTCGCCACCACCGGTGCGGGGCTGGCCTACCGCCTCGGCCGGCCGGACGGCACGAACCTGGTGGGCAGGCGGGAGATCCTCGCGAACGCCGCGGAGATCGTGGCAGCGACGCATCTGCCGGTCTCCGCCGACCTGGAGAGCGGTTTCGGTGACACGCCGCGGGACGTGGCCGAGACCATTCGGCTCGCCGCCGCAGCGGGCCTGGTCGGAGGCTCGATCGAGGACTCCACGGGCCGGGCCGACGACCCCGTACGTCCCCTGGAGGAAGCCGTGGAGCGCGTGGCCGCGGCTGTCGCCGCCGCCCGGGAGCTCGACTTCCCCTTCACCGTGACAGCCCGCGCCGAGAACTTCTTCCAGGGCCGGTCCGACCTGGCGGACACCATCCGCCGACTGCAGGCGTACGAGGCCGCGGGCGCCGATGTCCTCTACGCGCCGGGCCTCCCGGATGCGGAGGCGGTGCGCGCGGTGTGTGCCGCCGTCCGGCGCCCGGTCAACGTCCTGATGGGTTCGCCCGCCCTGCCGCTGTCCGTGGCGGAGCTCGGCGAACTCGGCGTACGACGGATCAGCGTCGGCTCGGCGCTGGCCCGGGCGGCGCTCGGTTCGGTCGTCCGCGCTGCCGAGGAGATCCGTACCCATGGGACCTTCGGCTTCGGGGCGGACGCCCTCCCCTACCCCGAAGCCAACGTGATGATGACACCGGCCCCGTCGGCCGGGCAGGAGAGTGACTCCGCACGGTGAACGCCAACCCCGTCCATCTGTCCGCCCCCCGCTACGTCCTCGGCGAGAACCCGGCCGACCACACGTCCATGGCGAACCTGACCGCGCGCGCCGCCGAGCTGCGCATACCGGCCAAGGCCTCGCTGTGGGGCTGGGGAACGATCCACCGCACCGGCAAGAACCTGGAGACGCTGGCCGTGGAAAGCGGCCGGGCGACGCTCGCCGCGGCCGGGGCGGGGCCCGGCCAGGTCGACGCCGTGATCCTCTGCTCGACCCGGTTCCCGGGCGGCCCCCGCACCCACGGCGGCTTCGTCCAGGCGGTCATGACCGGCCTCGGTCTGGGTGATGCCGCTTTCACCGGCATCACCCTGAACCGGTGTACCAATCTGCTCGTCGGACTGCGCCTGGCACAGGCACTGGTGGCCTCCGGGCAGCATCACACGGTGCTGGTCGTCACCACCGACCGGATCGCGGACGAGGCGATCCGGATGGAGAACTTCGCCCTGTTCAGCGACGGTTCGGCTGCCTGCCTGGTGAGCGCCCGGCCGTACGGAGAAGACGCGTACGAGATCCTCGGCGGGGCCAGCGCCCAGGACCCGCCCTCGCTCGGCTGGTCCAACGAGATCAGCTCGGACCTGGCACGGGTGGTCAACGACCGCATCCTCACGCCGCTCGACCTGACCCTCAAGGACATCGACGGCGTACTGCACCCGAACCTCTTCAAGCCGATCGTCGTGCTGAAGGAGCGCCAGGCCGGTTTCAGCGCAGGGCAGTTGTTCCTGGACAACATCGCCCGCGTCGGGCACTGCTTCGCGGCCGACCCCCTGATCAACCTCGTGGACCGCGCCGGGGCGGGACAGCTGCGCGACGGCGGTCACTACCTCCTGGCGTCGAGCGTGCCCGGCGTACGGGTCGGCGTACTCCTGCGCAAACTCACCGCCGCCCAGCAGCCGACGAGCGACGAAACCCCGGAGTCCTGATGAACGCGCACACCGGATTTCCCCTTCCGGACCTGACCACTTCCCTGCCCCGCGCGGCCTTCCGGTTCAGCCCGAAGGCCGCCGAGGACGCCGCCGCGGTTCTCGAGGGCGGGCCCGCCGGCATCTTCCGGCAACTCCTCGACGACCAGGAGAGCGAGACGACCCTGCTCGTCGCGCGCCGGACCCTGCACGCCTTCCTGCCCAGGGCCAAGGACGAGGCCGGTACGGACGCCGACGCGATCGCCGCCCGCGTCCGGCGGGCCCGCGCCGCCTTCGAACCGGCCCTCGCCGGCCTGCGCGAGCGCGACGCGCAGACGTACCGGCTCGTCCTGCGCCAGCGCGCACCCCTCATGCTGCTCGCGGGCTGCTGGCTGGACGATGTGTCGCAGACCGCCACCCAACCGTCGGTCATCGTCAACCGGCTCTTCGGCCAGCACTTCTTCCTGCAGGGCGAGGGAACCCCCGAGCGCGGGCTGCAGGCCCGGCGGCGGCGGGCACTCGCCGACCTCGACGTGCACCTGCCCGGGATCGAGACCGCGGACTTCCTGAAGGAGACCGAGGCGCGCCCGCTGACCGCGCTGCAGGCCTCCTTCTACCTCGCGCTCTCCCGGCTGCCCGCGTCGTTCCTACCCGAAGTGGTGGGCGTGCACTACGCCGTGAACGCCCTGGGCGTCGACGATCTGCTGCTGGGTACGGACACTCCCTTCCTGGCCGAGACGCAGGCCCGTACGCTCCTCACCGAATACCTCGCGCTGACCGAGAGCTCGCCGACCGGCGCACGGGACCGGCAGCGGCTGACCGCCTCGATCGATCTGGTGCTGCGCCTGGAGCGGGAGCACACCGCGCTCCTCGGCGAGCTGGCCGACTGGCACGACGGACTGTCCCTGGACGCCAAGGTCGGGCGGATCGTGGCCCGGCACGCGCCGTACGCGGGCCGCCAGCACCGCAGCGTGCGCCTCGGCGAGCGGCGGCTGTCGGAGTGGCTCGACGACGAGAACATGGATCTGGCGGCCTTCGTCGGCGAGTTCCGCGGGGCCCGGCAGATGAAGCCCGCGCGCGAGGGCGTGTGCCGGTTCCTGCGGTCCATCAAGTTCGGCGGGCCGATGTTCGGCATCTTCGACGAGCACGAGGCGGCCGTGTTCACCCAGTGGGCGCAGACCATCGCGGCGGGTGAGCCGGCGGACCTCGACTTCCGGCCGGTCACCGCCGGCGACGCGGAGGCCCTGGCCTGGGCCGAGGCGCTGCGCTGCAGCGACCCGGACGACACGGTCCTCGCCGAGGCCCCCTCCGGACTGGACGACCGGCAGCTGTTCCACCGCGTGGTCAACATCGAGCAGTTCCCCCACATCCTGGGGACCGCCCGGGACCGGGCCGAAGCCAACCTCGCCGACGCGGAACTGCTGTTCACCCACGGATCGGGCGGTACCCTCACCGACGCCGCGTACTTCGACTACACGCCCGAGGCGCTGATGGCGCGCGTCGACGCGATCTACTGGGACAAGCTGGTAGACCCGTACCAGCCCCTGACGGAGATCCCCGACCGGGACACCGTGATCTTCGAGCAGAGCACCTTCGCCCTCGGCAGCCTGATCGACGGCACCTGGGCCCAGCGCATCGGCAACCTCGGCCGCAACCACCGGCAGAGCGACCACATGCTGTTCTCCATCTACGCCGACGAGATGGGCCGCGGCGACCTCGGCAAGAACCACATCACGCTCATCCACCAGGTGCTGGCCAGCATGGACATCCACCTGCCGCACATCCGGCAGGACGAGTTCCTGGAACAGGGCGATCTGCCGGACGGGCTCTACGGGTTCTCCATCCACCAGGTGTGCCTGGCGCGCTTCCCCGACACCCTCTACAACGAGATCCTCGGCTACAACCTGGGCATCGAGATGTTCGGGCTCGGAGCGATGCGGCTGCACGAGATACAGAAGCTGCGCCGCCACAACCTCGACGCGGGCTACGAGCAGGCTCACCTGTCGATCGACAACTTCTCCGCCGGGCACGCCCGGCAGTCGGCCGACATCATCGTCTCCTACCTCGACGGCATCCGGCGCAACTCCGGTGAGGAAGCCGTCCAGCGGGAGTGGCGCCGCATCTGGCGCGGCTACGCCTCCTTCGCCTACTTCGTCGAGCACAAGCTCGTCGCTCAGGTCCGTGCCGGGCAGCCGGCCGCCGCTCCCGCCGACGAAGACGCCGGCCTGCTCATCTGACGCCTGACGCCTGACGCCTCACGCCGTACCCGCCGACGTCCGCCCCCTTCGCAGGGAGAACTGCCTTGGAACCCACCAGCGTCTTCGACCAGGAAATCCTGGCCCTCCCCCTGTACGACGACGGGCACCGCCGCCTCGCGAACGCCATCGGCACCTGGTGCGACGGCCGCGCCCCCCTGTGGAAGGAGGTCCGCCGACAGGACCCGGAGAAGGCCGGACAGCGTCTGGTACGCACGCTCGGCGAGGACGGCTGGCTCTCCTTCCTGGACCCGCGGCGCGCACCCGGCGGCCTCCCCGGTGACTTCCGCGGCATCTGCCTGATGCGTGAGGCGCTCGCCTACGCCGAGGACCTGGCCGACTTCGCCTTCTCCATCCAGGCCCTCGCCGCCACGCCGATCATCCGGTACGGCAACGAGGAGCAGAAGGAGAACTACCTGCCACGGATGGCCGAGGGTTCGCTCATCGGCGCGTTCGCGGTCTCCGAGCACGAGGCGGGTTCCGACATCGCCTCGGTCGGGCTGCGGGCCGAGCGCGACGAGGACGGCGGCTACGTCCTGAACGGGCAGAAGGCGTGGATCGCCAACGCCGGGATCGCGGACGTGTACGTCGTCATCGCCCGCACCGGCGAGGGCCCCGGCCCGCTGGGGCTCACCGCCTTCCTCGTCCCTGGCGGCTCCCGGGGCCTACAGGTCCACGAACGCCTGGACGTGGTCGCTCCGCGCGCCTTCGCCCATCTCTCCTTCGAGAACTGCCGGGTGCCCCGGGAGGCCGTACTGGGCAAGCCGGGCAGGGGCTTCGTCATCGCCATGGACCTGCTGGAGCGGTTCCGGATGACGGTCGGCGCCGCCGCACTCGGATTCGCCCGACGGGCCGCCGACACGGCGCTGGCCCACGCCCGCACCCGCCGGATCGGCAACGAGAAACTGGCCGACCTCCAGCTGACCAAGGCGTCCCTGGCCGATATGGACGTCCGGCTCAACGCGGCCGCCCTGCTGGTGGCGCGGGCAGGCTGGGAGGCCGACCACGGCAGCAGGCGCTTCGCCCGGCATTCGAGCATCGCCAAGCTGTACGCCACCGAGGAAGCCCAGCACATCATCGACTCCGCCGTGCAGTTGCTCGGCGCGGCGGGTGTGGTCGCGGACAGCGTCACCGAGCGCCTGTACCGGCAGATCCGTTCCCTGCGGATATACGAGGGCACCTCGGAGGTCATGCGGCTGACGATCGCGGGCACCCTCGACGCCCGGCGCGCCGCGCTCCCCGCCCGCTATCTCTGACGCACCCTTCCCCCGACGACGCCACCGCCCCCACCCCGAGGCACCGACATGCCGAGCACCCAGCAAGGAGCACCCAGGTGACCAACCCGATCGAAGCGGTCAGGCTGGCGGACCCGTACCCCGACTACGCGGCGCTGGTGGCGGAGCGCCCCTTCGCCTTCGACCCTGCTGTGAGCGCCTGGGTCGCGGCGGACGCGGCGGCGGTGCGTGCCGTGCTGGGCTCCGCCGCCCTGCGGGTCCGTCCGGTGGCCGAGCCGGTGCCCGCCGGAATCGTCGGCACCCCCGCCGGTGAGGTGTTCGGGGACCTGGTGCGGATGACCGATGGCGACCTCCAGCACCGCCTGAAGGGCGTGGTCGTCGCGGCGCTGGGGAACACCGACCCCGCGTACGCCGCCCGGCTGGCCGCCGAGCGGACCCGGGCGGTCCTCGCGGCGGGCGGCGACGTCCCCTTCGAGGAGCTGATGTTCGCCGTTCCCGCCCGGGTCGTGGCGACCTTGTGCGGGCTCGACGCGGACGGCTCGGCGCAGGCCGCCCGGCTGATCGGCGCGTTCGTGCAGTGCATCCCCGCCCTGGCCACACCGGAGCAGCAGGCGGCGGCGGCGCTTGCCGCGGCCCGGCTCCGGGAGTTGCTCGGCCCCGGTATCGAGCACGTGGAGGCCGGCGGGAACGGACTGCTCGCCGGGCTCGTACGGGCGGCACGGGACGCCTCCTGGACCCGGACGGCTCCGCTGCTGGCCAACGCGGTCGGGTTCCTGTCCCAAACGTACGACGCCACGGCCGGGCTGATCGGGAACACGCTGCTCGCGCTGGCCCGGGGTGAGGAGACCCCGAAGTCCCCGGCCGCGTGGGAGCGGTTCGTACGGGAGGTGGCCCGGCACGACGCGCCGATCCAGAACACCCGTCGCTTCGCCGCCGAGCCGTTCCGTCACGGTGCTGCCGAGGTGGCGCCGGGCGAGCAGGTGCTGGTGCTGCTCGCCGCCGCCAACCGGGACCCGGCGGTCAACCCCGATCCGCACGCCTTCCGGCCCGGCCGCGAGGCCCCGGTGGCCTTCACCTTCGGTGCCGCAGCCCACCGGTGTCCCGGCGAGATCCTGGCGGCGGCGATCACCGGGGCGGTCGTCGGGACGCTGCTGGACTCCGGGTTCGACCCGGCGCGGCTGCCCTCCGGGCCGTCCGGGCCGTCCGAAGTGACGTACCGGCCGCTGGCCAACGCCCGGATCCCCGTGCTTTAGCGGCGCGATCCGCCCTCGACAGTGAGCACCCACCGGGCTACCGCCTGGGCCATTTTTCATCGGACTTATAGCCGTAAATCGACGATTTTCCTCATAAGGGAGAACGAAAAAAGATGTCGGATAATCCGCACCTTTGGATGCGGGCCGAATCCCGGCCGAGCGAGCGCCGCGCGCCCCTCGTCCCCGAGGATGCCGCGCGCCTGGTGGGTCAGGGCGTCGAGATCACCGTGGAGGAATCGGCGCAGCGCGTCTTCCCCCTCGGCGACTACCTCGCCGCGGGCTGCCGCACCGCCCCGGCGGGCAGCTGGATCGATGCGCCCGTCGCAGCCCACATCCTGGGCCTCAAGGAGCTCCCTGAGGAGCCCGCCCAGCTGAGCCACCGCCACATCTACTTCGGGCACGCCTACAAGGGACAGACCGGTGCGAGCGAGTTGCTCGCCCGGTTCACGGCGGGCGGCGGCGCGCTCCTCGACCTGGAGTACCTGACCGGCGAAACCGGCCGGCGGCTGGCGGCCTTCGGCTACTGGGCGGGCTACGTCGGAGCGGCGCTGGCCGTGCTGCACCGGCGCGGGCGGCTGCGGACCCCGCTGACCCCGACCGGCCTGGACGCGCTGGACGCCCTGCTGGGCCAGCCCGGCGAGAACGGGAGCGCGTTGGTGATCGGCGCCCTCGGCCGCAGCGGCCGCGGTGCGTGCGACGCCCTGGCCAAGGCCGGACTCACCCCCACCCGGTGGGACATCGCGGAGACGGCCACGCTCGACCGCGCGGCGCTGCTCGACCACGACCTTCTCGTCAACACCGTCCTGATGAACCGGCCCACGCCGCCGTTCCTGACCGACGCGGACCTCGACGGCCCCCGACGCCTCTCCGTGGTATCGGACGTCACCTGTGACGTGACCTCGGCGTGCAACGTCCTGCCGGTCTACACCGAACTCACCGACTGGGACCACCCGGTACGCCGCCTGCGTGACGGCGACCGGCCGGCCGACCTCATCGCCATCGACAATCTGCCCTCACTGCTTCCGGTGGAGGCCAGCCGCGCCTTCTCCGCGGAACTGTGGCCCCTGCTGGCGAACCTGGGCGGCGCAGATCCGGTCTGGGTGCGCTGCCTGGGCGTGTTCGAGACCGCCGTCGCCGGGACCGGCCATTCGCACGACGGCGGCAGCGAGCCCCGTGAAGGCAAGGAGTACGCCGATGCCCGCTGACCCGGTATCGCCCGGCCCGGTGCCCGCGAGCGGCACCGTCCACTGGATAGGCACCGGCCTGTCGACCGGCCGCAGCGGCCTCGGGCTGCTGTGCGCGCAGGCCGACCGGGTCGTGCTGTGGGACCGTACGGCCGAGCGCGCCGCCGACCGGCTCGCCGCCTTGGACCTGACCGGCCGCGCCGGGGTACGGGCCCTGACGGACGGGGCCCTGGAAGCCGAGGTGGGTGCCGGGGACGTGATCGTGTCGATGCTGCCCGCCGACGATCACCCGCGGCTGCTGCGCCTCGCCATCGACCGCAGGGCCCACTTCGCCTGCACGAGCTATGTCTCCGAGGAGATCGCCGAACTCGCGGAGCATGCCGCCGGGGTGGGCGTCGTGGTGCTGACCGAGGCAGGACTCGACCCGGGGATCGACCACCTGATGGCCCATCTGCTGGTCGCGAGGGCCCGTGAGGCGATCGGGGATACTGCCGAGTCGGTCGACTTCACCTCCTACTGCGGCGGCATCCCGGCCGTTCCCAACGAGTTCCGCTACCGCTTCAGCTGGGCGCCGTACGGCGTACTCGCAGCTCTCGGCTCCCCCGCGCGCCATATCGCCGAGGGCGTCGAGAGCACGGCCCCGCGCCCCTGGGAGGCCACCGCCGTCCACCGCCTGGGCGCCGAGGACTTCGAGGTCTACCCCAACCGCGACAGCGTGCCCTTCGTGTCCCAGTACGGCATCCCCGAAGGCTGGCACCTGCGCACCTTCGTCCGCGGCACCCTGCGCAACGCCGGCTGGCGCGACGCCTGGGAACCGGTCTTCCGCGTGGTGGGCTCCGGTGACCAGGTACAGGTCCGCCGGCTCGCCAAGGAGCTGGCCGAACGCCATCCGACCACCGAGGCCGACCGCGACCGCGTGGTGCTCTCCGTCGCGCTGGACGTGCGCGCCGCGGACGGGAAGCGCTGGCAGGGCTCGTACCTGATGGACCTGACGGGCGAGGAGTCGGAGAGCGCGATGGCCCGCGCCGTGTCGCTGCCGGTCGCCTACGGAGTCACTCGGCTGCTGGCCGGGGCGCTGCCCCCCGGTCTGCACCGCGCCGGCCAGTCCGGCGAGGAGGCCGCCCCCTGGATGGCCTTCCTTGACTCCAACGGTCTGGGCAGCGCGTTCGCCGACACCGTCCCCGCCCCTCGAGGAGCCGACGCATGACCACCGCAACAGATCCCGAAACCACTGTGGAGGCCGGCTCCGAGGACGTGCCCGAGGCCTTCGTCCTCACCGGTGCCTTCTGGGTCGTGTGCCGTAACCCCCGCTACCTGGCGGAGCTTGCCGCGCGGGGCCTGAAGGTCCTGCTCATCACCCCGGCGGGCTACCGTGAGGCCGCGGAAGCCGCCCGCAAGGACCCGGAGCACCCGGCGTCCCTCCTCGACGGCATCGCCTTCGTGGACGGCTCCCTCGACCAGGAGGGATCGTTCCTGCCGGGCTTCATCGCCCGCGCCCGCGCCTGGAGGCAGAAGTACACGATCGTCGGCGCGTACGCGGTCGGCGAGACACTGGTGGAGCCGACCGGCCTGCTGGGCGACGCGCTCGGCCTGCGGGGCCCAGGGCTGCGCGCGACCCGCGCCTGCCGCAGCAAGTACCTGCAGCGCTGGTACCTGGACGAGTTCAGCCCTGCTTCCCTGGTGATCCCGCCGGGTGAGCGCGAGGACACCGACCTCGACGGGCTGCCGTACCCGGTGGTGGCCAAGCCCGCCACCCGCCATTCCAGTTCGGGTGTGATGACCGTCGCGGACGCGACGGAGCTGCGGGCCGAGCTGGCCGGCTACCCCGCGTACGAGACCCTGCTGGTCGAGCAGAAGATCGAGGGCCACGAGTACTCGGTCGAGAGCCTGGTGCAGGGGGGCGAGATCGTCTTCGCCTCGGTCACGAGCAAGGAGACCACCGAGTCGGACGCCCGCTCCTTCGTGGAGCTGTCCCACTCGGTCCCGAGCGCCCGCCCCGGGGTGGACGACGGACTGCTGGACGCCAACCGGCGGTTGCTGCAGACCCTCGGCTTCCGTGACGGCATAGCCCACGCCGAGTGGCGGACCGGCGCGGACGGGCGGCCCTACCTGATGGAGGTCGCCGCCCGGACGCCGGGCGACGGTCTGCTCGCGCTGTACCACCTGGCCACCGGCCGGCCCCTGGAGCCCGAGATCGTCAAGATCGCGCTGGGCGAGCCCGCCGACTACCCGCAGCCGCGCCGCTGGACCCGCCAGGTCTACCTGGACCACACACCCGGCACCCTGGAGAACGTCTGCGTCGACTGGCCGGGGATCACCCCCGTCTGGGTCGGCGCGGGCGGGATCTGGCCGGAGATCACCCCGGGCGCCGCCGATGCGCCGGCCGCGCTGCGCGCGGTACTGGTCCTGAAGGAGAAGGGTGCCGAGCTGTCCCCGCTGGCCAGCTCCGACGACCGGGCGGTCACCTTCCTCATCGACGCCCCCTCCGCCGGGGAGCTGGACGAGCTGGAGCGCCGGGTCCGCGCCGCGGTGAAACTGATCGTGGGGGCGGTGGAAGAGCATGGGCTCTGACACCACCGCCGAGGCCACGGACGCCGTCACCGTCCACGGGGAGGGGGAGCGACGGGCCACCGTCTGGGGCACCTTCCGTGAGGCTCCGCTCCCGGTGAAGACCGTTCTCGCCGGGGTCCTGGTCAACCGTCTCAGCGGCTTCCTCCAGGTCTTCCTCGTCCTGTTCCTGACCGCCAAGGGCTACTCCGACGGCAGCACCGTCCTGGCCCTCGGCGTCTACGGGGCGGGGGCCGTCGCCGGCTCGCTGATCGGCGGCACCCTGGCGGACCGGATGGGCGTACGCAACGCCACGGTCGTCTCGATGGGCAGCACCAGCGTGCTCACCGCCGCCCTGCTCTACGTGCCGAGCTTCCCGGCGCTGCTCGCCGCGATCGCCCTGGTGAGCCTCGGCTCCCAGCTCTTCCGGCCGGCTTCGGCGACACTGCTGGCCGAACTGACCGCCGAGAACCGGCAGGTCATGATCTTCGCGATGTACCGTTTCGGGCTCAACCTGGGCGCGACGGCCGCGCCCCTGGTCGGCTTCGCCCTCTACAACGCGGGCGGCCACGGGTACACCCTGCTGTTCTGGGGCGAGGCCGTGATCGCCCTGGCCTACGCGGTGTTCGCATGGGCGACACTGCCGGCCCGGGTCGGCTCCGCCCCTGCCGGTGCCGCGGCGGACCCGGACGGGGCGCGGGGCGGCTACGCGGCGGTGATCCGGGACCGGCGGTACCTGCTGTACCTGATCGCGGCCTTCTGCCACGCGGCCGTGTACATGCAGTACCTGTCCACTTTGCCGCTGTACATGAAGGACGAGGGGCTGGCGCTCTTCTGGTACACCTTCGCCGTCTCCCTCAACGGGTTCATCGTCATCGCCTTCGAGCTGCTGCTCACCAAGCTCTCCCAGGAGTGGCCGCTGAAGGTGACGATCGGTCTGGGATTCGCGCTGGTCGGTGCCGGTGTGGCCTTCTACGGTCTGCCCATCGGACCCGCCGCCGTGATCGTCGGCACGCTCATCTGGTCGATCGGCGAGATCGTCGGCGGCCCGGCGGTGTTCGCCTATCCGGCGACCGCGGGCCCGGCGCGGCTGCGCTCCCGGTACATCGGCAGCTTCCAGTTCGTGTTCGGTCTCGGCACCGCCGTGGGTCCGATGATCGGCAGCTGGCTCCTCCTCCGGCTGGACGGCCTCGTCTGGCCCGTCGTGGCCATGGGGTCGCTGCTGGCGACGGTCTTCGGGCTGATCGCCGTACGCCGTCCCGGACCCTCGCCCGCCAAGACGGCGGACCCGGCACGGGCCGAGGCAGAGGCCCCGTCCCCGTCCCCCGCGCAGGTGTGAGCCGTAGTGGCCCCCACCCCCGCACGTACCGCCCTCATGAGCACGACTCGGCCGGTCAGCCACCGGCACGCCTCGAAGGAGAGGACCGCATGAACACCAACCACGTCCGTCCCGAGTCCGACCACTACCGCTGCATCGGCATCGGAGTGGGCCCCGCGAACCTGAGCCTGGCGTCACTGCTCCACGGTCGCCCGGAGGTGAACAACCTCTTCATCGACCGGAAGGAAGCCTTCGGCTGGCACGACAACCAGCAGATACCCGGCGCCACCCTGCAGGTCTCGATGTTCAAGGACCTGGTCAGCCTCGCCGACCCGCAGAGCCCCTTCTCCTTCCTGTCCTACCTGCACGACCAGGGCCGGGTGTACCACTTCCTGAACGCCCAGTTCGCCGATGTACCGCGCCTGGAGTTCCGCAACTACCTGGCGTGGGCCTCCCGGCGCAACCCGAACGTCGTCTTCGGCGAGACGGTGCAGGAGGTCGGCTTCGACGAGGTCTTCACCCTGCGCACCGACCGCCGCACGGTGACAGCCGACAACATCGTCGTCGGCGTGGGCAACCAGCCCTGGGTGCCGCCGCAGGGCACGCTCGGTCCCACCCAGTTCCACGTGAACGACTACGTCGAGGCGGCCCGGAACCTCGGCGGCAAGCGGGTCGTCGTGGTCGGCGGCGGACAGTCCGGCGCCGAGGCGTTCCTGGACCTGATCTCCCGGTCCGGCACGCAACTGCCGCGCCGCGTCTCCTGGATCTCGCGCCGCCGCAACTACTTCCCGATCGACGACTCGCCCTTCACCAACGACTACTACATGCCGTCCCACTCGGACTACTTCTACGGCCTGCGCCCGGAGGCCCGCGCCACCTTCAACGCCCAGCACGTCCTCAGCAGCGACGGCATCTCCGAGTCCACGCTGCGCGACGTCTACCAGGCCATATACGTCCACCGCTTCGTGGAGGGCAACAGCGACCTCGTCGGGCTGCACCCCAACCGCGATGTCGTCGCGGTCGACGAAAACCCCGTGGGCGGCTGGGACCTGACCGTCCGGCACAACGACGAGCCCGGCGCCCCCGCCGAGCACTTCGACGCGGACGTCGTCGTCTGGGCCACCGGCTTTCGGCCGGCCCGGATGGACTTCCTCGCACCGATCGCGGACCGGCTGGAGCGCGACGGCGACGAGCTGCGCATCGACGAGGACTTCGCGGTGCGCTGGGACGGCCCGGCCGACCGCAGCATCTTCGTTCAGAACGCCGCGCGCGGGCAGCGCGGCCTGGCCGACCCCAACCTCAGCCTGAACGCCTGGCGCAGCCGGCGCATCGCGGACAGGCTGTGCGGGGTCCGTACCGACGAGCAGCTGGCGTCCTTCATCGAGTGGTCCGCCAAGTCCCCCGAGGCGAGCGCCGCATGGACCGCGTGACAACGCCGCCGCGGCAGAGGCAGGACCCGGCGGCGTACGACGTGGCGGTGGTCGGCGGCGGGGTCCTCGGCCTCACCATCGCCCAGGAGATCCTCTCCCGGGAGCCGCAGGTGCGCGTGGTGGTCCTGGAGCGGGACGCGGTCGGCAGCGGTGCCACCCGCCGCTCGGCGGGTCTGCACTTCCCGCGTGGCTCTTCGCACCGGATCCGCGAGATGGCGGCCCTCAGCCAGGAGCGCTACGCGGCGCTCAAGGCGGCCCGCCCCGAAGTGCCGATCCACAGCCTGGACATGACGGTGGTGGCAGCTGCTTCGGCACAGGCGCGCCTGGAGGAGACCTACCTGCCGCAGGCGCGGCTGCGGCCCGTCCGAGAAGTGGCCGGCATGGCCGCCCTGCTGCCGGAGGGCACCGCCGCCTGGGAGGGCGACGGCTGTCAGTACGCGGACGTCCATGCCCTCACCCAGCTGATGGCACGCGATCTGCGCCAGACCGTGGAGTTCCGCGAGGGGGTCGAGGTCACCGCGGTGACACCCGGCGCCGCCTCGGTGGAGCTCTCCCTGGGCACGGGCGGCACGCTCCACGCCGCACAGGTGGTCCTGGCCCCTGGTCCCTGGCTCGCGGCCCCCGCGTGGAAGGATCTCGTAGCACCGCTCGGAGCCCGGGTGAAGAAGATCGTGGCCCTGCACATCGAGGTCCCGCCCACCGAGGGCGACCAAGCGGTGGTCTTCCAGGACGAGGACGCCTTCCTGCTGCCGTACCACGAGCGCGGGCACTGGCTGTTCAGTTACACCTGCCAGGAATGGGATGTCGATCCGGACACCGTCGCGGCGAGCCTGACCCCCGCCGACCGGGACGCGGCCCTCGCCGTCCTGGCCCGGTACGCACCCCACCTGATCGAGCACTGCGTCTCCGGGCGCGTCTTCTGCGACGCGTACGGCCCCGGCTTCGAGCCGCTCGTCCGCCCGCTCACCGCCGACGGCCGAGTGGTGTTCGCGGGAGCCGCCAGTGGCTCCGGGTACCGGCTGGCCCCTGCCATCGCGGCGGAAGCCGCCCATCTGCTCCTCGTTCCGTCCCCCGGAAAGGACGACGTTTCGTGATCATCAACACTTATGACGACACCGTGCTCAGCGAGGCCTTCGGCATCGACATGAGCGATATCCACGGTCTCGGTGTCGGCGCTGGCTGGGGCCGGGTCTCTCCCGGCACGAGCTCCAACAGCCACCAGCACGACGAGACCGAGTTCTTCGTGATCGTCAGCGGACGGGGCGAGTTCATCGTCGACGGCGAGCGCCACCCGGCCGCTCCCGGCACGGTCGTTCTCTTCGAGCCGTTCGAGTCCCACGTCCTGGAGAACACCGGGGACACCGACCTGGTCTTCCTCACCCAGTACTGGCGGGACGCCGGGCGCGCCCTGGCCTCGGCGCTCAGCGCCGAGCGCAAGGACTTCGGCGACCGCCCCGTGTTCGTCTTCTCCACACCGCCGACCCCCAACGGCGACCTGCACCTCGGCCATCTGTCCGGTCCCTACCTCGGCGCCGATGTCTACGTCCGCCACCAGCGGCTGAACGGCACCAAGGCCTGGCACCTGACCGGCAGCGACGACTACCAGAGCTATGTGGTCGCCGCGGCCGCCGCCGACGGCGTCGAGCCCGCCGAGGCCGCCGCCCACTACAGCGCCGAGATAGCCAGGACGCTCGAGCTGATGGACATCTCGCTCGACCACTACACCGTCACCGACACCGCCCCGGAGTACCGGTCCGGCCTGCAGGACTTCTTCTCCCGCATGGTCTCCTCGGGCCGGGTCACCGTCACCGAGGCCAACGCCCTGTTCGACGCCGAGAACGGCCAGTACCTCTACGAGGTGGACGTCAAGGGCGGCTGCCCCGGCTGCGGTTCGGTCGCCGGCGGCAACATCTGCGAGCAGTGCGGCGAGCCCAATGTCGTCACCGACCTGGCCGGCCCGGTCTCCGCCCTCTCCGAGGCCGCCCCGCGCCGCGGCCCGGTCTCCCGCTGGTCGCTGCCGCTGCACGAGTTCCGCGACGACCTCGACGCCCACCACCGCCTGGGCCGGGTCCCGGCCAGGCTGCGCGAGCTCACCGACCGCCTCTTCCGCCGCCCGAGCCTCGACATCCCGGTCAGCCACCCCTCCTCCTGGGGCGTTCCACCGGCCGAGAAGGACTTGGACGGACAGGTCATCTGGGTGTGGCCCGAGATGTCCTACGGCTTCCTCTACGGCATTCAGACCCTCGGCGCCCGCCTCGGAGAGAACTGGAAGGCAGCCGAGCCGGAGCAGGACTGGAAGGTCGTCCACTTCTTCGGCTACGACAACAGCTTCTACCACTCGGTGCTCTACCCGGCCCTGTACAAGCTGGCCTTCCCGGGCTGGGCGCCGGACATCGACTACCACGTCAACGAGTTCTACCTGCTGGAGGGCGAGAAGTTCTCCACCAGCCGCCGCCACGCCATCTGGGGCAAGGAGATCCTCAGCCCGGACTCGGTCGACGCCGTCCGCTACTTCCTCTCCCGCACCCGCCCCGAGGCCGAGCGGACCAACTTCCAGCGCGCCGCGTACGAGGCGACCCTCGAAGGCACCCTGATCGGCACCTGGCAGGCCTGGCTGAACGACCTCGGATCCCGGGTCGCCAAGCACTACGGCGGCGCAGCCCCCGACGCCGGTACCTGGACACCGGAGCACTCCGCCTTCCTCGGCCGCCTCGGCAACCGCCTCGATGCCATCTCCGCCAGCCTCGGTTCCGAGGGCTTCTCCCTCAACGAGGCCGCCGCCGAGCTCGACGGACTCGTCAACGACACCGTGCGGTTCTCCCGCAAGGAGGGCCTGCTCGCCGAGACCGCCGGCTGGGAGAGCGAAGCGCGTACCGCCATCGCCCTCGAACTGGCCGCGGCCCGGCTGCTCGCCCAGATCGCCGCGCCGGTCATGCCCCGCTTCGCCGCCCGCGTGACCGAGGCGATTTCGCTGCCCGCGCCCACCGCGTGGCCGCGTACGGTCGAACTCGTCGCCCCGGGCAGTGAGATCCGCCTGGCCGACGCCGTCTTCTTCGTCCCGACCGGCCGGCCGGCGCCCGGCGCCACCGCCGACTTGCGACTGGTCGAGTGGCTGGGCGAGCTCGTACGGACCCTGCTGCAGCTGCCCGCCGGCCAGGAGGTCGCCGCACACGGCCTGAACGCCCTCGGCACCAGTTCGCTGCAGGCCGTCACGCTGCAGTACCAGATCCTCGAGGCGCTCGATGTGGACGTCACCCTCGAGGAGCTGCTCGACGCCGAGGACCTCTCGGCGCTCGCCGCCCTCGTGGAGGAACGCGCCGAGGACACCGCCGTCACCGAGCTGGTCGGGGCGGAGGCCCGGTGAGCTTCCGCGACGTACTGCGTGAGATCGAGGGCCGCGGCCTGTTCCTGGAACTGTCCGGCACCGACCTGCGCTTGCGGGGCGGCCGGGAGAACATGGAACCGGACTTCATCGCGCGGATCAAGGCCGTGAAGGAAGACCTGATCTCCTACCTCCTCGACGAGGAGAAGAACGGTCCCGGGTTCCCGCTCACCACCCTGCAGCGCGCCTATCTGCTGGGCCGCAGCGGCATCTTCGAAATCGGTGACGTGGCCAGCCACGTCTACCACGAGATCGAGGGCTTCTGGGATGTGGACCGGCTGGAGGCGGCGCTGGCGGCCGTCATCGACGCCCATAGCGCGCTGCGTTCGCGCTTCTGCGCCGACGACCGGCAGGTCACCGAGATCAGCGGGTCCTGGCTGCGGATCCCCCGCCTCGACCTGCGGTCCAAGAGCCCCGATGAGCAGAGCCGGATCCGCGGCGAGCTGCGCGAGGAGCGCTCGCACAGGGTGCTCCCCGCCGACCGGGCGCCGCTGCTCGCCGTCGAGGTGACCGTCCTCGCCGACGACCGGATGGTCCTGCACATCAGCCACGACGGGTTGGTCATGGACGGGATCAGCATGTTCCTGTTCTTCCGTGCCTGGTGGCGGGAGTACCAGGGCGCCGGCTCCGGCGCCCTGGAGGAGCTGCCGTACGAGGACTACGTGACGGCCGTGGAGGCCGGGCGGGACCGGGCCCCTTTCCGCCGCTCGCGCGACTACTGGCTCGCCCGTGTCGACGAGCTCGCCCCGCACCCCGACCTGCCCTTGCGCACCAGTCCCTCGGCGCTGTCCTCGTCCCGCTTCTCCCAGCGCCAGGTCCGCCTGGGCCAGGAGGCGTGGGCAACGCTCAAGGAGCGGGCCGCCGAAGCCGGTCTGACCCCGTCGGCTGTGCTGCTCGCGGCGTATGCGGAGACCCTGGCCACCTGGGGCGCCGGAGCCCGGTTCACCGTCAACACCACGGTTGCCAACCGTCCGCCCATCCATCCCCGGGTGTTCGAGGCCATCGGCAACTTCTCGGACACCTTGCTGGTCGAGGCGGAAGTGGACCGGAGCCTCACCTTCGAGGAGCGGGCCCGCGTCCTGCAGACCCGGCTGCGCAAGGATCTGGACCACCGGCACTTCTCCGGCGGCCAGGTCATGCAGGAACTGGCGCGCCGCCGTGGCGGCGTGGCGGGCGCTCGGATGCCCTTCACCTTCAACAGCGCGATCGGCCACGGCAGCACCGAGGCCGACGGCTCGGCCCTGGAACTGTTCGGTCCGGAGGTCTTCACGGTGTCCCAGACCCCACAGGTCTGGCTGAACGCCTTCGCGATGGAGCAGCACGGCGGTCTCGTCGTCCAGCTCGACGGCATCGACGAGCTGTTCCCGGAGGGGCTGCTGGACGCTTTCACCCACGGCTACCAGACCCTGCTGGAGGTCCTGACCGACCCTCGCTCCTGGCAGCGCACCTCCTTCGACCTGCTGCCCGAGGCGCAGGTCGAGCGGCGCCGCGAGGCCAATGACACGCAGGTCACGCTGGAGCCTGCCATGCTCGGTGACGCGTTCGTGGAGCAGGCCCTGCGGACCCCGGACGCCCCCGCGATCCTCACCTGCGGCCGCGAGGTCGGCTATGGCGAGCTGCTGCAGCGGGCCGCCGCCGCGGCGCGCTGGCTACGCGAGGGCAGCGTCGGCCGGGACGAGCTGGTCGGCCTGGTGATGCACCGCGGCCCCGAGCAGATCGTCGGCATCCTCGCCGCCGTGCTGGCCGGAGCCGCCTACCTGCCCGTGGACGCGGGCCTGCCCGCCGAACGGCAGGAGTACATGCTGCGCGACGGCCAGGTGCGCCGGGTCCTCACCAACGCCGGCTGGCAGGACACCAGCGGCGAGCGGGAGGTCATGGGCCTCGACATCACGGCCCACGACACCGGCAGCGGCACCGGCGGGGCGGACGCCACGGCCGAGGTGCCCGCCCGGCTGCCCGGCTCGGACCCCGATGACCTCGCCTACGTGCTCTACACCTCCGGCACCACCGGCGCACCCAAGGGCGTCATGGTCACCCACCGCAACGTCACCAATGTCGTCGCCGACTGCCACAAGCGCTTCGGCATCGCCCCCGCCGACCGCTTCTTCGCCATCAGCGCCTTCAACTTCGACCTGTCGGTGTGGGACGTCTTCGGTGCCCTCTCGGCGGGTGCGGCCCTGGTCATGCCCGACCGGGACAAAGCAGTGGACCCGGCGCACTGGCTGGACCTGTGCGAGAGCGCGGGGGTGACGGTGTGGAACTCCGTTCCCGCCATAGTCAGCCTGCTGCACGACCAGGCGGTCGCGGACGCGGTGGTCCCGCCTGCGCTGCGCCTGGTCATGATGAGCGGCGACCGTGTCCCGCCGGCCCTGCCGGCCGCGCTGCGCAGGCTCAAGGCGGACCTCGACGTGGTCTCCCTGGGCGGCCCCACCGAGACGACGATCTGGAACATCCTGCACCCGGTCGGTCCGGAGGAGGACGGCAGCGAGTCCATCCCCTACGGCCGCCCGAACGCCAACAACCGCGCCTACGTCCTCGACCGGGACGGCCTGGACGCCCCGGACTGGGTGACCGGCGAGATCTGCGCGGCGGGCACCGGCCTGGCCCGCGGGTACTGGGGCGACGAAGAACGCACCGCCGAGCGGTTCTTCCACGACGCCGTGCGCGGCGAACGGATGTACCGCACCGGCGACCTGGGCCGGATGCTGCCCGACGGAAACATCTCGATCCTGGGCCGCAGCGACTTCCAGATCAAGGTAAACGGCTACCGCATCGAGGCCGGTGAGGTCGAGACGCGCCTGGTCGCCGTCCCCGGCGTCGCCAAGGCCGTGGTCGCGGGCCAGGCGGGCGCCCGGGGCGCCCGCCTCGTGGCCCACCTGGTGGCGGCCGGCGAAGGCCGCCCCACCGATACCGAGCTGCGCGACGCGCTGCGCCGCGACCTGCCCGACTACATGGTGCCCACCGCCGTCATCTGGCACGCGGAGCTGCCGCTGACCAAGAACGGCAAGGTGGACCGCGGCAAGCTGGCCGCGGTGGCCGTAGCGGCGGCGGCCCCTGCTGAGGAGGCCCGCAGCGGCGGTGAGCCCACCACGCAGACCGAGAAGGCCCTGGTCGCGCTGTGGACGACGGTGCTGCGCTGCGAGCAGGTCGGCATCCATGACAGCCTGGGTTCGCTGGGCGGCGACTCCATCGCCGCCGCGCGCATCCTGACCGCCGTGCGCAAGCAGTTCGGGACCACCATCCCGCTCGACGCGTTCGCCGAGATGGACTGCGTCCACGCACTGGCCGCGGCTCTCGACGAGCAGCAGGCGGGGGCGTCGCGATGACCACGTCCTCGTTGATCAACCGGATCGTCTCCACCGCTCCGTCCGGCGGCACGATCTCCTTCGCACGCCTGGACGGTACGGAGACCATCGGCCTGCCGGAGCTGTACGAGCGCGCCGGGCGGCTCGCCGGACACTTGCGGGAGCGGGGTGTCGGGCCGGGGGACCGGATCGGCATCCTGGCCGCGAACAGCATGGAGTGGGTGCTGCTGGACCTGGCGGCGCTGCGGCTGAAGGCGCAGACCGCCGGGTTCGAGCCCGGCAAGTTCGACCCGGCGGACGACCTGACCGGACGCTACGGCCTGACCATGCTCTTCACGGACCGGCCCACGGACACCCACCGGTCCATGCCGATGAGCGAGGTACGCGCGCTCTCCGAGCCGGCGGTGCGGCCGCACGAGGCGGCCGCCCCGGCGCCCGTGACGTGGGCACCCCGGGACGTGACCACCATCAAGTTCACCTCCGGCAGCACCGGAACCCCCAAGGGGCTGGGCGCGACGGCCGGCAGCATCGACAGCTCGCTCGCGGCGGTGCAGGAGATCTTCGGCCACACGCCGGGTGACGACCTGTTCGTCTTCCTGCCGCTGTCGCTGCTCCAACAGCGCTACTGGGTCTACTCGGCGCTCGCCCACGGCCACGACGTCACGATCAGCACCTACGAGGCGGCCTTCGCGGCGCTGCGCCGGGTCAAGCCGACCGTGGTCATGGGTGTGCCGGCCTTCTACGAGACGGCCAAGCGCCAGGTCGAGTCCCGCGTACGGCGCTCGGGCGGCACGGCGACCGCCGGCGACGCGGCCCGCCACCTGTTCGGCGACCGCATCCGCTACCTGTGGACCGGTTCCGCACCGGCTGACGCGGCGATGCTGCGCTTCTTCACGGATGCCGGACTGCCCATCTACGAGGGCTACGGGCTCAACGAGACCTGCATCGTCGCGAAGAACCATCCGGGCGCGACCCGTGAGGGCAGCGTCGGACGCGTACTGCCGGGCAAGCAGGTGCTGCTCGACGAGGACGGGGTGGTCAGCGTCCGCAGCGAACATCCGGTCGGCTACGGATACGCCTACGCCGAACCGGGCGACTCCGAGCGGGTGTTCGACACCGACGGCACGGTGCGAACAGGTGACCTCGGCTACCTCGACGAAGACGGTTTCCTCTTCATCCGGGGCCGGGCCGATGACGTCATCGTCCTGGACAACGGCAAGAAGGTCATCGTCCGGCCACTCGAAGAGCACATGCGGACCAGCCCGGCCATCGCCGAATGCGTCCTGTTCTGCCCCACTCAAACGGACCTGGTCGCGGTCGTCTCACCGGCGGCACTGCCCGCCGACCCGGACGCCATCCTCGCCCAGCTCGCCCTGACCAACGCAGCCTTCGGCAGGGACGAGCAGATCAGCCGGGTCGTCATCGCCGACGAGCCGTTCAGCATCGACAACGACCTGCTCACCTCGCAGTACAAGCCGAAACGACCCCGGATCCTGGCCGCCTACCGGACCAGCCTCCACAACAGCAAGGCAGGCATTCATGCACCCTGACACCGTCATCGACACGGGTATCGACCCCGCCATCGAGAACGCGGCCCGCGAGACCCTTTCCGCCGTCCTCGATCCGGAGGTCCCCCCGACGGAGCTGGACCTCGACGCGGACATGGCCGGCTCCTACAGCCTGACCTCCCTCAACAAGGTCCTCTTCCTGACCGAGGTGTGCGACGCGACCGGCGTCGACCTCGCCAACTTCACCGAGCACGACCTCGCCGACATGCTCACCCTGCGCAGCGTCATCGAGTCCCTCACCCGGCACACCGACAACAAGGCGGTCTGAACCATGTCCTGGTCCCAGAAAGCGGCAGCGGTCCTGGAGAACGAGTACGTCCTGCTGCGGCCGGTCGCCGAAGCGGACCGCGAGGCCGTGCGCGCCGTCGCCATGGACCCCGACATCTGGCGCTACTTCGTCTCCGCGGTCACCGACGACGTCGACTACGCCGCGTTCTTCGACGCCTGCCTGGCCGACCACGCGGCCGGCCGCCGCGCGGTCTACGTCATCGTCGACAAGGCCTCGGGCCGCGTCGCGGGCAGCATGAGCTTCGGCAACACGGCGGAGGCCGACAAGCGCCTGGAGATCGGCTGGTCCTGGCTGGGCCGCGACTTCCGGGGCAAGGGCATCAACCGCTGGGCCAAGTACCTGCTGCTGCGCCATGCGTTCGACGTCCTCGAGGCCGAGCGCGTCGAGTTCAAGACGGACATCCTCAACATCCAGGCCCGCCGCGGTCTGCGCAACATCGGCGCTGTCGAGGAAGGCACCCTGCGCAGCTTCAACTTCATGCCCGGCGGCCGCCGCCGTGACGCCATCTTCTACAGCGTCCTGCGCGCCGAATGGCCCCGCGTGGAGCGGGAGCTCGCCACGAAGCCGAAGGTCACCCCGCAGGAGCCGCAGGAGCCGCAGGACGTCGCGGTGCCGAGCGCCGCCGGATGACCAGGGGCGGGAAGATACCCCTCATCCACGCCTCGGGCGACCCGTTCGCCGTGGGACGCGCCCACGGTGAGGCCCTCGCCGGCCCCCTCCGCACCTTCCTCGACGACTCGCTCTGCCGGCTGAACAAGGTCATGCCTGAGCCCGTGTCGCAGGCCGGTCTGCTGCCGTCGATCGCCGCCTACCGGGCGGCGGTCACGGCGGCGGTCCCCGCCCTGGCCGACGAGGTCTCCGGCCTCGCGGCCGGGGCCGGGATCGGGGAGGACGAGGCCTGGCTGCTGCAACTGCGCCGGGAGATCATGGGCTACCGCAAGGTGCCCACCATGGGCGACTGCACGACGTACGCCCGCACCGGTGCGGGCGGTCCGGTCCTCGCCCAGACCGTCGACCTCAACGGTGATCTGGACGACTACCTGAGCGTGCTAAAGGTGGCGCGGTCCGACCGGCCCGGGCGGCGCTCGCTCGTCCTGAGCTTCGGCGGGCTGCTCGGCTACCTCGGCCTCAACAGCGACGGCCTCGCGATCGGCCTCAACCTGGTGCTGGGCGGCGACTGGCGCCCCGGCGTGCCGCCGTACCTCGCCATCCGGCACCTGCTGGACTCGGCGGGCAGTGTCACCGAGGCCCTGGAAATCCTGCGCGGGCTGCCGCTGGCCAGTTCCCGCACGCTCGTCCTGTGCGACCGCGAGCGCGTCGTCTACGTCGAGGTCCTCGGCGACGAACTGCGCGTCGTGGAGGGCCCGGAGGCCGTGCACGCCAACCACTTTCTGCACCCCGACTTCACCGCGGGCGACGAGATCAACGTCTTCGCCCGCAACTCCTCGGTCCGCAGGCTGAAGGCGGCCGGTGCCGGCCTCGCCGCGCTGCCCCCGGGTTCGGGCGCCGAGGAGCACTTCGGCCTGCTGTCGCTGCCGCCGATCTGCGTACCGGACCGGGGCGACATCCGCGCCGAACGGACCGTCGCGGCCGTGGTGATGCTGCCGGACCGGGGCGAACTGCACGTACGGCCCGGGGATCCGTCGCTCAGCGCCACGCAGGTCTTCAGCCTGTAATGGCGACTCCAGGTCCTGCAGCACGGAAAGGAGGAGAACGCGCATGGACGCATGGCTGGTGGATCTGGACGAGCATGCGTGGTCACCGGCACGGTACGCGAACACCGGCACGCGCCCGGGCGGCAGGGCCCGTGCGACATTGGAAGAGAGCAGGCGCGCGGCGGAGTTCACTCACGCGTCCACCACCCGCCGCTTCCTGCGGGCCCGGCTGGCGGTGCGGGAGCTCCTGGGGGAACGGCTCGCCGTCCCCCCGGCGGAGCTGCGCGTCGCTCGCACGCCAGGGGGAAAACCGTATCTGCCGGACCATCCGCACCTGCACATCAGCTGGTCGCGCTCGGGACGGCTGCTGCTCCTCGCGGCGGCAGGCACCGGCCCGATCGGCGTGGACATCGAATGGCTGCGGCCCATGCCCGCAGCCCTGGACGCGCTCGCCGCGGTCTACCCTGCACTGCCGGTCACCGCCGAACCGGAGGTCTTCCTCCCGGCATGGACCCTGTTGGAGGCCGCGGTCAAGGCGACCGGCCTCGGGCTGGCCCGGGGTGCGAAGGAGGTCGATCTCGCACTCGGACCCGGCCACACGGTGTCGCTGCGCGGCATCGTCGGCCACGGGCCCCCGGACGACTGGTACGGCCGCACGGAACCACTCGCGGCCCGCGGCGCACTCCCGGCGGCCGTGGCAGCCGTGGTCACCCGCGGCCGGCCCCCGAAGTCTCTGAACCAGCTGCTCGGGAGAGACCGGCCGACGTCGGCGCTCACCACGCAAGGCAGCCCGGACCCCTTCGTCCTGACCCTATGACCGCCACCGACGCATCGAGGACCGACACGATGACCCGACCCACCGGTGCCTTGCTCAGGCTGCATGCCGTCGCCCCCTCGCTTGGCACGGCCGCCTTGGCCCGCGCTGTCTCCCGCACACTGACGGGCGAGGACTCCCCGCCCGGGGGGTGGCTCGCCGGGCGGCGCGGCCAGATCCTGCGGCACGAGGGGACCAGCGCCGAGGTTGCAGGCGCCTGGGACGGCCCCGAGCTGTGGCTGCGGTACCGGGGCGAACCGGCCGCCGCGGCGTGGGCCACCGGACTCCTGGACGCGATCGCCATGGTTGCGGCCGGGGCGGACCGGGCCGCCGCGGCTACTGCCCCGCCCGCCGCAATGCCCGCAGACCCGGCTGCCACGCCCACCGCCGTAGCCGACGCGGACCGGAACCCGCCGCCGCGCGCGGACGCGCCCGCCTACCTGGCCTGGCGGGCCCTGATGGCCCGCTGGCAGGTCGCCGACCGCGACCTCGCGGAGATCACCGCACCGGGCTTGCTCACTGCACCGCTCCCCGCTGCCCCGTCAGCCACATCCCACCCGCCCTACCCCCACCGCCCCGAGGACCCCGTCTTCGTCTTCGACCACATCGGCCCGCCGAAGCCGCCACCGGGCTGGCTGCTGCACGCGTGGTTCGCTCCCGACGCGGGCGTCTACCACTGCTCGGTCGCGTCCGGCTCCCGGCTGTCCGTCCGCTCGCCCGCCCCGGCCGCCGGTGACCGCTGCGCGGAGCTGCTGGCCGCTTGGCAGGCCCTGACCGCCCGCTACGAAACGCCGGTCTGACTGACCGGGGCCCCATCGAGTTCGGCGATCTCCCGTAGACCGTGTCCGGCAGGATCCGCCGGGTGGAGCTGCGGGAGCTCACCGCGGCCGGCGCGGCGGGGGAGACGGCGAGGCCGACCTCGACTGACGCTCACGAGGGCGGCGAGAACCGCTGGAGGCGCGAGCCTTCAGACGGGCAGGTGCGCCTCGATCGCGGCGATGACCTCGGCGGACTCGGGCTCGGTGCGCGGGCGGAAGCGCGCCACGACCTCGCCGGCGGGGGAGATCAGGAACTTCTCGAAGTTCCACTGGATGTCCCCCGCCGCGCCCTCGGCGTCCGGGGTCTTCACCAGCTCCTGGTAGAGGGGGTGCCGGTTCTCACCGTTGACCTCGGACTTCTCCAGCATCGGGAAGGTGACGCCGAAGCCTGCCGCGCAGAAGGTCTGGATGTCCTCGGCGGTGCCGGGCTCCTGCTCGCCGAACTGGTTACAGGGCACGCCGATGACGGTGAAGCCCTTCTCCTCGTACGCGAACTGCAGCCGGGCGAGGCCCGAGTACTGCGGGGTGAGCCCGCACTGCGACGCGGTGTTCACCAGCAGGATCGTCTTGCCCTTGTGGGCCCCGAGGCTGGTCGGCTCGTCGGACAGGGTGGTCAGCGGGATGTCGTACAGGCTCATCGGGCTCTCCTGGCAGGAAGCGGATAACGCCTCCGAGCGTAGGTCATGCCCGGCGCGCCCGGCCGGGCGGCGGCCGGGCCGACGGGCCGAGCCGGCGGGGGTGGCGGGCCGAGCCGGCGGGGGTGGCGGGGCCAGGCCGGCGGGGGTGGCGGGCCGAGCCGGCCGGGGGGTTAGGCGCCCGTGCCGACCAGCTCGTCAGCCGGGTCGTTGACCGGCTGGGGCATGCCCGTGAGGTCCATGACGAACAGCGGTATGCCCAGGTCGTCCGCGCGGGTGCGGGCGTCCTCCGTGTATCCGGCGAGGGAGAAGTAGACGCTGGTCGCGGAAGCCGTGAGTCCGTTCAGCCAGACGCACTCCACCGCCCGCAGCCCGGCCGGAGCGGTGGTCGGGTCCACCTGCGCCACCAGCCCCGGGGCCCGCAGGTCCACGGCCGCCGAGGGGATCGGGCGCCCGTCGGGCTGGCGTACGTCCTGGAAGCTGAGCCAGCGCAGGTAGAGCGCGGCGGTGGCCACCGCGTCGCGGGTCGTACGGATGGTGACCGGCCGGAACGCGGGCCGCGGCACCGGCATGGCCGACGGCGGTGACTGCTGCGCGGAAGCCGGGCCGCGCGGAGCGTCCCGGCGGCCCCCGGAGCGCGCATCCGGATCGGCGCGCGGCCCGGACGCCGAACCGGACGCTGCATCGGACACGGACGCCCCATCGGACGTCGCATCGGACGTCGTACCGCCCTTCGTGCCGGCGTTCGTACCGGGCCGCGGAGTCCTGGCGGCCTCCTGATCCCCGCCGGAGCCGCCCCCGGCGCCCGCCCCGGCCGGCTTCCGCACGGGTTCCGGGTGTACGGGGTGCACCGCTATCCGCACCACCGTGCCGCAGGACGCGCACCCCACCTCGGGCTGCGGCCACTCGCTCTCCCGCCCGCAGGACGCGCAGCGCACCGCCACCCAACTCTCCGACCAGGTCCGATGGGTCAGCGGGTCGGGCGGCGCCGCGAGGTCCAGCGGAGGGTGGACCGGGCTCCCGCAGGCACAGGGATAGACCGGGACGGTGTAGCCGTTCTCGCGCAGGCACGCCGGGCAGCGCACCGGTACCGCTTCCGCCATGAGACCTGGACCCTTCCGTCGCTGTGCGTAGGTCCATGCTCCACCACGCGCGACGGTCGGGGCGACAACACCAGCCATTTGTGCAAGTCGCCGAGCGAGACGCGGCTTTTGGTGCCATCCGGGGTCCCTCACCGCCTTGACGCGGGGGAAGCCGCCGCTTAGCTTGTTCCGTATAGCAGAACAAAACTTCCGGATTACGGAAAAGCCTGACCGTCGGACCCGCAGGAGAACTCGATGCCCCGTATGACAGCCGCCGCCGCTGCAGTGGAGATCCTCAAGCTCGAGGGCGTTTCGCAAGCCTTCGGCGTGCCCGGCGCTGCGATCAACCCGTTCTACCGCGAGCTCAAGAACGTGGGCGGCATCAACCACACGCTGGCCCGCCACGTCGAGGGCGCCTCGCACATGGCCGAGGGATACACGCGTGCCAAGGCGGGCAACGTCGGTGTCTGCATCGGTACGTCCGGCCCCGCCGGCACCGACATGATCACCGGCCTGTACTCGGCGATCGCGGACTCGATCCCGATCCTGTGCATCACCGGTCAGGCTCCGGTCTCGAAGCTCCACAAGGAGGACTTCCAGGCCGTCGACATCGCCTCGATCGCCAAGCCGGTCACCAAGAAGGCCACGACCGTCCTGGAGGCCGCCCAGGTCCCCGGCGTGTTCCAGGAGGCCTTCCACCTGATGCGCTCCGGCCGTCCGGGCCCGGTCCTGATCGACCTCCCGATCGACGTCCAGCTGACCGAGATCGAGTTCGACCCGGAGACCTACCAGCCGCTGCCGGTCTACAAGCCGCAGGCGTCCCGCGCCCAGGCCGCCAAGGCCCTGCGGTTCCTGCTGGAGTCCGAGCGTCCGCTGATCGTCGCCGGTGGCGGCATCATCAACGCCGACGCCTGCGACCTGCTGGTCGAGTTCGCCGAGCTGACCGGCGTCCCGGTCATCTCCACCCTGATGGGCTGGGGCGTCATCCCCGACGACCACGAGCTGAGCGCGGGCATGGTCGGCGTCCAGACCTCGCACCGCTACGGCAACGCGACCTTCCTGGAGTCGGACTTCGTCCTCGGCATCGGCAACCGCTGGGCCAACCGTCACACCGGCTACAACCTCGACGCGTACCGCGGCGACCGCAAGTTCGTCCACGTCGACATCGAGCCCACCCAGATCGGCAAGATCTTCGCGCCGGACTTCGGCATCGCCTCCGACGCCAAGGCCGCCCTGGAGCTCTTCATCGAGGTCGCCAAGGAGCTCAAGGCCGAGGGCAAGCTGCCGGACTTCTCCGCCTGGGCCGCCTCGGGCCAGGAGCGCAAGGCCACCCTCCAGCGCCGCACGCACTTCGACAACATCCCGATGAAGCCGCAGCGCGTCTACGAGGAGATGAACAAGGCCTTCGGCCCGGAGACGCGTTACGTCACCACCATCGGCCTCTCCCAGATCGCCGGCGCGCAGATGCTGCACGTCTTCAAGCCGCGCCACTGGATCAACTGCGGCCAGGCCGGCCCGCTCGGCTGGACCATCCCGGCCGCGATCGGTGCCGCCACCGCCGACCCCGAGACCCCGATCGTCGCCCTCTCCGGCGACTACGACTTCCAGTTCATGATCGAGGAGCTCGCGGTCGCCGCGCAGCACAAGGTCCCCTACGTCCACGTCCTGGTGAACAACGCCTACCTGGGTCTGATCCGTCAGGCGCAGGGCGGCCTGGGCATCAACTTCGAGGTCAACCTCGAGTTCGAGAACATCAACACCCCGGAGCTCGGCGTCTACGGCGTCGACCACGTCAAGGTCGCCGAGGGCCTGGGTGTCAAGGCCATCCGCGTCACCGACCCGAACGAGCTAGGCGCCGCCTTCGAGCAGGCCAAGAAGCTGGCTCAGGAGTTCCAGGTCCCGGTCGTCGTCGAGGCCATCCTCGAGCGCGTCACCAACATCTCGATGAGCAAGACGGTCGACATGAGCGACGTCACCGAGTTCGAGGAGCTCGCGACCGAGCCGGGCCACGCCCCGACCGCGATCAAGGCCCTCCAGGTCTGACCGGCACCTCGGCAGTACACGGCGACCCCCGTCCCTCCGTCAGGAGGGGCGGGGGTCGTTCCGCGTCCGTGTCCGGGACCGGCCGCGCGTCCGGGGCCCGCGGCTTCCGGGGCCCGCGGCAGATCCCCCCGGGCGCTCACGGCCGACGCGCTACGGGCGGGGGCCGAGCTCCGCGTCCACCGCGCCGGTCAGCAGCTCGCGGGCGCGCTCCAGGGTGAGGGAGCCGCTCAGCCAGCGCTCGCTGAGCCCTTCCACCAGGGCGGTGAGCCGCTCGGCGGCGTCCAGCGGCTCGGTGCGCAGGTCGGCGAGGCCGGCCGCCCGGGCGTCCGAGATGGCGTCCGCGGTGTCCTGTGACCAGGAGCGGGTGGACTCGGCGAGGGGATCGCGCAGGTCGGCGTCGAAGATCGCGCTGGCCCGCAACTCGCCCCAGGCGGTGCTGTTCTCGCGGACCCGGGGGATGTCCTGGAGCTCGCTCAGCAGCAGCTGGAGCAGGGCGGCCCGGGCGTCCTCGGTGTCCTTCAGGGCCTCGTCGGTGTAGCCGGTGGCACGGTCGCTGATGAAGGCGAGGGTGCGCTGGACCAGGCCGGCGCGGTCCTTGAAGTGGTAGTAGATCAGCGCGGTGGACACCCCGGCCTCGGTGGCGAGTTCCTCGACGCGCAGCCCCCTGACGCCGCTGCGGGCGATCACGCGTACGGCTGCTTCCAAGATCAACGACTGGCGGTCGGCCACTCTTGCTCGCACCTTTCGGTCGGGTACCCACTGACTGAGCTTTCAGTCAGGTCCCACGATAGCTCCCACCCGAGATCTCGGGCTGCGGGTGATCTCCAGGGCACGGCCCCGGGCGCTGCTGGACGCGACCCCCCGCCTCGACTCGCCGCCCGGCCCGCTGCCCGCCCTCCCGGGCCGCCCCCCGGACCTGCGCACCCCCGTCACCGGCTGCGCGTTCGCCGCCCGATGCCCCCGCGCCACCGACCTGTGCGGCCGGGAGATCCCGGCTCCGCGCGCGGGCGTGGCCTGCCACCCACCACGCGGAGCTGCCGTCATGACCGCCGTACTGGAAGTCCGCGCCCTGTGCCGTAGGTACGCGGAGGTGAGCGCGGTGGAAGGGGTGTCCTTCAACGTTCCGGCGGACGGGGCGCTGGGCATCGGCGGCGGGTCCGGTTCGGGCAAGACCACCACGGCCCGGATCGTGACGGGCCTGGAGCGCGCCGACGCGGGCGAGGTCCTCGTACGGGGCCGTGTGCGCGGCCCGGCCGCGAAGGGCCGGGCCGCGCGCCTGCGCCGGGCTCGGGAGGTCCAGCTGGTCTTCCAGGACCCGCTGCTCTCGCTGGACCCCAGGGTCGCGGCGGGCGAGGTGCTCCGGGAGACCCTGCGGCTGCACTTCCCCGGACGGGATCCGCGCCCGCGGGTCCGCGAACTGCTGGACTCCGTACCGCGCAGGCGGTGAGCCGGCGGCACCCGCTGCGCGCCCGGTCGGCCGGCGGGAACGGCAAAGCGCCGAGTCACGGGACCGTCCGTGACTCGGCGCTCTGGCTTGTTACCGCCCGACGGAGCGAGGCTGGCGCGACAGGACGTTCGCACCGCCGGGCGGAGTATGGAGGCTCCCCGCTTCCGTGCAGGGGGCTCTGTGCGCAGCCCCTGTACGGGAGAGGGAGGAGTGGCTGGGACCGTGGCGGGCGGGCGACGAGAACTCCGGCGCCGTCTCCCTCAGGTCAAGAGACGGGCCTCGGAACCCATTACCACCGCACTGGCTCGCACGCTCGCCACGGTCCTCACGCGGCGCCAGCCGCATGGGCTGGCGCAGTCTGCCCTCGCCGCGTACCACCCCTCATCCGGGTCCGCGGGTCGGGCTCAGCACCCGGGGCCTGACCTCCCGTCAGGCCCCCGGTACAGCTGTTCGGCTCAGGCGTCGCGCAGGGCGCGGACGGCCTCCTCGACGCGCTTGCCGTAGTCGGCGTCGGCGGCGTGGAAGTGAGCCAGGTTCTTCTCGATGACGTCTTCCAGGGTGACCTGAGACAGACCGCCGGCGATGTTCGCCACCAGACGCTGCTTCTCGGCCTCCGACATCAGGCGGTAGAGCTCACCGGCCTGGAAGAAGTCGTCGTCCTTGGTGTGGGCCGGGGCCTCGTGGGTGCCCGTGTAGCCGGAGACGGCCTTCGGGGCGCCGAGCGCCAGGCCGGTCTCGGCCGGACCCTGGTACGAGTTGGGCTCGTAGTTCTTGTCGTGGCGCGAGCCGTTGCGCAGCGCCATGACACCGTCGCGGCCGTAGTTGTCGGCCTGCGTCGCCTTCGGGGCGTTGACCGGCAGCAGGGTGTGGTTCACACCGAGGCGGTAGCGCTGGGCGTCGGCGTACGCGAAGAGACGGCCCTGGAGCATCTTGTCCGGCGAGGCGGTGATGCCCGGGACGAAGTTGTTCGGGGAGAAGGCGGACTGCTCGACCTCGGCGAAGACGTTGTCCGGGTTGCGGTCGAGGACCAGCCGGCCCACGCGCTGCAGCGGGTAGTCGTTGTGCGGCCACACCTTGGTGAGGTCGAACGGGTTGAAGCGGTAGTCCGCGGCCTCGGCGGCGGGCATGATCTGCACGTACAGGGTCCACGAGGGGTTCACACCGCGCTCGATGGCCTGGAGCAGGTCGGTCTGGTGCGAGTTCGCGTCCGAACCGACGACCTCGGCGGCCTGGTCGCTCGACAGGCAGCGGATGCCCTGGTTCGTCTTGAAGTGGTACTTGACGAAGAAGGCCTCGCCCGACTCGTTGGTCCACTGGTACGTGTGGGAGCCGTAGCCGTTCATGTGACGGTACGACGCCGGGATGCCGCGGTCACCCATGAGCCAGGTGATCTGGTGCGTCGCCTCGGGGGCGTGCGCCCAGAAGTCCCAGACGTTGTCCGGCTCCTGCTTGCCCGTGAAGGGGTCGCGCTTCTGGGAGTGGATGAAGTCGGGGAACTTGATGGGGTCCTTGATGAAGAACACCGGGGTGTTGTTGCCGACGAGGTCGTAGTTGCCCTCTTCGGTGTAGAACTTCAGCGCGAAGCCGCGCGGGTCGCGGACCGCGTCCGCGCCACCCAGCGAGTCGGCGACGGTGGAGAACCGCAGGAAGGTCTCGGTCTTCTTGCCGACCGTGTTCAGGAACGCGGCGCTGGTGTACGCGGTGACGTCGTCGGTCACCTCGAAGTAGCCGTACGCGGCCGAGCCGCGGGCGTGCACCACGCGCTCCGGGATGCGCTCCCGGTTGAAGCGGGCAAGCTTCTCGAGCAGCTGCTGGTCCTGGACCAGGAGCGGGCCACCGACGCCGGCGGTGGCGGAGTTCTGATTGTCGGCGACCGGGGCGCCGGACTCGGTCGTCAGCGTGCGCTTCGACATGGTGACCTTCCGTACGGGTAACTGCTGACGGAAAGCGTCTTCCGTCATGCGGAACAGCCTAAATTCGGCGAGAACTAAACGTCAACAGTTTGTTGAACGAAGTTGAAGAGAGGTGATCCGGACGGCGCCGGCACTTGGGCGCGACAGGACAGGTGTCAGCACCGGCGCCATCCGGAGACTCAGGTCCCCCGGTGACAGGGGAGGGTGCTCGGCCCGCTCAGATCTGGGCGCCGGAGAGGCGCTCGACGGCGCGCAGCAGGGCCGAGTGGTCCAGGCCGCCGTCGCCCTGGGCGCGCAGCGAGGCGACCAGCTGGGCGACGACCGCGCCGACCGGAAGGGCGGCGCCGACGTTGCGGGCGGCGTCGGTGACGATGCCCATGTCCTTGTGGTGCAGGTCGATCCGGAAACCGGGCTTGAAGTCGCGGTTCAGGAAGTTGTCCTTCTTGCGGGTCAGGACCGTGGAGCCGGCCAGACCGCCGTTGAGGACGTCCAGAGCGGCCTGGAGGTTCACGCCGGACTTCTCGAGGAAGACGACGGCCTCGGCGCACGCCTGGATGTTCACCGCGACGATGAGCTGGTTGGCGGCCTTCACCGTCTGGCCGGAGCCGTGCGGGCCGCAGAGCACGATGGTCTTGCCCAGCGCCTCGAGGATCGGCAGGGCCGCGTCGAAGTCGGCCTGCTCGCCACCCACCATGATCGACAGGACGGCCTCGATGGCGCCGGCCTCGCCGCCGGACACCGGGGCGTCGATGACGCGGATGCCCTTCTCGGCGGCGTTCGATGCGAGGTCGACCGAGGTCTGCGGGGTGATCGACGACATGTCGATGATCAGCGCGCCGGACTTCGCGTTCTCGAGGATGCCGTTCTCACCGTAGGAGATCGCCTCGACCTGCGGGGAGGCGGGCACCATCGTGATGATGACGTCGGCGTCCTTGACGGCCTCGGCGATCGAGCCGGCCGCGGCACCGCCGGCGGCGGCCAGGCGGTCCAGCTTGTCCTGCTCCAGGGTGAAGCCGGTGACCGGGTAGCCGGCCTTCAGGAGGTTCTCGGCCATGGGGGAGCCCATGATTCCGAGGCCGATCCAGGCAATCTTGGGGAGGTTGCTCATGACGAGGATCCTTCTCTTAATGCTTTGTACGAAAAGTGCGTGAGGTGCCTGGCTGATCGCCCGGACTTTGTCCGCCTACTGGGCGGCGCGGGCCTCGGCGGGCAGCCACGCGAAGGAGGCGGCGGCGTCGGCGGCCTTGTACTCCAGGCCTACGTAGCCCTCGTATCCGGCCTTCTTCAGCTGGTCGAGCAGCTCCTCGAGGGGCAGCTGGCCGGTGCCGGGGGCGCCTCGGCCGGGCTTGTCGGCGATCTGGACGTGCCCGGTCTTTGCGGCGTACTTTTCGATGACCTCGGAGAGGTCCTCGTCGTTCATCGCCAGGTGGTACAGGTCGAGCAGGAACTTGGCGTTCCCGAGGCCGGTGGCCTCGTTGACCTTGTCCACCACCTCGACGCCGGCCGGGGCGCTCACCAGCGGGTAGAGCGGCGACTCGGGCTTGTTGAGGGTCTCGATCAGGAGGATCGCGCCCACCCGGTCGGCGGCCTGAGCGGCCACGACCAGGTTCTTCAGGGCGAGCTCGTCCTGTACGGCCGGGTCCACGCCTTCGACGCGGTTGCCGTAGAGGGCGTTCAGTGCCTTGCAGCCGACCGAGGCCGCGAAGTCGGCGGCCACGTTGATGTTGGCGTTGAAGCGCTCCGACTCCTCTCCGGGGACCGAGACCGCACCGCGGTCCGGGCCCGGCAGCCGGCCGGCGTAGAAGTTCAGTCCCACCAGCTGGGTGCCGGCGTCCTCAAGAGCCTTCTTGAGGGCGTCGAGCTCCTCCTGTGCGGGGGTGGGGGTCTCGATCCAGGGCCACCACAGCTCGACCGCCGTGAAGCCCGCCGCGGCGGCAGCCGCGGGACGCTCCAGAAGCGGGAGTTCCGTGAAGAGGATCGACAGGTTTACATCGAAGCGCTGGTCCGTGTATCCCATGAGGGGTGTGCGCTCCTTCCGTATTGCGGAAGTTAGTTTCTGCTTGATGGAAGACTGCATGGAGGTTCGCGCGGCTGTCAAGTACGGGCTCCCGAAAAGTCCTGAGTGCCAGGTAGCTTGGCGAGCGTGCGATTGAGAGTGGAGTTCACGACCGAGCCCTTCGATCTCGAAGAGGCCCCTGCCCATGCCGTGGCCGCTCGCGAGGTCATCCAGAAGGCCCAGCTGGACGCGGTGGACGTCGGCCCGTTCGGCAATACCGCGGAAGGCGAGGCCGACCGGGTGCTGGCCGCGGTCGGCGCGCTGCTGCGCGATTCCCTGGAGGCCGGAGCCACGCGGGTCTCGCTCCAGGTCAATGTGCTCGGGGAGGACACGCCATGACCGAGCCCCGCGACCACCCGTTCGTCACCGCGGTCAAGCCGCTGGTCGACGCGATGGGCGGCGAGCTGATGGATCCGGCCCTGGCCCAGCCCGACGACGTCGTGCTCAGCTGGGAGGGGCAGGACCTGCTGGCCGTACGCCTGCCCCAGCTCTCGGATTCGCTGGACCGCATCCTGGCCGCGCTGGAGCGCCGGCACGGCGTACCGTTGGCCCGGCTCGACCGTAAGGCCAAGCAGGACGTCGTGCGGATACTGGAGGCGCGAGGCGCCTTCTCCGTGCGGCACGGCGTGGAAACGGTTGCGGCCGCCCTGGGCGTAAGCCGCTTCACGGTGTACAACTACTTGAACCGGGAAAATCCGAACAAGATCGCCCAAGAGTGAAGCCAAACGTGAACGCGGTCTGACCCACAGTGACGAGCCGTCGCCCAATTCATCCGGGCGGCGGCTTTTGTGTACGCGAAGTTTCAACAAAGTGTTGACGCCGTGTTGGCGAGGGCGTTAGCTATGCGCAGCCCGTCAAAGCAACAACAGGCCACGGAGGCCTACCGTGACTTCGAGTCCGACCCCGGGTCTCACCCGGTTCAACGCCTTGGACGACAGCGCGGCCGCGGCCGAGCTGCACGAGGTGTGCGCCAGTTCGGCATGGGTGGGCACACTGCTCGCCCAGCGCCCCTTCGCCAGTGCCGAGTCCCTGTTCGCCGCCAACGAGGCCGCCATGGCGGAGCTCACCGCGGACGACCTGGGCGAAGCAATGGGAGGCCACGCGCCGATCGGCCGGCCGAAGCCGGGAGACCCGACCTCCGCCCGCGAGCAGCGTGGCATGGCCGGTGCCTCGGAGGAGCTCAAGAACGAGCTCCTCGAGCTGAACCTGGCCTACCAGGAGAAGTTCGGCCACGTCTTCCTCATCTGCGCCACCGGTGCGACCGGTGCGTTCATGCGGGACGCGGTCAAGGTCCGGATCGACAACTCGCCGGAGCGGGAGCGAGAGATCGCCCGCGGTGAGCTCGTCAAGATCAACAACATCCGGCTGACCCGCCTCGCCGAACGCGCAGAAGAAGGAGAGTGACCATGAGCACCGCGACCACCGCGTCGGTGTCCACGCACATCCTGGACACCAGCATCGGCAAGCCCGCCGAGGGCGTCGCCATCTCCCTGTCGGCCCGCACCGGGCTCGACGGAGAGTGGGCGGCCCTGGGCGGCTCCGCCACCGATGCCGACGGGCGGTGCAAGGACCTGCCGGCGCTGCCGGAGGGCACCACCCACGTACGTCTCGACTTCGAGACCGAGACGTACTTCGTTAACAAGCAGAGTTCCAAGAAGCAAGCCGAGGCGCAGCAGGACGCCCCCCGCGTAAGGGACAGCGGTGCGTTTTTCCCGGAAGTGACGATCACGTTCGCGGTCACTCCCGGCGAGCACTACCACGTACCGCTGCTGCTCAACCCGTTCGGCTACTCCGTTTACCGAGGGAGCTAGCATGGCCACGATTCTGGGCCAGAACCAGTACGGCAAGGCAGAGAACCGCGTCGTCAAGATCACGCGGGACGGCGACACCCACCACATCAAGGACCTGAACGTCTCGGTCGCCCTCTCCGGCGACATGGACGACGTCCACTACTCCGGCTCGAACGCCAACGTCCTGCCGACGGACACCACCAAGAACACGGTGTACGCGTTCGCCAAGGAGTACGGCATCGAGTCCGCCGAGCAGTTCGGCATCCACCTGGCGCGCTGGTTCGTGAACAGCCAGGAGCCGATCCAGAAGGCGCGCATCCGGATCGAGGAGTACTCCTGGGACCGGATCGCCACCTCGGACGCCAACTCCAAGTTCATCGGCTCCGACGAGGTGAACCACTCCTTCGTCCGCAAGGGCATGGAGACCCGCGTCACCCAGATCACGTACGACGGCCAGAACTGGGAGGTCATCTCCGGCCTCAAGGACCTGGTCGTCATGAACTCCACGAACTCCGAGTTCTGGGGTTACGTGAAGGACAAGTACACGACGCTGAAGGAGGCCTACGACCGGATCCTGGCCACCCAGGTGTCGGCTCGCTGGCGCTTCAACTGGTCGGACGACGAGCAGCGGATGCCCAACTGGGAGAAGTCCTACGCCGAGACCAAGAAGCACATGCTCCAGGCCTTCGCGGAGACCTACTCCCTGTCGCTGCAGCAGACCCTGTACCAGATGGGTTCGCGCATCATCAACCACCGTTCGGAGATCGACGAGGTCCGCTTCTCGCTCCCGAACAAGCACCACTTCCTGGTCGACCTTGAGCCGTTCGGCCTCAAGAACGACAACGAGGTCTACTTCGCCGCGGACCGCCCGTACGGTCTGATCGAGGCCACCGTGCTCCGGGACGGCGTTGACGCCCGTATCCCCGTGGACATGACCAACCTCTGATGCGGCACGCGCGTCCCGGGGCTCCGCAGTGGCCCCGGGACCGCGCGACACACCTTCAGCTTCCTGAATCGGCACCCGGACGCATCACGCGGGGCGGCAGTACTGTCAGCTGTCAAGGCCCCCGGCTCCGGCACTCAAATCTCCTGGGCCTTGCCGTGCCCGCACCGCCACTGAAAGCACGAGGAGTCCCATGGCAGCATCGGCAGCCCTTGACAGCGCGGTCGAGCGCATCGTCATCGAGAACTGTGCGATCGCGACCGTCGACGCGAACGACACCGAGTACGCCTCGGGCTACGTGGTCGTCGCCGGCAACAAGATCGAGTCGATCGGTGCGGGCAAAGCCCCCGAGAACCTCGACAACGTGGTCCGCCGCATCGACGGCACGGGTCACCTCGTCACCCCCGGCCTGGTCAACACCCACCACCACTTCTACCAGTGGATCACGCGTGGTCTGGCCACCGACCACAACCTCTTCAACTGGCTCGTCGCGCTGTACCCGACGTGGGCGCGCATCGACGAGCAGATGACGTACACGGCCGCGCAGGGCTCCCTCGCCGCGATGGCCAAGGGCGGCGTCACCACCGCCATGGACCACCACTACGTGTTCCCCAAGGGCTCCGGCGACCTCTCCGGCTCGATCATCCGCGCCGCGTCCGAGATGGGCGTACGGTTCACCCTCGCCCGCGGCTCGATGGACCGCAGCGAGAAGGACGGCGGCCTGCCGCCGGACCACGCCGTCGAGACCCTCGAGGGTGCCCTCGCCGACACCGAGGCGACCGTCAAGAAGCACCACGACGCCTCCTTCGACTCGATGACGCAGGTCGCCGTCGCCCCCTGCTCCCCCTTCTCGGTCTCCACCGAGCTGCTGAAGCAGGGCGCCGAGCTGGCGCGCCGCCTGGGCGTGCGCATGCACACGCACGGCTCCGAGACCGTCGAGGAAGAGCAGTTCTGCAAGGAACTGTTCGGCATGGGCCCGACCGACTACTTCGAGTCGACCGGCTGGCTCGGCGAGGACGTGTGGATGGCGCACAGCGTCCACATGAACGACTCCGACATCGCCGCGTTCGCCCGCACCAAGACCGGTGTCGCGCACTGCCCGTCCTCCAACGCCCGTCTGGCCGCCGGCATCGCCCGCGTCCCGGACATGCTCGCCGCCGGTGTCCCGGTCGGCCTCGGCGTGGACGGCACCGCCTCCAACGAGTCCGGTGAGCTGCACACCGAGCTGCGCAACGCGCTCCTGATCAACCGCCTGAACCCGGTCCACCGCGAGCGCGCCCTGAACGCCCGTCAGGCCCTGCGCCTGGGTACGTACGGTGGCGCCCAGGTCCTCGGCCGTGCCGACAACATCGGCTCGCTCGAGGCCGGCAAGTGCGCCGACCTGGTGATGTGGAACCTGAGCACGTTCCTGCACTCCTCGATCGCCGACCCGGTCACGGCGCTGGTCTTCGGTGCGGCCGCCCCGGTGACGGCCTCGTTCGTCAACGGCAAGCAGATCGTCGAGAACAACCGACTGCTCTTCGCCGACGAGGACGCCATCGCGGTGTCCACGCGGGAAGAGGCCCAGCGCCTCGCGCGGATCTCCGCGCAGGCCTGATCCTCTCCCAGCTACCGCTGGGAGATGCCCCCAAGAGTCCGGCCGGGGGGGACGGCCCCCGGCCGGGGGCCGCGGACCCGAGCGGGGTCCGCGGCAGCCGATCCCGGGAAGCGCCTGAGGACATCCGAAGGCGCCCCCGGGGGCGGTGACTCGTGCCACTGGCTTCGCCATGCGCGAAAACGCACGCGGAACGGTTTGGGCGAATCGTTTCTGCACCCCTTGGGACAAGCATGCGCACCACCCACAACTCCATACAGCTCGACTCGCACCGCTTTCGCACCACCTCCATGACACCCACGTCCCTGCCGACGTGTTACCCGACCGGAGGAAACCGTGGCCCAGTCGCCCAGGTTTCGCAAAGACGCAGTCGCAAGCCCGCAGGTCTCCGGGGAGAAACACCCGGTCGACGAGACCCTGCCCCCGCTGAAAATGTTCACCAGCGGTCTCCAGCACGTGGCCGCCATGTACGCGGGTGTCGTCGCTCCGCCCATGATCGTCGGTCCTGCCGTCGGACTCTCGGCCACCGAGACCGCCTTCCTGATGGGCGCCTCGCTCTTCACCGCCGGCGTCGCCACCCTCCTCCAGACCCTCGGGTTCTGGAAGATCGGCGCCAAACTCCCCTTCGTCAACGGCGTGTCCTTCGCCGGTGTGACCCCGATGATCGCGATCGGCAAGGGGGAGGGGGACAACGCGATACCGATCATCTTCGGCGCGATCATCGTCGCCGGAGTCATCGGCTTCTTCGCCGCCCCCTACTTCGGCAAACTCGTCCGCTTCTTCCCGCCGGTCGTGACGGGTACGGTCATCACCCTGATCGGCGTCTCGCTCCTGCCCGTCGCCTTCACCTGGTCGCAGGGCGGGAACAGTGCCGCCGCCGACTACGGCTCGATGAAGAACATCGGCATGGCCGCCGCCACCCTGGTCATCGTCCTGTTGATGCGCAAGTTCCTGCGCGGCTTCCTCCAGCAGATCGCCATCCTGCTCGGCCTCGTCGCGGGCACGCTCATCGCCCTGCCGCTCGGCATGACCAGCTTCGACGCCGTCAAGAACGCCTCGGTGATCGGCTTCCCGACCCCGTTCCACTTCGGCGCCCCGCAGTTCCAGGTCGCCGCGATCATCTCCATGTGCATCGTCATGCTCGTCTGCATGACCGAGTCCACCGCCGACATCCTGGCCCTGGGCAAGATCGTCGGCCGTCCGGCCGACGCGAAGACCATCGCGGGCGGCCTGCGCGCCGACACCCTCGGCAGCGCGATCAGCCCGCTGTTCAACGGCTTCATGTGCAGCGCCTTCGCCCAGAACATCGGGCTGGTCGCCATGACCAAGGTGCGCAGCCGGTTCGTGGTCGCCGCCGGCGGCGGCATCCTGATCCTGCTCGGCCTGTGCCCGATGGCCGCCTCCGTGATCGGCGTGGTTCCGCTGCCGGTCCTCGGCGGCGCCGGCATCGTGCTCTTCGGCTCGGTCGCGGCCAGCGGCATCCAGACCCTGGCCGGCGCGGCCATGGAGAAGGGCGAGAACGCCCTGATCGTCGCCGCCTCGGTCGGCATCGGCCTGATCCCGATCGCCGCGCCGGAGTTCTACCACGCCTTCCCGAAGGACCTTCTCGTGGTCCTCGACTCCGGCATCAGCACCGGCTGCGTGGTGGCGATCCTGCTCAACCTCGGCTTCAACCACCTCGGCGCCCGGCGCGGGGTGAGCGCCCCCGACCCGGTCCCGGTGCACTGAACCGCGTACGGCGGTGCGCACGCCACCCACTGCGGGTGTGGCGTGCGCACCGCCGTACGTCTTCCTCAGGGCTGCCAGAGCATGAGGTTGCTCATCAGCTCGGCCTGCTCGATCGCGTCGTCCAGCGCGTGGTGCGTGTGCGGCCGCCGCGACAGCAGTTCGCGCGGCATCCGGCCCTTGACGGCGGCCCGCAGCGGTACGCGGGCCTTCGTCGCGTACAGGGTCTTCATGTCCAGACATCCGGAGTGGCCGAACGGGCTCTCGCCGCCGAAGCGCATCAGGTACCAGTACAGGAAGGTCCAGTCGAAGGAGGCCGGGTAGCCGCACATCACGGGCTGCGCGCCGGCCGAGACCTCCCGCACCCACGTACGGAACTGCGCCATCGCCGTGTCCGGATCGGCGCCCTCGCGCACCAGCCGGTCCCGGTCGAGCCCGCTCACGGCGAGCGCCTCGGGCACGAACGCGTCGGAGATCGGCCGCAACTCCCGGTAGAGGGTGAGCGCTTCGGGGTCGGCGGCCGTATACGACGCGCCGTCCTGCCGCCCTGCGACGGCGGCCCCGAAGCTGATCATCGAGTACGGACCCGGAATGGGTCCGTCGGCCTCGACGTCGACGGAGATGTACAGGCTGGGACGTGCGGTACGGGCTGCCATGCGGGGCAGCATGCCAGCCCGTACCGCTGTGGACCATCCGGTTTTCCGGGCTACGGAGCGGGCGTCAGGTACATCCCCTTCTGGTCGGCCCCCGCGGTGTTCTTGCAGCTGAAGCCGGATGCGGCGGGCTGCGCCACGACCAGGGCCAGGCAGCGCCCCGCGGCCAGCTGGCCGAAGTAGTTCGGGTGCATGGACTCCTGGATCAGGCCCTGCGACTCGTTGTTGTCGATCCAGCGCGCCCACTCGCTCGTGGTCGCCGAGGCCGGGACGGACGAGGTCACGTGCTTGCTCGCCTTGGCGCACACCTCGCGCCCCTGGAGCATGTCCCGCAGGTCCAGGAACTGCACGCCCTTGGCGGCGGCGACACCCTTGATGCGGTTCGCGATCTGGGGGACGAGCGAGTCCCGCGCCCAGTCCGAGTCCCGGTTCCAGAAGGGGCATCCGCCGGTGTTGAGCCGGCTCCAGTCGCTCTGCGTGTACCGGTTCTCCGCACTGCGGGGGATCGGCGACGGGTAGGACTGCAGCACGATCCGGTAGGAGGAGTCGGCGTATCCGGCCCCGCGCATCACGGCCCGGACCTCGTCCACGGACTTGCCGACCGCGCCCATCACGGCGTCGATCTTCTGGTCGACGCCGTACTGCTGGTCGTCGTAGCAGTACGAGTTCCAGATGATGAAGTCGTACGCGCAGTCCTTGATGATGTCGGCGAAGCCGAGGTCGTTGCCGCCGATGGACAGGGCGATGACCTTGACGTTGTGGCTCGCGGCCACGGCGGCGAGCTGATCGGCCTGCGGGGCCTCTCCCTTGAAGGCCACCCCGCCGTTGGAGGCGCGGAACACGTTCTCGGACGTGGCCCCGGAACAGGCCAGGTTGACCGCCACGTCCGCGATCGCCCCGGCGCTGCGCACCTCGGCGGAGTCGGAGCGGTGGCAGCCGCCCGCGGTGGTCCCGTAGACCTTGCCGGGATCGTAGGTGCCGGCGCTGACCCAGCCCCGGTCGGTCCCGTTCCGGCTCCCGCTGTTGGTCAGGCTGTTGCCCTTCCAGCGCCCGGCCTCGCCGGAGATGTAGCTGTCGCCCAGGGAGACCACGGCGGTGGGCCCGTTGCCGGGACTGGCGGCGGAGGTGCCGGCGCCGGCGGCCATCAGTGCGCCGACGGCGAGCGGCAGAACCATTCCGGCTCCGGCCAGTCGTCGCACACGACTGCCGGCCCGGTCCTTGCTGACGGTGCGGAATCCGATCACTGCGGAACTCCTGCGGTCGGCCATGCGGGATCCGGGAACAACTCCGGCGCATGGCTGGGGAAGTGGGGGTTACCGCCGGCCGGTGGCATCGGAAAGGTGACACGCCCCCGCTTGTTACCGCTAGGTACAGTCACGTTACGAACGAGTAACGACCGATCGGTCGTTCGGCTCCCGGGCCCGGAAAACGCCTCCGCCCCCGGCGCCGGAAGGGCGACGGGGGCGGAGGCGGCTGTGTTCGACTGCTGTGCGTTTCAGTCGAACACAGAGGTTCAGCCGACCAGCTGGTCGTACGCGGGGAGGGTGAGGAAGTCGGCGTAGTCCGCGTCCAGGGAGACCTGGAGGAGGAGGTCGTGGGCCTGCTGCCACTTCCCGGCCGCGAAGGCCTCCTCGCCCAGCTCGGCGCGCAGCGCGGCCAGTTCCTCGGCCGCGATGGTACGGGTCAGCTCGGCCGTGGCCGTCCGGCCGTTCTCGAAGACGACTCCGGCGTTGATCCACTGCCAGATCTGCGAGCGCGAGATCTCGGCGGTGGCGGCGTCCTCCATCAGGCCGAAGATGCCGACGGCGCCGTGGCCGCGGAGCCAGGCCTCGATGTACCGGATGCCGACCTGGACGGCGTTGCGCAGGCCGTCGTACGTGGGCTTGGCGTCCAGCGAGTCGATCGCGATGAGCTCGCCCGCGGCCACCGAGACGTCCTCGCGCAGGCGCTCCTTCTGGTTCGGCTTGTCGCCGAGCACGGCGTCGAAGGAGGCCATCGCGATCGGAACCAGGTCGGGGTGGGCGACCCAGGAGCCGTCGAAGCCGTCGCCGGCCTCGCGGTCCTTGTCGGCCTTGACCTTCTCGAAGGCGATCTTGTTCGCGTCGGCGTCCTTGCGGGACGGGATGAAGGCCGCCATTCCGCCGATGGCGTGCGCGCCGCGCTTGTGGCAGGTGCGGACCAGGAGTTCGGTGTACGCCCGCATGAACGGGGCGGTCATCGTCACCGCGTTGCGGTCCGGCAGGACGAACTTCTCGCCGCCGTCACGGAAGTTCTTGACGATGGAGAAGAGGTAGTCCCAGCGGCCCGCGTTCAGGCCGGCCGCGTGGTCGCGCAGCTCGTAGAGGATCTCCTCCATCTCGTACGCGGCGGTGATCGTCTCGATCAGGACCGTGGCGCGGACGGTGCCCTGCGGGATGCCGACGTAGTCCTGGGCGAAGACGAAGATCTCGTTCCAGAGGCGCGCCTCCAGGTGCGACTCCGTCTTCGGCAGGTAGAAGTACGGGCCCTTGCCGAGGTCGATCAGACGCTTCGCGTTGTGGAAGAAGTACAGGCCGAAGTCGACCAGCGAGCCGGAGGCCGGGCCGCCCTCGAACTCGAGGTGGCGCTCCTCGAGGTGCCACCCGCGCGGCCGCATCACGACGGTGGCGAGCTGCTCGGCGGGCTTCAGCGCGTAGGCCTTGCCGGTGCGGGCGTCGGTGAAGTCGATGCGGCGCTCGTACGCGTCGATCAGGTTGAGCTGGCCGAGGACGACGTTCTCCCACGTGGGGGCCGAGGCGTCCTCGAAGTCGGCGAGCCAGACCCGGGCGCCCGAGTTCAGGGCGTTGATGGTCATCTTCCGGTCGGTCGGACCGGTGATCTCCACGCGGCGGTCGTTCAGCGCGGCCGGGGCCGGCGCGACCTTCCAGTCGCCCTCGCGGATCTGTGCGGTCTCCGGGAGGAAGTCGAGCGTGGAGGTGCGGGCGATCTCGGCGCGCCGGTCGGCGCGGCGGGCGAGGAGCTCGGCCCGGCGCGGGGCGAACCGCCGGTGGAGCTCGGCCACGAAGGCCAGCGCCGCTTCTGTGAGGACTTCGTCCTGTCGGGGCAGGGGTTCGGCATCGACGATGGCCAGCGATGACGGCGCTGGTGCGGACATATCTGTCACTCCTTGCAGCGGCGGTGCCTGGCGGCCGCGGGGAATGCTCGCGCGCGGACGGCACGGAGTGCCGTCGAGTGTGGAGAGTTCCAAATACGGTCGCGGGCGCCGTCTGGGGGTTCAGGGCGCTTCTGACCAGTGGATAGTAATTTCCTCATGGTGGAAGTTCAATGGTTTGTTGATATCGAGATTCTCCGGGTCGACAGATTTTGCCCGCGGGGTGGCGCTCAGTGCCACCGTGGTCACACCCTGCGCTGCCCGAACGCACTTCAGTCCCGCTCGAGCCGCGCCAGATCGGCCGGCACGTCGATGTCGAAGGGTTCGGCCACATCCGCGCACTCCACCAGAGTGAGCTCCGCCGCGTGCTGTGTCAGGTGGACACGCGCACCTTTGTCATCCGTGGCCGTTTCCACGATGTCCGCCCACCGGTCCGCGCCGAAGAGCACCGGATGGCCGCGCTCCCCGTCGTAGGCCGCCGCCACCAGGCTGGCGGGGGAGCGGTAGGCCTCCCGTACCCGGGCCACGGCCACCGGACCGATGCCCGGCTGGTCCACCAGGGAGACCAGGGCCGCGCGGGCGCCCGTACCGGCCAGGGAGGCGAGACCGGCCCGCAGCGAGGAGCCCATGCCCTGGGCCCAGTCGGGGTTGTCCACGACCACGCATCCGGCCAGGTCCGCGCGCTCGCGGACCTCGGCCGCCGAGGCGCCGAGCACCACGTGCACGGGCCCGCAGCCCGCCTCGCGCAGCACCCGTACGGCGTTCTCGACCAGCGGGCGGCCGCGGTAGGGCAGCAGGGCCTTGGGCCGCCCGCCCAGGCGGCGGCCGCCGCCCGCCGCCAGGAGCAGGCCCGCGATCACCGGAGGGTCGGGATGGCCGGCCGGGTGGGAGCCGGGGTGGGATCGGGGGTGGGAGCCGGGCTGGGATCCGGGGTGGGAGCCGGAGGGGGAAGCGGTGCGGGATGCGGCGTGGGGATCGGCTGACATGCCACCGATTCTCGCTCCCGTACGGAGGCCGGGGCGCGCCGTCTCAGGGAGCGCCGTACGGCGGCCAGCGCGGCCCCCATGCGCAGCGGCTCGGAGATCCGGTTCTCGGCGGCGGACAGCAGGGCTCGTTCGTCACGGTCGGTCAGCATCACGCGTCTCCTTGCCAATCGGGGGCCAATGCGGCGAGTCTGGTCCTCGATTGGCCTGGCCGTCAGAGCCAATCAGGGGAGGTTGGCATGGCAAACGGACGAGTGGTCCAGACAGCGGACAGAACGATCGGCAGCCGCCAGCTCGCGGCCCTGCTCCCCGCCGAGGTGCTGGCCCGTCCCGGCTACCGGGCGCTCGCCGACGCCGTGCGCACGCTGATCCTCGACGGCCGCATCGGCCTGCACGTACGGCTGCCCGCCGAGCGCGAGCTCGCCGAGGCGGTCGGCGCCAGCCGGGCCACCGTCACCGGCGCCTACGACCTGCTGCGCGAGAGCGGCTACGTCCGCAGCCGCCGCGGCTCCGGCACCTGGACCGAACTCCCGGACGGGCACCTGCCGGTCGGCTCGCCCGCCCTCATCGGCGGCGGCACCGGCGGCCGGCCCGACGGCGACCCCGGGATCGACCTCGCCATCGCCGCCATGGGCGCCCCGGAGGGCAGCCTCGCCGAGGCCTTCGCCTGGGCCGCCCCCCGGCTGCCCCGGCTCGCCCGGAACCCCGGATACCACCCCTTCGGCCTGCCCGACCTGCGCACGGCCGTCGCCGAGCGGTTCACCCGGCGCGGGCTGCCCACCCGTCCCGAGCAGATCCTGGTCACGGCCGGGGCCCAGCAGGCCTTCGCGCTCGTCGTCAGCCTGCTCTGCCGCCCCGGGGACCGGGTCGTCACCGAGAACCCGACCTACGCCAACGCCCTCGACGCCCTGCGCCACGCCCGGCTGCGCACCGGGTCCGTGGCCGTCTCCGACGCGGGCTGGGACATGGAGATCGCCGAATCCACGCTGCGCCAGACCGTGCCCCGGCTGGCGTACTCCATCCCCGACTTCCACAACCCGACCGGCGCGCTGATGCCGCCGGAGCAGCGGCTGAGGCTGCTCGCGGCCACCCGGGCCACCGGGACCTGGCTGGTCGTCGACGAGACCATCGCCGACATCGCGCTGGACGTCCCCGCGCCCCCGCCGCTGGCCTCGCTCGCCCCGCGCGGCGGCGCCGAGCACGTGATCACCATCGGCTCGCTCAGCAAGACCCACTGGGGCGGCCTGCGGGTGGGCTGGATCCGCGCCACCGCGAAGATGATCACCGAGCTGACCTCCGTACGGGTCTCCGCCGACATGACCGGCTCGGTACTCGACCAGCTGGTCGCCCTCCCGCTGGTGGAAAGCCTGGAACGGTCGCTGCCCGCCCGCCTCGCGCAGCTGCGGATCCAGCGCGAGGCTCTGGTCGGGTCCCTGCAGCGGCACACCCCGGAGTGGTCCTGGCAGCTCCCGCCGGGCGGGCTCTCGCTCTGGGTCGACCTCGGCGAGCCCGTCAGCTCCGCGCTGTCCGAACGCGCCGCGGCGGCCGGGGTGCACATCGGCCGCGGCGCCCGGTTCGGGGTGGATCCGGGCACCTTCGAGCACCGGCTCCGGATCCCGTACACCCTGCCCGCCGACCGCCTGGACAAGGGCGTCCGGCTCCTCGCGCAGGCCTTCCACGACGGGGTACCGCTCTCCCCAGCGGTGGAACGGCCGTACTGGGTGGCGTAGGGGTGCGTGCCCCGCCGCTCGGGCCGCGTGCCGGTAGGGCGCCACATACTGAGGGTGTGGTGGGCGCGATCACCACCGCGGTGGTGGACGGCAGCCCCGTCCTCATCGCCGGCGTCCCCGGCGACGGCACGGTCCGTGTCTGCGACCTGCGCACCGGCGAGCAGCTCGGCGCCCGGCTCGTGTTCCCGCAACCGGTCGCCGCCCTGGCCTGGCACCCCGACGGGCAGCTCGTCGTGTGCTTCGGCTGGGAGGTCGCCGTGCTGGAAACGCAGGCCTAAGGGGTACGGATCAGGCGGCGGGTGGCGGCCGCCGCCACCGCCGAGGTGCGCGAGTCGACGCCGAGCTTCGCGTAGATGTGCACCAGGTGGGACTTGACCGTGGCCTGACTGAGGAAGAGCCGCTTGGAGACCTGCTGGTTCGACAGGCCGTCCGCGACCAGCTGCAGCACCTCCAGCTCCCGCTTCGTCAGCGCCTCCGCCGGGGTCCGCATCCGGTCCATCAGCCGCAGCGCCACCGCCGGGGCCAGCGCCGACTGGCCCGCCGCGGCCGTCCGTACCGCCGCCGCCAGCTCCTCCGGCGGGGCGTCCTTCAGCAGGTAGCCCGACGCGCCGGCCTCCACCGCCGCCAGGATGTCCGCGTCCGTGTCGTACGTGGTCAGCACCAGCACCCGGGGCGCGTCCTGCCGGGCCGTGATCAGGGCGGTGGCCTCGCAACCGTGCATCCCGGGGCCGAACTGGAGGTCCATCAGCACCACGTCCACCGGCTCGGCGGCGGCCAGTTCCACCGCCCGTTCGGCGGTCGCGGCCTCGGCCACCACCGCGAAGTCCGGTTCGGTGTCCAGCACCGCGCGCAGTCCGGCCCGGACCACCGGGTGGTCGTCCGCGAGCAGCAACCGGATGGCCATCAGGACGCCTCCAGGGGCAGCGGCAGGGTGACGGCCACGGCGGTGCCCTGGCCGGGGTCGGACTCCACGGTGAACAGCCCGCCCAGGGTCTCGGCGCGCGAGCGCATCGCGGGCAGCCCGAAGCCCCCGTCCCCGCCGGCGGCGGCCGCGGAGCGGGGGTCGAAGCCCTGCCCGTCGTCCACGATGTCCAGCGTCACCGAGGCGTCCATGAAGGTCAGGGTGATCTCGGCGCGCTTCGCCCGCGCGTGGCGCACCACATTGGCCAGCGCCGACTGCGCGATCCGCAGCAGGGCCACCTCGTACGGGGTCGGCAGCACCCGCGGGCTGCCGCTCAGCGAGAACCGCACCCGCGGCCAGGGCGCCCCGGCGCACAGCCGCCGCAGGGCCGCCGGCAGGGAGCCGTGCTCCAGGTCGGGCGGGGTCAGGGCGCGGACGAACCGGCGGGCCTCGGCCAGGTTCTCCTGGGCGGCTTCACGTGCCTGCGCGATGTGCGCCAGCGCGGCCGCCTGCCCGCCGGCGGTCGCCGCCCCGGCCGGCTCGGGCGCCGGGCCCGCAGTGGCCGTGCCCGCACCCGCAGTCCCCGTGCCCGTGCCCGCACCCGCAGTGCCCGTGCCCGCGGTGCCCGCCGGGCCCTCGGAGAGGGTGCGCTCGGCGGCCCGCAGCAACAGCTGGATGGAGGACAGCCCCTGGGCCAGGGTGTCGTGGATCTCCCGGGCGAGCCGCTCCCGTTCGGCGAGGATCCCGGCGCTGCGCTCGGCGGCGGCCAGTTCCGCCCGGGTGGCGATGAGCTCCTCGATCAGCTCGCGGCGGCGCTCGCTCTCGCGGTACAGCGCCTGGTAGCCCAGTACGGTCGCCACCGCCACGGCACCGCCCAGCAGCGGCCCGAGGAACGCCCCCGGGGTCACGTCGACGCTGTGCGCGAGGAAGCCGCCGATGGCCGCGCAGGCGGTCAGCGCGACGGCCGCGACCCCCCAGCGCAGCCGCAGCAGGTGCAGCTCCAGGAAGTACAGCGGGAAGGCGATCCACAGCCCGTCGGGGGAGATCGCCAGCAGGGCCGCCCAGGCCGCGCCCAGCGCGGCCAGCCACACGGCCCCGGCGCGCGGCGAGCGGTGCACCGCGGGGGCCCGTACGCCGCCCGCGTACACGACGGCCAGCACCGCGCAGACGGCTACCACCCAGCCGGCCCGGGGCGCGGAGTCGGCCAGCGCCCGCCCGGCGGCCAGCGAGAGCAGCCCCAGCAGCAGGGCGTGCAGGCACAGCCGCAGCACCTTGGACACGGGCGTGAGGGGGCGGGAGGCGGAGGGAACGGGGAGAACGGGGAGAACAGGAGCAGTCATCGCCGGACCAGCGTAAGTCCGGCCGGGCCACCCCCGGTCAACCGAAAGTTCGATGTCTCGGTGCGCCCTTCGATACGAGGATCGCTACCGTGGCGCGATGCCTTGTGTCCACGCGGAAGACCAAGGTGGGGGACATGTTCGTCGCATGGAGAGATCTACGGTTCGCGAAGGGCCGGTTCGCCCTCATGGGCTCGGTGGTCCTGCTGATCACGCTGCTGGTCGGCCTGTTGTCCGGACTCACCGCCGGCCTGGCCCGGGAGAACATCTCGGCCGTCACCGGGCTGCCCGCCACCCACCTGGCCTTCGCCGCGCCCGCCGGTGACCAGAAGGTGTCCTTCACCAACTCCCAGGTGCCGGAGAGGGCCTGGCGGGCCTGGCGGGAGCAGCCCGGGGTGAGCGCGGCCGAGCCGCTCGGGATCCGTACCACCAACGCCGCCTCGGGCGAGCGCACCGCCGCGGTGTCCGTCTTCGGCGTGGAGCCGGCCGGGGGGCTGGCTCCACGCGGCGCGGGCCTCACCCAGGGCCAGGTGGTCCTCACCGAGAAGGCGGCGAAGGAGCTGGGCGGTCTCGCCGCGGGAGCCAAGCTGAAGATCGGCCCGCTCGAGCTGTCCGTGGCCGCCGTCTCCGGCACCGCCGCCTACAGCCACACCCCGGTCGTCTGGATGGACCTGAACGACTGGCAGCGCATCGGCAACCCCGGCACCTCCCTGGAGAACCTGGCCACCGTCCTCGCGGTCTCCGGTGACGGCATCGACCTGTCCGCCGCGGACACGGCCGCCGGCACCAGGGCCCGGACCGTGGACGAGGCTCTGGGCGCCATCGGCTCCTACCAGGCCGAGAACGGCTCGCTCCAGCTGATGCGCGGCTTCCTCTTCGCCATCTCGGCCCTGGTGATAGGCGCCTTCTTCACGGTGTGGACCATCCAGCGGAGCGGGGACATCGCCGTACTGAAGGCACTGGGCGCCTCCACCCCGTACCTCCTCAAGGACGCCCTCGGCCAGGCCGTGGTGATGCTCGTGATCGGCACCGGGCTGGGCACGGCGCTGGCCGCCGGCTTCGGGGCGCTGATCAGCGGCGGGGACGTGCCCTTCGTGCTCGACACCGCCACCGTGCTCGTACCGGCCGCCGTGATGATCGCGCTCGGCGCGCTGGGCGCGGCCCTGTCCATCCGGCGGATCACCGCCGTCGACCCGCTGACCGCCCTCGGGAGCGCCCGATGACCCTGCTCGTGCACGACGTCACGCTCACGTACCCCGACGGCGACTCCCGGCTCACCGCGCTCGACGCGGTCGGCCTGGAGGTGCCCGCCGGCACCCTGACCGCGGTGATCGGACCCTCCGGTTCCGGCAAGTCGAGCCTGCTCGCCGTCGCCGCCACCCTGGTCACCCCGGACTCCGGCCGGGTGGTCGTGGCCGGCCGGGACACGGCGAAGCTGAGCGCCGCCGAGAAAGCGGCCCTGCGCCGGGAGAAGATCGGCATCGTCTTCCAGCAGCCGAACCTGCTGGCCTCGCTGACCGCCGCCGAACAGCTCCAGGTCATGGCGCACCTCTCGGGCCGCCCCTCGCGGGTGCTGCGCCGGCGCGCGCTGGAGCTGCTGGACGCGGTGGGGCTGGCGGACAAGGCCGACAAGCGGCCCCACCAGCTCTCCGGCGGCCAGCGCCAGCGGATCAACATAGCCCGCGCCCTGATGAACGAACCCGCCGTGCTGCTGGTGGACGAGCCGACCAGCGCCCTCGACCACGAGCGCGGCGCCGCCGTGCTCGACCTGCTGGTCACGCTCACCCGCGAGCGCTCCACGGCCACGGTGCTGGTCACCCACGACCACGCCCACCTGGAACGGATGGACCGTACGGCGACGATGGCCGACGGCCGCCTCACACAGAGCCCGGAACCGGTCCCGGCCTCCTGACCGGGGCAGGGAGGTCGTACGAAGGCCCCCGCCGTCCCTCCGGAGAGGGGCGGCGGGGGCCTTCGTACGCCTGGGACGGAGTGCGCTCAGGCGGGGGTCTGGTTGGAGAGGGCCACCGAGAGCTCGGCGGCGACACCCTGCAGGATCGGCACGAAGGACTCGGCCACGGCCTCGGTCACCCGGCCCGCCGGACCCGAGATGGAGATCGCGGCGGCGGTCGGCGAGTTCGGCACCGACACGGCGAGGCAGCGGACTCCTATCTCCTGCTCGTTGTCGTCGACCGCGAAGCCCACCTTGCGGACGTGCTCCAGCGCCTCGAGGAAGCCCTCGGGCGTGGTGATGGTCTTCTCGGTCGCCGCCGGCATGCCGGTGCGCGCCAGCAGGGCCCGTACCTCGTCGGCGGGGGTGTGGGCGAGGAGCGCCTTGCCCACGCCGGTGGAGTGCGGGAGCACCCGGCGGCCGACCTCGGTGAACATGCGCATGGAGTGCTTGGAAGGCACCTGGGCGACGTAGACGATCTCGTCCCCGTCGAGCAGGGCCATGTTCGCCGTCTCCCCGGTCTCCTCCACCAGGCGGGCGAGGTAGGGGCGGGCCCAGGTGCCCAGCAGCCGCGACGCGGACTCGCCGAGGCGGATCAGCCGGGGCCCGAGGGAGTAACGTCGGTTGGGCTGCTGGCGGACGTAGCCGCACGCCACGAGGGTGCGCATGAGACGGTGGATCGTCGGCAGGGGCAGTCCGCTGGCCGCGGAGAGCTCGCTGAGGCCGACCTCACCCCCGGCATCGGCCATGCGTTCGAGCAGATCGAAGGCGCGCTCGAGGGACTGGACGCCACCGCTGGCGGCGGTGGGCTTGGCGGAAGCGTCGGTGGTGCTGGCGCTGGACGTCGGCACGGCGCGGTCCTTTCGGTGCTGGCAGGCAAGGAAGCAGCCTACCGGTCGGTCGGCGTCGGCCCTAGAGCAGGGGCGAAGCCGTCCCCGCCGGTCAGAGGCGGTTTGTCCGGGTGGCGGACGTCCTCGGGAAGTTACCTCCCCGTCCCCCGGTGGTGGTAGCTACATTCTGTATACCGAAATCTTAATTCCATCCTGTGGAAACATCCAATTGCGATGAGGGCGTGTCAGCGGTCCGTCCGGGCACCCTTGACTGCTTCTCGATCGACGTGAAGACTCCGTCAACAGAACGTTGAATTTCGCTCTGTGGAAGTAGATGGGGAGGTTCCGGTGTCTGACGTGGCTGTGGAACTGGTACTGCGCTCGACGCGCGTCATCACCCCCGAGGGGACGCGCGCCGCCTCGGTGGCCGTCGCCGGCGGGAAGATCACGGCCGTGCTGGCGCATGGGACCGAGGTACCGGCCGGAGCCCGGCTGGAGGACTTCGGCGACGACGTCCTGCTCCCCGGTCTGGTCGACACCCACGTCCACGTGAACGACCCGGGCCGCACCGAGTGGGAAGGCTTCTGGACGGCGACCCGCGCCGCGGCGGCCGGTGGCATCACCACCCTCCTCGACATGCCCCTGAACTCCCTCCCCCCGACCACCACGACCGACAACCTGCGCGTCAAGCAGGAGGTCGCCCGCGCCAAGGCGCACGTGGACGTCGGCTTCTGGGGCGGCGCCCTGCCGGACAACGTCAAGGACCTGCGCCCGCTGCACGACGCCGGCGTCTACGGCTTCAAGTGCTTCCTGTCGCCCTCGGGCGTGGAGGAGTTCCCCGAGCTCGACCAGGACCAGCTCGCCGCCTCCCTCGCCGAGATCACCGGCTTCGGCGGCCTGATGATCGTGCACGCCGAGGACCCGCACCACCTGGACTCCGCGCCGCAGAACCCGGGCCCCAAGTACGCCGACTTCCTGGCCTCCCGGCCGCGCGACGCCGAGAACACCGCGATCGAGAACCTGATCGCCCAGGCGAAGCGGCTGAACGCCCGCGTCCACGTCCTGCACCTGTCCTCCTCCGACGCGCTGCCGCTGATCGCCGCCGCCAAGGCCGAGGGCGTCCGGATCACCGTCGAGTCCTGCCCGCACTTCCTCACCCTCACGGCCGAGGAAGTCCCGGACGGCGCCACCGAGTTCAAGTGCTGCCCGCCCATCCGCGAGGCCGCCAACCAGGACCTCCTGTGGGACGCGCTCGCCGACGGCACCATCGACTGCATCGTCTCGGACCACTCGCCCTCCACGGCGGACCTCAAGACCGGCGACTTCGCCACCGCGTGGGGCGGCATCTCCTCCCTCCAGCTGGGCCTGCCCGCCATCTGGACCGAGGCGCGCCGCCGCGGCCGCAGCCTGGAGGACGTCGTGCGCTGGATGTCCGCCGCCCCCGCCGCTCTCGCCGGGCTGACGCAGAAGGGCGCGATCGAGGTGGGCCGCGACGCCGACTTCGCCGTCGTGGCCCCTGAAGAAACGTTCACTGTGGATCCGGCCGAGCTCCACCACCGCAACCGGATCACGGCGTACGCGGGCAAGACCCTGCACGGCGTCGTGAAGTCCACCTGGCTGCGCGGTACGCAGATCGCCGATCACGGCACCCCGACCGAGCCCACGGGCCTCCTCCTCGAAAGGCAGAACTGACAGTGGCACAGCGTTCAACTGGACTGGCTTCCTTCACCGGTAACGCGAACCCGTACGGAGGCGGCGACCCGTACGCGGACTACCGCACCGCGGACTTCCCGTTCACCCAGTACGCGAACCTCGCCGCGCGTGAGCTGGGCGCCGGTGTCATCGCTGCCAACGACGAGTTCTTCGCCCAGCGCGAGAACCTGCTCATCGCCGAGGCCGCGCACTTCGACCCCGAGCACTTCGGCCACAAGGGCAAGATCATGGACGGCTGGGAGACCCGCCGCCGCCGCGGCGTCTCCGCCACCCAGCCCTGGCCGACCGCCGAGGACCACGACTGGGCGCTCGTACGCCTGGGCGCCCCGGGCGTCATCCGCGGCATCGTCGTCGACACCGCCCACTTCCGCGGCAACATGCCGCAGGCCGTCTCCATCGAGGGCACCAACTGGGACGGCGCCCTCGCGCCGACCCCGGAGGAGCTCCTCGCCGACGACGTGAAGTGGACCGTGCTCGTCTCGCGCACCCCGGTCGGCGGCCACGCGGCCAACGGCTTCGAGGTGACTGCCGAGCAGCGCTTCACGCACCTGCGCGTCAACCAGCACCCGGACGGCGGCATCGCCCGCCTGCGCGTGTACGGCGAGGTCGTCCCCGACCCGGCGTGGCTCGCCACGCTCGGCACCTTCGACGTCGTCGCGCTCGAGAACGGCGGCTCGGTCCAGGACGCGTCCAACCGCTTCTACTCCCCGCCGACCAACACCATCAACCCGGGCCGCTCCCGCAAGATGGACGACGGCTGGGAGACCGCCCGCCGCCGCGACAACGGCAACGACTGGATCCGCTACCAGCTCGTCGCGGAGTCCGAGATCCGCGCCGTCGAGATCGACACGGCGTACCTGAAGGGCAACTCCGCGGGCTGGGCCTCCCTCTCCGTCAAGACGGGCGAGGAGGGCGAGTGGACGGAGTTCCTGCCGCGCACCCGCCTGCAGCCCGACACCAACCACCGCTTCGTGCTGGACGCCCCGGCGGTCGGCACGCACGTCCGGATCGACATCTTCCCGGACGGCGGCTTCTCCCGCCTGCGCCTGCACGGCTCCCTGACGGAGGCCGGCGCCGCCGCCCTTGCCGCTCGCGCTCAGGAACTGGGCGCGTAGTCCAGTCCCGCCGACGCGGGAGGTGCGGGATCCACCCGCACCCGCGCCGGAAGCAGCCGGCTCGGGGGCCGACACCCCCGGGGCGCGCACGGCCCGTAGGGGCGCACCGCAGGCCGGTGCGCCCCTACGGGCGTTCGACGCCGGGAGGCCCGGGCCGGTCCGCATCCGGCCCGCGCACGCGGCCTGGCCGCGCCTGGACCGTGCGCGGGCGGGAATCGGACGTGGCGTTCCGCGCGCGCCGCACCGATGAGTCCCGGGCGGCCCGGGAGTCTGAACCCGCGTAAGGACGATCGAGCCAGGAGAGCAGAGTCATGGGCAAGCTGACCCTCACCACCTTCCTGTCCGTCGACGGCGTGATGCAGGCGCCCGGCGGGCCCGAGGAGGACACCAGCGGCGGGTTCGAGTACGGCGGCTGGGTGGTGCCCTACGCCGACGAGGGGATGGGGGAGTTCGTCACCGAGGTCTTCGACCGGGCCGGGGCGTTCCTGCTGGGGCGGAAGACGTACGAGATCTTCGCCTCGTACTGGCCGCAGCACGACGACCCCGCCGACCCGGTCGCCGCCAACCTGAACAGGCTGCCGAAGTACGTGGCCTCGACCACCCTCAAGGAGCCGGCCTGGGGGCCCGCCACCGTGATCGACGGGGAGCTGCAGAGCGAGGTCGTCCGGGTCAAGGACGGGCTGGAGGGGGAGCTCCAGGTGCACGGCAGCGGTCAGCTCGCGCAGTGGCTGCTGGCACGGGACCTCGTGGACGAGCTGAACCTGCTGGTCTTCCCGGTCTTCCTGGGCGCGGGGCGGCGGCTGTTCCCGACCGGCGGGCTGCCGACGGCCTTCGAGCTGACGGGCTCCCGTACGACGTCCACCGGCATCGCCGTCCATACGTACCGGACCGAGGGACGTGCCACTTTCGGCACCTTCGGCGACTAGCGCGGGTCCAGCGCCAGCTGGACCACGCGGCCCTCGCGCAGGACGAGCAGGTCCGGGGACTCGTGCTCGTAGTGGCGGATCCGGCCGACCGGGCCGGGCGGGCGGATGTGGGGTGCCAGGAGCAGCAGGAGGTCCTCGAGGTCCGGGAGCTGCTCCGCGTGGATCTCCTGGCGACTGGTCAGGGCCCAGCCGTCGCGGTCGTCCGGCCCGAAATCGCCGACGAGCATGCCCCCGACGCGCCACGCCGGGCCCCGGGTCCCGAGGAGTCCGTCCGGCGCCAGCTGGCGCCGGAGCTCCGCGACCAGGGCGTCCGGGGCCGTTCCGACGAGATTGAAGGCCAGGTCCAGGGCGTAGAGATCAGCCATGTCCCCGATGCTACGGGGCCGGTCGGACAGGTCCGCAAATGGCTCGACCGGCATGATCGACTCCGGTACGGTGAGCCCGCACGCGTGCGAGCCGCCGAAGTCTCCACTCCTTTCGGACCGTTGGAGACCGCCCCGTGACCGTGACCTCGCCCGCCCTCGAAGCCGCCCCCGACGCGCCCGGCAACGCCCCCGGCAAGGCGCCCGGCCGCGCCGCCTGGCTCGCCGACCTGCCCGTCCTGGCCGTCGCCGTCGTCTGGGGCGGCAGCTATCTCGCCGCCAAGGGCATCACCACCACGCAGACGGTGATCGGCGTACTCGTCCTGCGCTTCGGGCTCGTGCTGCCCGTGCTGGCCGTCGCGGGGTGGCGCCGGCTGCGCGCGCTGACCCCCGCCCAGCTGCGCGGCGCCGGGCTGCTGGGCCTCGTACTCGGCGGGATCTTCCTGCTGGAGACCTACGGGGTCGTGCACACCTCCGCCACCAACGCCGGGCTGATCATCAGCCTGACCATGATCTTCACACCGCTCGCCGAGGCGGCCGTGCGCAGGCTCATGCCCTCGGGGGCGTTCCTCGCCGCCGCCGCGGTCTCCGTCGCGGGCGTCGTCCTGCTCACCCAGGGCGGCGGGTTCACCGCGCCCGGCCTCGGCGACCTGCTCATGCTCGCCGCCGCCCTCGCCCGGACCCTGCACGTGCTGCTGACGGCCCGCATCAAAACCGTCCAGGACGCCGACGCGCTCTCCCTCACCACCGTCCAGCTCGGCGGCGCCCTCCTCGTCTTCGCGGTCCTGGCCGGGGTCCCCGGTACCGGGGAGAGCCCCTGGGCCGTGGCCGCCGGCTTCGGGGCCGCCGAGTGGGCCGGGCTGGTCTTCCTCTCCGTCCTGTGCACGCTCTTCGCCTTCTTCGTACAGATGTGGGCCGTCCGCCGCACCTCGGCCTCCCGCGTCAGCCTGCTGCTCGGCACCGAGCCGCTGTGGGCGGCCGCCGCCGGCATCGCCATCGGCGGCGAGCACCTCGGCCCCCTCGGTCTGGCGGGCGCCGCCCTCGTGCTCGCCGGGACGGCGTGGGGACGCCGCGCCGTCGGCTGATTGTCCGAATCCGCTCCCCGTCCAGGGCGAACAGCGGCCCTAAGGTGGCCCGATGGCCACCCGCTCACAGATCCGGGAGCTCCGCCAGCCGGACCGGGCGCCCCTCGCGGCGCGAGAGCTCGCACGCCTCCGCGACCCGGAACGCGGCGAGCGCCTCCCGCCCGTCGCACGGGTTCGGGCCCTCGCCGCGGACCAGGCGTACGAAGGCCGCCAGCTCCGCCTCGTACGCGGGGGAGAACCGCTCCAGGAAACCGGACCACGGCTTGCTCGCCGGGGGCGGTCCCTGCGGCTCGGTCGAGGCGATCGGCGTACGGTCGTCCAGCCCTGCGGAGACCTGGTCCAGCTCCCCGGCCAGCTCCATCCGCACGTCGTACCCGGCTCCGTTGCACCGCGTACCGGTCGCCGTGACCAGCGTCCCGTCGTCCAGCGTGAGGAGGGCCGCGGCGGTGTCGATGTCACCGGCCTCCCGGAACCGCGCCGGGCCCGCGTCCGACCCGGCCGCGTACACCTCGCTCACCTCGTGCCCGGTGACCCAGCGGACCATGTCGAAGTCGTGCACCAGGCAGTCCCGGTACAGCCCGCCCGAGGCCGGCAGGTACGCGGGCGGCGGCGGAGCCGGATCGCCCGTCATCGTCCGAATGGTGTGCAGCCGGCCCAGGGCGCCCGAGCGGACCAGCTCACGGGCCGTGCGGTAGCCCGCGTCGAAGCGGCGCATGAAACCCACCTGGAGCACGCCGCCGGCCGCCTCCACCTCGCGCAGCACGGCCAGGGTCCGGGCCAGGTCCGGGGCCAGCGGCTTCTCGCAGAACACCGGCAGCCCGCCGCGCACCGCCCGTACGGCCAGTTCCGCGTGCCCCTCCGTGGCGCAGGCCACGACCACCGCGTCCACGCCCCAGGTGAAGACCTGCTCCACGGAGGGCGCGGCGGTGGCCCCGAGCCGGTCGGCCAGGCGAGCCGCCCGCGCGGGATCGGCGTCGGCGAGCAGGAGCGAGCCCGCGTCGGCCTGGCGGGCCAGCGCCGCCGCGTGGAAGGACCCGATCCGGCCCGTTCCGATGAGCCCGATGCGCATGCACTCAACCTGACCCCCTACGGAGGACCTGTCAATCCGCCAATCTGCCCGGGCCTGCCCCGATGAGCCTGCATGGTCCACTGTGGCGGATACTGAGCGGCTGGAACCGGAATGACCGAATTGGTGACGAGGGAAGGGCACGGCGACGTGGCTAGGGTTCGGACAGGGGTACGCGTCGTGGGCGCCGTGCTCGCGGCGGTACTGGGAGCCTCGCTCGCGGGCTGCAGCAGTACGGGCGGCAAGCGCGCCGAGGAGCGGGCGAAGGCCGCCGAGGCGGGCCGTCCGGCCGTCTCCACCCCGCGCTGGACCTTCGCGATGGTCACGCACGCGGGCGACGGCGACACCTTCTGGGACATCGTCCAGAAGGGCGCCAAGGAAGCCGCGGCGAAGGACAACATCAACTTCGTCTACGCCCACGACGACCAGGCACAGCAGCAGGCGCAGTTCGTGCAGAACGCCATCGACCAGAAGGTCGACGGGATCATCGTGAGCCTGGCCAAGCCGGAGGCGCTCAAGGACGTCATCGGCAAGGCCGTCAAGGCCGGCATCCCGGTGGTCACGGTCAACTCCGGATCCGCCCAGTCCGCCGAGTACGGGGCGCTCACCCACATCGGCCAGGACGAGACGATCGCGGGCGAGGCGGTCGGCACCGAGCTGACCAAGCGCAGCCGCAAGAAGGCCGTCTGCGTCCTGCACGAGCAGGGCAACGTGGGCCACGAGCAGCGCTGCGCCGGGGCGAAGAAGACCTTCTCCGGCACCATGGAGAACCTGTACGTCGAGGGCACCAACATGCCCTCCGTCCAGGCCGCCATCCAGGCGAAGCTCCAGGCGGACCCGTCCGTCGACTCGATCCTCACCCTCGGCGCCCCCTTCGCGCCCACCGCGGTCAAGGCCAAGGAGGCGGCCTCCAGCAAGGCCGAGGTGGACACCTTCGACCTCAACGAGTCCGTCGCCCGCGACCTGAAGTCCGGGGCCCTCGGGTTCGCCGTCGACCAGCAGCCCTACCTGCAGGGCTACGAGGCGGTCGACCTGCTCTGGCTCTACCGCTACAACGCGGACACCCTCGGCGGCGGCCGTCCGGTGCTCACCGGACCGCAGATCGTCACCGGCGCCGAGGCCGCCAAGCTGGAGGAGTTCATCAAGCGGGGCAGCCGATGAGCGCGTCCGCCGCCGTGGACGAGCGGCTCGCGCCCACCTCCGTGGTCCGCAGGCTGCTGGGCCGCCCGGAGCTCGGAGCCGTCGTCGGCGCCGCCGCCGTCTTCGTCTTCTTCTCGTTCGCCGCCGACAGCTTCCTGCGGGCGTCCAGCCTCAGCACGGTCCTGTACTCCGCCTCCACCATCGGCATCATGGCCGTCCCGGTGGCCCTGCTGATGATCGGCGGGGAGTTCGACCTCTCCGCCGGTGTCATGGTCACCACCTCGGCGCTGCTGAGCTCGATGTTCAGCTACCAGATGACCGCCAACGTCTGGGTCGGCGTCCTGGTGTCCCTGCTGGTCACCCTGGCCGTCGGCTTCTTCAACGGCTTCATGCTGACCCGTACCAAACTGCCCAGCTTCATCATCACGCTCGGCACCTTCCTGATGCTGACCGGCCTGAACCTCGGCTTCACCAAGCTGATCAGCGGCTCGGTCTCCACCAAGACCATCGCCGACATGGAGGGCTTCTCCTCCGCGCGCGCCCTCTTCGCCTCGCAGTGGAACATCGGCTCGGTCACCCTGAAGGTCACCATCCTGTGGTGGCTTGCCCTGGTCGCGGTGGCCACCTGGATCCTGCTGCGCACCCGCGCCGGCAACTGGATCTTCGCGGTGGGCGGCGGGGCCGACGCGGCCCGCGCCACCGGCGTCCCGGTCGTGAAGACCCGCATCGGCCTCTACATGGGCGTCGCCCTGTGCGCCTGGATCTCCGGGCAGCACATCCTGTTCTCGTTCGACGTGGTCCAGTCGGGCGAAGGCGTCGGCAACGAGTTCCTCTACATCATCGCGGCCGTCATCGGCGGCTGCCTGATGACCGGGGGCTACGGCTCCGCCATCGGCTCGGCGGTCGGCGCCTTCATCTTCGGCATGACCAGCAACGGCATCGTCTACGCCCAGTGGAACCCGGACTGGTTCAAGTTCTTCCTCGGCGCGATGCTGCTGCTCGCGACGCTGCTCAACGCATGGGTCCGCAAGCGGGCGGAGGCGAAGTGACCGTGACCGGAGCGACCGTGACCGAAGCCACCTCCCTGGTGAAGCTGACCGGCGTCAGCAAGTACTACGGCAACATCCGCGCCCTCCAGGGGGTCTCCCTGGAGGTTTCGGCCGGCGAGATCACCTGCGTGCTGGGCGACAACGGCGCCGGCAAGTCCACCCTCATCAAGATCATCGCGGGCTTGCACCAGCACGACGCCGGCTCCTTCGAGATCGAGGGCGAGGAGACCGTGCTGGCCAACCCCCGGGCCGCCCTCGACCGCGGGATCGCCACGGTCTACCAGGACCTGGCCGTCGTCCCGCTGATGCCGGTCTGGCGGAACTTCTTCCTCGGCTCCGAGCCGACCAGGGGCCGCGGCCCCTTCCGCCGACTCGACGTGCAGTTCATGCGCGAGACCACCCGCGCCGAGCTGCTGCGCATGGGCATCGACCTGCGCGACGTCGACCAGCCCATCGGCACCCTGTCCGGCGGCGAGCGGCAGTGCGTGGCCATCGCCCGGGCGGTCTACTTCGGAGCGAAGGTCCTCGTACTCGACGAGCCCACCGCCGCCCTCGGCGTGAAGCAGTCCGGCGTGGTCCTCAAGTACGTCGCCGCCGCCCGCGACGCGGGCCTCGGCGTGGTGCTGATCACCCACAACCCGCACCACGCCCACCTCGTCGGCGACCGGTTCGTGCTGCTCAAGCGCGGCACCATGGCGGGCAGCCACACCCGCGACTCGATCACCCTGGACGAGCTCACCCGCCAGATGGCGGGCGGCTCCGAGCTCGACGAACTGAGCCACGAACTGGAGCGAGTGGCAGAATCGGGTCCGGACACCGCATCCGGTTCCGCTTCCGCCGCTTCCGATCCCTCCGACGCCGACAGGAACGACACGACTCGATGAGCACGTACCGGGACTTCACGCTCGCCCACCGGGGGTCGGCGCGAGGCACCGTCCTGCGGACCATCGGGACGCGTGAGCGCCGGTCGCACCTGACCGCCCCGCGGGTCCCGACCGTCGGCATCGACATCGGCGGCACCAAGGTGATGGCCGGGGTGGTCGACGCCGACGGCATCATCCTGGAGAAGATCCGCACCGAGACCCCGGACAAGTCCAAGAGCCCCAAGGTCGTCGAGGACACCATCGTCGAGCTGGTGCTGGACCTCTCCGACCGGCACGACGTGCACGCCGTGGGCATCGGGGCGGCCGGCTGGGTCGACGCCGACCGCTCCCGCGTCCTGTTCGCCCCCCACCTGGCCTGGCGCGACGAGCCGCTGCGCGACGCGCTCCAGTCCCGGCTCGCGGTCCCGGTCATGGTCGACAACGATGCCAACACCGCCGCCTGGGCGGAATGGCGCTTCGGGGCCGGGCGCGGCGAGGACCACCTCGTCATGATCACCCTCGGTACCGGCATCGGCGGGGCCATCCTCGAGGGCGGCCAGGTCAAGCGCGGCCGGTACGGGGTCGCCGGCGAGTTCGGCCACATGCAGGTCGTGCCCGGCGGACACCGCTGCCCCTGCGGCAACCGCGGCTGCTGGGAGCAGTACAGCTCCGGCAACGCCCTGGTCCGCGAGGCCCGTGAGCTGGCCGCCGCCGACTCGCCGGTCGCCCACAACATCATCGCCAGGGTCGGCGGGAACGTCGCCGAGATCACCGGGCCGCTCATCACCGAGCTGGCCCGCGAGGGCGACGCCATGTGCGTCGAACTCCTCCAGGACATCGGCCAGTGGCTCGGCGTCGGCATCGCCAACCTGGCCGCCGCCCTCGACCCGTCCTGCTTCGTCATCGGCGGCGGCGTCAGCGCGGCCGACGACCTGCTGATCGGCCCCGCCCGGGACGCCTTCCGCCGCCACCTCACCGGCCGCGGCTACCGTCCCGAGGCGCGGATCGCCAAGGCCCAGCTCGGCCCCGAGGCCGGTATGGTCGGGGCCGCCGACCTGGCCCGGCTCGTCGCCCGCCGCTTCCGGCGCGCCACCCGCCGCCGCGTCGAGCGCTACGAACGGTACGAGCGCTACGCGCAGCAGCTGGGCCGGCGCGACACCACCGGCCCCACCGACGCTACGGACCTCAAGGACACCGAGCAGCAGTGACCCCGCCCTCCCTGCCCCGCCAGGCCCCGCCCCCCGACGGGGGCGCCCCGCCGCCCACCGCCGAGGACCGCAGGCACGCCGTCAAGCGCCGCTGGATCACCGCGATCATCATCCTGCTGCTGGTCGGCGTACCCGCGGGCTACCTGGCCATCTCCACCCAGCAGAGCCGCGAGAGCGGCCGCGACAAGGCGGCCAGGGTCGGCGCCTCCACGGTGCGTCCGGGCTGGCCCTCCCGGGTGCAGCGCAGCATCTACGAGGTCCCCATCCCGCCCAAGGCCTGGCGGGTCGGGTTCCTGGAGACCAACAACTGGCGCACGAGCCGGCTGTTCACGCAGTTCGCCGTGACCCCGCCCGAGCTGGACGCGTTCCTGGCCTCCGTCGGCACCAGCCGGGAGGAGCTGACGCCCGGGGTGTCCATCTCCGCCCACGACACCTCGGTCGCGGGCTGGGACTGGACGCAGAGCACCGAGTGGCTCGGCACCACCATCGAACAGGACGACCCGCGGCCCACCCGCGACATCACGGTCGACCTCACCGACCCCAAGGTCTCCAAGGTCTACGTGGTCTCCACCACCACCCCCTGACCGGTCCGGTCCCCGGTTAGCCTGGGATCATGAAGCTCACCAAGCGGCTGCATTCCTGCGTCCAGCTGGAGAAGGACGGGCGCACGCTCGTCATCGACCCGGGCGCCTTCAGCGAACCGGACGCGGGCCTCGGGGCGGAGGCCCTGCTGGTCACGCACGAGCACCCCGACCACTTCGACGAGGGCCGGCTGCGCGCGGCGCTCGACGCCAACCCGGCCGCCGCGCTGTGGACCCTGCGCAGCGTCGCCGACCGCCTCGCCCCCGCCTATCCGGGCCGGGTGCACACCGTGGGCCACGGCGACACCTTCAGCGCCGCCGGATTCGACGTCCAGGTGCACGGCGAGCTGCACGCCGTGATCCACCCGGACATTCCGCGGATCACCAACGTCGGCTACCTCGTCGACGGTTCGCTCTTCCACCCCGGGGACGCGCTGACCGTGCCCGACGCGCCCGTGGACACGCTGATGGTCCCGGTGCACGCCCCCTGGAACAAGGTCGCCGAGGTCATCGACTACCTGCGCGAGGTCAAACCGCGGCGGGCCATCGACATCCACGACGCCTACCTCTCCGACATCGCCCGGCCCCTCTACGACATGGCCCTGGACACCCTGGGCGGCACCGACCACGGCCGGCTCTCCGCCGGCGACGCCGCCGACCTGTGACTGTCGGTGCCGGGCGGTAGGTTGGGACGCATGCGTATCGCCACGTTCAACGTCAACTCCATCACCGCCCGGCTGCCGCGCCTGCTCGCCTGGCTGGAGAGCTCCGGCACGGACGTCCTGTGCGTCCAGGAGACCAAGTGCTCCGCGGAGCAGTTCCCGCACGCGGAGCTGCGCGAGCTCGGCTACGAGTCGGCCGTCAACGCCACCGGCCGGTGGAACGGCGTCGCCCTCGTCTCCAAGGTCGGCCTGGACGACGTGGTCATGGGCCTGCCCGGCGGGCCCGACTACGAGGGCGTCCAGGAGCCCCGCGCGATCTCCGCCACCTGCGGCGGGGTCCGCCTCTGGTCGGTGTACGTGCCCAACGGCCGCGAGGTCGAGCACGACCACTACGGCTACAAGCTGAGCTGGTTCCGCTCCCTGACCGCGGCCGTCGCCGAGGACGCGGCCGGACCCCGCCCCTTCGCGGTGCTCGGCGACTTCAACGTGGCCCCGACCGACGAGGACGTGTACGACCCGGCGGTCTTCGAGGGCCTCACCCACGTCACCCCGGCCGAGCGGGCCGCCCTGGACGCGCTGCGGGCGGCCGGGCTCTGCGACGTGCTGCCCCGCCCCCTGAAGTACGACCGGCCGTACACGTACTGGGACTACCGCCAGCTCGCCTTCCCCAAGAACCGGGGCATGCGCATCGACCTGGTGTACGGGAACGCGGCCTTCGGCAAGGCCGTCACCGATGCCTACGTCGACCGCGAGGAGCGCAAGGGCAAGGGGGCGTCCGACCACGCGCCGGTCGTCGTCGACCTGGACCTCGACCGGTAGGACCGGTAGGGCCGGTAGGACCCGTGGGACCCTATCCGGGCCCGCGGATCCAGGCGCGCCCTGTGGCCAGCGGCGGATCCTGGTGCGACGCTGAGCGGTATGAACATCCCTTTCCTGGACAACTGGCTGAACCGGCACGAAACGGAACGGACCGAGGGTCTTGCCGCCGCCCTGGCCGATGATCCCGAGGGCATCGCCGAGTTGTTCTCGGAGTGCGAGATGCTGCGCGTCCAGGCCAGGGCGGCCGGACTCGAACTCGACGAGAGCCAGGCCTCGTTGGAGGCGCTCGACCAGCTGATGCCCCGCTGGCGGCGGGATCCCGAGATCGTGCCGTGGCTCGGCAACGACGCGGGCTTCTACCTCGGGACCGTGATCATCCGCACCATCCCGGGGACGTGCTGGCAGGTGTGGCCCAACGGCCAGCCGGTGATCCGGCTGGCCTCCGGCCGCGAGCTGAACGTGATCGAGTCCGGGGTGTCCTGGGCGATGACCGGATCCCCGGAGCTCAGCCAGGCGTACGCCGAAGCCTCCGAAAGCTGACCGTTGTAGAGGTTTATGCGACGTTTATGTCCCTTTAGGCGTGTCGAGGCGAAGTGCCCTTCCCGGGCTGGATAGTTTGCGCAGACCTCGACACCGACAAGTGGGCAGGGCAGCGCATGGCCGTCGATCCTTTGATCGAGCTGCGGGACGTCAACAAGCACTACGGGACGCTCCACGTCCTGCAGGACATCAACCTCACCGTCGGCCGCGGGGAGGTGGTGGTGATCATCGGCCCCTCCGGCTCCGGGAAATCGACCCTGTGCCGGGCGATCAACCGGCTGGAGACCATCGAATCGGGCACGATCCTGATCGACGGACAGCCGCTGCCCGCCGAGGGCAAGGAACTGGCCAAGCTCCGGGCCGAGGTCGGGATGGTCTTCCAGTCCTTCAACCTCTTCGCGCACAAGACCGCCCTCGCCAACGTCTCGCTCGCCCAGGTCAAGGTCCGCGGCCGCAAGAGGGACGAGGCGGACAAGCGCTCCCGGGAGCTGCTGGAGCGAGTCGGCCTCGCCGACCAGGCCGCCAAGTTCCCCGCCCAGCTCTCCGGCGGCCAGCAGCAGCGCGTGGCCATCGCCCGCGCCCTCGCCATGAACCCCAAGGCCCTGCTCTTCGACGAGCCCACCTCCGCGCTCGACCCGGAGATGATCAACGAGGTGCTGGAGGTCATGCAGCAGCTCGCCTCCGAGGGCATGACCATGGTCGTGGTCACCCACGAGATGGGCTTCGCCCGCTCCGCCGCCAACAGCGTCGTGTTCATGGCCGACGGCAGGATCATCGAGAACCGGACCCCGGAGGAGTTCTTCACCGCCCCCGAGAGCGCCCGGGCCAAGGACTTCCTCTCCAAGATCCTGAAGCATTGAGGGGGGCCGACCGATGATCGCGATCCGCGCCCTCGCCGTCCTCCTGATCGCCGCGGCCGCCGCCGGCTGCGGCAAGTCCGGCAGCCCCCCGGTCAAGGGGCCGCAGCCCGAAGACCTGCCCGTCTACCAGGTCGACACCGGATTCCAGCTGCCCGGCTCGCGCACCTGGGAGAAGGCCAAGCGCCGCGGCCACCTGGTGGTCGGCGTCAAGGAGGACCAGCCGTACCTGGGAGAGAAGGACCCGTCCGGCGGCCGGTACTCCGGCTTCGACATCGAGATCGCCAAAATGCTGTCGGCCTCGCTCGGCTTCGACCCCAAGACCATCGAGTTCAGGACGATCGCCTCCGCCAACCGCGAGACGGCCCTGCAGAACGGCCAGATCGACTACTACGTCGGCACCTACACGATCAACGACAACCGCAAGAAGCAGGTCGGTTTCGCGGGCCCCTACTTCATGGCCGGGCAGTCCCTGCTGGTCCGCAGGAACGAGAAGGACATCAAGGGCCCCCAGGACCTTGCCGGCAAGAAGGTCTGCTCGGCGGCCGGCTCCACCCCGTACCAGCGGCTCCAGAAGGAGTTCCCGAAGGCGGTCCTCGTCGCCTACGACACCTACTCGGTCTGCGTGGACAACCTGCTCACCTTGCAGGTCGACGCCGTCTCCACCGACGACTCCATCCTCCTCGGCTACGCGGCCAAGGTCCCCGAGGAGCTCAAGGTGGTCGGCGAGCCGTTCTCCAAGGAGCCCTACGGCATCGGCGTCCCCCGCAGCGACAACGCCCTGCGCTTCGCCCTCGACGACGCCCTGGAGGCCCAGGAGAAGAACGGCAACTGGAAGAAGGCGTACGAGGCCACGCTGGGCCTGTCCGGCGTGCCCGCCCCGACACCGCCCCCCATCGACCGCTACCCGGCGAGCTGAAGGAGAGGGCACCGCCATGGACGTACTCACCGAGAACTTCTCGCTCTACGGAAAGGGCTTCCTCGGCACCGTCGAGCTGACTGTCTACGCCTCCCTGCTCGCCCTGGTCCTGGGCTTCGTCATGGCCTCGTTCCGGGTCGCGCCCGTCGGCTCTTTCCGGGTCTTCGGCACGGTCTGGGTCACGGTGCTGCGCAACACCCCGCTGACCCTGCTCTTCTTCGCCGTGCTGCTGGGCCTGCCGCGCTTCGGGCTCGTCCTGCCCTTCCAGCTCTTCGCCGTCCTGGCGCTGGGCTGCTACACCTCCGCCTTCATCTGCGAAGTGCTGCGCTCGGGCATCAACACCGTGCCCAAGGGGCAGGGCGAGGCGGCCCGCAGCCTCGGCATGACCTTCGGCCACACGCTGGGATCGGTGGTCCTGCCGCAGGCCTTCCGCTCCGTCATCCCGCCCATCGGCTCCACGCTGATCGCGCTCGCCAAGAACTCCGCCATCGCGGGCGCGTTCAGCGTCACCGAGCTGCTGGGCACCTACAAGACCCTCAACGAGCTGGGCTACAGCATCATCTGGACCTTCGTCTGGATCGCCGTGGGCTACCTGATCATCACCCTGTCCATCAGCGCGCTCTTCAACGTGCTGGAGAAGCGCTACGGAGTCGCCCGATGACCGCGCACGCGCTCCACGGGGACCTGGAATCCACCGCCCTCTACGACATCCCGGGCCCGCGCGCCCAGCGCCGCCACTTCCTCTACGGGATCGCCTCGACCGTCGCGATCCTCGCCCTGGCCGGCTGGATCCTCTACCTGCTCTTCGACACGCACCAGTTCACCACCGCCAAGTGGCGCCCCTTCGCCTACGAGGGCATCCAGGAGCTGCTGCTCAAGGGGCTGGGGAACACCCTCAAGGCGTTCGTGTACGCCGCGGTGCTCTCCCTGCTGCTCGGCGCGGTGCTGGCCACCGGCAGGCTCTCGGTCCACCGGCCGGTGCGCTGGCTGGCGACCCTGTGCGTGGAGTTCTTCCGGGCCATGCCGGTGCTGGTGATGATCTTCTTCATCTTCGTGGCGCTCAAGGTCCAGCCGCTGCCGGCCCTGGTGGCGGGGCTGACCCTGTACAACGGCTCGGTGCTCGCCGAGGTCTTCCGTACGGGCATCAACGCGGTGGAAAGGGGGCAGCGCGAAGCGGCGTACGCGCTGGGCATGCGCAAGACACAGGTGATGAGCCACATCCTCGCCCCGCAGGCGGTCCGGGCGATGCTGCCCACCATCATCAGCCAGCTGGTGGTGGCGCTGAAGGACACCTCGCTCGGATATCTGATCACCTATGAGGAGTTCCTGCACGCGGGCAAGCTGATCGCCTCGAACCTCGACTACGACCTGCCCTTCATCCCCGTCGTGATGATCATCTCCCCGATCTACATCGGGATGTGCATGCTGCTCTCCTGGTTCGCCACCTGGGTGGCCCGGCGGGAGCGGCGCAACGTCAAGACCAGGGCGGTGGAGGTGGGGCCGCCCGAGCCGGGAGTGGTGCTGCCGGGACGGGAGTAGCCCCGCGGGGAGCCCCCCCCCGCCCGGCAGCAGCCGTGGATCACTGCTCGCGCAGCGGCACCGAGACGTAACTGGGATCGGTGGCGGGCGAGGAGAAGGTCAGCTGTGCGCCGGTGGGGTTGTGCTCGATGTAGAGCGGGTCGACCGTGTCGATGACAAGGGCGAGCCGGTGGCCCTCGGGCACGTCGTAGGCGGTGGAGAACAGTTCCAGATCCACCCCGAAGGCCTGCCCGGGGGCCTTGCCGTGGAAGGTGTACGGGGCGTTGCTGACGAGCTTGCCGATGCCGAGCGGGCCGACGTCGTAGAGGTAGGCGACGAAGGTGCCGTCGCCCTTGGTGGGCGTGACGGTCGTGTGCAGTTGCACGGCCCCGCGGATGCGGCGTTCCTCGTCGTAGCGCTCGGACTGCCAGACCGCGGCGAAGGCGCGGGGGAGGAGGGGGACCGAGGCCATCGGCGGTGTCCTGGCGATCTGGTCCAGGACGTTGGACAGCAGCAGGATGCCGCCGTTGGCGCCGGAGTCGATGTTGGCGAAGAGGTGCTCGCTGTCGTTCAGGGCGAGCTTCTCGCTGCCGCCGGCGCCGACGGACTTCCAGTCGGCGTAGCCCTCGTACCCGTTGTCGCTGCGGGACTTCAGCTGGACCGGGGCCTCGCCGTCCACGCCGTTGCGCTCGCCCTTGAGGTAGCGGTCGAACCAGCGCCTGGCATTGGTCCAGGTGTCGTTGGGCAGGCCGAACAGCCCGGTTGCCTCGGCGGTGGCGTGGTCGCCGGGCCGCAGTTCCAGACGCTTGGGTCCGGTCAGCCGCTCGAAGAACTTCGTGTACTGGTTCGGCGGGAAGAGGGTGTCGCCCCAGGCGTTGCCGAGGAAGACGGCCGTGCCGTTGGCGTTGAGCTTGTCCACCGAGAAGGCGACCGAGCGCTTCTTCCCCCACTCGATCATCTGCTCCTCCTTGTCCAGGCGGGAGCCGAGGAAGTTGCCGAGGACCTGCTGGAGTTCGGGTCCGGGCCGGCCGGTGAGGGAGCCGGCGGCGCCGAGCATGACGGCGGCCTGCAGGTGCTGGGTGCGCCCCGAGTAGATGGAGTCGATGAGGTCGGCCCAGCCGCTCATCGAGACCACCGCCTTGACGCGGGGGTCGTGGGCGGAGGCCAGCAGGCTGATGCCCGCGCCGTACGAGACCCCGCCGAGGCCGATGCGGTCCGGATCGGCGGCGGTGTTGGCCAGCGCCCAGTCGATGACGGCCGAGACGTCCGCGACGTCCGGGGGGCCGGCCACCTCGATCTGCCCGCCGGAGAGCCAGAAGCCGCGGGAGGTGTAACTGACCACGACGTAGCCGGAGTCGGCGAGCTTCTTGGCCTGCGCGATGTATTCGATCTGCGGCATGCCCCAGCTGGTGGGCAGCACGATCAACGGGTACTTCCGGCCGGCCTCGGCGGCCGACGGGGCGAACACGTTGCCCTTGAGGGTGATGCCGCCGGAGCCGGGGATGTCGTGGAAGCGCAGTTGGGAAGAGGCGGCGCCGGTGCTCGCCGCGGTGGCGGCGGGAGCCGCCTGGGCCTGGTGGGGGGCCAGGCCCAGGGCGGCTGCCGCCAGCAGGGCTGCCACGGCTGCGGCGGTGGTGGTGCGTTGCATCGATCGCTCCTCGCGTGCGCCGGGGTTGTCAAAGTGACCCGACGGTAACGGGAGGGGATTACCGGAGGTAACCCATCAGTAAGTTACGCGCTGGTAACGATCGATGCGCGTCGCAGGGGGACCGGCCGCTCCGGAGGGATCAGCCGTTCTGCGGGGTGCCGGTCAGCGCGCTCTTGGCCTTCCACTGGTCCCAGGACAGGTTCCACTCGCCGTAGCCGTTGCCGATGTCGGCGTTGCCCTTCGAGCCGCCGCCGACGACCTCGAACGGGTCGCCGATCTGGGACTTGGCGAAGAAGTCCTTGGCGTCGGCGTCGCTCATCCCCACGCAGCCGGAACTGGTGTTGGCGCGGCCGAAGTTGCCGGAGTTCCACGGTGCGGCGTGCGCGTACATGCCCGACCAGGTGAGCCGCATCGAGTAGTCGACCATCTTGTCGTAGGCGTCGTCGAGGCCCACCGTCTGGGAGTCCATCCGGATGGTGCCCTCCTTCGTCATGATCACCATCTTCCCGGACCAGGAGGCCTTCTTGCCGCCGGGAGTGCCGGCCGAGACCGGGATCGTCTTGTGCGCCTGGCCGTCCTCGGTCACCGACATCTTCTTGGTGTCGAGGCTGACCTCGATCCGGCGGTCCTTGCCGATCTTGAACTCGGTGTTGTAGTCCTTCGCGAAGAGGCCGCCGCCCTTGCCGGAGTCCACGCCGTTCAGGTTCATCTCGACCTTCACGTCCGTGCCGGACTTCCAGTAGTCCTTGGGCCGCCAGTCGACGCGGTCGTTCCCGGAGTAGTCCTTGATCCAGCCCCAGGAGCCCTCGGTGTTGTCCGAGGTGGTGACCTTGAGCTGCTTCTCCACCTCGGCCTTGTTCGTCACCGGGTTGTCGAAGACGATCGAGACCGGCATCGCCACGCCCACCGTGCTGCCCTTGGGCACGTTGATCGAGACCTTGTTCACCTTGTCCGCGGCGGAGGTCTTGAACTGCGTCGAGGCGCTCTGGCTCTCGGTGTTCTGCGCCTCGACCTTGTACTCCGCGCCGGGTGCGGCGTTGCGCTCCGAGGTCCAGGTCTTGCCGTCGTCGGATATCTTCCCCGGCAGCTCTGCCCCCTTGGCGTCGGTCACCTTCACCTGGGCCAGCTTGCCCTCGGCGATGGTCACCGTGACGGGCTGGCCCGCCTTCACCTGATCACCCGTGAGGTTCACCGAGACCGCCATGTCCGCCTTCGGCTTCAGCTCGGCCTTGCCGGTCGCGCCGCTCCCGCTCCCGCCCGAGCATGCGGTCAGCGCGGCGGCCAGAAGTGCGGTGCTCGCCATGGCGGTACGGCGTATGCGGCTCAACGAAGGTCCCTTCGAGTAGCGGGAAGAAGTGGTCGTTCGCAGACGTAGATGCGAACGGAACGACTCTAGGTTGCGAAAACCACCGAAAAGATCCTGCTTTCGGTTGTGACATGGACCGCAGCGAAACGGTCATCGTCCGGTCACAATCGCCGCGCACTTCGGTCATGGACAGCTGTGAGAGTCCTGTGCATCCCGCTCGCCGGACGAACAGGAAGGCCGTCAGCCGTGTGTGCACTGCTCGTGACCCCCACCCAGCAGGACCAGGACCAGGAGCTCCGGGTGCGCGCCCTGTCCGTCCACGAATACCGGCAGTTCCTTTCCCGGCACCGCCGGGCCAGCTTTCTCCAGTACCCCTCGTGGGCCGAGGTAAAGGACCTTTGGCGCTCGGAAAGGGTCGGATGGCACTACCCCGACGGTGAAATAGCCGGTGCCGGACTCGTCCTCTACCGCCAATTCCCCGGCACCCGCAAATACTTCGCCTACCTCCCCGAGGGACCCGTCGCCGACTGGGCCGACCCGCACATCGACCGCTGGCTGAACCCGCTCATGCGCCACCTCAAGGCGGCCGGGGCCTTCGCCGTCCGCATCGGCCCCACCCCCGCCTACCGGCGCTGGGACGCGGCCACCGTCAAGTCCGCCACCGGGCCCGGCCGGCAGATCTCCGACGTCCTCGCCACCGAGGTGGACCCGGTCGGCGCCGCCCTCGCCGACCGGCTGCGCACCCGCGGCTGGAAGCGCTGCGGCGGCGAGGACGACGGGGACGCCCAGCCCCGCCACGTCTTCCGGGTCCCCCTCGCCGGCCGCACCCCGGGCGACCTGTGGTCCGGCCTGAACCAGGAGTGGCGCCGCAACGTGCGCAAGGCCGACAAGGCCGGAGTCGAGACGGTTCTCGGCAGCGCCGCCGACCTTCCCGAGTTCTACCGGCTGCTGAGGATCACCGAAGAGCGCGACGGCTTCCGGCTCGGCCGCTCCCTGGCGTACTACCAGCAGCAGTACGAGGTCCTCAACGCCGAGGAACCCGGCCGCATGCGGCTCTACCTGGGCATCCACCAGGGCGAGATGCTCGCCGCGCACACGATGATCGTCGCCGGCACCCGGGTCTGGTACCAGACCGGAGCCTCCGCCGACCACCGGCGCGACGTACGGCCCAGCAACGCCCTGCAGTGGCGCATGATGTGCGATGCCCACGCCCTCGGCGCGGACGAATACGACATGCGCGGGGTACCCTCCACCCTCGACCCCGACGAACGCTCCTTCGGGCTGCTGCGCTGGAAGCTCGGCACCGGCGGACAGGTCGTCGAGACGCTCGGAGAGTGGGAGACCCCGATGGACGGATACGCCAACACGGCGCTCTACAAGGCGTTCCAGGCATACCTGGCCCGCCGGTGAGCCAAGGCACGACGGCTGCGGCCGCCGCGACGGCCGAGCCGCACGGCGGCCCCGGCGCGCCCCGGGGAGAGACCGCTTCCGGCGGCGCAGCCGCCCCCGCACCGCGGAACGCCTCGGTGCTGCGCAGCGGCGCGCTCATGGCGGCCGGCTCGATCGTCTCCCGCGCCACCGGCTTCGTCCGCTCCGCCGTCGTGGTCGCGGCCCTGGGCGCCGGACTGCTCGGCGACAGCTACGCCGTCGCCAACACCGTCCCCAACATCCTGTACATGCTGCTCATCGGCGGCGCCCTCAACGCCGTCTTCGTACCCGAGCTGGTCCGCGCCGCCAAGGAGCACCGGGACGGCGGCGCCGCCTACACCGACCGGCTGCTGACCGCCTGCACCGTGGCGCTCGTGGTGCTCACCGCCGCCGCCGTACTCGCCACCCCGCTGATCGTCGGCGCGTACACCCCCTCGTACACGGGCGCCCAGCAGAGCACCACCGTCGCCCTGGCCCGCTTCTGCCTCCCGCAGATCCTCTTCTACGGGCTCTTCACGCTGCTCGGCCAGGTGCTGAACGCCCGGGGCCGGTTCGGCGCGATGATGTGGACCCCGGTCCTCAACAACTTCGTGGTCATCGGCGTCTTCGGGCTCTTCCTCTTCGTCTCCCACGATGCCGCGGACGGCCTCACCGCCGCCGAGACCCGGCTGCTGGGCCTCGGCACCACCGCCGGCATCGTCATCCAGGCCCTCGCGCTGGTACCCGCGCTGCGCGCCGCCCGCTTCCGCTGGCGCCCCCGCTTCGACTGGCGCGGCAGCGGCCTCACCCGGCCCCTGCGCAACGCCGGCTGGCTGGTCCTGCTCGTGTTCACCAACCAGATCGCCTACTGGGTCGTGACCCGGCTCTCCACCACCGTCGGAGACCGCGTCGGCGGCGCCGGCTACGCCGCCTACAGCAACGCCTACCAGCTGTGGGTCGTCCCCCAGGGCATCATCACCGTCTCCCTCGTCACCGCCCTGATGCCCCGGATGAGCTCCGCCGCGAGCGACGGCGACCTCGCCGGCGTCCGCAAGGACGTCTCCTACGCGCTGCGCTCCAGCGCCGCGCTCGTCGTCCCCGCCGCCGTGCTCTTCGCCGCCCTCGCCCCCTGGGTGATCGGCGCCGTCTACGGGTACGGCCGCACCGACGCCGCCGACGTCGAGGCCATGGCGGGCATGCTGATCGCCTTCGCCCCCGGCCTGGTCGCCTACTCCGCGCAGTACGTGCTCTCCCGCGGCTTCTACGCCCTCTCCGACACCCGCACCCCGTTCTTCCTGAACCTGGTGATCGTCGCGCTGAACGCCGGACTGTCCTACGCCGCCTACCTCCTGCTGCCCCTGCACTGGGCGGTCACCGGCATGGCGGGAGCGTCCTCGATCGCCTTCATCGCGGGCGCCGCCGTGACCGCGTACGTCCTCTCCCGGCGGCTCGGCCCGCGCAGGGGCACCCGTACCGAACTGCGAGCCACCGCCGTACGCACGCACCTGCGGCTGCTGAGCGCCTGCGTCCCGGCCGCCGCCGCCGGGTACGCGGCCGCCCGCGCCGCCGGCCGCTTCGGCGACTTCGCCGCGGTCGGGGCGGGAACCGTCGCAATCCTGCTCGTCGTCGTCCTCCTCGCCGGGCCGCTGCGCCTGACGGAGATCACCGACCAGCTGGCCTCGCTGCGGCGCAGGATCAGCCGATAGCCGGAGGCGAGCCACCGAACCAGCTTGGGATACTGACCGGATGCCACGCGTACTGCTGATCGAGGACGACCCATCCATCCGGGAGGGCGTGGGCCTCGGCCTGCGCCGGCGCGGCCACGAGGTGAGCGCCGCCGAGACCGGCGAGGAGGGGCTCGACCTGATGGCGAGCTTCCGCCCCGAGCTGGTGCTGCTCGACCTGATGCTGCCGGGGATCAACGGCGTGCAGGTCTGCCGCCGGATCCGCGAGACCAGCCAGGTGCCGATCATCATGCTCACCGCGCGCGGCGACGACTTCGACATAGTCATCGGCCTCGAGGCCGGCGCCGACGACTACATCGTCAAACCCGCCCGCACCGAGGTCATAGAAGCCCGGGTGAAGGCCGTACTGCGCCGGCTCAGCACCCCGGCCGGGAGCCGCACCGAGGTCGAGCAGCACGGCGAGCTGGCCATCGACCGCTCCGGGCTCACCGTCGCCAAGAACGGCGAGCGCGTGCCCCTCGCCCCCAGCGAGCTCAAGCTCCTGCTGCACCTGTCGGCCTCGCCCGAGCAGGTCTTCTCCCGCCAGCAGCTCCTCGAATACGTCTGGGACCACAGCTACCACGCCGACGCCCGGCTCGTTGACGCCTGCGTGCGCCGCCTGCGCCACAAGGTCGAGGACCCCGCCCGCAGCCCCCGCTACATCCAGACCGTGCGCGGCTTCGGCTACCGCTTCGGCCCCCTGTAGGCGGCCGTGAGACGCACGGCGCCGCTCGGGCTCCGAACCCGGCTGATCGCGGCCTTCCTGCTGGTCGCCGCGATCTGCGCGGGCACCACGGCCGCCCTCACCTACCAGAAGGCGCGCAACGCGATCCTGACCCAGACCCAGGACACCGCCGTCTCCACCCTGCGGGACCAGGTCGAGCAGCAGCAGTTGGAGCTGCCCGTGGACCAGCAGCAACTGCAGCTGAGCGTCGCCGACATCGCCAAGCGCGGCAAACCGCACCCCTGGACGGTCTTCGGCGAGTACGGCACCCTGCGGGCCTCCTCCAACGGCACCCCGGCCACCTCCAGCGTGGTCACCGAGGCGCTCCGCCAGAGGGTGACCGCCAACCCGCACGGTGCCTTCCAGCGGGTCGAGGACCGCTCCGGCAACCCCTACCTCGCCGTCGGCATGCCGGCCGTGTTCACCCAGGGCGGGGTCCGCCAGGCCACCGGCGTCGTCTACTTCGCCACCATGCCGCTCGAAGCCGAAGAGGCCACGGTGAAGGCGATGGTCGACGCCGCCCAGCAGGGCGCCGTCCCCGGCCTCGCCATCGCCCTGATCCCCGCCCTGCTCGCCGCGCGCAGCGTGCTCCGCCCGGTACGGGACATGCGCCGCGCCGCCCAGCGGCTCGGCCGGGGCCGCCTGGACACCCGTATCGAGGTCAGGGGCGCCGACGAACTCGCCGGGCTCGCCCGCACCTTCAACGAGACGGCCCGCGCCCTCGAGCAGTCCGTGGCCGAGCTCCGGGAGGCGGAGGCCCGGGCCCGCCGCTTCGCCGCCGACGTCTCGCACGAACTGCGCACCCCGCTCGCCGGGATGCTCGCCGTCACCGAGGTCCTCGACGAGGACGCCGAGCACCTCGACCCGGACACCGCGAAGGCCCTGCGGCTGGTCAGCGCCGAGACCGGGAAACTCGCCGTCCTCGTCGAGGACCTGATGGAGATATCCCGCTTCGACGCCCGCGCCGCCGAGCTCAACCTGGACGATGTGGACCTGGCCGAAACCATCGGCAAGACCCTGGAGCGCCGGCACTGGGACGACGGCCGGGTGGTCACCGTCACCGACCTGCCCCACGAGGTCCGCGCCCGGCTCGACCCGCGCCGCTTCGACGTGGTCCTCGCCAACCTCGTCGGCAACGCCCTCAGACACGGCGGCGCCCCCGTGCGGATCACCGTACGGACCGGCCCCGGGCCGGAGGGCGAGGGCGACCGGCTGCTCATCGAGGTCGCCGACAGCGGACCCGGTATCGCCCCCGAGGTGCTCCCGCACATCTTCGACCGCTTCTTCAAGGCCGACGCGGCCCGCACCCGCTCGGCGGGCAGCGGCCTCGGACTCGCCATCACCCAGGAGAACGTACGCCTGCACGGCGGCACCCTCCGCGCGGGCAACGGGCCCGCCGGGGGAGCGGTCTTCACCCTCGACATGCCCCTGGAGGCCCGCGCATGAGCACGACCCGGGTGCGGGCGGTGGCCGCCGCGACGGCCCTGCTGAGCCCGCTGCTGCTCGCCGGATGCGGGATCAAACCCACCGCGCCGGTCGACAGCGGCTCCGCCGCCACCGTGACCGTGCCCGTCCCCGCCGGCTCCGCCATGCTCTACTTCGTCTCGCCCGACGGTCTGCTCGTACCGTCCCCGCAGCGGGACGTACCCGGGCTGGCGCCGATCCAGGCACTCACCCGGCTGCTGGACGGCCCCGGGGAGCGGGAGCTGGCCGCCGGCCTCACCACCCAGCTGCCGTCCGTCCACGGCAACCGCCTGGACCCCTCGGCGGTGTCCTTCCCGACGCGGGACGTGATGAGCGTCCAGCTGCCGTTCCCGGCCGCGGACCTGACGCCGACCGCCCGCCGCCAGCTGGTGTGCACCCTCGTTTCCACCGGCGGCCGCGGCGACCGGTTCACGGTCGCCCTCAAGGGGTCCGAACCGGCCCTCGACCTCGACCCGGCCGCATGCGAAGGCATCGGCGAACGTCCCCTTGCGTAGCGGCCTCCCGGGCCCGCACCGTGGTGCCATGGATCATGCCGGTGACGTTCCCGACGTCTTCGACCCCCGGATCTACGCCGAGGGCATCCCCCACCACCGGTACCGGCTGCTGCGCGAGCGGCATCCGGTGGCCTGGCAGGCCGAGCCCGAGATCCAGGGCTGGCCCGCGGGCCCCGGCTTCTGGGCGGTCACCCGGCACGCCGATGTCGTGACCGTCCTGCGCGAGCACCGCACGTACTCCTCCTGGCTCGGCGCCACCCAGATCCGCGACCCCGACCCGGCCGACCTGCCCTTCCTGCGCCGCACCATGCTCAACCAGGACCCGGACCAGGCCTCCGGGGACCACGGCCGGCTGCGGCGCCTGGTCTCCCGCGCCTTCACCCCCGCCCGCGTCGACGCGTTCGCCGGGCGGGTACGGGAACGCGCCCGGACCCTGCTCGCCGCCGCGCGGGACGGGGCCGAGGACGGGGCCGCCGACCTGGTGCGCACCGTCACCGACGAGTACGCGCTGCTCAACCTGACCGACCTGCTGGGCGTCCCGCCCGCCGACCGCGCCCTGCTGCTGGAGTGGACCGTACGGATCATCGGCTACCAGGATCCCGAGGACGCGCCCGCGCCGCACCTCGGCCCCGACGGCAAACCGCTCAACCCGCGCTCCCCGGCGCTGCTCGGCGAGATGTTCGGCTACGCCCGCGAACTGGCCGCCCACAAGCGCGCGCACCCCGGCGACGACGTGATGACGTCCCTCGCCCACGCCGGACTGGACCCCGCCGAGCTGGAGATGTTCTTCTTCCTGCTCACCGTCGCGGGCAACGACACCGTGCGCGGCGCGGCCCCCGGCGGCCTGCTCGCACTGGCCCGCGACCCGGACGCCTACCGGACGCTCGCCGGGGGCCACGTCCCGCGGGACCGCGCCGTCGACGAACTCCTGCGCGTCCACCCGCCGGTGCTCAGCTTCCGCCGGACCGCCGCCGCCGACACCGAACTGGCCGGGCAGCGGATCCGGGCCGGGGACAAGGTCGTGGTCTTCCACGCCTCCGCCAACCACGACGAGCGCGTGTTCACCGACCCCGCGACGCTGGACCTGGGCCGGGCGCCCAACCCGCACGTCTCCTTCGGCGACGGCCCGCACGTCTGCCTGGGCGCCCACTTCGCCCGGCTCCAGCTGCGCGTCTTCTACGAGGAGTGGTGCGCGGCCATGCCCGCGCCCGAACTCGCGGGCCCGCCCCGGCGGCTGGTCTCCAACTTCATCAACGGGATCACACGGCTGCCGCTGCGGGTGTCCGGGCGGCCCGGGTGACGTCCGTCACCAGCTCGGTCACATCGGGGCCGTAGGCATCGGAGTTGACCACCTTCAGCACCAGGCAGAAGGACTCGGCGCCGTACTTGCGGGCCAGCTCGCGGTGGTGCCGGGCGAGGTAACGGGCGGCGGCCTGGTTGCTGTTGGCGGTCTGCCCCGACAGCAGGAACACCGGCCGGGAGCCCCGCCCCGTGGTCAGCCGCGCCAGCAGCACGTACTCGACCTGTCCCTTCTCCCAGCGGTACGTCTCCCCGCCCACGGTGATCGCACCCCGGTCCGGCCCCGGCTCGGTGGAGACGTCGACCCGCACCCCCGGGAGCATGGAGGACAGGTGCGCCGTCGTGCGGGTGTTGGAGATCGGCCCGCCGACACAGAACTCGGCCCGGTCGCCGAAGCCCTGCCGGGCGGCGTCGTGCGTGACGATCTGCACGGTCGCCCCGCAGTCCTTGATGAGGGCGGAGATCTCCAGCAGGGCGAAGGCGTCGTTGCGGTGCAGCGAGGAATCGGTGCCGCCCATCTGCCGGTTGACCACGAACAGGCAGTCGGAGCCGGTCGGCAGTCCGAAGAAGGCCTGCTTGCGGCGGAGCGCGCGGCGCCATTGGTAGGTCCGGGTGAACCAGCCGAACCCGCCACTGAGGGCGGTGGCTATCACCCCGAGCACGATGTTGCGCACGTCGTCGTTCATGCGCGGGATGCTAGGGCATCGGGTCCCGGGGTTCACCGGCCGGTGTCCGCTCCCTCGGAGCTCCCCTCGCGCGCTCCCGGGGAGCGCCGTCGCGGCGTGACGCCCTGACGGGGCGACAGGGAGGCGGCTAGGCTCGGCGCACGTTGCCGATGGAGGTTCGGATGCCCCGTTTCGTCGCCCGCCCGTTACCGCTCCTGGCCCTCGTAGCCGCACTCGTTTCGACCGGGGCCGCCGCCCCGCCGGGCACCGTCGCCCCGCCCAAGGTGCCTGTGGCCGCGGGCTACGGCGGGGCCGTCGCCAGTGTTGACGCCGACGCCTCCGCGGCCGGGATCGCCGTGCTGCGCTCCGGCGGCAACGCCGTCGACGCTGCCGTGGCCACCGCCGCCGCGCTCGGGGTCACCGAGCCCTACTCGGCGGGCATCGGCGGAGGCGGCTACTTCGTCTACTACGACGCCGCGTCCCGCCGCGTGCACACCGTCGACGGCCGCGAGACCGCCCCCGCGACGGCCACCGCCGAGCTGTTCCAGGAGAACGGCCAGCCCATCCCCTTCGCCGAGGGCCAGACCAGCGGCCTCGGGGTCGGCGTCCCCGGCACCCCCGCCACCTGGAAGAGCGCCCTCGACTCCTGGGGCACCCGCCCTCTGCGCCACCTGCTCAAGCCCGCCGAGAAGCTGGCCCGCGACGGTTTCACGGTCGACGCCACCTTCCGCGCCCAGACCGAGGCCAACGAGGCCCGGTTCCGGGACTTCCCGGACACCCGGGAGCTGTTCCTGCCCGGCGGCGCCCTGCCGGTGGTCGGCTCCACCTTCAAGAACCCGGACCTGGCCGCCACCTACGCGGAACTCGCCCGCAAGGGCACCGGCGCGCTCTACCGGGGGCCGATCGCCGAGGACATCGTGCGGACCGTCCGCAAGCCCCCGGTGGACCCCGCGGCCACCCGCAACGTCAGGCCGGGCGACCTGACCACCGCGGACCTGCGCGCGTACGGGACCAAGCGGCAGGACCCGACCCGGCTGAGCTACCGGGGCCTGGACGTCTACAGCATGGCCCCCTCGTCCTCCGGCGGCACTACCGTCGGCGAGGCGCTGAACATCCTGGAACGCACCGACCTCTCGCGCCTGTCCGAGGCCCAGTACCTGCACCGCTTCATCGAGGCCTCGAGGATCTCCTTCGCCGACCGGGGCCGCTGGGTCGGCGACCCGGCCGCCGAGAACGTGCCGACGAGGGAACTGCTCTCCCAGCGGTTCGCCGACTCGCGCGCCTGCCTGATCAAGCCCGACCAGGCGCTGACCAGTCCGCTGGCCCCCGGGGACCCGCGCCATCCGGTCCCCTGCGCCACCACCGGCCAGGCGGCGCCGACCACGTACGAGGGCGAGAACACCACCCACCTGACGGTCGCCGACCGCTGGGGCAACGTGGTGTCCTACACCCTGACCATCGAGTCCACCGGCGGCAGCGCGATCACCGTCCCGGGCCGCGGCTTCCTGCTCAACAACGAGCTGACCGACTTCTCCTTCGCCCCGGCAGCGCCCGGTGTCCCGGACCCCAACCTGCCCGGTCCCGGCAAGCGGCCTCGGTCCTCCATGTCGCCGACGATCGTGCTCGAACACGGGCGGCCGGTGCTCGCGCTGGGCTCCCCGGGCGGCGCCACCATCATCACCACCGTCCTGCAGATCCTGACCGGCCATCTGGACCGGGGCCTGCCGCTGGTCGACGCGATCGCCGCGCCGCGGGCCAGCCAGCGCAACCAGACCACCACCGAGTTGGAGCCGGGGCTGTGGAACAGCCCGGTGCGGGCGGAGCTGGAGGCGCTCGGCCAGGGCTTCCGGCAGAACCCGGAGATCGGCGCCGCGACCGGTGTGCAGCGGCTGCCGGACGGACGCTGGCTGGCGGCGGCCGAGACGAGCCGCCGGGGCGGCGGCTCGGCGATGGTGGTCCACCCGCACGGCAAGCCGTAAGGCGCGGGCGTAAGGCGTACGGCGTACGGGCGTGCCGGGCCGGCTCAGGGAGCGGTGAGGATCCTCGGGCCGTCGGCGGTGATCGCGACCGTGTGCTCCGCGTGCGCGGCGCGGCTGCCGTCGGCGGTGCGCAGGGTCCAGCCGTCCCCGTCGCACGTGTAGTCGTCGGTGCCGCCCGCGGTCAGCATCGGCTCGATCGCGAGGACCATGCCGGGGCGCAGCTTCATGCCGCGTCCCGGCGGGCCCTCGTTGGGCACGCCGGGGTCCTCGTGCATGCGGCGGCCCACGCCGTGGCCCCCGAAGCCGTCGGGGATGCCGTAGCCGGCGGCGCGGCAGACCGTGCCCACCGCGTGGGCGATGTCGCCGATCCGGTTGCCGGGCACGGCCGCCGCGATGCCGGCGGCGAGGGCCGCCTCGGCCGTCTCGATGAGCCGCAGGTCGGCGGGGCGGGGCCGGCCGACGGTGAAGGTGACCGCCGCGTCGCCGACCCAGCCGCCGAGCCGGGCCCCGCAGTCGATGCTGACCAAATCGCCGTCGCGCAGCCGGTACGGGCCGGGGATGCCGTGCACGATGGCGTCGTTGACCGAGGCGCAGATCACGGCGGGGAAGGGCACCGGCGCGAACTTCGGCCGGTAGCCGAGGAAGGGGGAGGCCGCGCCCGCCTCCCGGAGTACGTCGCGGGCCGCTTCGTCCAGGTCCGCCAGGGAGAGTCCGACCCGCGCGGTCTCCCGTACGGCCGCGAGGGCGTGGGCGACGACGCGGCCGGCGGCGCGCATCTCGTCGATCGACTGGTCCGTCTTGAGTTCCACCATGCCAATAACTATACCGGTATAACTGTAACGGGATACTTATTGGCGGGCGGGGTAGGATGAGGGCATGGTCCGCAGCCCCCTGACCCCCGAAGAGCGCGAGCGCGGCGAGCGGCTGGGCGCACTGCTGCGCCAGGCCCGCGGCGCGCGCAGCATGGTCGAGATCGCGGCCGGAGCCGGGCTCTCGGCCGAGACCCTCCGCAAGATCGAGACCGGCCGGGCGCCGACCCCCGCCTTCTTCACGGTGGCGGCCCTCGCCGAGGTCCTCGGGCTCTCCCTGGACGAGGTGCTGCGCCGCTGCGCCCCCGCGCCCGTGCCCGTGCCCGTACCGGCCTGAGAACACCCGCCTCCGGGGAGTGTCCGGCGGCCGAACGGCCCAATGGGCGGTGGGGCCGCCGGGGCGCGGGGCAAGCGTGAGGGCGTGTCAGCCACGAACGCATCGCAGCGACTCGGTTTCGGACTCATCGGCGCGCTCCTCGCGGGAGGCCTGCTGATGGCGGCCTGCGCCGCGCCCGACGGCCGGGCGTCGCCGTCGGGCACGCCCGGCTCGAGCGCACGCGGCCGGTAGCCGGCGGGCGGTCGCGGGCGGACCCGGGCGGGCGGCCGCGGGCGGACCCCGGCGCAGTGCCACGCCGGGCAGGACCTAGGGTTCCGGCATGGATCTCGCAGAGCTGGGCAAGGCGCGCTACGTCAGTCTCACCACCTTCCGCAAGGACGGCACGCCCGTGGCGACGCCGGTGTGGGCGGTGGCCGACGGCGCGGAGCTGTACGTGTGGACGCGCAGCGATGCGTGGAAGGTCAAGCGCATCCGCAACAACGGACGGGTCACCGTCACGGCCTGTGACGTGCGCGGACGCGTGGTGGAAGGGGCGCCCGTGCGGGAGGGCGAGGCCAGGCTGCTCGACGAGGCGGGCCTGAAGCGGGTGCGCGGGCTCATGTCGCGCAAGTACACCTGGCAGTTCTGGGCGGTGGACGTGCCGGCGATGCTGGCACGGCGGGGGCGGCGCCCGCACACCGCGATCGCCGTCAAGCTTTGAGGTGCCCGTAGCCCGCCCGTAACACGGGTGGGATCCAATGCGGTCATGGAGACCGCGACTTCGCTGGTGATCAGTCAATTCGCCGAGTACCTCCGGGGGTTGACCCAGAGGCTGGATCCCGGGGCAGGCTGGTACGGGGAGTTCCTGCGCCGGGATCCGGAGGGCGTGCGGGCCTGTCTCGAGGGAGCCGCGATACCCCCGTGGGACGTGGTCGAGTCGCTCCTGCGGGATCTGGCAGCGGCGCGGGGCGAGGAGCTCGCGGCGCGGGAGGCCGCGTACGCGGCCCGGCTGCGGGCCTCGGCGGTCGCCGCGTGGGACGGGCTGCCGGGCGCCGCGGAGCAGCTACGGGCCGAGTACGGGGAGGCGCTCGCGCAGCAGGCCGCCGCGCGTGAGGCCGTGCGGAGCCTGACGGTTCGGCTCGGCGGCGCCACCGGCCCGGCGCAGGCGGATGCCCTGGCCCGGGAGCTCTCCTGGACCCACGACGACGCGGCCCGCGCCACGGCCCGCTACACGGACCTCGCCACCCGCCTGTCGGCCCACGGGCCCGCCGCCGACACCCCGCGATCCCCCCTCCCCGGCCTCCCCCGCCAACGCACCACGCCCCCCGAGCCCCGGCCCACCGGGGCGTCGGTTTGGCCGCACGCCGAGCCCCCGGTGGCCCAGCTCCTGGAGCCCCCGCTGTCGCCGCCGCCCACCCGGACTTCGGCGTGGCCGGACACCGAGCCGCTGGTGGCGAACCCCCCCGAGCCCGTGCCGTCGCCGCCGCCCGCGACGGCTTCGGCCTGGACGCACGCCGAGGCCCCGGCGTCACCGCGTACGGAGGCGCCGGCCTGGCCGCCCACCGAGACCCCGGCGCCGGCCCGCGCCCGGACTCCGACGGCTGCACCCGCCCAGGCTTGGGGCAAGCAGCATCCCGCGGCTTCTGTGCGGCCGCTGGCACAGGGCCCGGCGTCGCGGCACGCTCGGCCTCCGGCGGCTGAGCTCGCCGAGGCTCCGGACTGGCTGCCCACCGAGGCCCCTGTGTGGCCGCTGCCCGAGACCTCGCCGCCGCCGGCCGCCGTCCAGGTGCCGGCGTCGGGTGACGCCGGGGCTGTGGGCGCGTCGGCCGGGCAGGTTCCCGGGGGGCGGGTCGAGGGGCGGTGGCTGCGGGGGCGGCGGGCCGGGGGTGCGCGGTATGCGGGGATGGCGGGTGCCGGGGCGCAGGGCTTCGCGCCGCCGCCGGGGCAGCCGGTCGGGGGAGCGGCGCAGGACGGGGCGGACTTCGCCGTGCCCGCGCCGCGCGGGGCCCGGTTCGGGCGGGCGCCGGCGCCGGAAGCCCCCGCCCCGGCGGCCGGGCTCCCGGAGACCGCGTCCCCGGCGTCCGCGCAGCCCCCGGCGGGGGACGCGCGGGCGGTCGTCGGGGAGTTGACCGCGCTGCGCGCCCAGGGCCGCGGCGGCGAGGCCCACGCGCTGCTCTGCGAGATCGCGGCCTGGCCCGCGGACCGGCTGCCCGGCCTCGCCGACCAGCTGGCGCGCGCCGGGCTCGCGGCCGACTGGGCCACCCTGCTGTGGGAGGCGGCCTCGCTGCCGCCCGACCGGCTCGCCGCGGCCGCGGCCGCTCTCGGCGAGTGCGGGCGCGAGGCCGACTGCGACCGCCTGCTGCGCCAGGGCGTGGCCCGCCCCACCGCCGAGATCGCCGACGCGGCCTTCGCCCTCGGCGCCTGGGGCCGGACCCGCGAGGCCGATACCCTCCTCGGCGCCTTCGTCCGGGTCCGCACCGCGGAGGAGGCCGCCGCCCTCGCCCGCCGGGACCCGCAGTGGTTCACTCCGCGGCTGCTCCAGGCCGCCGCGGAGACCTCCGCGACCCACCATCGGGACCTGGTCCACGCACTCCGCGTGGCCGGCATCGACACGGCGTAAACCGCCCGCCGCCTGACCGCAATCGACCGCGGGGCGACGTAACGTGATCGACTACTCCAACCGCGCAACGCGGTCTTGCCCCGCGCTGTGACGAGGCCTACGTTCTACTCCCTACGGACACCGTCTACGTGCGTAGAACCCGGCGTTCCCGTCGCGAGGAGCAGCTCATGGCCCAAGTCGTCCGCGCCGCGCTGGTCCAGGCCACCTGGACCGGAGACACCGAATCGATGATCGCCAAACACGAGGAGCACGCCCGGCGGGCCGCCGCCCAGGGCGCGCAGATCATCGGCTTCCAGGAGGTGTTCAACGCCCCCTACTTCTGCCAGGTCCAGGAGCCCGAGCACTACCGCTGGGCCGAGGCCGTCCCGGACGGACCGACCGTCCGCCGCATGCAGGACCTGGCCCGCGAGACCGGCATGGTCGTCGTCGTCCCGGTCTTCGAGCTGGAGAGCGCCGGCTTCTACTACAACACCGCCGCCGTCATCGACGCCGACGGCAGCTACCTCGGGAAGTACCGCAAACACCACATCCCCCAGGTCAAGGGCTTCTGGGAGAAGTACTACTTCCGCCCGGGCAACCTCGGCTGGCCCGTCTTCGACACCGCCGTCGGCAAGGTCGGGGTGTACATCTGCTACGACCGCCACTTCCCGGAGGGCTGGCGCCAACTGGGCCTGGCCGGAGCCCAGCTGGTCTACAACCCGTCCGCCACCCACCGCGGCCTGTCCGCGTACCTGTGGCAGCTGGAACAGCCCGCCGCGGCCGTCGCCAACGAGTACTTCATCGCCGCGATCAACCGCATCGGCCAGGAGGAGTACGGCGACAACGACTTCTACGGCACCAGCTACTTCGTGGACCCGCGCGGCCAGTTCGTCGGGGAGCCGGCCAGCGACAAGGAGGAGGAACTCCTCGTCCGGGACCTCGACTTCGACCTGATCAAGGAGGTCCGCGACCAGTGGGCCTTCTACCGCGACCGCCGCCCCGACGCCTACGGAGGGCTCGTACAGCCGTGACCAACCCGATGCCCCTGCACAGCCGCCACGCCGCAGTCCTGCCCGACTGGCTCGCGCTCTACTACGACCGCCCCGTCGAACTCACCCACGGCGAGGGCCGCCACGTCTGGGACGCCGACGGCAACCGCTACCTCGACTTCTTCGGCGGCATCCTCACCACGATGACCGCCCACGCCCTGCCCGAGGTGACCAAGGCCGTCTCCGAACAGGCCGGGCGGATCATCCACTCCTCCACCCTGTACCTGAACCGCCCGATGATCGAGCTGGCCGAACGGGTCGCCGCGCTCTCCGGCATCCCCGACGCCCGGGTCTTCTTCACCACCTCCGGCACCGAGGCCAACGACACCGCGCTGCTGCTGGCGACGACGTACCGCCGCTCCAACCAGATCCTGGCGATGCGCAACAGCTACCACGGCCGGTCCTTCTCCACCGTGTCCGTCACGGGAAACCGGGGCTGGTCCCCGACCAGCCTCTCGCCGCTCCAGACGTACTACGTCCACGGCGCCGTCCGCACCCGCGGCCCCTTCGCGGACCTCGACGACACCGCCTTCACCGCCGCGGCCGTCGCGGACCTCGAGGACGTCCTCGGCCAGGCCCGCGGGGGAGTGGCCGCGCTCATCGCCGAGCCGATCCAGGGCGTCGGCGGGTTCACCTCCCCGCCCGACGGCCTGTACGGGGCCTTCCGCGAGGTCCTGGACCGGCACGGCATCCTGTGGATCAGCGACGAGGTGCAGACCGGCTGGGGCCGCACCGGCGAACACTTCTGGGGCTGGCAGGCCCACGCCCAGAACGGCCCGCCCGACATCCTCACCTTCGCCAAGGGCATCGGCAACGGCATGTCCGTCGGCGGGGTCGTCGCCCGAGCCGAAGTGATGAACTGCCTCGACTCCAACTCCATCTCCACCTTCGGCGGTTCCCCGGTCACCATGGCGGCCGGCCTCGCCAACCTCACGTACCTGCTGGAGCACGACCTCCAGGGCAACGCCCGCCGCGTCGGCGGCCTCCTCCTGGAGCGGCTGCGCGCCATCGCAGCCCACGTGCCCGCCGTACGGGAAGTCCGCGGACGGGGCCTGATGGCCGGACTGGAACTGACCAGGCCCGGCACCGACCAGGCCGACCCGGACGCCGCGGCCGCCGTACTGGAGGCCGCCCGCGCGGGCGGCCTGCTGATCGGCAAGGGCGGCGGCCACAACACCAGCGTGCTGCGCATCGCGCCGCCGCTCTCTCTCACCGTCGCCGAGGCGGAAGAGGGCGCCGAGATCCTCGAACAGGCTTTGCGCGGCATCGAGTAGGGGGACGTACATGAGCATCCGCACCCTGATCAGCGGCGGCCTCGTCGTCACCGCCGCCGACGAACTGCACGCGGACGTCCTCATCGAGGACGGCCGCGTGGCGGCCCTCGCCGCGCACGGCTCCGCGGCCGCCGCGGCCTGGACGGCCGACCGTACGATCGACGCGAGCGGGAAGTACGTGATCCCGGGCGGGGTCGACGCGCACACCCACATGGAGCTCCCCTTCGGCGGCACCTCCGCCTCGGACACCTTCGAGACCGGAACCCGGGCCGCCGCCTGGGGCGGCACCACCACCATCGTCGACTTCGCCGTGCAGAGCGTGGGCCACGCCCTGCGCGAGGGCCTCGACACCTGGTACGACAAGGCCGACGGCAAGTGCGCCATCGACTACGCCTTCCACATGATCCTCTCGGACGTCAACGAGCGCACCCTCAAGGAGATGGACCTCCTGGTCGGGGAGGGGGTCACCTCCTTCAAGCTGTTCATGGCCTACCCGGGCGTCTTCTACAGCGACGACGGGCAGATCCTGCGGGCCATGCAGCGGGCCTCCGGCAACGGCGGGCTGATCATGATGCACGCCGAGAACGGCATCGCCATCGACGTCCTCGTCGAACAGGCCCTGGCCCGCGGGGAGACCGACCCGCGCCACCACGGCGAGGTCCGCAAGGTGCTCCTGGAGGCGGAGGCCACCCACCGGGCCATCCAGCTCGCCCGGGTCGCGGGCTCGCCCCTGTACGTGGTCCACGTCTCGGCGCAGGAGGCGGTCGCCGAGCTGGCCGCCGCCCGCGACAAGGGCCTGCCCGTCTTCGGAGAGACCTGCCCGCAGTACCTCTTCCTGTCCACCGACAACCTCGCCGAGCCCGACTTCCAGGGCGCCAAGTACGTGTGCTCCACCCCGCTGCGGCCGCGCGAGCACCAGGCGGCGCTGTGGAGGGGGCTGCGGACCAACGACCTCCAGGTGGTCTCCACCGACCACTGCCCGTTCTGCTTCCGGGGCCAGAAGGAGCTGGGCCGCGGCGACTTCTCCAAGATCCCCAACGGGCTGCCGGGGGTGGAGAACCGGATGGACCTCCTCCATCAGGCCGTCCTGGACGGGCACATCAGCCGCCGCCGCTGGATCGAGATCGCCTGCGCGACCCCGGCCCGGATGTTCGGCCTCTACCCGCAGAAGGGCACCATCGCGCCCGGCTCCGACGCCGACATCGTCCTCTACGATCCGCACGCCGAGCAGGTCATCTCCGCCGAGACGCACCACATGAACGTGGACTACTCGGCGTACGAGGGCAGGCGGATCACCGGACGCGTCGACACCGTGCTCTCGCGCGGCGAACTCGTCATCGACCGGCGCGAGTACGCCGGCCGGTCCGGCCACGGCGTCTTCATCCCCCGCTCCACCTGCCAGTACCTGTAAGCCTGTAAGGAGCCGCCCGTATGGACTTCGGCCTCGTCCTGCAAACCGACCCGCCCGCCTCACAGGTCGTCAGCCTCATGCGCCGCGCCGAGCGCAACGGCTTCCGCTACGGCTGGACCTTCGACTCGGCAGTCCTTTGGCAGGAGCCGTTCGTCATCTACAGCCAGATCCTGGCGAACACGCAGAAACTGCACATCGGCCCGATGGTCACCAACCCGGGGACCCGCACCTGGGAGGTCACCGCCTCCACCTTCGCCACCCTCAACGACATGTACGGCAACCGCACGGTGTGCGGCATCGGACGCGGCGACTCGGCGATGCGGGTCGCGGGCCGGGCGCCGAACACCCTGGCCCGGCTCGGGGAGGCCATCGACGTGATCCGCGACCTCGCGGAGGGCCGTGAGGCCGTGGTCGACGGCAATCCGATCCGGATCCCCTGGATCAAGGACGGGAAACTGCCCGTCTGGATGGCCGCGTACGGTCCGAAGGCACTCGCGCTGGCCGGGCAGAAGGCGGACGGCTTCATCCTCCAGCTCGCCGACCCGTACCTCACCGAGTGGATGGTCAAGTCGGTCCGGGCGGCCGCCGTGGAGGCCGGGCGCGACCCGGACGCGATCACCATCTGCGTGGCGGCCCCGGCGTACGTCGGAGACGACCTCGGCCACGCCCGTGACCAGTGCCGCTGGTTCGGCGGCATGGTCGGTAACCACGTCGCCGACCTGGTCTCCCGGTACGGCGAGCACTCCTCGATGGTCCCGGAGGAGCTGACCGAGTACGTCAAGTCCCGCCAGGGCTACGACTACAGCCACCACGGCCGCGCCGGCAACCCCTCCGCGGACTTCGTCCCCGACGAGATCGTCGACCGCTTCTGCCTGCTGGGCCCGCCCGAGGCCCACATCGAGAAGCTGCGGGCGCTGCGCGACCTCGGGGTCGACCAGTTCGCCGTCTACGACATGCACGACGCGAAGGAGGCCACGATCGACGCCTACGGCTCCGCCATCATTCCATCGTTCAGCTGACTCTCGCCGGCGACGCGGGGCCGCCGACTGGGGAGTCGGCCTCAGCAGATCGACGGCAGACGGCATCGAGACGGCGCGCACTCTGTTGCCGGGTCCTCCACCCGGCAACAGAGGGTCGCGAACGCCCTTTCGGTGTCCACATGCTCACTCTTCGCGGGCGGCGTGGCTGCCGTTCGGGCGGGTGGGCAGATGGCGGGGGTCGGTCGCGCGGGTGATGGCGTTTTCCACGGCGGCCACTTTGTCGGTGGGGAGGCCGAGGGCGATGACCGCCCGGTTCAGGGGGTCGTCGCCGGAGCCGCCGAGGGCTTGTGCGCGGACGTACGAGGCGGTGATCTCGGACCAGCGGGCCGCCTGACGTTCGGTGAGTGTGCCGCGGAGGGCGCCGAGCTTGAGGAGGTTGGCCTCGGCTCCCGTCGTGAGGGTCTGGGCTTCTGACGTGTAGTGGTCGTCGATCACGGCGGTCAGCTCGGCTTCGTTCATGGCAGGCGAGAGGCGGGCCGCGATCTTGTTCATGTTGCGGTACGAGCCTTGGAGCCGGAAGGGCGGCTCGGTACGGCCGGCCTCGCTCTGGGATGCGGAGGCGATGTAGGCGTCGTTCACCGCGAGCACCGTCTGCCGGGCGGTGAGCAAGTGGCGGAGCACGGCGAGGATCCGGTCCAGTTCGGCCGGCGGGGAGGAGTGGGTGAGCCGGTCGCGCCGGGCGGTGGGGTCGCCGGCGGCGAGGCGTACGAGCAGCTCCAGGTCGGCGCGGTCCCGTGCGGCGAGTGGGGCCAGGACCGGGTGGGAGGTGAGGGCGTTCTCGACGAAGCTGAGGGCGAAGGCGTCCTCCTTGCCGGTCAGCACATCGCCGAGGTTCCACACGTCGGCGCGGTTGGCGAGCATGTCGGGGACGCGGAAGCGCTGTCCGGACTCGGTGTACGGGTTGCCGGCCATGCAGACGGCGAAGCGCTTGCCGCGCAGGTCGTGACCGTTCAGGGTACGGGTCGCGTCGCACAGCGGGATGAACTTCTGGAGCAGCTCGGGCGAGGTGTGCTGGATGTCGTCGAGGTAGAGCAGGACGTTGTTGCCGGCGGCGAGGGCGAAGGCGATCTTCTCCAGTTCGCGGCGGGCGGCGGCATCCGGGGCCTCGGCCGGGTCCAGAGAGACGGTGTGGTGGCCGAGGGCCGGGCAGTCGACCTTGACCAGGAGCAGCCCGAGGCGCTCGGCGACGTACTCCACAAGTGTGGTCTTGCCGTAGCCGGGTGGTGAGACCAACAGGAGCAGGCCATTGCTGTCGGTGCGCTTGCCGTCTCCGGCCGCGCCCAGCTGCTTGGCGAGGTTGTCGCCGATGAGGGGCAGGTAGACCTCGTCGAGGAGCCGGTTGCGGACGAAGGATGACATGGCGCGGGGCCGGTAGGTGTCGATGCGTAGCAGTCTGTGCTCGGCGGCGATGAGGGCGCTGCGGCGCTGCTGGTAGGCGCGGAAGCCCGGGACGGCTTGGGCGGTGAACTCCGCAGTGCGTGCCAGGAACTCGTCCAGGCGCAGCACGAGGGAGCGACCGGTGATCCGCGGGTGGGCGCCGAGGAGCCCAGCGACGGTCGCGGTGGTCTCGCCGGTGGTGTCGTAGCGTTCCAGGGAGGGGCACAGTTCAACGGCTGCGGCCTCGGAGATGTTGCCGGGGTCGATGTGTTCGCCGGAGGCCGTCGCGTAGGCGGTGAGCCAGCCTTCGACGAGGTGCTGCCGTGCCGCGAGGTCGGGCAGGGCGGTGAGCTCATCGTCGTAGGGCGAGGTGCCCACGGTGCGGCGGAACTTGTCCAGGAGGACACGGGTCGGGGCGGAGACGGCGAAGCCCACAGGGCCGGAGGTCAGCTCCTCGAAGAGGTACTCGGCGGCGCGTGCGGGATCGGCCGCTTCCGGGGCGAACCTGGCGATGTCCTGGGCGATTTCGGCTTGCAGGCCGTCGATGGCGGGTGCGAGCCCGAATGTGTCGCGAGCCCGCGCCAAAGACACCGCACGCCGGGTGAAGGAGTCGCGGGACTCGACCGTCGTCGCGTGGGCCCAGAACAGTGCGGCCGCCGCCCGCTCGTGCGGCGGGTAGCGCAGCAACCCGGCCGACTCGTGCAGAGCGAGGAGCACGCGCAGGATCGCGAGGGCATCGTGATCGTGGACGCCCCGCCCGTAGCCCTCGTCGTACGCGGCTTCGGCTGTCTGCCGTACGAGTGCCGGCAGGTCGGCTGCGGCGAGGGGTTCGGCGCCCTGTTCGGCCAGCAGCCGGCCGGCCAGGTACTCGGCCCGGTACACCAGCGGGGATTCGGACGGCAGTTGCCGATCCCAGTAGGGGCGGGTTGCGGCGAACTCGGGGTCGGTCACCGGGCGGCGGTAGTCGGTGCCGGTCAGGGCAAAGGCCAGGCCGTCCTGGTGCGGTACGAGGGTCAGCTCGGGGGCTTGGCGGGTGACGGCGAAGCGGTGGCGGCCCAGGCGGATGGTGTCGCCGCCGTCCGCGAACAGCTCGCTGCGGTCGCGCAGGGCGCGTCCGGCCTCCTGGCGGGCGGCGAGCAGCCGGCCTTCCAGTTCCTCCGCCCTGACCGAATCGCCGAGCTGCCGCAGCTCGTCGGCGGTGCGGCGGACTTTGGCCGCCATCGGGTCGGAGGCGAAGTAGGTGTTGATCCCGTCGTGGCTCTCCAGTCCTGACACCCGACGGGTGACCGTCTCCAGCACCCGGCGCGCAGAGTCGACGAGGGCCTCGGCGCGGCGGGCGCGGGCGTCCCGCAGGGTCTGCCCGCGCGCGGAGAACGCGTCGTGGATCTCCGTTCGCTTCTCGGTGATCTCGGTGAGGAACCCGTCGTGCTCGGCGAAGCGCGATTCCAAATCCTCCAGTTGGAGCAGCAGCCGGGCCCGCTGGTCCTCGCACTGCTCGGGCGTACCGGCCGCGGCGAGGGCGCCGGTGACGGACTGGGCGAGCAGTGCGAACTCGGCCGCGAACTCGGCGCGCCCTTCCCGGTCGAGGAGCTCACGGCGGCGGGCGGCCAGGGTGGCTCGGGCACGGTTCAGGCTGCCGAGGACCTCGGCGATCCGCTCCAGGATGGTGGTGCGTACGGTCGCGTCACCGACGTCCAGGCCCGCGATGACCTCGACCAATGTCTGGAGGCCGAAGACTGCCTTTTCCAGACGCTCCTCGACTGGGGCGGCCTCGGCGACGGTGGTGATCGCTTCGGCGTCGGTGGTGAGCTGTTCGGCCTCGGCGTGATGGTCGGTGAAGGCGTCCTCGCGGTGCAGGAAGGCCACGGCGCGCTGGGCGGCGGAGGCGATATCACCTTCCACGTCGCCGGCGAGGGCCTCCATGCCCGTCGCGTCCGCGTACCGCATCTCCTTGAGGGTGAGCAGGTGCCCCTGCGCGCGCCGAAGCTCGGTGATGCGGTCGATCCACTCCTCGGCTCCGGCCGGGGATTCACCACGGATGCGGCGGACCAGCCGGGCGATCTGTTGAGCGGACGCGGCGAATGCTTCGGAGGCTTGCCGGGTGAGGGCCCGGACTGTCTCGAACTCCTCCAGTACTTGTGCGGCGGTGGACCGGACATCCTCCAGGGGGCCGCGGAGGTCGGCTTCCGGTTCGCCCAGCCAGTGGTGGATGTCTGAGGCCCGGACGCAGGCGGCGACCAGGGTCTCGTAGACCGTGCCGGTGGGGGTGGTCTCGGTGGACTGGCGGGCGATGGACAGGCAGTCGGCGATGCCCCGCACCAGGTCGGCGTTGCCGATCCGGCCGAGCGGACCGTCGCCCGTGGACACGGGGTGGGTGTCGGAGACGTACGGGGTCCGCCACATCTGTACCGGGTGCGACCGCGCGGGCTCGACGCCCTCGGCGCGCAGAACGACAAGGGTGCCGTCATCGAAACGGGCGTGGCCGTGGCAGGAGATCGGAGCGGCGGCCTCCTTGCGGATCAGGTTGTACGGCAGAAGCAGGCTCCGCCCCTGGACGCGGGCACGGAAGACGTACAGCACGTCCTCGCCGTTGGGGGAGTGGACGGCGCGCTCGAACTCCAGGTCCGTGGTGTCCGTGCCGAAGCTCTTCACCATGCCTGAGGCGAGGCAGTAGCCGCCGGGGAAGACGATGCCCTGGTCCTCGGGCAGCCGACGGCAGGACCGGCCGATGCCATCGAGGCGGATCACGGCGTTCGTGACGGTGTTGAAGACCAAGTGCCGCCGCGTCTCCTCCTTGTAGGGGCGGACGCGCAGCAGGATGAGTGGGCCCACGGCCGCGTACGCGATCTCGGCGTCGGCGAGGGACTGGAGCGGCTCGTCGACCGGCTCGCGGTGAATGCCCTCGGCGGCCTCGGTGTCGTCGTCGGTCTTGACGGTGAGCGCGCCGCCGACCGTCGAGACGAAGATCCGTCCGCCGATGGAGACGTGCGGGTGCCGGCCCAGGACGTGGTCCTCACGCGTCGTCTGCGTCCACTCGACGTCGTGGGCGGGCGGGAAGACATGGTCGCGCTCGCCGCGTGCATCCAAGAACCGCGCCTCGCCGGACGGGGAGAGGGACCAGCGCAGGACGCGGATGTCTTCCGCCTGCTCGCCGGTCTGGAACACGGCCAGCAGCTTGCCGTCGACGTGGCGGAGCTGGAGGAGCCGCGCGCCCTGGAAGTAGCGGTGCAGGGCGCCGAATTCCCGGATGAAGGCGGCGTCGTCCAGGAGACCGGACGCCGAGTCCGCGGGTAGAGGGTTCAGATCGCGGTCGTACAGGGCGAAGACATCGGGCACCGCCCGCTCGGCACCTGCGGTGGCGGAGCCGTTGTAGCCGAAGAGCAGCACGTTGCCGATGGCAACGATGTCGCGGGGCACCACCCGCAGGCCTTCGGTGCGCAAGCGTTCGGACCCGGCAAGGGAGAGCTCCGTCGACCCGAATTCGGCGATACGGGCCGCGTTCAGGGTCTCAGCCCGCCGGGCCAGCTCGCCGGCCTGCGCCGCCAGCCGGTCGCGCAGCACCTCGTACGACAGCACCTCGGACGTACGGGCGTCCATCGCCGTGGCCGTGGTCATGTGATCCAGCTCCCTCGTATGCAAAGTGGTGCTCTTCCGGAGCCGCCGCCCCCTCCGCGGCGGCTCCGGAAGGTGACCGCACCCCCGTGGCGGTCAGCTCTTGGCGGTGCCGTTCAGACCGGCGAGCTCGGTCACCGGCATGTCGGCCAGGCCCAGTTGCCGGGCCTTGGCCATCAGTTCGTCCAGCTGCCCGGATCCGGCCGGCATCAGCTTCATCAGCAGGGCGGAGACGGTCAGGTTCTGCACGTCGGACGTGGACACCGATCCCGCGACCTTCGTAAGGTCCTCCGTGAAGGATTCGGAGCCGTCCAGCCAGGGCCCGGCCAGGGCCTGGGCGGTCTGGGAGTTGTCCATGAATCCGTCCACAGCCCGGCCCATCGACATCGCCCCGACGATGCGGTCGAAGAACGCGGACTCGCCGCCGATGATGCTGATGTCGGCGCTTTCCAATCCCGTGGTCAGGACAGCGGCCTGCGCCTCCGCGACCTGCCGTTGCACGTCGAGACCAGCGAGCCGGATTTCCTTCTCGGCCTCCAGCCGCAGCCGGTACTCCTCGTGGCCGCGCGAGGCCTCGTCCAGCGCGGCCATGGCCGCCGCCTTCTCGGTCAGGCCCTCCGCCTCCGCCTTCAACTTCTCGCCGATCGCCGTCGCTTGTGCCAGCGCCATCTCGCGGGCGCCGTCGGCTTCTGCCTTCAGGCGCGCCGTCGTGGCCCCGGCCTCGGCCCGGCCGGTCTTCTCGATCGCGTCCGCTTCCTTTTCCCGTACGGCGACGGCGGCCAGGCCCTCGGCGGCGGCCTCTGCCTGGATGCCTTCGGCGAGGCGGATCTTGGCGCGGGCGTCGAGGTCCGCGGTCTTGTTGCGGGCCTCGGCGAGGGTGAGCTCCTCGGCCGCCCGGTGCACGGCCGCCTGCTCGGCGGCCTCGGCCGCCTTGATGTCCTTGACCAGCTTCTCCTGGGCCTGCGCCTCGGCGGCGATGACGATCGCCTGCCGCTCCCGCTCGGCCTCCTCCACCGTCCGCAGCCGCTTGATGGATTCCTCCTGCTCGGCGACCGTACGGTCCACCGCGATCCGCTCCCGTACGACCTCGGCGATGTCCCGCTTCTCGGTCTCGACCTCCTTGTCGGCGGCGATCCGGGTCAACTGCGTCTCCCGCTCCCGTGAAATGACCTCCAGCAGCCGGTCCTTCTCGATCCGCTCGTTCTCGACGGCGATGACCCGCTCGCGGTTCTTCTGCGCGACGGCCACCTCACGCGCCTGGTTCTCGCGCTGGATGCCGAGCTGCTCCTCCGTCTTGAGGAATGCGCTCTGCGCCCGCAGCCGCTCCTCCTCCACCACCCGCGCGGTCTCCGCTTCCTCCCGCGCCCGCACCGTCTCGATCTCGCGGCGCTGCTTGATCTCGGCGTCCGCCTGGCGGCGCTCCAGCTCCAGGATCGCCTCCCGGGCGTCGACGTTCTGCCGGGTGAGCTCCTTCTGCTCGTGCTGGCGGAACTCGTTGGTGCGTACGCTCTCGACCGCCGTCAGCTCGGTGATCTTCCGGATGCCCTGGGCATCGAGGATGTTGCCGGCGTCCAGCTGGGAGAGCGGGGTCTGCTCCAGGTAGTCGATCGCCGCGTCCTCCAGGCTGTAGCCGTTCAGATCGGTACCGATGACGTGGATGATCCGGTCGCGCAGTTCGTTGCGCATCGTGTAGAGGTCCGTGAAGTCGAGCTGCTTGCCGACCGTCTTGAGCGCCTCGGAGAACTTGGCGTTGAACAGCTCCTGCAAGGTCGCCTTGTCGGAGGCCCGCTGGGTGCCGATGGCCTGGGCGACCTTGATGACGTCCTCGACGGTCTTGTTGACGCGGACGAAGAACGAGATGCGGATGTCGGCGCGGATGTTGTCCTTGCAGATCAGACCGTCGCGCCCGGTACGGGAGATCTCGATGGTCTTCACCGAGATGTCCATGACCTCGGCCTTGTGCAGCACGGGCAGCACGACCTGCCCGGTGAAGGTCACATCGACCTTCCGCATCTTGGAGACGATCAGGGCCTTGCCCTGCTCGACCTTGCGGAACAGCCGCGTCACCACGAGCAGTGCGGCGATCACGAGGACGAGAACGACGATGACGAGCGTGCCAAGGCCCAATGAGATGGCATCCATGAGGAGTCCCCACGTGAGAGGTCGAAGCTGAAAAGCCCGGGAAGGCTGAGAGAAGCGACGGATCAGCCGCGCGGGTCGAGCGCCGCATCGAAGGGCGCGACCCAGAAGAACTCGCCTGCGTCGTCGTACGCGTAGAGCAGCGCGGTGCTGCCGAGCATCAGCGGATCACTGCCGTGCTGGCGGACCTGGACGACCGCGGTGGAGCCGTCCCCTGCCGTGACCTCGGCCTGCCCGAAGCCCGCGTCCACCCGCCCCGTGCGGATGACGCAGGTCAAGCCGACGAAGTCCAGCCGGGTCGGCCCAGGTTCGTCAGGGAAGAGCTTGGCCAGAGGCCGTACGAGCAGCCGCGTCACGCGCCACGACAGAGACATCGACCCGAACAGCAGCACGGTCCCGAGGAAATGGACCCATGTGCCGGGCCATCCAGTACGGGCGAGAACCACGGAGCCGGACAGGTTCGTGAACCAGGTCAGGGCGACCAGCAGCGAGACCGACAGCGTGACCGGCACTCCGCCGATGCCCAGGGCACTGCCGTCCACATCGGGGCCGAAGCCGTCGTGATCCGCCACCCCGCACAGCACCAGCAGCCAGAAGCCGAGGACGACCACCAAGGACGCGGTGAACAACACGGTGGGGAAGCCGAGGGCGGCAGCGATGAACTCGTCCATGAACATTCCCCCTCCTGTGTGGCCATCGGCCGGAGCGCTGGCTTCCGGCCTACGGCATTCACTTTGGCGTCCCTCCGGCCGTGCCCCATCCTGCCTCGCACCCGCGCCCTTGCACATTGCCGATGGTCGGCAATCTTTACGCCTCCTTAACGCCGCCATGCACGCTCGTTGAACGCCTCGCGGCAGAGGCCGCGGTGGGAAGTCCCGTTCCAAGCACCGGGCACGGCCCTGGTCTGCCGGCTGACCCGCAACGGCTTCGCCGTGCCACCCATGGGTGAGCTGACCTGGTCCGCCGGCTACGACGTGAGCCGCCACTACGCCGTAGCCGGCCGCACCCGTTCCAAAGCGCTGCGCCGGCCCGGCGTCGGAGCGTCCGCGCGGGGCTCGGCGAGGACATCCAATGCTGGGGCAGATGGCCCTCGGTCCGCGCATGGGAGTCGCCGAGGACATGGGCATCCTGGGGCCGTGCAGACCACGCACAGGACCAACTACCCGACATCACAGGACGGATGACCGTGCCGCCTTGCTGGCCCGGCGGCTCAATCCCCGGCTGCGGCTGGTGAGATCAGGATCCTCCGCGCCCTCCTGGTGCCGGTGGTGGTCCCCCTTTCTGCACGTGCCACCCTGGCTCCCGGGATCGAGGAGGCGCCACGGGGGCGTCATGATCGGGGGAGAACCGTGGCCGATCGGGCAGCGCTGGACGAACATGTGGCGGGGTTTACCGAGGTCTTGCTGAGCGCCGGCGCCACCGGCCGTCGACTGACCCGTGCCGAGTTGGAGTCACGCAAGGAGCACGGGCAGCGTGCTGCCGAGGCGGGCCTTCCGCTGCGCGGGCTCATTCGGCAACACCTGACCGTGGCGCGGGAGGTACTCCCGGAGCTTCCCTCGGGGGGAGGTGATGCCTTGCTGGCATCCGTCGAGCAGGCGGTGGACGCCTTTGCCGAGGGATACGAGCGCTCCCAGCACCATGCGGTCCGCCGAGAGGAAGCCGCACGCAGGGAGTTCATCGATGACCTGTTGTACGGGCGCAGTGATCTGGGCAGGCTCGCGGAGCGAGCCGTGCGGTTCGGGCTGAGCCTGTCGCAGGCCCACGCGGTCGCCGTAGCCACCGGTCCCGAGCCGTACGGCGACGGCTACCCGGTGGCCCGCGGCATCGAGACGGCGGTCCTGTCCCGGTTCGCGGGCCGGCAGATCCTGCTGACCACGAAGGACGGGCGGCTGATCTGTGTGGCTCCCGGGGAGCAGCCGGAAGTCCTGGCCTACTTCGCCAAGCAGGCGTACGCGGCCACCGACGGCGGCCGGGTCGCCATAGGCCGCTCTCACCTCGGCGCCGGGGGAGTCGTCCACTCGTACGAGGAGGCACTCAACGCCCTCGACCTCGCGGAGCGGATGGAACTGGATGAGCCTGTGCTGCACGCCTCGGACCTGCTGGTCTATCCGGTGCTCACCCGTGACCGACAGGCGATGGCGGACCTGGTGGAGAGCATGCTGGGCCCGCTGCGCAAGGGGCGGGGCGGAGCTCAGCTCTTCATCGACACCCTGGCCGTCTACTTCGACAGCGGTTGCGTGGCGACCGAGGCTTCGCGCCGCCTGTCCCTGAGTGTTCGGGCGCTCACCTATCGGCTGGAGCGCATCCACAGCCTGACCGGGGCAGACCCGGCTGACCCGCGTACCCGCTACACCCTTCAGACCGCGGTCATCGGCGCCCGCCTGCTGGGCTGGCCCGGGCCGGGAGAGTGAGCACCTTCGTCAGTGGGCGCGGCGGGAGGCGCGGCGCTGACGAAGGAAGCGGCGCACCCATGGCGCGTACGTGCCGCGGCCCGTTCGTCAGCCATGCTCGCGGGTGGGGGTTTGCGCTGCGCGCTGGTAGATGTCGGGGATGCCGTCCGCGTCGGCGTCGATGTTCTCCTCTTCGTACAGGCGCTTATAGAGGGTGTTGCGGCGCCGGAGGAGTACGGCCGCGAGGACGGCGGCGGTGAGGGAGGCGATGAGGACGGCGGCCTTGACGTGCTCGCCGACCTCTTGGCCGGGGAAGGCGAGTTCGCCGATGAGGAGGGCGACGGTGAAGCCGATTCCGGCCAGGACGGACAGTCCCAGGACGTCGGCCCAGGCGAGGTCGGGGTTGAGTTCGGCCTTGGTGAAGCGTGCGGCGAGGTAGGTGCCGAGGAAGATGCCGAAGATCTTGCCGACGACGAGTCCGATGACGACGCCGAGGGGTTCGGGAGTGGTGAACACCGCGGCCAGTGCGGGGCCGGAGATGCTGACGCCTGCGGCGAAGAGGGCGAAGAGGGGAACGGCCACACCGGCGGAGAAGGGGTGCATGAGGTGGGAGACGCGGGCGGCGGGGGACGCGTTCTCGCCCTTGTCGCGGGTGGTGCGCAGGATGAGGCCCATGGCGACGCCGGCGACGGTGGCGTGGACGCCGCCGTTGTACATCAGCGCCCAGATGGCGATGCCGAGGGGTACGTACCACCACCAGCCGCGGACGCGGTAGCGCTGGAGGAGGTAGAAGACGGCGAGTCCGGCGAAGGCTCCGCCGAGCGCCCACAGGTTCAGGTCGCTGGTGAAGAAGACCGCGATGATGAGGATGGCGCCGAGGTCGTCGACGACGGCGAGGGTGAGGAGGAAGGCGCGCAGGGCGGAGGGCAGGTGGGTGGAGATGACGGCGAGGACGGCGAGGGCGAAGGCGATGTCGGTGGCCATGGGTACGGCCCAGCCGCCCAGGCTGCCTCCGCCGAGGCCCGCGGTCAGTGCGTACAGGGCCGCCGGTACGACCATGCCGCAGACCGCGGCGATGACGGGCAGGGCGGCTGTGGCGGGGGTGCGCAGTTCACCGACGACGAGTTCGCGTTTGAGTTCGATGCCGGCGACGAGGAAGAAGACCGCGAGGAGGCCGTCGGCGGTCCAGTGCCCGACGGACAGGTCCAGACCGAGCGCGGGTATGCCGAAGTGGAAGTCGCGTATCGCCTCGTAGACGTCGCTGAACGGGGTGTTGGCCCAGATCAGCGCGATGACGGCGGCGGCGAGAAGGACCAGCCCGCCGACGGTCTCGGTGCGCAGGGCGGAGGCGATGGCCTGGCGTTCGGGCCAGGGCATGAGTCCGAACACGATGCGGGGGCGCGGGCGCGGGTCGCTCATGGGGATGGCCTTCCGGGGCGTCGGCTGAAAATGGGCACACGGCCCCTACGTCGCCGACCAGACTTCCCGGCACACCGCGCGTCACTGGCAGCTCAGCTGCCCCATTGACGCGTTCTTTACACCCTATGGGAGATGTCCGGATACCGCCAGAGGGCTTCTCACCTGCTGAAACGCAAGCGAGCGGGCTCGTGCACACCACGGCGCGAGGTGTGTACGAGCCCGCTCAGGAGCCGGCCGCGGGGGCGGTCAGACGGTGGTCTTCACCGGCTCCTGGTCTTCATCCTCGTCTGCTTCGGTGTCCAGGCCGGCGTCGCGGCGGCGGACGAAGTCGAGGAAGGTGTTGAGCTCCCGCTTGACCACGGGGGCCAGCAGGTAGAGACCGATGATGTTGATGACCGCGAGCATGAACAGCACCGCGTCGGCCATGTCGATCAGGGTCTGCAGGGTGAGGAGCGAGCCGGCGACGGCGAACAGGGTGTAGAAGACCTTGAAGGTCAGCTCGCTGGCCCGGCTGCGGCCGAAGAGGTGCGTCCAGGCCTTCATGCAGTAGTAGCCCCAGGTCAGCACCGTGGAGATGGCGAACAGCATCACCGCGATGGTGAGGATGTACGGGAACCAGGGCAGGACCGTGCCGAAGGCGTCGGAGGTGATCGTGACGCCGCCGATGGACTCACCGGCACGCGCCTCGGCCCAGCTGGCCGGGTTGGCGACGACGATGGTCAGGGCGGTCATGGTGCAGATGACGACCGTGTCGATGAACGGCTCGAGCAGGGCGACCAGGCCCTCGCTGGCGGGGTGCTTGGTCTTGACCGCGGAGTGCGCGATCGGCGCGGAGCCGAGACCGGCCTCGTTGGAGAACGCGGCCCGCTTGAAGCCGACGATCAGCGCACCGAGGACACCGCCGGCGACGCCCTGCGGGTTGAAAGCGCCCTCGATGATCGAGGAGATCGCGGACGGGACCGCGGAGGCGTTCACGAGGATGACGACCAGGCAGGCGGCGATGTAGATGCCGGCCATCGCCGGGACCAGCCTGCTGGTGACCGAGGCGATGGATCGGATGCCGCCGAGCAGCACGATGCCGACGATCGCGGCGATCAGGATGCCGAAGAACAGGGCGCCGGCGGAGGAGCCCATCATGCCGCTCTCGCCGCCGGTGACGGAGACCAGCTGCGCGTAGGACTGGTTGACCTGGAAGAGGTTGCCCCCGAAGAGACCGAAGAAGAGGATCATCGCGGAGGCGAGGACCGCCAGGACCTTGCCGAGGGACTTGCCACGGGCGCCGAAGCGCTCGGCCAGGCCCTTGGGCAGGTAGTGCATCGGGCCGCCGGAGACCGTGCCGTCGGCGTGCACCTCGCGGTACTTCACACCGAGCGTGACCTCGACGAACTTCGTGGCCATGCCGAGCAGGCCGCAGAGGATCATCCAGAACGTCGCACCCGGGCCACCGATGGAGACGGCGACGGCGACACCGGCGATGTTGCCCAGGCCCACGGTGCCGGAGACGGCCGCGGTCAGCGCCTGGAAGTGGTTGACCTCACCGGTCGAACCCTTCTCGTCGTACTTGCCGCGCACCACGTTCACCGCGAGGCGGAACTTGCGTATCTGCACCAGGCCGAACCAGCCGGAGAAGACCAGGCCTGCCACGACGAGCCAGGCGACGATCAGCGGAAGCTGGGTACCTCCGACAGGGACGGAGTAGAAGACGATGTCTCCGAGCCATTTGGCGATGGGCTCGAAGAATCCGCTGACGGCTTCGTCTACGGAGGTGGTGATGCTGTCAAGTGACATCTGGCAAAACCTCGATGGCGCAGAACCGGCGCAGTGCGGTGCGGCGGTAGTGGGTGCGGGCTTTGAGCGAGCGCCGTTGTCCGGTCGGCGACCCGTGGCGTCCTGTCCGCGGACTCGGACGATGTGAACGCTTTGGTCGTGCTGTGGTGCGGCCGGTGCGTGCCGGCACTCCGGGCTCCGGCGTGGGTTGGCCGAAACGGAGTTGCGCATTCTTAGCACGGTATTTACCGAACCTTTAGTGACGCAGATCACGTTGATCGTCGTTTTGCCGCGTTTTGCCTGGATCCGTTCCTCGATCGTTATCCGGATCTGAGGTTTCGCTGAGCGGACGCCAGAATATGTGTGGGACTGTTAGCCTCTAAGAAAAGTTAGTGACTAAACTTGGAGTGGCCATGGCCAGTCGGGAAGTGGTCGTGGTCGGAGCCGGACCCACGGGCCTGGCCCTGGCTTGCGGACTGCGGGCCGCGGGCGTCGCCGTACGAGTACTCGATGGCGCTCCCGGCCCTTCGGCGACCTCGCGTGCTCTGGGGCTGCAGCCGCGCGGCGTCGAGGTGCTGGACCGGCTCGGTGCTTTGGGGGATCTGCCAGAGCGGTCGGTCCCGATTGGCCAAGTGATCACCTACGTGGACCGCCGACGCGTGGCACGCCTGAGCATGGACATCCGCACGCCGCTCGTTACTCGGCCCGGGCTGCTGGTGTCCCAGGCGGAGATCGAAGCGGAACTGCGGCGACGCCTCACCGAACTCGGCGGCACGATCGAGTGGAACCGACCGGTACTGGGCGTGGAAGCCGAGGATGACGGCGTGAGGACCTGCCTGGCCGACGAGGTCATCGCTTCGGGCTGGGTCGTCGGATGCGACGGCGCCCACAGTCGCGTGCGCAAGTCCGTCGGCATCACCTTTCCTGGTGTCGCGGTCGTGGAGAAGTTCCTCCTCGCCGATGTCCGGGCGGACCTGGCGCTTCCCCGGGATGCCGTTTCGGTCTGGCTGAGCGGTGACCGGATGGTGGGGGCGTTCCCGCTGCCCGGCGAGGGCCTGTGGCGACTCATGGCCCCGGCCGCCGAGGGGGATCCCGATGAGGATGTGGTCCACCTGATGGGGCGTGCTGTGGAAGAGGGTGCCGGTCTGTCGGCGGCGTCGATCCGGCGCACCGAATGGACGTCGACCTTCCGGATTCATCGGCGGTTGGCGGACGGCTACCGCCGGGGGCGTGTTCTGCTCGCCGGCGATGCCGCTCACATCCACAGCCCGTTCGGCGGGCAGGGGATGAACACCGGCCTCGGCGACGCCGAGAACCTGGCCTGGAAGCTGGCCCTGGTCGCCGGCGGCCGGGCCGGGGACGATCTGCTCGACACCTACGAGGCGGAGCGCAGGCCGATCGCGGAGGACGTCCTGGCATCGACGAGCGCCATGACGCGCGTGGTCGTCGGCCGGTCCCCGCTCGCTCGGCTGTTCCGCGACGCGGTGTTCGTGCCGTTGCTCCGCAACCGCAGGGTTCAACGTGCGATCCGGGAACAGTCCTCACAGTTGAAGATCACGTACCGCCGGGGTCCACTGGGCAGCGCCGGACCCGGCAGCCGCATCACCGCGCGGGGCGCGGTTCCGGGGGACCGGGTGCCCGACATCGCGTGTCGCGACGAGAACGGCCGGGACACCCGACTGCACCGCGAACTCGGGCCCTCCTGGGCCCTGCTGTGCCACCCCTCCGTGCACGCGGAGTGCGCCGGGGTGGCGCGAGCCCACCTCGACGGCTCCGTGGCTGTCCTGACCGCCCTCTCCGATGTCCCGGCCACCCTCCTCATCCGCCCCGACGCCCATCTCGCCTGGCGCGGTGAGGATCCGCGCGGCCTGGACCGGGTGCTGGGCCACATCCTCGCGGCAGGCCGGGTACGGTGACCTGCGATGAGCACGCCGCCGGAGGTAGAACCGGGCCTCCGCGCCCGTAAGAAGGCCCAGACCCGCCGCACCATCCAGGAGCACGCCCTGCGCCTCTTCTTGGAGAAGGGTTACGAGAAGACGACGGTCGACGAGATTTCGGCGGCAGCCGGGGTGTCGCACATGACGTTCTTCCGTTACTTCCCCACCAAGGAAGCCGTGGTCGAGAGCGACGAGTACGACCCCTTCATCGTCTCGCTGATCGCCAGGCGACCTGCGGCCGAAGACAGCCTGACCGCTCTCCAGGGGGCCCTCGCCGAGGGCTTGGCGCAGGTCTACGAGGCGGACAGGGATGCGCTGCTCCTCCGCACCCGCCTCATCCTCACCACGCCGGCGCTTCGCTCCCGGCTCTGGGCCAATCAGGACGCCACGCAGCAGCTGTTCGTGGAAGCCTTGCGGCTCCGCCACCCGGCGGAGTCGCTCCTGGCCACCAAGGTCCTCGCCGCCGCCGCTGTCGCCGTCCTCACCACCGCACTCGCCGAATGGGCCGAGGCGTGCGCAGCCCAAGACCTCCCCGACCTGGTGGACACCGCCTTCGCAACGCTCCGCCAGTAGGCACCCTCTCTACTCGCAGGCGTGTGCAAGGCCAATGACCTGCACGGTGATCGCGGCCTGTCGATGCCGCGGCCAGGACGCGGTTTTCGGTGGGCGCTCAGCGAGTTGGCTGTGCCGCCCCGCTCATGGGCCTCGCGCAGGTGGGTACGAGCACGGTATGAGCGACTGGCGGACCATCGAGAAGCGACAGGGATACCTGCCGATCGAAGACCACGGTTTGGTGGGCGACGGCCGCGGCAGCGCCTTGGTGGGTCGTGACGGCTCGGTCGGGTTCATGTGCGTTCCCCGCTTCGACTCCTCGCCGGCCTTCTGCCCTCTTCTCGATCATCGGAACGGCGGCAGCCTGTCCCTTGCCCCTGAGGGGGTGCGCGAAAGCCGCCAGCACTACCTCGAGGGCACTGGAGTCCTGGTCACGCAACTGAGGACGGACTCCGGCATCGTGGAAGTGACCGACGCGTTCGTGCTGCAGCCCGGAGCGCGCCTCGAAGACGACGCCGCCGCCGGAACCGGCGCGTTCGTACGGCGCGCACGCGTCACCCACGGGCACGTGGACCTGCGCGTTTGTATCCGGCCACGAGGTGGTGGCCGCGTCCGGAGAGCGGACGATCACTGGCAGGTGTACTGCCCCGTGCAGCGGCTGACGCTGCACCTGCGATCCTCCAGGCCCCTTTCCGGCCTGGAAGACACGGTGACGCTGTCCTCGGGACAGGACTGGTGGATGTCGCTCAGCTGGGACGAGCGCGCATCCGTGCCGGGAGGCGGCGCAGATCGTCGCATCACCGATACGGTGCGGGCATGGCGGCGGTGGTCCTCCCGGCTGGCGGTGCCGCACACGCCACGCGCGGATCTGGTACGGCGTTCAGCCATCACTCTCAAGCTGCTCGACAACGTCGAGAACGGCGCGATCGTCGCCGCACCCACCAGCTCCCTTCCCGAACGCATCGGGGGCAGTCGGAACTGGGACTACCGCTACGCATGGATACGTGATGCCGCATACACCGTATTCGCGCTGCGGCGCATCGGGTTGCCCATGGAGGCCGGCGGCTTCCTGTCCTGGGCCCTCGCCGCCGTCGAGCGGGACCGCCGTCCCAGTGTCCTGTACGACCTCGACGGTCTGCCCCCGCCGCAGGAGACCATCGATACGGACCTGGAGGGCTACCGCGGCTCCGCACCCGTGCGCTGGGGCAATGCGGCGGCCGAACAGGTACAGCACGACGTGTACGGAGAGATCCTCGACTGCGCGTTCCAGTGGGCGGCCACCGGCGGGACCTTCCACTCCGGGCTGTGGGACACCCTCGCGGGGCTGGCCGAGAGCGCACGTACGGCTTGGAGCCGCCCCGATAGCGGCATCTGGGAGGTGAGGTCCAGCGAGCGCCCCTTCACCTACTCGGCGGCGATGTGCCAGGTGGCGCTCGACCGGGCGGCACGCCTCGCGCGGCGCCTCGGGCTGCCGGGGGACGCCGACACGTGGGCGGAGGAGGCCCGGCGCCTTGCCGATCGAATTCTCGCCGACGCGTGGGACGAGCGAGCGGGCGCTCTCACCGAGCACATGTCTCCGGGAGGGGGCCTGGATGCCTCGCTGCTGGCTCTGCCGCTGCGCAGGGTCCTGCCCGCTGACCATCCACGCATGATCGCGACCACCCGTGCGATCGCTGACCGCCTGGGAGCGGGCAACGGCCTGCTGTACCGCTACCTGCCCGAGGAGTCACCAGACGGCCTGGATCAGTCGGAGGGGGCGTTCGTACTGTGCAGCTTCTGGCTGGTGGACAACCTGGCAGGCCAAGGCCGTGTCGAGGAGGCCGGCGAGCTGTTCGAGCAGCTGTGCTCGCACACCTCGCCGCTGGGCCTGCTGTCCGAGCAGATCGACCCCGGCAACGGCTCCTTCCTCGGCAATTTTCCCCAGGGCCTCAGCCACGTCGGCCTCATATCCAGCGCCGTGGTACTGGCGCGGACACAAGGAGGCGTACCGCCCGAGCTGACCACGGCGGCCTGGTTCGACCATGATTCAGAGGAGCACGCCGGGCAACGGCCCGGATCCGGCGCGGCAACTGCGCGCGGAGTGACTTCGGACAGGACGGGGCCCGGCCCCTGACCCTCTGCCGAAGAGCCCGTTTATGCCGTTCGCCGGTCAGCGCCGCGGGAGGGACCATGGAGGTAGGCGAACGAGCGAAGGAGATGTGCGGCCATGGCGAAGTACATGGACGTCCACACCGGGATGACCGGCATCACGGCCGAACAGCTGTCGACCGCTCATCGGGCGGACCTGGCCATCGAGAAAGAAGAAGGAGTGCACTTCGAACGCGCCTGGGCGGACCCCGCGTCCGGCACGGTGTACTGCCTGTCCGAGGCCCCCTCGGCAGAAGCGGTCCAGCGCATTCACGAGCGGACGGGGCATCCTGCGGCGGAGATCCACCCGGTGCCGATCAGTGTGACCTGATCTGCGTGGAGGCGCCCGCGTACGCGGGCGAGGACCTCGCGCACGCCCGCGACCAGTGCCGCCGGTTCGGCGGCATGGTCGCCAACCAGCAGCTCCGGGCCTACGGCGAGTACGTCATCCCGGCGGTCAACGGCTGACCGGCCGGGATCAGCCGGTGCAGGTGAGGGAGAAGGGGACCGGGTTGGAGGTGGCACGGGTGGGGCTCTGGAGCTCCACGGCCATCCCGGTGATCAGGGTGCCGGCCTTCGCGTAGGTCGTCAGCCGCACGGTGTCGTGCCCGGAGGGCTTGGCCTTGTCCCCGATGGACATGGTGCGCCAGTGCGGATCGACGACCGAGCCGTCGCCGGACACCCAGCGGTAGGAGATCAGGGTCGGCTCGGAGGCGGTGAAGGTCGCGGTGAACGCCGGGGCCTGGTTCTCCGGGGTCGGGCAGCTGCCGGTGTAGGTGGTGTTCTCGCCCGCCACCGACATCCGTACCCCGGAACCGGGGGCGGAGTCCGCGTCGTTGCCGTCGAGGGCGTAGACCACCCCGGCGGCGACCAGTACGCAGGCGGCCGCGCCGGCCGCGACGAAGGCCGCCGTACGGCGCTTGCGGGGCGGGGCCGTGGGTGTCGGGTGCGCGGGCGACGCGGGCGCGAGCGGGGCGGGCGGCGCCGCCGCTGCGGCCTCCGCGGAGGTGGAGGCCCGCGCCGGCGTGGGGACGGGTGCCGCTGCCGTGGCGGGTTCCACGGGTTCCGAGGGCTCCGCGGGAGCCGGCAGGACGCGGGCGGCGGTCGTGGTGGCGTCCGGTTCGTGGGCGATGCCCCGCAGGGCCGCTGCGGCTTCGGCCGCGGGGGTCCGCTCGGCCGGCTCCTTGCGGAGCAGCCCGGCGATGACCGGGGCGAGCGGGCCGGCCCGGGTCGGTACCGGCGGGTCCTCGTCCACGACGGCCCGCAGGGTGCTCAGCGCGGTGTCCTGCCGGAACGGGGAGATCCCCTCCACGGCCGCGTACAGCATCACGCCGAGCGACCACAGGTCCGACTCGGGGCCCGAGGGGCGGCCCAGTGCCCGCTCCGGCGGCAGGTACTCGGGGGAGCCGACCACCTCTCCGGTCATGGTCAGCGCGGTGCTGCCCTCCACCATCGCGATGCCGAAGTCGCTGAGCACCACCCGCCCGTCCTCGGCGAGCAGCACGTTCGCCGGCTTCACGTCGCGGTGCTCCACCCCGACGGCGTGCGCGGCGCGCAGCGCGCTCAGCACCTCCGCGCCGATGTGCGCGGCGCGGCGCGGGGTGAGCGGTCCCTCGGCACGCAGCAGATCGGCCAGCGACTGCCCGCGCACCAGTTCCATGACGATCCAGGGCCGGTCGTCCGCCATGACCACGTCGTGGACCGTCACCACGTTGCGGTCGGGTATCCGGGCCGCCGCCCACGCCTCCCGCTCCAGCCTGCTGTACATCCGCGCGATGTCGCCGGCCCGTAGATGGCCCGGGGCCCGGACCTCCTTGACGGCGACTTCGCGGTGCAGGGTCTCGTCGCGGGCCCGCCACACGGTGCCCATGCCGCCTTCGCCGAGCCGGGACAGCAGCCGGTAGCGGCCGGCGATCAGCCGTTCCCCGTCCGGTGCACCCGGGACGGCCGCGGTGGTGGTGGCCGCGGTCGTGGTGACCTCGGTCGTGGCCGTGCCCGCGGTGGTGGCCGCGAGCACGCTCTCCGTCACGGTCTCGGATTCCTCGTTGTGCATGGGGGCGGTTCTCCCTCTGATCGCCTGCCGACGCGAACATCACGTACGGACCGGGACCTTCGGTTCAACGAAGTGACCGGAAATTTTCGAAATGGTTGAACCGAACACGTTCGCGTCGGCGTGTTGCTGTCGTACGAGGAGTCAGCAGGCGTCTTTTTCAAGGAGTGTGGAGTGCCTTCGGTCATCGTTGGACGCACGGGTCCCTTCACCGGGCAGAGCGTGGTCCTGGGCGGCGAGCCCCTCAGCTTCGGGCGCAAGAGCGACAACGGCGTCGTGATCGTCAGTCCCAGTGCCTCCCGGTTGCACGCCGAGATCCTTGACGAGGACGCCGGTTTCGTCCTCTACGACCGGGACAGCCGCAACGGCACGTTCGTCAACGACCAGCGCGTCACGCGGCACGTGCTGCGTCCGAACGACTGCATCCGGATCGGCGACGAAACGTTCCTCTACGAGGCCCAGGACGCCATGGAGACGGTCATGGACCTCTCCCTCCTGGACGTGCCCCAGCCGAGCGCCGCGGACCCCGGCACCCTGCGGGTCACCATCACCGGCGGCGGCCCGGTGGGCCTCGCCTTCGCCCTGGCGCTCGACGAGATGCTGCCCGGGCGGACCGCCATCACCCTCTACGACGGGCGCTGGACCAGGAAGGGCTCCTCGGTCGTCTGGAAGGACGAGACCCAGGGGAACTTCCGCCGCCAGCAGGTGGTGACCGTCCAGAGCCGGCAGTACCTCGCCCTGTCCGAGGAGATGCTCGCCGCCCTGTTCGACGACGGCGGTGCCTACTCCGAGATGTGGCCCGTCGGACCGGACTCGGTCGACGGGCGCCCGCCCCGCAACATCCGGATCGCCCACATCGAGGACCGGCTGCTGGACCTGGCCAACCGGAAACCGTCGATCCGCCTCGTTCCGAAGCGTTTCGACGTGGCGGAGGAGCAGCACCGGATCACCCGGGAACACGTCCTGGTGGTCGCCGAGGGCGGCCGCTCCCGCACCCGGGAGCACTACGCCGACCGCTTCGGCGCGGCCGACGCCTCGATCTACTCCCTCGACGGCGAGCACCTCCAGGACATCGTGCTGGGGCTGCGCGTCAAGTCGAAGCTGCCGGACCCGATGAGCGTGCTGCTCACCGTGTCGCAGAACCGGTTCCTCCTCAACTCGCTGCGCGGCGAGGGCTTCCTGAACATGCGCCTCACCCGCGAGGAGGCCAAGGCCGTCATCGGCATCGACCCGGTCCGCCACGTCTTCGAGGAGTGCATCGCCGCCCGCCCCTGCCTGATGAGCCGGCAGGAGGAGGACAACGAGTTCCGCTGCCCCACCCACGGCACCCTCTTCCTGCCCGCCCTGCTGCGCGGTTCCCCGCTGTGGAAGGAGATCCGGCAGGGCCTCAGCCTGTTCGGGGTGGCCGAGGACGACCTGTCCGCGATCACCTCGTTCCGGCTGGACATGGTGCAGCGCCCGCGGTTCACCGCACAGCTGCACCGGCCGACCGCGACCGCGCCGGGCACCTACGGCTTCCTGCTGGGCGACGCGGCCAACGCCATCCACTTCTGGCCGGGCCGCGGCCTCAACAGCGGCCTCGCCTCGGCCACGTCGCTGGCCCGCTCGCTCAGCCGGGCCTGGCGGGGCAAGCCGCTGCGGGACGCCGACTTCATCCGGCACGAGGCGGCGATGTCCATGCTCCAGTACCGGCACAAGAGCCGGGCCTGGAACGCCATGGTGACCACCGACGAGCAGGGCGTCACCCGCGCGATCAAGGACATCATCGCGCGCAGCGCGGAGGGCGGCGGCGGGGCCGCGGCCGCCGGTGCCCGTGCCGCTGGTGCCCGTGCCGCCGACGCCGGCGCGGGTGCCGCTGACGGGAGCGACCTGGACGCACTGCTGGACCGCATGGCCGGGATCCGCGAACGGCTGGCGCCCCGGATGCCCGGCCTGCCCGGCGACGGGGAACTCCGCTCCCACCTCGCCTCGATCGCCCCGGCCACCCTGCGCACGCTGCGGGAGAGCGGCGCCTGGGACACCCTGATCGTCGGCGGCGAGGAAGCCGACATCGACCTCTTCTACCAGTCGGACTCCCCGGTCTTCGTCCCCCGCCCGGCCGACCCCCGCAGCGCGTCCCCCGTCGCCTGACACCCTGCGGGGTCGCCCACCAGGAGTACGCGTCCTTCCGGTGGGCGGCTTCGGGGCGGTTCACCCCGGATACACCGGGAGTCCAGCCGTCCGCCGGGGATTGTCGGTGGGGTTTGCCGTTCGGGCGTGATGTGATGGGCGCATGATCGATGAGTTCCTTACCCATGGCCTGTCCGACGTGGAAGAGGCCGTCCGCAAGGCGGCGGCGATCGAGATCATGCCGAGGTTCCGGCAGCTCGCCGACCACGAGGTCGACGAGAAGAGCGGACCGCACGACCTGGTGACGGTGGCCGACCGCAAGGCCGAGGAGCACCTCACGGCCTCGCTCCAGCGGCTGCTCCCCGGCTCGGCCGTGGTGGGCGAGGAGGCCGTGCACGCCGACCCGACCGTGTACGGGGCGCTGCGCGCCGACGCCCCGGTGTGGATCGTGGACCCGGTCGACGGCACCCGGCAGTTCGTATCCGGAGACCCTGCCTTCTGCACCCTGGTGGCGCTGGCCCACCGCGGGGAGATCCTCGCCTCCTGGACCTTCGCCCCGGCGCTGGAGGAGCTGGCCACCGCCGTGCGCGGGCAGGGCGCCTTCGTCAACGGGGAGCGGATCCTCAGCGGCTCGCCCGAGACGGGCGCGGAGCTGCGGGTCGCCATGGCGCACCCCCTGTACACCTCCGAGGAGGACAAGCGGACCCTGGGCCGGCTGGAGGTGCCCGGCGTGGCCGCCAGGCCCTGCGGATCGGCGGGCCTGGAGTACCTGAAGGTGGCCCGCGGCGAGATGGACGCCCTGGCCTTCACCTGGCCCTCGGCCTGGGACCACGCGGCCGGACTGCTGCTGGTCGCCGAGGCCGGCGGGACGCAGAGCACCGTCGACGGGGTCCCCTTCCGGGTGGACCGGGACAACGCGCTGCCGTTCGCCGTCGGACGCGACGAGGCCACGACGGTCCGCATCCGCGACCTGCTGCGGGGCTAGGGGGTGGCTTGCCGATCAGGCCGGGCCCGCTAGTGCTGTGACAGCACGAGGTCGCATCAAGCCGGAATATCCTGGGGGCGGTGGCGCCGCCGGACGAAGGAGTCGCAAGTGCCGTCGATTCTCGATGTGGTCGTGGTGGGGGCGGGGCCCAACGGGCTGACGGCCGCCGTCGAACTGGCCCGGCGGGGGTTCTCGGTGGCCCTCTTCGAAGCCGCGGAAACGGTCGGCGGCGGGGCGCGGACCGAGGAGCTCACCCTCCCCGGCTTCCGCCACGACCCCTGCTCGGCGGTACACCCGCTCGGCGCGGGCTCGCCGGTCTTCGCGACGATGCCGCTGAAGCGGTACGGGCTGGAGTGGCTGCACCCCCCGCTGCCCATGGCGCACCCCTTCGACGACGGCACGGCAGCCGTCCTGTCCCGCTCGGTCGCCGAGACGGCGGCGTCCTTCGGGCCGCGCGACGCCGGTGCGTACCGGCGCCTCGTCGAGCCGTTCCTCGGCAGGTGGGACACCCTGGCCCGGGACTTCATGTCGCTGCCCGGTACCGCGCTGCCCCGCGACCCCGTCACCCTCGCCCGCTTCGGGCTCGCCGGGCTGCCGCCCGCCACCTGGCTGCTGCGGCGCTTCCACGACGAGCGGGCCCGCGCGCTGTTCGCCGGGCTGGTGGCGCACGTCATCGCCCCGCTCGACGGGATCGCCACCAGCGCCGTGGGCCTGGTCTTCGCCCTGGCCGCGCACGCCAACGGCTGGCCGATTGCGCGCGGCGGCTCGCAGGCGGTCTCCGACGCACTCGCCGGGTACCTGCGCGACCTCGGCGGCGCCGTCCACACCGGCTTCGAGGTCAAACGGCTCGACGACCTCCCGCCCGCCCGCGCCTACGTCTTCGACACCTCGCCGACCGCGCTGGCCCGCATCGCCCGCCTGGGCCGCGCCTACGACGGCTACCGGTACGGCGCCGCCGTGTACAAGATCGACTACGCGCTCGACGGGCCGGTCCCGTGGACCGCCGAGGAACCGCGCCGGGCGGGGACCGTCCAGATCGGCCCGCGCACCCGCGACATCGACGCGGCCCTGCAGCTGGCCTCCGGCGGCCGGGCCCCGCGCACGCCCTTCCTCATCACCGCGCAGCCCAGCCTCGTCGACCCCGGCCGCGCACCCGAGGGCAAGCACGTCTTCTGGGCGTACGGCCACGTCCCCAAGGGCTGGCAGGGCGACCTCACCGACGCCGTCGAGCGCCAACTGGAGCGCTTCGCACCCGGCTTCCGCGACCTGGTCCTGGCCCGCGCCACGGCCGGCCCGCCCGAGCTCGCCGCCCGCAACCCCAACTACGTCGGCGGGGACATCGCCTGCGGCGCGGCCTCCGGACTCCAGCTCCTGCTGCGCCCCAAGCTCAGCCTCTCCCCGTACACGACGGCCAACCCGGCGGTCTTCCTGTGCTCCTCGGCGACGCCTCCCGGCCCGGGGGTGCACGGGATGTCCGGCCACAACGCGGCCAAGGCCGTGTGGCGCCACCTGCGAAAGGACTCCTGATGCCGCGCATCACCCTGGTCCGCGGTGACATCACCGCCGAGAAGGCCGACGCGATCGTCAACGCCGCCAACTCCTCCCTGCTCGGCGGCGGCGGGGTGGACGGCGCCATCCACCGCCGCGGCGGCCCGGAGATCCTCGCCGCCTGCGAGGACCTGCGCCGCTCGCACTACGGCAAGGGCCTGCCGACGGGCCGCGCCGTGGCCACCACCGCCGGCCGGCTCCCGGCGGAGCACGTGATCCACACCGTCGGCCCGGTCTGGTCGCGCCAGGAGGACCGATCGGAGCTGCTGGCCTCCTGCTACCGGGAATCCCTGCGGGTCGCCGACGAGCTGGGAGCCCGTACGGTCGCCTTCCCGGCCATCTCCACCGGGATCTACGGGTGGCCCATGGACGACGGCGCGCGGATCGCCGTCCAGACCGTACGGGCGGCCCGCACCGAGGTCGAAGAGGTGCGCTTCGTCCTCTTCGACGACAAGGCCCACGCGGCCTTCGCGGCGGCCGTCGAGGCCGCACGGTAGACGCGGGGGCGGCCTACGGGGCGGACCGGAAGCGGTTGCGGTATTCCGTCGGTGTGGTGTCGAGCGTGCGGCGGAACGCGCGGATGAGGGTGTCGGTCGTGTTGAAGCCGCAGGCGGACGCGACGCGTTCCAGGGTGGCGTCGGTGGATTCGAGCTGGTTGCGCGCCACTTCGACGCGCGCCGATTCGATGTAGGCCGCCGGGGTCATGCCCAGTTCCGCCTTGAAGATCCGGGTCAGCTGCCGTTCGCTCACATGGGCGTGGGCGGCGAGGTCGGTGACGGTGAGCGGCGCGGCGATGTTGCGCGTGATGTGGTGGCGCAGGTCATCGACGCGACGCGTCGTCGAGACGGGTTCGAGCGGGACGCTGAACTGGCTCTGCCCGCCCGGCCGCTTCAGGTACATCACCAGCTGCCGGGCGATGCGCAGTGCGACGGCCTCGCCGAAGTCGTCGGCCACCAGGGCCAGTGACAGGTCGAGGCAGGCGCTGATGCCCGCGCCGGTCCACACGTCCTGGTCGCGGATGAAGATCGGATCGGCGTCGACCTCGATCGCGGGGTGCTCGGCGGCGAGCTGCCGCGCCGTCGACCAGTGGGTCGTTGCGCGCTTGCCGTCCAGCAGCCCGGCGTCCGCGAGGATGTGGGCGCCCACGCAGACGGATGCGACGCGCCGGGCCTGGCCGGCGAGTGCCTTCACGCGGCTGACCACGGTCGGGTCGGCCACGGCGTGCACCCGGCCCTGGCCGTCGAGTTCGACCGAGCCCGGCACCAGGAGGGTGTCGATGCTCCTCCCCGAGAGCACCTCCCGGAAGGTGGTGTCGGGAAGGATGCGCACCCCGGCGGAGGTGGTGACCGGGTCCATGGTCTCGGCGGCCAGGACGACGTGGTAGCCCGCCGCGTCGCCCACCTCGCGCCGCAGCAGGGAGAACACCTCGGGCGGCCCGGTGACGTCCAGCAGGTCGACGCCGTCGAAGAGGACGATGACGACGAAGCGACTGACGGTGCTCAACTGGTCTCCGTTCGGCGGGGCTCCCGTGATGTCCGTATCTGCAAGTCGGATGACATTGCCGACACGTCCGGCGGGTCATAGCGTTCCATACACGGCCGCCGAGCCGTGGCCCGGACCCTTCAACGCGACTTCCGAGGACGGTACTTCCATGTCTGCGACCACCCTGCGCGAGCTCAACGGCTTCGACCAGACCCCGGCCTCGCCGGCCGACGCGACGCTGATCCTGGTCGACTACCAGAACACCTACACCCGCGGCGTACTGGAGCTGACGGGCTGGCGGTCCGCCCTCGACTCCGCCGCCGCACTGCTGGCCAGGGCCCGCGAGGCGGGCGCGAAGGTCATCCACGTCCAGCACGACGGCGGCCCGGGGACGCCGTACGACATCCGCACCGACATCGGCCGGATCCACCCCGGTGTGGCTCCCGCCGAGGGCGAGACCGTCGTGGTCAAGACGGCCGCCCCGAACGCCTTCGTCGGGACCGACCTGGGCGAACACCTCGACGCAGCCGGCAACAAGAACGTCATCGTCATCGGGTTCATGACCCACATGTGCGTGGCCTTCACCGTGGAAGGCGCGTACCTGCGCGGCAACCAGCCCACGGTGGTCGCCGACGCCTGCGCGACCCGGCCCCTGGGGACGGCGGTCGCCGGCCTGTCCGCCGAACAGATCCATCAGGCCGCGCTCGCGACGATCGCCGATCTGTACGGAGTCGTCGTGCCGTCCGGTTCATCGCTGAGCTGAGGCCCCGGGCGAGGAACGGGGGGAGGAGCGGGGAGAGGGGCGGGGGTACGTACGGGTCTGCTTGACGCTGCCGTACGCGAAGCTCGACTCGATCGAGGCGATGCCGGGGATGGCGTGGATCCGGTGGCGCACCAGCGCCTCGTACGCCTCCAGGTCCTCGATGACCACGCGCAGCAGGTAGTCGCTGCTCCCCGCCATCAGGTAGCAGTCCTGGATGTGCTCGATGACCGCGACGTGCTCCTCGAAGAGCCGGACCGCCCCCGCCGTGTGGCGCTCCAGCCGGATCCGGACGAAGACGGTGACCGGGAGCCCGAAGGCGACCTGGTCGACCATGGCCGTGTAGCCGCGGATCAGCCCCGCCTCCTCCAGCCTCCGGACCCGCCGCAGACAGGGCGACGGGGAGAGCCGGACGCGGTCGGCCAGGTCCTGGTTGGACAGGCGCCCGTCGGCCTGCAATTCCCGGATGATCTGCAGATCGACTGCGTCCATGGCCACTCCTCGGCGGATCGTCGGCGTTTCATGGCAGATCCTGCCCCAAACGTATGTCCGAGGGGCAGAACTGGCAATCGGCTGCCCCGGCCGAAGCCCTAGCGTTGCCCGGGAACGGACCAGACCGGTCCGTTCCCGGTAAGGCTGGAGCAACGACCGTGGTCGCAACGCACATCACCGGGGCGACCGCGCCTCCCCATACGGCGGGCCCGCCGGCCGGAAACCCTCCCCCGGCTACCGCTGGGGGAACCCCCGGCCGGCGCCGGCTTTCCCCGCAGACCGAGGGCGTCCTGGCCCTGCTGGTGACCGTGTCGATCTGGGCCGCCTTCGCGCTCAGCGCCCGGGCCCTGAGCGCCTCGACCCTCCTGCCGGCCGACGCCGCGCTGCTGCGCTTCGGCGTCCCGCTCGTCGTCCTGCTCCCCGCGCTGTGGCGGCGCCGCCACAGCATCGCGGCGGTCCGGCCGGGGCCCGCCCTGAAGATCGTCTGCGGGGCCGGGGTGCCGTTCTTCCTGGCGGCCATGCACGGCGGCTCGCTGACCTCGGCGGCCTTCGTGGGCTCGATCGTCCCCGGCATGGTCCCGCTGTTCGTCTCCGGGCTGATGGCCGCCCGCGGCCACGGCGCCCCGCGCGGAACGCAGGCGGCCGGGCTCACCCTGATCGCGGCCGGCGTGGCCGCCCTCGTCTGGCGCTACGTCGTCCCCGTGGACGCTGACGTCCTGGAAGGGGCCGGCACCCTCCTGGTGGCCAGCGGCCTGTGGGCCCTGTACACGGTGGGCCTGCGGGACGTGGCCCTCGACCCCGTCGGATCGATCGGCCTGCTCTGCCTGCCCTCCTTCGCGATCATCGGGGTCCTGGTCCTGACCGGCGTCCTCCCGACGGGCCTCGCGCACGCAGCTGGCGGCGACATCGCCCTGTTCCTCGTCGTCCAGGGGCTCGGAGTCGGCCTCTGCGCCGGTCTGCTGTACGCGGTCGCCATCCGCAGACTCGGCGCGGAGCGCAGTTCCGTCGGCGGCAGCCTCAGCCCCGTGGCCGTCGTCCTGCTGGCCGTTCCCCTGCTCGGGGAGACCCCGAGCCCCGCCGTGCTCATCGGCGTCCCCCTCATCACCGCCGGCGTCGTCCTCGCCAACCGACGCCCACGACCCAAGGTTCCCGCACATGCTTGAGCTCCTCCCGCCGCCGCCCACCGACCCGCTGTGGGACCTGACCGCCGAATTCGCGGCCGACGAGCGGCCCGAACGCCTGGGCCTCGTCCTCGGCGTCTACCGCGACCACACGGGCCGTACGCCGGTCATGGCGGCCGTGCGCGAGGCGGAGATCCGCCTGGCCGAGCGAGGCGAGTCCAAGGAGTACCGGGGGCTCTCCGGCAACACCGCCTTCAACCGCGCGATGCAGACGATGGTCCTGGGGCCCGAGACGCCGGCCGACCGGGCCGTGACCGTCCAGACGGTCGCCGGTTCCGGCGCGCTGCGGCTGCTCGCCGACCTGGTCAGCCGGACCCGCCCCGGCACCACGGTGTGGATCAGCGACCCGGCGTACGTCAACCACCGGCCCATCCTGGAGGCCGCCGGACTGGAGGTCCGTACGTTCGGCTGGCGCGACGCCGAAGGCGCCTTCGACGCGGAGGGCGTGCTGCGGGAGCTGGGCGCGGCGCGGCGGGACGACGTCGTCCTGCTCCAGGGCTGCTGCCACAACCCGACCGGCGCCGACCCCACGCTGGACGCGTGGGAGGCACTGGCCGAACTCGCCGTGCGGGAGGGCTGGGTTCCGTTCGTCGACCTCGCCTACCACGGGCTCGGCGACGGTTTGGAGGCCGACCTGCTGCCCACGCGCATCCTGGCCGCACGGGTGCCCGAGATGCTGATCGCCGTCAGCTGTTCGAAGAACTTCGGGCTCTACAGCGACCGCACCGGCTGCGCCATGGTGCTCGGTACGTCCGCCCGGGCGCTCGGGCACGCCGAGACGGCCCTGCAGAACGCGGCCCGGACCCTCTACTCCATGCCGCCCGAGCACGGCGCAGCCGTCGTGGCGACGATCCTCGAGGACGACGTGCTGCGGTCCGCCTGGCGTGCGGAACTGGAGGCCATGCGGGGCAGGATCACGGCCAACCGGGCCGACCTGACGACCCACTTGAGCGCTCTGGGCCACGGAGCGCGGGCGCGGGCGCTCGACCGGCAGAAGGGCATGTTCTCGATGCTGCCGCTCACGGCAGGGCAGATGCTCGAACTGCGCCGGCGGCACGCCGTCTACGGCACCACGTCGGGGCGGATCAACATCGCGGGGATCGCCGGACACCGGATCCCGCGGCTGGCCCAGGCCGTCGCCGCGGTCCTGGACACGGCGCACGCGGACACGGCTCCCGCGGACAAGGCGCACGGGCCGCGACCGCTCGAGGGCGTCGCGCGGTAGTAGGACACCCGCGGCACAAGACAGTCCCCGGCAGTCCCGCCGATTCCATGAGCCATACGCCGTCGCGGATGGCTCCCGTGGACCGCGAGTACTGCCGGGGGCCTGGCCAGAGCCTGGACAAGGGTCACGCGGGCCTCGGGACGTCTCCTGAGGGAGGTGCGGCTCTTTTCCGGTTTTCCGGTGTATTGATGAGTTTCCTCCGTATTTCGCCCTAGTCAAGAGCTGTGGTGCGGCCCCTCGGCTCCGGGGTGACGCTGGGAGCATGAACGCCACCGGTCAGGGTGCGAGGAGTTCGGAACTGCGGCTGGCCCTCGCGATGCGGGGCGGGGTGAGCCTGGCCGTATGGATGGGCGGGGCCTGCTGCGAGACGGCTGCGCTGCGGCGGGCCGCGCCCCACCCCGCGGATGCGGCAGCAGGTCAGGGGACGGGCGCCTATCGGGCCCTGCTCGACGCCTGTGGGTACGACGACGTCGATATCGACGTCGTCGTCGGCACCAGCGCCGGCGGCCTCAACGGGGTGCTGCTCGCCTGCCACCTCGTCTACGGGATGCCCTTCGACGCGGGCGTACGGGACCTGTGGCTGCGCCTCGGCGACCTCGAAGGGCTGCTGCGCCGCTCGACCCCCTTCCACGTACCGGATTCGCTGATGCGCGGTGACGAGGTCTTCTACAAAGAACTGCGCCGGTCACTCGACGACCTGCTGGCCACGCCCCAGGACCCGCCGCGCCTCGCCCGCTCGCTCCGGCTGATCCTCACGGCCACCCGCCTGCGGCCCCGCCGGGACTGGGTACGGCCCACCCGCGGCGCACCGCTGCTGGTCGGGCGCTCGAACGCCTACTTCCGGTTCCGGCACCGGGCTCCCCTGACCGACTTCCCCAGCGGTGACGCCGCCCGCACGGCGGCCCTGGACCGGCTGGCCTTCGCCGCCCGGACCACCTCCTCCTTCCCCGGCGCCTTCGAGCCGGGAAAGCTGTACGTCGGCGGCGCCCCGCCTCCGTCGGAGGGGCCCCAGCCGTTGGACCTGCGCGGGGTCAGCAGCGAGACCGGCTACCCGGACGACGACCTCGACGGCTGCGTCGAACTCGTCGACGGCGGCCTGCTCGACAACATCCCGGTGGCCTGGGCGGTCCGCGCCATCGCCGGAGCCCCCGCCCCGCAGAAGACCGACCGGTGGCTGCTGTTCCTGCAACCCGTACCGCCCTTCCCGCCCCGACCGAAGCAGGCCGGCCGCCGCCGGGTCACCCGGCTGGTCCGGATGGCCGTGAAGTCCCTGGCCGTGAAGACCGGTTCGGAATCCCTGCGCGACGACGCCCTCGAACTCCGGGCCACCGACGCCGCCGCCCAGCAGGCCCGCGCGGTCACCGGCGCCCTCCCGCCCAGCCTCCCGGCCCTGGAGTTCGCCGCGGCGGCCAGGATGGGTGCCTACCGCCGTACCGTCGGCACCGGCGAGGCGAAGCGGCTCGTCCGCCTCCTGGAGGACCCGGCGGACGTGACCGGCCCGGACCCCCTGCCGCTGCCCGCCGGCCCGGGCCCGCTCGAACCGCTCGACGAGAGCCCGGGGGAGGGCTCGGTGTCCCTCTTCGCGCGACTGAGCGCCGCCGGGGGCACCATGACGCTCCCGGACGTGTCCGGCCCGCTCCCGTTCCCGGGGCGCTCCCCCCTCGCCCTGGCCCGAACCGTGCGGCTGCTCATGGACTGGCTGCGGGCGTACGAGGCCGGGGAGCCGGCCGTGGACCCGCGGACGATGGCGGAATGCCGCGAGCGCCTCTACGCGTACCGGTTCGCCGTCGCCACCCTCATCGCCGCACGCGACCGCCTACTGCTGCGCACGTACGGGGCCGCCCTCGCGGGCGGCACGCTCCCGGCCCGCCCCACCGGTCCGCTGTACGAGGCCACGGCCCTGCTGGGCGACCTCATGCCGGCGGTCCCGGCGGCCGGGGCCGACCCGGCCGCCTGGCGGGCCTGGTCGGGCGCGCTGGCCGCGGCCCTCGACCGGGCGTCCGCCGCTCCCGCCACCGCCGAGTCCGGGCAGTGGCCCGAAGGCCTGTACCGCGACTTCTGGGAACGGGCGGGGGAACTCGGACGCCGGCTCGGCCAGGCCATGGCTCCCACCACCGTCGACGGGTACCAGGCGCTCCACGAGGCCGCGGACGGCGCCGGCCCGCAGATGAGGGACGCGCTGGCGGCCGCCGAAGTGCTGCTCGGCCCGTTGCGGCCGGAGCCTTTGGCCGAGGCGTCCGACATCGCCTTCCACACCGTGTCGGCCGCCAACACCAGTTGGGCCACGCGCGAGGTGCTGAAGGGCGTGGACCCCGACTCCTCGCAGGACATGGTCAAGGCCAAGCTCAGCGGCAACCAGCTCGCCAACTTCGCCGCGTTCCTCAGCGCCCGCTGGCGGATGAGCGACTGGACCTGGGGCCGCCTGGACGCGGCCGCCTCGCTGGTGTCGGTCGTCGCCACGGACGAACGCCTGGCCGCGGCCTTCGGGGGAGAGGACCCCGGCCACCCCGGCTACCCCGACGACGAGGAGCTCGGGGCGCTGGTCGCCGCCGCCGTGCCGCAGCCCGCGCTCTTCATGAAGCTCTACGGGGAGGCGATTCAATCCCTGCCCGAGGCGAGCCGCTGGGACCGCGTCCGCGACACGCTCACCGCCCTGCGCCAGCGCGAGATCCTCGACCAGGAGCTGCCCCTGATCGCCGCCCTGCACACGCAGGGCATCCGCGGCGGGAACCGGCCGCCCGGCATCGCCGAACCTCCGCCGCTGACCACGCCGGCCGATGAGCAGCGGGCCATGGCGGCCTTCCACGACATCGGCGCCGAGAAGGTCGGCGCGCTGGTCCGGGCCCGAGACCCGCGCCGGGCCGCCCTGCGGACCGGGCTGCTGGCCTGGCCCGCCCTCCAGCCCGCCAGGGGGCTTTGGGCCCGGCTGGCCCAAGGTGTGCTCGGGCTGGCGAAACCGCTGGTCTGCCTGCTGCCGCTGGCCGCGGTGCTCGCACCCCTGCCGGCCCTCGGCGCGGCCGCCCTGATGTGGACCGCAGTGGCCTTCAGCACCGGGCAGTGGTCCTCCCTCCCCGGCCACGTCCCCGTCGCCGCCCTCGCCGTGATCTCCCTTGCGGCCTGGGCCTGGCCGAGGCTGCGCAGTCCCTGGGAGCGGTGGCCGGTGGTCGTCGGGCTCGCCGCCCTGCCGGTGGGGGCCCTGTTCCTGCTGCGCGGTGTTCCCGAGGACTCCGTCCACGGATGGCCCATCACACCGGTCGTCGGCGCCGCCTTCGCGCTCGCCGCCGGAGCCCTGCTGTACGTCGGTACGGACCCGGCGCACTGGTGGCGCGGGGTCCTGGCCGCCCTGGCGGCCGGGGGCGCCGCCGCCCTGGTCCAGTTCGGCCGCGACGGGCTCGGCGGGTGGTGGGCGGCGCTCATCGTGTACGCCGTCCTCCTCGTGGTCACCGCCGTCCACCCCTGGCTCTACCCCAAGCCGACACAGAGCCGCCCGGCCAGCCCTCGGATAGGGTGAACCGGTAGGAATCAGACCCCCCGGGGTGAGGTCGGTGCGGTGGACACTTACCAGTCGACGAGCGAAGTGCCGGACCCGCCGGACGCAGCCGTCGGGTACGCGGGCGTACTCCGCGACCTGCTCCCGATCGCCCTGTGGCGCGAGGACGCGGACGGCCGCATCGTGGAGTGGTCGCTCGCCGCCCAGGACCTGCTCGGACACCGCCCCGAGGACATCCTCGGCCGCCCCGGCACCTCCGTCCTCGTCCCCGAAGCCAACCACGGGCTCGCCGACGACCTGACCCGCCGCGTCCAGGCCGGCGAGACCGTCGTCGGCACCCTGCCCGTGCGCCACCGCGACGGCCACCGCGTCGTGATGGAGATGTGGATCGTCCCCGCCGCCGACCCCCAGGGGCGTACGGGAGCCATGCTCATCGCCGTGGAGACCTCCGAGGTGCTCCACATGCGGGATTCGCTCGCCGCCCTCCAGAGCCTGTTCACACAGTCGCCCATCGGCCTCGCCACCCTCGGCACCGACCTGCGCTTCCTGCGCGTCAACGACGCCCTCGCCCGGATGAACGGCATGCCCGCCGCCGCGCACCTGGGCAAACGGCTCACCGAGGTGGTGCCGGGGGTCAACGCCACCGTCCTCGAGGCCACCATGCGCCAGGTCCTCGAACGGGGCACGGCCGTCGTCGACGTCCGGCGCACCGGACGCACCGCCGCCGACCCCGATCACGACCGGACCTGGTCCTGCTCCTACGCCCCGCTGCTCGACGGCTCGGGACGGCCCCTGGGCCTGATCGCCTCCCTCATCGACATCACCGACGGACAGCGCGCCCAGGCCGAGGCCGAACGGGCCCGGCACCGGTTCGCCCTGCTGGCCGAGGCCGGCGCCCGCATCGGCACCACCCTGGACCTCCACCAGACCGCCGAGGAGGTCGTGGACCTGCTGGTACCGCAACTCGCGGACTCGGCCGACGTACAGCTGCTCGAATCCGTCCTGGGCCCGGACGAGGGCCCGTCCGCAGCGGCCTCCACCCGCGGTCTGATGCGCCGGCTCGCGGCCGCCTTCCCCGACCCGGACGCGCCCACCGCGAAACTCCAGGCGGGCCAGACCTTCCAGATCCCCGCGGACAGCGTCTACGAACGGGTCATCACCGAGGGCCGGCCGATGGACCTCTACGCGCCCGACGTCCCGGCGCTGATCACCGACCCGCGCGCCGACGCCCTGCGCGCCTACCTCGCCACCCTCGGCTCCGCCCGGATGGTCCCGCTGGTCGCCCGGGGGCAGGTGCTGGGCGCGGTCGCCGTGACCCGGCTGCGCGAGCGCGAGCCCTTCGACGACGAGGACCGCGTCCTCGTCGACGAGCTGGTCGCCCGCGCCGCCCTCAACATCGACAACGCCCGGATGTACACCCGCCAGCGGCACGCCGCGCTGACCCTCCAGCGCAGCCTCACCAACAGCGAGCTCCCCCAGGTCACCGGCCTCGAACTGACCGGCCGCTACCTGCCCGCAAGCGACCACGACGTCGGCGGGGACTGGTTCGACGTCATCCAGCTGCCCGGCGGCCGGACCGGACTGGTCATCGGCGACGTGATGGGCCACGGGATCCACGCGGCGGCCGTCATGGGCCAGCTGCGCACGGCCGTACGGACCCTCGCGAGGCTGGACGTGCCCCCGGAGCAGATGCTCCGCTCGCTCGACGCCGTGGTGGCCGACCTCGGCGAGGACGAGATGGCCACCTGCGTCTACGCCGTCCACGACCCGGCGTCGGGCGGCTGTGTGATCGCCCGCGCCGGCCACCCGCCGCCGGCCGTGGCCGCAGCCGACGGGACCGTCACCTTCCTGGACGGCCCGCCCGGCACCCCCCTGGGCACCGGCGGGCAGGACTTCCGCACGGAAGAGGTGCGCCTGCCCCCGGGGAGCCTGCTCGTGCTCTACACCGACGGCCTGATCGAGGCCCGCGACCGCGACCTCGACGAGGGCATGGACCAACTGGGACGGGCACTGGAGGGGGCGCGGCAGCCGCTCGAGGAGCTGTGCGACGGGATCCTGGAGCGGCTGCTGCCGTGCGATCCGCAGGACGACGTGGCGGTATTGCTGGCCCGGACCCTCCCGGTGTGACCATGCGCCGGGCCCGGGCCGGCGCTGGACTCCGGCGCCCGGCCGTCACCAGGCCAGGTCCTCCAGCGCGTCCAGGTCCAGCGGCGCCGGGGCGGGCGGCTCCGCGCGTGCGGTCAGCGGCAGTTCCGCCCAGATGACCTTGCCCCGGTCCGTGTACCGGACGCCCCACCGGTCGGCGTACTGCGCGACGAGGAACAGCCCGCGCCCGCCCTCGTCGGTGGTGGCCGCGTACCGCAGGTGCGGGGAGGTGCTGCTGCCGTCGGAGACCTCGCAGATCAGGGTGCGGTCGCGCAGCAGGCGGACCCGCACGGGCGCGGACCCGTAGCGGATCGCATTGGTGATCAGCTCGCTGAGGATCAGCTCGGTGGTGAAGGAGACGTCCTCCAGGCCCCAGGCGGCGAGCTGCGCCGCCCCTGCGCTGCGCACGCGGGAGACGGCCGCCGCCTCGCCGGGCACCTCCCACTCGGCGATGCGGTCGGCCTCCAGGCGCCGGGTGTCGGCGATCAGCAGGGCGATGTCGTCGCCCGGCACCGGGGAGAGCAGGGTGGCCAGCACGTCCGCGCAGGCCTGTTCGGGGCTGCGGCCGGGCCGGGACAGCGATTCCCGCAGCAGCCCCAGACCGGTGTCGAAGTCGCGGTGCCGGTCCTCCACCAGGCCGTCGGTGAACAGCACCAGCCGGCTCCCCTCGGGCAGCCGGAACCCGGTCGCCTCGAACGGCATGCCGCCGACGCCGAGCGGCAGCCCGGCGGGCAGTTCGGGGAACTCCACGCCCCCGTCGGGGCGGATCAGCGCGGGCCCGGGGTGCCCGGCGCTGGCCATCACGCACCGCCCCGACACCGGGTCGTAGACCGCGTACAGGCAGGTGGCCCCGGTGATGGCGGCGGGCTCGTCCCCCGTCTCTCCGACGGCTTCGGCCCCCTCGGCCTCACCGCCGCCGGTGTCGCTCTGGTCGATCCGGCTGATCAGCTCGTCCAGGTGCCCGAGCAGCTCGTCGGGCGGCAGGTCCAGGGTGGAGAAGTTGTGCACGGCGGTGCGCAGCCGGCCCATCGTGGCCGCAGCGTGCACCCCGTGGCCGACGACGTCGCCGACGACCAGCGCCACCCGTGCGCCGGGCAGCGGGATCACGTCGAACCAGTCCCCGCCGACCCCCGCCTTCGCCGGCAGGTAGCGGAAGGCGACGTCCACGGCGGTCAGGTCCGGCAGCACCCGGGGGAGCAGGCTGCGCTGGAGCGCCACGGCCGTCGCGTGCTCGCGGGTGAAGCGGCGGGCGTTGTCGATCGAGACGGCCGCGCGCGCCGCGAGCTCCATCGCGAAGGAACGGTCCTCCTCGTCGAAGGCCTCCGGGGTGTCCGCCGCCCGCCAGAAGTTGGCCATGCCGAGGACCACGCCGCGCGCCTGGAGGGGGACGCTGATCAGGGAGTGCAGCCCGTAGTCCAGGGCCTCCCGGGTCCCTTGCGAATCCTGGGCGCGCCAGCCCATGGCGGCGTGCAGGTCCGGTGCGAGCACGGCCTCCCCGGCGTCCAGGGCGGCGGCCATCGGAGCCGTCGGGACGACGAAGCGGATGAGGTCGCCGACCGGCTGGAGCGGCTGGTCGGCGCGGACACCGCTCATGGCCGCCCGCCGCATCTCGGTGTACACGCCGGCGGCCGGCGAGGGCTCGTCACCGCGCAGCACCGGCTCCAGCAGCTCCACGGTGACGAAGTCCGCGAAGCGGGGGACGGCGACCTCCGACAGCTCCTCCGCGGTCCGCACCACGTCCAGGGTGGTACCGATCCGCACCCCGGCGTCGTAGAGCAGCTGGAGCCGTTCGCGGGCCACCTCGGCCCTGCCGGAGAGCGCGGCGAGCTCGGTGGAGTCGCGCAGGGTCATGACGGTGCCGGAGGACTGGCCCCCGTACGGTTTCGCGGGCCGGACGTTGACCGCGAGCAGCCGGTCGCCCGCCAGGTGCACCTCGTCCGTCGCGACCCGGCCCGAGACGAGCAGCTCGGTGGTCCGCGCGTCCAGTCCGAGATCGGCGACGTGCCGGCCCTCGGCGTCGAGCGCCAGGCCCAGGAGGCGCCGGGCCTCGTCGTTGGCGAGGACCAGCCTGTGGTCGGTCCCGATGATGAGGACGCCCTCGCGGACGGCGTGCAGGACGGCCTCGTGGTGCTCGTTCATCCGGGCCATCTCGTCCGCGCGCAGCCCGTGGGTCTGGCGCCGCAGCCGGCGGCTCACCAGGAAGGCGCCGCCCGTGCCCAGCAGCAGGGCGCCCGCCGCGGCGCCGAGGAGCAGCGGGACCTGTCCCTCGACCACGTCCGATACGTTCGCCACCTCGATGCCGGTGCCGACCAGGCCCACCACGGTGCCCTGGGCGTCCCGTACGGGTACGACGGCCCGGACCGCGTCGCTGGGCTCGCCGGTGAAGGTCTCGGTGAAGGACTGCCCGGCGACGGCGCGGGAGAAGTCGCCCGTGGCGCGCCGGCCGATCAGCTCGGGCCGCGAGTCCGTGTACCGGACCCCGTCGGTGCTCATCACGGCGATGAAGTCGACGCCGGAGCCCCGGCGGGCGGCGTCGGCCAGCGGCTGGAGCACGGCGGTGGGATCCGGTGCCTCCAGCGCCGCCGGGAGACCGGGGGCGTGCGCGAAGGACTCGGCGGCGGCCAGCGAGCGGTTGCGGGCGTCGCGCGCGCTGTCGTACCGGGACTGAAGGACCAGGGCCACCGCGGCCGCGGCGATCAGCAGCAGCACGATCACCGCCTGGAGGGCGAAGACCTGACCGGCGACGCTGTGGGCCCCCAGCGACGGGCGCGCGAACAGGCGCGGGCCCCATCCGGTCGGCTGGCGACCAAAACGTCCGGTCATGAGCCCTTTCTAACACTGTCCCCGGGGGTTTGGGGGCGGCCGCGCGGCGCCGGCCGCCGCCGCGGCGCCGGCCGGGGCCGGCCGCGGAACGGCGGAGGCCCGGCCCCCGCTCGGGGGACCGGGCCTCACCGGCCGGTACGGCTCAGAGGACGTCGGCGGCGATGCCGGCCGCCACCCGCTCCAGCAGGGGGCCGGCGTTCGGGATGGACTTCGCCGGGTCGGGCTCCAGGTCCGTCAGCGGGTACGCCTTGCGGATCCCGGCGGCCTCGAGGGCCTCCTGGGTCAGCAGCAGCCGCCCGCACACCGCCACGACCGGCTTGCCGGCGGCCCGGGCCGCCGCCGCGACACCCGCCGGGGCCTTGCCGTGCAGGGTCTGCTCGTCCAGCGATCCCTCACCGGTGATGACCAGCGTGGCGCGCTCCAGCGCCGGCGCGAAGCCCAGTACCTCCAGCATCAGCTCGATGCCGGGCCGGAACGTGGCGCCGAGCAGCAGCGCCCCGTAGCCGATGCCGCCCGCGCCGCCCGCGCCCGGCAGCACCGCGCACTCGGCGGCCTTCGTGCCGATGGACTTCTCGAGGACCTGGGCGAAGTGCGCCAGCGCCGCGTCGAGCGTCGCCACGTCCTCGGGCGACGCGCCCTTCTGCGGGCCGTAGACCGCCGCGCAGCCCTTCGGGCCGGTTAGCGGGTTGTCCACGTCGCTGGCCAGGACGAAGTCGACCTCCGCGAAGCGCGGGTCGATCCCCGACAGGTCGGCCGAGGCCAGCCCGGCCAGCGCGCCGCCGCCCGGACCGACCGGTTCGCCGTTCGCATCCAGGAACACCGCGCCCAGCGCCGCCAGCATGCCGGCGCCGCCGTCGGTGGTGGCGCTGCCGCCCACGCCGAAGACGAGGGAGCGCGCGCCCGCGTCCAGCGCGGCCTTCAGCAGCTCGCCCGAGCCGTACGTGGTGGCCGTCAGCGGGGCGAAGGTGCCCGCCGGCAGCAGTTGCAGCCCGGAGGCCTCCGCCATCTCGACCACCGCGGTGCCCTCGCGCAGCGCGAAGGCGGCCGTGACCTGGTCGCCGAGGGGCCCGGTGACCCGTACCTCCCGGCGTTCGAAACCGGCCGCCACCGCGGCCGCGACCGTGCCGTCGCCGCCGTCCGCGACGGGGAGGGTCTCGATCTCCACGCCCGGTGCGGCCTTGCGGAGGCCGGCCGTCACCCGCTCCGCGACCTGAACGGCCGTGAGCGAGCCCTTGAATTTGTCCGCGGCGATGAGCACGCGCGCGGCCTCAGTTACTGCTCCGTCCGTCACCTTGCTATTCCCTTGCTTTCGAACAGTGCAGTCGCGCCGCCATGAGCTTATCCGGAGGATCCTCCTATGCCCATGAGTGGCCTGGGCCACACCCGGCGCGCCATACGCTTAAAAGGGGATATATGGCTGCATAGTGTGGCCGCATGAGCGCGGATTCACTGGAACAACCACGTCCGCATACCCCAGGTGACCGGCCCGGCGGTCCGGCGGACGGCACCCCCCCGACCGCTTCGGCCGGATCCGCCTCGGCGCCGACGACTCCGAGCCCGATTCACCAACCTCGCGTGGATCGCGATGATGTTCAGCGCCGGCATGGGCATGACCGCGACCATCCTGGTCGCGCTGCCCTTCGTCATCGTCATGCGTCATGCTGCTGCTCTGCTGCTCTGCTGGGCCTGGTGACGGAACTGCGCGAGGGCCCCGGGGCCGGACCGGCCCGCCACCACGCGCTGCACGGACTGCGGGACGCGGTGCGGGCCATGGTCGGCGACGCCATCACCGAGCAGGGCCCGGCCCGCCACCCGCGCCTGCGGCGCGTCGCCGAGTCCGGGGGCCGCGGCCGCGAGGACGGGGCCGGACTCCCCGTAGCGGATGTCTGGGTAGACACCTCACGTGTCTAACGCGTCAAGTTGTCGGGTTGGGCTCTTCGAACACGGCGCGGTCGTAGAGCCGGTGGTGCCACTCGTTGGCGTCCGGGGCCGGCTTGGTCGTGAGGACCGGGTTGGGGCCGGTCTCGATGAGGTGCAGGAGTGTCCAGGCGACCCCGTAGCAGTCGTCGGGGCCGAAGCAGGTGACGAGGGCAGCTGCTTCCCGTCCTGTCACCGGCTTGTTGATCGCTTCGAGCTGGGTGACGCGCCGGTCGATCTCTTCTTCCTCGGCGTCCCAGTCGGGCAGTGGGCCGTCGGCGACGAAGGTCTGGACTTCTGGTCTCATGCCCTGATCATCGATGCTCCTGCCTGGCCCGGACAAGCCTTCTTGGCAGGTCAGGCCGCGTCCTCAACGAGTACTGGCCCCGTGGGGAAGGCCTCATGCTCGTCGAACAGCTTGTGGTGCTGGAGACAGTGGTGGAGCTGGCCGATCATGCGGTTGAAGAGGTTGCGCAAGGCAGAGGCATGCCAGTCTCCGTGACCGTCACGGCGCCTGCGGTAGTGCGCTTTCGCACCGGGCGAGGAGGTCAGGGCGGCGAACGCCCAGAGGTACCCGGCGTGGTTGAGACGGTCGTTCTTGACCCACCGGCGGGTGATGGCGGACTTCTTCCCCGACGCCGTGGTGATGGGCGAGGAGCCCGCATAGGCCTTCAGGCCGCGGGCGTCGGCGAACCGTTGCCGGTCATCGCCGATCTCGGCCAGGACCCGGGCGCCGAGCTGGGTGCCGAGTCCGGGGAAGCTGAGAATGACGTTTGCGCTGGTCACGAGCGCATGCGGGCCACGCAGCTACCTAATTCCAGGCCTCAGCCGCCAGGGCCGGGCCGCCACCTCACTAGCCGTTCGTGACACCAGCGCACCCCACGGGCCTCGGTCTATTCGGGAGCTCGGACGGCTCGGGCTTATCAAGAGGTCACCGCGGGGCGGGCTCGCACCACCAACACCAACGAGTGATCAAGGCACAGGGTGGTGGCGGCCACGAGGACGCCGGACGCCGCCGCTCTACCAGGAGGCATCCGCTGCCCGGGGGCATCAAAGGCATCCGTCCGGCGCCCATGAGGCCGCCACCACCGAGCGGCCAGGCCGTCCGCGACGATCTACCCAGAGGTCTCACGGACCAGGGTGGCGACAGGCGTAACGGACCTCACCACTCGAACACCGCCGTGAAGCCCCTCAGCACCACCGCGGTCCCTACGAAGGAATTAGGGTGGCGAAGTGACCACCACGGATGACTACGCCACCTACATCGCGAGCCTGCCCCGGGTGCTGGCCGGCGCGGCCGCCCTCTACCGGGACGCCGAGGGCCGGGTCCTGCTCGTCGAGCCCAACTACCGCGAGGGCTGGGCGCTGCCGGGCGGCACCATCGAGTCGGACCAGGGCGAGTCGCCGCGCACCGCCGCCCGCCGCGAGAGCGCCGAGGAGATCGGGATCGACGTGCCGCTCGGCCGGCTGCTCGCCGTGGACTGGAACATCGGCACGGACCGCCCGCCGCTGGTCGCGTACCTCTACGACGGCGGGGTTCTCGACGCGGGTCAGCTCGCGTCCATCACGCTCCAGGACGAGGAGCTGATCTCCTGGCGGCTGGTCGATCCGGCCGAACTCGCCGAGTACCTTCCGGGATCGCTCGGCCTGCGCGTCCAAGAGGCCTACCGGGTCCTGCGGTCGGGTGAGGGAGCCGCTGAACTGGAGAACGGCCGCCGGCCGCTCTCCCCGTAGCTCCCCGTGGCAAGGGGCGTCTCGTAACACCGGACTTACTCCGAGCAGGACAGAATCAGCTGATGATCACGATGTACGCCTGGCCCAGCACCGCCGACGGGCCCGACGCCCTCCCCATGGTCCACTTCACCACCGACCAGCAGTCCGCCGGCGAGGTGACCCCGGAGGGGATGCCCGTCTGGCTCTTCGACACCGCGATCCGCGACGGGGGCTGGTCCCCGTTCACCGACTTCGACGGCTGGTCCGTGCCCGCCACCCAGTGGCAGGCCCTCTACCGCCGCGAGGACGACCTGCTCGCGGTCAGCGGCCCCGGCTCCTGCGAAGGCTGGTACCAGGGCAACCTCGGCGCGGACGCCGACTGGGTGGCGGCGGCCGCCGCCCAGCAGAGCGTGGTCCTGCTCGCCGCCCCCGTCCAGCACCCCTCGCTGTACGGCTACGCGGTCGAGGCCGGCGCGGCCTTCGCGCTGCTGGTGCCGCTGCTCCTGGTCTAGTCCCGGTCTCCTAGAGCTGCCGGGCCGCGGCCTCGAAGTCGAGGAGCCGGACCTTGCGTTCGAGGCCGCCGCCGTAGCCGGTCATGCCGCCCGAGGCGCCGATCACGCGGTGGCACGGCACGATGATGCCGATCGGGTTCTTCCCGTTGGCCAGGCCCACGGCGCGCGAGGCGTTCGGCTTGCCCAGCTCGGCCGCGAGCCGCCCGTACGACCAGGTCCTGCCGTAGGGGATCCGTACCAACTGGTCCCACACGCTGCGCTGGAAGTCGGTGCCCTCCAGCCGCAGCGGCAGGTCGAACGAGGTGAGGTCCCCGGCGAAGTACGCGGTCAGCTGCCGCAGCACTTCGGGGAAGGGCTCCTCGGTGGCGGCGATCCGCTCCCCGAAGGACTCCTCGGCCGGGCGGTGGCGCTGTCCGGTCATGTACAGGCCGCTGAGGACGCCGTCCGTGGCCACGAGGGTGAGCGGACCGTAGGGGCTCTCGACGACGGTGTGCTGCTTGCCGGTGCTGTTCACGGTGTGCTCCTCAGACGGGCAGGTGGTTGATGGCGTGGTCGTCGGTGGCCCACAAGTACTGGACGGCGTACGCGCGCCAGGGCCGCCAGGCGGCCGCCCGGGCGGTCAGCGCCGCGGGCGTGGACGGCAGCCCGAGCCCCCGCGCCGCCCGCCGGACGCCCAGGTCGGACGGCAGGAACGCGTCCGGGTCGCCGAGCGCCCGCATCGCGATGATCTCGGTGGTCCACGGGCCGAAACCGGGCAGCGCGGACAGCTGCGCGCGCGCCGCCTGCCAGTCGCTGCCGATGCCGAGCGGCAGCGAACCGTCGGCGAGCGCCGAGACCAGGGTGGTGAACGTGGTGCGCCGGGTGCGCGGCATGGCCAGCGACTGAGGGTCCAGCGCGGCGAGGGCCTGCGGGGACGGGAACAGGTGGGTCAGCCCGCCCAGCGGGTCCTCCACGGGCTCACCGTGCGCGGTGACCAGCCGGGCCGCGTGCGTGCGCGCCGCCGCGGTGGACACCTGCTGGCCGAGGACCGCCCGTACGGCGAACTCCGCCGCGTCGACCGTACGGGGAACCCGGCGCCCGGGAGCCTTGTCCACGAGCGGGGCCAGCAGCGGGTCGGAGCGCAACTGCTCGTCGACCGCCTCGGGATCGGCGTCCAGATCGAGCATCCAGCGGCAGCGGCTGATGGCGATGGTCAGGTCGCGCAGGTCGGTCAGGGCGAGGCGGCAGCCGATGTGGTCGGGCTGCGGGGTCAGTGCGACGATCCCGGTGCCGTAGGGCAGGCGCAGGGTGCGGCGGTAGGCGCCGTCGCGCCACTCCTCCACGCCGGGGACCGCGGTCGCGGCCAGATGCCCGAAGAGGTTGTCCGGGGTGAGGGGGGTCCGGAACGGCAGCCGCAGGCTGATCGTCCCGGGGATCCGGGGCTGATGGCGGTCGGCCTTGCCGGAGCGCTGCCGCAGCTCGCTGGGGGAGAGGGCGAAGACCTCGCGGACGGTGTCGTTGAAGGTGCGGATGGAGGAGAAACCGGCGGCGAACGCGACGTCTCCCATCGGGAGCTCGGAGGTCTCGATGAGCAGCCGGGCGGTCTGGGCGCGCTGGGCCCGGGCGAGGGCCAGGGGGCCGGCGCCGAGCTCGGCGCTGAGCTGCCGCTCGACCTGCCGGGTCGAGTAGCCGAGCCGGGTGGCGAGCCCCGGCACCCCCTCCCGGTCCACCACCCCGTCCTGGATGAGGCGCATGGCGCGGGCGACGGCGTCGGCGCGGGCGTTCCACTCGGGGGAGCCGGGGCTGGTGTCCGGCCGGCAGCGCTTGCAGGCCCGGAAACCGGCCTGCTGGCAGGCGGCGGCGCTGGGCAGGAAGGTCATGTTCTCGACCTTCGGGGGTACGGCGGGGCAGCTGGGACGGCAGTAGATCCGCGTGGTCAGGACGGCGGTGAAGAACCAGCCGTCGAATCTGGCGTCCTTCGACTGCACGGCCCTTACGCAGCGCTCGGTGTCGGTGTGCATGACTCCAGGATCAGGGTCGGGCCCCCGCCGGGCTGGCGATTTTCCGACACCAAGCCTACGCCTGCCGCAACCCGGGCCGGCTCCGAGTCCCCGGGCGCAGCCCGCCACTTGCCCCGCCGGGCCTTGTCGGGCCTACGGACCGGCCGGAGTCTCCCGCCGCTGCGCAAGCGCCCCGGGCTCCGCCCGGGTTTCGGGGCTCCGCCCCGGACCCCGCGCCTCAAACGCCGGCGGGGCTGGTTGTGGCTGAGCTGACCCGGCATCTCCAGCGCCGCCCGGGTTTCGGGGCTCCGCCCCGGGCCCCGCGCCTCAAACGCCGGCGGGGCTGGTTGTGGCTGAGCTGACCCGGCATCTCCAGCGCCGCCCGGGTTTCGGGGCTCCGCCCCGGGCCCCGCGCCTCAAACGCCGGCGGGGCTGGATGCGGCTGGGCCGAACCGGTGTCCGCCGCCCGGCCCCCGGGAGCGGCGCCGCACCGGGGGACTCGCTGGGCCCGGGCCGGTCAGGGGCCCGTGGGGGCCGAGAGGCGGTGGGCGTCGCGGGCCAGGGTGAGGGCCACCAAGTCGTGCGGGCGGGACAAGGAGCGGGAGGTCAGGTGCTCGAGCCGTCGCAGCCGGTTGAACACCGTGTTGCGGTGGCAGTACAGCCGGGTCGCCGCCCGCCCGGCGGACCCCTCCGCGGCGAGCCACGCGTCGAGCGTCTCCAGCAGCACCGCCCGGTCCGCCGGGTCCAGCTCCAGCAGGGGTCCCAGGACCGCCTGGACCAGTTCACCCGCCAGCTCGGGCTGCCCCACCACCAGAGCCGTCGGCAGCCGCTGCGACAGGCGCACCAGCGACCGCTCCTCCGCACCGCAGGTGGCCAGCGCCGTCTCCGCCAGCCGCCGCGCCCGGCTCAGCTCCGCCAGCCCGTCCACCACCGGGCTGATCCCGCCGGGCCCGTGGCAGCGGTCGGCCAGTTCCGCCGCCAGTTCCTCCGGGGAGCACGACCCGAGGGCCACCACCGCCAGCTCCTGCTCCGCCCGCATCCGCCAGAACAGCCGCATCCCGCCCACCGCCGCCACCCGGTGCACGGAGTCCCGCCGGTCCACGGGGAGCACGACCACCGCGTACCGTCCCTGCTCCGGCAGGTCCAGGCCCGCCGCCGCCCGCGCCGCCAGCCCCGGCGCCGCGTCCCCCTGGAGCAGCGCGTCCAGCAGGGCCTGCACCCGCTCGTCGCTGCGCCGGCGCATCTCCCGCTCGCCCGCCCGGTAGGCCTCCGCCGTCGTCGCGGCCTGCTGCTCGATGCCGGCCCACATCGCCCCGGCCGTCCGCGCCAGCACCGGCAGGGCGTCCGGGTCCTCCTCGGTGACGATGTCCAGCAGCGCGTCCCAGGTCAGCCGCCCCGCGCGGCGGTACGCGTACAGCAACAGGTCCAGCGGCAGCCCCTGTTCGGCCCGGCGCCGCCCCAGCTCCTCCGCGTACACCAGATCCTTGCGCGCGTCCGAGCGGCGCGCGGCGAAGGCCTCGATGCCGTACCGCATGGCCTCGCTGATCTGCTGCCAGTGCTCGTCCCGCGGCACCACCAGGTCGTACAGCGGCGAATGCTGCGCCAGATCTGCGATCAGCCGCTCGGTCAGCTCCGGAACGCGTTCCAGCAGCACCTCGGCCGCCGTCAGCAGCACCGACCACTCCGCTTCCGTACGCGCCCTGCGTCCGCCCATGGCCGCTGAGGATGTCACCCGCGGCCCACCGGCGTAAGGGGCCCCGCACCCAGGTCTGTGCCGCTGCACAACCGGACCCCACCCCCGGCTGGTCATCGGCAGCGATTCCGCTTCGGGCCGTGGACGGCCGCCGCGCCCGGTGCTGGTCTGTGCGCCAGCACAACGCCCGAACAGGGCCTGGCAGTGGGAGGGGAAGTGGCCTCGCTCCAAGTGCGCGAGCTGTCCGTCGGCTACGGGCCGGTCCGGGCGCTGCGCGCCGTGTCGCTCGACGTACCCGAAGGCGCCGTGGTCGTCGTCCTCGGCGGGAACGGCGCGGGAAAGACGACCCTGCTGCGGGCGGTGTCCCGCACGCTCGCCTTTCACCGCGGCGCCGTCACCGGCGGTGGCGTGACCTTCGACGGCACGCCGCTGGACGGACTCGCGCCCGCCCGGGCGGTGGCCGCCGGCGTCGTACAAGTCCCCGAGGGGCGGCAGGTGTTCGCCCGGATGAGCGTCGCGGACAACCTACGGGCCGGCGCCCTCGGCTCCCGGGCCGGCTCCCGGGCCGACACCGCCCGCTCGCTGGCCCGCGTCCACGAACTCTTCCCGGTCCTCGCCAAACGCTCCCGGCAGCGGGCCGGCCTGCTCTCCGGCGGAGAGCAGCAGATGCTGGCCCTCGGCCGCGCCCTGATGGCCCGCCCCCGGCTGCTGCTCCTGGACGAGCCCTCCCTGGGCCTCGCCCCGAAGATGGCCGCGACGATCGCCGCGACCATCACCGAGATCAACGCCTCGGGCACCTCGGTGCTGCTCGTGGAGCAGAACGCGGCCCTCGCGCTCCGGCTGGCCTCCCACGCGTACGTCCTGGAGGTCGGCGAGGTCACCCTGTCCGGCCCGGCCGCGGACCTCGCCGCCTCGGACGAGGTACGCCGCCGCTACCTCGGCATCACGGACGAGGACACCCCGCCCGCGCGGCCGGCCCACACCCTGCGCAGGTGGTCCGCATGACGGGAACACCCCCGCTCACCGTCACCGACGTCACCGTCCGTTTCGCCGGTCTCACGGCCCTCGACGGTGTCTCCTTCACCGTCGAGCCCGGTAGCCTGCACGCCGTCATCGGCCCCAACGGCGCCGGCAAGTCCACCTGCTTCAACGTGCTCTCCGGGGTCTACCGCGCGGCGACGGGCAGCGTCCGCTTCGGCGCCGCCGAGCTCACCGGCCTGGCCCCGCACGCCGTCGCCGCGCTCGGCATCGCCCGCACCTTCCAGAACCTCGCCCTGCCCCCGCACACCACGGTCGCCGACAGCCTGCTGCTCGGCCGCCACCGGCTGATGCGCTCCGGGTTCCTCGCGGCCGGGCTCCGGCTGCCGGCCGCCGTCCGCGAGGACCGCCGGCACCGCGAACGGGTTCGCGAGATCGCCGCCTTCGTCGGCCTGGAAGCCGACCTGGCCGCGCCCGCGGGCTCCCTCCCGTACGGGAAACAGAAGCTCGTCGAGCTGGCCCGGGCCCTGTGCATGGAGCCCCGGCTGCTCCTCCTCGACGAACCCGTCGCGGGGATGACGGCCGACGAACGGCAGCGCACCGCCGCCGTCATCGCCGGCGTCCGCGACGGCCTCGGCATATCGATCGTGCTGGTCGAACACGACATGGGGGTGGTGATGCGGCTCGCGGACGCGGTGACCGTACTCGACTTCGGCAGACGGATCGGCGGCGGGACCCCCGCCCAGGTGCAGGGCGACCCGGCGGTCGTCCGCGCCTACCTCGGCGAGGAGGACCCGGCCGCGTGACCACCTTCCTGGAACTGCTGCTCGGCGGCCTGTCCATGGGCTCCGTGTACGCCCTGATCGCCCTCGGCTTCGTGGTGATCTTCAAGGCCACCGAAGTCGTCAACTTCGCCCACGCCTCGCTCCTCCTCGCGGGCGGCTGGGTCACCGCGGTCCTCCACGAGGACATCGGCTTCTGGCCCGCCCTGGCCGTCGGAGTCGGCGCCGCCGCCGCGGTCGGCGCCGGGGTCGAGTTCCTGGTCATGCGCCGCTACCGCGGCCAGGACCAGAGCGTCCTCGCCATCGTCACCATCGGCGTGGACATCCTGATCACCACCGACCTCACCCGCCGCATCGGTACGGACGTACTCGCCCTGGGCGACCCGTGGGGCGACGCCGTGGTCCATCTCGGCCCGGTCACCCTCCCGCAGACCCGGATCGCGGCCTTCGTCTCGGCCGCCCTCCTGATCGGCGCCTTCCTGCTGCTCTTCCGTTACACCGCCTGGGGGGTGGCCATGCGCGCCGCCGCCGAGAAGCCGGAGACCGCCGCGCTGATGGGCGTCCGGCTGGGCCGGGTGTCCCTGGCGGCGTGGGCGGTCGCCGGGGCCCTGGCCGCCGTGGCCGCGCTCTTCCTCACCGTCTTCCCCACCCCCGGCCTGGAACGGGCCACCTCACTGGCCGCCCTCAAGGCCTTCCCGGCGGCCATCCTCGGCGGCCTCGACTCCACCACCGGAGCCCTCGCGGGGGGCCTGATCGTCGGCGTCACCGAGGCCATGGCCACCGGCTACCAGGGCCAGCTCGCCTTCCTCGGCCGCGGCATCGGCGACCTTGCCCCGTACCTGGTCATGGTCGCGGTGCTGCTGCTGCGCCCGGCGGGCCTCTTCGGCACGAAGGAGCCCGCCCGTGTCTGACACCCCGCGCCCGATCCTGCGGCGCCCCGCCCCGGCGCGCCTGGTCCTGCGGCTCCCGGCCCCGACGCGCCTGGTCCTGTGGACCGCCGGGGCCGTCGTGCTCCTCGCGCTGCCCTTCTACCTGGAGCGGTTCTGGCTCCAGGCCGGGCTGTTCGCCATCGCCGCGGGCATCGGGGCCATCGGCCTCAACCTGCTCACCGGCGCCACCGGCCAGCTGTCCATGGGGCACGCCTTCTTCCTCGCCGTCGGCGCGTACGGCTACTGCGCACTGGCCGGGGACGGCGGACGCTCCGGCGGCCACGAGCTCGTCGGCCTCGGCCTGCCCAGCTGGCTGGCGGCCGTGCTCGCCGTCGCCCTCGCCGGAGCCGCAGGCGGGCTCTTCAGCCCCATCGCCGGCCGGCTGCGCGGCGCCTACCTCGGCATCGCCACCCTCGCGCTGATCTTCATCGGCCAGCACGTCCTGTTCAACGCCACCCCCCTCACCGGCGGCTTCAACGGCCGCGCCGTCGAACCCCTCTCCCTCCTCGGGATCACCTTCGACGACACCGAGACCGTGATCGCCGCCGTCCCCTTCCAGTCCGCCGAGAAGCTCTGGTACGTCGCCCTCGCAGCGCTCCTGGCCTGTGCCCTCTTCGCCCGCGGCATCCTGCGCGGGCGTCCGGGCCGTGCCATGAACGCCATCCGCGACCACACCATCGCCGCCGGCGTCATGGGCGTCCCCGTGGCCCGCTACCGCGCCGCCGTCTTCGTCCTGTCCTCCATGTACGCGGGCCTGGCGGGCGTCCTGCTCGCCCTGGTCTTCCAGCGCACCGTGCCCGACTACTTCGGCATGGTCCTGTCCCTCGAGTACCTCGCCATGATCGTGATCGGCGGGCTCGGCACGGTGGCGGGCGCCGTCATCGGCGCCGCGTTCGTCTCCCTGCTGCCCCAACTGCTCACCCGATACAGCGACGCCCTCCCGCTCGTCGCCGCCCCCGGCGCCGGCGGGGTCTCCCCGGGCGAGGCGTCGCGCTACCTGTACGGCGCGGCCGTCGTCGCCGTCGTCCTGTTCCTCCCGGGCGGCCTCGCCCGGATCCGACCCCCGAAGGAGTCAGCGTGATCAGACCCGGTACGGACAAGCGAGCGCGACTCGGTACGGCGGCCCTCGCGGCCGCGCTCCTCCTGACCGGCGCCGCCGCATGCAGCGGCAAGGCGGGCACCGGCACCGAGGACAAGCAGGCCGAGGGCGGGGTCAAGACCGGCAAGGGGGTCACCGCCACCGCCATCCGGCTCGGCGCCCTCACCGACATGACCGGCGTCTACGCCTCGCTCGGCAAGAGCGTCACCCAGGCCCAGCAGCTCTGGATCAAGCAGACCAACGCCGCGGGCGGCATCTGCGGCAGGCAGCTGGAGCTGACGGTCCGCGACCACGGCTACGACCCGCAGAAGGCCCTCGCGGGCTACACCGAGCTGGAGCCCGAGGTGCTCGGCTTCGCCCAGTTCATCGGCTCCCCGTTCGTCGCCGCCGTCAAGGACCGCATCGACGGCCAGGACAAGGGCCTGGTCATCCCGCAGGCCTGGTCCGCCTCGCTGCTGGGCAGCCCGGCCATCCGTACGGTGGGCGCCACGTACGACATCGAGACGGTCAACGCCATCGGCTACCTCCTCGACCAGAAGCGCATCGCCTCCGGGGACAAGGTCGGGCACGTGTACTTCGAGGGGGACTACGGCGAGAACGCCCTGGCCGGTGCCAAGCACGCGGCCAAGGAGGCCGGGCTCACCGTCGTGGAGCAGAAGATCAAGCCGACCGACAACGACATGTCCGCGCAGGTGGCGGCCCTCAAGCAGGCCGGGGTCAAGGCCGTGGTGATCAGCGCCGGGCCCCGGCAGGCGGCCTCGCTGGTCGGGGTCGCCGCGGCCGGCGGCTGGAACGTGCCCGTGGTCGGCAACAACTCGGCCTTCTCCCCCCAGCTGCTCGCCACCCCGGCGGGTGCGGCCCTGCAGAAGGACTACTACGTCGCGGCGTCCAGCCTCCCCATCGGCTCCCCGGAGGCGGGCCCGGCGGCCCTGGCCTCGGCCTACAAGGAGGCTTACCCGGGTGCGGGGCTCGACAACGGAGTGGTGGCCGGTTACACGGCCGCCGCGGTCTACGGCGAGGCCTTGAAGAAGGCCTGCGCGGACAAGGACCTCACCCGGGAGGGCGTCGGCAAGGCCCTGCTGACCCTGAAGTCCTACGACAGCGGCTTCGGCATCACCCACGACTTCTCGGACCCCAAGGCCCCCTCCACCCGCCACAGCGTGATCATGAAACCGGACGAGCAGACCCCGGGCGGCCTGAAGGTGATCAAGGAAGCTGCCGTGGCCCCGGCGGCCCAGTCCTACACCCCGACCGGCTGACCCCTCTCCAGTCCGGGCCGGCACCACTCCCGCCCCTCCGGCGTTTGAGGACGGGGTCGGGGGCGGAGCCCCAGGAAGCCCGGGCGCGGCCCGGGAACGCCTGCGCGGCGCCACCGCACACAACGACAGGGCCCCCGGATGCCAGCGGCATCCGGGGGCCCTTCTCACACGTCAAGCTCAGCGCAGCGTCGTGGCGCGAGCCTCACGGCGGTTGTGCCGGAAGGTGTTCGCCCGCCGGGTCGTCGCGAACAGCGGAATCGTCGCCGCCATCGCGATCTGCAGCGCGCAGCCGGTCTGGAGCAGGAGCTGACCGCCCGGGGCGTCGAACGCCCAGGCCGCCAGCAGCCCCATCGCACCGATGATCCAGCAGAGCATCGCCACCGCGAGGACACCCCGCGGCTTGGGGTACTCGACCCGGCTCACCATCAGCCAGGCCACTCCGATGATCGCGAGCAGCGTCGGGACGAACGGCAGCTCCAGCAGCACGATCGAGACGACCGTCAGCGCGCCGAAGGGGCTCGGCATGCCCTGGAACATGCCGTCCTTCATCGTCACGCAGCTGAATCTCGCAAGCCTGAGCACCACGGCCAGCAGCACCACGATCGCGGCCAGCGCCGACATCTTCTGCACCGCGTCGTCGGCGACCATGCCGTAGACGAGGACGAAGTACGCGGGAGCCAGGCCGAAGCTGATCAGGTCGGACAGGTTGTCCAGCTCGGCGCCCATCGGCGAGCTGCGCAGCTTGCGGGCCACGATGCCGTCGAAGAGGTCGAAGACCGCGGCGAGCAGCATCAGTATCACTGCCGTCGCGGCGCTGTTACGGGCCATGCCCGACTCGCCACTGCCGGTGAGGTGCGGGATGAGGATTCCGGTGGTGGTGAAGTACACCGCCATGAATCCGCACGTCGCGTTGCCGAGAGTGAGGGTGTCCGCTATCGACAGCCGCAGCGAGAGCGGCATGTCGTCCTCGGCGGACTCCTCCTCGGCGGGCTCTGGCACCCAGCCGGCTGCCGGAGTCTCAGGGTCAGTCACGGTCAATTCGTGTCACCCCCGCGGTGGTGGCCTGACCGACCTCGACCGCGACCTCGACGCCCTCGGGGAGGTAGATGTCGACGCGGGAGCCGAAGCGGATCAGACCGATGCGCTCGCCCTGCTCGACCTTGGTGCCGGCCGGCAGGTACGGAACGATGCGCCGGGCGACTGCGCCGGCGATCTGCACCATCTCGATGTCACCGAGCTCGGTGTCGAAGTGCCAGACAACGCGCTCGTTGTTCTCGCTCTCCTTGTTGAACGCCGGGACGAATCCGCCGGGGATGTGCTCCACGGACGTCACCGTGCCCGCGAGGGGCGCGCGGTTGACGTGGACGTTCAGCGGGCTCATGAAGATCGCGACGCGGGTCCGTCCGTCCTTCCACGGCATGATGCTCTGCACCACACCGTCGGCGGGCGAGATGACACGGCCTTGGGCGATCTCGCGCTCGGGGTCGCGGAAGAACCACAGCATGCCCGCCGCGAGCGCGGTGGTGGGCACGGCCGCCGCGGCCCAGCGCCCGGACTTGCGAGCCCGGGTGAGGCTGAGCGCCGCGGTGGCGAGGGTCGGCAGAAGCCACGGCGATGCTCCGCGCGCGAGGCGTACGCCACGGAGGCTGTCGCGAGGTGCAGAGGTTTGGCTGTGGGGCATGGATGACCTTCGTAGCGGGTGATTGCCGCGCCGCAAACGGGGGGACGGGACGGCGGCTTTACTGGAATGCTATCGGTTGCGCGCAACAACTGGGCAAGCCAGAAGCCGAGTCGATGTCCGTCAGCCAGTGACTGCAAGTGACTCTTTCGCGGCGAATCGGTGGATGATCCGCCGCAAAAGGGACTTTCAGCCCTGGAGTCGGTACTCCTCGAGCAGGCGTCGCCCGATGATCATTTTCTGGATCTCGGCGGTACCTTCACCGATGAGCAGCATCGGAGCCTCCCGGTAGAGGCGCTCGATCTCGTATTCCTTGGAGAACCCGTATCCGCCATGGATGCGGAAGGCGTCCTCCACCACCTCCTTGCAGTACTCGGAGGCGAGGTACTTCGCCATCCCTGCTTCGAGGTCGTTTCGTTCCCCGGAGTCCTTTTTGCGTGCTGCATTCACCATCATCGCATGGGCGGCTTCGACCTTGGTAGCCATCTCGGCCAGCTTGAACTGGATGGCCTGGTGCTCGGCGATCGCCTTGCCGAAAGTGTGACGTTGCTGGGCATAAGAGACACCCAGTTCGAAAGCACGCTGAGCGACACCACAGCCACGCGCCGCCACGTTGACGCGGCCGACCTCGACCCCGTCCATCATTTGGTAAAACCCTCGGCCCGTCTGGCCTCCGAGGACCCGATTGGCCGGAATGCGCAGTCCGTCCATGATGAGCTCGGTCGTGTCGACGCCCTTGTAGCCCATCTTGTCGATCTTGCCGGGGATGGTCAGGCCCGGACGGACCTCACCGAAGCCCGGCTCCTTCTCGACGAGGAAGGTCGTCATCGACTTGTGGGGCGCCGTGCCCTCGGGGTGTCCTTCGTCACTTCGCACGAGAACGGCCACCAGGGTGGAGGTGCCGCCGTTCGTCAGCCACATCTTCTGGCCGTTCAGGACGTACTCGTCGCCGTCCTTCACCGCCTTGGACGTGATGGCCGACACGTCGGAGCCCAGCGCCGGCTCGGACATCGAGAACGCGCCGCGCACCTCGCCCAGCGCCATGCGCGGGAGGAAGTGGTCCTTCTGCTCCTGCGTGCCGTGCTGCTTGAGCATGTACGCCACGATGAAGTGCGTGTTGATGATGCCCGAGACGGACATCCAGCCCCGCGCTATCTCCTCGACGCACAGCGCGTAGGTGAGCAGCGACTCACCCAGGCCGCCGTACTCCTCCGGGATCATCAGGCCGAAGAGGCCGAGCTCCTTGAGGCCGTCGACGATGTCCTGCGGGTACTCGTCGCGGTGCTCCAGCTGGGTGGCGACCGGGATGATCTCCTTGTCGACAAACTCCCGGACGGTCTTGAGGATCTCCCGCTGGACGTCGGTCAGCCCGGCGGTCTGGGCGAGTCGGGCCATGGCTACTTCCCCTGTTCCTTCAGCTGCGGGCGGCCGGGCTGCTCGCCGCCGCGCTCCTTGATGTACGTCTCGGTCGGGACCATCACCTTGCGCCGGAAGACGCAGACGAGGGTGCCGTCCTGCTTGTAGCCCTTGGTCTCGACGTAGACGATGCCGCGGTCGTTCTTCGACTTCGACGGGGTCTTGTCGAGGACCGTGGTCTCGCCGTAGAGCGTGTCGCCGTGGAAGGTCGGCGCCACGTGCCGCAGGGACTCGATCTCCAGGTTGGCGATGGCCTTCCCGGACACGTCGGGCACGGACATGCCGAGCAGCAGCGAGTAGATGTAGTTGCCCACGACCACGTTCTTGCCGAAGTCGGTCGTGTTCTCCGCGTAGTTGCTGTCCATGTGGAGCGGGTGGTGGTTCATGGTCAGCAGACAGAAGAGGTGGTCGTCGTACTCCGTGACCGTCTTCCCGGGCCAGTGCTTGTAGACCGCCCCGACCTCGAACTCTTCGTACGTGCGTCCGAACTGCATGGCCCTACGCCTCCGCCGTCTTCTCGATCGAGGGGTGTTCGAACTTGCTGGTGCGCTGCATGCCCGCCGCGCGCCCCTTGCCCGCGATGACCAGGGCCATCTTGCGGCTGGCCTCGTCGATCATCTCGTCGCCGAGCATCGCGGAGCCCTTCTTGCCGCCGGCCTCCGAGGTGCACCAGTCGTACGCGTCGAGGATCAGCTCGGAGTGGTCGTAGTCCTCCTGAGAGGGGGAGAAGACCTCGTTGGCCGCGTCGACCTGGCCCGGGTGCAGCACCCACTTGCCGTCGAAGCCCAGCGCCGCCGCCCGGCCGGCCACCTCGCGGTAGGCGTCCACGTCGCGGATCTGGAGGAAGGGGCCGTCGATCGCCTGGAGGTTGTGCATGCGGGCGGCCATCAGGATGCGCATCAGGATGTAGTGGTAGGCGTCCGCGCCGTAGCCGGGCGGCTGCATGCCCACGACCAGCGACTTCATGTTGATCGAGGCCATGAAGTCCGCCGGGCCGAAGATGATGGTCTCCAGCCGGGGGGAGGCGGCGGCGATCTCGTCGACGTTCACCAGGCCCTTGGCGTTCTCGATCTGCGCCTCGATGCCGATCTTGCCGACCTCGAAGCCCATGGTCTTCTCGATCTGCGTCAGCAGCAGGTCGAGAGCCACCACCTGCTGGGCGTCCTGGACCTTCGGCAGCATGATGCAGTCGAGGTTCTGGCCGGCGCCCTCGACGACGGTGACCACGTCGCGGTACGTCCAGTGCGTCGTCCAGTCATTCACGCGCACGACCCGGGTCTTGCCCGTCCAGTCACCGTTGTTCAGCGCGTCCACGATCGTGTGGCGGGCGCCTTCCTTGGCGAGCGGCGCGCAGGCGTCCTCCAGGTCCAGGAAGACCTGGTCGGCCGGCAGGCCCTGGGCCTTCTCGAGGAAGCGCGGGTTCGAACCCGGCACCGCGAGGCAGGAGCGACGCGGGCGAAGACGGTTCACCGGGTGGACAGGCGTGGTCATGCGGGGACCTCCGTGCTTGCAAGGATTTCGAGAGGGGCGAGTTTGTTGGCTTTGCGGATCTCGTCGACGATACGTCCGATGATCTCCGTGATGCCGAAGTCCTTCGGCGTGAACACGGCGGCCACGCCGGCTGCCTTGAGTGTCACGGCATCCGCGTTCGGAATGATGCCTCCGACGATGACGGGAATGTCACCCGCCCCCGCCGCGCGGAGCCGCTCCAGGACATCCGGGACCAGTGCGCAGTGGGACCCGGACAGGATGGACAGTCCCACGCAGTGCACGTCCTCGGCCAGCGCCGCGGAGGAGATCTCCTCGGGCGTCAGCCGGATGCCCTGGTAGACCACCTCGAAGCCGGCGTCGCGGGCCCGGACGGCGATCTGCTCGGCGCCGTTGGAGTGCCCGTCCAGGCCGGGCTTGCCGACCAGCAGGCGCAGCCGCCCCGTGCCGAGCTCCTCGGCCGTACGGGTCACCTTCTCGCGGACCTGGTGCATCGGCGTGCCGGGCTCCGCGGTGACCGCCACCGGGGCCGAGGAGACCCCGGTCGGGGCACGGAACTCGCCGAACACCTCGCGCAGGGCGCTCGCCCACTCGCCGGTGGTGACACCCGCCCGGGCGCACTCCAGGGTGGCGTCCATCAGGTTCTCGGTGCCCCCCGCGGCCTCCTTGAGGCGCTCCAGGGCCTGCCGGGTGGTGGGGAAGACGAACGGGTCGCCGTCACCCTGCCGCTCCGAGGACTCCTCGCGCTCGGCGCGCCAGCGGACGATCCGCTCGACGGTCAGCGCCTCCACGGCCCCGTCCACCGTCATGATGGCGCCGTCCAGGTCGGCGGTGAGTGGGTTCTCCTCCGTCTGCTGGAAGCAGTTGACGCCGACGATCTTGTCCTCGCCGGCCTCGATCCGCGCCCGCCGCTCGGCGTGCGAGGAGACCAGCTGGGATTTCAGGTACCCCGACTCGACGGCGGCCATCGCGCCGCCCATCTCCTGGATCCGCTCGATCTCGGCCAGGCACTCGGTCACCAGGGACTCGACCTTGGACTCGATCACGTGCGAGCCCGCGAAGATGTCCTCGTACTCCAGCAGGTCGCTCTCGTGCGCCAGGACCTGCTGGATGCGCAGCGACCACTGCTGGTCCCAGGGCCGGGGCAGGCCCAGCGCCTCGTTCCAGGCGGGCAGCTGCACCGCGCGGGCGCGGGCGTCCTTGGAGAGGGTGACGGCCAGCATCTCCAGCACGATGCGCTGGACGTTGTTCTCCGGCTGCGCCTCCGTCAGGCCCAGGGAGTTGACCTGGACCCCGTAGCGGAAGCGGCGCTGCTTCTCGTTCTCGATGCCGTAGCGCTCACGGGTGACCTTGTCCCAGATGCGGCCGAAGGCGCGCATCTTGCACATCTCCTCGATGAAGCGGACGCCCGCGTTCACGAAGAAGGAGATGCGGGCGACCACCTCCCCGAAGCGCTCCTCGGGCACCTGGCCCGAGTCGCGCACCGAGTCCAGCACCGCGATCGCGGTGGACATCGCGTACGAGATCTCCTGGACCGGGGTGGCTCCCGCCTCCTGCAGGTGGTAGCTGCAGATGTTGATCGGGTTCCACTTCGGGATGTGGTTGACCGTGTACGCGATCATGTCCGTCGTCAGGCGGAGCGAGGGTCCCGGCGGGAAGACGTGCGTCCCGCGCGAGAGGTACTCCTTGACGATGTCGTTCTGGGTGGTGCCCTGGAGCTGGGAGACGTCCGCTCCCTGCTCCTCGGCGGCCACCTGGTAGAGCGCCAGCAGCCACATGGCGGTGGCGTTGATCGTCATCGAGGTGTTCATCTGCTCCAGGGGTATGTCCTGGAACAGCCGCCGCATGTCGCCCAGATGGGAGACCGGGACCCCGACCCGGCCCACCTCGCCGCGGGCGAGGATGTGGTCGGGGTCGTAGCCGGTCTGCGTCGGCAGGTCGAAGGCGACCGACAGGCCGGTCTGGCCCTTGGCGAGGTTGCGGCGGTACAGCTCGTTGGACGCCTCGGCCGTGGAGTGGCCGGCGTACGTCCGCATGAGCCACGGCCTGTCCTTCTGGCGCTCTGTCATCTCAGGCGATCCTCTGCGGACTTCAGATGTTGCGGAACCGGTTGATGGCGTCGATGTGCTGGGCGCGCAGCTCGTGGTCGCGGACGCCCAGGCCCTCCTCGGGAGCCAGCGCCAGGACGCCGACCTTGCCCTGGTGCAGGTTGCGGTGGACGTCGTACGCGGCCTGGCCGGTGTCCTCGAGGGAGTACACCTTCGAGAGGGTGGGGTGGATCTTGCCCTTGGCGATGAGGCGGTTGGCTTCCCACGCCTCGCGGTAGTTCGCGAAGTGCGAGCCGATGATCCGCTTGAGCGACATCCACAGGTAGCGGTTGTCGTACTCGTGCATGTAGCCCGAGGTCGAGGCGCAGGTGGTGATGGTGCCGCCCTTGCGGGTGACGTAGACGGACGCGCCGAAGGTCTCGCGGCCGGGGTGCTCGAAGACGATGTCGATGTCCTCGCCGCCGGTCAGCTCGCGGATGCGCTTGCCGAAGCGCTTCCACTCCTTCGGGTCCTGGGTGTGCTCGTCCTTCCAGAACTTGTAGCCCTCGGCGTTGCGGTCGATGACCGCGTCCGCGCCCATGGCCCGGCAGATCTCCGCCTTCTCGGGGCTGGAGACCACGCAGATCGGGTTGGCGCCGCCGGCGAGGGCGAACTGCGTGGCGTAGGAGCCGAGTCCGCCGCTGGCGCCCCAGATCAGGACGTTGTCGCCCTGCTTCATGCCGGCGCCGTTGCGGGAGACCAGCTGGCGGTAGGCGGTGGAGTTGACCAGGCCGGGGGAGGCGGCCTCCTCCCAGCTCAGGTGGCCGGGCTTGGGCATCAGCTGGTTGGACTTGACGAGCGCGATCTCCGCCAGGCCGCCGAAGTTGGTCTCGAAGCCCCAGATGCGCTGCTCGGGGTCGAGCATCGTGTCGTTGTGGCCGTCCGAGGACTCCAGCTCGACCGAGAGGCAGTGCGCGACGACCTCGTCGCCCGGCTTCCAGGCGTTGACGCCGGGACCGGTGCGCAGCACGACGCCCGCGAGGTCGGAGCCGATGACGTGGTACGGGAGGTCGTGGCGCTTGGTGAGCTCCGACAGGCGCCCGTAGCGCTCCAGGAAACTGAAGGTGGACACCGGCTCGAAGATCGAGGTCCACACCGAGTTGTAGTTGACCGAGGAGGCCATGACGGCCACCAGGGCCTCGCCCGGGCCGAGTTCCGGCACCGGGACCTGGTCCAGGTGCAGGGACTTGCGCGGGTCCTTCTCGCGGGTGGTGAGCCCGGCGAACATCTCCGCCTCGTCCTTGTGCACGGTGATCGCGCGGTACGAGTCGGGGAGCGGCAGGGCCGCGAAGTCGGCGGGCGTAGCGGCCTGCGACTGGATCGCGTCCAGGATGTCCTTCACGGTAGAGCCTCCGGCTAGCGCTGATGAGGGTGCGCTGAGGTAAAAGGGGGAGCGGGTGCGGGTGTGCCGTCGGTTCGGCTGGTGCGGTGGTGCTGGCGACGCCTGTGGTGGGGCGTGCGGTGCCTGGTGACGCAGGCATCCGGGGCGCGTTCCGTGCCGAGTGGGCGTGGGCCGCGGGGACATCCGGACACATTCAACGTATGGCACCCCGTGTCACCCGGCAAGGCACCGCGTGCCAAAACTTTCTCTCATTTGCCGATTGACCTGCACGGATGAGCGATGATCGATCAGAGTTACCCGCGAGTAGGGGCAAGCCGGACAAACGCAAAGGGCCGCCCCCGAACGGGAGCGGCCCTGTGTGACGAGGATCGCGCGTGCTGCTCTTGGACTACGCGGTGCGCAGTGCCTCTTCGATGGTCCGCATGACCTCGTCCAGCGGGGCGTCGGTCCGGGCCACCGCCACCAGTACTTCGCCCTGCGTACGGACGGCGGCCGGCGCGGCCGGCGCCGTACTGGTCAGGGTGCGGCCGGCGCCGATCCCCGTGCCGAAGGTCTTGCGCACGATCGAGAAGGCGTGGTCCAGCTGTGCCTCCACGTCCCCCTGGCCGCCCGCCCGCAGCCAGCGCCGCAGCACGTGGTTGTGGGCGGTGACCACCGCGGAGGCGGCCACCTCGGCCAGCAGCGGGTCGTCGTTGCCGTCGTGGTGGTCCTGCTCGTCGAAGTGGGCGAGCAGGTAGCGGGTGAACAGGCGCTCGTAGCGGGCCACTGAGGCGATCTCCCGCTCCCGCAGCGCCGGCACCTCGCGGGTCAGCCGGTAGCGCTCCACCGACACCGCGGGCGAGGCGGCGTACATCTTCATGACTTCCTTGATCCCGCGGCACACCGTGTCGAGCGGGTGCTCGTGCGCCGGAGCGACGTCGAGGACGGCCTCGGCGCGGGTCAGGGTGTCGTCGTGGTCCGGGAAGATCGCCTCTTCCTTGGACCGGAAGTGCCGGAAGAAGGTCCGGCGCGCCACCCCGGCGGTCGCGGCGATCTCGTCGACCGTCGTCGCCTCGTACCCCTTGGTCGCGAACAGCTCCATCGCGGCCGCGGCGAGCTCGCGGCGCATCTTGAGGCGCTGGGCGGCCGCCTTGGTGCCGGCGGTGCTCTCCTGTGCGTCGGAGGACGCGGCGGCGCGGGACGAGGTCTTGGCGGGCTGGGACATAGAGCGAACGTACTTCATCTGCGCGCCGGAGCGCGCCCGCGGGGGGTGGGACGGGGGTGGATGCGGGGGAGGGCCGGCACTGGGCACACAGTGCTCGTCGGGAGGGTTCGCCCACCGTGAGGGTCCGGCGGGCCCGAGTAGCCCTCCCCACGCATCCGGCTCGTGGCCCGGCCGGCGGTTACCGGCGGGCGTACTCACGGAATCCGCGGCCGGTCTTCCGGCCCAGGCAGCCCGCCGCCACCAGGTGCTCGAGCAGCGGCGACGGGGCCAGACCCGGGTCGCGGAACTCCTTGTGGAGGACCTTCTCGATGGCCAGCGAGACGTCGAGGCCGACCACGTCGAGGAGCTCGAAGGGCCCCATCGGGTACCCGCCGCCCAGCTTCATCGCCGCGTCGATCTGGTCGAGGCTCGCGTAGTGCTGCTCGACCATCTTGATCGCGTTGTTGAGGTACGGGAACAGCAGGGCGTTCACGATGAAGCCGGCCCGGTCCCCGCAGTCCACCGGGTGCTTGCGCACCTTGACGCAGATCTCGCGGACCGTGGCGTGCACGTCGTCGGCCGTCAGGACCGTGCGGACCACCTCGACCAGCTTCATCGCCGGGGCCGGGTTGAAGAAGTGCATGCCGATCACGTCCTGCGGGCGCGAGGTCACGCGGGCCACCGCGATCACCGGCAGCGAGGAGGTGGTCGTGGCCAGCACGGCGCCCGGCTTGCAGACCTTGTCCAGGGCCGCGAACAGCTCCTGCTTGACCGCCAGGTCCTCGGCGACGGCCTCCACGGCCAGGTCCACCTCGGAGAAGGCGTCCAGCGAACCGGCCGGGGTGATCCGGTCCAGGGTCTGGTCCGCGGCCTCCTGCGTCAGCCGGCCCTTGGACACCGCACGGCCCAAGGACTTGCCGATGGCGGCCTTCGCCGCGTCCGCCTTCTCCTGGCTGCGGGCGGCCAGCACCACGTCGTACCCGGACTGGGCGAAGACCTGGGCGATCCCGCTCGCCATGGTGCCGGAGCCGGCCACGCCGACCGAGCTGACCGGACGGCCCGAGCCGAGCAGGGACCCGTCCGGCGGGGTCTGGAGGTCGCGGACGACGGTGGAGCTGCCGGGCGCCTCGTACGTGTAGAAGCCGCGGCCCGACTTCTGCCCGGTCAGGCCCGCCGCGGCGAGCTGCCCCAGGATCGGGGCCGGGGCGTGCAGCCGGTCGCCGGACGAGGCGTACATGGCCTCCAGGACGGTGCGGGCGGTGTCCACGCCGATCAGGTCGAGCACCGCGAGCGGGCCCATGGGCAGACCGCAGCCGAGCCGCATCGCCGCGTCGATGTCCTCGCGGGAGGCGTACTTCGCCTCGTACATGGCGGCGGCCTGGTTGAGGTAGCCGAAGAGCAGGCCGTCGGCGACGAACCCGGGGCGGTCGCCGACCGCGACCGGCTCCTTGCCGAGCTCGCGGGCCAGCCCGGTGACCGCCTCGACGGCCGGCGGGGCCGTCAGCACGCTGGAGACGACCTCGACCAGCTTCATCGCCGGGGCCGGGTTGAAGAAGTGCAGGCCCAGCACCCGCTCGGGGTGCTGGGACTCGGCTGCGAGCCGGGTCACCGACAGGGCGTTGGTGCCGGTGGCGAGGATCGTGTCGGGCCGGACGATCGCGTCGAGCTCGCGGAACACCTGCTGCTTGAGCTCGTACGACTCCGGCACGACCTCGATGACGAGATCGGCCTCGGCGGCGGCGCCCAGCTCGGTGAAGGTGCGGAAGCGGGCGAGCACGTCCGCCCGCTCCTGCTCGGTGAGGCGCTCCCGGGTGACGGAGCGCGCGGTGGCCGCCGAGAGCGCGGCCGCGGCCCGGCGGGCGGCGGTCTCGCTGACGTCGATGCCGATGACCTCACGGCCGGCCCGGGCGAGGACCTCGGCGATGCCGGTGCCCATGGTGCCGAGGCCGACGACGGCGATGGTCTGGAGGGTGGGGTGACTGGACGGACGGTCCATCGAGGGACTCCAGTGGAAGAGGGTGACGACTGAGAGGGCGCGCGCCGCACAGCGTGCGCGGATGCCGTGTCCCTGCGCGCGTGGGGCCGCGGGGATGAGGGCGGGAAATGGCGTGAAATGCCGTGTGGAGGAGCCCTGGGGCAGGAACCCGGCAGGAGCGGGGGCCCGGAGGGCGAAAGCGGCGGCGCCCTGTCCCGGGGCCACGCCGTGATGTCGTGCTGAACCGACCGGCACGAGGCGGCTGCGTCACCAGGCCGCCCTCGTACGTGTTGAAGCGACAGTAACCCGCCGGTAACTGGTGCGCCAGAGCACGGAGATGTGACCTGTACCGCCCAAATGTACCGATCATCGATCATCGATCATCAATCGACGAGAACGGGCCGTGGCGGCGGCCGCGGCCGCCTAGGGTGGCCGCGTGAACGACGTGCTGGAACGCCTGCGGGCGGAAGCCACCGGTTCCCCGGCGTACCCGCGGTACGAGCCGCTGCTCGCCGCCGGCCCGGACGAGCTGGCGGACGCCCTGACCTCGGCCGGGCTGCCCCTGTGGGCCCGCGAACTGGCCGCGTACCGGCTGGGGCTGGCGGGGGACCGCCGTGCCTTCGAGTCCCTCGTGCTGCTGCTCAACCACCGGGACCCGCCGCGCTGCGCGGCCGCCGCCGAGGCGCTGTCCGTACTCGGCGACCCGCGCACCGCCCGCGCGGCGGCCGCCCTCGCCACCAACGGCCTGCGCACGGCCTACGCCCTGCAGCCCGTCCGGCTGCTCACCGCCCTGCGCGCCCCGGAGTCGGCCCCGGCCCTGATGACGACCCTGTCCCGGCTGCTCTCCCCGCACGACCCGTACTGGCGGGTGGCGCTGGCCTGCGTGGAGGGCCTCGGCGCCCTCGGCGACCCCCGGGCCCGCGAGCTGCTGACCCGCGCCCAGGCCCACCCCCGCCTCGCGGTGGCGGCCACGGCGGCGCTGCGGGCGCTCGGCTGACCGGAGCTGACAGGATCGGCTCATGACTGATCACCAGACCGGCCGCCTCACCCGCATACCCGCACCCGAGGGGGTCGCCCCCGCCGCCGGCTACGCCCACGTCGTCATGGGCACCGGGCGGTTCGTCGCCGTCTCCGGGCAGTGCGCCCTCGACGAGAAGGGCGCGGTCGTCGGCGAGGGCGACCCCGCCGCCCAGGCCCGCCAGGTCTTCGAGAACCTGCGGCGCTGCCTGGCGGCGGCCGGGGCGACCTTCGACGACGTCGTGAAGCTGACGTACTTCGTGACCGACGTAGCGCACCTGCCGGCGGTACGGGAGGCGCGCGACGCCGTCATCCCCGCCGACCGGCTGCCCGCGTCCTCGGCCGTCCAGGTCGCCGCCCTGTTCCGGCCGGAACTGCTCCTGGAGGTGGAGGCCTTCGCGGTGCTGCCGGCCGGCTGAGCGTCAGCCCCGGAAGCCGAGCAGGCCGTGCAGGGCCGCGCCGCCCGCCGAGGACGGGACCGCCCGGGTCGCCGTGGTCGGCTTCGGGGCCGCCTGGGCGGGGCAGGTGGCGTCCGCCGCCCGGCCCGTCTGCAGATAGGCCGCGACCTTCTCGTCCAGGCACTTGTTGCCGCTCAGCGAGATGCCGTGGTTGCCGCCGCCCTCCTCGACGACCAGGGCCGCGCCCTTCAGCTTCTCCCGCATGCTGAGCGCCCCCTGGAACGGGGTCGCCGCGTCCTCCGTCGCCTGGAGCAGGAGGGCGGGCGGGAGGTCGGCGTTGGTCACGTCCGGGGCCTGGAGCGGCTCCGTCGGCCAGAACGCGCACGGGGCGTTGTACCAGGCGTTGTTCCAGGTCATGAACGGCGCCTCGGCGTGCGTGCGCCACATGTCGGCGCGCCACTGGTTCCAGTCCTTCGGCCAGGCCGAGTCCCGGCACTGCACGGCGGTGTAGACGCTGTAGCCGTTGCCCGCGGAGGGTTCCACCGCACCGAACCGCTCGTACGCCGCCACCAGCGGCTTCGGGTCCTTCTTCACGGAGTACGCCGCGAAAGCCTCGGCGAGGCTGGGCCAGTAGCCGTTGAAGTAGGCGCCCGGCATGTAGGTGTCCTCCAGCTCGGAGGGGCCGACCTTCCCGCCCGCGGCCGTCCGGCGCAGCCCCTCGCGCATCGCGTACCAGCGCTCCTCGACCTCGGCCGCGTCGGTGCCGAGCCCGTAGGTGGCGTCGTACTTCGCCACCCAGGCGAGGAAGGCCTTGTGGCGGGAGTCGAAGGCCCGGTCCTGCGCGAGGTTGTCCTCGTACCAGACCCCGCCCGGGTCGACCACGGAGTCCAGGACGAGCCGGTGCACCCGCTGCGGGTGGAGCTTGGCGTACACCGCGCCCAGGTAGGTCCCGTACGAGTAGCCGAAGTAGCTGATCCGCTCGGCGCCGAGGGCCGTGCGCAGCACCTCGATGTCGCGGGCGGCGGAGACGGTGCCGATGTGCGGGAGCACGTCCGCGTGCCGGGTCTGGCAGGACTCGGCGAAGGACCGCACCCGGTCCAGGTTGGCCCGCTCGGTCGCCGCGTCGAGCGGTACGGAGTCGGGCCGGACCGGGGCGAAGTGGCCCGGCCCGCAGTCCAGGGCCGGCTCGCTCTTGCCGACGCCCCGCGGGTCGAAGCCGATCACGTCGTACCGGGCGGCCACGTCCTTGGGCAGGGCGGACGCGACGAAGCCCGCCAGGGTGCGCCCGCTGCCGCCCGGGCCGCCGGGATTGACCAGCAACGGGCCGGCGGAGGTGCCGGCGGTGTGCGGGACCCGGGTCAGGGCGAGGGAGATCTGGCGGCCGGCGGGATGGGCGTGGTCGAGGGGGACCTTGAGGGAGGCGCACTGGAGCGTCGGGTAACGGGGGGTCGCGCAGTCGGTCCAGCGCAACGCGGCCTGCTTCGGCGCGGCGGCGGCCGGGGCGGCCGGTGCGGCCGAGACCGGGCTCGCGAGGACGGCGGCGACGGCGGCGACGGTGGAGATCGACAACAGGACAGCGGCGCGCTTCTTCAAGGGGTGCAGCATGGGGCCTCCCAGCCGAGGGTTCTGGGCGGAATCGTCCCGGAAACCACGCCCGGAAAGCGGGATTGGGCTGCCTATTGGCCCGATGTGATGACCTTTCAGGGGTGAGGGGCGTCAGATGAGGGTGAGCTGGGCGGGCCCGGCGGGCACCGGCCGCTCGGGGCCGACGGTCCGGCGGGCCGGCCGGCGCCCGTTCGGACCGATGCCGAATTCCGCCGCCAGCTCGTGGACTTGGCGGGTGATCTGCCGCTGGTACCAGGTGGGCGCGTACGAGCCGCCCGCGTACATCCGTTCGTACCGCTTCACCAGGTGCGGGTGGTGCTCGCCCAGCCAGGCCGTGAACCACTCGCGTGCCCCGGGCCGCAGATGGAGTACCAGAGGTGTCACCGAGGTGGCCCCGGACGCGGCGATGGCGCGGACGGTGTCCCGCAGCTGCTCCGGCGCGTCGCCGAGGAAGGGGATGACGGGGGCCATCAGCACCCCGCACTCGATCCCCGCGTCGGTCAGCGTCCGCACGGCGTTCAGCCGGGCGGCGGGGGAGGGCGTCCCGGGCTCGACGGTCCGCCACAGGGCGGCGTCCGTGAAGCCGACGGAGACGGAGATCCCGACCTCGGTGACCTCGGCGGCCTCCCGCAGGAGGGGCAGGTCGCGCAGGATCAGCGTGCCCTTGGTGAGGATCGAGAAGGGGTTCGCGCGGTCGCGCAGCGCCTCGATGATCCCGGGCATCAGCCGGTAGCGGCCCTCGGCGCGCTGGTAGCAGTCGACGTTGGTCCCCATGGCGATGTGCGCGCCGGTCCAGCGCCGCGCGCCGAGCTCGCGGCGCAGCAGCTCGGGGGCGTTGGTCTTGACGACGATCTGCGAGTCGAAGTCGAGGCCGGTGTCGAGGTCCAGGTAGCCGTGGGTCTTGCGGGCGAAGCAGTACACGCAGGCGTGGCTGCACCCGCGGTAGGGGTTGACCGTCCATTCGAACGGCATCCGCGAGGCCCCCGGTACCCGGTTGACGATCGAGCGGGCCCGGACCTCGTGGAAGGTGATGCCGCGGAATTCGGGGGTGTCGACGGTGCGCGTCACGACCGCGTCGGCCCCGAAGAGCGCGGCGGGGCCGCCCGGGCCCCCGGTCAGATTCTCCCAGCGCATGGCGCCTCCTCGGTGTCGGTACCGAGAATAGAACAAACGTTCCCATGATCGTGCGGGAGCCGCCCCGCGGGCGGGCGGCCCGGCCCTTTCCGGCGGCGGATTTGGGCGACCGCCCCGGAGGTGGTTGGCTTCGGCGTGACGAGCGATCACAACTGCTGGAGGACAGCTATGGCGCAGGTCGAGGCCACCACGGAGCGGATCATCGCGGCCGACGCGGAGACCGTGTTCGACGCGCTGGCGGACTACACCGGGACCCGCGGGAAGCTGCTGCCCGAGCACTTCAGCGAGTACGAGGTGCGCGAGGGCGGCGACGGCGAGGGGACCCTGGTGCACTGGAAGCTCCAGGCCACCAGCAAGCGCGTGCGCGACTGCCTGCTGGAGGTCAGCGAGCCCAACGACGGTCAGCTGGTGGAGAAGGACCGCAACTCCTCCATGGTGACCACCTGGGTGGTCACCCCGGCCGGCGAGGGCAAGTCCAAGGCCGTGGTCACCACCGTGTGGAACGGCGCCGGCGGCATCGGCGGCTTCTTCGAGCGCACCTTCGCCCCCAAGGGCCTCGGCCGTATCTACGACACCCTGCTGGCCAACCTGGCCGCGGAAGTCGAGGCCTGATCCCGGACGTCCCGCGCCGCCGGGCGGCTCACCGGATCGGGTGGATTTCCCGGCCCCGGTGAGCCGCCGGACCCGGGCGTGGCCCCCCGGCCCGGACGAGGGCCGAGAGCTAGGCTGGGGTCTCCGCAACCGACCGGGGGCCCGATGAAGATCCTCATCTCCGCCGACATGGAGGGCGCCACCGGCGTCACCTGGCCCGAGGACGTGCTGCCCGGGGCCTCCCAGTGGGAGCGCTGCCGGGGCATGTTCACCTCGGACGTGAACGCGGCCGTACTCGGCTTCTACGACGGCGGCGCCGACCAGGTCCTCATCAACGAGGCCCACTGGACGATGCGCAACCTGCTCCTGGAAAAGCTCGACGCCCGCGCCGAGATGCTCACCGGCCGGCACAAGACGCTCTCCATGGTCGAGGGCGTCCAGCACGGGGACGTCGACGGGATCGCCTTCGTCGGCTACCACACGGGAGCCGGCTCCGAAGGGGTCCTCGCCCACACCTACCTCGCCAACTCCATCACCGGCGTCTGGCTCAACGGGACCCGGGCCAGCGAGGGACTGCTCAACGCGCACGTCGTCGCCGAGTACGGGGTGCCGGTCATCCTGGTCACCGGCGACGACCTGACCTGCGCCGACGCCGCCGGATACGCCCCGGACGCGGTGACCGTCGCCGTGAAGGACCACGTCTCGCGCTACGCCGCCGTGTGCCGGACCCCCGCCCGCACCGCCGCCGACATCCGCGCGGCGGCCAAGGAGGCCACCTCCCTGGCGGTCCGGCGCGACCCCGTGCCCGGCGGCGGCCCCTACACCGTGGAAGTGGAGTTCGACGCCGAGCACCTGGCCATGGCGGCCACGGTGGTCCCGGGCGCCGAGCGGAGCGGCGAGCGCAGGATCGCGTACAGCAGCGAGACGATGTACGAGGGGATCCGCACCTTCAAAGCGGTCACGACGGTCGTCTCCGCGGCCGTGGAGGAGCAGTATGGCTGACATGCCCGTAGTCACCGCCGAGGCCCCCTCCCAGGCGCAGGACCGTGCCCCGGTCGACGCCGTGGACCAGGCCGCCCTCGACGAGGCGGTCGAGTTCACCTCCGGCCTCATCAGGATCGACACCACCAACCGGGGCGGCGGGGACTGCCGCGAGCGGCCCGCCGCCGAGTACGCCGCCGAGCGGCTCGCCGCCGCCGGACTGGAGCCGGTCCTGCTGGAGCGCAGCCCGGGCCGCACCAACGTGGTGGCCCGGATCGCCGGCTCGGACCCGTCCGCCGAGGCGCTCCTCGTCCACGGCCACCTCGACGTGGTACCGGCCGAGGCCGCCGAGTGGAGCGTGGACCCCTTCTCGGGGGAGGTCCGGGACGGCGTGGTCTGGGGCCGCGGGGCCGTCGACATGAAGAACATGGACGCGATGGTGCTGGCCGTCGTACGGGCCTGGGCGCGGGCCGGCGTGCAGCCGCGCCGGGACATCGTGATCGCCTTCACCGCCGACGAGGAGGACAGCGCGGTCGACGGCTCCGGCTTCCTCGCCGACCACCACCCGCACCTCTTCGAGGGCTGCACCGAGGGCATCGGTGAATCCGGCGCCTTCACCGTGCACCCCGGCAACGGCCGGGCGCTCTACCCGATCGCCGCCGGTGAACGCGGCACCGCGTGGCTGAAGCTGACCGCGCACGGCACCGCCGGACACGGCTCCAAGCCCAACAAGGCCAACGCGGTGACCCGGCTCGCCGCCACCGTTGCCCGGATCGGCGCGTACGAGTGGCCCGTCCGCCTCACCGACACCGTCGTCGCCTGCATCACCGAACTCGCCGCCCTCCAGGGCCTGCCGGTGGACCCGAGGGCCCCCGGCTTCGACCTCGACGGCGTCCTCGGCCGCCTCGGCCCGGCCGCCGCCCTGGTCGACGCGACCGTGCGCAACAGCGCCAACCCGACCATGTTCAGCGCCGGTTACAAGCTCAACGTGATCCCCGGCCAGGCCACCGCCTACATCGACGGCCGGATGCTGCCGGGCGGCGAGGCCGAGTTCATCGCCACCCTGGACGAGCTCACCGGCCCCGACGTGCGGTGGGAGTTCCACCACCGCGAGGTGGCGCTCGAAGCCCCCGTGAACGGGCGGACCTACCGGATCCTACGCGAGTCCGTCGAGCGGTTCGACCCGGACGGACACGTGGTGCCGTTCTGCATGGCGGGGGGCACCGACGCCAAGCAGTTCTCCCGCCTCGGCATCACCGGCTACGGCTTCTCACCCCTGAAGCTGCCGCCCGGTTTCGACTACTGGTCCCTGTTCCACGGCGTGGACGAGCGGGTCCCCGTCGACGCCCTGCACTTCGGCGTCCGCGTCCTCGACCACGCGCTGCGGACGCTGTGAGGGGGACCCTGTGATGGCGGCGGCGACAAGGCCCTACGGAAGCTGGCCCTCACCCATCGCCGCCGAACTCGCCGCCTCCCTCGACGGGCGCCCCGAGTATGTGGGCACGGTCGGCGCCGAGGTGTGGTGGACCGAACCCAGGCCCCGGGAAGGCGGCCGCCGGGCCCTGGTGCGCCGCCCCGCCGGCGGCGACCCCCGCGGCGGCCCCGGCGGCGAGGGCGTCACCGCCCTGCCCGCACCGTGGGACGTGCGCAGCCGGGTCACCGAGTACGGAGGCCTGCCCTGGGCCGGAGCCGAACGGGCCGAAGGCGGACCGCTGCTGGTCTTCGTCCACTTCGCCGACCAGCGGCTCTACGCCTACGAGCCGGACGCCCCCGGCGACGCCGCGCGGCCGCGGCCCCTGACGCCCGTCTGCGCCGTCGGCGGCGGACTGCGCTGGGCCGACCCGGTGCTGCGCGGCTCCGAAGTCTGGTGCGTGCTGGAGGAGTTCACCGGACCCGCGCCGACGGACGTGCGCCGGGTGACGGCCGCCGTGCCGCTGGACGGGTCGGCGGCCGAGGACCGGGCCGCCGTACGGGAACTGACCGACGACCGGCACCGGTTCAGCACCGGACCCCGGCTCTCCCCGGACGGGCGGCACGCGGCCTGGTTGGTGTGGGACCACCCGCGGATGCCCTGGGACGGCACCGAACTGCGCGTGGCCGAGGTCACGGAGGACGGCCGGCTCGAGCGGGCCCGTACCGTACTGGGCGGCCCCGCCGAGGCCGTCGCCCAGGCCGAGTGGACGGCCGGCGGAACCCTCCTCGCGGTGAGCGACCGCAGCGGCTGGTGGAACCCGTACCGGGTGGACCCGGAGACGGGCGACGCGGTCAACCTGTGCCCCAGGGAAGAGGAGTTCGGCGGCCCGTTGTGGAAGCCCGGGCTGCGCTGGCTCGCCCCGCTGCCCGAAGGGCTGGTCGCCGTCCTGCACGGCCGGGGCTCGTCCGTGCTCGGCATCCTCGACCCGGAGAGCGGGGACCTCGTGGACGCCGCCGGACCGTGGACGGCCTGGCAACCGACCCTCGCCGTGAGCGGCACCCGCGTGTACGGGGTCGCCGCCAGCCCGCGCAGCGCGTACGAGGTGGTGGAACTGGACACCGCCACCGGGCACGCCCGGGTGGTCGGCGCGCAGGGGGTGGACCCGGTGGATCCCGCCCACTACCCGGAGCCGCAGAGCCGGACCTTCCTCGGCCCGGACAACCGGGAGATCCACGCGCACGTCTACCCGCCGCACCACCCGGCCTGCCGGGCCGCCGCCGACGAACTGCCCCCGTACGTGGTGTGGGCGCACGGCGGCCCCACCGACCACGTGCCGCCCGTACTCGACCTGCACATCGCGTACTTCACCTCCCGCGGCATCGGCGTGGTCGAGGTGAACTACGGAGGCTCCACCGGCTACGGCCGCGCCTACCGGGAGCGGCTGCGCGAACAGTGGGGCGTCGTGGACGTCGAGGACTGCGCGGCGGTGGCCCGGGCGCTGGCCGCCGAAGGCACCGCCGACCCGGACCGGCTCGCCATCCGGGGCGCCAGCGCGGGCGGCTGGACCGCGGCGGCCTCGCTGGCCGCCACCGACCTGTACGCCTGCGCGGCGGTCATCTACCCGGTCCTGGACCTGCTCCGCTTCGCCGAGGAGACCCACGACCTGGAGTCCCGCTACGTCGAGGGCCTGGCCGGACCGCCGCAGACCCTCGCCGTCCGCTGCCGCGAGCGCTCGCCGGTGGCCCGCGCCGACGAGATCACCGCCCCGTTCGTCCTGCTCCAGGGGCTGGAGGACCCGGTCTGCCCGCCCGCCCAGGCGGAGCGCCTCCTCGCCGCCATGCGGGGGCGCCCGGTGCCGCACGCGTACCTGGCCTTCGCGGGAGAGGGGCACGGCTTCCGCCGGGCGGACACGATGATCCGGGCACTGGAGGCTGAACTGTCCCTGTACGCCCAGGTGTTCGGGATCGAACGCACCGACGTGCCCACGCTGGAACTGAGACTGGAACTCTAGGCCGTGTGCAGCCAGACGCGGAGCGGGCCGATCGGGGTGAACCCGGCGCGTACGGCAGCCTCGAGGTCGTCCCCCGACTCGTAGCCGACGACCGGCAGGTCCGGCCAGCGGGCGGCGATCGCGGTGAGCGCGCCCGCCCAGGCGGCGTCGGTGTCGGCGTCGTCGTGGGCGAACAGGTTGGAGAGGCCGACCACCGCGCCGCTGCCCCGGTGCGCGACGGCCCCGGCCACGATCCGGCCCCCGGCGCGGCCCGCCAGGAAGACGACGTCCCGGCCCGGCAGGGCCGCGTGGAACAGGCCCGTGCTCTCCTCGCCGTCCCAGGCGGCCTCCCACCGCGCCAGTTCGGCGGAGCCGGTGACCGCGGACCACTCCAGGCGGGAGCCGGCGGCCGGGGCGGGCGCCGAGGCCGGGCGGTGGATCCACCGGGCCTCGAACAGCACCTCGAAGCCGTCCCCGGCCAGGTCCAGGTCGGCGAAGCTGTCCTTGACCGAGCAGCCGGGGCCCTCGGTGTCGATCCGGGCCGCCAGCGCCGCTGCCGAGGCGCCCGGGGTGAGGGTCACGGCGTCGGGGTACAGCGGCGGGGTCCGGCGCGCGCTGGTCCAGGCGTCCGGGGCGAACGCGCCGGCCGGCCCGTGGCCGCGCGCGACCGCGTCGCACCACTCGGCATTGTCGCGTGCGGCCGCGCGCAGGAGTTCGTCCATGTCAGGGGTGATGATCACGCCGGTGATCCTGTCACACCTCCTAACCTGGGCGGATGACCTTTTCCACGTACCTGCGGGAGGGCGCTCGGGTGGGCCTGCGGTCCTTCCGGCTCGCCGACGGACCCGAGTTCACCACGCGCGCGCACGAGAGCCGGGAGCTCCACCACCCCTGGCTGTTCCCGCCCGCCACCATCGAGGAGTACGAGCCGTACGCGACCCGGCTGACCGAGGGCGACGGCCGGGCCGGGTTCCTCGTCTGCGAACTCGGGACCGGCGCCCTCGCGGGCTTCGTCAACGTCAACAACATCGTGCGGGGTGCCTTCCAGTGCGGAGCCCTCGGCTACGGGGCCTTCGCGCACGCCGCCGGGCGCGGACTGTTCCACGAGGCGCTGCGCCTGGTCCTCGCGCACGCCTTCGCCCCGGCCGGCGGGGGCGGCCTCGGCCTGCACCGGCTGGAGGCCAACATCCAGCCGGGCAACACCGCCTCGATCGCTCTGGTCCGCGGCGCGGGCTTCCGGCTGGAGGGACTTTCCCCGGACTTCCTCCACGTCGACGGAGCCTGGCGCGACCACGAGCGCTGGGCCGTCACCGCCGAAATGCGGATCCCGTAACGGCTCCGTCGGCCAGGATGGGGCCATGCGATCCCTCGTGCTCCTCGATGCCCCGTCCAACCTGGGCCTGCGCCCGCCCGCGCCCGGCACCGTACCCGGCGTCTACAAGCTCGCCGGAGCACTGCGGGAACAGGGCCTGCTGGCCCGGCTCGGCGCGCGCGAGGGCGGGGTGGTGGTCCCGCCGCGCTACGACCGCGGGGACTGGAAGGAGGGCGACGGGGTGTTCCACGCCGACGCCCTCGCCGCGTACACGCTCACCCTCGCCGACCGGATCGAACGGCACCTGACGGCCGGCGAGTTCCCCGTGGTCCTCGGCGGGGACTGCTCGATCCAGCTCGGCGCCTCACTGGCCATGCGCAGGCTCGGCCGGTACGGACTGGCCGCCATCGACGGCTCCGCCGACTTCCGTCACCCCGGCAACGAGGACGTGAACGGGCCGGTCGGCGCCGCCGGCGGGGAGGAGCTCGCCCTCGCGACGGGCCGCGGGCAGGCCGTCCTCGCCGACCTGGAGGGCCGCTCCCCGTACCTGCGGGACGAGGACGTACGGCTCTTCGGCGTCCGCGACGGCGACGCCGACCTCGCGGAGCTGCGCGCGGCCGGGATCCGCGTGGCCACCGTCGGGGAAATCCGCGAGCACGGCGCCGCGCCGGTCGCCCGGACGGCGCTGGACGGGCTGCACCCGCCGGCCGCCGCCGGATTCTGGGTGCACCTGGACGCCGACGTACTGGACCCGAGCGTCATGCCGGCCGTGGACAGCCCGGACCCCGGCGGCCTGCTCCCGGACGAACTCGCCGAACTGTTGGGCGTGTTGGTGAGATCGCCGCGCTGTGTCGGGCTCAACGTCACGGTCTACGACCCGGATCTGGACCCGGACGGCCGGGCGGGCGTCCTGCTCGCCGACCTCGTCGCGGGTGCCTTCCGCTGAGGCCTTTGCCCCATCCTGACCGGTGGTGATCCGCGGAACCCCTGTGCAGCGGCCCCCGCTGGGTGTTCCCTTTCTTCATGGCCACCACCGTCCGACGCGCCGTACTGACCCTTCCCGCAGCCCCGTTGGGGCCCGAGAACCCGCTGCCCGCCCTGCGCGCGCCCGACGGGGTGCACGCACTGGACGACCGCTCTCGCGACGGCCTGCCGCGCGACATGGCGCGGCAGATCGGGTACGAGCCGCTGCGCTCGCTGCTGCCGGTCCGGATCCGGGACGGCTACGGACGCGAGCGCTCGGAGCGGGAGTTCGAGTCGGTCGTCATCGAGAACGCACACCTGCGGGTCACCGTGCTCCCGGGGCTGGGCGGGCGCGTGCACTCCCTCGTGCACCTGCCCACCGGCCGCGAACTGCTCTACCGCAACCCGGTGTTCCAGCCCGCCAACTTCGCCCTCAACGGCGCCTGGTTCTCCGGCGGCATCGAGTGGAACACCGGCGCCACCGGCCACACCACCCTGTCCTGCGCCCCGCTGCACGCCGCGCTCGTCCCCGCCCCGGACGGCGGCGTGATGGTCCGGCTGTGGGAGTGGGAACGGCTGCGCGACCTGCCCTTCCAGGTGGACCTGTGGCTGCCCGGGGACTCGGAGTTCCTCTACGTCGGCGTCCGCGTGCGCAATCCGCACGAGCGGCCCGCGCCCGTCTACTGGTGGTCCAACACCGCGGTACCGCAGGACGCGGGCACCCGCGTCCTCGCCCCCGCCGACGAGGCCTGGAACTTCGGCTACGAACGCTCGCTACGCCGCATCCCGGTACCGGAGTGGGAGGGCGCGGACCGCACGTACCCGCTCCGCAGCGGGTACCCGGCCGACTTCTTCTACGAGGTCCCGGACGGGGCCCGGCCCTGGATCGCCTCCCTCGGCGCCGAGGGGCACGGGCTGGTGCAGACCTCCACCGCGCGGCTGCGCGGGCGCAAGCTGTTCGTCTGGGGCGCGGGCGGCGGCGGCCGGCGCTGGCAGGAGTGGCTGACCGAGCCGGGCACGGGCGGCTTCGCGGAGATCCAGGCCGGGCTGGCCCGCACCCAGCTGGAGCACGTACGGCTCGAGGCCGGGGCGGAGTTCAGCTGGCTGGAGGCGTACGGGCCGCTGGCCGCCCCGCCTCAGGCCGTGCACGGCCCCGACTGGGCGGCGGCCCGCGGCGCGGCGCAGGACGCGCTGGACGCCGTACTGCCCCGGGAGCGGGTGGACGCGGCGTACGAGGCGTGGCGCGGCCGCGCCGACACCGAGCCGGGGGAGCGGCTGGCCGCGGGCTCCGGCTGGGGGGCGCTGGAGGTGCTGTGCGGCGGCTTCGAGCTGCCGGGCACCCCCTTCGAGGAGTCCACGCTCGGGGAGGCCCAGGAGCCGTGGCTGGACCTGTGGCGCACGGGGGTCTTCCCGCCCCCGCGCCGGGCGGCGCCGCCGGGGCCGAGCCTGGTCGCCGCCCACTGGCGGGACATGCTGGAGACGGCCCCGGCGCAGCCGCTGACCGAGTACCACCTGGGCGTGGCCCAGTGGCACGCCGGAGACGTCGCCCAGGCGGTACGGAGCTGGGAGCGCGGCCTGGTGCCGGCGCCCTCGCGGTGGCCGCTGCTGCGCTGCCTGGCGCTGGCGGACGCGCTGGCCGGCGACCTGGAGAGGGCGGCCGACGGGTACGCGGCGGCCTTCGACGACCTGGCCGCCGAGAGCCGCGGCGGCGAGCCGTGGACGGCCGCGGAGTCCGCGCTCGGGCAGGAGGCGATGACGGCCCTGCTGGCCGCCGGCCGCCTGCCCGAGACGCGCCGGGTCTGGGACCGGCTGCGGCCCGCCCTGCGCGAGCGGGGCCGCTTCCGGCTCCTCGCCGCCCGCCTGCTGGCGGCGGAGGGCCATGTGGCGGCGGCCCGGCGGGTCTTCGAGGACGGCTTGGAGATCCCGGACCTGCGGGAGGGCGAGGAAATCCTCGGCGAGGTCTGGTCGGCGCTCACCGGCCGCCCCCTCCCGCCCCGCTACGACTTCCGCATGCGCCCGTCGGGCTGACGGGCCCCGCGCCGTCAGACGCGGTGCACGGTGTGCAGCTTCTGCGCGTACGTGCCGGTGCCGTCGAGGAGCGAGGCGCCGCCCAGGTCGGACATGGTCGGTCCGTTGCCGGTCTTGCGGCTGGAGAGGAAGCGGCGCTTGCCGGCGGCGTCCGTGCCGAGGTAGATGCCCACGTGGTCGACGGTGGCGGTCACCGTGTCGTCGCCGGAGTCGGCGTTGAACAGGAGCAGGTCGCCGGGTTGGAGCTGCTGCGCGGCGGGCGGGGCCGTACCGTTCGTCTGGTCGATCCGCGCACCGGGGGCGTAGTCCGTCGGGGAAGGTCCAGCCGAGGGTTCATGTACTCGTGCCGGGCCCTCGAGCAAGCAGGTCGGCAACCTCGACTGCTCGGGCTACACGCGCATGGTCTACGGCTACCACATGAAGTCGGCGCCCTCGTAGCGGTAGCCCTGCGGGTCCAGGTAGCCGTATCCGGCCTTGCCCAGGACCCGCTTGCCCGCGGCCGGGCCCGTTCCGCCGGTCACGTCAGGTGCTCCGGCGAGGAACATGGCCGCGTACGCGAGGACGTCCGGGCTGGTGGAGGCGGCCCAGCCGCGCACGGTCTGCTCCAGCTCCGGGGTCCAGGTCCCGTCGAAGGGCGCGGGCAGGACCCGTACCCAGCTGGTGTGGGTGACGGCCGGCGGCTGCTGCCAGGTCGCGGCGTCCACCTGGAAGCGGCTGACCACCAGCTTGACCGGGAGGTTGGTGCAGCCCTGGTTGGCCAGCGCGCGCAGGCACACGCGTCCCTTGGCGAAAGTCGCGTCGGTGACGTCCACGGGCCATGCGGCGGGCTCGGCGGAGTCGGTGCGCCAGGCCTTGACCTGGATGCGGGTTCCCTCGCGGCGCACCCGGATCGTCCAGTTCGTACCCGCCGGAACGCCGGTGGCCAGCGTGGCGGCCGCGGCCAGCTGCGTGACGGTGTCGGCGACCTCCTTCTCCACGCGCAGTTCGACCGCGCCGGAGGTCAGGAAGGACAGCCGGGCCCGGTAGTTGTTGTGCGTGTCCTGGTAGCCGAAGGACAGGGCGTACGAACAGGCCTGGCCGGTGGGCACCTTGTCGAACTTCGCCACCGCGCGGACGTCGACGTCGGTGATCTCGTCGTCCCGGCGTGACGGCTGGCGTAGTCGGTGGTGAGCGCGATGACGGCGCTGCCCGGAACCACCGAGTAGTCGGTGTCGGCCGGCCCCAGCGTGGACCAGCTGCCGCCGCCGGGGGAGGTCCGCTCGGGGCCCGTCACGACGACGGTGCGCGCCCCCTTGGTCAGCACGGCCACCCGGGCGCCCCCGGACGTGATCTCCGTGCGCTCCGGCGTTCCCGGCAGCACCTTCGCGGACAGGGGGCCGAGGGAGACCTGGGCGAAGTAGGACGGCTCCAGCGGGGCATGGTGACCGCGGACCGCGGAGAGGTGAGGGATGGCGGCAGGGGCGTGCCCGCGAGCGGGGACGGCGCGGTGGCGGTGGGGGTGGCGGCGGCCGGAGCGGCGGCTCTGGGCGAGGCCGCGGCGGTCAAGGAGCCGAGTGGGACGGTCGCGGCCGCGGAGGCGAGGAAGGCCAGGACGTTGCGACGGGAATCGAGTGACATGCCGACATGATCCGATGGGGCCCCGACCTGGCTGACGTCACCTTCCCGACCTACCCGACGTCCCCCCTGACCGTCTGCGCGGTCCGGCTGGCAGGGGCCTGCGGGGGCGAGGAGAGTGGGGCCCAGGGGGAACGGTCACGCCAGGACGGTGAGAGCCATGCCGGAATCGCTGCTGGAGCGGCACGCCGAGGCACTGAGGCTCTTCGGCGAGCGCCTGCGCGCCGTCGCGGACGACCAGTGGGACGCGCCGACCCCGTGCACGGAGTGGAACGTGCGGGATCTGGTCAACCACGTGACCGGGGAGCAGCTCTGGATCCCGCCACTGGTCTCCGAGGGCCGCACGGTCGGGGAGATGGGCGACGCGTTCTCCGGCGACGTGCTGGGCGAGGACCCGGTCGCCGCCTGGGACCGGGCCTGTGCCGCCGCGCACGCCGCCTTCGCCGCCCCCGGGGCTCTCGACCGGACCGTCAGGCTCTCCTACGGGCCCGCGCTGGGCTCGGCGTACTGCTCCGAGCTGACCGCCGATTGCGTCGTGCACACCTGGGACCTGTCCCGTGCGATCGGCGCGGACGACCGGCTGCCGGACGGCCTCGTCGAGTTCTCCATCAAGGAGGTCATGCCGTACGCCGACGGGCTCGCGGCGGGCGGCATGTACGCCGCTCCGCTCGAGGTTCCGGCCGGGGCGAACGCGCAGACGAGGCTGCTGGGACTGCTGGGGAGGCGGGGCTGAGCCCCGTCGGTCCGGAGAGCGAAAGCGGGCGCAACGGCCCAATTAATCGTATAAAGGTCAGGGCTGGAGGAGCTGAGCGGGACGAGCGCGGAAGGCGGGCGACGGTGGAGGGGATGCAGCGCACCACGGCGGAGGGCCGCGGCCCGGTCCGGTACGGGCCGCCGGCGCCCGAGCCCGGCCTGCCCGTGCTGCCCGGACTCGTCGAGGTCCTCGCCGCGGCCGCCGGGCGCTCGGCCCCCGAACCCCCCGGCGGCGGGGAGCCCGTCCGGGAAGCCGCCTGCCGCCACTGGGGGCGCCGCGGGCTGATCACCGCCCCGGAGAACGTGGCCGCCGGACCCGGAGCCCCCGCCCTGCTGCTCGCGCTGCTCGGCGCGTACGGGGGCGACGTGATGCTGCCGCGGCCCTGTCCCGCCTGGTGGACCCCGCAGGTCCGGCTGCTGGGACGACGGGCCTACCACGTGCCGACGCCGGCCGAATGCGGCGGCATCCCGGACCCGTACGCCCTGCTGGAGACCGTACGGAGGGTGCGCGCCGAGGGAGGCGACCCGCGCGTGCTGCTCCTGTCGGTCGCCGACGACCCGACCGCGACCGTGCCGCCGCCCGAGATACTGCGCGAGGCCTGCGAGGCCGCCGAGTCCGCCGGACTCTTCGTCGTCAGCGACGAGAGCTGGCGCGACACCGTCCACCGGCCGCACGACACCCTGGTCCTGAGCCCCGCCGAGATGCTCCCCGACCGGGCGGCCGTCCTCGTCGACCTGTCCGGGGCGCTGCTGCCCGCCGGCTGGCCCGCCGCCGTGGTCCGCTTCCCCGACACCCCGCGCGGGACCTGGCTGCGCGCCCGCACCCTCGACGTCCTGACCGCCACCGGCGCGCTGGTCGCGGGCCCGGTCGCCGGGGCCGCCGCGTACGCCCTCGACGAACCCGACGTCGTCGCCGGACGGGTCTACGCGGCCGCCGCCCTGCACGGCGCGGTCGCCGCCGCCGCGCACCGGGAACTCCTCGCCGTCGGGGCGCTTGCCCGGCCCCCGGAGGCCGGCCGGCACCTCTACGCGGACCTGACTCCGCTGCGGGAGGGCCTCGCGCGGCACGGGGTCGGCGACGCCATGGAACTGGAGGACTGGCTCGGCGCCCGGCTGGGCGCGCCCACCCCGGGCGGGCAGCGGTTCGCGGACGAACCGGTGGCCCTGCGCGTGCGGCTGTCGACCGGGCCGCTGCTGGGCGCCACCCCGGAGGAACGGCTGGCCGCCCTCACCGCCCGCGACCCGCTCGCGCTGCCGCACGTACGGCGCTCCCTGGACCTCCTCGGATCGGTCCTGGCCGGACTGACGTGATGCCCACCCCGGTGAACGGAGCCCGCCCCATGCCCCACCGCCCGCCCACCCCACCCACCGAGACCGCTCCCACCCCTGCCCCCGCTGCCGCAGCTGGCTTCGCCGCCGCTCCCGCGCCGATCACCGAGGCTCCTCCCGCGCTGACTACCGCGGCCGCTCCCGCGGCGTCGGCAGAGGCCGCTCCCGCGGCGTCGGCCGTAGCGGCCCCGCGGCCGCTCGGTGAGCACCGGCGCTGGCCCCGTTCCTTCGCGGACCGGCTCACCACCCCGCTCCCCGGTGTCCGGGGCTTCGCGCGGCTCGCGCGGGAGGGCGCCTTGCGGCCCGGGCCGGACGGGCTGCGCGGGATCCCCGACCTGCCGTACGAGCCGGCCCCGCTGCCCCCGGCGGGCCCCGGCACGGTCTGCGTCACCTGGGCCGGGCACGCCAGCTGGGTGCTGCGGACCGGCGACCTGACCGTACTGACCGACCCCGTCTGGTCCCGGCGGATCCTCGGCACCCCGTCCCGGATGACGCCCGTCGGAGTGCGCTGGGGGGACCTGCCGCCGGTGGACGCGGTGGTCATCAGCCACAACCACTACGACCACCTCGACGCGCCCACCCTCAAGCGGTTGCCGCGGCACACCGCCCTCTTCGTCCCGGCCGGCCTGGCCCGCTGGTTCCGCCGCCGCGGCTTCACCCGGGTCACCGAGCTCGACTGGTGGGAGTCGGCCGAACTGGACGGCGTACGCTTCGAGTTCGTACCGGCCCACCACTGGTCCAAGCGCTCGCTGCTCGACACCTGCCGGTCCCTGTGGGGCGGCTGGATCCTCACCGACACCCGCAGCCCCGCCCCGCGCACGCTCTACTTCGCGGGCGACACCGGCTACGGCCACTGGTTCGGGGAGATCGGCCGCCGCCACCCCGGCATCGACCTCGCACTGCTGCCCATCGGCGCCTACGCCCCGCGCTGGTGGCTCGGCGACGTCCACGCCGACCCCGAGGAAGCCGTACAGGCCTTCCTCGACCTCGGCGCCCGGCGGATGGCCCCCATGCACTGGGCCGCCTTCGTCCTCTCCGCCGAACCGGTCATGGAACCCCTGCACCGCGTCCGGGCCGCCTGGTCCCGCGCGGCACTGCCCCGCGAAGACCTCTGGGACCTCCCGATCGGTGCCTCCCGCACCCTCGGCCCGAGCTAGTGCTGTGGCCACTTCCCGGCCACAGCGCTAGTGGTGCCAGGCGCGGCCACCCGTGTTGTGGATGAACCGCTGGAGCACCTTCAGGGTGGTGCGGTACTCCTCGTCCGAGACGCCCGCGTGCCGCTCGTCCCACAGCTCCCGCTGCAGGGCCGCCGCCTTCTCGTAGAACTCCCGGCCCTCGGCGGTGAGTCCGAGACGCTCCCCTGCGTCCTCCGCGAGCCATCCGCGGGCCATGACCGTGTCCATCTCCCCGCCCAGCGCCTCCGCCCCCACCGCGAGGTAGTCCCGCAGGGTCGCGGACACCTCCGCGCGGGTCCGGGGCGCCCCGGCCGTCGCCACCTGGTGGAGGATCCACCACTGGGGCTGCGTGGTGCCCAGCTGCGCGAGCGCCCCCCGGGTGCGGGTGACGACCGCGTCGTAGGCGGCCCAACTCCAGTAGCCGATGGGCTGCTTGACCAGTTCGGTGTCGTCGTGCGAGTACTCCATGGCGGTTCCGCTCCGTTCGCTGCTCAAGATCGTCCGTTACGAAGACCCTAGGACCCGAACCGCACTTGAGGTCCAGTCCCCGCTAGCGGTGACCCGGGCGGATCCGCCGCCACACCGCCGGGCCCGCGCTGATCAGCAAGGTCAGGCCCACCGCCAGGGCGACGCCCTTCCACGGCTCCGAGAAGAGGGAGCCGCCCAGGATGCCGATCAGGCCGTACGTCGCCGCCCACGCGAGACAGGCCGGACCGTCACCGCGGGCGAAGCGGCGCAGGGGCAGCTCCGCCAGCAGGCAGGCCAGCATCACCGGGATGCGGCCCGCCGGAACCAGCCGGGAGACCACCAGGACCAGTACCCCGTGCTCGTCCAGCTTCGCCTGCGCCTGCTCCAGCCGCTCGGGCGTCGCCCGGCCGCGCAGCGCCTCGAGCCAGCGCGAGCCGTTGCGCGAGCGCACCCCGCGCCGCCCGAGCCAGTACAGCGCGATGTCCCCGGTGAACGCGGCCAGCGCCGACACCGCGAACACCGGCAACACCCCGAAAGACAGCGACTCCTGATGGAACGCCACCACCGCCGCCGAACTCACCAGCGCCCCCGTCGGGATCACCGGCACCAGCGCGCCGAGCGCCACCAGCACGAACAACGCCGGGTAGCCCACCGCCTGCTGGGTGGTCTCCGGCGGCACCTGCCCGGCCGCCGCCGTGATCTCGTGCCAAGTCACGGCAGCCGCACCCGCTCGCCGTGCGCGGGCACCCGTACCGTCACCTTGGGAGCGAGCCGCGCCGCGCGGTGCGCGAACTCCTCGCCCGGCGCGTGGAACTCGTGCGGGCGCACGGCGTCCATCCCGATCGGCCAGTACGTCCCGTAGTGCACCGGGACCGCCGCAGCCGGTGACAGCTCGGCCAGCGCCCGCGCCGCCCGCCCCGCGTCCAGGTGCCCCGGGCCCAGGTACGGACCCCAGCCGCCCACCGGCAGCAGGGCCACGTCCACCGGTCCGACCTCCTCGGCCATCGTCGCGAACAGCCCGGTGTCCCCGGCGAAGTAGGTCCGGGCCGCGCCCTGGACCACGTACCCGAGGGCCGGCGCGCGCTGCGGCCCGAACGGCAGCCGCCGGCCGTCGTGCAGGGCGCTGACCACCCGTACCCGTACGCCGCTCCCCACGGGCACCTCCTCGCCCGGCGCCACCTCCGTCACCGTCAGCCCGCGCAGCCCGGCCGTCCGGGCCAGCCCCGGCACGGCCCGGCGCGCACCGCGCGGCACCAGCAGCCGGGTGCCGGGCGCCAGCAGCCCCAGCGAGGGCAGGTGCAGGTGGTCGGCGTGCAGGTGCGAGACCAGCACCACGTCCGCCCGCGCCGCCTCGGGCGGGGGCACCGCCCCGCGCCGCCGCCGCAGATGGGCCAGTCGCCGGGCGAACAGCGGATCCGTCAGCAGCCGCACTCCGGAGTCCTCGACCGTGCACGTGGCATGACCCCACCAGGTGATCTCCACCGGCATCGGCCTCCCTCCCTGCCTCACAGCGCCGCACAGGCTCCGCGCAGCTCCCACGACCCTAGAGGCTGCCCCGCCGATCCGCCCGGAACCCGAAGGCCACCACCCCCTCCTCCCCGGCGGTGGATCGGAGTAGGGTCGGGCGGCATGGAAGAGCTGCGCGTGGCCGCGATCGCCAGCCTGGCCCCGCTCGAGGAACTCGACGCCGACCCCTTCGCCGTGGACACCCGCAGCCAGCACGCCGTGTGCGCGCGCTGGGCCTCCGACCGCGGGTACGTCGTCACGAGGCAACTGCTCGTCTACGGGCTGCGCGCCGACCACTGCGGACTCTGGTCCGACATCGACGCCGGGCAGGTCGACCTCTTCGTCGCCGCCAACCACCGGGTGCTGGCCCGCGCGCTGGGCTCCGTCGAGGAGTTCAGCGCCGAATGCGAGCGGCGCGGGGTGCGCCTGGAGACCGCCGGACACCAGGAGCCCCCGTACACCTCGGCGATGAAGGCAGAGGTGCACCGCCGGCTGTCCATGCCGACCGCGGGCTACGACGGCACCTAGAACGTGTCTCTTTGGTGGGCTGAGCTGTTGATCGGATGTGTCTGTCCGATTGGTCTGCAGCCCCCAACTGGGCCGGCTTCCGCGGCGCGGCGGGCCTCGCATAGGGTCGCCGAGTCCTTACCGATCAGGGGAGTTGGCGATGGGGCACACATTACGACGGGGCGCCCGCGCGGCACTGACGGCGGTGGCGGGAGCCGCGCTGCTGGTGGGCTGCACGGAGGAACCACGGAAGCAGGTCATGCCCGGCCCGACGTCCACGGCCACGGCCGCTCCCCAGGACGCCGTTGCCCTGGCCGAGCGCTACCGGGCGGCCGGCGGGGACCCGGACGTGTACGGGATCCAGGTCGAGGACGGACCGGAAGGCGTGCCCCGGGTGGTCATCCGGACCCGCAACGCGGATCAGGCGGACGCGATCTTCCGCCGGCAGAACACCTCGGTCACCACCCACCTGACGACGAAGGAGGGGGCGTCCTTCAAGAAGGGCTACTTCATCGACGTCTTCGGCCCCGACGGCGGACTCATCCACCGCATGGACGCTCGCCCCTAAGTGCTGTGACCGGAAAGGTCCACCGGGTCGCGGCGCCCGGCACGGCACCTCGCCGCGTTGTCGGACCACGCAAGTACGTCCAGTACGAGCCGCGGCCCTCCGCCTTGCGATGCACCGCACCGAACACCGCGACCCGGCAAACCTTCCCGGCCACAGCACTAGCGCCTGTCTTTCGCATCAGGCCGGGCCTGCACATCCGTGCGCCGTCCGTGTCGCCCGGCCGGGTGAGCCGCGCTGTGCGAGCCTGGAGGCGGGACGGGCTCGCGGGAGGTTGCGGCGTGTGGCGAGGACGGTGGCGGACCGCGGGCGGTGCTCTGGTGCGGGTGGTCCTCGTCTGGGCGGTGTCCACCCTGACGATGCTCGCGCTGGCCGGCATCCTGCCGGACTTCCGGCTCCAGTCCGAGGACGGCGACACCCTCACCCAGATCGGGCTGACGGCGGCTTGGGGCGCCGGCGCCTTTGGCCTGCTGAGCGCGCTGGTCTGGCCCGTGCTCGTACGGGCCCTGCTGCTGGTGCCCGCCCTGGTGCTCGGGCTGCTCGTCTTCTTCCTCAACGGCTCCCTGCTGCTGATAGCCCTCAGCCTGATCCCGGCGGGGCGCGGCGAGGTGGCCCCCGACACGGCCGTGGTGGTGGCCGCCGTGATGTCGGCCGTGGCCTCCGCGACCTCGACGGCGCTCGCCGTGCGCGACGACGAGGCGTACCGGCGGCGCCTCTACCGCCTCGCCGACCGGCGCCGGCGCCGGCAGAGGAGGGCGGGGGCGCCCGGGGCCGATGAGTCCGCGCCCGGGCTGGTCTTCCTCCAACTCGACGGGGTCGGGTACGAGACGCTGCGCCGGGCCTCGGGTGACGGCCTGATGCCGACCGTCGCCGACTGGCTGGACGCCGGCCACCGCATCGCGTCCTGGCGCACCGACTGGTCGAGCCAGACCGGCGCCAGCCAGCTCGGCATCCTGCACGGCTCCACCTTCGACGTGCCCGCGTTCCGCTGGTACGAGAAGGACACCGGCGAGGTGGTCGTCTGCAACCGTCCCACCAGCGCGGCCGAGCTCCAGCGGCGGGCCGTCGCACGGACCGCGGACGGCGGCCTGCTCACCCTCGACGGGGCCAGCCGCGGCAACCTGTTCAGCGGGGGAGCGGACCAGCTGGCGCTGGTGCTCTCGGTCTCCGCCCGCCGGGGCCGGGCGAACCGGTCCCGTGCCGGCTACTTCGCGTACTTCTCCGATCCGGCCAACGCCGTCCGCACCGCCCTGTCCTTCGTCGCCGAGGTGGCCCGGGAGATCGGCCAGTCGCTGCGCGCGCGGATCCGCGGGGACCTGCCGCGCGTGGCGCGCGGCGGGCTGTACCCGCTGATCCGGGCCTTCGCGACCGTGGTCGAACGGGACGTGGTCGTGGCCGCCGTGATCGGCGACATGCTGGCCGGGCGCGCCGCGGTCTACGCCGACCTGGTCGCCTACGACGAGGTCGCGCACCACTCCGGCCCGCACGGCCGGGACGCCGAGCAGGTGCTGGCGCGCCTCGACCGCAGCCTCGCCCTGATCGCCCGGGTCGCCGAGCATGCGCCGCGCGCCTACCGGATCGTGCTGCTCTCCGACCACGGGCAGAGCCCGGGGGAGACCTTCCTCGGGCGGTACGGGCTCACCCTCAAGGACCTGGTCCGGGCGGGCTGCGGACTGCCCGTCTCGCGCCGGGCCGGCGGCACCCACAGCGGAGCCGAGGCGCGGACGGCCGTCCTGGCGGCGCTCCACCGGCCGGTGGAGGAGGGCGAGGAGGCCCATCCGCTGCGGGGATCCGACCCGGTGGTGCTCGCCTCCGGCAACCTCGGGCTGATCTCCTTCCCGGACGTCCCCGGCCGGGCTTCCCGCGCGCGCATCGAGCGCGCGCACCCGGCCCTGCTGGCGACCCTGGCGAACCACCCCGGCGTGGGCTTCGTCCTGGTGGACGGCGTGGTGCTGGGCCCCGGCGGGGCGGTGGCGCGCCTCGACGTGCCCGGGGAGGCGGAGGAACTGCTGGCTCCGTTCGGCCCCGGAGCGGCCGCGGCCGTACGCCGGACCGACACCTTCCCGCACGTCGCCGACGTGATGGTGAACTCGGCCTACGACCCGCGGACGGGCGCGGTGCACGCCTTCGAGGAGCAGATCGGCTCGCACGGCGGCCTGGGCGGGGAGCAGGGGCTCCCGTTCCTGATGTGGCCGGTGGAGCTGTCGGACCCGGGCGGCGAGCTGGTGGGCGCCGAGGCGGTGCACGGCGTACTGCGGCGCTGGCTGCGGGAGGCGGACGGCCCGCAGGTCCCGGTGAACCGCCGCCCGGGCGCCCGCGCCGACAGCCAAGGCGCCGACCCGGAGGCCGAGCCGCGCCCCGCCATGGAGGCGGTTCCCGAGCCGGAGGAGAATCCCCGGCCGTGGCGCGCCCCGGGCGGAACGTTTCCTTCCGCAGGGCACCCCGTGCCGGACGAAACCCGGTGATTTGGTACCGCCTTGACCGTGGTCAACCATGTGGGGACCTGCCCACCATGTGAGACATCCCGAGGCGCACCACCGATGACCAGCACCGCAGCCCCGCCCGCCGAGACTTCCAGGACTGCGGAGCCCCGCCCGCAAGGCGAGCGGCGGTTCGGCCTGCCCGTCGCCACCTGCCTGGTCATGGGCAACATCATCGGCGGCGGGATCTTCCTCCTGCCCGCCTCGGTGGCACCCTTCGGCACCATCAGCCTCGTCGCCTTCGGCGTGCTCACCCTCGGCGCGATCGCCCTCGCCCTCGTCTTCGGCCGCCTCGCCCAGCGGCACCCGCAGACCGGCGGCCCGTACGTCTACGCCCGGGCCGCGTTCGGCGACTTCGCCGGCTTCCTCGCCGCCTGGAGCTACTGGATCACCACCTGGGTCTCCAACGCGGCCCTCGCGATGGCGGCCGTCGGCTACCTCGGCGTGCTCTTCCCCGCCATCAGCGCGCACAAGTGGTCCATGTGCCTGGCCGCCCTCGCCGTGCAGTGGCTGCCGGCGCTCGCCAACCTGGCCGGCACCCGGTACGTCGGCGCCGTCCAACTCGTCTCCACCGTCCTGAAGTTCGCCCCGCTTCTGTTCGTCGCCGTGGGCGGACTCCTGTTCTTCGACCCGGCCAACCTCGGCCCCTTCCGGGCCACCGACCAGTCCGCCCTCGGGGCCGTCTCCGCCTCCGCCGCGATCCTGCTCTTCAGCTACCTGGGCGTCGAGTCCGCCGCCGTCAGCGCCGGCGAGGTCCGCGACCCCGCCCGCAACGTTGGCCGGGCCACGCTCCTCGGCACCGTCGGCGCGGCCACCGTCTACCTGCTGGGCACCCTCTCCGTCTTCGGCCTGGTCGCCCACGACACCCTCGTCTCCTCCCAGGCCCCCTTCACGGACGCCGTCAACGCCATGTTCTCCGCAGAGGCCGGGGCCGGCGGTACCTGGGGCGGCACGGTGGTCGCCTGCGCGGCCGTGATCTCGATGGTCGGCGCCCTCAACGGCTGGACCCTGCTCAGCGCGCAGACCCCGTACGCCGCCGCCAAGGACGGGCTCTTCCCGAAGGTCTTCGAGACGAGGAAGCGCGGTGTCCCGGTGGTCGGCGTGATCGTCACGGTCGTCCTCGCCTCCGCCCTGACCGTCTACAACACCGCGTTTCCCGGTGCGGGGGCCGGCTCCCAGGGCGTCTTCGAGATCCTGGTGCTGGTCACCACCTTCACCGCGACCGTCCCGTACCTGCTCTCCACCGCCGCGCAGCTGTACTTCCTGCTCTCGGGCCAGTCCGAGCGGGTCCACCGGGGGCGCCTGATCCGCGACGGCGTCCTGGCCGGTCTGGCCTTCGCCTTCTCCATGTGGCTGGTGGCGGGCTCCGGCTACGCCGCCGTCTACCAGGGCGTGCTGTTCCTCTTCGCGGGGGTCGCGGTCTATGCCGTGATGGCCGCCCGCAGGCGGCGCGCGACCGTCTCACCCGCGGGGTAATTTGGGAGGAGAGCGCAGCCAGGGGGGCTCCAAGGGGTCGCCATGTCCGCGATCAGCAAGAGCATCGACATCGACCGCACGCCCGAGGACGTCTACTCCTACGTCACGGACCCCACGCACCTGCCGGAGTGGCAGGACAGCGCCGTGTCCGCCGTTCCCCTGGGCGACCTCCCCGTCCACGTCGGTTCGACGGTCCTCGTCACCCGGCAGATCGGCAAGCGCAGGGTCCCCACGACCATGGAGTACACGGCGCTCGACCCGCCGAGGAGCTGGCACCTCCACGGCGTCGACGGGCCCGTCCGGCCGGACGTCCGGGGCTACATCGAACCGCTCGACGACGGGGCCCGCTCACGCGTCACCCTGTCCGTCGACTTCCAGGGCCACGGCATGGGCAGGGCGCTGGTCCCGCTCGTGGTCAAGCCCATGATGCGCAAGGAGATGCCCCGGGGCGAGGAGAAGCTCAAGCACCTGCTGGAGCACTCCGCGAGCTGACTCCAGCCCGCCCGGCACCCAGCCCGCCTCGCCCGCTGGTTCGACGAGTTCGTGCGACGCGGCGCCGTACGACGCGGGCTATGGGCCCCCGACGACCTGTTGCAGCGGGCGGAGGACTTCCCGTCCGGGCCCCCGTACTGGTGATCACGGACGGGTGATCACGGACGGGTGGTGCGACACCCTGCGGATCCGGCGCGAGCACGCCTTTCTGGTTCCGCAGGGTGCCTCCCTGCCGTTCACCCCCGAGGGGCCCGCTTCCGACTGGCCCGAGGGCCTAGTCGAGGTAGTCGCGCAGCACCTGCGAACGCGACGGGTGGCGCAGCTTCGACATGGTCTTGGACTCGATCTGGCGGATGCGCTCACGGGTGACCCCGTACACGCGGCCGATCTCGTCCAGGGTCTTCGGCTGGCCGTCGTTGAGGCCGTAGCGCATGGAGACCACGCCCGCCTCGCGCTCGGAGAGCGTGCCCAGGATCGACTGGAGCTGCTCCTGGAGGAAGGTGAAGGAGACCGCGTCCGCGGGCACGACCGCCTCGGAGTCCTCGATGAGGTCACCGAACTCGCTGTCGCCCTCCTCACCCAGGGGGGTGTGCAGGGAGATCGGCTCGCGGCCGTACTTCTGGACCTCGATGACCTTCTCGGGGGTCATGTCGAGTTCCTTGCCCAGCTCCTCCGGAGTGGGCTCGCGGCCCAGGTCCTGGAGCATCTGGCGCTGCACGCGGGCGAGCTTGTTGATGATCTCGACCATGTGCACGGGGATGCGGATGGTGCGCGACTGGTCGGCCATGGCACGCGTGATCGCCTGCCGGATCCACCAGGTCGCGTACGTGGAGAACTTGAAGCCCTTGGTGTAGTCGAACTTCTCCACGGCGCGGATCAGGCCGACGTTGCCCTCCTGGATCAGGTCCAGGAAGAGCATGCCGCGGCCGGTGTAGCGCTTGGCGAGGGAGACCACGAGGCGGAGGTTGGCCTCCAGCAGGTGGTTCTTCGCGCGGCGGCCGTCCTCGACCAGGATCTCCAGCTCGCGCTTGAAGGCGGGCTTGTGGTCGTCCTCCTCTTCGAGCTTGTACTCGGAGAAGAGGCCCGCCTCGATGCGCTTGGCGAGCTCGACCTCCTGCTCGGCGTTGAGGAGCGGCACCTTGCCGATGAGCTTGAGGTAGTCCTTGACGGGGTCGGCGGTGGCACCGGCCACCATGACCGTCTGCGCCGGAGCGTCGTCCTCGTCGTCGTCGGACAGGACGAAGCCCTGGGTGCCGGCGGCCTTGGGGGCCCCCTCCTCGACCTCGTCGGCGAGGTCCTCGGCCGCCCAGTCCTCGCCCACGGCCGCGGGGGTCTCGGCCTCGTCGGCGTCCTTGGCGCTGGTCTTCTTCGCCGCAGTCTTCTTGGTGGCAGCCTTCTTCGCGGTCGTGGCCTTCTTGACCGTCCGCTTCTTCGGCTCGGCGGCGGCCTCGGCCGTCGCCTCGTCCTCGGTGGCGGAGGCCGACGGAGCGGATATCGCCGCAGCGGTGGCAGGGGGAGCGGCGGCCGAGGTCTTGCGCGCGCCGATGGGGCGCGGCGCCGCGGTCGCCTTCTTGGCCACGGTACGGGCCGGAGCGGCGGCTGCCTTGCGGGGCTTCTTGGCGGCAGCCTTCGTGGCGGGTGCGGCGCTGACGTGGAGGGCGACACCCTCCTCGTCCAGGACCTGGTTCAGGCTGCGCAGGACCCGCTTCCACTGGTCCACCGGGATGCGGCCGGCCTCGAAGGCCTGGCGCACGTCGTCACCGTTGATGTGACCCTGCTCGCGTCCGCGCTCGACGAGCGCGACGAGGGCCTCGGATTCGGCGATCTCCGGAGGGAACGTACGGGACGGGCTGAGCGACACAAGGAGCCTCTCGTTGCGAACAGATAAGGGGTGGGCGGGACATCATCGCGCGAAATCGGGAAACAGACCCGAGGGGGGTCTGTATTCCGGGGCCGCGCAAGGACACCTGTCGGTTCATCGCATGCCCGAGTCGATTCGTTACGCGCTGAATTGAGTGACCTGCGCCACGCTGTGCCCGCGCAACCTTTCCGGTGCGGATCCGTCCGCCCCCGATCATCGGCCCGTTTTGCGGGCTTCGACGAGGAAGCGGGCGGTGTGCGCGACGAACGGGCCTTCGCGTTCGATCTGTTCGTGCAGCTCGCGCAACCGGTCCCGGTACTGCCCGACCGTGAAGCCGGGCACCATCCAGATCACCTTCCGGAGAAAGTAGATCACGGCTCCGATGTCGTGGAACTCCGTGCGCAGCCGTTCCGAGCGCAGAACGACGACTTCCAGGCCGGCTTTGGTGGCGTTCGTCACGGCGTCGTCGGGGTGCCGGCCGCGCCGGACCTCCTCCGGCTGCGGGCCGAGGAAGTACTCGACCAGCTCGAAGACGCTCGCCGGACCGACCTGCTGGGACAGGTAGGTGCCGCCGGGCCGCAGGACCCGTGCGATCTCGTCCCACCAGACGGTCACCGGGTGCCGGCTGGTGACCAGCTCGAAGGCCTCGTCGCCGAAGGGCAGCGGCGGCTCGTCGGCGTCGGAGACCACCACCGCGCCCAGCGGGTGCAGCAGCCGGGTCGCCCGCTCGATGTTCGGCGGCCAGGACTCGGTGGCCGCCATCAGCGGCGGCAGCGGGCCCGCGCCGGCCAGCACCTCACCGCCGCCGGTCTGGATGTCCAGGGCGGACCGGACCCGGGCCAGGCGCTCTGCCAGCAGCCGCTGGTAGCCCCAGGACGGGCGCTGCTCGGTGGCCCGGCCGTCGAGCCAGGAGAAGTCCCAGCCGTCCACGGAGACGGATTCGGCCTCGGCGACGAGATGGTCGAAAGTACGCGTCATGTCTGGATCGTCCCAGGTCGGACGGCGGGCAACCACCGGATTGCCCGGCCGTCGACTACAGTGGGCGGCGGGCCGTGACTGGCGTTCGGGTGGATCACCACCGGGGAGCGGCCCGCGTACGTACCGTACGCCGACTGCCGCGCGCCTGGGCGAACCGCGATCCGCAGCGACGTTCAGGAGACCCCGTGACGACTGCCCAGACCTCCTCTGCCTCCTCTGCCTCCTCTGCCGCCGAGACGACCACCGGTACGGCCTCGGCGCGGCTGATGGACGGCACCGCCCTCGCCCGCCGGATCTCGGAGCAGACCGCCGCCCACGCGGCCAGGCTCACCGAGCGCACCGGCACCGCGCCCTGTCTCGCGACCGTGCTGGTCGGTGAGGACCCCGCCTCCGTCACCTACGTGCGCATGAAGCAGAACCGTTGCGCCAAGGCCGGGATCACCTCCCGCCACGTGGAGCTGCCGGCCGAGACCACCACCGAGGAACTCGTCGCCACCCTCACCGCGCTCTCCGAGGACCCGGAGATCAGCGGCATCCTGCTCCAGCACCCCGTCCCGCACCACATCGACGAGCGCGCCGCCTTCGAGGCCATCGCCCCCGGCAAGGACGTCGACGGGGTCACCATGCACTCCTTCGCCGCCATGGGCTTCGGACTGCCCGGCTTCGTCTCCTGCACCCCCGGCGGCATCATGCGCCTGCTCGCCGCCTACGACGTGGACCTCACCGGCAAGCACGCCGTCGTCGTCGGCCGCAGTGCGATCCTGGGCAAGCCGGCCGGGATGCTGCTGCTCGAGCAGAACGCCACCGTCACCTACTGCCACTCCCGCACCCAGGACCTCCCCTCGATCGTGCGCCAGGCCGACGTGCTGGTCGCCGCCGTGGGCAAGGCCGAGTTCATCCGCGGCGAGGACATCAAGCCGGGCGCGGTGGTCCTGGACGCCGGGTACAACGAGGGCAACGTCGGCGACGTGCACTTCGAGTCCGCCGCCGCCCGCGCCTCGCTGATCACGCCGGTACCGGGCGGGGTCGGCCCGATGACCATCGCCGTGCTCCTCGAGCAGACCGTCCGGGCCGCCGCCGCGCAGGCCGGGCTGGACCTCGCGGACCTCTGACCCGCTCCGCACCCCCTTCGCACCGAGAACGCCCCGGGCCCCTCGGCCCGGGGCGTCGCGCCGCCTGATCCTGCCGTCCGCCGCCCGGCCCTCCCGTCGCGGCTCACGTCCCCGCGGTGGCCGTGTCCCGGGCCGCGGCGACGATGGGGGAGGTGCGGAACTCCCGGGCCAGGGCGTCCAGCGGGCCGCTGTCCAGCCGGTACGGGTCCGGGTGCCCGTCCGCCGCGGCGGCGCCCGCCCGGCGCCGGCAGGCCGCGGCGAGCATGGCCGCGTCCGCGACCACGGCGGCCCGGGCCTCGCCCAGCCCCTGCCCGCGCGCCACCTCGTACGCGGTATCCCGTACGGCCGGGTCGAACCAGGGGGCCAGAGCCAGGATGCCGTCGTCGATCACGGACTCGCGGTGGACGAGGCGGATCCCGACCGGCGACCACCAGGCCAGCGGCACGGTCCGGACCCGGGCGGCAGCGCACCCGCGCAGCGCCTTCCACAGCGGACGCAGCCGCCGGTACCGGCCGAAATCCTGCCAGGCCGCCGATCCGCCGGCCAGCGGCACGACGAACCCCGCACCGATCATCAGGGCCGCCCCGTAGGCCAGCCCCAGTGCCAGGTCCGCCGAGACCACCCAGTCCCGGCCGGTCCAGCGGGCCGCCACCGAGGCCCACTTCACGGCGAGGTAGGCCAGGTCCAGCAGCCCGCCGAACACGATCAGCGCCAGCCCGGTGCGCAGGGGGCGCAGCGAACGGTCCGCGCGGCGCAGCCACTTCCCGCACAGCACGGTCAGCGCCGAGGTCCCCACCGTGTGGGCCAGCAGGAAGCAGACGATCATCTCGCGGATCCACGGCGTCGTCGCGTAATACGTGTCCAGGTCCCGGAGCCGTTCCACCGGCGCGTCGCCGATCACGAACAGCACGACGATCGCCACGGTCACCGCGCCGAACACGGCCACGGTCAGCCGGGTCGCCCGCCGCACGGCCGCGGGCGGGCCGCCGCCCCACTGCAGGACCAGTACGACGCACGTCCCCGAGAAGACGGTGATCAGGCCGAACACCAGCGGCGCGGAGAAGTTGACCACGCCGGTGAGCCGGTTGACCGTGGAGATCGTCGACGGTGACGCCAGGAACGTGAGGGGGGCGCCCACGACGAGCAGCGCGCACGCGGCCCGGTTCAGGGGCTGGTCCCATCCCCGGCGCAGCGTGGGCGCCTTGATCAGCAGCGCCAGGATCATCACGGACCCCGGCAGGTAGCGCAGGATCCCGTCGCTCACCGGGCCTGTCCGACGGGGTCCGCCGGGCCGACCGGGTCCACCGGACCCGCCGGGCCGGGCGTCCCCGGTCCGGACGCGCCGGGCACCGGGCCGAGCCCGGCGACGGCCCGCTCGGCGGCGGTGAGCGGCGGCGCCTTGAGCGCGCCCCGTTGCGACGCGCGCAGGACGTGCCAGACCACCGACGGGTGCAGCCAGTGGGCGGGCCTGCTGCTCATGGTCAGCACCTTGAACAGGGCGGCGGTGAGCGCCTCGTGGGTGGTGGCGCCCGTCATCAGCCGGTTGACGTAGGCGTTGAGCAGGCCGGTTCCGGCGCGCGGCTTCATCCCCGTGGCCCCCGGATACAGGATGTCCTGCGAGGTGGCGAGCTCCCAGGCGGTGCTGACCTGCGGGGCGATCGAGCGCTGCGCCTCGCGGCCGAAGCCGGGATGGGCGAGCCCCTTCTGCCGCAGCAGAGTGCGCACGGCCAGCAGGCCTTGGGCGGCGACCGTCATGCCCTGTCCGTAGAGCGGGTTGAAGGTGGCGACCGAGTCGCCGACGGCGAAGAACCCGTCGGGCAGTTCGGCCTTCTCGAAGTAGATCCGGCGGTTGGCGGTGCCCTGGGTGACGGCGACGTCCGTCAAGGGCTTCCTGCCCTCGAGGAGTTCGCCGACGATCGGGTCCCGGATGCTCTTGGCGAAGGGGATGAAGCGGTCGGGGTCGCCGGTCGGCTGGCCGCCGCGGGTACCGGAGAGGGTGGCCTGCCACTGGCCGTTCTCGATGGGCACGATCGTGGCCGTCTGCCCGGGGACGGGCACCCGGGGGTCCGACTGCACGTTGACGATGGGGAAGCCCATCTCTTGGGCTCCGGCCGGGGCTTCGAAGATCCTCGTCGCGTAGACGAGACCGGAGTCGACCTCGGCCTGCCGTATTCCGGTCACGCCCAGGGCCTGGAGCCAGGTCCGGGCGCGCGAGCCGCGTCCGCTCGCGTCGACCACGAGGTCGGCGGAGAGCAGCAGGCCCTGCTCCTGCGGGGTGTCGACCCGGACACCGGTGACCCGGGCCGCCGTGCCCTCCAGCGCCCGGACGCGGGCCTGCTGGAGCGTGGAGACGCCCTTCAGGCCGGTCACCCGGGCGCGGACCACCGAGTCGAGGAGGTCGCGGCTGCAGGAGATGTTGAACTGCTTCTCCCCGCAGCGCGGAATCCAGCCCTGCGCGGTCTTGGTCACGAGGTCGGTGGGCAGGCTGCGCCGGATGGCGCCCGCGTCCGTCCAGTCGTCGGTGATGCCGGGCAGGATCTTCTCGATCGCGCGGGCGCCGCCGGACCACAGGAGGTGGGTGTGCCGGGCCTGTGGCAGTCCGCGCCGCGGCGCCGGGCCCTCGGGCAGCGGGTCCGCGTCGACGACGGTGACCGTCGCGTACTCGGCGAGGACGGCGGCCGCGAGCAGGCCGGCCAGACTGCCGCCGATGACGACGGCGTGGCGGGGCGGGGAAGACTGGGTCATCGTGTCGTGCTCTCTGTCGGGGCCGTGCTGAGGGCATCGGCGCGAGGGGTCGGGCTGGGGGCGGGCCCGGTCACCGTCGTGACACGGGGCTCCCCCAGCCGAGCGAGGTCTTGATGCGCTCGATCGCCTCGGGGAACTGCTCTTCCCGGGGTGGAGGCAGGTACGGCCTGAGGAGTTTGCCGAGGTGCAGGCCGAAGATCTCGGCGCGGATCTCCGCCGGATCCCCGTGGTCGGCCCGGGCGGCGGCCTGCCGGATCACCTCGGTCAAACCGGCGTCGGAGTACAGCAGTTCGGCAAGGTCGCCGTGGCGCCCCGTCAGGCGCGCGGCGACCGCCATGCCGGGCCCGTGGCTGTCGCAGGTTCCCTCGTCGACGTGCCACAACTCGTGGCAGGCGATGACGAGCTGGTGCTCGGGGCGGGTGCGCTCCTCGATGACGAGCAGGTCGCGCTCGTCCATCTCCAGCCACAGCCCGCTGGCGGTGTCGGCCGGGAAGGAGGCGAAACGAAAATCGACCTTCCGGCCGCCGCGGCGACGGGCGTAGGCGGCGCACAGGCGCCCGATGATCTCGCCGGCACCGGCCGGCGGCGACAGCCGGGCGTCCGCCAGCAGATCCCCGGCGAGGCCGCGCATCGCGCGCGTGGTCCTCATCGCGTTCCCCCTTCGGCGGCCGGGCCTTCGGCGGCCGGGTCCCCGGTCGCGGGGTCGGTGGCCGTGGGGTCCGCGGCCGTGGGGTCCGCCGCAGGCGGATGCCCGCCGGTGTCGCCGCCCGCCGGGCGGCCGAGCTGGCCCTCCCGGGCGAGCAGATCGTCCAGGTGGTCGGCGAGGGACTTCCAGCCCCGCGGGGAGAGCCGGCCGGCCCGGGTGACGATGCTCCGTACGTCGTGGGCGCGCAGCACGGCGAGCATCGGGTTCTCCTGCTGCCGTTCCGCGCACTCCAGTTCGCGCGCGAGGGCGGTGAGGGCGGTGCCGAGCGCCTCGGTGTCATCGGAGAGCAGGAAGCCGCCCTCCACGCCGAAGAACCGCTGGATCCCGGCGGCAGCGGCCAGGTTCGGCAGGCCCTCGCCCTGGGCGAGGCGGGTCAGCGACTGGCCCGAGGCGTCGAAGGACTTGGCGATGGCAGCCAGCGCGTGGGGCTGCCCGTCCTTCCGTAACCGGGTGCGGCGCAGGTGCTCGAACCGCTCGCGCACCTGCTCCTTCAACGGGAACCGGGGCGGCCTGCCGTCGAGGGTGAGCCGGATGGCCTGCGGGGTGATGCCGGTGAGGTGGGAGAGGTGCTCCAGGTCGTCGCGCCCCTCCGGGGTGAGGGCGAGGGCCCGTTCCACCGCGCTCTTGCCGTCGGCCAGCAGGAAGCCGGCGTACACCCCGAAGAAGCGCTGCACACCGGCCGCGTGGCCCAGCCGGAGCAGTCCGGTCCCCGCGTTGAGGGGGCCCAGAGAGGCCCCGGGCGCGTTGAAGTCCTCGGCGATGGCGGCGAGCGGCAACTCCCGGCCGTGCTTGTCGCGGCGGGTGGCGCGCAGCCGCAGGAAGCGCTGGTGCACCCTTTGCTCCAGGGGCAGTTCGGCGGCCCGGCCCGCGATGACCGCCGGTATCCGGCCGGGTTCGACCCCGGAGAGGTGACTCAGCCGCGGGACGGCCAGGACGTGGGCCGGATCCTGCCCGCGCCGCTCCGACAGCTCCTCCACGCGCCGCCAGAGCGCGGCGAGATCGGGTCGGGCGGCGGCTCGCACCGGCTGCTTCTCCGTAAGTCGACAAGACGTTCGAGGGGCTGAGCTGCGTGAAGCCTAGCCGTCCGCCCCGCACCGAACCAGCGGTAACACAACATTTCCTGCCGTACGGCTCAAAAAAGGTTGGCACCACGGTGGAGTTGGGGCAGCGGGTCGAAAGACGTGAAAGAGGCGCCCGGCGGGCCGTCGGCCCGCCGGGCGCCTCGGTGCGCTGTCAGCGGTTCAGCAGGAGATCGTGGATCCGTCCAGTGCGGATTCCACGGTCACGGTGAACTCCCTCGGCCCGTCGGCCCCCACCCGGAGCAGAGCCGGCTCGCCGGCTACGTCCTTGTGGAAGCACATGCCGAGACCGCTCTGGAATCTGTCCGGGGCCCCAGCCCGGGTGCCGACCGCTTTCCATCCTTCCTTCCTCGCGGTGTCCCAGTAGTGGGTGACCATCGACTGAGCGTCCACGTCGTGGGTGTAGGCGCTGTTCGCGAGGACCCAGGGATCGCCGCTGTCGTCCATGCACTCCACACGGGTTCGCTCCGCCACGGGCGTGGTACCGGCCGCGGCCGCGGGCGCAGCGGCCGAGACCTGAGCCATGCGCTCAACCGCCTTGTTCTCCTGGCACGAGCCTTCCGACCCGTAGAAGAGCAGGTACATCGACCCGGCCAGCAAGGCGAGGGCGGTCAGGCAGCCGATGGTGACGGCCAGACCCAGAAACAGCCCGCGACGCGGGGAATGTGCCGTGGCCAAAGGGTCCCTTCCTATTCCGTCCACAGATAGCCCCTGTGGATGTAGAGGCGTGCGTAGTAGTAGAGGTTCGCCCAGAACCAGCCTGAGTAGTACCACCTCAGCATGCTCCACCAGTTCCGCACGGCGAAGTTCCGGGCGACGGAGTTGTTGTGCTGGTCGATCGTGGTGTCGCGCCCGCTCTGGCCCCATTCATGCGCGTCTCCCAGGCGCTTGGCCGCTCGCGCGCCGAAGAAGAAGGTCAGGCTGGTCTGCCACATGAAGTGCCGGATCGCGTTGTTCTGCGCGCCCTTCCGGAAGGTGGCGAGCAGCATTCCCGAAATCGCCGAGGCGAGTGCGCAGCCGCGCCATCCGAGCGACATGCACGCGTTGGCCTCGATGATCTTCTTGCGCCAGGACTTGGACATCCGGCCGTCCAGGTCCTGCTGGTTGACCGGGTCGGCGTTGGCGTACTCGTACGCGTTCGCGCTGCCGCCGTAGACCGGGTCCGAGGAGAGGAAGCGGCCGGTGGACGGGTTGTAGAGACGGGCGCCCATCAGGGTCAGACCGCTCGGCGTCTCGCTCGAGCGCTGGTGCGCGCCGAGCCAGCCGTAGCGGGCCGCGGCCTGCCCCGTGCGGGGCTTGCCGTACTCGTCGGTGTCCAGTACCACGGGCGGCTGGCCGGCGTTCAGCGGGAGCTGGACGGCGACGGAGCCCTGGATCGTCGTCAGGTGCAGGACGACGTCCCCCGTCTTGCTCGTGGTGGTCAGTCCGCCGGCAGTGGCGACGTTGCGGGTCACCGCACCCGTCGTGGTGTCCTCGACGATCCAGCGCGGGTTGTCCGCGTCGTCGCCGTAGTGGTTGACGCGGGACGCGGTCTGGGTCCAGACCGAGCCGTTGTACGACTCCTTCGTCCACCCGCGGTAGCGCTGGGCCGCGTCGAGGCCCCAGGTCTGCCGCTGGTTGGACAGGGTCTGCTGACGGGTGCGGTCGCTGTTGTAGTAGGCGACGGTCCCGTGGCCCGGGACGGTGGTGGTGCGCCCGAACTCGTCGTAGGCGTAGCCGCTGTCGACGAGCCGGTCGGCGCTGTCGTAGGTGTGGGTGGTGGTGGTTCCGCCGGTGGCCGGGCAGTCGGCGCCGGGGGCACCGGCGGCCGTGGTCAGGCCCGTGCGGTTCGAACGCCCGTCGAAGGCGTAGGTGCGACGGGTGCAGACGGTGTCCGCCGTGTCCTCGACGGAGGCCAGGCGGCCCGCGGTGTCGTAGCGGAAACGCTGGTCGGAGATACCGGAGTGCGTGGTGATCTGGCCGTGGACGGATTCGTTCACGGTGTCGGTGTAGACGACGGCCGAGTCGCTGTCGCGCACGTAGCTGCGCTTCGTGGCGTCACCGCCCGGGTCCGTGCTGATGTTGAGCGTGTACCCGCCGGGCAGCTTCTCGCTGCGGACGGCGCCCGCCGCGTCGAACGACGGCCGGAACTCGCCGGCGACCGAGTCGGTGGTCTTCGTCGGAAGGCCCCGGGGTTCGGCGGCGTGGTCGTAGGTGAAGGTGACGGTCGACGGCACGTTGTCCGTGATCTTGGTCGGACGGTCGAGCAGGTCGTACTCGGTGGTGGTGACACCGCCGTCGGCATCGGTGTAGGAGATCGTCCGGCCGAGCTTGTCGAACTGCTTGACGATGGTCCCGCCGGTGGGCGAGGTGTTCTTGAAGGCCCGGCCGGTCACCGCGTCGTACTCGGTGGTGGACTCCGGAGCGGCCGTGCCGGTGCCGCCGGTCGTGGTGACCTTGGTCGTCCGGCCCGCGCCGTCGGACTCGGTGGTGGTGGTCCGCGTGGACCCGCTCACCGTCTCGATCCGCTTGGCCGGGCTGCCCCACCAGTTGTACTCGGTGGTGGTGGTCGCAAGCTTGGCCGGGTTCGACCCGCCTCCGGTGATGTCGCCGGCCGGACCGACCGTGCAGACCAGGTCGGCCCACTCGGGGCGGCCCTGGCAGGTGCCGGTGCCGGTCGCCGACCAGTACGTGGTGACGCGGGTGGAGGCGTCGCTGCCGTTCGCGCCGGGGAGGAGCTGCTTGGAGACCCGGTTCTTGGCGTCGTACTCGGTGGTCTCCGTGATGGCCAGGCCACCGGGGTCCCTGACGGTCCGGATCGGCAGGCCCCTGGCCCAGTCGTACACGGTCTCGGTGGCGCGGGGCTCGCCGAGTACCGTCGGGTGCTCGCGGACCTGGGCCCCGACGGTGGCCTTGGTGACCTGGTCCTTGACCCTGGCGGTGCCGTTGGTGGGCCGCCCGGCGTCGTATTCGAGGACCGACCGGTCGCGGGCGGTCACCGAGGTGCCGGCCGGAACCAGCAGGGTCGCTCCGTTCTTCAGGTCGGCGGTCAGGTCGACGCGCCGCAGCGGTCCGAGCTTGCCGAGCTCCCGCACTCCGGCCGCGTCGAACGTGGTCGTGGTGCTCAGCTGGTGGGCGCGTTCCGCACTGGTGAGCTGGCCGATGCCCAGGTTGGCCTGTGCGGCCTGGTCCGCGGGGCTGGTGCCCAGGGCCAGGGCCCGGTTGGTGGCCGAGAGCTCGCGGACGGTGTTTCCGTACCGGTCGTACTCGGTGGTGGTGATGTGCCCGCCGGGCGCCGCGCTGTTGACGGGCCGTCCGGAGGCGCCCAGGTAGGTGATCGACGCCCGCGGGTAGGCCGAGGCGGCGAGTGCCGTGCCGGAGTGGGACGAGGGGACGGCGTCGGCGGGGAACAGGGCGGTCGCGTCGGTGGGTGCGCTGGTCTGCCCCCACGTCTTCACGTCGGCCGCGCCCATCGGGTACGGGGCCGCGCCGCCGGTCAGCGGGACGCCGTAGACGACGCTGGTGGCCGCGGTGCCCTGCTCCTCGCCCGCCGTGCCCGGCTTCAGGCCGGCCCGGGAGGCCTTGAGGAGCATGCCGTCACCGGCCGTGGGCGAGGATCCCGCCTGGCCGTACGTGAACGACCAGGGCAGCTCGGACTTGGTCTGCAGCCAGTCGATGCGGTCCGCGGCGTTGTACGCGTACTGCGCCTGGGTGCTCTGCGCCAGGTTGGGGTCCCACTGCTGGCGGAGGTTGCCGCCGGCGTCGTAGCGGTAGGTGGAGACCGCCTTCGAGGTGGCGTTCGCGGCGCCGGGCTCGGTGGACCACAGCCGGATCTCCTTCACCTGGCCGGCGAAGTCGCCGAAGTCGGCGGAGGTGCTGTATCCGGTGGCGGTGGTGGCGGTCGCGTAGACGAACTCCAGCGAGCGGCACCCCTTGGTCTGCGGGGTGATGGCGCAGGCCGAGGCGGTCGCGGCGGAGGTCGGGGCGATGACCCGCTTGGGGCGGGCCAGCTTCTTGGTGTCGACGGTGACCGTTTCCGAGACCACGGTGGTGGTCGAGTTCTCGACTCCGCTGACCAGGGTGCTGGAGACCTGCCAGGTGGTCATCGCCGGGTCGCCCCGGGTGAACTCGGTGACCGTACCGCCGTCGTCGGTCAGCGTGAACGAGCCGCTGACACTGCCGGTCAGGGTCATGCCGCCGGCGCCGGGCTCGGAGACCCAGCCGTTGCGTGCCGCGTTGGCGGTGAAGTGCACCGCGTCACCCGAGGTGGTCACGACGTCCACGGCCGTGTCCGACACCCGCGCGACGTGCGAGTAGTCGGACTGGACGATCTCGGCCGCCGTGCCGGATGCCCACTCCTGGCCGAAGATCGCGGCCTGGCCCTCCTGCTTGGTGCCCTTGTGCGGGTCGCGCGAGGACGTGGTGCGGGAGACGGACATGCCGAAGGCGGACACGTCGGTGGCCGACACCTCGTAGTCGCCGGTCAGCAGGTTCAGCGTGCCCGGACCGACCGGGCTGGTGGCGGCGCCGCTCGCGTTGCGGTCGACGACCACGGCGAGGGGCTGGGTGGCGCCGGTGGCGCTTGCCGGGCCGGTGAAGTCGGCCTTGAGCTGGACGCTGCCGTCCGGGTCGACCGTGTCGGTGGTGTTCCAGACCAGTGCGGGGGTGCGCCCCGCGGTCAGGGAGACGGGCCAGGCCGTCAGCGGCGTGCCGCCGTTGGTGACGTGCCCTGGCGGGATCTGGACCCAGGGGTCGGCCTCGGAGCGGCGCCAGGAGAAGGACGCCGCGTTGAAGGTGGCGCCGTCCGCTTCGGCGGTCAGCGGAAGCCGTCGGGCCGTACGCTCGCCGTCCGTGGGCTGGACGAAGCCGCCCGGTCCGGCGTGGAAGGTGTACTCGACGGCCTCGGACTCGTTGTCGGCCTTGTCGACGGTGCGCACCTGGAGGGTGTGGGTTCCGTTCGACGGCGGGGTGACGGACAGGGTCCGGCTACCGGCGGCGCCGTCAGTGGGTACGCGCGTCCACTCGGCGCCGTCCAGGGACCATTCGAGCCACTGGTGGTCCGTGCCGGAGGGCGGGGAGACGGTGAAGTTGCCCGCCTGGCCTTCGCCCTTGACCCAGGCGTTGGACGGGTAGTCCGTCGAGGTCAGCCCGGTGGGGGCGGAGGGGGCGGTGGTGTCGACGGTGAACGTCTTCCACGCCGACCAGCCGGTGTTGTAGTGGGTTCCGTCGTAGGGGTTGGAACGGAACTTGTACGTCTTGCCGTTGGTCAGCACGCCGGCCGGAACGGTGACCGAGGCGGCCTCGCCGGAGGCGACGAACGGCGAGACGATGACATTGCCGACCTGGGTGTCGGTGGCCGAGTCGAAGATCTGGAACGTGCCGTTGACCTGGTCACCGTTGGCGTCGACGAACGTGTCGCGCAGCGTCGGGGTCAGGGTGTTGACGGTGTAGGCGCCGCCGTAGGAGAAGAACGGCGGGCCGGCCTCCTGCTTGGTGCCCGTCCGCGGCCGGTAGTTGTAGGTGACGGTCAGCTTGGGGACGTTGGAGGCGGCGTTGGAGGAGTTGACCCTCTTCCACTGCTTGGTGTTGTTCTCGTCCGTGGCCCGCAGGCCCATGCCCGAGACCGCCCACTTGTTGTTGGACCAGTGCTGGACCAGGTTCGTGACGTTCGCGTTGACCCAGCCGTCGGGCTGTGTGGCACAGCCCGGGTTGCCCTTGGTCTCGGTGGAGGTGGCCATCTTGGTGACCATCGCCGGCTGGTTGGTCCAGCGGGAGGCGGTGGAGGCGTTGTTGGCGGTCCACACCTCAAAGGGCTGGGCGGTGCAGTCGGTGTTGCCGGAGTGGAAGTTCCACAGCGACAGCTTCGCGTCCGAGATCAGCGCGTCCGCGACCGGCGCGGTGTTCCAGGTGATGAAGGAACGGGCGGTGCGCCAGGTGCCGTCGGCGTTCTTCGTGCCCGGGTTGCCGAGGTCCAGCTCGGTGTCGTTGGACCAGTCGACGGTCTCGCCCTGCTGGACGTAGGTGTCGAAGAGGTTGCCCAGCGAGGACGTCGAGGGGTCGACGGTGACCGGGTACTTCGTCGCGGGGTCCGCGAGGAAGGCGGCGTCGGGGGTGATGACGAGGTCGACGCCGTCCTTGGTCTTGACGACCTTCAGGCCGACCCTCGCCCGCCGGGTGTGCTCACCGGAGGCCGCGTCGACGGTCGCGTCCCACATGACCGGGGCCGGCATGGTCGCGGTCTTCTGCGACTTCTTGTCCGTGAACAGCACACTGCCGTCAGGCTGCTGTTCGACCTTCAGACCCTTGGTCTTCAGCGGCAGCGTGTAGCCGAAGCCCGCTTCGGGCTTGGCCTTGAGCTCGACGAACTGCTCGAAGCCGGTACGGGTAGCCTCGACGATCAGGTCCGCGCCCGGCACCGCGCCCGGGTACGTGGCCCGCGTGCCGTCCAGTTGCGGGGCCGGCAGGCCGCCGCGCCACTGGAGCGTGATCGCCTCGTCGCCGGTGCCCAGCGTCACCAGGTCCGTGGCCTCGGCCGGCGCAGCGGTCTTCAGGAAGGAGACCTTCGCGGCCGTCTTCCCGGACAGCCGCAGGCCCTGCGGATGGGCCTTGGAGGCGACCGAACCGTCGGGCGCCGCCGCGAGGTTCACATCGACGTCGCGCCACTCGCCCGTGGCGGCGTCCTTGAAGCGGATCGGGCCGGCCGCGACCTCGGTGGTCAGCGATCCGTCCTGGTTCACCCACGTCGTCGACGTCTCGGAACGCTCGGAGAGCGCCTCCACACGGTGCTTGTACAGACGCGCGGCCACCCGGGCGGACGGTATGTCCGCCGCGGACTGCGCGGTCTCCTTGGCCTGCTTCGCCGTGCCGGGAGCGGGGGCGGCGAGGGCGGCCTCGGCTCCGTAGATCGTCGAGACGGTCATCACGACGGCCAGCGCCGTCGCCGTGGCACTCAGCCCGGCAGGTGCCCTGAACGACGAACGGACGCGCCCCGCGGGCCCGTCCGGTCTTCTTCGGTAACGCAAGATCCCCCCAGGGGATGACGATTCGACCGCCGTGCACGTCGCAAGCGATCACTGGCTTGAAAGTAACCGCCCCTACAAGATCAAAAACCGCCACCAAGCACGCGAAATGATCGATTCCAGGAAGCGGAATGACATCTCATTTCGGTCACGGGGACACCTGTTGGGCCGAGGTACGGCCAACCCGACCAAAACTACTGATCGGTAGGCCCGCAGCGCGTCGGTCGGACCGCCCAGGACCGCGCCTTACCTCCGGGGTAATCGACCCCGCCGGGGCCGGACGGCACGCTGGAGGCATCGGGTTCCGGGGCCGCGCACTCGGCTCCGGGGCCCGTGTCCCCATCCCCGTATCCGACCTAGACGGAGGCTGATTCCCATGTCCGCAACCCTGATCGGCAGCATCGCCCGCACCGCCGAGCCGCAGGCCATGCTGCGCCGCTTCCTCGCCCTCGACTCCCTGGTCACCACCGGCAACGGGCTGGCGTACGTCGCCTTCTCGGCCCCGCTGGGCCGGCTGCTCGGTGTCGGGCAGGGGCTGCTGCTGGGGCTCGGGATCCTGCTCGTCGTGTACGGCGCCGCCGTGGGCCTGCTGGCCTCGCGCAGGCGGCCGCCGGCCCTGCCGGTGAAGCTCGTGATCGAAACCAACTACGCCTGGGCGGCCCTGAGCCTGGTCTCCCTCGCCGTGTGGTTCGCCCCGACCGCCGCGGGGGCCGTGTGGATCCCGGCGCAGGGCCTCGTCGTCGCCGGCTTCGCGCTGCTCCAGCAGCTCGCCCTGCGCTCAGCCGCCAAGTGAGCGCAGGTACTTCACCGTTGCCGGGTCGGCCGGGAGCATGGTCTCGATCGCCAGCTCGGCGACGGTCACGTCCATCGGCGTGTTGAAGGTCGCGATCGACGACACGAAGGACAGTACGTGCCCGTCGTGCTCGATGACGAGCGGGAGCGCGATGTACGGGACGGGTTCGTCCGGTCCGGCGACGTCGCCCGGGCGCTCGGGAACCGGGTAGGCCGAGACCTCCTCGTACAGCGCGCGCAGCGGCTCGGACCTGGCCAGCGCGATCTGCCGCTCCATCTGCTCCAGCAGGTGCCCGCGCCACACCGTGAGGTTGCGGATCCTCGGAGCCAGCCCTTCGGGGTGGAGGGTGATCCGCATGGCGTTCAGCGGCGGGGCCAGCAGGTGCTCCGGCAGCCCCTCCATCAGCATCAGGATGCCCCGGTTGGCGGCGACGACGTCATAGGTGGCGTCCACGACCAGCGCCGGGTAGGGCTCGTACCCGGTCAGCAGCCGCTCGATCCCCTCGCGCAGTGCCTCCATGGACGGGTCGTCCAGAGCGGTCTGTGCGTAGTGCGGGGCGTAACCCGCCGCCAGCAACAGGGCGTTGCGCTCGCGCACCGGCACCTCCAGGCGGTCCGCGAGCCTCAGCACCATCTCCTCGCTCGGCCGGGACCGCCCGGTCTCGATGAAGCTGATGTGCCGGGACGAGGAATCGGCGCGGCCCGCCAGCTCCAGCTGGCTGATACCGCGCCGCTCCCGCCACGTACGGAGCAGGGCGCCGACCGTGGGCCTCGTGGTGGTCATGTCCTCGACGGTAGCCGAGCGTGCCGGGCGCCGCCCGGGTCAGCCCAGATCGAAGACGTTCCGCAGGCCGAGGCGGTAGCGCCACAGGTCGTGCCGCTTGGCGGGCTCGACCTCCGGGGCCCGGTACATCGGCCGGATCGTGCACCGGATGGCCGGCGAACCGTCCCGGTCGAGCAAGGAGTTGACGGCCGCCCGGGCGGAGGCGTTCGCCCCCTCCATCGTCGCCAGGTCGATGTCGACCGCCACGTAGTCCCCGCTGAGGAAGAAGTTGGGGATACGGGTGCCCGCGCTCGGCCGGTGGTGGAAGGTGCCGGTCGGGTGGATCAGCAGCTCGTCCTCGTTCGTCGGGTTCGGGGTGCCCAGCCCGTCCACGCCCGGATCCAGGAACCACGAGTGCAGCGCGGAGTCGCTCAACGGCGTCTTCCCGGTGTCGTTGAGGGAGGCCTTCAGCTGGGCCCACACCTCGCGCGCGACCTCCTCGCGGGTGCACTGCTTGGCCGTCTTCCCGTACAGGATCCCGGGCTTGTCCCACTCCGAGATGTCCACCGACAGGCAGTCCACTGCGACGCCGTCGCCGTAGTCGGATGGGAAGTTCCGGGCGGGCCAGTGCTCGGCCTGCTGGATCGCCGTCAACGACCAGGGGGAGTCGATGCAGTTGAAGTGGCCGTGCACCAGCGGCGCCCGTTCGGTGAGGTAGAACTGGATCCCCGTCATCCAGTCGGTCTCCAGCTTGTCGCAGCGCCCCAGCATCGGATCGGCGGCCCGCAGCGCGGCGCTCCAGGTGCGCCGGGCGTGCTCGACGGGCAGGGCCGAGACGTAGTGGTCGGCGGTGACGTTCTGCCGCGCGCCGGCCGGGTCCAGGACGGCGACCCCGCTCACCCGGCCGTTCCCGTACTGCACCTCCCGCACGGTCCAGCCGACCTTGAACTCGACGCCGAGGGAGCGCAGATGGGCTTCCCAGGGGTCGATCCACGCCTCGTTGGTGGGCAGGTTGAGGATCCGGTCCGGCGGGCCGTCCGCGCCGCGGCCCAGCAGGTTGAAGACGAAGGCCTCGCCGAGGGTGCCCACGGTGCGGGTGGAAGCCTCCTCCGCCTTGGTCGCGACGATGTTGCGGGTGATGCCGACCGCGAGGATCCGCTGGTACTCGTTCGACATCCGCGCCGCGCGGACGAAGTCCCACCAAGGGGTGTGCTCCCAGACCTCGTTGCGCCGCTCGTCGCAGCTGGTGAGGAAGACCAGCACGCGGTTCACGAAGTACGCCGTCTCGTGGAGCGGCAGCCGCACCAGCGACTGCAGGATGCCGGTGAGGGCGCGCCGGATCTCTTCGGGCGTCAGCTCGGCGGGGGAGTGCTCCGGCCAGGGGATGGGCCCGCGCAGGTCCTCGCGGCCGCCCGCCCGGGCGAACATCATCTCGCGCGGGGCGACGAGGTTGTCCCACACCCCGTTCGCGTTCCCGGGGAACGGGATGCGCCGCATGGTGTCGGGCAGGTTGTGGTAGATGCCGGGAATGAAGCGGAAGCCGTGCTCGGCGGGCAGCGGCCGGCGGCCGCCCCGGGCGCTGCCGGGTACGTCCATGCTGCGGGCCTTGCCGCCGAGCGCGCGGCGCTCGTACACGGTCACGGCGTAGCCCCGCTCGGCGAGTTCGTGCGCCGCGGTCATCCCGGCCACCCCGCCGCCGAGGACGGCGACGCGCCGGCCGTTCGGCGAGGGCGCGGCACCCGCCCCCGTCGCGGCCGCCGCCGGCGCCGCGGCCAGGCCCGCCGACAGGGCGCCGCCGGCCGTGGCGGCCGCCGTGCCCGCGATGAACGTACGTCTGGAACTTCCTGTGCTCACCATTGAAGCGCTGCCCCTTCGTCCCCTTGTTACCACTGGTAACGGTCACGTCCGGCGCAGGAGCATAGGGGGGCCGGGCGGGGCGTGGAAGGCTCGGAAAGTACCCGAGCGCACTATGGCGCGAAAGGGTCGCTCCGGCGCGCACTGTGGGAACCTTGACTTCACGTCACGGGGAAAAGGAGCCGGTGGATGCCGAGTGAACCGCTGTCACAGAAGGAGATCGAGGACCGGTTGCGAGAACTCCCCGGCTGGGCCTTCGAGGACGACCGGATCTTCCGCACCTACCGGCTGGGCACGCACTTCGCGGCGAGCGCCCTGGTCGCCCACATCGCCTCCGTCCAGAAGGAGTTGAACCACCACTCCGACCTGACGCTCGGCTACAACACGGTCCGGCTGTCGGTGAACAGCCACGACGCGGGCGGCGTGGTGACGGAGAACGACTTCGCCCTCGCCGAGCGCGTCGAATCCCTCGCCCCGGCCCACGGCGCGAGCTGACGGCGCAGCGCGTACCGGGCCTCGAACGAGGCCCGGTACGCCGCTTCGTACGCGCTCGACGGCTCAGCGCGGGCCCGCCTACGCCCGCTCCAGGCGCCACCCCTGCGCCGGGGAGTCGGTGTCCTCGCCCTGGCGGGCGCGGCCCTGGTCATCGGCCTCCAGGAGCAGGCCGCTGATGCACGCGATCAGGGAGACCACGCCCGGATCGTCGAGGTGCTCCTCGACGATCCACTCCTGCGCGCCGAAGGCGTTCGGCCGCCACACCTGCACCCGGGCGCCGCTGTCCGTGGAGGCGTTCGCGACGTCGAGGCGGCGCTCGTTGTCCTCGCTCACGACGTGGAAGATCCCGCCGCCGCTGTGCACCGGCGAGATCCGCCACCGGCGGGCCGCCTCCGGTGCGGGCGGCCCGTCGGGGCCGACCCGTACCCGGGAGGCGCCCTCAAGCTGGAGCACCAGGCCGCTGTCCGCGTTGCGGATCCGGTAGAGCCCCTCGGAAAGGTTCACGCGGACCCCGCTCACACGTCGAAGACGGCCGGGTCCGGACCGATCCGCCGGGCCGCCGCGCCCGCGCCCAGGGCGTCCAGCGCGGCGATGTCGTCGGCGTCCAGCTCGAAGCCGAAGACGTCCAGGTTCTCCCGGATCCGGGCCGGGGTCACGGACTTCGGGATCGCGACGTTGCCGTGTCCGAGGTGCCAGCGCAGCACCACCTGCGCGGCGCTGCGGCCGTGCTTGGCGGCGATCGCGGTCACCGCCGGGAGCGTCAGCAGCTCCTTGCCCTGGCCCAGCGGCGACCAGGCCTCGGTGGTGATCCCGCGCTCGGCGTGCAGCGCGCGCAGCTCGTCCTGCGGGAACAGCGGGTGCAGCTCGATCTGGTTCACGGCCGGCACCAGCGCACTCGCCCCGGCCAGCCGGTCCAGGTCCGCGGGGCGGAAGTTCGACACGCCGACCGCCCTGGCCCGGCCGCTCGCCGCGATCTCCTCGAAGGTCTGCCAGATGGAGACGAAGTCGTCGCGCATCGGGCGCGGCCAGTGGATCAGGTACAGGTCGACGTGGTCCAGGCCCAGCTTGCCGAGCGAATCGTCGAAGGCGCGCAGCACCGCGTCCCGGTTCCAGGGCTGCTTCGGGCCGTTCCACAGCTTCGTGGTGACGAACAGCTCCTCGCGCGCCACCCCGGAGGCGGCCAGGCCCCTGCCGGTCCCCGCCTCGTTGCCGTAGACGGCCGCCGTGTCGATGCTGCGGTAGCCCGCCTCCAGCGCCGTCGCGACGGCCCGCTCCGCCTCCGCGTCCGGCACCTGCCAGACGCCGAAGCCGAGCTGGGGCATCAGCGTGCCGTTGTTGAGCTTGACGGTGGGGACCTGGTTCACGTCTGGTCGTTCCCTCGAGTCGATGGGCGGCGTCGTACGAGGGGCGACAACCGGCCCCTCGCGCGACGTATTCCCGCCATCCCCGGATGGGTCGCGCCGTCCTCGGAAGGGTCACGGCGTCCCGAGGTACGCCTCCCGCACCAGCGGGTTCGCCCGTACCTCGGCCGGCGGACCCTGGGCGAGCACCGCCCCGAGGTCCAGTACGACCACCCGCGCGCACAGGTCCATCACGAAGGCCACGTTGTGCTCGACCAGCAGCACCGCGCAGCCCTCCTCCCGCGCGAGGCGCCCGACGACCGACGCCAGCCGCTCGCGCTCGGGGGCCGACATCCCGGACGCCGGTTCGTCCAGCAGCAGCACTCTCGGCGGATCGGCCACCGCCCGCGCCAGCTCCACCATCCGGGCCTGCCCGACGGGCAGCCCGCCGGCGTACGAGGCCCCCAGCGCGCCGATCCCGCAGCCGGCCAGCACCCGCTCGCCCCGCTCCCGGCGAGCCCGCTCCCGGGACCGCCGGGCCGGGAAGGCGACCAGATCCGCGGCGAGTCCGCCCCCGCCGCCCCGCCACTCCTGCGCGACCAGCAGGTTGTCGGCCACGCTGAGCTGGCCGAACAACTGCTGGCGCTGGAAGGTCCGGCGCATCCCGTGCCGGGCCCGCCAGACGGGGGAGCGGCGGGTGATGTCCACCCCGTCCAGCAGCATCCGCCCCTGGTCGGGCCGCCGGATCCCGGACAGGACGTCGAACAGCGTGGTCTTCCCGGCCCCGTTCGGCCCGATCAGCCCGCACACCTCGCCCGCGCGGATGCCGAGGTCCACCCCGGTCAGCGCCCGGACCCCGCCGAAGCGGACGCCGACCCCCCGGGCCTGCAGTACGTAGCCGCTCATGTCGCCATCCCCAGGTAGGCCTCGGTGAGCCGGTCCGCCTCCACCTCGGCGCGCGGTCCGCACCAGGAGACCCGGCCCTGCGAGAGGTAGGCCACGGTGTCGGCGATCCCGAGGATCTCGGCGGCCTTCTCCTCCACCAGGAGCAGCGCGGTCCCGGCGTCGCGGAGTTCGGTGAGCAGGGCGTACACCTCCTCCACCACGCGCGGGGCGAGCCCGAGCGAGGGCTCGTCGGCGATCAGCACCTCGGGCGGTCGCTGCAACAGCGGGGCCAGGGCCAGCATCTGCTGCTCCCCGCCGGACAGGGCCCCGGCGGCCACCGCGCGGCGTTCCGCGAGCCGCGGGAAGCGGTCGTAGACGGCGGCGCGGGCGGCGGGGTCCCGCAGGTACAGGGCCAAATTCTCCTCGATGGTGAGCGCGGGGAAGATTCCCCGGCCCTCGGGGGCGAGCACCACCCCGGCCCGGGCCCGGCGTACGGAGCCGTCGCGGGTCGCGTCCCGCCCGCCCACGAAGACCGCCCCGCCGGTGGTGGGCAGGGCCCCGGCGGCCACGCGGCATGCGGTGCTCTTGCCGGCGCCGTTGGGTCCGAGCACGGCGAGGATCTCCCCGGCGCGCACGGCCAGATCCACTCCGTGCAGCACGAGCCCGCCGTCGTACCCGGCCGTGACGCGGCGCAGCTCAAGGGCGGGCCCTGCGGGGCTCTCCCCCACCCCGCCCCTTCCCGAACCGGGGCTCCGCCCCAAACCCCGCGCCTCAAGCGCCGGCGGGGCTGAAAGCTCGGGGCTCCGCCCCAGACCCTGCGCCCCAATCGCCGGCGGGGATGGTCTTTGGCTGCTGCCGTCCGCCTCCTGGTGCGGCTGGTTTGCCCGGAGGGCAAGTTCAGCCTCGCCGGCGTTTGAGGCGCGGGGGTCCGGGGGCGGAGCCCCCGACGGGTCCGGGGCGGAGCCCCGGGGCGGGGGGACGGGGGCGGAGCCCCCGGTTTCGGGAAGGGGCGGGGTGGGGGAGAGCCCCGCAGGGCCCCGCCCCCCGGCCCGCCGCTTCGCCAGCCGAACCGGCACCGCCGCGCAATACCCGTCGGGATCGTTGGCCAAGGCCAACCCCGCCAGGCCGAACAGGATCACCGGCAGATGGGCCGACGCCGTCACATAGTCCGCCAGCACCCGCGGAGCAACGGCGAACACCAGCCCCGCGACCACCGCGTACTGCGGCCGCCGGACACCCGCCGCCACCACCACCGCTAGCCACACCAGCCCCGTCATCGCCGTGAAGTCCGTGGCCGTGATCCGGGTGTTGAACGACGCGTACATCACGCCGCCGAACCCGGCCAGCCCCGCCGACAGCGTGAACAGCAGCAGCTTCGTCCGCAGGACGGACACCCCCGAGGCCATCGCCGCCGCGGGCGCCGACCGCACGGCCAGCATCGCCCGCCCCGACGGGGAGCCGCGCAGTGCGCTCAGCCCGGCGGCCGCCACGGCGACCAGGACGACCAGGGCCACTCCCAGCGCCCGGTCGTCGGACAGGTCCACCGGCCCGAACACCGGCCGCGGGATGGGCCATCCGGAGTCCCCGTTGCGCAGCCACCGCAGCTGGAACAGCACCTGGTCGGCGAGGAACGCCAGCGCCAGGGTCGCCAGCGCCAGCGACCGCCCGCCCAGCCGCAGCGCCGGCAGGGCGACCAGCGCCCCCAGCACCGCGGCCACGCACGTCCCGACCGCCAGCGCCGCCACGAACGGCCAGCCTCGGCTCATCAGCAGTCCGGCCACCAGCGCGGCCCCGGTCACGAAGGTGCCCTGGGCCAGCGAGACCATCGCTCCCAGCCCGGTCACCACGGTGAAGGACATGAACACCAGCCCGATGGCCAGCCCCTGCGCCAGCAGCCCGCTCCAGAACGGGGTGGTCACGGTGTAGAAGGCGACGCCCAGCGCCCCCGCGCCCGCTGCCCACACCCCCCACCGCCGCCCCCACGGGGCCCCGGCCAGATGGTCGACCGGAGGCGCGTCCGCGGCCGCGACCCCCGCCGTCCGAGCCCGGCGCGTCAGCACCAGCAGGCCCGCGAACAGGATCAGGAACGGTACCGCCGTACGGAAGCCGGTGATGCCCTCGGCGAAGGAGGCGTACCCGGCCACCAGGTTCTGCAGGACCCCGAGTCCCAGCCCGCCCGCGAAGGCGAGCGGCACGGACGCGAACCGTCCGATGACCGCCGCCGTCGCCGAGACGAACAGGAACAGGGTGAAGTCGTGCGCGGACAGCCCCAGCAGCGGCGTCGCGAGCACGCCGGCCAGACCGGCGAGCGCCGAGGCGATCATCCAGGCCACCGACGAGAGCCGGTCGGCGCTGATCCCGCGCAGTTCGGTCAGCGAGCGGTTGTCCACGGCGGCCCGCAGCAGCAACCCGAGCCGGGTGTGCCGCATCAGCACCCACAGGGCCACCGCCACCACCGCCGTCACCACCCAGGTGATCAGCTGGTCGGAGTCGATGCCGACGCCGTCGGTGAGCTGCCAGGACTTCGCCGGGCTCGGCCCGACCCCCGGCAGCCCGAACTGGTTCTCGGCGGGCTTCACGGGCGCGCCGGCGTCCGCCAGCAGCTCCACCGCCCACAGTCCGGCCGCCGGCAGCGCGACCAGCAGTCCGATGGTCGCCACGATCTGCGCCGTCTCGCCGACCCGCGCGAGCCGCTGGAACATCAGCCGGTCCAGTCCCCAGCCGAGGCCGGGGGCCAGGACGAACACCACCAGCAGCGCCGTGGGGACCGCCGGCCAGCCCAGGCCGGAGTGCAGCTCGTAGAAGGTGAGCGCGCACAGGTAGGCGGTGGCCCCGTGCGCGAAGTTGAACAGCCCGGACGCCGAGTACGACAGCACCAGCCCGGTGGCGAGCAGTGCGTACAGGGCGCCGGAGACCAGGCCGCTCAGTACGAAGACGAGCAGATCTCCCATGCCGCGGCCCTACTTGAAGGGGATGGGCTCGTGGCACTTGAACGGGACGGAGACCTCGTACGCGCCGTTCTTCAGCTGTACGAGCGCCCCGCACCCGAAGCTGTCCTTCTGCCCCTTGGGCAGCGCCCGGTCGCCGACGAGCGTGCCGGTGTCGGAGAAGCGCTGCGCGGCGGCTTGGAAGGACTCGACGGTCAGGTCGGTGCCCGCCGTCTTCGCGATGGACACGAACAGGTCGGCCGACATGTACCCGGTCAGCATGTGCATGCTGAGCGGTACATTCTGTCCGCCCGCCGCGGCCTTGATGTCGGCCTTGAACTGGGCCATCTTCGGGGTGTTCGACTCGAAGGGCTCGAACTGGAGCAGTACGTGCACCCCGTCGAGCGCCTGCTTGGTGGCGTCCTTGGCGAGCAGGCCCGGGTCGTAGTCGGTGGGGTCGGAGAGCAGCCCCTTGTAGCCGCCGCGCTTGAGCGCGGTGAACAGGCCGATGTTGTTGGGGGTCTGCATGACGGAGACCACGGCGTCCGGGGCCTTGCCGTCGTTGCTGGAGAGGATCTCCTTCACGTACGCCGACCAGTCGCTCGGCACGGCGGTGGCGGGCACGGAGGCCTTGGCGTAGGAGACCGTGAACCCGGCGCTGGCGAAGCCCTGCTGGAAGGTACGGATGCCGAACTTCCCGGCGTCGCTGTCGTTGGCGATGAGCGCGACGGACTTGCCCCGGGCGCCGCCGAGTAGTTGGCCGATGCCCTCGGGCCAGGTCTGGTTGATGGTGCCGCCGGGGGTGGGGACCAGGCAGCCGTTGAAGCCGTAGATGTACTTGGGTCCGCAGAAGGAGGGCAGGGTGCCCCAGCCGAAGGTGGGGACCTTCTCCTGTTCCAGGAAGTCGGCGCCCGAGAAGGTCACCGAGCTCATGGGGGCGACCGCGAAGACCTTGTCCTGCTGGACGAGTTTGCGGGCGGCCGCCATGTTCTTCGCGGGGTCCTGGCCGTCGTCCTCCGCGCCGAGGTAGTCGATCTTGCGTCCGTTGACGCCTCCCTCGGCGTTGGCCCTCATGTACCGCGCCTTGGCGCCGAGATCGGTGTCCTTCTTGCTGTAGCCGCTCGCGCTGGTCATCGACACGATGCCGCCGACCTTGATCGACTCGGCGGTCACCCCGCGGCGGTCCCCGGGCGTGTCGCCGGGCCTGCCGGTGTCGTTGCCGCTGGTGGAGGCGGAGTTGCAGGCGGAGACGAGGGCGAGGGCTGCTGCCGCGGCGGCAAGGGTGCGGATCGGTCGCAACATCGGGGGATCCCCTCCGGTCGGAATCCCCGCATTCTGTGCGTGACCTGACGGATCGTCAATATCAGCGGCGGTGACGATATGACGAGTCGTCAGAATCGATGGACGGGGTGTACCGGCCCCGGAACCGGCCTGCTCACGACTGGTACAGCGCCGCGACCTCCATCGCGTACGCCTTCTCGATCGCCCGGCGCTTGAGTTTCAGAGAGGGGGTCAGCAGCCCCCGCTCCTCGCTGAACTGCTCGGGCAGCACCCGGAAGGTGCGGATCGCCTCCGCCTGCGAGACCAGGGTGTTGGCCGCCACCACCGCCCGCCGGACCTCCGCCGCCAGGTCCGCGTCGTGCACCAGCTCCGCCGCCGGCCGCTGCGGCAGGCCGCGCATCGACAGCCAGTGCGCGATCCCCTCCGGATCCAGGGTGACCAGGGCCGCGATGTACGGCCGGTCGTTGCCCACCAGCACGCACTGGGCCACCAGCGGATGCGAGCGGACCCGCTCCTCCAGCGCGGCCGGCTGCACGCTCTTGCCGTTGGAGGTCACCAGGATCTCCTTCTTGCGGCCGGTGATGGTGAGGTAGCCGTCCTCGTCCAGCCGCCCCAGGTCCCCGGTCGCCAGCCAGCCGCCGCGCAGCACCTCCTCCGTACCGCGGGGATCGTTGAGGTACCCGGAGAAGATGTGGCCGCCGTGCAGCCAGACCTCCCCGTCGGCCGCGATGTGCACCGTGCCGCCCGGGATCGGCCGGCCCACCGTGCCGTACTTGGTCGCCCCCGGCGGGTTCGCCGTGGCCGCCGCGCTCGACTCCGTCAGCCCGTACCCCTCGAAGATCGTGATCCCGGCCCCGTCGAAGAACAGCCCGAGGCGGCGCGACATCGCGGAGCCGCCCGACATGGCGTGCCGCACCCGGCCGCCCATCGCCGCGCGGACCTTGCCGTACACCAGCTTCTCGAAGACCTGGTGCTCCATCCGCAGCCCCGCGGAGGGTCCCGGCCCGATGCCGAAGGCCTTCTGCTCGCGCGCCTCCGCGTACCGTACGGCCGTCTCCACCGCCCGGTCGAAGGGGCCCGTGCGCCCCTCGGCCTCCGCCTTGCGTCGAGCGGCCGCGAAGACCTTCTCGAAGACGTACGGAACCCCGAGCACGAAGGTCGGCCGGAACGCCGCGAGGTCCGGCAGCAACTCGGCCGCCGTCAGCACGGGCTGGTGCCCGAGCTTGACCCGCGACCGGATGGCGGCCACCTCCACCATCCGCCCGAAGACGTGCGCCAGCGGCAGGAAGAGCAGGGTGGACGGCTGCTCGCCCGGAACCGCCTGGAAGACGGACTCCCAGTGGCTGACCATCGTGTCGGCCTCGAACATGAAGTTGGCGTGGGTGAGCACGCACCCCTTGGGCCGCCCGGTGGTCCCGGAGGTGTAGATGACGGTGGCGACCGCGTCCGGGGTCACCGCGCCGCGATGACGGTGCACGACGTCCTCGGAGACCCCGCGCCCGTCGGCGACGAGCGCGTCCACAGCCCCCGCGTCAAGCTGCCACAGCAGCCGCAGCCGCGGGAGCCGGTCGACGACCGAGCCCACCGTCATGGCCTGGTCCTCGTTCTCGACGACGCAGGCCGTGCACTCGGAGTCGTGCAGGATCCACTGCACCTGCTCGGCGGAGGAGGTCGGATAGACGGGCACGGGCTGGGCGCCGATGGCCCACAGGGCGAAGTCGAAGAGGGTCCACTCGTAGCGGGTACGGGACATGACGGCGACCCGGTCCCCGAACCGCACCCCCTGGGCCAGCAGGCCTTTGGCGAGCGCCAGCACCTCGGCGGCCAGTTCGCCGGAGGTCACGTCCTGCCAGACACCGCCGGACTTGCGGCCGAGGACCACCCGGCCCGGTTCCTCGTGCGCATGCCGGAAGACGGTGTCGGCCAGACCTCCGACGGGCGCGCCCGTGACGACAGGTGGGACGGTGAACTCGCGCAAGGCCCCGCTCCTCTCCGTGCGGCGCGGCGACGGTACCCCACGCCGGACGGCAGTTGATCAGCCCGCGGATACCTCCACAAGACCTCCTCAGCGGTGTTCCGTGCCCGGGTCAGACCGTGCGGCTGAGGCGGTCCGCTCCCGAGAGGATCGCCGAGGCAAGAGCCTCGGCGGCGGCCGGGACGCGCGCGCCGCGCAGCAGCGCGAACTCCACCGATCCCAGTTCGGGCAGCCCGCCGACGCGGACCAGCCCCGGCGGGATCAGCCCCCGGGCGTGGGCCATCACGCCCAGCCCCGCCCGGGCCGCCGCGATCAGCCCGCTCAGGCTGCCGCTCGTGCAGGCGATCCGCCACGGCCGCCCCTCCCGCTCCAGCACTTCCAGGGCCCGCGCCCGGGTGATTCCCGGCGGCGGGAAGACGATCAGCGGCACCGGGCGCTCCGCGTCCACCCGCAGTCCCTCCGCGCCGATCCACACCATCCGGTCCCGCCACACCAGCCGGCCGCGCTCGTCGCCCGGCCCCCGCCGCTTCGCCAGCACCAGGTCGAGGCGCCCCGCGTCCAGCCGCTCGTGCAGGGTGCCCGACAGCTCCACCGACAGCTCCAGGTCCACCTCGGGGTGCTGGTGCCGGAACCCCTCCAGGATCTCCGGCAGCCGCGTCAGCACGAAGTCCTCCGAGGCCCCGAACCGCAGCCGCCCCCGCAGCCGGGTCCCCGTGAAGAAGGCCGCCGCCCGCTCGTGCGCCTCGAGGATCGTGCGCGCGAAGCCCAGCAGCGCCTCGCCGTCCTCCGTCAGCTCCACGCTGTGCGTGTCCCGCAGGAACAGCGGCCGCCCCGTCGCCTCCTCCAGCCGCCGCACGTGCTGGCTGACCGTGGACTGCCGTACGCCGAGCCGCCCGGCGGCCTGGGTGAAGCTGAGCGTCTGCGCCACCGTGAGGAACGTACGCAGCTGGACGGGGTCGTACATACCGCCCATGCTAGCCGCGACCATCACGGATCGTGATGACAGTGAGTGCCGTGTGCAGGTTTCCCGATCACCGCCCAGCCCCGACCATGGGGAGGAGACCACCCCCCTAGAGCAAGCGAGCACCCCGGACATGCGCCGCCCGCACCTCCCCGCCTGGCTGCCCCTGGACGCGTACATCCTGGCGCTCCTCGGCACCGTCGGCCTCGCCGCGCTGTTCCCGGCCCGCGGCCCGGCCGCCACCGTCGCCGACGGCGCCTCCACCGCGGCCGTGGCCCTGCTCTTCTTCCTCTACGGCGCCCGGCTCTCCACCCGCGAGGCGCTCGACGGCCTGCGCCACTGGCGGCTGCACCTCACCGTGCTCGCCTGCACCTTCCTCCTCTTCCCCCTGCTCGGCCTCGGCGCCGGGGTCCTGGTGCCGGGCGTGCTCACCCCGCCCCTCTACAGCGGCCTGCTCTTCCTCTGCCTGGTCCCCTCGACCATCCAGTCCTCCATCGCCTTCACCTCGATCGCCCGCGGCAACGTCCCGGCCGCGATCTGCGCCGGCTCCTTCTCCAGCCTCGCCGGCATCCTCCTCACCCCCCTCCTCGCGGCCGGGCTGCTCGGCAACGACGCGGGCGGCTTCTCCCCGGACTCCGTCCTCAAGATCGTCCTCCAGCTCCTCCTGCCCTTCCTCCTCGGGCAGTTCCTGCGCCGCTGGGTCGGCGGCTTCCTCGTACGCCACCGGCCGGTCCTCGGCTACGTCGACCGCGGCTCGATCCTGCTCGTCGTCTACGCCGCCTTCAGCGCGGGCATGGCCGCCGGGATCTGGCACCAGGTGAGCGTCCCGCGCCTGGGCGCCCTGGTGGCGGTCGAGGCCGTCCTCCTCGCCGTCATGCTGCTCGTCACCTGGTACGGGGCCAAGCGACTGGGCTTCGGGCGGGCGGACCGCATCGCCATCCAGTTCGCCGGGTCGAAGAAGAGCCTGGCCGCCGGACTGCCCATGGCCAGCGTGCTGTTCGGGGCGCAGGCGAGCCTCGCGGTGCTGCCGCTGATGCTGTTCCACCAGATGCAGCTGATGGTCTGCGCGGTCCTCGCCCGCCGCCGCGCCGGCGACCCGGTGGATCCCGAACCCGCCGCCGACCGTGTGGCGGAGGTCTCGCCCCCGCCCCAACAGCCCACCGGTCAGGCCCGATAACGTTCGGTGGTGACCTGGATACGCCCGAACGGCGCCCACGCCGAACGCCCCTGCACCCTGGTGGTCTGCCGCGGCTGCTGCTGCGGCGACCCCCGCAAGAACCCCGGAACCGACCACGCCGGGCAGCTCGCCCGGCTGCGCGAGGCCGCGGCCGCCTCCGGGGGCCGGCTGGCCGTCCGTACGAGCGAATGCCTCGGCCCCTGCGCCCAGGCCAACGTGATCGTGGTCCAGCCCACCACCGAGGCCCGCCGCCGCGGAGCCCGCGCGGCTTGGTTCGGCTGGGCGCTGGACGACACCGCCACCGACGAGATCATCGCCTGGGCCGCATCGGGCGGCCCCGGCACCACGCCGGTCCCGCCCACCCTGGACCTCCACCGCATCACGCCGCCGGTCCCCGCCCCGGCCACCCGCACCACCCGCCGCACCCGCCGCGGGCGTTGAGGCGTCAGCGGCGCGACAGGGGCGGGCGCAGGGGGCAGGGGCCGAAGCGGCCGCGGGCCCGTCGGTCACATCGTGATGCGCTCCTCGCCCGCGTAGATGTTCATGTCCGGGCCCCGCAGGAAACCGACCAGGGTCAGGCCCGATTCCAGGGCCAGGTCCACGGCCAGGGAGGACGGGGCCGAGACCGCCGCCAGGATCGGGATGCCCGCCATCACGGCCTTTTGGGCGAGCTCGAAGGAGGCCCGGCCCGACACCAGCAGCACCGAGCCGGCCAGCGGGAGGCCGCCGGACTGGAGCGCCCGCCCGACGATCTTGTCCACCGCGTTGTGCCGGCCCACGTCCTCGCGCAGGTCCAGCAGCTCCCCGCCCGCCGAGAACAGGCCGGCCGCGTGCAGCCCGCCCGTGCGGTCGAAGACCTTCTGGGCCGCGCGCAGCCGGTCCGGCAGCGCTGCCAGGAGGTCCGCGGAGATCCGTACGGGGTCGGCGCCGGTCGCCGGGAAGCGGGTCGCCGTACGCACCGCGTCGAGGCTGGCCTTGCCGCACAGGCCGCAGGAAGAGGTGGTGTAGACGTTGCGCTCCAGCGTGATGTCCGGCACGGGAACCCCGGCCGCCAGCTGCACATTGACCACGTTGTACGTGTTGGAGCCGTCCTCGGCCGCCCCCTCGCAATAGGTGACGGCCCGCACGTCCGAGGCCCCGGCGAGCACGCCCTCGCTCACCAGGAAGCCCACCGCGAGGGCGAAATCGTCCCCCGGGGTGCGCATCGTGATGGCCAGCGGCTTGCCGTTCAGCCGTATCTCCAGCGGCTCCTCGGCGACCAGCGTGTCCGGACGGACCCCCACCGCGCCGTTCCGGATCCGGACGACGCGACGACGCTCGGTGACCCGTCCCATATCGATCAGCCCACCCCTTCGGTTCTTGCCTTCGGTTCCTGTCCGTGTCCGACAACCTCATTGTCGCGGTTCCGCTTCCCGCACCGCCCCCGGCTGCCGGATCCTCGGGAATCTCCAAATTCCGGCACCGGAATCCTGTCGGGTCACGCGCACCCGTACCCACCAGTAGCAGGCGAAGCTGGGTGATCCTGACTTCCGTACGAGGGGGGACCCCGCCCATGACCGGTTCACGCGTGGTGGCGCTAGGGCACTACCAGCCCGCGAAAGTGCTCACCAACGAGGACCTCGCGGCCATGGTCGACACCACCGACGAGTGGATCCGGTCCCGGGTGGGCATCAAGACGCGCCACGTCGCGGGTCCGGACGAACCGGTGGACGAGCTGGCCTTCCAGGCGGCGGGCAAGGCCCTGGCCGGCGCCGGCCTGACCCCGGACGACATCGACCTGGTGCTGGTCGCCACCTCCACCGCCATCGACCGCTCGCCCAACATGGCCGCGCGCGTCGCCGCCAAACTGGGCATGGGCGGCGGCCCCGCCGTGATGGACCTCAACGTCGTCTGCTCGGGCTTCACGCACGCCCTGGCGACCGCCGACCACGCCATCCGGGCCGGCTCCGCCTCCCGCGCCCTGGTCATCGGCGCCGACAAAATGACCGAGATCACCGACTGGAGCGACCGTTCGACCTGTGTGCTCACCGGCGACGGCGCCGGCGCGGCCGTCGTCGAAGCCAGCGAGGAGCCGGGCATCGGCCCGGTGCTGTGGGGCTCGGTCCCCGAGATGGGCAACGCCGTTCGCATCGAGGGCTCGCCGCCGGTCTTCGCGCAGGAGGGCCAGTCCGTATACCGCTGGACCACCAGCCAGCTCCCGCCGCTCGCCCGCAAGGTGTGCGAGAAGGCCGGGGTCCTCCCGGAGGAGCTGGCCGCGGTCGTCCTGCACCAGGCGAACCTGCGGATCATCGAGCCGCTCGCCGCCAGGATCGGCGCCGTCAACGCCGTCGTCGCCCGCGATGTCGTCGACTCGGGCAACACCTCGGCGGGCAGCATCCCGATGGCCCTGTCCAAGCTGGTGCAGCGCGGCGAGATCCCCACAGGCGCCCCCGTGCTCCTCTTCGGTTTCGGCGGGAACCTCTCCTACGCGGGGCAGGTCATCCGCTGCCCGTGACCGAGGCGAGACGTACCGTCTCGCCATGCCCGCCGGTGCATGCGTGCAGGTCAGCACGGCGTGGCGGACGACTGCCGCTCGGATAAGTGGTCGGAGCCCCGCCGATCCTTTGCTATTGTTGTCCATGTCGCCGCGGGAAACCGGGGCCGACCACCTGGTCCGGGTGGCGGAATGGCAGACGCGCTAGCTTGAGGTGCTAGTGCCCTTTATCGGGCGTGGGGGTTCAAGTCCCCCCTCGGACACAAAAGAAGGACCCCGCTGCGGCGGGGTCCTTCTCGTTGTCCCGGGGACGGGGGTGCCGGAGAGCGCCCGGGGGCGGATCCCTCCGTGCGCCTGGGGAAGCGGCTGGGCGGGGGCGGGATGGGCACCGTCTGGGAGGCCTCCGACGAACTGCTCGGGCGCTCGGTCGCCGTCAAGGAACTCCACGTCGGCGACGGGACGCGGTCCGCGGGCGCCTTGCGCGAGGCGCGCACCGTGGCGCAGATCAAGCACCCGCACGTCGTCGTGGTCCGTGACGTCGTCGAGCACGACGGGCGCCCCTTCATCGTCATGGAGCTCGTCGAGGGCCGCTCGCTGACCGGGGCCTCGCCGTTCCACCGGGATTCGCTCGGCGGCGTCCTGCACGCCGTCGTGTCCGACGGGATCCGGCCGCCTGCGCAGGCGGAGCCGCTGCTCCCGGTGATCCTGGGCCTGCCGGAACGCGACCCGGAGCGGCGGCTGGGGGCCGCGGAGGCCGAGCGGCTGCTGTCGGCGTACGTGACCGGCGGCACGCTCGCCCTCCCGGATCTCGCCGACGTCTGCGACCGGGTCCCCGGCCCGAAGCGGCCCCGGCCGGTCCGCCGTACGTGGCTGATCGCGGCGGCGCTCGTCGTGGTGGTCGCGGACGGTGGCGTGGGCGCGGCGTCCCTGCTCGGGGGCGGCACGGAGAGCCGGGCGCCGAGGGCGGCGCCGACCGCCCCCGGGACCGCGCCCCCGGCGGCAGCCTTCCCGCCCACTGCGTCCGCCGCGACCGCCTCGCCCGCACCCGCCTCGCCCGCACCCGCCGCGCCCGGCGCCGGTGCGCCCGTCACGCGCTCCCCGTCATGGGCGCCGTCCACGCCCGCGCCCCCCGGATACCGGATCCTCGCCGATCCGCAGGGCTTCGCCCTCGCCGTACCGGACGGCTACCAGCGCACCCCCGACGATCAGCGGGTGTTCAGGCGCCCGGCACACCTTCGACCTCTGCTGGGACGAGAACGGCCGCATGTACGACGTCTGGGTGTCCGCCCCCGTCAGCCGGCTCGCCGAGGCCAGGAGCCGCTTCGACGCGGCGCTGGACTCCTTCGACCCGGCTGGGACGGGCTCCGCGCGCCCGTGATCACGGGCCCAGGACCACCAGACCCGTCGGGGTGGCCAGGGTGCCCGGGGCGACCTGGGTGAAGGTGTGCGGCAGGGACAGGCACGGCTGGCCGGTGTCCGGGCGGGCGTCGAAGAGGTACGCCGCCGCCGAGGTGGTGTCGCTGACCAGGTGGGGGCCTGCGGGGGAGCCGGTCGTCCCGGTCAGCGGGGTGCGGAACAGACGCCGGAGGTGGCGCAGGGTCTCCGGGGTGAGCGGGGCCCGCCCCGGCTCGGGCCGGGGCGACGAGGCCGGCGGCTCCGCGCCGGAGGGGTCCGGGGCGTCGGGAGTACCCGCCGCGGGCGGGGCCTCCGTGCCGACCGGGGCGGCCGGGGCGTCCGGAGGGATCGCGCCTGACAGGAGCAGCGCGAGCAGCACCGGCACGGCCTTGCGGCGCAGCGCCGCGGTGGCCGGGGCCAGCCGGTGCGCATGGGCCGCGGGCAGCGAGAGCGCGAGGCTCCCGGCGGCGTCGCCGGTGGCGATCGGGATCGCCGAGCAGACCACGCCGGGGGAGTACTCGAGCAGGTCGAAGACGGGCGCGCCTGGTGCCACCGAGTCCAGGGCGGTGAACAGGGCCCGGCTGTCCGTGATCGTCCGCGGGGTGAGCCGGGCCGGGCGGTGCCGGGCCACGTGGTCGGCGCGGCGGTCGTGGTCGAGCTGGGTCAGCAGGCACTTGCCCACGGCGCTGGCGTGGGCGGCGGCCCGGAAGTCCACCCACTCCCGCACCGGCGGGGTGCCGGGCCCGTCGGCCATCTGCGTGATCCGGACCTCGCCCTCCGCGTACCGGCTCAGGTAGACGGCGGCGCCCGCGCTGTCCCGGGCCAGGGCCAGGGTGCGCTGGAGCTGGCCCGCCAGCCCCCGGCCGCCGGGGGCCGCGAGCCGGTCCAGGGCCGGTCCGCGCGCGTACACCCCCGCGGCCGGGCGGTACGCGTACTCCTCCTCGCACAGCATCGACAGCAGCGGGCCGAGCTCCTCCTCGGTGAGGCCCGACGTCCGCGCGAGCCGGGCGGCCCGCACGCCCAGGGGGTGCTGCTCCAGGACCCGTACGACGGCCAGCGCGCGCCGGGCCTCCGCCAGGGCCTCGCCGGTCCCGGCCTGGACGACGGTCCCGCGCGCCGCGGCCGTCAGCGCCGGGTGGCGCAGCGGGCCGGCCGCGAGGGGCGGTACGGTCACGGCCGCCGGCGCGGCGGCGGCCGGGGCGGCCGCGACCAGGGCCGTCGGCGGCCGGAACGCGGCCAGCACGCCGGGCAGCCCGGGCCTGGGCAGCGGCACCGGGCCCAGGTCCGGATCGTCCAGCTGGTCCACGTACCGCAGGACCGCGGCCTGCGCGCAGAGCCGCACCTCCCGCAGATCCCGCCGGCCGCCCGGCCGGAAGCCGCGGGGGCCCAGCTCGCGCGCCCACAGCCGGGCGTCGTGGTGCTCGCCGCGCCGGGAGTGGTCGAGGAAGAGGCAGTACGCGGCCGGGGCGGTCCGCGCACGGCCCGAACCGGCGGCGAACTGCCACCAGAACCGCGCGCCTTCGCGCAGCCCGGCCAGGTGCAGCAGACAGCCGAAGACGACCGCGCCGGCCAGGTCGGTGTGCCCGCTGGACAGGAAGGAGTCGAGCTGCGCCTCGGCCTTCGGCCCGCATACGGAGGCCAGGCAGGCGGCCTTGAGGTCGCGCCGGGCCCGTTCGGAGTCGAGCGGGTAGTCCCGCGCCGGGTCGCTCCAGCCGAACACCGACCGCCGGCGGCCGCGGTGACCGGTGGCGGGCGCGTGCGGGGTCGCGCGCAGCAGTCGGGCCTCGGCCGCACCCAGGTCGTAGTGCGGATAGCGGTCGCGGACGCCCGCCCGGGCGAGGAACTCGGCCAGGGAGCGGGGGGTCTGTTCGCCGTCCTGCGGTCGCCGGCGTTCGTAGGGCCTCATGCTTCGGCTGATTCGGCTGGGCCGGCGGCGTCCACGGAGGTGTCGAGCAGCCGGGCGAGGCGCCGGTGGGCCTGCCCGAGGTACGAGCGGACCGTGGCCTCGTCGACGCCCATCACGGCGGCGGCGTCACCGGGGGAGCACTGGAGTCCGTACCGCAGCAGTACCGCGTCGCGCTGCCGCTCGGCCAGCCGGGAGACGGCGGAGTAGAAGCGGATGGCGTCGGTCAGCACCTCGTACTGGTCCGAGTGGGCCTCCTTGAGGGCGGCCTCGAAGGCGCTGATGTCCATCGGCTCGGGCCGGTGCGGCTGCCAGGGGTGGCGCCGGTGCTGGTGTTCGACCAGGCACTGTTTGAGCACCGTCCACGCGTAGGCGTCCAGCCGGTCCATGTGGAGCATGCGGAGCCACTCGCCCATGATCGAGTCGAAGGTGGCGTCCACCGCTTCCTCGGCCGCCTCGTCGGAGCCCAGCTGCAGATACGCGAAGCGCATGTACGCCGGCCGCCGATTGGCGTGGAAGGCCCAGTACGACAGGCGCGCCGTCGGATCCCACTGGCTCATGGGCGTCGGCCGCCGGCGTCGGCTCGGCAGTCCCACGGCCCCACCGGACTCCTCCGGTCCGCCATCGCTCACCGTTCCACCTCATCCCCTGTGCCGCGCACCAGGAAATCAGCGCGGGCGCACTCGGAGGGCGCAGAGGAGAAACCTGGAAATATTACGTTCGGTGATGATCGAGTCGTGATCGATGGCGATCACGCAGGCGTCCAACCAGCGCGTATGCATATGCCGTTCGCAGATGGCAGCGCACGACGCGTGACGGTCACTGCCGCAACGCCCGCCGGGTGCCGCGCGGATCCGGTCGCATGTCCGTCGGACGCCCGTCGGTGGCCGGCCGCCGGCGGTCCGGGCCCGCCGGTCGGGCGCGCGGCCGACCGGCTGTAGCATGGGCGCCATGGCGAGGGCCGTGACGGAGAGGTCACCACCCTCGCTTTTGCGTTACGTCCACCCTGAACAAATGCGGCGCGGGGCCTTTCGGCGGTTCGATACGATGAACCGCACTCACAATCCGTCACGTCACGTGGCACCGCACATACGAAATGGAGCATCCGAGGATGGCTCGACACCTGATCACCAGCGCGCTTCCCTATATCAACGGGATCAAGCACCTGGGCAACATGGTCGGGTCGATGCTTCCGGCGGATGTGTACTCCCGGTACCTCCGCCAGCGCGGCCACGACGTCCTCTACATCTGCGCCACCGACGAGCACGGCACCCCCGCCGAACTCGCCGCCAAGGAGGCCGGTCTCTCGGTCGCCGAGTTCTGCGCGCAGGCCCACGACGCCCAGAAGGCGGTCTACGACGGCTTCGAGCTGTCCTTCGACTACTTCGGCCGCAGCTCCTCCGTGCAGAACCGCGAGATCACCCAGCACTTCGCGCGCCGGCTCCAGGAGAACGGCTTCATCGAGGAGCGCGCGATCCGGCAGGTCTACTCGCCGGTCGACGGCCGCTTCCTGCCGGACCGCTACGTCGAGGGCACCTGCCCGCACTGCGGCTACGACAAGGCCCGCGGCGACCAGTGCGAGAACTGCACCCGCGTCCTGGACCCCACGGACCTGATCGAGCCCCGCTCGGCCATCTCCGGCTCCACCGAGCTCGAGGTCCGCGAGACCAAGCACCTCTTCCTGCTCCAGTCCAACCTCCAGCACGAGGTCGAGGCCTGGGTCTGCGAACACGAGGAGGAGTGGCCGCAGCTGGCCTCCTCCATCGCCCGCAAGTGGCTGACCGAGGGCCTGCACGACCGCGCCATCACCCGTGACCTCGACTGGGGCGTCCCGGTCCCGGCCGACACCTGGCCGGAGCTGGCCGCCGAGGGCAAGGTCTTCTACGTCTGGTTCGACGCCCCGATCGAGTACATCGGCGCGACGAAGGAGTGGTCGGACCTGGACCCGGCGAACCGCGACTACAAGTCGTGGTGGTACGAGGCCGAGGACGTCCGCTACACGCAGTTCATGGCCAAGGACAACGTCCCGTTCCACACGGTGATGTTCCCCGCCACCGAACTGGCCACCCGCGAGCCGTGGAAGAAGGTCGACTACGTCAAGGCCTTCAACTGGCTGACGTACTACGGCGGCAAGTTCTCCACCTCGCAGAAGCGCGGGGTCTTCACCGACCAGGCGCTGGAGATCCTCCCGGCCGACTTCTGGCGCTACTTCCTCATCGCCAACGCGCCCGAGTCCGACGACTCGTCCTTCACGTGGGAGCACTTCGCCGCCACGGTCAACAAGGACCTCGGCGGCACCCTCGGCAACTTCGTCAACCGCGTACTGACCTTCTCCCGCAAGAAGTTCGGCGACGAGGTCCCCGCCGGCAGCCCCGCCGGCGAGGTCGAGGCCAAACTGGGCGAGCAGATCGCCGAGCTGCTGGCCGAGTACGAGGGCCACATGGAGTCCCTCCAGTACCGCAAGGCGGCGGCCGCGCTGCGCGCCCTGTGGTCGGCCGGCAACGCCTACCTGGACGAGAAGGCCCCCTGGCTGGAGGTCAAGACCGACCTGGAGGGTGCGGCGCTCACCCTGCGCACCGCGATGAACCTGATCCACCTCTACTCGGTGGTCTCCGAGCCGTTCATCCCGGCCTCGGCGCGCGCCATGCGCTCCTCCTTCGAGCTCGCCGACGACACGGCCGCGTGGGTCACCCCGGAGCAGGCCAGGTCCCTGGACGCGGTCCCGGCCGGTACGCCGTTCACCGTGCCGCCGGTGCTCTTCGCCAGGGTCACCGAGGAGGACCTGGAGTCCTACCGCGAGCGGTTCGGCGGCACCGACGCGGGCTGACACCCGTCCGACCGAAGGGGCGCGACCAGCCGCGGTCGCGCCCCTTCGGCGTACCCGCAGGCCCGGGCGGCCACCGCCGCCCGGCTCTCACACCGCCGCGCCCAGGACGAGGAAGTCTCGTTGCGGTCGTACTGGCCCGCCGGGACGAGGAAGGCCGGGCGGGGGCGCCGTGGCGGACGGAGCCGGACGGGTGAACCACGTCAGGCGGTGACGGCCTTCAGCTCCTGATCGCCGTCGGGGTCCAGCGGCGGGTACGTGACGGTTCCCCGCACCAGGCAGTCCTCGAAGAAGCCGAGGCAGCGCAGGTGGTAGGCGCGGGCCGCGTAGCCCAGGCTGATGTTGTGGCCGGCCTCCGGCTGCCGGTCGATGTGCACCCGGGGCGCGGCGGTCAGCCCCGATCTCAGCTCGGCGAGCGCGTCCCGGTCGCAGCGCCACCACGGCTCGTGCTCGGCGAAGGTGAACCGTACGGGCACGCGGACGAGGCCCGCTGCGCCCCGGAAGACCTCGGGCCAGCGGACGATGTCCGCCTCCTCCCGGGGCGGGACGGGGGCGACGACCGAGCCGCAGGTGGTGAAGGTGCTCGGCGGGTAGAGGCGCAACGGCCCCCAGCTGCGCCGCCCGCCCCGGGAGGCGCCCGTTCCGGTGAAGGCGTCCGCCGCGTAGCGGTGGCCGCATCCGGAGATCTCCATGCCGAGCAGGCCGGGCGGGGCGTGGTCGGCGGCGGTGAGCAGCGCGACCTTGCCGCCGAAGGAGTGGGCCAGCAGGAAGATGCCGGCCCCGGTCGCGTACCGGGCGCCGAAGTCCCCTACCGCGGCGGCGAGGGTGGCCGCCTGCTCGGTGACCGTCTGTCCCTCGGGGAGCGCGGCGGTCGACCGGCCGTAGCCCGGCCGGTCGACGGCCACGACCGTGTACCCGAGGCGGGCGCCCAGGGTGAGGAGGGAGAAGTCGGGCAGGGCCTGGCTGTCGAAGTAGCCGGCGCTCATGCCCGCCCCGTGCACCGCGACCACCGTGGCCCGCGGCGGGCCCTCGGACGGTGCGCAGAGCAGGGCGGACAGGGCGCTGCCGTTGGCGTCCAGGACGATCCGGCGCACCCCCGGAGACAGGCCCTCGCGCGCGGTGCTCATGCCGGCACCGCCTCATGGGCGGTCGGCCCGGCGCCGACGGTGATGACGTCCGTGTCCACGGGAGCATCCTGCGCTCGGATTGTCGTATTCATGACGTGACGCGCCGAACCCGGTCCGATCCGCTCGGTCGGCGATCTTGTCCGGTCCGCCGCGTGTCGAAGCGGGGCCGTGATCGTTTCTTCAGCCGTAACCCTCATGAATCTCATGAAACTCATCCGCGCTGCGGAATCGGGAGGACACGCGGTGACCGCTTGGCAGTACCTCGCCGGGGCGGGCCTGGTGGCGGCCCTCTGCCCGCTGCACGGCCATGTGGCGGTCGCGGGCGACGGGCACGGCCGTGGCGCCCGGGTCGATCTGTGCGTGCCGGGCGGCGAGCCGGGGCGGCCCGTGTTCCGGCCGCCCCCGGTACGGACGGGAGTGCCCGGTGCCGAACGGCCCACCGTGCACCACCCGGGCCGGCCCCCCGCGCCGCCCGCGCCCGCAACCGCGACCACGGACCGGCCCGCGCCGGCGCGGCCGCCTGGGGTGCCGCGGCCGCCGGGTCCGCCGGGTCCGCCGGGGCCTTCCGCGCAGGCCCGGGCCGGGGAGGCGGAGCCGCCGGTGCCCGCGCCGGATCCCGGGTCCGGTCCCGGACCGGTCCGGGCGGACGCACCCGCCCCGCCCCGGCCCAGGGCCGCCGCCCCGCCCGTGAGCGCCTTCCACGTGCGTCCGTACCGCTCTGTGGCCCTGGAGCGGCGCGGCCCCGGCGGGATGTCCACCGTGATGCTCATGGTCGTCGTCACGACCCCGGCCGTACTGGCGGCCGCCGCCCTGCGCCCCCGCTCCAAGAGCCGCGGCTGACCACCGCCTGCACCGCATGTCCACGTCCACGTCCACGTACCCGAACCGCCGACCGATCCGCCGATACCGCTCCACCCACCGATCCGCCCACGATCCACCACGGGAGAATCCACGTGTCCGAATGGCTGGTCCTGGCCATCGCCATGGCGCTCGTCTGCGCCCTCGTCCTCACCATCACCCTGATCCGGCATCGCCGGGCCGCCGACGACGAGGACACCAGCGAAACCCCCGATGTCATCGAGTACATGACCATGATGGTGGGCGTGGTCTACGCGATCGTGCTGGGTCTGGCCATCGCGGGCGTCTGGGAGGCGCGCGGCGCCGCCGAGGACAGTGTCCGCCGCGAGGCCCAGGCGCTGTACGAGGTCACCCAGCGCGCCGACGTCTACCCGGCCGCCGTCCGCGACCGGATCCGCGGCGAGGTGGACGCGTACGTCTCCCACACGGTCGCCGTGGACTGGCCGCTGCTGACCTCCGGGGAGAGCGCCTCGGCCGAGGGCGGGCAGCTGCTCGGCAAGCTGCGCAGCGACGTCACCCACCAGAGCCCCGCCACCGAGCTCCAGGCACAGGCCTACCAGCCGCTGCTCGACCACATCGCCGCGGCCGACGACGCCCGCCACTCGCGCACCCAGAGTTCGGAGTCCACGCTGCCGGGCGTGGTGTGGTTCGGACTGCTCGTCGGCGGAGTGGTCACGGTCGGGCTGATCTTCACCCTGCAGATCCGCCGCTCCGGGCGGGAACTGCTGCTGGCCGGGCTGTTCAGCGCGCTGATCGTGTTCCTGCTGTTCATGGTGTGGAGCTTCGACGCGCCCTACGGGCGGGAAGGGATCGACTCCGCCGGCCCCTTCCAGGACCTGTTCCCGGCGACGGCGGTGGCCGCCGCGCGCTGAGCCCACGGCCGCGCGCCGCGCGGGGCCGGGCCGCGCGGGGCGGGGCCGCGCGGGGCGGGGCCGCGCGGCTCAGCCGTGCCCGCTCCCGGACAGCGCGGCCTGCTGCCGGACCGCCTGCACCACCGGCGAATGCCGCAGGGCGTGGGAGATCCGCAGCAGGTCGCGCGGCCCGTCCGCGGTGTCGAGCACGGTCTCCTCGCCGGCGCCGATGACCTTGCCCTCGGGGTCCGCCGAGCGGGCCTGTACGGCGGCCGCGACCATGGCGGCGTCGGCGACGGCGCGGGCGGTCGCCTCGTCCGCCCCCTCCGCGAGCGCGCGCTCGTACGCCCGGTCGCGCAGGCTCCGGTCGAAGTACGGGCCCAGGTGCAGGAATCCGTCGTGGATGTCCGATTCGCGCTGGATCACGCGCAGTTCGGCGGCGGACCACCAGGCCATCTGCACGGACGGGGTGCCGCCGGGCGCGGAGATCTGCACCTCCTGCCACAGCGAACCGAGCTTGCGGTACGTCGCCCAGGTCTCCCAGTTGTCCGACATCCGCTGGCAGACGAGCGGGAGCACGAAGCCGATCGCGCTGATCAGCGCTCCGACGGAGGCCAGCGGCGGGGCGACGAGGGTGCTGAGGAAGTCGAGGTCGTGCCCGGTCCAGCGGGCGATCACCGCGGTGATCTTGGTGGCGTCGTAGCTGAGGTTGAACATGTAGCCGGCGACGATGATCATCAGGCCGGCCCGCAGCCAGCCGCGCACCTGGAGGGACCAGCGCCAGCACATGGCCACCATCACCACAGCGGCCACGTTGTGCGCCACCAGGTAGAGGGCGATCATCTCGCGGATGTACGGGGTGTTCGCGTAGTAGGTGTCCAGGTCGCGCAGCCGCTCCTCGGGGGCGTCACCGAGGGCGAAGAGCACGATCAGGGCCACGATCACGACGCTGTAGCCGAGGATCCAGCGCTGCGAGACGCGGCGGGTCTCCTCGGGCGGTCCGCCCCGCCAGTTGACGACCAGGACGAGGCAGGACGCGCTGAATGCGGTGATCAGGCAGTACACCAGCGGGGCGGAGATGTTGGGCACCCCGGTCCAGCGGTTGACCGCCGCGATGGTGGGCGGGGCGGCGAAGGCGAACACGGCGCCGGCCAGCATCAGCAGCGCGCAGACCGACCGGAGCAGCGGATCGCGCCAGTTGTGGCGCAGGGCCGGCAGCTTGAAGGCGAGCGAGACCGCCATCGCGGCTGCCGGAATGTAGTAGTCCTGGCCGTTCAACGATCGTTCCTGTGCCCCCGGTAGCCCAGCGCGGCCTCGATCCGGCCCGCCAAATGGTCGCGCTGTGCCGGAGCCCGGTGGCTCGCCGAACCGGCGAGCCAGGTCCGGCACCGGCTCCCCAGCAGTAAGCCGAAGGTCTCGGCCTCGCTCTCCTCCCGTACGTCGGCACGCGTGCGCGCGGCGACGCGGCGGACGGTCTCGCCGATGTCGGCCTCGTCGGACAGCAGCCGGGCGGCGACGGCGGCGCCGTCGACGTGGTGGCTGCAATGGCCGGCCTTCATGTGCCACAACTCGTGGCCCAGGATCACCAACTGGTGGTCGGGTGCCGTGCGTTCCTCGATGACCACGAGATCGCGGTCCGCCATGTCGAGCCACAGGCCGCTGGCCGTCCCCGGCGGGAACGAGGCCATCCGGAAGTCCACCCGGCGGCCGCGGTGTCTGCTCATGCCCTCGCAGAGGGCGGCGTAGAGGTCCACGGGTTCCACGGGGGCGGTCAACCGGATCCCGGCCACCAGCTCCCCGCACAACCGCCGCTGCTCTCTGCCTATGCTCACCGTTCTCCCCGTCGGCGCGGATCCGGATCAGGACTCAAGGATCAGACCCAGATGTTCGACTGGGTCAGGATTCGTTCGGTTTGACGCTTTCGAGGAGCATGTCCAGCCATTCGGTCACCTTGTCCCGGTGCTTGTCGCTGGGGAGTTGGGCGGCTCTCCAGGCGATGCCCCGCACTCCGTGGTTCTGGAGGAGTCTTGCCAGCGGATCGCCTGCCGAAGCGGCCGCGACCGGTACGGTTTCCCGCGCGCGGCCCGCGAAGTCCTGGAGCAGCTGCTGCTCGGTCCGCTGGAGCGCGTCGGTGAGGGCGTCCGCGTCGTGGGCGGTGAGGAAACCGGCGTGCACCCCGAAGAAGCGCTGGATCGCGTCGCAGTGCTCCATGGTGGGGCGGCGGTCGCCATTGATCAGGGCTCCGGCCTGCTGCCGGGACATTCCGGCGCCGTCCGCGATCTCCTGCTGCGTGTAGCGGCGGCCGTTGGGTTTGACACGGGTGCGCCGCAGCAGGTCCAGGCGCTGGAGGAAGCGGGTCTGGAGATCGGGTTCGCCGGCGGGCCTGCCGTCGAGCAGGATCCTGACCACGTCCGTGGGTACGCCGGACGCCTCCGAGAGGCGCCGCAGGTCGAAGACCTGGTTCAGGTCGCGGCCCATCTTGCCCGCGAGGTCGGCGACGCGCGTGACGGTGGCTGCCAGGGGTGCGTGGGCCACCGCGACGGGAGCCGGGAAGCCGTCTGTCACCAGGGGTTCTCCTAGTTCGCACGAAGTCGGTACGGGCACATGGTCGGCTTCTGGAATCTAGCCGTTATCGCCCCGAAGGGCTAGAACGTGCCACAGCTGTGGCGGGAATGAGCTGTCAAGAGGCTGGAATTGCCACGATAGTTGACACTCGAATGAAGTCGGTAGCAGGATCGCCACACGGAAATGAAGATCCAGACCGTGAGGAGGGGGAGCTCTCGGTGCCATATCTCGCAGCGGTGGGCCCGGCCGATGGCCTCGCCCGAGCCGGTGAGGAGCGCCTGGCGGGCGAGGAGTCCGCACGCGGCGCCGTGCGGTCGGAGCGACGCAAGGAGATTTTGCGCCAGCGCCGCGAGGAACTGGGGCTGAGCCAGGAGGACCTCGCCGCTCGGCTGCGCATCAGCGTGCGCGCGTACGGCAATTGGGAACGCGGCCTGGTCAAGGAGTGGACGGACCGCAAACTGCTGGCCCTGGCAGAGGCGTTGGAAATGAGCGAGCGGCAGTGCTTCTGGCTCTTCCGCGTCATGGTCGACCGTGACCCCCCGCCCACCTGGCGGGCGGCCGAGGAGAACCGGCTGCCCGAGGACCCCGCGCAGCGCGACTACCTGTGCGACTACGCGGCCCTCATGGAAGCCGTCCCCTACCCGAGCTTCCTGGTGGACCACCGCTGGGACGTCGCGCTCACCAATTCGGCCTTCGACCAGCTCTTCCAGTCGGTACGGCCGCACCCGACGGCCCTGCCGGACGACAACTTCCTGCGCTTCGTGCTGTTCCACCCGGATGCCGCGGCCGTGCTGGAGGACCACGAACCGGCCTGGTGCGTACCGCTGCTGGCCCAGTTCGCCACCGCGCTCGTCGCCGCCCCGGAGGACGAGGGGCTGCGCAGCATCCGCCAGGAGGTGGCCCGCGATCCCTTCATGGAGGCGGCCTACCGCTACGGGGTGCCGCACTGGCTGAGCATGCGCGGAGCCGAGGCGGCCGAACAGGACGGGGCGGTGCGGACCGTGCGCCATCCCGACCCGCGGCGGGGGCTGGTGCGCTGCCGCATGGTGGCCGAGACCAGCCGGATGCTGGACGGGATGGGTCTGACCCGGATCACCCTGATCCTCTCGGCGCCGCAGGGCGCGCCGGCGGGCCCCGTCCGGGGCGGCGGGCTCGCCCAGCAGCAGGGCGCCCGACTGCGCGCCGTGCCGTCGCTGGGGGAGTGAGCGGCCGGGGGAGACTGGCCCCCGTAGGTCGCGTGCCACGGACGCCGTGCCGGTCCCGTGTCACCGATCGTGGCACTGGTGTCGGTGAAGGGCGGTAAGGGCGTGCGGCTGACGATCCTCGGCGGGGGCGGGTTCCGGGTTCCCCTCGTCTACGGAGCACTCCTCGGCGACCGTGCCGAGGGCCGGGTGACCGAGGTGACCCTGTACGACGAGGATCCGGCGCGGCTCCGCGCCATGGCCCGGGTCCTCGCGGACCAGGCGGCCGCCGCCGGCTTGCCGGGCGCCCCGGCCGTCACTGCCACCGGGGACCTCGACGAGGCCCTGCGCGGGGCCGACTTCGTGTTCTCGGCCATCCGGGTCGGCGGGCTCGAGGGGCGGGCCGCCGACGAGCGGATCGCCCTGGCCGAGGGGGTGCTGGGCCAGGAGACGGTGGGCGCGGGCGGGATCGCGTACGGGCTGCGCACCGTGCCGGTGGCCCGGGAACTCGCGCGCAGGATCGCCCGTGCCGCTCCGGACGCCTGGGTCATCAACTTCACCAACCCGGCCGGGCTGGTGACCGAGGCGATGGCCGAGGAGCTCGGTGAGCGCGTGATCGGCATCTGCGACTCGCCCGTGGGGCTGGGCCGGCGCATCGCCCGGCTGCTGGGGGCCCGGCCGCAGGACGCCTGGATCGACTACGTCGGCCTCAACCACCTGGGCTGGGTGCGCGGGCTGCGCGTCGGCGGCCGCGACGAACTGCCCCGGCTGCTGGCCGACACCGAGGCACTGGAGTCCTTCGAGGAGGGCCGGCTCTTCGGTGCCGAGTGGCTGCGCTCGCTCGGTGCGATCCCGAACGAGTACCTGCACTACTACTACTTCAACCGTGACACCGTACGGGCGTACCAGGAGGCCGAGCAGACGCGCGGGGCCTTCCTGCGCGACCAGCAGCGCGGGTTCTACGCCGAGGCGGGCCGGTCCGGGCTGCCGGCCGGGGCGGCGCTGGCCGCCTGGGACCGGGCCCGGGCCGAGCGCGAGGCCACGTACATGGCGGAGAACCGCGAAGCGGCGGGGGTCGGCGAGCGCGACGAGAGCGACCTGGAGTCCGGCGGCTACGAGCAGGTGGCGCTCGCGCTGATGCGGGCCATCGCCCGGGACGAGCGGGCCACGCTGATCCTCAACGTGCGCAACGGATCGGCCCTGTCCGTCCTCGACGCGGAAGCCGTGATCGAGGTGCCCTGCCTGGTCGACGCCAACGGCGCCCATCCGGTGGGCGTCGCCCCGCTGCCGCTGCACGCGGTCGGGCTGGTGACGGCGGTCAAGGCGGTCGAGCGGGAGGTCCTGGCGGCCGCGGCGAGCGGCTCGCGGGCGGCCGCGGTGAAGGCCTTCGCCCTGCACCCCCTGGTGGACTCGGTGGGGGTGGCCCGGCGGCTGCTCGAGGGGTACGCGTCCGAGCATCCGGGCCTGGCCTACCTGCGCTGACGCCCGGCGCGGGGGCCCGCGCACCCGGCCCGCGCGATCGCCCGTACGGCCCAGTGCCGCATGCGGCGGGGCGGGCACGCTGTGAGAGTGCGAGGGTGAGCACTGCCCCCGCCATGGCCTCCGCGCCCCCCGTGATCGACCGGCGGCGGCGCAATGTCATCTTCGGCACGATCATGCTGGGCGTACTGCTGGCCGCCCTCGACCAGACGATCGTCGGCACCGCCCTGCCCACGATCGTCGGGGACCTCGGCGGCGGCGACCACATGGCGTGGGTGGTGACCGCCTACCTGCTCGCGGAGACCGTGGCGACGGTACTGGTCGGCAAGTTCGGTGACCTCTTCGGCCGGAAATTGATCTTCCAGATCTCCGCCATCGTCTTCATCAGCGGCTCCTTCCTGTGTGGTCTGTCCCCCAACATGACGTTCCTGATCCTGTGGCGCGGCGTCCAGGGCATCGGGGCCGGGGGCCTGATGGTCACCGCGATGGCGCTGATCGCGGACGTGGTGCCGCTGCGCGAACGCGGCAAGTACCAGGGCATGATCGGTGCCGTCTTCGGCGTCGCCACCGTCATCGGACCGCTCCTCGGCGGGCTGTTCACCGACCAGCTGACCTGGCGGTGGTGCTTCTACGTCAACGTGCCGATCGCGATCCTCGTCGTCATCGCGGCCGCCCGGACGATCCCCTCCGTACGAGCCGGGGGCAAGCCGGTCATCGACTACCTGGGCATCGCCCTCGTCGCGGTCGGCGCGAGCGCCCTGATCCTGGCCACCAGCTGGGGCGGGAACGAGTACGCGTGGAACTCGGCCACGATCATCGGCCTGTTCGCGGGCGGCGCCGTCGCCCTGGCCCTGTTCTGCCTGGCCGAGACGCGGGCCGCGGAGCCGATGCTGCCGATGCGGCTCTTCCGCAACCCGGTCTTCTCCGTGTGCTCCGTCCTGAGCTTCGTCGTGGGGTTCGCGATGCTCGGCGCGCTGACCTTCCTGCCGACCTACCTCCAGTACGTCGACGGGGACTCGGCCACGATCTCGGGCGTCCGGACCCTGCCCATGGTCTTCGGGCTGCTGCTCGCCTCGGTCTTCAGCGGCAACGTCACCAGCAAGACCGGCCGGTACCGCATCTTCCCCATCGTGGGCAACGCGGTCATGGGCGTCGGGCTGTACCTGCTGTCGCGGATGGAGCCGGGGACCAGCACCCTGCTGGAGTCCCTGTACATGTTCGTGCTCGGTACCGGCATCGGCCTGTCCATGCAGGTGCTGACGATCGCCGTGCAGAACACCGTGGACTACGCCGACCTCGGCACGGCGACCTCCGGGGTCACGTTCTTCCGCACGCTCGGCAGCGCCTTCGGGACGGCGGTCTTCGGCACGATCTACGCGAACAGCCTGGGCCCCGAGCTCACGGCGGGGATCGCGGAGTCGGCGCGGCTCACCGGGCAGGACCCGGCGCAACTGGCGGAGGCGGTCTCGACGCCGGAAGGCGTGCACCGGCTCGATCCGACGGCCGCGGCGCCCGTCATCGACGCCTACGCGCACGCCCTGCACACGGTGTTCCTGTGGACCGTGCCGGTGGCGGTGTTCGGCTTCGTCGTCGGGCTGTTCCTGAAGCAGGTCAAACTCCGCGACAGCGCGCGCGCCGGGTCGACGGACATGGGGGACGGCTTCGCCTCGCCGGCCACGGCCAGTGGGAATTCGGCCAAGCTGCTGGAACTGGCGGTCGGCAAACTCGTACGGAGCATGGGGCCGGAGACGGCACGCTCGATCGTCCACGGCTCGGACACCCGGCTGGACATGGCGGGCGCGTGGACCGTGATGCAGGTGGAACTCATGACCCGGACGGTGGGTACCGCCAGCCTCGGCCTGATCGCCGGTCGCCGTTCCGTGCCGCCGGAGGTGCTGCTCCCGGTCTTCGACCGGATGGTGGAGGAGGGCTACCTCAGCCGCGAGGGCACCTTCTTCACGCTCACCCCGGGCGGGCAGCGGGAGGCCGACGTCATCTCGGCGGCGTGGGCGGGCTGGCTCGGGGACCAACTGGAGAAGGACCGCGGCCGGCCGCGGAGCGCGGAGCTGCGGGTGGCGGCGGACGCGATCGCGAAGCGACTGCTCGCGGAGGACCTGGGGGAGGGCAACTTCGCACCGCGGGGGCGGGCGCGGGTGTAGGGGTGGCGGGTCGGGGGGCGGGACGGAGCGGGTCGGGGGCGAAGCGGGGCGGGGACGGAGAGGGGCGGTGCGGGAACTTCCGGCGGCCGCCGGGCGTCCTTCTCAGCGGGGAACACGGACAACGGGGGTGTCGCTCATGGCCGTCACACTGGCGGAGGAGATCATGCTGCTCTCCCTGGACGACGAGTCCGGGGCGGCGAGGCAGCGGCAGGCGGTGGGCTGGGCCGTGGCGGGCGGGCTCCTGCTCGAACTCGTCCTGGCGGAGCGGGTGACGGTGAAGGGCAAGTACCTGGCACTGGCGGACGACACGCCCACCGGGGAGGAACTGCTCGACGGCCGGCTCGGGTTGATCGGGACGTGGCTGCGCGGGCGCAGCAAGCGTCGGGTCACGGACTGGCTGACGAAGGACCAGGCCAAGGCGGTCGGCGCCGCCGTGGAGCGGCTGCGTGCGCGGGGCGTGGTCTCGGTGGAGGAGAGCAAGGTGTTCGGGGTGTTCCCGCGGCGCCGCTACCCCGAGGCCGACGGCGCGGTCGAGCGGGCCCTGCGGGAGCGGCTCACCGCCGTGGTGATCGAGGGCGCCGAACCGGACGAGCGCACGGCGGGTTTCGTGGCCCTGCTGCACGCGGCCAAGCTGCACCGGCTCGCCTTCCCGGACCTGCCGCGCGGTCAGGTCACGTCCCGCATGGCGGAGATAGCCGCCGGTCAGTGGGCGGCCGAGAGCGTGCGGGCCGCCATCCGTGACATGCAGGCGGCGATGGTGGCGGTCACGGCGGTGACGGTCGTCGCGGCGGCCGGCTGAGGCCGCCCGGGTCCGGGGGTTCCGGGGGGCCGGGTCGGGCGTGGGTTTCCTTGGCGGCCCGGTTCAGGTCGCGGTCGGGTAGTCGTACGACGGCACGTGCGGCAGCGTCGTGAGGTCCGGGCGCCACATGCGCAGCACAGCCGCGGACGGGGCGTAGAGGGCCGTGGGGATGTCGGCCGGGGCGAACCACTGCCAGCGGGCGATCTTGTGCGGCTCGGTGACGGTCGGGACGCCGTGGGCCGTCGTGGTCACGGCGGCTGCCGTCAGCCGGGTCAGGCCCGCCTTCGCGTCGATCTGCACGGAGAGCACCCGGATCCCCTCCGGGTCCGCCCGCAGGTCCGTTTCCTCGGTGAGTTCCCGGGCGGCGGCCTGCTCGAAGCCCTCCCCCGGGTCGACCTTGCCGCCGGGCAGCTCCCAGCGGCCGTCGTGCGCCTGGCCGAGCAGGATCCGGCCGTCTGGGCCGACCACGACCAAGCCGACGCCGACGACGGCGTTGGGCTGCGGGGCGGCCCGTTCGGGGCGCTCGGGGCCTTCGGGGGTGGTGCTCATGGACGTCCTTCCGGTGAGGTGGTGGTCGGCCTGGCGCGGATGTGGATCCGCTCGCCCTGCGGCCCGAAGAGGCTGAGGCACTCCGCCGCGTGCGGACCCGCGTTGAAAAAGGCGTGCGGGGTGCGCGTGTCGAACTCGGCGACCTCCCCGGGTCCGAGGACCAGGTCGTGCTCGCCCAGCAGCAGCCGGATGCGTCCGGAGAGCACGTACAGCCACTCGTAGCCCTCGTGGACGCGCAGTTCCGGCACGGGCGGAGTGCCTTCGACGGCCGGGAAGACCTGCTTGAAGGCATGCACCCCGCCGAAGTGGCGGGTCAGCGGCAGGATGGTGGTGCCGTGACGGACGAGGGGGCGCGGGCGGATCCGCGGATCCCCGGTCTCGGGCGCGCCGACCAGCTCGTCGAGCGCCACCCGGTGCGCCTTGGCCAGGGGGAGCAGCAGCTCCAGCGTGGGCCTGCGCTGTCCGGACTCGAGCCGGGACAGGGTGGAGAGCGAGATTCCGGTGGCCTCGCTGAGCTGGGCCAGGGTGGTGCCGCGCTCCTGGCGCAGGGCGCGCAGCCGCGGCCCGACGGCGGTGAGCACGCCGGCGAGTTCCTCGTCCTGCTTCTCGGTGGCCATGGTTCCCATTTGCCGCTTCGGCAACAACATTTGTCAAGTCGGGGCGGGCGGAAAGATCCTCACCGGTATGGACAGCGAGAATGAGGACACGATGACGGAACGGTTCGACGTGGTGGTCGTCGGCGGCGGAGCCGCCGGGCTCGCCGGAGCACTGACCCTGGTCCGCGCGCGCCGCTCGGTGCTGGTGATCGACTCCGGCAGCCCGCGCAACGCCCCCGCCGCACACCTGCACGCCTACCTGGGCCACGACGGGCAGAGCCCGGCCGACCTGCTGGCCCGGGGGCGGGCGGAGGTCACCGGCTACGGCGGGCGGATCCGGACCGGTACGGTCGTCGCCGCGGACCGGCTGCCCGGCGGGGGATTCCTGGTCCGCTGCGGGGACGGCTCGACCGTCCGGGCGGGGCGGCTGCTGGTCGCCACCGGCCTGGTGGACGAGCTCCCCGCCGTGCCGGGACTGCGGGCGCGCTGGGGGCGGGACGTACTGCACTGCCCGTACTGCCACGGCTGGGAGGTGCGGGACGAGGCGGTCGCGGTGCTGGCCGACGGCCCCCTCGCCGTGTTCCAGGCCCGGCTGTGGCGGCAGTGGACCGCCCGGACCACCCTTCTCGCAAACACCTGGCGGCTCACCGCCGAGGACCGGGAGCTGCTGGCCGCCCGGGGCGTCGAGGTCGTCGAGGGCGAGGTCGCCGGACTCCTCGTCGAGGAGGACCGGCTGACCGGGGTGACCCTGGCGGGCGGGGGCACGGTCCGGTGCGGGGCGCTCGTGGTCGCGCCCCGGTTCACGGCCCGCTCCGGAGTCCTGACCGGCCTGGGCCTGCCGACGGCCGCCCTTGAGCGGGACGGCCATGTCGTCGGCACCTGCGTCGAGGCCGACCCGTTGACCGGGGCCACCGCCCACCCGGGCGTCTGGGTGGCGGGCAATGTGACCTCCCCGATGGAGCAGGTCGCGGGCGCGGCCGCCCAGGGGGTGCGCGCGGCCGCGGCGATCAATACCGACCTCATCGAGGCGGAGACCCGGCGTGCGGTGGAGGCCTACCGCGCGGCGGCGGGCACGCGCTAGTGCTGCGGCCGGCACCTTGTCTGCCACAGCACCAAGGCGACGTACGCACAATCGTGCGGGTTTCGGCCGGTGCTCGATCGCGCAGGCTCTGGGCGATGTGATCGTCGTACGGTTCATCGGTTCATCGGTTCAGGGGGGCGCCATGGCACATGTACTGGTCATCGGCGGAGGTGTCGGAGGGCTGGCCACCGCGCTGCTCGCGGCACGCCAGGGCCACACGGCGGAACTGTTCGAGCGCGATACGCGCGCCCCGGGTACCGCGCTCGACCGCGACTTCTTCGGCTGGCGGCGCCCGACCGTGCCGCAGGCGAACCAGCCGCACGCGCTGCTGGGGGCGGCGCGCACCCTCCTGCGCGACGAACTGCCCGATGTCCACGCGGAGATGCTCAGGCTCGGGGCGCGCGAGCGGCACGAGCTGGACTGGTTCGACGAACGGCCGGCCGCACGCCCCGGTGACGACGACCTCGTCATGCTCCAGGCCCGGCGGATCCTGCTGGAGAGCGCACTGGCCACCGCCCTGCGCGCCGAACAGGGTGTCGTCTCGCGGTACGGGGAACCGGTCACCGGGCTCCTCACGGCCCCCGGGGTCCGGGTCACGGGGGTGACCACGGAGGCCGGGAGCCACCCGGGGGACCTCGTGGTGGACGCGGGCGGGCGGCGCGGCGGCGTCGAGCGCTGGCTCACCGCGGCGGGCTGCCGCCCGCCGGTCGTGGAACGGCACCGCACGGGACTCGCGTACTTCTGCCGCTGGTACCGGCTGCCCGACGGCATGGACGAGGGGCCGCGCCGGCCCTGGGCGGTGACGGGCGGGGCCTTCGCCGGGTGCGCGGTCTTCCCCGCCGACAACCAGGTCTTCGCCGTGACCCTGTTCGTCCACACCACGGACACCACGCGCTCGGCGCTGCGCGCCCCCGCCGTCTTCGAGGCCGCGGCCCGTTCCTTCCCGCCCGGCGCGGCCTGGCTGGCACTCGGCGCCGAACCGCTGTCGGAGGTGCTGGCCACCGCGAGCCTGGACAACCGGTGGGGCGCGCTGGTCGACGAGCGGGGGCCGGTGGTGACCGGGCTGGTGCCGGTCGGGGACGCGATCACGCACACCAACCCGACCCTCGGGCAGGGCACCTCCCTCGCTCTGTGGGCTGCCCGCAGGGTGGCCCGTACGGCGCACCGGGACCCGGGATCGGAGCGGTTCGCCGCCGACCACCACGCCTGGGCGGTGCGCACCCTGAAGCCGTGGTTCGACTTCCAGGTCGTCGCCGACGCGGCCATCGGGGAGCGGTTCGCGACCCGGGCCGGGCGCACGGGGACGGCGCGCGAGGTGGCGGCACTGTTCGACTGCGCGCTGGAGGACCCGGAGGTGATGCGGGCCCGGGCCAGGGTCCGGCACCTGGCCGCCGTACCGGAGCGGGCGTACGCCGATCCGGAGGTCCGGGCGCGGGTGGCCCGCTGGCTGGCCGCGCGCCCGGACTGGGAGCCGAACACCGTGGGCCCGGACCGGGCCGAGTGGGAGAAGCTCACGGCGGGCTGAGCCGGTCCGGTCCGCGGGCCGACCGGCCCGGGGGGCAGCCCGTCCGGGGGCAGCCGGTCCGGGGGCAGCCGGTCCGCGAGCCATTCGGCCGGCCGGCCGGCGGGTCAGCCGGTCAGGGGAGCGCCGAGCACCTCGGCGAGGTCGTAGCCGACGACCTCCTCCAGCTGGGCGTAGGTGCAGCTCTCCGGCACGCGGTCGGGGCGCCAGCGGCCGAACTGGGCCGTGTGCCGGAAGCGGTCGCCCTCCATGTGGTCGTACTTCACCTCGAGGACCCGCTCGGGGCGCAGCGGTACCCAGGACAGGTCCTTCTTGCCGGTCCAGCGGCTCTGCGCGCCGGGCAGCCGGGCGCTCTCGTGGGCGGACTCCTCGGCCCAGGCGGCCCACGGATGGCGCTCGGGAGCCGGCATGCGCAGCGGTTCGAGTTCCTCGACCAGCTCGGCCCGGCGCCTCATGGGGAAGGCGGCGCACACGCCCACGTGCTGGAGGGCGCCGTGGCCGTCGTACAGGCCGAGCAGCAGCGATCCGACAATCGGACCGCTCTTGTGGAAACGGAAACCCGCGAGGACGACGTCCGCCGTACGCTCGTGCTTGATCTTGAACATGAGCCGGGCATCGGGCCGGTAGGGGAGATCGAGCGGTTTGGCGATCACCCCGTCGAGCCCGGCGCCCTCGAAGCGCTCGAACCACTCCTGCGCGAGCGCGGGATCAGTGGTCGCGGGCGCGAGGTGGACGGGGGGCCGAGCGGTGGACAGGGACCGGACGAGGGCGCTGCGGCGCTCGGTGAGCGGGGTGTCGAGGAGCGCCTCGTCGCCGAGCGCGAGCAGGTCGAAGGCGACGAAGCTGGCGGGGGTGGTCTCGGCGAGCAGTTTCACGCGCGAGGCGGCGGGGTGGATGCGCTCGCTCAGCTGGTCGAAGTCCAGACGCCCGCCGCTGACGATGACGACCTCGCCGTCGACGACGCAGCGGTCGGGCAGGTTCTCCTTGAGGGCCGCCACCAGTTCCGGAAAATACCTGGTCAGGCTCTTGCCCGTCCGGCTGCCGATCTCGATCTCGTCGCCGTCGCGGTGCACGACGGCCCGGAAGCCGTCCCACTTCGCCTCGTACTGCATCCCGGGCGGGATCTTCGTCACGGACTTGGCGAGCATCGGTTTCACGGGCGGCATCACCGGCAGGTCCATGTCTCCGATTCTGCGGTGGTACGTCCGCGCCCGCCCGGTGTGCGCACCCGGCCGGACCCGCCTACCGTGGCGCACATGGGTGCTGCCGGCAATGCCATCGAGCTGGACGCGGGCGGGCGGACGGTACGGCTGTCCAGCCCGGACAAGGTGTACTTCCCCGAGCGCGGTCTCACCAAGCGGGATGTGGCCGAGTACTACCTGGCGGTCGCGGACGGCATCACGCGCGCCCTGCGCAACCGGCCGACGACCCTGGAGCGCTACCCGGACGGGGTGGAGGGCGAGTCCTTCTTCCAGAAGCGGGCTCCGAAGAACCTTCCCGACTGGATCCCGACCGCCCACATCGCCTTCCCGAGCGGTCGCAGCGCCGACGAGATCTGCCCGACCGAGCCGGCCGCCGTCCTGTGGGCCGCCAACCTCGGCTGCCTCACCTTCCACCCGTGGCCGGTGCGTCGCGATGACACCGACCGGCCCGACGAGCTGCGGATCGACCTCGACCCCCAGCCGGGCACCGACTACCACCAGGCCGTGGCGGCCGCGCACGAACTGCGCGCCCTGCTGGAGGAGCTGGGGCTGCGGGGCTGGCCCAAGACCTCGGGCGGCCGCGGCCTGCACGTGTTCGTCCCGATCGAGCCGCGCTGGACCTTCACCGAGGTCCGCAGGTGCGCCATCGCCCTTGGCCGGGAACTGGAACGCCGTATGCCGGGCAAGGTCACGACCGCCTGGTGGAAGGAGGAACGCGGCGAGCGGATCTTCGTCGACTACAACCAGACGGCGCGCGACCGCACGATCGCCTCCGCCTATTCCGTCCGCCCCCGCCCGCACGCCCCGGTGTCGGCGCCGCTGCGCTGGGACGAGGTGGACGACGCGGAGCCGCGCGACTTCGACATCGTGACCATGCCTGCCCGCTTCGCCGAACTGGGCGACCTGCACGCGGACATGGACGACCACGCCTTCACCCTGGACGCGGTACTCGAACTCGCCGCCCGCGACGAACACGAACAGGGCCTCGGCGACATGCCCTATCCCCCGGACTATCCGAAGATGCCGGGCGAACCCAAGCGCGTCCAGCCGAGCCGGGCGAAGCACGAGGACTGACCCCCGGCCCGGCCGGGACCGGCCGGGCCGGGGGAGCCGCCTGGCGTGGCGGGGTACCGGGTGTTGAGAGAGCGTTGATCGGACGTCCATCGAGGACGACCAGGATCACCGGCATGTCGATGAACACCGCTGACGCCACCGCCACCACCGCTTGGTACGACCTCGCCCTGTGCGCCCAGACGGGCCCGGGCTTCTTCTTCCCGGAGCCGGGATCGTCGCTGCGCGACGCGAAGCGGCTGTGCGGGGCGTGCGAGGGGCGGGCGGCGTGCCTGGAGTACGCCCTGTCCCATGACGAGCGCTTCGGCGTCTGGGGCGGCCTCTCGGAGTCCGAGCGCCTGGCCCTGCGGCCCCGCCGCGGCTGAGCGGGGTCACCACGAAGCCCTGGCGGAGCGCTGCTCCGCCAGGGCGTTCTTCACTCCGGTGGGTGAGGGGGAACGCGTCAGCCCTTGCGGGCCGCGATGCGGACCGCACGGGCGGCCAGGCGCTCGTCGAACTTGCGAGCCTCGGAGTCCAGGCCGTTCATGAACAGACCGAGCTCCTCCTGGGCCTTCTGGCCCTCCGGGCCCAGGCCGTCGATCTCCATGATCTTCAGGAAGCGGATCACGGGGCTGAGGACGTCGTCGTGGTGGATCCGCAGGTTGTAGACCCCGCCGATCGCCATCTGCGCGGCCATCCGCTCGAAGCCGGGCATGCCGTGTCCGGGCATCCGGAAGTTGACCACGACGTCCCGCACGGCCTGCATGGTCAGGTCCGCGGCGATCTCGAAGGCCGCGCCCAGCAGGTTGCGGTAGAAGATCATGTGCAGGTTCTCGTCCTGCGCGATGCGCGCCAGCATCCGGTCGCACACGGGGTCACCGGACTGGTGGCCGGTGTTGCGGTGCGAGATGCGGGTGGCGAGCTCCTGGAAGGCGACGTAGGCCACCGAGTGCAGCATGGAGTGGCGGTTGTCGGACTCGAAGCCCTCCGACATGTGCTGCATCCGGAACGCTTCCAGCTTGTCCGGGTCCACCGCGCGCGAGGCCAGCAGGTAGTCGCGCATCACGATGCCGTGGCGGCCTTCCTCGGCCGTCCAGCGGTGCACCCAGGTGCCCCAGGCGCCGTTGCGGCCGAAGAGCGAGGCGATCTCGTGGTGGTAGCTGGGGAGGTTGTCCTCGGTCAGCAGGTTCACGACCAGCGCGATCTTGCCGATGTCGGTGACCTTGGACTGCTGGGGGTCCCAGGCCTCGCCGTCCTCGAAGAAGCCCGGGAAGTTCCGGCCGTCGCTCCACGGGACGTACTCGTGGGGCATCCAGTCCTTGGTGACCTTCAGATGGCGGTTTAGCTCCTTCTCGACCACCTCTTCCAGCGCGAACAGCAGCTTGGCGTCCGTCCACGCCTCAGAGCTGCCGAGGTGGGGAGAGGTGATCGTCACGGGTACTCCTGAGTGCAAAGCGAATTACCTACGGTTCCGTAGCCTACGGAGTCGTAGGTTAAGCCCGACATCAAGACCAGCCAAGCCCCAGACGGTGGTATGGCCGGTTACGTCCCGTTATCTATGCAGTTTGAGAGGGTCCTGAGGGGGAATCGAGTGGGCCAAAATCATGCCACCAGGTGGTCCGCCGCTCCCGCCTTGACGGCCGACACCAGCGCCCGGACGGCGTCGATCGAGCGGTGACGAACGCCGCGGACTCCGTCGCGCCGATGGAAGCCTTCCCCCCGCCGTCGAGACCGAACCGGAAGCGGTTCGCCCCCCTCGCTGCTCACCCGGCCCGGCCTGGGCGCCACTACCCGGTCAGTCGTGCCACAGCGTCTCCCGGACCTCCTCGGCCGTGGTCGCACGCAGCTCGCCGTCCAGCATCAGCCACCGGGTGATGCCGATCGACTCCAGGAACGGCACGTCATGGCTGGCCACCACGAGCGCTCCCTCGTACGACTCCAGCGCGTCCGTCAACTGGCGCACGCTCGCCAGGTCCAGGTTGTTCGTCGGTTCGTCCAGCATCAGCAGCTGCGGAGCCGGCTCCGCCAGGAGCAGCGCCGCCAGCGCCGCGCGGAAGCGCTCGCCGCCGGACAGGGTGCCCGCGGCCCGGTCCGCCCGGCCGCCCCGGAACAGGAAGTGCGCCAGCCGCGCCCGGATCAGGTTGTTCGTGGCGTGCGGGGCGAACCGCGCCACGTTCTCCACCACCGAACGGCGGTCGTCGAGCACGTCCAGCCGCTGGGGCAGGAACCGCGTGGTCACGTGGGCCAGCGCCGCACCGGACTCCGGCGCGAGCTGTCCCGCGACCGTGCGCAGCAGCGTGGTCTTGCCCGAGCCGTTGCGGCCCACCAGCGCGATCCGTTCCGGACCGCGCAGTTCCCATTCGCCCGGTACGGACGCCCCGTGGGCCAGGCGCAGATCGCTCAGGGTCAGCACGCGCCGGCCCGGCGGGACCTGGGTGGCGGGCAGTTCGATGCGGATCGCGTCGTCGTCGCGGACCGCCTCCACCGCGTGGTCCAGCCGTTCCCTCGCCTCGGCCAGCTTCTCGGTGTGCAGGATGCGGTGCTTGCCGGCCGACTCCTGCGCGGCCCGCTTGCGGGCGCCCATCACGATCTTCGGCTCGCGCTTGGTGTCGTACATCTTCTGGCCGTACCGCTTGCGCCGGGCCAGTTTGGCGTGGGCTTCGGCCAGTTCCCGCTTCTGCCGCTGTACGTCGGCCTCCGCGACCCTGACCATCCGCTCGGCCGCGTCCTGCTCGGCGGCGAGCATGGCCTCGTAGTCCGTGAAGTTCCCGCCGTACCACCGGACTTCGCCGTCGCGCAGATCGGCGATCTGGTCGACGCGCTCCAGCAGCTCCCGGTCGTGGCTCACCAGGACCATCACCCCGGTCCAGGACTCCACCGCCGCGTACAGGCGGCCGCGAGCCCGCAGGTCGAGGTTGTTGGTGGGCTCGTCCAGCAGCAGTACGTCGGGGCGCGCGAGCAGGAGGGCGGCCAGCCGCAGCAGGACGCACTCGCCGCCCGAGAGTTCGCCGACGGTCCGGTCCAGGCCGATCCGGGCGAGTCCGAGCTGGTCGAGCGTGGCCAGGGCCCGCTCCTCCACGTCCCAGTCGTCGCCCACGGCGGTGAAGTTCGCCTCGGTGGCCTCGCCCGCCTCGATGGCGTGCAGGGCTTCCCGGGCGGTCCGGATGCCGAGCGCCTCGTCCACGCGCAGCGCGGTGTCGAGGGTGATGTTCTGCGGGAGGTACCCGACGCTGCCGGCGACCGACAACTGGCCGTCGGACGGGGCCAGTTCACCCGCGACGAGCTTCAGCAGGGTGGATTTTCCGCAGCCGTTGAGCCCGATCAGGCCGGTACGGCCGGGGCCGACGGAGAGCTGGAACCCGTCGAACACGGGGGTGCCGTCGGGCCAGTCGAAGGACAGTGCGGAGCAGGTGACGAATGCAGGGGCATGGCTCATGGAGGCCTCCAGGTTGCGTGAGTGGTGCGTGCAACGGGGGGAGACGGCCGGCTGTCGGATGGCGGTGGCCGGTGTCTCGGACCTCAGATGAGCAATGTCCTGCTCCGTTTCGGCGGCACGCGGCTGCGAAGGGCGTGCGCGGGTGTGCAAGGGGTGTAAACGAAGCTACGGGCGGCCGAAGCCGCCCGCAAACGAATTAGGGGCCGCCCCGGCCGGGCCCCTCGGGCCGCCGGTCAGCAGGTGTCGCGCATCAGCTCGGCCAGGCTGTGGTCCATGTCGAGGTACAGGTGTTCCAGGCCGGGCGGGACCACCGTCGAGGCCCGCTCCAGGAACCGGTGCAACTCGCCCGTCAGCATCAGGATGATCGCCACGCCTTCCGGCGCGTGGAACTCGATGGTGGTGCGGTCGCCGTCGTACGGGCGCACGCGCACGTCGCCGCAGCCGGACGGGCGGTCCAGCCCGGACTCGAGCAGCTCGCGCGAGAAGGTCCAGGAGACCTCGATGCCCTCCAGCGTGGCTGGGGCGGGGAAGGCCATGCGCACGGCGAACGGATCCGCGCGGTCGTAGCAGAGGGTGACGGGAACGGTCTCGACCTTCGGCGCGGTGGCGACCAGACGGGCCTGTGCGGCCTGCTCGATGACAGTGATCAAGGCTCACTCCCTTGCGGCGGATCTGCTGCCGGGCTGTGGGGTGGGACCCGGCAACCCGATAGACGCCGGAATCGGCAAATCCGTGCATGGGAGCTGACGTGAGCTGTGTCACCGATTGGCCGGAACCTGCCTGTGTGATCGCACAGAGTGACCATCGGGGAGGTGCGGCGGCAGGAAGGTCAGTGCGAGCCGCACGCTCCGGACCGGTCACAGAAGGGCTGGTTACCGATCACTCCACAGGCGCAAGGCACGGGCCCGGGTCTGCTTGAGAGGTGTCCCGTCCGCGGTCGTCACGCTCAGTTCACACCGCAGCACGAGCCGTTCGGCCGGATCGAGTCGAACACCTCGGGCTCGCGCCGGCCTTCGCTTGCTGGGATGCCGTGGGCCCCGCCTGGGAACGCGCCGGAGGCGAGGCACCCTGGACGGGGAATCGGGCGTGCGTTAGCTTCCGGCGCCATGAGACTTCTGGGAGTTGGCATGTGCGCGGCGGCTCTGGCGGTGGGCTTACTGGCCGCGCCCGCCCACGCGTCCGCGGCCGGAGAGCCGGCGGAGCCGCGCGGCGCGGGCTGGGCGCTGAAGGACACCGGCAAGGAGGTCCGCTTCCGCGGGCTGGCGGCGGTGAGCCGCAGCACGGCCTGGGTCGCCGGTTCCAAGGGCACCGTCCTGCGCACGGTGGACGGCGGCCGCAGCTGGCAGGACGTCTCGCCGCCGGGCGCGGTCGCGGAGGGGCTGGAGCTGCGTGACGTCGAGGCGTTCGACGCGCGGCGTGCGGTCGCCCTGTCGATCGGCGAGGGCGAGGCCTCCCGGGTGCTGCGCACCGAGGACGGCGGCGCCACCTGGACCGAGACCTTCCGCAACCCGGACCCGCGGGCCTTCTACGACTGCCTCACCTTCTTCGACGCGCGGCACGGGCTGGCGATGAGCGACCCGGTGGACGGCAGGTTCCGCATCCTGTCCACGGACGACGGCGGGCGCAGCTGGCGGGTGCTGCCGGACGCGGGCATGCCGCAGGCGCTGCCCGGCGAGGCTGGCTTCGCGGCGAGCGGTCAGTGCCTGGTCAGCGCGGGCCCGCGCGATGTCTGGCTGGCGACGGGCGGCGGGGCGACGGCACGGGTGCTGCACTCCGCGGACCGCGGCCTGACCTGGCGCGCCGCCGAATCCACCGTCCCGGCGGGCGACCCGGCACGGGGCGTCTTCGCCCTGGCCTTCCGGGACCGTACGAAGGGCCTCGCGGTCGGCGGCGACTACCGCCCCGGGCAGGCCTCCCCGCAGGCCGCGGCCGTCTCCGCCGACGGCGGGCGCAGTTGGCGCCAGGCGGCCTCCCCGCCGCCGGGCTACCGGTCCGGCGCGGCCTGGTACCCGTACAGCCGTGGCACGGCCCTGGCGGTCGGGCCGACGGGTACGGACGTGACGCGGGACGGCGGCCGCAGCTGGCGGCCGCTGGACGGCGGATCCTTCGACACGGTCGACTGCGCCCCGGACACGGGCTGCTGGGCCTCGGGGGAGAAGGGCCGGGTGGCCCGGCTGGAACGCCGCTGATCAAGACGGCCACGGGCCGCCCCCGCGGGGCACGATGCCGACGGGGCGGCTCCGCGAGGGCCGCGAGGTTGCCCCGGGAGGTGGCCTCGCGAGGTTGCCCGGGCGTGGCTACGCGACGGGGTCTGGGCGGGGGCTACGCCGCCGGGTTCTCGCGGACCGTCGCGAGGTCGGCCGAGGTCTTCGTGGCGATGAACTCCGTGATGCGGTAGGCGCAGACGCCCGCCACCGTGAAGGGGTCCTGGGCCGCGATCTCCTCGATCTCGGCGCGGGACACCCCGCCGGCCAGGACCACGCCGCCGTCGCGCGGGACCTTGCGTCCCGACGCGAGGAAGACGCCCGCGGCGTAGTGGCCGTCCAGCCAGGCGATGTGGGCGTCCATGTGGTCCTCGACGGCTTCCACGGGCGCGGTGTAGGTGAGCTCCATGACGAACATGATCGCCAGGCTACTCTCGCTCCATCATGACGAGTGTGAAGACCCCCGCCGACGAGGCCGAGGCCCGGGCGATACAGGACGAACTACGCCATCAGGTCGTGCTCACCGAGCCCGGCCCGCCCCCCGGTCGCGGACTGGTCGCCGGGGTGGACGTCGCCTACGACGACGAGCGGGACCTGGTCGCCGCCGCGGCCGTGGTGCTGGACGCCGCCACCCTCGAGGTCGTCGAGGAGGCCACCGCCGTCGGACGCGTCAGCTTCCCCTACGTGCCCGGGCTGCTCGCCTTCCGCGAGCTGCCGACCGTACTGGCCGCCCTCGACTCGCTGACCGCCGCGCCCGGCCTCGTCGTGTGCGACGGCTACGGGCTCGCCCACCCCCGCGGCTTCGGCCTCGCCTGCCACCTCGGTGTGGTCACCGGGCTGCCGGCCATCGGCGTCGCGAAGAATCCGTTCACCTTCACCTACGGGGAACCGGGCGCCGGGCGCGGTGACTTCGCCCCGCTGGTCGCCGCCGACGGAGCGGAGGTCGGCCGGGCGCTGCGGACCCAGGGCGGGATCAAGCCGGTGTTCGTCTCCGTCGGGCACCGGGTGTCGCTGGACAACGCCTGCGCCCACGTCCTCGCCCTCAGCCCCCGTTTTCGGATCCCGGAGACCACCCGGCACGCCGACTCCCTGTGCCGCCGCGCCCTGCGGGAGGGCGCGGGGTGACTCCCGCTCAGCGGGCGTCCGCCACCCGGAAGGTGATGCCGGCCTTCTGGAGGCGGGCGATCAGCGCGTCACCCATCGCGACGGCCGTCGTCAGCTGTCCGGCGGCCTCGGGCAGGGCGTCGTAGGCCAGGCAGAGCGCGGACTCGGCCAGCATCTTCGCCGTCTCCCCGTACCCCGGGTCGCCGCCCGACACCTCGGTGAGCACGCGCCGGCCGCCGCCCTCGCCCACGAACCGCACCGTGAACCAGCTGCGCGCCCGCCGCTCCGCGTCCGGTCCCCGGCCCGGCTCCCAGCGGCCCATCAGCCAGCGCCGGGCCGCCGGGACCTGGGCCAGGGCCGCCGTCGCGCCCACGGCCGCGGCGCCGCCCACCGCCACCGGGAGGTGCTTGACCGAGGCGTAGTGCCGGTAGCGGAAATCCGGACCGTAGCGCTCCAGCGCGGCCGCCGACCGGGCCACGATCCGCGGGTCCAGCGTGGGCAGCGGCAGCGCCCAGGCGCCGGTCTCCCGGCTGAACCGGGGCGGACCCGCCGGCCCGCGCGCCCGCCGCCCCACCAGCCGGGGCTCGTGCAGCCGGCGCGCCCGCGCGGCCGCGAGCGTCTGCGGGCCTCGGCCCAGCGCGGTCAGCGCCGAGGCCAGGGTCCCGCCGGAGAACAGGGCGTTGGAGCGCATGAACCCGTCGACCCGCAGCGGCACGCCCTCGGGCAGCTGCCCGACCGTGAAGTACGCCCCGAGGTCGGCCGGGATCGAGTCGAAGCCGCAGGCGTGCACGATCCGCGCGCCGGTCTCCCGGGCCCGCGCGTCGTGCTCGACGTACATCCGGTCCACGAACTCGGGCTCCCCGGTGAGGTCCACGTAGTCCGTGCCCGCCTCGGCGCAGGCGGCGACCAGCTCCGCCCCATACCAGACGTACGGCCCCACGGTGGTGGCCAGCACCCGGGTGGACGCGGCCAGTTCGCGCACCGCCCCGGCGTCCGAGGCGTCCGCCCGCAGCAGCGGCAGCCCGGCGCAGGCCGGGTCGATGGCGACCAGCCGCTCGCGCAGCCGTTCCAGCTTGGCGAGGTCCCGGCCCGCGAGGGCCCAGCGGCAGCCGGCGGGCGCGTGCGCGGCGAGGTACTCGGCGGTCAGCGCCCCCACGAAACCGGTGGCGCCGAAGAGCACGATGTCGTGGGTCCGCTCCTGCGGATGGTCCTGCCGAACCTGTGCGTTCATGACCGCTCCTCCCAGCTGGTGTAGGGGGCGAGGCTAGCGTGCGGGGGGAACGGGCAGCGCCCCGGGGACGGCTTGGGGCCGTTCCCGGGGCGCTGGATCCGCCGGTTGCCGCGGATCAGTTCTTGTCGTAGTAGCCGAACATGTCGACGATCATGTCGATGTCGTCGTCCGACTGGTTCCAGAAGTCGACGATGCCCGTGTTGCCCGTGCTCGCCTGCACCAGGTTCGGGACGGTCTTGCCCGCGGTGAAGTTGAGGGTGGACGAGGTGGGCGCGGCAGGCCAGGACGCCGAATCGCTGTCGTACTGCCAGCGGTAGTTCGGGTCCGGTGCCACCGCGACGAAGCCGGGTCCGGCCGTATTGGTGGCGGTGGTGTTCAGCACGTAGCCGATGTCGTCGGGCCACTGCGAGGCGAAGTCCACCCAGATGTAGTCTCGGCCCCCCATGGGTCCGTAGACGTTGTCCTCGGGGTCGCGGGTGTCGAACACGCGGGTCGGCTTGAGGCGCAGGTACGCGCCCTCGCTCGCCTCGCTGTAGTAGCCGACGACGTCGACGATCACGTCGGTCCCGGCCCAGGCGCCGTTGCGGATGTTGATCTTGCCGTCGGCGCCGACCGGGACGATCACCGAGTTGGCGACGGTCTGTCCGCCGGTGAAGTTCACGTTGGAGGCGCTCGGCGCCGCCTGGCCGCTCGGGTAGGCGGTCAGGTGACCGGCCTCGCGCGGGTTGGTCACGGTCACGTTGAGCGCCACGGCGGTGATGCCGGCGGGCACGCCGCGGCTGCCGCCGATCTGCAGGCCGAAGGAGGACTGCCCGGCGAGCTGGCCGCGCGAGGTGCCGAGGCCCTCGCGGGTGTCGGCGAAGCGGACCGGGGCGATGGGGGTGTAGCCGCTGGAGGCGGCCCTGGTGTAGTAGCCGGTGACGTCGGCGATCAGGTCGACCGAGTTCCAGCCGCCGTTGTACAGCTCGACGTAGCCGTCCGCGCCGACCGGCACGATCGAGAGGTTCGGCACGGTCTGGCCGGGGGCGAAGTTGACGTTCGAGGTGATCGGACGCTCGGTGCCCGAGGGGAACGCCGTGACGTGGCCGCCGCTGGTGGTGTTGGTGACCGTGAGGTTCAGGACCACGGCCGTGACGCCCGCCGGGATCGAGCCGTTGCCGGCGATCTGCACGCGGGCCGTGGTGTACGGGGCGATCTTCGCCTTGGCGCCGCCGATGCCGCTGCGGGTGTCCAGCAGACGGGTGGGGCTGTACGGGGTGAAGTCCGAGCCCGCGGTGAGGATCTCCACCGAGTTGGTGACGGTCGTGCCGTCGGCGCGGTCCTTCGCGGTGACCGTGATGGTGTAGGTGCCCAGCTCCGCGTAGTTGTGCACGGTGGTCATCGTCGCGCTGCCGTAGGCGGTCTCGTTGCTCGTGGTGCCGTCGCCCCAGTCGATGACGGCGTCGACATACCGGTTCGGATCGCTGGTGACGCTGGTGTTCAGCTTCAGCGAGTGGGCGGACCAGTTGGAGGCCGCCAGACCGACGGCGAGGTTGGGGTTGGCGACCGCCGACTGCGCGGTGGCCTTGTCGCCGGCGGCGCGGACCGAGCGCTCGGCGGAGCTCTTGAAGGTCTTGAAGTTCTCCGCCGCGGCCTTGTTCAGGTCCACGTCGGGTACGGATATGCCCTTCTTGCCCGGCGCGACCGGATCCGCCTGGGCCACCCCCGGTATGAGACCCACGCTCGCAGCCACGACGGCGGCGGAAATTACGAGTCGGCGATTGCGCACCGGCCCCCCCATTTTTCGTTTTTGAACTCGCTCAGGTTTGAAGCCTGCTCAGAGTACATAGGCGCGTGCCGTGCCGCGAGGACTTTGATCAGCGGTGGGGGCTAGCGTGAGGGCCGAGTCGCTGTGGGAGGCGTTGATGAAGGCTGCGGTACGCAAGTGGGAGGCGGTGCGGGAGTTTGCCCGTGGGCTTCCGGAGGCCGTGGAGGAGTATCCGTGGGGTCCCGAGGACTGCGTGGTGAAGGTCAACAAGAAGATCTTCGTCTTCCTCGGGAACACCGACGGACCGCAGCCGCCCGGCCTGTCCGTCAAGCTCAAGGACGAGGCGCTGCACGGGCACGCGATCGCCGCGCCCGGGGCGGAGCCCACCGGCTACGGCCTCGGCCGCTCGGGCTGGGTCTCCGTCCCGCTGGGGGAGAAGGGGGCGCCTTCCGCGCAGGTCCTGTGCGAATGGGTGGAGGAGAGCTACCGCACCGTGGCCCTCAGGCGGCACGTCAGGGAACTGGACGCCCGGTTCGAGGCAAATGGCTAAGCGCTTGCTCTTGTGCTGAGTGGAACGCGTTCCTAGCATCGCTGGTGTTACATCAGTTGTGTCACACCGTGCGGCTACGAATGCTGGGGGCTCGATGGCAGTGACAGGGACCGGCCCGCTCGCCGGAGTGCGCGTCGTCGAACTGGCGGGCATCGGCCCCGGCCCGTTCGCCGCCATGCTCCTCGCCGACCTGGGCGCGGACGTCGTGCGCGTGGACCGGCCGGGCGGCGGCGGGCTCGCGGTCAACCCGGTCTACGACGTGACCAACCGCAACAAACGCTCCGTCCTGGTCGACCTCAAGTCCGCCGGGGGCCCCGCTCGCGTCCTCGACCTCGTCGAGCGCGCCGACGTCCTCATCGAGGGCTTCCGCCCCGGGGTCGCCGAGCGGCTCGGCGTCGGGCCGGCCGACTGCCACGCCCGCAACCCGCAACTGGTCTACGGCCGGATGACCGGCTGGGGCCAGGAGGGGCCGCTCGCCCACACCGCCGGGCACGACATCGCGTACATCGCCGTCACCGGCGCCCTGGGCATGATCGGCAACCCGGACCAGCCCCCGGCCGTCCCCGCCAACCTGGTCGGCGACTACGCCGGCGGCTCGCTCTACCTCGTCATCGGCGTCCTCGCCGCGCTCCAGCACGCCCGTACCCCCGGCGGCGCGGGCCAGGTCGTCGACGCGGCTATCGTCGACGGCACCGCCCACCTCACCGCGATGATCCACGGCATGGTGGCGGCCGGCGGCTGGCAGGACCGCCGCGGGGCCAACCTGCTCGACGGCGGCTGCCCCTTCTACGGGACCTACGAGACCTCCGACGGCCAGTACATGGCGGTCGGCGCCCTGGAGCAGCAGTTCTACGACACCTTCGTGGAGCTGCTCGGCATCGGGGAGCAGGCCCCGGCCCGTAAGGACCTGGCCCGCTGGGGCGAGCTGCGCGAGGCCGTCGCCGCACGCTTCAAGTCCCGTACGCGCGAGGAGTGGACGGCGGTCTTCGAGGGCACCGACGCGTGCGTGGCCCCGGTGCTCTCCCTGCGCGAGGCCCCGCACCACCCGCACCTCGCGGCCCGCGGGACCTTCACCGACTTCGGCGGGATCACCCAGCCCGCCCCGGCGCCGCGCTTCTCGGCGACCCCCGCCGCCGTCGCGAGCGGCCCCGCCCAGCCCGGCGCGGACACCGAGTCCGTGGCCGCCGACTGGGACGTACCGGCCTTGCTTCCGGAAGAGGCCTGATGGAACTGTCGATGCTGCTCGGCTGCGCCGGCGACGCGCGCCGCGCCGCGGACGAGGCGGCGGCGCTGGAGTCGGCCGGGCTCGACGCCCTGTGGGTCGCCGAGGCGTGGGGCTTCGACTCCCCGACGTATCTGGCGCCGCGAGACCATCGACCACCACGGCATCACCGACATGCCGCTGCCCCCCGAGGTGTGGGGAACCCCACTCGCGCAGGGCGCGGCCCTGCGGTCGCCGGAACTCGGCCCGCTCCGGATCGTGGCGGGCGGCCTGCTCGCCATCGGCGAGGACGCGGCCGCCGTACGGGACCTCGCGCGCCCGCAGATCGCCCTGTACGTCGGCTATGGGGGTCCCCCTGCTCGAGCGGAGCCGAGAGCTTGGGGGAGGGCGCGGTCGGCAAGAACTTCTACAACGACCTCGCCGTGGCCTACGGCTACGAGGAGGAGGCCCGCACGATGACGCTGTGCGGGCCCGAGGGCTACGTCCGCGAGCGCGTCGAGGCCTCCCGTGAGGCAGGGGTCACGATGCTGGGCGTCACGCCCGTCGGCCCCGAGCCCGCCCGCCTGATCGAGACCGTCAAGAACTGGCTTTAGGGAGCCCGCTGATGCAACGCCGGATCTTCGACGCCGACCACGAGGCGTTCCGCGAGACCGTCCGCACCTTCCTCACCAAGGAGGTGCTGCCGCACTACGAGCAGTGGGAGAAGGACGGCATCGTCAGCCGCGAGGCCTGGCGGGCCGCCGGCCGGCAGGGCCTGCTGGGTCTGGCCGTCCCGGAGGAATACGGGGGCGGCGGGAACCCCGACTTCCGCTACGCCGCGGTGATCGCCGAGGAGTTCACCCGGGCGGGCGCCCCCGGACTCGCCATCGGCCTGCACAACGACATCATCGGCCCCTACCTGACCTCGCTGGCCACCGAGGAGCAGAGGCGCCGCTGGCTGCCCGGCTTCTGCTCGGGCGAGACCATCACCGCCATCGCCATGACCGAGCCGGGCGCGGGCTCCGACCTCCAGGGGATCCGCACCACCGCCGAGGACCGGGGCGACCACTGGGTGCTGAGCGGCTCCAAGACCTTCATCTCCAACGGCATCCTCGCCGACCTGGTGATCGTGGTCGCCAAGACCACGCCGCAGGGCGGGGCGCACGGCCTGTCGCTGTTGGTCGTCGAGCGCGGCATGGAGGGCTTCGAGCGCGGGCGCAACCTCGACAAGATCGGCCAGAAGGCCCAGGACACCGCCGAACTGTTCTTCCACGACGTCCGCGTCCCCAAGGAGAACCTGCTCGGCGAGCTGAACGGCGCCTTCGTCCACCTGATGACCAACCTCGCGCAGGAGCGGATGGGCATCGCGATGGCCGGCATCGCCGCCGCCGAGTACCTGCTGGAGATCACCACCCAGTACGTCAAGGAGCGCGAGGCCTTCGGCCGGCCGCTGTCCAAGCTCCAGCACATCCGCTTCGAAATAGCGGAGATGGCCACCGAGTGCGCGGTCACCCGTGCCTTCCTCGACCGCTGCATCACCGACCACGCGAACGGTGAACTGGACCACGTGCACGCCTCGATGGCCAAGTGGTGGGCCACCGAACTCCAGAAGCGGGTCGCCGACCGCTGTCTGCAACTGCACGGCGGATACGGATACATGACCGAATACCGGGTCGCGCGCGCCTTCACCGACGGCCGCATCCAGACCATCTACGGCGGCACGACCGAGATCATGAAAGAGATCATCGGCCGCTCCCTCCTCGGCTAAGACCCAGACCTCCCGAAAGGCTTGACCAGTGAGCACCGAAGCTTACGTATACGACGCGATCCGCACCCCGCGCGGCCGCGGCAAGGCCAGTGGCGCCCTGCACGGCACCAAGCCGATCGACCTGGTCGTCGGCCTCATCCACGCCCTGCGCGAGCGCAACCCGGGGCTGGACCCCGCCGCCATCGACGACATCGTGCTCGGCGTCGTCGGCCCGGTCGGCGACCAGGGCTCCGACATCGCCCGGGTCGCGGCCATCGCCGCCGGACTCCCGGACACCGTGGCGGGCGTACAGGAGAACCGCTTCTGCGCATCCGGCCTGGAGGCCGTCAACCTGGCCGCCGCCAAGGTCCGCTCCGGCTGGGAGGACCTGGTCCTGGCGGGCGGCGTGGAATCCATGTCCCGCGTCCCGATGGCCTCCGACGGCGGCGCCTGGTTCAACGACCCGATGACCAACTGGGACGTCAACTTCGTCCCGCAGGGCATCGGCGCCGACCTGATCGCCACGATCGAGGGATTCTCCCGGCGCGACGTGGACGAGTACGCCGCCCTCTCCCAGGAGCGGGCCGCCGCGGCCATCAAGGACGGGCGCTTCGCCAAGTCCGTGGTCCCGGTCACCGACCGCAACGGCCTGGTCGTCCTGGACCACGACGAGTTCGTCCGCCCGGGCACCACCGCGGACAGCCTCGCCAAGCTGAAGCCCTCCTTCGCGGACATCGGCGAGCTCGGCGGCTTTGACGCCGTCGCCCTGCAGAAGTACCACTGGGTCGAGAAGATCGACCACGTCCACCACGCGGGCAACTCCTCCGGCATCGTCGACGGCGCCTCCCTCGTCGCGATCGGCTCCCGCGAGGCGGGTGAGCGGGGCGGGCTCACGCCCCGCGCCCGGATCGTCTCGGCGGCCGTCTCCGGCTCCGAGCCCACCATCATGCTCACCGGCCCCGCCCCGGCCACCCGCAAGGCCCTCGCCAAGGCCGGGCTGACCATCGACGACATCGACCTGATCGAGATCAACGAGGCCTTCGCCGGTGTCGTGCTGCGCTTCGTCAAGGACATGGGCGTGTCCCTCGACAAGGTCAACGTCAACGGCGGCGCCATCGCGCTCGGCCACCCGCTCGGCGCCACCGGCGCGATGATCCTCGGCACGATCGTCGACGAACTGGAGCGCCAGGACAAGCGCTACGGGCTCGTCACCCTCTGCGTCGGCGGCGGCATGGGGGTCGCCACCATCGTCGAACGCATCTGATCCGTCCTGATCCCGATCCCCTCTCACACGGAAGTAGCGAACATGAGCGAGTCCACCACGATCCGCTGGGAACAGGACGAGACCGGCGTCGTCACCCTGGTCCTCGACGACCCCGACCAGTCCGCCAACACCATGAACCAGGCCTTCAAGGACTCCATCGCGGCCGTAGCCGACCGCGCCGAAGCCGAGAAGGACTCCATCCGGGGCATCATCTTCACCTCCGCCAAGAAGACCTTCTTCGCGGGCGGCGACCTCAAGGACATGATCCGGCTGCGCCCCGAGCACGCCCGGCTGGCCTTCGACACCGGCACCGAGATCAAGCGCTCCCTGCGCCGCATCGAGACCCTCGGCAAGCCCGTGGTCGCCGCGATCAACGGCGCCGCCCTGGGCGGTGGTTACGAGATCTGCCTGGCCTCCCACCACCGCGTCGCCCTCGACGCCCCCGGCTCCAAGATCGGCCTGCCCGAGGTCACCCTCGGCCTCCTGCCGGCAGGCGGCGGAGTCACCCGCACCGTGCGCCTGATGGGCATCGCCGACGCGCTGCTCAAGGTGCTGCTCCAGGGGACCCAGTACAACCCGCAGCGCGCCCTCGAGAACGGCCTGGTCCACGAACTGGCCGCCACCCCCGAGGAGATGCTCGCCAAGGCCCGCGCCTTCATCGACGCGAACCCCGAGTCGAAGCAGCCCTGGGACGTACCCGGCTACAGGATCCCGGGCGGCACCCCGTCCAACCCGCGGTTCGCGGCCAATCTCCCGGCCTTCCCGGCCAACCTGAAGAAGCAGCTGAACGGCGCCCCGTACCCGGCCCCGCGCAACATCCTGGCCTGCGCCGTCGAGGGCACCCAGGTGGACTTCGACACCGCGCTGACCATCGAGGCCCGCTACTTCACCGAGCTGGTCACCGGCCAGACCGCCAAGAACATGATCCAGGCGTTCTTCTTCGACCTCCAGGCCGTCAACGCGGGCCGCAGCCGCCCGCAGGGCGTCGCCCCCCGCACGGTCCGCAAGGTCGCCGTCCTCGGCGCCGGCATGATGGGCGCGGGCATCGCCTACTCCTGCGCCCGCGCGGGCATCGAGGTGGTGCTCAAGGACGTCAGCGCCGAGGCCGCCGCCCAGGGCAAGGCGTACTCCGAGAAGCTGCTCGACAAGGCCCTGTCCCGCGGCCGTACGACCGAGGCCCAGCGCGCCGAGCTGCTCGCCCGGATCACCCCCACCGCCGACCCGGCCGACCTGGCGGGCTGCGACGCCGTCATCGAGGCCGTCTTCGAGGACACCGCCCTCAAGCACAAGGTGTTCCAGGAGATCCAGGACGTCGTCGCACCGGACGCGCTGCTCTGCTCCAACACCTCCACCCTGCCCATCTCCGGCCTGGCGGAGGGGGTATCGCGCCCCGCCGACTTCATCGGCCTGCACTTCTTCTCGCCCGTCGACAAGATGCCGCTGGTCGAGATCATCAAGGGCGAGCGGACCGGCGACGAGGCCATCGCCCGCGCCTTCGACCTGGTCCGCCAGATCAACAAGACCCCGATCGTGGTCAACGACTCCCGCGGGTTCTTCACCTCGCGTGTGATCGGCCAGTTCATCAACGAGGGCGTGGCCATGGTCGGCGAGGGCATCGAGCCCGCCTCGATCGAGCAGGCCGCCGCCCAGGCCGGCTACCCGGCCAAGGTGCTCTCGCTGATGGACGAGCTCACCCTCACGCTGCCGCGCAAGATCCGCAACGAGACCCGCAAGGCCTTCGAGGCCGAAGGCCGCGCGTGGGCAGAGCACCCCGCCGACGGGGTCATCGACCGGATGGTCGACGAGTTCGGCCGCCCCGGCCGCAGCGGCGGGGCCGGCTTCTACGCGTACGACGAGGCGGGCAAGCGCGCCGGCATCTGGCCGGGCCTGCGCGAGCACTTCACCAAGCCGGGGTACGAGATCCCGTTCGAGGACATGAAGGAGCGGATGCTCTTCTCCGAGGCCCTGGACACCGTCCGCTGCCTCGACGAGGGCGTGCTCACCTCCATCGCCGACGCCAACATCGGCTCGATCATGGGCATCGGCTTCCCGGCCTGGACCGGCGGCGTGATCCAGTACATCAACGGCTACGAGGGCGGCCTGCCGGGCTTCGTGGCGCGCGCCCGCGAACTCGCCACCACGTACGGCGAGCGCTTCACCCCGCCGGCGTCCCTCGTGGCGAAGGCCGAGCGGGGCGAGACGTACGGCGACTAGTGCGGTGACGGGGAAGGCCGGCCGGGTCGCTCCCGGCCGGCCTTCCCGCGCCGCGGCGCCGGGTCAGGGCAGGGTCCAGAACTGCTGCGTCACGAGGTAGAAGACGATGACCCAGAACCCGAGCGCCGCGGTGACGATCCCGAGGCCGACGAGGTTGCTCCGCACCGCGGACTCGTCCGGTCCGGGCCACAGCCACCGCTTGAGCAGCCGGTTCACGTAGTGGGGCATGGTGAGGAAGCTCATGATGAAGCTCGAGAACAGGTTTCCCACGAGCAGCCCGAGCCAGAGCGGCATGCCCAGCGGATGCAGCGCGAGCGTCAGCAGGACGACGGTCGGGTAGAGGCCGACCCAGACCGCGACGGAGGTCTTGGTCTCCGAGGGCGGCGGTGCCTCCTTGCCGTTCTCCTCGAAGGCGAACCAGCTGCCGAACGAGTTGTCGATCGTGCGCAGTTTGAAGTCGTTGAACCTTTCTCCTTCGGCGAGGACCTCGCGCCGCTTGTCCGACGTCAGCCAGGCGTCGAGGTGCTCGGCGTTGTCGTAGCGGTACAGCGTGGTCCATTCGTCCTGGAGGCCTTCGATGGGACGGAAGATCTCGGTGCCGCGGAACCCTTCGAACCGGCCCTCCTCTTGGCTCATGCGGCGCTGCCAGTCGAGGAAGTCGCCGACCTGGTCCGGGTGGACGCGGTGGGTGACCACCACGGTCACCAGCGGGTCCGTCGGCTGGGAGCCGCCGCTGATCACCTGCTGGGTCGCGGGACCGTCGAAGTACTGCTCGCCGACGTCGAGCAGCCGCTGCCGGGTCGCGCCGTTGAGCCACGCCTGCAGGTGGGCCACCGAGTCGAACCGGTAGACGACGATCCAGTCGGGCTGCCGTTCCGTCGGCGGGGACACCTCCGCGCCGAGGTGTCCGGCGTACCGTGCGGCAGCGGCGTTGACGGCCTCCTGCCACTTCTCGTACTCCGCCTCCATGCCGCGCCGGACCGTGCGGCCGATGATGACCGTCGCCGCCGCGCCCGTCTGCCGGTCGGTGGTCATCGTCTTGTGCCCCTCGGCGCCGACTGGCTCTCACCCAGCCGGCTGTAGATCCTTTCCGGGGTGAGGGGAAGCTCGCGGTAGCGGACGCCCGTGGCATCGCGGAGCGCGTTCGCCAGGGCCGGGGCCACCGGGTTGATGCAGCACTCCGCCATCCCCTTCGCCCGCACGGGCCCGACGGAGTCCGCCGAGCCCACCAGGAGCAGGTCGGTGCGGGGCACGTCGGCGTAGGCGGGGATCCGGTAGTTGCGCAGGTTCGGATTGGTCATCACCCCGTCCGCGTCGACCTGGTAGTTCTCGGTCAACGCGAATCCGACGCCCTGGGCGACACCGCCTTCCACCTGGCCGCGGACCTGCTCGGGGTTGATGATCACACCGGCGTCGGCGGCGTGGACGCTGTAGAGGACGCGGATCTCGCCCGTCACCCGGTGGACCGCGATGCGGAAGCCCTGGGTGTTGGACGTGACGCTGCGGGGCGAGCCGTAGGCCTTGCGGGCGGCGGTGAACCGGATGCCGCGGGCCCGGGCCAGGGCGACGAGCTCGGCCAGCGGGACGCGCTCGTCCCCGCAGACGACGTGCTCGTCGTCCATCGAGCACATCACGAGGTGGACGCCCGTGTGCGCGGCGGCGAACTCCAGGATGCGGTCGCGCACCGCGCCCGCGGCCCGGAGCACCGCGTTGCCCGCCACGAAGAGCCCGGCACTCGCGAAGGCCCCCGTGTCGAATCCCGTGCGGTCGGTGTCGGACTGCACCAGGCGGATGCGCGACGGCGTCGTCCCCAGCTGGTGGGCGGCGATCTGGACGTGCGCGGTCGACGTGCCCTCCCCGAATTCGACGGTGCCGACGGCCAGTTCGTACACGAGGTCGTCGCCGAGCGTGAGCCAGGCCTCGGAGATGTGCTCGGTCGGGGGCGCGGTCTCGTGCAGGGAGCTGGCGACGCCGACCCCGACGAGCCACCCGGGGCCGGGGGCGTGCTGATCGGCCGTACGGGCCAGGGCGCCGGCCACGAGGTCGATGCACCGGGCGAGCCCGTCCTCGTTGAACATCACGTCATCGGGGCCGTCGTGCATCGCGACGAGCGGATCGCCGGGGCGCACGATGTTGCGGCGGCGCAGTTCGAGCGGATCCATGTGCAGGGCGAGGGCCAGCTCGTCCATCGCGCACTCCACGGCGAAGGCCGGCTGGGTCATGCCGTAGCCGCGCAGCGCGCCGCTGGGCACGGTGTTCGTGTAGACGGAGAAGGCGTCGTACTTCTTGTTGGGGCAGCGGTAGATCATGACGGCTGCGCCGCCCGCGTACAGCGTCTCGCCGCCGTGGTTGCCGTAGGCGCCCGTGTTGGACACGTTGCGGACCTGGAAGGCCGTGAGCGTGCCGTCCGCCTTCGCGCCGAGCTTGACCGTCAGTTTCATCGGGTGCCGGGGCGAGGCCGTGGTGAACTCCTCCTCGCGCGTGTACTCGAAGCAGACGGGCCGCCCGGTGTCCAGGGCGGCGAGCGCCACCAGGTCCTCCGAGATGACCTCCTGCTTGCCGCCGAAACCGCCGCCGACGCGCCGGCAGAACACGCGCAGCTGGTCCGGGCGCAGCGCGAACAGGTAGGCCAGTTTGACCTTCGCGATCGACGGGGACTGGGAGCTGGTGCGGACGTTCAGCCGACCGTCCTCCATCCAGGCGATCGAACCGTGGGTCTCGAGGTGGGCGTGCTGCACGCGCGGCGAGACGTACGTGCCCTCGTGGACCACGTCGGCCGCGGCGAACCCCGCGTCGACGTCGCCGATGTGCGAGTGGATCTCCAGCAGGAGGTTGTGGACGCTGTCGCGGACGAACGGATCCGCCGAGCCGTGCAGTGGGGGCGCGCCGTCGGCCATGGCCTCCTCGGGGTCGAAGACGGCGGGCAGTACCTCGTACTCCACGGCCACCTTCCGGCAGCCCTCCTCGGCCGCCCCGACCGTGTCGGCGAGGACGACGGCGACGCGCTGGCCGGCGAAGCGGACCGTGTCGTCGAGGATGTACGTGTCGTCCGGATCCACCAGGTGGTCGGTGTGGATCGCCGTGGTGAACCGCCTGCGCGGCACGTCCTGCCAGGTGTAGACGCGGTGCACGCCGGGGACCGCGAGCGCGGCTGACTTGTCGATCGAGACGATCCGGGCGTGCGCGTGGGGCGAGTGCAGCACTTTGAGGTGCAGCATGCCCTCCATGCGGGTGTCCATCGTGAACTCGGCCCGGCCGGTCACCACGTCCTCGGCCGCCGGCGCGCCGACGCTCGTTCCGACGGCCCTTCCGGGCTCCGCGCTCTGCACGCGGGCGACGCCCTTCACGGCGTCCTCGATCGACCGGTAGCCGGTGCAGCGGCAGAGGTTGCCCTTCAACGCCCTCGGCAGGTCCGCCTTCTGGTCCTCGGTGAACGTCGCCGAGGTCATGATCATCCCCGCGGTGCAGAAACCGCACTGGAACCCCGCGGCGTCGCGGAACCGCCGCTGTGCCGGATGCAGGTCGCCGGGCGAGCCGAGACCCTCGATCGTGGTCACCGCGCGGCCGTCCGCGCGGAAGGCGGGGGTGATGCAGCTGTGCACCGGTGTGCCGTCCAGCCACACCGTGCACGCACCGCAGTCCCCCGCGTCGCAGCCCTTCTTGACGCCGAAGTGGCCGAGTGCGCGCAGGAAGGTGCGCAGGCACTGGCCGGGGTCCGGTTCCTCGTCGAAGCGCCGTCCGTTCACGAGGTAGGTCATGCCGGGCCCCCGGCGATGAGTTCGCCGCGGATCTCTTCGGCGAAGTGCCGTGTCAGGTGGCGACGGTGGTCGGGGGTCCCGTTCGGGTCGGCGAACCAGACGTCGGCGGGGAGGGCGTCGATGCTCTGCCGCAGGGTGGGGGCATCGGGCATGGAGTCGAAGGCGAACCGCACCGGCCGTGTGGTGCCGGCGGTGACGGTGAGCAGCAGGTTGCCGGTCCCGGGCATGTGCGTACCGATGAGGAACACGGTCGAGCGGCCCAGGCGGGTCAGCGTGAAGCGGCGGTGCGCGGCGCGTTTGCGCAGGGCGTGCGCCGGAAGGTCGATGCGGCGCAGGATCTCGCCGGGCGCGAGGACGTTGCGGTGGTCGCCGGTCACGAACTCGAGGGCGTCGACGGTGCGTACGGACCCGTCGCGGGCCCAGAGTTCGTAGCGCGCCTCCAGCGCGACCGTGAGCGTGATCATCGGCCCGGCGGGCAGGGACATGCAGATGTTCCCGCCGACGGTCGCCGCGTTCCACACCTTGAACGAGGCGAGGAACGCCTCGCAGGCCACCGGGACGAGGCCGGCCGCGGGCCAGTCCCCGGGCGGTGCGAAGGCGTACAGGTCGCGGATGGTGCACGTGGCACCGATCTCGAGGCCGGCGTCGCTGGGGACGAGGGGCTCCCAGGGCAGCGCGGTCAGGTCGACCAGGCGGCGCAGGGCGGGTTGTTCGGTGGAGAACAGCCAGGTGCCGCCCGCGAGCCAGGCGTCCCCTTCGCGCCAGTCCGCCCCCGGTCGCCCGGCCGGCCGACGCACGACGTCGGTGATGGTGTTGAGGTCCATGGGAACCGATCTCCCTCACGAAGGCATTCGTGAACTGCCCGGGGGAAAACAGGCCCGGCGCGGAGATTCCTTTCCAGCGTACTCAGAGCGGGCCGCCGCCGCTCGGTCAGGACTCCGTGCCGGACGGCCCGCCGGACGCCCCGACGGATGCCCCGCCGGACGCCTCGCCGGAGACGAAGGCCGCCCGCAGTTCCTCCCGGAGGGACCGTTGGAAGGCCGTCACCAGCGCCTGCACCACCATCGGCTGCATGTGCGCGGACAGCGCTTTCATCGACTCCACCCGCTCCGGATCGCTCTCGCCCTCCGTGAACGGCCCCCACACCTCGTCCCGGAACAGCGCCGTCAGCTCGTGCGCCGCCGACCTGGTGTGCTCCATCAGCACCGTGCGCGCCGCCAGGATCGTCTCGTGCGCGATCGGTACGTCGAGCAGTGCCACCCCCAGCCGCAGCAGCCCCACGTCCACCCGGAAACCGTCCCCCGAAGCGGCCAGCACGTTCATCGCCGTCAGCCGCCGGACATCGGTGTCCGACAGGCCCCGACCGGCCCGCTTCTCCAGCTCCGCCCGCGAGACCTCCTGGGCCGAGTCAGGTGCCCAACTGGCCACCAGGGCGCGGTGGATCGCCAGATCGTGCGCGCTCAGGTCGTCGGGCAGCGCGTCCAGATAGCGCTCGATGGCGGACAGCGTCATGCCCTGGTGCTGCAACTCCTCGATCAGCGCCAGCCGCGACAGGTGCTCCGGTCCGTAGTGCCCCACACGACGAGGGCCGATCACGGGAGGGGGCAAAAGCCCGCGCGTGCTGTAGAACCGTACGGTGCGGACGGTGACGCCCGCCCGGGCCGCCAGCTCGTCCACGGTGAGCATCGGCTCGGGTGCCTGGTCGGCCATCGTCTGCGCCTCGCTCTCTGCTCCACAGCTTGGGTTCAACAGTATTGCTGTCGCACCAACGATGTGAAACGGCCAGGAGCTGCCCATGACCACGAACCTGCGACTGCCCGGACGACCCGAGGAGCTCACCCTCCCCGCCCTGCTGGCCCGCAACGCCGCCGAGCACGGTGACCTGCCCGCCCTCTCGTGGCGCGCCGGCCCCCAGGCGGCTCCGTGGACGACCCTCACCTGGAGCGAGGTGCGCCGCCAGGTCGCCGTCCTCGCCTCCGGCTACGCCGCCCTCGGAGTCGAGCGCGGCGAGCACGTCCTGATGATGATGGGCAACCGTCCCGAGCACTGGCTCAGCGACCTCGCCCTCGTCCACCTCGGCGCCGTCCCCGTGACCGTGTACGGGACCTCCGCGCCCGAGCAGATCGCCCACATCGCCCGCCACAGCCGGGCCAGGGTCGCCGTCATCGAGGGCGCCCGCGAGCTCGTCCGGTGGGAGCCGCTGCTCGCCGACGCCGGCGTGCCCCTGGAACGGCTGGTCGTCGCCGAGGCCTCGGAGGCCGGCCCGCACCGCACCTACGGCTCCCTGTACGCGAGCGGGGCCCGGCTGCACCGGGCCGAGGCCTTCGAGAAGACCTGGCAGGAGACCGGCCCCGAGGACCCGCTGACCGTCGTCTACACCTCCGGCACCACGGGCGACCCCAAGGGGGTCCGCCTCACCCATCGCAACCTCATGCTCCAGGCGGTCCGCCTCGACCGGAACGTGGACCTGCCCGAGCACGCCGAGCACATCTGCTACCTGCCCTTCGCGCACATCGCGGAGCGGGTCCTCGGCATCTACCTGCCGCTGCTGCGCGCCGCGCACGTACGGCTGTGCGCCGACCCGACCGCGGTGGCGGGGGCGGTCCGCGAACTGCGCCCGGTGCAGTTCTTCGGCGTGCCCCGGGTGTGGGAGAAGCTCGCCGCCGGGGTCAAGGCGGTCCTCGGGACGCTTCCCGAGGAGCAGCGCGGAGCCATCGAGGCCGCGAACGACCTGGCCCGTGCCCGCGCGGGCCACCGGGAGCGCGGGGAGGAGGTGCCGGCCGCGCTCGAAGCCTCGTACGCCACGGCGAAGGAGCGGGTGCTGGACCCGCTGCTGGGACTGGCCGGCCTGGACCGGCTCGTCTGGACGGCCAGCGCCACCGCCCCGATGCCGATCGACGTGGTCCGCTTCTGGGCGGGCTGGGGGATCACCATCATGGACGCCTGGGGCCTCACCGAGACCGCCGGCGTGTGCACGGTCAACAGCCCGGACGGCTTCCGGCTGGGCTCGGTGGGCCGCGCCATCGAGGGACTGGAGCTGCGGCTCGCCGAGGACGGGGAGATCCTCACCCGCGGGGCGACCGTCTTCGGCGGCTACCTGCGGCCCGACGGCACGGTGGAGAGCGCGGCCGACGAGGAGGGCTGGTTCCCGACCGGGGACATCGGACGGCTCGACGAGGACGGGTTCCTCTGGCTGACCGACCGCAAGAAGGAGCTGATCATCACCTCCAACGGCAAGAACGTCTCCCCGGCGCTGGTGGAGAACACCGTCAAGGAGCACCCGCTGATCGGCCAGGCCCTGGTCCACGGCGACGGCCGGTCCTACCTGGTCGCCCTGCTGGTCCTGGACCCGGAGCTGGCCCCGGCCTGGGCGGCGGCCCGGGGCATCGAGGCCGCCTCCCTCGCCGCGCTCGCCGAGGACCCCGCCGTACGGGAGGAGATCGCCCGCGCCGTGGAGACGGCCAACGCGCGGCTCAACCGGACCGAGCAGATCAAGAGGTACCGGGTGCTGACCGAGGAGTGGGGACCCGAATCGGGGGAGCTGACCCCCTCGCTGAAGCTCCGCCGGCGGGTGGTCCGGGAGAAGTACGGATCCCTGATCGACGCCCTGTACCAGGCTCCGTAACGCGGACGACCCTGGTCCGGTGGGCGGCCGCCCGCCCGCCGGACCAGGGTGCGGGTGCTAGCGCCCGATCACCGGGTAGTGGTCGGACAGGTTGGTGTACGTGTAGGAGGTGCCCCAGCTGGAGACCGTCCAGGGCGCCGACTGTTCCTTCACCACGTTGTTCTCCCAGCCCGCCGGACGGGCGTTGCCCTTGCGGTACAGGACGTAGTCCAGGTCCTCGCGCGGGTCGCTCGGGTAGCGGTAGTTCGCTATCGAGTTCAGCGCGGTGTCGAAGGAGTACGGGTGACCCGTGCGGGTGTCCGAGCCCGCCAGGTCGGCGTTGGCCAGCATCGAGGCGAGTTCCGGGGTGCGGGAGTCGACGTTCAAGTCGCCCGCCACGATGACCTGCTCGTTCGCCGGGATGTTCTTGCCGTCCAGGAAGGCGTCGATGGTGCGGAACTGGCGGGCGCGCATGTCCGCCGCCTCGCCGGCGCCGCAGCCCGGGTCGGTGGACTGGGCGTGCGTGCCGACCACGTGCACCCTGGCGCCGTTCACGTTCAGCACGACGTAGGCGAAGCCCTTGTTGGACCACCAGTCGGCGCCGCAGGCGTCCTTGTAGACGACCTGCTCCTTGCGGACGATGGGCCACTTGCTGAGGATCGTGACGCCGCCGTCCTCCGGAGTGGTGGAGGAGTACGCGCCGCCCGTGGCGTCCCAGCCGGACTTGCTGCGGCCGACGACCGGGGTCTGGTGCGGGTACTGGGCCGCCGAGTTGGCCTTCAGGGCGTCCGAGGCGGCGTTGTCGAAGGCCTCCTGAAGCACGACCACGTCGTGGCCCTGGTAGAAGGAGGTCCTCGGGATCTCCGCGGCCCGGTGGTCCTGGCCCCAGTTCGGGTACAGGCTCTTGCTCATCAGGAACACGTTGTACGAGAGCACGCTGAGCCGCGGCGCAGCGGCGGACTCGGCGGCCGTCGCGGCCGGCGCGGTGGTGGCGGCCAGGGCGCCCGCGGCGACCGCGGCGACGGCAGCGGCGGCGGCCCGGTGGCGGCGGGGGGAGGTCTGCGGCATGGGGGACTCCATCGTTCCTGCGGGGGAAGATCGGATCGGCTTCGCCATCCAAGCAGCCACGGTTACCTCTGGGTAACACCCGTGCAGCGACTTTCTGTCCAGGGCACGACAACGTGGGGAGGCGGGTGAGAACGGAGCCGGCCAGTCCGCCGTAGCCGTCCCCCCGAACGCCGAAAGGGAGCCCGTCTCCCCGGGCCCGGCGGGAGGCCCGAACCGCAGGTCATACTGGACGTACGGCGAGTTCGACACCTGGGGGCACGCGCATGGCCACGACGGAACACCCGGCCGCGGGCGCCGCACGCAGGGCCGACCCCGAGCCGCCCGCGCCCGGCGGCGTGCTGTGGACCATCGCCGGTGACGTCCGGGCCCTGCTCATGCTGCCCGCCGCCTTCACCCTGCAGGTGGCCCACCCCGCCATCGCGGCCGGAGTCGACCAGTACTCCGTCTTCCGCACCGACCCCTGGGGCCGGGGCGAGCGCTCGCTGCGCTCGGTCCAGCTGTGGGTGTACGGCGGGGAGAGCGCCGCCGAGGAGGGCCGCCGGGTGCGCCGTCTGCACAAGGAGATCCAGGGCGTCGACACCCGGGGCCGGCGCTACCACTCCCTGGACCCGGCCTGCTACGCCTGGGTGCACGCGACCGGGTTCCCCGTCTACCTCTACGCCGGGCGCTACCTGCTGCGCCGCTTCACCCCCGCCCAGGAGCGGCAGCTCTACCGCGAGTGGCTCCAGGTCGGCCGCATCCTGGGCCTCCACGACCGGGACATGCCCCAGACCATCGAGGAGTACTGGGTCTACTGGGCCCGGATGCTCGCCGAGGAGATCGAGCCCACCGGGGTCGCCCGCGAGCTGGTCGCCACCGACGTCCCGCTGCCCCGCCCCGAGGCCGGCGGGCCCGTGGTCCGGCTGCTGCTGCGGCTCACCTGGCCGGCGCTGCGGGCGGTCTTCCTGCGCCTGCGCGCCTTCGTCACCGCCGGCTACATGCCGCCCGAGGCGCGTGCGGCCATCGGGCTGGAGTGGAGCCCGGCCCAGGAGCGCAGGCTCCGGCGGTTCAGTACGGCCGTACGGCTCCTCGTACCGGTGCTGCCGGAGCGGCTGCGGTACCTGCCCATCGCGCGGGCGGCGCGCGCCCGATGGCACGCCGCCGCCCGCTGACGGACGCTCAGTGCTCGTCGTGCCCGGCGGGCTCGTCGTGCTGGTGGATCGTGTTCGTCTCCGCGATCTTCTTCCAGGACTTCGGCTCGGTCTTCTCCGCCGGGGCGGCCGAGAAGGACCGGGCCGCGGCGCCGCCGGCCGCCGGGTTCAGGGCCGAAGCGTCCGGCTTGCCCGGCGTGTACAGCCAGGTCTCGAACAGCTGGGCCAGCGGCTTGCGCGACACCTTCTCCGCGTAGCGGACGAAGTCGCCGACCTTGGCGTTGCCGTAGGCCCGCTCGGCCGGCCAGCCCTTCAGGATCTCGAAGAACTTCTCGTCGCCGATCTCGTTGCGCAGCGCCTGCAGGGCGATGGCGCCACGGTCGTAGACGGCCCCGTGGAACTGGTTCTCCGGACCCGGGTCACCCGGCTTGACCTGCCAGAACGGGTCCTCGGCCGGGCGGACGGAGTAGGCCCAGTCGGCGAGCTCCCGGGCGGTGCCCTCGCCCTCCTTCTCCGACCACAGCCACTGGCTGTAGCGGGCGAAGCCCTCGTTGATCCAGATGTCCTTCCAGCCCTCGACCGACACGCTGTCGCCGTACCACTGGTGGGCCAGCTCGTGCACGACCACCGAGACGTTCGCGCCGTTCTGGAACTGGCGCGGTCCGTAGAACGGACGCGTCTGGGTCTCCAGCGCAAAACCGGCCGTCACGTTCGGCACGTATCCGCCCAGCGCGTTGAAGGGGTACGGGCCGAAGACCCCCTCCAGCCAGTCGGCGACCTCGGCGGTCCGCTCCACGCTCGCCCGCGCCGCCCCGGCGTTGTCGCCGAGGTCCTTGCTGTAGGCGTTGAGGACCGGCAGACCGCTCGCCGTCTTGTCGGTGGTGATGTCGAACTTGCCGACCGCGAGCGTGGCCAGGTAGGTGGCCTGGGGCTTGTTGGACCGCCAGTTGTACCGGGTCCAGCCCAGCCGCGAGGTCTGCGACTGGAGCACGCCGTTGCTGATCGCCTGGGTGCCGTCCGGGACGTTGACCGAGACGTCGAAGGTGGCCTTGTCGAGCGGGTGGTCGTTGCTCGGGAACCACCAGACCGCCGAGTCGGGCTCCTGCGCCGCCACCCCGCCGTCGGGCGTGCGCTGCCAGGCCGTCCAGCCGTCCACCTTGAACTCGGAGGGCTTCCCGGCGTACTTGACGACGACGGTCAGCGGGGTGTTGCGCGCCAGCGGCTTCGCCGGGGTGACCTCCAGCTCGTGGCTGCCGGAGGCGGCGAACTTCGCCTTGGTCCCGTTGACACGGACCTCGCTGACCTGGAGGCCGAAGTCCAGGTTGAAGCGGGACAGGTCCTGCTTGGCGGTGGCGAGCAGGGTGGCGGTGCCCTCGAGCAGGTCCGTCTTCGGCTGGTACTGCAGGCGCAGGTCGTAGTGGGACACGTCGTATCCGCCGTTGCCGCTGGCCGGGTAGTAGGGATCGCCGATACCCGGGGCGCCCGGAGCGGAACTCGCCGCCGAGGCCGGGATCACCAGCAGCAGGGAAGCGGCGAGCACGCTCGGGGCGATGACTTTGCGGTGCACGAAGGGCTCCAAGTGGGAGAGGAGACAGATCGGTTCAAGCGCTTGTCGCTCGACCGTATTCACCCTTGATGCCCCACGTCATGTCCATGGCCCCTGCTGTCACACGATCGCCATTCGGCCGTCACAGCCGAGGAAAGGCCGGAAAGAGCCGGGTGCTCCGGCGTTCGGGGGTACGAGTGAGGAGATCCGGGAGAGACAGGTGCGCAGACGGGGGAGAGACAGGTGAGGAGAGGGGAGACGACGGGCGAGGAGGCGGCCGACGGGCTCGGCCTTCCCGACATACTGAACAGTCGGTAACCTGCCCTCCATGACCCTTCCTCCGCTCGCCGCCCGGCACTGTTGGCACGCCGCGATCAACCCGCTGCACTCCACCGTCTACTTCTCGCCGGACACCCCCAAGGAGTTCGCGGGCCTGGGGATCACCCACCCCGTCGCCGTCAACCTCGCCGCCCGGTCCGCCGCCCTGGGCGCCGTCGGAGCTGGCACGGTGACCGCGACGTTCTACAACTACCGCCACGACTTCGTCGCCCGGCACCTCCCCGCAGTCTGGGACACCGCCACGCCCGAGGAGGTCCTCGCCGCCCGGCTGCGCGCCGCCGACGCCACCCTGCGCAGGCTCCTCGGCGAGGAGACCATCGAGTCGCCCGAGATCGCCGAGGCCGCCGACCTGGCGATGCGCGCCACCGAGGCCTGCACCCGGCACGCCCGTGCCCTCTACGCGGCCCACGCCGACCTGCCCGTACCCGAGGCGCCCCACCTGCGCCTGTGGCACGCGACCACCCTGCTGCGCGAACACCGGGGCGACGGCCACCTCGCCGCCCTGCTCATCGCCGGCCTGGACCCGCTCGAGGCACTGGTCAGCCACACCGCCACCGGCAAGGGCATGACCCCGAAGTGGCTCAAGGCCAGCCGCGGCTGGGAGCAGTCCGACCTGGACGCCGCGGCCGACCGGCTCCGCGCGCGCGGGATCCTCGACGCGGACGGCGAGCTCACCGAGGAGGGCAAGGCCGTCCGCGAGAGCCTCGAGGCCGACACCGACCGCCTCGACGCGGCCCCGTACGAGCACCTCGGCGCGGACGGCCTGGCCCGCCTCGCGGAACTCGGCGGCGGATTCGTGCTGAAGGCGATGACCGCCGGAGCCTTCCCGGCGGACCTGCGCGGCAAGGCCTGAGGGACCCCCGGGCCCGCCCTTACCGCGCCTTGTCACGGCCACCTGCCACAATTGGCAGCCTTCCAGTGCAAACGAAGGCAGGCGGGACCCGATCGTGACGACGTCCATCGAAGGCAGGATCGCCGAGGAGCTCGGCGTACGGGAGCGGCAGGTCAAGGCCGCCGTCGAGCTGCTCGACGGCGGCTCCACCGTGCCGTTCATCGCTCGCTACCGCAAGGAAGCGACCGAGATGCTCGACGACGCGCAGCTGCGCACCCTCGAGGAGCGGCTGCGCTATCTGCGCGAGCTGGAGGACCGGCGCGCCGCGATCCTGGACTCCGTACGGGAGCAGGGCAAGCTCGACGCCGAGCTGGAGGCGCGGATCAACGCGGCCGACACCAAGGCCCGGCTCGAGGACATCTACCTGCCGTTCAAGCCCAAGCGGCGCACCAAGGCGCAGATCGCCCGCGAGGCCGGCCTCGAGCCCCTCGCCGAGGGACTGCTCGCCGACCCCTCCGTGGAACCGGCCGCGGCGGCCGCCGCGTTCGTTGACGCCGACAAGGGTGTCGCCGACCCGGCCGCGGCCCTGGAGGGTGCCCGCGCCATCCTCACCGAGCGGTTCGCCGAGGACGCCGACCTGATCGGCGAACTGCGCGAGCGCATGTGGGGCCGGGGCCGGCTCGCCGCCAAGGTCCGCGAGGGCAAGGAAGAGGCGGGCGCCAAGTTCGCCGACTACTTCGAGTTCGCCGAGCCCTTCACCGCCCTCCCCTCGCACCGCGTCCTCGCGATGCTGCGCGGCGAGAAGGAGGAGGTCCTCGACCTCACGCTGGAGCCGGAGCCGCCGAGCGAGACCCCCGGCCCGTCGACGTACGAGGGCATGGTCGCCCGCCGCTTCGGCATCGCGGACCGCGACCGCCCCGGCGACAAGTGGCTGGCCGACACGGTCCGCTGGGCCTGGCGCACGAAGATCCAGGTGCACCTCGGCATCGACCTGCGGACGCGGCTGCGCGCGGCCGCCGAGGACGAGGCCGTACGGGTCTTCGCCGCGAACCTGCGCGACCTGCTGCTCGCCGCCCCGGCCGGCACGCGGGCGACGCTCGGCCTGGACCCGGGCTTCCGTACCGGTGTGAAGGTCGCCGTCGTGGACGCCACCGGCAAGGTCGTGGCCACCGACGTCATCTACCCGCACGTGCCCGCCAACAAGTGGGACGAGTCCCTCGCCAAGCTCGCCCGCCTCGCGAAGGAGCACGCGGTCGACCTGGTCGCCATCGGCAACGGCACGGCCTCCCGCGAGACCGACAAGCTCGCCGGGGAGCTGATCACCCGCCACCCCGAGCTGGAGCTCACCAAGGTGATGGTCTCGGAGGCGGGCGCCTCCGTGTACTCCGCCTCGGCCTTCGCCTCGCAGGAACTCCCCGACATGGACGTGTCGTTGCGCGGCGCGGTCTCCATCGCCCGGCGCCTCCAGGACCCGCTCGCCGAGCTGGTCAAGATCGACCCGAAGTCGATCGGAGTCGGCCAGTACCAGCACGACCTGTCCGAGGTGAAGCTGTCCCGCTCGCTCGACGCGGTGGTCGAGGACTGTGTGAACGGCGTCGGCGTGGACGTCAACACCGCCTCCGCGCCGCTGCTCTCGCGCGTGTCGGGCATCAGCGGCGGGCTCGCCGAGAACATCGTCGCCCACCGCGACGCCAACGGACCCTTCCGCAGCCGCAAGGGCCTCAAGGACGTGGCCCGGCTGGGCCCGAAGGCGTACGAGCAGTGCGCGGGCTTCCTGCGGATCCGCGGCGGGGAGGACCCGCTGGACGCCTCCGCGGTGCACCCCGAGGCCTACCCGGTGGTCCGGGCGATGGGCAAGACGGCCGGCGGCGAGGTGGCGGCGCTGATCGGCAACACGGGCGTACTGCGCTCCCTGCGCCCGGAGTCGTTCGTCACCGAGGCCTTCGGCCTGCCCACCGTCACCGACATCCTGCGCGAGCTGGAGAAGCCCGGCCGCGACCCGCGCCCGGCCTTCAAGACCGCGACCTTCAAGGAGGGCGTGGAGAAGATCGGCGACCTGGCCCCCGGGATGATCCTGGAGGGAGTGGTCACCAATGTGGCCGCCTTCGGCGCCTTCATCGACATCGGCGTGCACCAGGACGGGCTGGCGCACGTCTCGGCGCTGTCGAAGACCTTCGTCAAGGACCCCCGGGACGTGGTCAAGCCGGGCGACATCGTCCGCGTGAAGGTCATGGAGGTGGACATCCCGCGCAAGCGCATCTCGCTGACCCTGCGGCTGGAGGACGAGGCCGGCGCGGAGCGCGGCGCGGGCACTCCGGGCCAGGAGCGGCGGGGCGGCGGCCGTCCGCCGCAGCAGCGCGGCGGGGGCGGCCAGGGCCAGCGCGGCCAGGGTCAGGGTCAGGGCCAAGGCCAGCGCGGCCAGGGCCAGGGCGGCCAGGGTCAGGGCCAGCGCCAGGGCGGCGGCCAGCGCGGGCAGGGTCAGCGGCAGGGCGGCGGCGCTTCCGCTTCCGCCCCCGCGCCCGCCAACAGCGCGATGGCCGACGCACTGCGCCGCGCCGGCCTCACCGGACCCGAGGAGCGCCGCAAGCGCTAGCCGAAGACTTGCGGCCACCCCGGCGCGTGAGGATCTTCCGTGTGATGGCCGAATAGGTCCCCCAGCGGGCGACCTGTCTTGCCAACTCCGCTACAAGATCTGTAGGCATGGTGGAACGCCCGTTCGTCACCCAGGCGGACGGGCTTCCGTATTTCCCCTCAGGACCGCATTCCCCGAGGCCGCCTTCGAAGGCACAGGACGCCATGCCCATGCCAGCACACGCCTACCGACGCTGCCCGAGAAAGGGTCCGAAGAGGGATCACATGCCCCACCGGCAACTCAGCCTGCGCAAACGGTGCGAGAACATTCTCGGCCAACTGGATCTGACCCATCCGTTCTCCCTCGACGCGCTGTGCAGCCGCATGGCCGAGCAGCGCGGCCGCCCCATCAAGCTCCACCCGCTGCCCAAGGAGGCCGCGGAATCGGGCGTGTGCGGACTGTGGGTGGGCACGGCCAGCGTCGACTACGTCTTCTACGAGGCGCAGACCACCCCGCTGCACCGGGAGCACATCGTGCTCCACGAGCTCGGCCACATCCTCTTCGGCCACCACTCGCTGGAGGGCGAGGAGGCCGACGGGCGCGCCCCGGTCGTGCTCGGGCGCACCAACTACACCACCCGCCAGGAGCAGGAGGCGGAGATGCTCGCCAGCATGATCCGCATCCGCACGGCGAACGCCGGCCCGCCGTCGGCGGCCCGGGCCCGGGGCACCCTGGCCCGGCTCGAATCCGCCATGGGCTACGAGCGGGGGAACGATGGCAGCTGACCTGACCGCCTTCGGGAACTGGCTCGCCGTTCCCAGCGTGGTGTGCCTGTGGCTCGCGGTCCTGCTCCGCGCCCCGGGCGCCCTGCGCTCGCCGCAGCAGCGCGGCCTGTGGCTGGCCGTGGCCACCGCCGCCGCCGCGATGACCCTGAACCTTCCCGACGTCGTCGCGTACGCGATGGACCGCGGCGCGGGCTACGCGCACACCATCGGCCTCGTCCGCAACCTCATCGGCGTCTTCTCCGCCGGCGCCGTCCTGTACTTCGTGGCCGCCGCCGCGGGCGGCCGCCGCCTGCGGCTCGTCTCCTGGACCGCCACGGTCGGGTGGCTCGCCGCGCTGGTCGCGCTGGACGCCGCGGCGCCCGCGCACGGCACGCACACCATGCCGCCGGTCGGTGACCCGGTGCCCTCCCTCGCGTACTGGCTGGTGCTGATCTGCGCGCACGTGGTCGCCAACACCGTCTGCGTGGCGCTGTGCTGGCGCTACAGCCGCCGCACGGAGAGCCGGGGGCTGGCCGCCGGGCTGCGGCTCTTCGGCCTCGGCACCGCGCTCGCCGGCCTGTTCTGGCTCGCCTACCTGCTCAAGGCCCTGTTCGGCAGCACCTGGGCGATGCCCGCCCTGCCGCTGCTGATGAACGTGCACGGGCTGCTGCGGGCCGCCGCGATCCTCGTGCCGACCCTGTTCACCTTCCGCCGGACCGCATCCGACATCGCCACCGCCTGGCGGCTCTGGCCGCTGTGGCGCGACCTGGTCCAGGCCGTCCCGCACGTGGCCCTGAACAAACCGCGGGCCGGGCGGATGGTGGAGCTGCTGTGGCCGCCGGTCCCGCGCAACCTGCTCGTCTACCGCAAGGTGATCGAGACGCGCGACGCGATCCTGATCCTGGGCGAGTACGTCGCCCCGGGCGCCCTGGAGGACGCCCGCGGCCGCGTCGCCGGGCGCGGGGTCCCCGAGCAGCGGCGCACCGCCGCCGCGCTGGCCTCCGTACTGCGCGACGCACGGCGGGCGAAGCTCTCCGGAGCCCCCGGGCAGCCGGGCGAGGCGGCCGGGCTGGAGCTGCCCGCCGCCATCCAGACCTCCGCCGAGGGCGGGGACCTGGCCGAGGAGGCCCGGTTCCTCGTCGACGTCGCCCACGAGTACACCCGGGAAGTGCAGCCGTCGTGACCACCGTACTGATCACCGGGGCCAGCGCCGGACTGGGCGCCGCCTTCGCCCGGGCCTTCGCGGCCAAGGGCGCCGACCTGGTCCTCGTGGCCCGCGACAAGGAGCGGCTGGAGACCGTGGCGCGGGACCTCGGCCGGGAGTTCGGCACGGCGGCCGAGGTGCTGCCCGCCGACCTGCTGGACCCGGGGGACTGCGCGGCGGTCGCCGCGCGCCTCGCCGACCGGATCCGTCCCGTGGACATCCTGGTCAACAACGCGGGCTTCGGACTGCCCGCGCCCTTCCCGTACAGCCCGGTCGAGGACGAGGAGCGGATGCTCGACCTGCTGGTCAAGGTGCCCCTGCGGCTCACCCACGCCGTACTGCCGGGCCTGCGCGAGCGCCGCCGGGGCGCGGTGGTCAACGTGTCCTCGGTGGCCGGACTGCTGCCGACCGGCACCTACGGAGCGGCCAAGGCCTGGGTCACCGCGTTCAGCGAGTCGCTGCGGGTGGACATGGAGCCGTACGGCGTCCGGGTCCTGGCGGTGGTACCGGGCTTCACCCGCACCGAGTTCCAGGAACGCGCCGCAATGGACGTCAGCGCCCTGCGCGAAGCGGTCTGGCTGGAGCCGCGGGCCGTGGTCGACCAGGCTCTGCGCGACCTCGCGCTGCGCCGCCCGCTGAGCATCGCGGGCCGCCGCTACCGGGCGTACGCCCTGGCGGCCCGGCACCTCCCGCGCGGTTTCGTGGCGCGGAAGATGGCCCGCAAGAGGAGCGCTCCGGCGGAGCGCTGACGTCACCGCGGCAGACCGATGCGCGGCCCGGTGACCGGTCCGCGCACGGTGTGCTGTGTAGGGGACGAATCAGCAGCCTCCTCGGCCGTGGCCGTGTCCTCCGTAACCGTTGTCGTCGTCATCGTGGTCCCAGCCGCCGTGGCGCCAGCCGCCGTGGCCGCCGTAGTCGTCGTCATCGTCGTGGTCCCAGCCACCGCCGGTGACGTAACTGACGGTTTGGGTGGGGGTTGCCGCCGAGGCGGTGCCCGCCGTACCGAGCGCGGCCCCACCGGCCATCAGCAGACCGGCAGCGGAGACCACGAAGAGGCGCTTCGCTCTCTGTGCATGCATGGAGATTCCCTTTCCTCCCGCCCGCCCGCACCTCTCAGAGGCATGAGGGAGCGGAACCGCGGCCGCATACCAGAATGCGCGGCGCGGATCGGATACAGGGCCGCTGGAAGTGCGGAAGCACAGGTCCGGACACAGGGGCCCGGGCCCCACGCGGGTTCCGAAGCAGGCGCGCGTCAGAGGTGCAACCCCTGCTGACGCGGCACTTCGGCCATGGGGGCGTGCTCCGCGGTTGCGGCTCTCACCCACAAAGGCTAGTCGCGCACGAGCCGGTCGGCACCTTGAGACGGCGGCCCCCCCGTCCCGCCGGCTACAGCTCGGTGACCTTGCCGTCCTCGACCCGCAGGCGCCGGGTCACCGAGACGGCGTCCAGCATGCGGCGGTCGTGGGTGACCAGCAGGAGCGTGCCCTCGTACGCCTCCAGGGCGGCCTCCAGTTGCTCGATCGCCGGGAGGTCGAGGTGGTTGGTGGGCTCGTCCAGGACCAGCAGGTTGACCCCGCGGCCCTGGAGCAGGGCCAGGGCGGCCCGGGTGCGCTCGCCCGGGGAGAGGGTGCCCGCCGGGCGCAGGACGTGGGCGGCCTTGAGGCCGAACTTGGCGAGCAGGGTACGCACTTCGGCCGGATCGGTGTCCGGGACGGCCGCGCAGAACGCCTCCAGCAGCGGTTCGTCGCCGAGGAACAGGCCGCGGGCCTGGTCCACCTCGCCGATCAGCACGCCCGAACCGAGGGTGGCGGAGCCGGAGTCCGGAGCCACCCGGCCGAGCAGGACGGCCAGCAGGGTCGACTTGCCCGCGCCGTTGGCCCCGGTGATCGCGACCCGGTCCGCCCAGTCGATCTGCAGGCTGGCCGGGCCGAAGGCGAAGTCACCGCGCTTGACGGCCGCTTCGCGCAGGGTGGCCACCACGGAGCCGGAGCGCGGCGCCGCCGCGATCTCCATGCGCAGCTCCCACTCCTTGCGCGGCTCGTCGACGATCTCCAGCCGCTCGATCGCCCGCTGCGTCTGGCGGGCCTTGGCGGCCTGCTTCTCGCTGGACTCGCCGCGCAGGTTCTTGCCGATCTTGTCGTTGTCGCTCGCCTTGCGGCGGGCGTTGCGCACGCCCTTGTCCATCCAGTTGCGCTGCATCTGGGCACGGCCCTCCAGGGCCGACTTCTTGCCCGCGTACTCCTCGAACTCCTCGCGGGCGTGGCCGCGGGCGCGCTCGCGCTCCTCCAGGTAGGCGTCGTAGCCGCCGCCGTAGAGGTTGATCTGCTGCTGCGCCAGGTCCAGTTCGAGGACCTTGGTCACGGTCCGGGTCAGGAACTCGCGGTCGTGGCTGATCACGACCGTGCCCGCGCGCAGCCCCTTGACGAACTGCTCCAGCCGCTCCAGACCCTCCAGGTCGAGGTCGTTGGTGGGCTCGTCCAGCAGGAAGACGTCGTAACGGGAGAGGAGCAGCGAGGCGAGGCCCGCGCGGGCCGCCTGGCCGCCGGACAGCGCCGTCATGGGCAGGTCCAGGCCCACGGTGAGACCGAGCTCGGCGGCGACCTCCTCGGCCCGCTCGTCGAGATCGGCGCCGCCGAGGTTCAGCCACTGGTCCAGCGCCGTCGCGTACGCGTCGTCCGCGCCCGGTGTCCCGTCCACCAGGCCCTGCGTCGCCTCGTCCAGCTCCGCCTGCGCGGCGGCCACCCCGGTACGCCGCGCCAGGAACTCCCGTACCGACTCGGCGGGCCGGCGCTCCGGCTCCTGCGGCAGGTGGCCGACGGCGGCGGTGGGCGGCGAGAGCCGCAGCTCACCGGTCTCGGGCGTGTCCAGCCCGGCGAGCAGGCGCAGCAGGGTGGACTTCCCGGCGCCGTTCACGCCGACGAGGCCGATGACGTCGCCGGGTGCGACGACGAGGTCGAGATCGGCGAACAGCGTGCGCTCACCGTGGGCGGCGGTGAGCTTCTTGGCGACGAGGGTTGCAGTCATGATGTGCCGATCCTATCCGGGCAGGTGCGGGCCATCGACGATGGCCGGATAGGTGGGAGGCCCGTCATTGCGGCCACGGGGTGCGGCGTCACACCATGAGGCCATGTCGTTGCGAAACGTGCTCGTCGTCCTCTACGACGGGGTGCAGAGCCTGGACGTCACCGGGCCGGTGGAGGTGTTCGCGGCCGCGGCCCGGTTCCCGGGCCGGTCCCCGTACGAGATCCGTACGGTGTCTCCGGGCGGTACGCCGGTCCGTACGAGCAGCGGGCTGACGCTGGTCCCGGACGGGGACCTGGACGGTGCCCGGCCCGGCCGGGGGACCACCCTGCTCGTGCCGGGCGGCCGGTACACGGCCGACTTCGAGCCGCGGCTCACCGACTGGCTGCGCACCCACGCGGGTGGCGCCGAGCGGCTGGTGTCCGTGTGTACGGGAGGGCTGCTGCTGGCCGAGGCGGGGCTGCTGGACGGGCGCCGGGCGACGACGCACTGGTACGTGTGCGAGCAGATGGCCCGGGACTACCCGGACGTGGTGGTGGAGCCGGATCCGATCTACGTGCGGGACGGGCCGGTCGCCACCTCGGCCGGGGTCACGGCGGGGATCGACCTCGCGCTCGCGCTGGTGGAGGAGGACCACGGGCGGGAGGTGGCGCTGACGATCGCCCGGCACCTGGTGGTGTTCCTGCGCAGACCCGGCAACCAGGCCCAGTTCAGCGCGCAGCTGGCGGCGCAGACGGCGCGGCGGGAGCCGCTGCGGGACGTCCAGCAGTGGATCACGGAGCACCCGGGCTCCGATCTCAGCGTCGAGGCCCTCGCTGCCCGGGCCCGGCTCTCGCCGCGCCACTTCGCCCGTGCCTTCCAGGCGGAGACGGGGGTCACGCCCGGGCGGTACGTCGAGCGGGTGCGGGTGGAGCACGCGCGCCGGCTGCTGGAGGACAGCCGGGAGGGTGTCGCCCAGATCTCCCGCGCCTGCGGCTACGGCACACCTGAGGCACTGCGCCGTGCCTTCGTCAGGACCCTGGGCCAGCCCCCCGCCGAATACCGCCGCCGCTTCGGCCCGTGACCACGGCCGCGACCAGGCCGTTCAGACGCGAGGCCCCGTACACAACCGCAGACCAGCCGCCCCCGGCCGGGGACCGGCACCGCGCTACCGCTCCGGAGGAGCCATGCAGATCGCCGTACTGCTCTACGACCGCTTCACCGCCCTCGACGCCATCGGGCCCTTCGACACGCTCGGCCGGCTCCAGGACTCCGAGACGGTGTTCGTGTCCGAGCGCCCCGGGCCCGTGCGGACCGACAACGGGTCGCTGGCGCTCGTCGCCGACAAGGGGCTCCACGAGGTGACCCGGCCCGACATCGTCATCGTGCCCGGCGGACCGCATCCCGAGCTGGAGATGAAGAACCCCGCCGTGCTGCGGTGGCTGCGGGACGTCGACGCGACCACCACCTGGACGACCTCCGTCTGCACCGGTTCCCTGCTGCTCGCCGCGGCCGGGCTGCTCGACGGGCGGCGGGCCGCCGGTCACTGGCTGTACCTGGACCAGCTGCCGCGGTTCGGGGCGGAGCCCACCGGGGAGCGGGTGGTGTTCGACGGGAAGTACGTCACCGCGGCGGGCGTCTCCGCCGGGATCGACATGGGCCTCACCCTGCTCGGCAGGATCGCCGGTGACGAGTTCGCCCAGACCGTCCAGCTGATGACCGAGTACGACCCCCAACCGCCCTACGACGCCGGTTCCCCGGCCAAGGCTCCGGCCGAGCTGGTCGCGCGGCTGCGGGCGGTCAGTCCGCAGTAGGCCAGCGGAAGGCGGGCGTCCGGCGCTCGAGGAACGCGGCGACGCCCTCCGCGGTGTCGCCGCTCGTGGCCGCCTGCGCCGCCCAGTGGGCGTCCCGGTCCGTCCGCCCGTCCGCGAACTCCTTGGCCGCCGCCTGCGTCAGCTGCGACCGCGAGACGAGAACCCGCGCGAACTCCGCCACCCGCTTGTCCAGTTGGCCCGCCGGCAGCAGCTCGTCCAGGAAGCCGGTGCGCAGCGCCCGGTCCGCGTCGATCAACTCCGCCGAGAAGAGCAGGTACTTGGCGGCGGACGGGCCGACCAGCCGGGCCAGCCGCCTGGTCGAAGAGGCCGGGTAGACGATGCCCAGCTTCGCCGGGGTCACCCCGAAGGAGGCTCCCTCCTCCGCGAACCGCAGATCGCAGGCGCCCGCCAGCTGGCTCCCGCCGCCCACGCAGAACCCGCGGATCGCGGCCAGCGTCGGCTTCGGGAAGGCGGCCAGCGCCTCCTCCGCCACCACGGCCAGCGCCTGCGGGTCCTCTTCCCCGTCCCCCGTCAGCGAGGAGATGTCCGCGCCCGCGCAGAAGGTCGCTCCGGCCCCGGTCAGGACGAGCACCCGGACTGCCGGATCGGCCGCCAGCCCCGGCAGCAGTTCCGGCAGGGCCCGCCACATGGCGGCCGTCATGGCGTTGCGCTTGGCGGGGTGCGAAATGACGACGGTGGCGACCCCGTCGGCGATGGTGTGGAGGAGGGCTGCGTCCCGGGCTGCGTCCATGCGCCGGATGCTATCCCGGGGCATGCTCCCTATGATCAAGGGGATCCGTTCGGGGGGTGCGAGGAGGTGGCACGTCCATGGACGCAGACCGTACCGAGGGCAGGGGCCGGGAGCCGCAGCGGGAGAAGAAGCAGCTCAGCCGCAGTTTCGGGCTGCTCGCCGCGCTCGGGGTGATCCTCGTGCTGGCCGGCCTGGTGGGTCTGGTCTACACCGGTGTGGCCACCCTGACCTCGATGTTCCTCTTCGGCTGGCTGCTGCTGATCGGCGGTCTGGTGGGGCTGCTGCAGGCGGTCCAGTCCCGCAAGAGCAACTACTTCTGGCTCGCCGTCATCGTCGCCGCCATCAACCTGGCGGCCGGCTTCGTCATCCTGCGCCGACCCGAGGCGAGCGCCGAGGCGCTGACCATGTTCGCCGCGCTGCTCTTCCTCACCGGCGGGCTGTTCCGGCTCGCCGGCGCCCTCGTGGTGCGCGGGGCGAACTTCGGGCTCTCGCTCGTCCAGGGCGCCTTCGGGGTCCTGCTGGGCATCCTGGTGCTGTCCAGCTGGCCCGGCAGCAGCCGCTACGTGATCGGAGCCTTCTTCTCCCTCGCCCTCCTGTTCGACGGCCTGAGCCTGGTCGCCGTCGGCACGGGCGCCCGGCGCATCCTGGGGTTGGTCAGCGACGACGCGGTGGAGCCGGAGTCCGTACCCGCGGACAGGGTCGCAGTGGCGGCCGAGAAGCGTCCCGCAGAAGATCAGGAACAGTCGAACAACTGACTCTGTCATACGCCATTGGTCAGAAAGTGTCCGATAGACGCTGACTTATGGTCAGCGGCGCGGCCCGGATCAGGCTGTTCCCCACTCTTGACGCGTGGAGACGATCGAGCGCGAAGACGGGGGACGGAAGATGGATGTCAGCGGGAGTGTCCCGCCAGCCCGGGAGGCGGAGCCAGAGGCTCCGGCCGACCCCCTCGCGTACGAAGGGGTGTGGAGGTTCACGGCACCCGCCGTAGAAGAATCCGTTCCGCAGGCGCGCCGCGCGGTGCGGGACCTGCTCGGGCGCCAGGGGGTGGCGAGCCGGCAGGACCTCGTGTACTCCCTGCTGCTGATCGTCTCCGAGCTCGTGACGAACTCGGTCCGGCACGCCGCCCTGCTCTCCCCGGAGGTCGCCGTCGAAGTCGCGATCGGCCGCGCGTGGGTACGGGTGGCCGTCGAGGACAACCACCCGTACCGCCCCAAGGCGCTGGAGGCCGATTTCGGCCAGACCGGCGGCCGGGGGCTGCTCCTGGTACGGGAGATCACGCTGGAAGCCGGCGGGGTCTGCGACGTCGAGCACACGTCGACGGGCGGCAAGGTCATCTGGGCGGCCCTGCCGCTCACGGCCCCGGCCGCACCCGCGACGCCCGTCGTGTGAACCACCCGGGCCGGGCTACCAGCCCGCGGCGTCACCGGTCAGTTCGCGGATCGCGGGCCGTGCCGCGTCCAGCACCGTCATGAACCAGGCCGAGAACGGCACTTCGGCGTGCCGCTTCGCCAGCTCCTCGGCGGTGACGAAGGCGGTGTCCCCGACCTCCTCCGGATCCGGCCGCGGAGCCGACTGGGCCAGTCCCACGAAAAGGTGGTTGAACTCCTGCTCCACCAGGCCCGACGCCGGGTCCGGGTGGTTGTAGCGGACCGTCCCCGCCGCCGCGAGCAGCGAGGGCGACAGCCCCAGCTCCTCGTGGGTCCGCCGGGCCGCGGCCGCGAAGGGCGACTCCCCGGGGTAGGGGTGACCGCAGCAGGTGTTCGACCAGACGCCGGGGGAGTGGTACTTCCCGAGGGCCCGCTGCTGGAGCAGCAGACGGCCCTGCTCGTCGAAGAGGAACACGGAGAACGCCCGGTGCAACTGTCCGGGTGCCTGATGAGCGGAGAGCTTCTCCGCCGTGCCGATGGTGTTGCCGGACTCGTCGACCAGTTCGAGCATGATCGGTTCTTGAGTACCGGTGCCGTTGGTCGCGCTGTTCGCGGCGGTGGCTGGTGGTGTCGGCATACCCATCCTTCGCTTCGGACTCCGGCCTTCAGTCTGCCGTACAAAAGAGGCTTGTCCCCACTTCGGAGTTCCGCGCATGTCTGCCCCCCGTCGCGTGATAAGCGACGAGGGGCAGATCACTTCACGTCCCGCGACCGCGGTGTCAGACCCCGAACGGCCCCGGGTACCTGATGGTGCCGGCGGGCACCGGAACGGAATCGTCCAGTACCAGCGCCATCATGGCCTCGTCCGGAACCTCGAAGGGCGCCCGGATCCCGAAGCGCGAGGCCGGTACGAAACCGAAGCGCGGGTAGTACTCCGGGTGGCCCAGCACGAGGACCAGGGACTCCCCGCGCTCCTTGGCCGCCGCGAGCACGGCCCGTACGACCGAGCTGCCCGCGCCCGAGCGCTGGAGCGCCGGATCGGCTGCCACCGGGGCGAGCGCGAGCGCCCGTGCCCCGTCCACCCGGCACACGGTGAGCAGCGCGTGCGCCGCCACCGACCCGTCCGGTCCCTCGGCCACGTACGACAGCCCGGGCACCCAGGCGGCGTCCGCGCGCAGCGCGTCCACGAGATCCGCCTCCAGCGGGGTCTCGAACGCCGCCAGGTTGACGGCCCGTACGGCGGCCACGTCGGCCGCGGTCTCCGGCCGGGCCGGCCAGGCGCCGCCGTCCCCGGCGGTCACCGGGCGCAGGACGTAGCCCGTGTACCCGTACTCGTGCCCGTGCCGGGCGCGCAGCCCGAGCTCCTCGCGGGCGCCGGCCAGGGCGGCCGCCGTCGCCGGATCCGCGCCGCCGGGGTGGGCCTCGACCCGCTCGGCGAGCGGGCCGTAGTACTCGGCCCAGTCCGAGTCGGGCAGGTCGTGCACGCCGAGCGCCCGGTACCCGGCGGCCTGGGCGGCCGCGAGGTTGCCGGCGGTGGTGCGCAGCGGGCACTCCTTGTCCCAGAAGGCGCGGGCGCCGGCGGACGGCTCCTCGACGGTCCACTGGCACTCGGTCAGCACCAGGGTGCCGCCGGGGGCGAGCAGCCGCTTCCACCGCGCGAGCGCGGTGTCGAAGCCGATGACGTAGGCGGAGCCCTCCGCCCAGACGAGGTCGAAGGAGCCGTCGGCGAAGCCGTCGGAGCCGTCGGATGCCTCCTCCTGGAGTGCGCCCATGTCCGCCCTGACGGTGCGGATCCGGTCGCCGAGCCCGCGGGCCCCGGCGGCCGCGCGGAGCTCCTCGAGGAACGGTGCGTGGAGGTCGACGGCGGTCACCTCGGCGCCGTGCTCACCGGCTTCCGCGGCGAGCAGCAGGGCGCTGCGGCCCGGACCGCAGCCCAGGTCGAGGACGCGCGGCCGCTCGGGCAGCGGTCCGCACAGGGAGAGCAGGTGCCGGGTGCTCGCGTCGGAACCGGGAGCCTGCCGGGGCAGGCCGTGGTGCAGAGCGAAGAAAGCGTGCTCGAAGCTGTTGGTGTTGTCGGTCAACGTGAACCCTTGAAAGGGGGCACCGGCCGACGGGGCCGTTCAGCGTGTGTGATCAGGCCCGGCCGGGTGCCCGGAGGAAATGGGGGATGCACCGGAGTTCGCTGCGCATGGCCGCGACCACTGCGACGGTCATCAACCCACCTCTTTCCACTCGACACGATCAGGAGCGCGTCCACCGTAACATCCGGGCCGTTTGTGGTACCGCGCGTGATCGTCAATGATGATCACGCCCCGGCCCGGGGCCGGGGATATTCGGCTTATCAGGGCGTAAACGGGTGGTGAACCCCTGCTTCCATTCATCCGATAGCCTCTGCCGACGTGCCGCCGCCCCACGAGGCGCCCGTCCGGAACCAGTCCGGACTTCGTTACAAGGAGTGAGTTCGTCTGCCGACCGTCATCCTCACCGGCCTGCCGGTCCCCGGATCACCGCTCGCTGACGAGCTGCGCTCACTCGGGTTCGAGGTCCGCCCCGCCGCCGGCCCCCAGGACGCCGCCGCCGCCCTGGCCGCGGTACCCGCGGACCAGCGGGTGGCCGTCGTGGACAGCGCCTTCGTCGGGCACGTGCACACGCTGCGCCTCGCGCTGACCGACCCCCGCTTCGACGCCTGCGCGGTCACCGGCGCCCTCGCCGTCCGGCCCGGCGCCCGCGAGGCGCTCGACAAGGCCGCCGCCGCACCGGGTGACGGCGCGGGCCCCTACGCCGACCGGCTCGCCGCCGCGGTCGAGGCCTCCGGCACGGCCGTCCAGCGCCCCGAGCTCGGCACCCTCGTCGCCGCCGTCCCCGCCACCGCGGCGGACCGGGACGCGGCCGTCGCCGCCGTCGCCGCCGTCGACGACGAGGCCGTCCGCCTGCGGACCGCCGTGAAGTCCCGCGACGGCTTCTTCACCACCTTCTTCATCAGCCCGTACTCGCGCTACATCGCCCGCTGGTGCGCGCGCCGCGGCCTGACCCCGAACCAGGTCACCACCGCCTCGCTGATCACCGCGCTGATCGCGGCCGGCTGCGCCGCCACCGGCGACCGCTGGGGCTACGTCGCGGCCGGGGTGCTGCTCCTCTTCTCCTTCGTCCTGGACTGCACCGACGGGCAGCTAGCCCGCTACTCCCTCCAGTACTCGACGATGGGCGCCTGGCTCGACGCGACCTTCGACCGCGCCAAGGAGTACGCCTTCTACGCGGGCCTCGCGCTCGGGGCGGCCCGCCAGGGCGATGACGTCTGGGCGCTCGCGCTCGGCGCGATGATCCTCATGACCTGCCGGCACGTGGTGGACTTCTCCTTCAACGAGGCCAACCACGACGCGACGGCCAACACGAGCCCCACGGCCGCCCTCTCCGACAGGCTCGACAGCGTCGGCTGGACCGTCTGGGTCCGCCGGATGATCATCCTGCCGATCGGTGAGCGCTGGGCGATGATCGCGGTCCTGACCGCCGTCACCACCCCCCGGATCGTCTTCTACGCCCTGCTCGTCGGCTGCGCCTTCGGTGCGCTCTACACCACCGCCGGCCGGGTCCTGCGCTCCCTGACCCGCAAGGCGACCCGCACCGACCGGGCCGCCCAGGCCCTGTACGACCTCACCGACTCCGGCCCGCTCGCCGAGCTGCCGCGCCGGCTGCTGGGGGCCCGCCGGCCCGCGGCGAGCTCCGTGTGGATCGCCGCCTTCGCCGCCGTGGCCCTCATCGGCTTCACCCTGAGCCGCCCGTACGGCGATCCGGCGCTGATCGCCGTCGCCGTGCTCTACGCCGTGGCCGCGGGCGAGGCCGTCTCGCGCCCCCTCAAGGGCGCCCTGGACTGGCTGATCCCGCCCCTGTTCCGGGCCGCCGAGTACGTCACGATCCTGGTGCTCGCCGCCAAGGCGGACGTCCCCGGTGCCCTTCCCGCGGCATTCGGCCTGATCGCGGCGGTCGCCTACCATCACTACGACACGGTGTACCGCATTCGCGGCGGCACCGGCGCGCCCCCGCACTGGCTGGTGCGGACGATCGGCGGCCACGAGGGCCGGGTCCTGGTGACCACGGTGCTGGCCGCCGTCCTCGCGACGCGCGCATCGGACTTCCCCGTCGCGCTCACGGCCATGGCCGTGGCCGTGGCACTCGTGGTGCTCGTGGAGAGCATCCGCTTCTGGGTCTCCTCCGGAGCACCCGCCGTACATGACGAAGGAGAACCAGCATGATCGGCCTTGTCCTCGCTGCCGGTGCCGGACGCCGTCTGCGTCCCTACACCGACACCCTGCCCAAGGCCCTCGTGCCCGTCGGCCCCGAAGGCCGGGAGGACAGCCTCACCGTCCTCGACCTGACCCTGGGCAACTTCGCCGAGGTCGGCCTCACCGAGGTCGCCATCGTGGTCGGCTACCGCAAGGAAGCCGTCTACGAGCGCCGCGAGGCCCTGGAGGCCAAGTACGGCGTCAAGATCACGCTGATCGACAACGACAAGGCCGAGGAGTGGAACAACGCCTACTCCCTGTGGTGCGCGCGTGACGTCCTAGGGCAGGGCGTGATCCTCGCCAACGGCGACACCGTCCACCCGGTCTCCGTCGAGAAGACCCTGCTCGCCGCCCGCGGCAACGGCCGGAAGATCATCCTCGCCCTCGACACGGTCAAGAACCTGGCCGACGAGGAGATGAAGGTCGTCACCGCCGACGGCCAGGGTGTCCGCAAGATCACCAAGCTGATGGACCCGGCCGACGCGACGGGCGAGTACATCGGTGTCACCCTCATCGAGGCCGAGGCCGCCGAGCAGCTGGCCGAGGCCCTGAAGACCACCTTCGAGCGCGACCCCGACCTCTACTACGAGGACGGCTACCAGCAGCTCGTGAACGACGGCTTCACCATCGACGTGGCTCCCATCGGCGACGTCAAGTGGGTCGAGATCGACAACCACGACGACCTCGCCAAGGGCCGGACGATCGCATGCCAGTACTGACGAGGCTCATCCCCTCGCCCGTCGTCGTCGACATCGCCAGCGGAGCGATGGACGACCTGGCCGGCCTGCTGGCCGACCAGCGGATCTCCGCCTCCGGCAAGCTGGCGATCGCGATCAGCGGGGGTTCGGGCGTGGCACTGCGCGCCAAGCTCGAGCCCGTGCTGCCGCACGCCGACTGGTACGCCGTCGTCGACGGCACCATCGACTCCGCGGTCAAGCTGGCCGACGACATAAAGGGCCGCCGCTACGACGCCGTCGTGGGCCTGGGCGGCGGCAAGATCATCGACGTGGCGAAGTACGCCGCGGCGCGGGTCGGGCTGCCCATGGTGGCCGTCGCCACCAACCTCTCGCACGACGGCATCTGCTCGCCGGTGTCCATCCTGGACAACGACAACGGCCGCGGCTCCTACGGCGTGCCCACGCCGATCGCCATGGTGATCGACCTCGATGTGATCAAGGAAGCCCCGGTGCGGTTCATCCGCGCCGGCATCGGCGACGCGATCTCCAACATCTCGGCGATCGCCGACTGGGAGCTCTCGCGCAAGATCACCGGCGAGCCCGTCGACGGCCTGGCAGCCGCCATGGCCCGTACCGCCGGCGAGTCCGTGCTGCGCCACCCCGGCGGCTGCGGTGACGACGAGTTCCTCACCGTGCTCTCCGAGTCGCTCGTCCTCACCGGCATCGCCATGTCGATCAGCGGGGACACCCGCCCCGCGTCGGGCGCCTGCCACGAGATCAGCCACGCCTTCGACCTGCTCTACCCGGGGCGCTCCGCGCTGCACGGCGAGCAGGTCGGCATGGGTGCCGCCTTCGCGATGCACCTGCGCGGGGCCGGCGAGCTGTCCGGGCTCTTCATCGAGGTACTGCGCCGGCACGGCCTGCCGGTGACCCCCGAGGAGATCGGCTTCAGCATCGACGAGTTCGTCACGGCCGTCGAGTACGCCCCGCAGACCCGCCCGGGACGCTTCACGATCCTGGAGCACCTCAACCTGTCCGCCGCCGAGATCAGGGACGCTTACGCCGACTATGCCAAGACCATCCGTAGCTGAACTCCGGCCCGTCGTTCACCCGGCGGGCGTGAAGGACCGGGTCAGCGGCGAGCACTGGGGCGGTCGCCTCTACATGCGCGAGATCTCCCTGCGCATCACCCGCTACCTGGTCACCACCAAGGTCACGCCGAACCAGCTGACCTACGTGATGACGCTCGCCGGCGTCCTCGCCGCCCCGGCCCTGCTGGTGCCGGGCATCTGGGGCGCCGTCCTCGGCGTGGTCGCGGTCCAGCTGTACCTGCTGCTCGACTGCGTCGACGGCGAGGTCGCCCGGTGGAAGAAGCAGTTCTCGCTGTCCGGCGTGTACCTGGACCGGGTCGGCGCGTACCTGTGCGACGCGGCGGTGCTCGTCGGCTTCGGCCTGCGCGCCGCGGACCTGTGGGGCGGCGGCCGGATCGACTGGCTGTGGGCCTTCCTGGGCACGCTGGCGGCGCTCGGCGCGATCCTGATCAAGGCCGAGACCGACCTGGTCGGCGTCGCCCGCCACCAGGCGGGCAAGCCCGTGGTCAAGGACGCCGCCGCCGAGCCGCGCTCCTCCGGCATGGCGCTCGCCCGCCGGGCCGCCGCCGCGCTCAAGTTCCACCGCCTCGTCCTCGGCATCGAGGCCTCCCTGCTCATCCTGGTGCTGGCCGTCGTGGACCAGGTCCGCGGAGACCTCTTCTACTCGCGGGTCGGTGTCGCCGTCCTCGCCGCCATCGCGCTGCTGCAGACCGTGCTGCACCTGGTGTCGATCCTGGCCTCCAGCAGGCTCAAGTGAGTACGCCGATGCGGCTGGGCGCCGTGATCATCACCATGGGCAACCGCCCGGACGAGCTGAAGGCGCTGCTCGACTCGGTCGCCCGGCAGGACGGCGAACCCGTCGAGGTGGTCGTGGTGGGCCAGGGCGTGAAGGTCACGGGCCTCACCGACCTGCCGCCGGACGTCCGTACCGTCGACCTCCCCGAGAACCTGGGCATCCCCGGCGGACGCAACGTCGGGATCGAGGCCTTCGGCCCCGGCGGCAGCGAGGTCGACGCCCTGCTCTTCCTGGACGACGACGGCCTGCTGGAGCGCACCGACACCGCCGAGCTGTGCCGGCAGGCCTTCGCGGAGGACCCGGAGCTCGGCATCGTCAGCTTCCGGATCGCGGACCCTGAGACCGGTATCACGCAGCGCCGGCACGTGCCGCGGCTGCGCGCCTCGGACCCGATGCGCTCCTCCCGGGTGACCACCTTCCTGGGCGGCGCCAACGCCGTCCGCACCAAGGTGTTCGAGCAGGTCGGGCCGCTGCCGGGGGAGTTCTTCTACGCGCACGAGGAAACCGATCTCGCCTGGCGGGCGCTCGACGCAGGGTGGCTGATCGACTACCGGGCGGACATGGTGCTGCTGCACCCGACCACGGCGCCCTCCCGGCACGCGGTCTACCACCGTATGGTGGCTCGTAACCGGGTGTGGCTCGCCCGCCGCAACCTGCCCGCTCCGCTGGTCCCGGTCTACCTGGGCGTCTGGCTCCTGCTGACGCTCCTGCGCAGGCCTTCCGTGCCCGCGCTCAAGGCCTGGTTCGGCGGATTCAGGGAGGGGTGGACCACTCCCTGCGGTCCCCGCCGCCCCATGAGATGGCGTACGGTCTGGCGGTTGACCCGGCTGGGCCGACCTCCTGTCATCTGACGAGCCCGCGTCTGGGAACATGGCGCGATCACGGGCCTCGCGCCACCAGCCTGATGCCCCTCCTGCCGCATCTTGAAGACGAAAGTTTCAACTTGTGAGTGACACAACCCACGACGGCGCCCTCGCCACGAGCAGGCCGCCGTCCGACGACGCGGGGCTGAGCCCCGCGGAGCTGGCCAGGAAGTACGGCCTCACGGTCAGCGGCGCCCGGCCCGGTCTGGTCGAGTACGTGCGGCAGCTGTGGGGCCGGCGCCACTTCGTCCTGGCCTTCTCGCGGGCCAGGCTGGTCGCGCAGTACAGCCAGGCGAAGCTCGGCCAGGTCTGGCAGGTGGCGACCCCCCTGCTGAACGCGGCCGTCTACTGGCTGATCTTCGGCCTGATCCTCGGCGCGGGCCGGGAGATGCCCGAGGGCGTCTACGTCCCCTTCCTGATGATGGGCATCTTCGTCTTCACCTTCACCCAGAGCTCGGTGATGGCGGGCGTCCGGTCGATCTCCGGAAACCTGGGGCTGGTGCGGGCGCTGCACTTCCCGCGCGCCGCCCTCCCGGTGTCCTTCTCGCTGCAGCAGCTCCAGCAACTGCTCTACTCGATGGTCGTCGTCTTCGTCATCGCGGTCAGCTTCGGCAACTACCCGCGCCTCTCCTGGCTGCTGGTGGTCCCGACGCTGGCGCTGCAGTTCCTCTTCAACACCGGCCTCGCCATGATCTTCGCGCGGATGGGCTCCAAGACCCCTGACCTGGCGCAGCTGATGCCGTTCGTGATGCGCACCTGGATGTACGCCTCCGGCGTCATGTTCCCGATCGGGATCTACCTCAAGGACCAGCCGCAGTGGATCAGCGACGTCCTGCTGTGGAACCCGGTGGCGATCTACATGGACCTCATCCGGTTCGCCCTGATCGACGACTACGGCAGCAGCAACCTGCCCCCGCACGTCTGGCTCTTCGCCGTGGGCTGGGCCGCGGTGATCGGCATCGGCGGGTTCGTGTACTTCTGGAAGGCTGAGGAGCGTTACGGCCGTGGCTGACAGTACCCAGGGGCGCGTCCCCACCGTGATCGCGGACGATGTCCACATCGTCTACCGCGTCAACACCGGCAGCGCCGGCAAGGGCGCCGCCACCGCGGCGCTCAGCAAGATAATCCGCCGGGGCAAGAGCGACGCGCCGGGCGTGCGCCGGGTCCACGCCGTGCGCGGGGTCACCTTCACCGCGTACCGGGGCGAGGCGATCGGCCTCATCGGCTCGAACGGCTCCGGCAAGTCGACCCTGCTGCGGGCCATCGCGGGCCTGCTGCCCTGCGAGGCCGGCAAGGTCTACACCGACGGCCAGCCCTCGCTCCTGGGCGTCAACGCGGCCCTGATGAACGACCTCACCGGCGAGCGCAACATCGTCCTCGGCGGTCTCGCGATGGGCATGAGCCGCGAGCAGATCAAGGAGCGCTACCAGGGCATCGTCGACTTCTCGGGGATCAACGAGAAGGGCGACTTCATCTCCCTGCCGATGCGCACCTACTCCTCCGGCATGGCGGCGCGCCTGCGCTTCTCCATCGCGGCGGCCAAGGACCACGACGTCCTGATGATCGACGAGGCCCTGGCCACCGGTGACCGCAGCTTCCAGGTGCGTTCCGAGAACCGCATCCGCGAACTCCGGCAGAAGGCCGGCACCGTCTTCCTGGTGAGCCACAACAACAAGTCCATCCGCGACACCTGCGACCGGGTGCTGTGGCTGGAAAAGGGAGAGCTCCTGATGGACGGGCCCACGGACGAAGTCGTCTCGGCGTACGAGAAGGCGTCCAACGGCTGACCGTCCCAGCCCACCGCCCCCGGCCGGACCGCCGAGGCCCCCGCCGCTCAGCGCCGCGGGGGCCTCGGCGTGTCGCGGCATTTTCCACCGCTATCGGGTGGTGACATTCGGCGGCGACATTCGGTGGCGCGGTGAATACCCCAGAGGTCTTCGAGGCGTTGTACAGCGTAAGCTGAAGCAGTCCTGAATCGCGGCAAGAGGGGACGATTCCCCGCAGGTGAACGGCCTGGCATACCCCGGGGAAACCCGGGCGGCGTGTCCGAAATAGGATGTATTAGGTCGGCAGTGTAGAACGGGAGATGTGACGGCAATGGCTATGGGAATTCTCCGGCCCCCGGGCGCGACGGCCGTCCCCGCCCCGGGCGGCGGGCGGTGACCCCGGGGGACGGCACCCGCCCCCTGTCCGACACGCTCCACGCACGCGCCACCCTCGGCAAGGCCGCCGCGGAGAACTTCCCCGTGGCCCCCGCGTTCCTGCCCCGCGCCTGGCGGGAGGGCCTGATGGCCGTCTACGGGTACGCCCGCCTCGTCGACGACATCGGCGACGGCGACCTGGCTCCCGGCGGACGCGACGCCGTGCTCCTCGGCCTCGGCCCGGCCGCGGTGGACGACCGACTCGCCCTGCTCGACGCCTTCGAGGCCGACCTGTGGCGCGTTTTCGGCGGTACCGACGGTCCGCCGCGCCACCCGCTGATGCAGGCCCTGCGGCCCGTCGTCCGCGCCCACCGGCTGACCCCCGAGCCGTTCCTCGGACTCATCGAGGCCAACCGCCAGGACCAGCGGGTCGCGCGCTACGAGACGTACGGGGACCTCCTCGCCTACTGCGAGCTCTCCGCCAACCCCGTGGGCCGCCTCGTGCTCTCCCTCACCGGAACCGCCACCCCCGAGCGGATCCGCCGCTCCGACGCCGTCTGCACGGCCCTGCAGATCGCGGAGCACCTCCAGGACGTCACCGAGGACCTCGCCCGGGACCGCGTCTACCTGCCCGCCGAGGACATGCGGCGCTTCCACGTCGCCGAGCCCGACCTCAAGGCCCCGTCCGCCGGCGCGTCCGTACGCGCCCTGATCGCATACGAAACCGAACGCGCGCGGGAGCTGCTGAATGAAGGCACCCCCCTCGTGGGTAGCGTGCACGGCAGGCTCCGGCTGCTGCTCGCGGGCTTCGTGGGAGGGGGGCGTGCCGCCCTGAGAGCCGTCACCGCCGCCGGCTTCGACGTACTTCCCGGCCCTCCCAAGCCCACCAAGAGCGGCCTGATCCGCGAGGTGGCCGCCGTCCTGCGCACTGCGCCGAGAAAGGGGTGAGCCCGACCGTGGAGGGCCCCACACACGTGTCCGCGCCGGTCCAGGCGGCGTACGGCTACTGCGAGGCCGTCACCGGATCGCAGGCGCGCAACTTCGCGTACGGCATCCGGCTGCTGCCCGCCGACAAGCGGCAGGCGATGTCCGCGTTGTACGCCTTCTCCCGGCGGGTCGACGACATCGGCGACGGCGCGCTGGCGCCCGAGGCGAAGCTGGTCCGGCTGGAGGAGACCCGCGCCCTGCTCGGGCGGATCCGCGCCGAGGAGATCGACGAGGACGACACCGACCCCGTCGCCGTCGCCCTCGCGCACGCCGCGCGCCGGTTCCCGATCCCGCTCGGCGGCCTCGACGAGCTCATCGACGGCGTCCTGATGGACGTGCGCGGCGAGACGTACGAGACCTGGGACGACCTCAAGGCCTACTGCCGGTGCGTCGCCGGGGCCATCGGACGGCTCTCGCTCGGCGTGTTCGGCACCGCCCCGGGAGTCCCGGACTCCGCGCGCGCCGCCGAGTACGCCGACACGCTCGGCCTCGCCCTGCAACTCACCAACATCCTGCGGGACGTTCGCGAGGACGCCGCCAACGGGCGCACCTACCTTCCCGCCGAGGACCTGGCCAAGTTCGGCTGCTCCGAAGGCTTCCACGTGGACCGGGCCCCCGAGGGAGCCGACTTCGCCGGGCTCGTCCACCACGAAGTGCGGCGCGCCCGGGCGCTGTTCGCCGAGGGCTACCGGCTGCTGCCGATGCTCGACCGGCGCAGCGGCGCCTGCGTGGCCGCCATGGCCGGCATCTACCGGCGCCTCCTCGACCGCATCGAGCGGGAGCCGGAGGCGGTCCTGCGCGGCCGTGTCTCGCTGCCGCCGCACGAGAAGGCGTACGTCGCCGTGCGCGGCCTCTCGGGCCTCGACGCCCGGACCATCTCCCGCCAGACCACCCGGAGGCGCACCTGATGCCCCCGACCACCCACCCCCCGGCCGGCCCGCTCGCGTCGGCCGCCCGGCGCCGGGCAACCTCCGTGCCGACGGACGCGTCTGTCCCGGCGGGCTTCGCGACCGCCGAGGGCGGGGCCCGGGCGCCGGGCGCGCCACGAGCCGTGCGGCAGCCGTACCGGGCCGACCGGTTCGGGTACGCGGCGGAGCCGGCCCCGGGGGCGACGCGATCCGCGCCGCTGCGGTGGACGGCCGTTCCGGTGGGCAGGGACAGGACGGGAGAGGACGCATGAGCGACAGCGATCACCGGGCCGTCGTCGTCGGCGGAGGGCTCGCCGGGGTCACGGCCGCCCTCGAACTCGCCGACGCCGGGCTCCGGGTGACCCTGCTCGAGGGCCGCCCGCGCCTCGGCGGGCTGGCCTTCTCGTTCAAGCGCGGCGGACTCACCGTGGACAACGGCCAGCACGTCTACCTGCGCTGCTGCACCGCCTACCGGTGGTTCCTCGACCGCGTCGACGGCGCCGCCCTCGCGCCGGTCCAGGACCGGCTCGACGTACCCGTCCTCGACGTCGCCCATGCCAAGGGACCGCGCCTCGGCCGCCTGCGCCGCAGCGCCCTGCCCGTCCCCCTGCACCTGGCCGGATCGCTGGCCCGCTACCCGCACCTGTCCCTCGCCGAACGCGCGAGCGTCGGCCGCGCCGCCCTCGCGCTGCGCCGGCTCGACCCCGCCGACCCGGCGCTGGACGGCCTGGACTTCGCGACCTGGCTCGGCCGCTACGGGCAGTCCGCCCGGACCATCGAGGCCCTGTGGGACCTCGTCGGCATCGCGACCCTCAACGCCACCGCCGAGAACTCCTCCCTCGGCCTGGCCGCCATGGTCTTCAAGACCGGCCTGCTCTCCGAGAACGGCGCCGCCGACATCGGCTGGGCGCGCGTACCGCTCGGCGACCTGCACGACACGCTCGCCCGCAAGGCGCTCGACGCGGCCGGCGTGCGCACCGAACTGCGCACCCGGGTCACCGCCATCTCCCGTACCCCCGAAGGGGCTTGGCGGGTCGACACCGAGGACGAGTCCCTCGACGCCGGCACCGTCGTCCTCGCCGTCCCGCAGCGCGAGGCGCACGGACTGCTCCCGGCCGGCGCGCTCGCCGATCCCGACAAGCTGCTCGACATCGGCACCGCGCCGATCCTCAACGTCCACGTCGTGTACGACCGCAAGGTCCTCAAGCAGCCCTTCTTCGCGGCGCTCGGCTCCCCGGTGCAGTGGGTCTTCGACCGCACCGACTCCTCCGGGCTCCCCGACGGCGGCCAGTACCTGGCCCTGTCCCAGTCCGTCGCGCAGGACGACATCGACGAGCCCGTGTCCGTCCTGCGTGCCAAGTACCTGCCCGAGCTGGAGCGGTTGCTGCCCGCCGCGCGCGGCGCCAAGGTACGGGACTTCTTCGTCACCCGGGAGCGGACGGCCACCTTCGCTCCCACACCCGGTGTCGGCCGGCTGCGCCCCGGCGCGCGCACCGACACGCCGGGGCTGTATCTGGCCGGTGCGTGGACTGCCACCGGTTGGCCCGCGACCATGGAGAGCGCCGTCCGGAGCGGACTGAGCGCGGCGCACGCCGCGCTCGCCGTACTCGGCCGCCCCCGCGAACACCCTCTGCAGGAGGCGGCATGACGACCACCAGCACCACCAGCACCACCGGTACAGCACGTACAGGAACCAGAGGAGAGCCAGTGAACCCGGGGAATCCGGCTGTCGAGAACACGGATGCCAGTGTGAGCGCAGCCGGCGGGGGAGTGGAGAAGGCCGACACGCTCGCCCTCCTGGAGCGGGGCCGCACGCTGTCGACGCCCGCGCTCCGCGCCGCCGTGGACCGGCTCGCCGCGCCCATGGACACCGTCGCCGCCTACCACTTCGGCTGGATCGACGCCCAGGGCAACCCCGCGGACGGCGACGGCGGCAAGGCCGTCCGGCCCGCCCTCGCGCTGCTCTCCGCCGAGGCCGCGGGCGCCGCGGCCGAGGTCGGCATCCCGGGCGCCGTGGCCGTCGAGCTCGTGCACAACTTCTCGCTGCTGCACGACGACCTGATGGACGGCGACGAGCAGCGGCGCCACCGCGACACCGTGTGGAAGGTGCACGGACCGGCCCTGGCGATCCTGGTCGGCGACGCGCTCTTCGCCCTCGCCAACGAAGTGCTGCTGGAGCTCGGCACCGTCGAGGCGGGCCGCGCGGCGCGCCGGCTGACCACCGCCAGCCGCAAGCTCATCGACGGCCAGGCCCAGGACATCTCCTACGAGCACCGCGAGCGCGTCAGCGTCGAGGAGTGCCTGGAGATGGAGGGCAACAAGACGGGCGCGCTGCTCGCCTGCTCGGTCTCCATCGGCGCCGTCCTCGGCGGCGCGGACGACCGCACGGCGGACAAGCTCGAGGAGTACGGCTACCACCTGGGCCTCGCCTTCCAGGCCGTGGACGACCTGCTCGGCATCTGGGGCGACCCGGATTCCACCGGCAAGCAGACCTGGAGCGACCTGCGCCAGCGCAAGAAGTCCCTGCCGGTGGTCGCCGCCCTCGCGGCCGACGGGCCCGCCGCCGAGGAACTCGCCCAGCTGCTCGCCGCCGACGCCAAGAGCAACGACTTCGAGAACTTCTCGGAGGAGGAGTTCGCGGCCCGCGCGGCGCTCATCGAGGCGGCCGGCGGACGCCAGTGGACCGCCGACGAGGCGCGCCGCCAGCACGCGGTGGCGATCAGGGCCCTGGACGACGTCGACATGCCCCAGCGGGTGCGCGACCAGCTGGTGGCCCTCGCCGACTTCGTCGTCGTACGCAAGAGGTGAACGCCGCACGGAAGCGGATATGACTCGCGAGTCGCCGGCCGACGCAGCCGCCCCCGACTGAGGGGCGCGCGTCGGCCGACGGCAGACCCCAGCACAGCAGAGGACAGACTGCACGAAGGGGAAGCCATGACAGCGACGACCGACGGCAGCGCCGAGGGCGCTGGCGCTGGCAGCGATACCACCACGGGGATCGTGCCGGGCCCCTGGGCGGGCGCCGCCGCCGGCCCGGGCACCGAAGCGGGGCCCCCGGACGGCCCCGGGCGGGCCGGCCCGGCAGCCGCGTACGGCCTGGCGGGCCCGCCCGCCGGGATCGGCGTGACGGGCACGGGTACGGCTGCCGGGGGAGGGGACGGCCCGGCACGGCCCGGCGTCGCCGATCGCGCGGGCACGGCGCCGCCCCGGGCGGAGCCGGGCGGCGGCGGTCGCAGGCTCGCCGCGGACCTGCCCGCACCGCTGGACCGCGGCGGGCGCCAGGAGGTCCACGAGGCCGCCGCGCGGGCGACCCGGCACCTGTTGGCGCGGCAGGACGCTGAGGGGTGGTGGAAGGGCGACCTCGAGACCAACGTCACCATGGACGCCGAGGACCTGCTGCTGCGGCAGTTCCTCGGGATCCGGGACGAGGCCACCACGCGAGCCGCCGCCCTCTTCATCCGCGGCGAGCAGCGGGACGACGGCACCTGGGCCACCTTCCACGGCGGACCGCCCGAACTCTCCGCCACCATCGAGGCTTACGTGGCCCTGCGCCTGGCCGGTGACGCGCCGGACGCCCCGCACATGGCCCGCGCGTCGGCCTGGATCCGGGCCCACGGCGGGATCGCGTCCGCCCGGGTCTTCACCCGCATCTGGCTGGCCCTGTTCGGCTGGTGGAGCTGGGACCACCTGCCCGAACTCCCGCCCGAGCTGGTGTTCCTGCCGCCCTGGGCGCCGCTGAACATCTACGACTTCGGCTGCTGGGCCCGCCAGACCATCGTCCCGCTCACGATTGTCTCCGCGCTGCGCCCCGTCCGCCCTGCCCCCTTCGCCCTCGACGAGCTGCACACCGACGCGCGGGTGCCGAACCCCGCCAAGAGGCTCGCCCCGCTGGCCAGTTGGGACGGCGCCTTCCAGCGGATGGACAAGGCCCTGCACGTCTACCGGCGGTTCGCCCCGCGCCGGCTGCGCAAGGCGGCCATGTCCGCCGCCGCCCGCTGGATCGTCGAACGCCAGGAGAACGACGGCTGCTGGGGCGGCATCCAGCCGCCCGCCGTGTACTCGGTCATCGCCCTGCACCTGCTCGGCTACGACCTCGGCCACCCGGTGATGCGCGCCGGACTGGAGTCCCTCGACCGCTTCGCGGTGTGGCGCGAGGACGGGGCCCGGATGATCGAGGCCTGCCAGTCCCCGGTCTGGGACACCTGCCTCGCCGCGATCGCACTGGCCGACGCGGGTCTGCGCCCCGACCATCCGGCGCTGGTCAAGGCCGCCGACTGGATGCTCGGCGAGGAGATCGCGCGCACCGGGGACTGGGCGGTACGACGTCCCGGGCTCGCCCCCGGCGGCTGGGCGTTCGAATTCCACAACGACACCTACCCCGACATCGACGACACCGCCGAGGTCGTCCTCGCGCTGCGCCGCGTCAAGCACCCCGACCCGGCCCGGGTCGAGGCGGCCATCGCCCGCGGGGTGTCCTGGAACCTCGGCATGCAGTCGAAGAACGGCGCGTGGGGCGCCTTCGACGCCGACAACACCAGTCCCTTCCCCAACCGGCTTCCCTTCTGCGACTTCGGCGAGGTCATCGACCCGCCCTCGGCCGACGTCACCGCCCACGTGGTGGAGATGCTCGCCTTCGAGGGCAAGGCGGGTGACGCGCGGACCCGGCGGGGCATCGCCTGGCTGCTCGCCGAACAGGAGCCCGACGGAGCCTGGTTCGGCCGCTGGGGCACCAACTACGTCTACGGCACCGGGTCGGTGGTGCCGGCCCTCACCGCGGCCGGCATCGCCCCGGCGCATCCCGCGATCCGGCGGGCCGTGCGCTGGCTGGAATCCGTACAGAACGAGGACGGCGGGTGGGGTGAGGACCAGCGCTCCTACAAGGACCGGTCGTGGGCCGGGAAGGGTGCCTCCACCCCCTCGCAGACGGCGTGGGCGCTGATGGCCCTGCTGTCGGCGGGCGAGCGGGACGGAAAGGCCGTCGAGCGGGGCATCGCCTACCTGGTGGCGACCCAGGAGGAGGACGGCTCCTGGGACGAGCCCCACTTCACGGGCACCGGCTTCCCCTGGGACTTCTCCATCAACTACCACCTGTACCGGCAGGTGTTCCCGCTCACCGCGCTCGGCCGCTACCTGCACGGGGAACCGTTCGCGGCCGCCGGGGGATCCTGATGTCCGCGGCCCGGGGGGAGGGGGCCGCGAGTCCCGGCCCGCTGCTGGTGGCCTGCGCGCTGCGCATCGAGCAGGCGGCGCTGCGCAGCGCGGGCCGCGGGGACCACGCCCTGCTCCGGACCGGCATGGGCCCGCGCGCGGCCGGGCGGTCCGTCGGCCGGGCGCTGGAGCGGCCGGGGATGGAGCGGGCCGCCGTCCTCGCGACCGGATTCTGCGCCGGGCTGCTCCCCGGCATGCACCCCGGCGACCTGGTCGTCGCCGAGGAGACCCGGGACCCGGACGGGGTGGTCACCTGTACCGGGACCGCCCTGCTCGCCGGGGCACTGGCCCGGGCCGCCCCCGGCCGGACCGTGCACACCGGCGCACTGACCGGATCCGACCACGTCGTCCGCGGCCAGGAGCGTGCGCAGCTGCGCGCCACCGGCGCCATCGCGGTCGACATGGAGTCCGCGGCCACCCTGTGGGCCGCCACCCGGGGCGGCGTCCGCCCGTCGGAGGGAGGACGCCCGGTTGCGGCCGTCCGGGTGGTCGTGGACGCTCCGGAGCATGAGCTCGTCCGTATCGGCACGGTCCGCGGTGGAATATCGGCCTTCCGCGTACTGCGTGCCGTACTGCCCGCGTTTTATGACTGGCACCGTTCTTTGCTGCTCCCCAGGAGGTGAGCCAGATGGCCATGCCGCTGCGCCAGACCATCAGGGTCGGGACTTATCTGCTCGAACAGAAGCTCCGCAAGCGTGAGAAGTTCCCGCTGATCGTCGAGCTGGAACCGCTGTACGCCTGCAACCTGGCCTGTGAGGGGTGCGGAAAGATCCAGCACCCGGCCGGGGTGCTCAAGCAGCGCATGCCGGTCGCCCAGGCGGTCGGCGCCGTACTGGAGTCGGGTGCGCCCATGGTGTCCATCGCGGGCGGCGAGCCCTTGATGCACCCGCAGATCCACGAGATCGTCCGCCAGCTGGTCGCGAAGCGGAAGTATGTATTCCTCTGCACCAATGCGATGCTCCTGCGCAAGAAGATCGAGAAGTTCACCCCGTCCCCGTATTTCGCCTTCGCCGTGCACATCGACGGACTGCGCGAACGGCACGACGAGTCGGTGGCCAAGGAAGGCGTCTTCGACGAGGCGGTCGCGGCCATCAAGGAGGCGAAGAAGCGCGGGTTCCGGGTGACCACCAACTCCACCTTCTTCAACACGGACACCCCGCAGACGATCATCGAGGTGCTCAACTACCTCAACGACGACCTCCAGGTGGACGAGATGATGATCTCGCCCGCCTACGCCTACGAAAAGGCCCCTGACCAGGAGCACTTCCTGGGTGTCGAGCAGACCCGAGAACTCTTCAGGAAGGCCTTCGCGGGCGGCAACCGCAGGCGCTGGCGGCTCAATCACTCACCGCTCTTCCTGGACTTCCTGGAAGGAAAGGCCGATTTCCCCTGCACGGCCTGGGCCATTCCGAATTACACCCTCTTCGGCTGGCAGCGCCCCTGCTACCTGATGAGCGACGGCTACGTGCCGACGTACCGGGAGCTGATCAACGACACGGACTGGAACAAGTACGGCCGCGGCAAGGACCCGCGCTGCGCGAACTGCATGGCGCACTGCGGTTACGAGCCCACCGCCGTCCTCGCCACCATGGGCTCCCTCAAGGAGTCCCTGCGCGCGGTCCGGGAGACGATCGGCGGGAACCGGGAACCCTCGCGAGGGCCGGCATGATCGCGGAGCCACGGGAGGAGGGCGGCCGGGCCAAGGGCTTCGACCTCGGCGCCCTGCTGGCCGAGCGCGGCGGTGAGCGGTACGAGCTGCACGCCCGCCACCTCAACCACCAACTGCCCCGCATGCTGCACACCATCGGTTTCGACAAGGTCTACGAGCGGGCCGAGGGCGCCCACTTCTGGGACGCCGAGGGCAACGACTACCTCGACATGCTGGCCGGGTTCGGGGTGATGGGCCTGGGCCGGCACCACCCGGTGGTCCGCCGCGCCCTGCACGACGTCCTCGACGCCCAGCTCGCCGACCTCACCCGCTTCGACTGCCAGCCGCTGCCCGGACTGCTGGCCGAGAAGCTGCTCTCGTACAGCCCCCACCTGGACCGGGTCTTCTTCGGCAACAGCGGCACCGAGGCGGTGGAGACGGCCCTGAAGTTCGCCCGGTACGCCACCGGACGGCCCAGGGTCCTCTACTGCGACCACGCCTTCCACGGGCTCACCACGGGCTCGCTCTCGGTGAACGGGGAGGGCGGCTTCCGGGACGGGTTCGCGCCGCTGCTGCCCGATACGAAGATCGCTCTCGGGGATCTGGGTGCCCTGGAGCGGGAGCTGCGCAAGGGCGACGTGGCCGCCTTCGTCGTCGAGCCGATCCAGGGCAAGGGGGTCCTCGCCGCCCCGCCCGGGTTCCTGCCCGCCGCGCAGGAACTGCTGCGCCGCCACAAGGCGCTGCTGATCGCGGACGAGGTGCAGACCGGCCTCGGACGGACCGGTGACTTCTACGCGTACCAGCACGAGCCGGGTGTGGAACCCGACCTGGTGTGCGTGGCCAAGGCACTCTCCGGCGGCTACGTGCCGGTCGGCGCGACCCTGGGGAAGGACTGGATCTTCAGAAAGGTCTTCTCGTCCATGGACCGGGTCCTCGTGCACTCCGCGAGCTTCGGCTCCAACGCCCAGGCGATGGCGGCCGGACTCGCGGTGCTGTCGGTCATGGAGGACGAGGAGGTCGTGGCCCACGCCCGGGCCATGGGCGATCTGCTGCGCGGGCGGCTCGCGGCCATGGTGGACGAGTACGAGCTGCTGTACGAGGTGCGGGGGCGTGGGCTGATGATCGGCATCGAGTTCGGCCGGCCGTCCTCGCTGGGGCTGCGCAGCCGCTGGGCGATGCTCCAGGCGGCCCGCAAGGGGCTCTTCGCGCAGATGGTCGTGGTGCCGCTGCTGCAGAAGCACCGGATCCTCACCCAGGTGTCCGGAGACCACCTGGAAGTGATCAAGCTGATCCCGCCGCTGATCGTGGACGAGCGGGACGTGGACCGGTTCGTCGGCGCCTTCCGCGAGGTCATGGACGAGGCGCACGGCGGGTCGGGACTGATGTGGGAATTCGGCAGGACCCTGGTGAAGCAGGCCGTCGGCAACCGGTGACGGCCTGCTCCTGCGGCAGGGGCCGCGCGCGGGGCGTCAGACCAGCAGCTGTTCGCGGAGCCGGCCGAGGGTCTCGGGCGTGAGCCCGAGGCCCTGCGCGAGGTAGGCCTCGCGCCCGCCCCACTGCTCGTCGATGGTGTCGAAGGCCGCGGTCAGGTACTCGGCGCGGGCGTCGAAGAGCGGGGCGAGGAGCTCCATCACCTCGGGGGAGCGGGCCTCCCGCGACCCGCTGCTGCGGTGCACCCGGTAGCGGCGGTGCGGGGCGTTCGACTCCAGGTAGTCCGCGACGATCGCCTCGCGCTCGACGCCCAGCGCGAGCAGGACGACGGCGACCGACAGGCCCGCCCGGTCCTTCCCGGCCGCGCAGTGCAGCAGGGCGGGGACGCTGTCCTCGGCGAGGGCGTGCACCACGCGGCTGTGCTCGGCCGTGCGGCGGCGGATGATCGTGCGGTACGAGTGCGCCATCCGGGCCGCGGCCTTGCCGTCGCCCAGGATCGCGCGGAGCTCCTCGAGGGCGCCGTCGCGGACCATCGTCCAGAACTCCCGGCCGTCCGCCGGGTCCGAGAGCGGGATGTTGACGTTCCGTACGCCGGGCAGCTCGACGTCCGGCCCCTCCAGGGCGTGGTCCGCGTCGTTGCGGAAGTCGAAGATGGTGTGGAGCCCGAGCGATGCGAGGAACTCTGCATCGGTATCGGTGGCATGCGCGAGATGTCCGCTTCGGAACAGTCGTCCCGTCCCGATCCGTCGCCCGTCAGAAGTCGGCAATCCGCCCACATCGCGGAAATTGCGCACTCCGGACAGTTCCGGCTCCTGTATCTGCTGGGTCAAAGGAACTCCTCCGCTTCGTCGTGGGACGTCTTGTCCGTATTGAGCTGGTTGGCTCCAACTTGCCATACCCGGCGGCGAGATCGGGCACGTCCCCGTGAGCCAGATCATACGGTGACCGTGAGTGCCTGATCGCGAAAGGCGAATGGCCCGGCCGGGACGGTTGTTGACGGTCCGGAATGGACAGAGGGTGACGGTCATTCCGCCGATCCCTCACCCCGGTGATTCCTTCGGTGAATTCATGGCTTGTTCCGTGTGCCCGGACTCGATTACCTTCGCGATCGATCCGGGTGGACCGCCTAATCCTGCCGCCTCCCGGAAACCGCACCCGACTATTCACGCGCGCGGCAGGAGCGGGGGAACCAGGTAAGCCGCTGTTCCGGATCTTTCCTCCGGAACGGCTAGGGGTTAAGTCGTACATGTTCGTTCATGTACGACCGGACATCTCCAGTCCGAACCCGACAGCTCACCTCGCAGGCGACGGAGAGGAATTCGCCATGCCTGCAAAGGGTAAGCACCGTCGTCCCAAGTCCCGTTCCCTTTCCCGCGGTCTCGCCGTCGCCGGCACCGGTGGTGCGGCTCTCGCGCTGCCCCTGATGGGCGCCGCCGGCGCCAACGCGGCCCCCGCTCCGGCCGCAGCTCCCGCCACGGCCCCCGCCGTCGCCCCGCAGCTCCCCGTCGCGCTCCAGGCCGCGCCCGCCGCCGTGGAGGCCGCACCGACCGTCTACACGGTCGTGCCGGGCGACTACCTGTCCAAGATCGCCGCCGAGCGCCACCTCTCCGGCGGCTGGGAGAAGCTGTACGCCGACAACCGCGAGGCCGTCGGCACCGACCCGTCGCTGATCCACCCGGGCCTGAAGCTGACCCTCGGTGCGAAGGCGGCGGCCCCGGCCGAAGCGGCTCCGGCTCCCGCCGAGCGGTCCTCGACCGGTGCTCCGTCCGCCGACGAGGGCTCCTCCGAGCAGGCCGCCCCCGCCCCGGCCCCGCAGCCGAAGCAGAAGTCGCAGAGCAGCGGCGCGTCCACCGAGGCGAAGGCCCCCAGCGGCGCCGGATTCGTGGCTCCGGTGAGCGGCGGGATATCCACCCAGTACCGGGCCTCGGGCGCGATGTGGTCCTCGGGCTACCACACCGGCGTCGACTTCATGGCGAGCTCGGGCACCACCGTCAAGGCCGTGGGCGCGGGCACCGTGGTCTCGGCCGGCTGGGCCGGATCGTACGGCAACGAGGTGATCATCAAGCACGCGGACGGCAAGTACTCCCAGTACGGCCACCTCTCCTCGCTGGCCGTCTCGGTGGGCCAGAGCGTCACCGCGGGCCAGCGCATCGGGCTCGCCGGTTCCACCGGCAACTCGACCGGCCCGCACCTCCACTTCGAGATCCGTACGGGTCCGTCCTACGGCTCCGACGTCAACCCGGTGAGCTACCTCCGCTCGAAGGGCGTCACCCTCTGACGGCAGCGGCCGTCGAGCACGCACACACGCCAGGCCGGGGCCCGAGAGGGGTCCCGGCCTGATGTGTACTTATTCCTTATCCTTCGCGTGGTATAGATCACGGTCCGTCAACCCCTGCTTACGTTGGCGTAGGTCGTGTGCGCGGGTGAAGGATGTCGTTCCGTGGCAGCGACGACGACGACACTCAAGACCATCGGCTCGTACGCGGCGATCGGGGACAGCTTCACCGAGGGTGTGGGGGACCCGGGACCCGGGGGTTCCCATCTCGGCTGGGCGGACCGGCTCGCCGTGCTCCTGGCCGACCGGCGTGACGAGCACGACTTCCGGTACGCGAACCTGGCCGTGCGCGGCCGGCTCCTCGACCAGATCGTGGCCGAGCAGGTCCCGCGGGCCAAGCAGCTCGCGCCGGACCTCGTGACCTTCTGCGCGGGCGGCAACGACATCATCCGGCCCGGCAGCGACCCCGACGACGTGGCGGCGCGGTTCGAGGCCGCCGTCGCCGACCTCACCGGGGCCGTCGGCCTGGTCATGATCACCACCGGCTTCGACACCCGGGGCGTGCCGGTCCTCAAGCACATCCGGGGCAAGGTGGCGACGTACAGCGCGCACGTGCGCGCTATCGCCGACCGCTACGACTGCCCGGTGCTCGACCTCTGGTCGCTGAAGTCCGTACAGGACCGGCGCGCCTGGGACGGCGACCGGCTGCACCTGTCGCCCGAGGGGCACACGCGGGTGGCGCTGCGCGCCGCGCAGGTGCTCGGACTCGGCGTGCCCGCCGACCCCGACCAGCCGTGGCCGCCGCAGCGGCCGCGCGGTTCGGTGGACGTGACCCGGGACAACATCCAGTGGGCACGCGAGCACCTGGTGCCCTGGATCGGGCGGCGGCTGCGCGGCGAGTCCTCCGGGGACCACATCGAGGCGAAGCGGCCGGACCTGCTGCCCCTGTAGGGGGAGAGCCGCAGACGGAGGACGAGGGCCGTAAGCGGAATCCTTCGGGGTATGTGTGCGTTGGGATGGTCGTAGACCGACGACCGTCCTGACCCCATCCCCCCAGGAGGCGCCTTGACCGGCTCCCGTCCCCCGCGTCCCCTGCGTCCGCGGCTGCGTGCCCTGCGACCCGAGGCCTTCGGCGCGGACCCGTCCGGCGCCCGGCTGGAGCGGATCCACCGTTCGCCGAACTTCGCCGACGGCGTCTTCCAGAACCCGCTCGGGGCCCGGACCAGGCCCTCGGGGTCGATGGCGGAGTTCGCCAAGATCTACTTCCACCGCGAACAGCGGATCCGGCGCACCCCCGGCGCGCCGATCCCCGTGTACCCGACGACCCTCGCGGAGCTGGCGAAGCCGCCCGCGAGCGGACTGCGGATCACCTGGATGGGACACTCCAGCGTGCTCGCGGAGATCGACGGGCGACGCGTGCTGTTCGACCCGGTGTGGGGCGAGCGGTGCTCGCCCTTCCCCTTCGCCGGACCCAAGCGGCTGCACCCCGTGCCCGTGCCGCTGGCCTCGCTGGGCCCGGTCGACGTCGTGGTGATCTCGCACGACCACTACGACCACCTCGACCTGCCGACGATCAAGGAGCTGGCCGGTACGGACACGGTCTTCGCCGTGCCGCTCGGAGTCGGCGCGCACCTCGAGCGCTGGGGCGTGCCGGCCGACCGGCTGCGCGAGCTGGACTGGAACGAGAGCACCAAGGTCGCCGGTCTCTCGCTCACCGCGACCCCCGCCCGGCACTTCTGCGGACGCGGGCTGCGCAACCAGCAGCACACCCTGTGGGCCTCCTGGGTGGTCGCGGGGGACGAGCACCGGATCTACCACAGCGGGGACACCGGCTACTTCCCCGGCTTCGAGGAGATCGGCGCCGAACACGGGCCCTTCGACGCCACGATGATCCAGATCGGCGCCTACTCGGAATACTGGCCCGACATCCACATGACGCCCGAGGAGGGCATGCGCGCCCACCTCGACCTCCAGGGCGGCACCCCGCACGGCACGATGCTGCCGATCCACTGGGGCACCTTCAACCTGGCCCCCCACCCGTGGGACGAGCCGGGCGAGGGAACCCTCGCCGCGGCGCGGGGGGCCGGAGCCGCGATCGCCCTGCCGATCCCGGGGCAGCCCTTCGAGCCGGAGGCGGCGGACGCCCCCGCGAAGCCGTGGTGGCGGCCCTTCGTGGCCGGTGGCCACGCCGCACCCGAAGTCGCCGTGGCCGCGGTCACCGCGGGCCGGGCGACGGGCGTGATCCGCGAGGAGCCCGAGGCCGTCGGGTCCTGACGGACCGCCGGACGCCACGCCACGGGGCGGGCCTGCCGCCGGGGCTGGGGCCGCTTCTGTGGACGGGTCTGCCCCCGGAGCCCCGGTCCGCCGGAGCGGGAGCGCGCCGGGGCGGACGCGGTCGCAGCGCTGCGGCAGGGGCGGCGCCCCCGGCCTCCGGGGGCGCGCGGTCGTCGCCGGTCCTCACCGGAAGGCGACCCGGGGGATTCGGGCGGCTGTACGAGCGCTCCACCGGGAGCGGGAAGCACCCCCGCGAACTTCCCGAACTGGGCGTCCGGGGCGGGACGGTGCGGTCTAGCGTGGGTATCCGGTGATCAACACCGGGCCCCGGGAACGCTGGGGGCCGGGCCCCACGTACCGAGGACGCCGATGTCCGGACTCCGCGCCGCCCGCCACGCCCCGTCGAGACACGCCGTCGCCGGTCCGGGCCGGCAGATACGCCCCCAGCTGGTCCGCGCCGCCGTCCTGCCCACGCTCGCCGCCGGGCTCAGCGGCGCCGCCGCGGTCATCTTCACCCTCCAGCTCGGCGGGGGAGCCGGAGACCGGGACGCCCGGCTCTGGCCGGTGCTCACCGGCTGCGCCCTGCTCGTGGCCGGGGCCCTCGCCGCGGCCCTGCTCGGCGCGCAGCGCGGCGCCAAGGCCGTACGGGACCGGTGCGAGGCACTGCGCCGCTCCAGCGTGCGCGGCCGCCAGGAGCTGCGCGGCGCCGCCGACCGGCTGGAGCGCGGCGAGGCACCCGGCCGCCCGGTGCGCGGCGGCCCGACCGGGACCCCGGTCGGCGCCGACCCGGCGGGAGTGGACGAGTTCTGGCTCCTCGCCCAAGAGCTGCGCGGCGCCCGCGAACAGGCCCACGCGACCCTCGTACGGCTGGCCGCGCCGGCCACGCCGTCCGACAGCGAGCGGAAGGTCGAGGTCTTCGTCAACCTCGCGCGCCGCCTGCAGTCCCTCGTCCACCGCGAGATCTCGCTGCTGGACGAGCTGGAGGACACGGTCGAGGACCCGGACCTGCTGAAGGAGCTCTTCCACGTCGACCACCTCGCCACCCGGATCCGCCGCCACGCCGAAAACCTCGCGGTGCTCGGCGGGGCCGCCTCCCGGCGCCAGTGGACCCGGCCCATCGACCTGAGCGAGGTGCTGCGCTCCTCGGTCGCGGAGGTCGAGCAGTACACCCGGGTCAAGGTCGTGCCGCCGGCGGGCGGCAGCGTGCGCGGGCACGCCGTCGCCGACGTGGTGCACCTGCTGGCCGAACTGGTCGAGAACGCCACGGTGTTCTCCGCGCCCGACACGGACGTGGTGCTGCGCGCCGAACGGGTCACCGCCGGGATCGCGGTCGAGGTGGAGGACCGCGGGCTCGGCATGCCGGCGGAGGAACAGCACCGGATGAACGCGCTGCTCGGCGACCCCGACCAGATCAGCGTCCGGCATCTGCTCGCGGACGGGCGGATCGGGCTGTTCGTCGTCTCGGCGCTGGCCCGCCGGCACGGGATCGCCGTCGAGCTCAAGTCCAACATCTACGGCGGGGTGCTCGCCGTACTGGTGCTGCCGCAGGAACTGCTGGGCGCGGAGACGCCGGGCGCCGCCGACGCGGGGGGCTCCCGTGCCACCTCGTGGGGGACGGGCCAGGCCTCGCCGCAACCGCCGCCGCTGGAACCCGTACGGGTGACCCGCCCCCGCCCCCGCCCGGAACCGGCCGGCCCCCTGCCGGACGCCTGGCCCACGGGCACCGCAAGCCCCGGGCCGGTCACCCCGGCGGGACCCGGTCACGGGTTCGCGTCCGGGCCGGGGGCCGGAGCCGTGACGGAGCCGGGGCCGTGGCCGGCGAACGGCGCCGTGCCGGTGCCCGCGCCCCGCGCCGGGGAGGGGGCCTCGGCGTCGACGGCGGCCCCGCCCGGGGCCGGCGCGCTGGCCGGGGCCGGGGGCTGGCCCGTACCGGCCCTGCCCGAGACGTGGGCCGAGCCCGCGCCCGTGACCGCAGCCCCGGCCGACACCGGCGCACGGTCCGGGGCCGGAGCCCGGCCCGTGCCGCGCGGGGACGAGACGTGGGCCGAGCCCGCGCCCGTGACCGCAGCCCCGGCCGGGGCCGAAGCGCAGCTCGGGCCCGCGGCAGCGGAGCGGCGGCCGTCCTTGCCCCGGCGGCGGGCGCAGGAACACCTCGCGCCGCAGTTGCGCGAGGCGCCCGTTCCGCGGCGGGCCGCGGATCCCGAGCAACCCGTACACGACCCCGGCCTGATGGCCGCCTTCCAACGGGGCTTCGGCCTCGCGCAGTCGGAGAACCAGGCATGACCCCGACCCCTCACCTCGGCAAGGAGCGCACCCCCATGGGCGGCGAAGTGGCGACGAAGACCGGCAGCCGGCTCTCGGACCTCGACTGGCTGCTCAGCGGCCTGGTGCAACGCGTGCCGTACACGCGCAGCGCCGTGCTGCTCACCGCTGACGGCCTCGTGAGCTGTGTGCACGGCCTGGACGCGGACAGCGCCGACCACATGGCGGCGCTCGCGTCCGGGCTGTACTCGCTGGGGCGTAGCGCCGGATCCCGCTTCGGGGGCGGCGCGGAGGTCCGCCAGGTCGTGGTCGAACTCGACACGGCGCTCCTCTTCGTGTCGGCCGCCGGGTCCGGCACCTGTCTGGCGGTCCTTGCCGACCGCGAGGCCGACGCCGGGGTGCTCGGCTACGAGATGGCCATGCTCGTCAAGAGCGTACGGCCGTACCTCGCGGCCCCGCCGCGGCGGCCCGTCGCCGACCCGGAGCGATGAGGGGCCGCGCGACGGGCGCGTACCCGAAGGGACGGGACACACCCTGGCTCGACGACTCGGCGGGCCGGGTGATGCGCCCGTACACCGCCAGCGGCGGGCGGACCCGGCCGGGTGTCGCGCTCGACCTGCTCTCCCTGGTGACCGCGACCGGGGTGCGGCCGCGCGCACCGCTGGGGGCGGAGCACACGCTCGCCCTCCGGCTGTGCGCGGGCGCCGCGGCGGTCACGGTCGCCGAGGTCGCCGGGCAACTGCGGCTGCCCGCGGTGGTGGTGAAGGTGCTGCTGTCCGACCTGATGGAACACGGGGCCGTCATGGCGCAGGCGCCGCGTTTCCCTGGCGGCGGGTCGTTCGCCGCCGATGACCATTCCCTGCTCCGGGCGGTGCTCGATGGCCTCCACAAACGCTTGTGACGCGCCCGCCCCCGGGTCCGCTCCCGCGACGCTGAAGATCCTGGTCGCGGGCGGTTTCGGGGCGGGCAAGACCACCTTCGTGAGCGCGGTGAGCGAGATCGAGCCGCTGAGCACGGAGGAGCTGCTCAGCGGCCTCGGCGAGAGCGCCGACCCGCTCGACGGGGTCGAGGCCAAGACCACGACGACCGTCGCGCTGGACTTCGGCCGGATCACGCTCGACCAGCGGCACGTGCTCTACCTCTTCGGGACGCCCGGGCAGCACCGCTTCTGGTTCCTGTGGGAGGAGCTGTGCGCCGGCGCGCTCGGGGCGGTGGTGCTCGCCGACACCCGCCGCCTCGCCGACTGCTTCCCCGCCGTGGACTTCTTCGAGCGGCGCGGCATCGGCTTCATCGTCGCCGTCAACGAGTTCGACGGCGGTCACCGCTACGGGCCCGACGAGGTCCGCGAAGCGGTGGGGCTGGGGCCCGAGGTGCCCGTCGTACGGTGCGACGCGCGCCTGACCAGCTCCGGGACGGGGACGCTGGCCGCCCTCGTCCGTCATCTCCTGTGCACGGCCACGGGAGCCACAGTCAGCACTTCGTCTTCGGAGTCGGGGGAACCGTCATGACGTACTACGAATCGACCGGACACCTGCTGCTCACACCCGTGGACCGGGAGGCGCCCGCGCGCGTCCTGCGACTGCGGGAGCTGGGCCTGGGCGAGCGGGTGGACGCCGAACTGGACGCCTTCGCCCGGCGCGTCGCGGACGTGCTGGCCGCACCGTACGCGGGGGTCAACTTCATCGGCGAGGAACGGCAGTTCTTCGCCGGGCTGCACCACACCGCCGAGGCACCGGCGAGCGACTACCCGGCGCGGGTGCTGGCCCGCGACCACGGCTACTGCCCGCACGTGGTGGTGCGGCGCCGGGCGCTGGTGCTGGAGGACGTACGGGACTTCGCGCGCTTCGCGGGCAACGCGGTGGTGGACGAGAGCGGGGTGCGCTCGTACGTGGGCGCGCCGGTGACCGACCGGCGCGGGTTCGTCCTGGGCACGGTGTGCGGGGTGGACGTGGTGCCGCGCAGGTGGGGCACGGAGGGCCTCGCCACGGTCAAATCGCTGGCGGCGGAGCTGGTGGAGCTCCTGCACGCCCGGGAGGACCGGCGGCGGACGGCGTAGCCCGGTTCGGAGCGCGGCTCGGTGGCGCGGCGGCTCGGCTCGGCGGCGCGGCGGATGTCAGTGGCGGCGTTTACGGTCGTGGCATGGGCACCACCGCGCAGGACGTCCGCACGATCGCGCTGTCGCTCCCGGACAGCAGCGAGAAACCGGCCTGGGGCATGCCCACCTTCCGGGTGGGCGGGAAGATCTTCGCCGCGCTGGCCGATGACGACACCTCGATCGGGGTCAAGTGCCCCAAGGAGGAGCGGGCCGGGCTGATCGCGGCGGAGCCGGAGAAGTTCTTCGTACGGGAGGGCCACGACGACAACTACGCCTGGCTCCGGGTCCGGCTGGAGGCGGTGGAGGACGCGGCGGAGCTGCGCTCGATCCTGATCGACTCCTGGCTCCAGGCCGCCCCGAAGCGGCTGGCCGCGGCCCATCCGGAACTGGCGGACGGCCGCGCGGGCGGCGAGGCCTGAGCACGCGGCGGCACGCAGACCGTGCCGCTGCGGCCCCGACGAGGACAGGACGGGGCAGCGACGGGCAGCGCGGGCACCGACGGGAACAGTACGGCGGCGCGCGCCAGTTGGCGCTGGACCCCTGGGGCGCGGCGAACCCCGCGCACCGGGCCTGACGCACCGGGCCCGACGCACCTGGCCCGGCGCACCGGCCTATCGCGCGGCCGGGGGCAGGAAGCCGGTGATGCGCTCGCGCAGGGACCGCGGGTCCAGGCCGTGGGCCGCGGTGTGCTCGTCGATCGTGCCGTAGCGGCGCAGCTCGGCGCGGCCCACGCCCAGGCCCAGCACCCGGTGGGGCGCGTCGGCCAGGGCGTCGTTGGCGGCGGCCGTGGAGGTCCCGGCGAGGTAGGGCTCGACGAGGACCACGTCCGCGGTTCCGGCGCTCCGGGCGGCCTCGCGCAGCGCCGCGTCGTCGAAGGGGCGCACGGTAGGGGCGTACAGCACGGTCAGGTCCAGGCCCTCGGCCGCCGCCAGGACGTTGTCGAGCAGCGGCCCGACGGCCAGGACCACGCCGGCGCGTCCCTCCCGTACGGTCTGGAACCGCAGACCCTGCACCGGTCGCGGCGCCGTGTTCGACTGCTGCGAGAGCCGGACGTAGACCTTGTCGTCCCCGGCGGCGTAGGCGTGCCGCAGCAGCGCCTCCGCCTCGTCGGGGTGCCCGGGGACGTGGACGGTCCAGCCGTCGAGGGTGTCCAGGAGCGCCACGTCGCCCGGTGCCATGTGCGTGAACCCGCCGGAGGGCCAGTCGTAGCTGGCGCTCGCGCTGACCAGCACGCCGCCCGTGCCCTGGTGTCCGAAGTCCAGTTTGACCTGCTCGAACGGCCGCTCCACGAGGAAGCTGGCGAAGGTGTGCACGACCGGCCGCATGCCGGTGAGGGCGAGGCCGCCGCCCACGCCGACCAGCAACTGCTCCCGGATCCCGACGTTGATCACCCGGTCCGGGTGGCGCCGCTGGGCGGGGAGGAACCCGTCCATGCTGATCTCGGCGAGCACCAGGGCCAGCCGCGGATCCTCGTCGAGCAGGCGTGAGGTGACGGAGATGAATCGTTCCCGCATGGTGTCCATGTACGTCTCGGCTCCCCTACTGCTTCTTCTCGACCCGGGCGACCACGACGTGCGGCCGTCCGGGGTGCGGTGCGGTGAAGGCCGCGTGCAGCGCGGCGTGGTCCCGCCCGTCGACGGTGGCCGCGGACCAGCCGGCGGCCTCGAAACGGGCCGCGATCCCACCGGGCCAGCCGTGCGTGGCGGAGTCGTTGTCGATCACGACGGTGTGCAGCCCCTCCAGCCCGGCGGAGCCCGCGTACGCGAGCGCCTCGTGGTTGCTGCCCTCGTCCAGCTCGGCGTCCCCGATCAGCACCCACACCGCCGGCTCGGCCACCCCCTGCGCGCGCAGTCCGAGCGCGCTGCCGACGGCGAGCGGCAGCCCGTGCCCGAGCGATCCGCTGCCGATCTCCACGCCGGGTATCAGGGTGCGGTCCGGGTGGTGCCCGAGGGGCGAGGCGTACGAACCGAAGCCGGGCAGCCAGTCGACGGGGAAGAACCCCTTCGCGGCGAGTACGGCGTAGTACGCCATCGGCCCGTGCCCCTTGGACAGCAGGAACCGGTCCCGCCCGGCATCCCCGGCGGTCCCGGGCGTCACCCGCAGCACCCGGTCGTAGAGCACCCACAGCACGTCGAGCGTGGAGGTGGCGGCGGGCCCGTGCTTCTCGGCCCCGGTCATGAGGCCGATGAGCCGGCCCAGATCCTCATAGCGGAAGTCCGTGTCCGCGGTTGCCTGCGTCATGAGTGGATCATGCAACCTCAAGCCTGGTTGAGGTCAAGAAGATCCCCGGTCCGGACCGGGGACCGGAAAGGTGCGCGCGACCACCCCGCGAAGTGCGGTATTGTTCTCCTGCGCGTTCAACCAGGGGAAACCCCAGGTCAACGGGCATCGGGACGTGGCGCAGCTTGGTAGCGCACTTGACTGGGGGTCAAGGGGTCGCAGGTTCAAATCCTGTCGTCCCGACCATGCGGAAACGCAGGTCGGAGGTCGTTCTCTCACTCGTGAGAGGGCGGCCTTTCGTGCGTTCGGTCACCGGCTGCTCCGCGGGCCGTGAGGCTGGAGGAGCTGGTCGACGGGTGCGTGGTCGTCGGTGAGCGGTCGAGCATCGCCGACCCAGGAGGTGAGGTCGTCGTCGGCGGCGATCTTCCAGCCGGTTTCCCGGGCGTGCAGGGCTGCCTGGGTCGCGCGGAGGTCGAGGGGGCGGTTGGAGGCGAGCACCACCAGATTGCCGCCCCCGGGGGTGGACGTCGGGTCGAGGCCGATGTCGGTGGGTTCGCCGACGACGGCAACGTGCTCGAAAGTTCCGCTGATGGTGGCTACTTCGGCACGTGCGAAGGCCATACCGGCGTGGTCGATGAGGTTGGCAACGTACAGGCCGTCTTCGTCGAGCACCCGCCGTACGTCGGCCATCGCCTCCACCGTGGTGAGGTGCCACGGCACGCTGACGCCCCCGAAGGCATCGCCGACGACGAGGTCACGGCTGCCGGCGTCCAGTCGCCGCAGGCCGAGCCTGCCGTCCTCCACCCGTACGTCGATACCGCCTCCTGATCTCAGACCCAGTTGGTCGCGGTCGATGCGCACGACCCCGCTGTCGATCTCGGACACGAGGCTGCGCGTCCCGGGCCGAGTGGCCGCGAGGTAACGGGGAAAGGTGAGCCCGCCGCCGCCCAGGTGATGGGCGGCGAGCGGCCCACCTTCGGGGAAGGCGGCATCGACCACCGACGCGAGGGCGCGCACGTACGCGAACTCGAGCATGGTCGGGTCGTCGATGTCGACGTAGGAGTGCCGCACGCCGTCCAGAACGAGTGTGCGGCCGCTGGCCCGGTCGGGGTCCACGACGACCCGTGCGCAGTGGTACCTGGTCTCCGTGTCGCAGCCACCGGGCGCGACCGTGGTGGCGAGGCCGCCGGCAACGACCACGAGTGCGAGGGCGGGGGCGCTTCGCCACCCGCGCGTTCGCCACTCGACCAGCGCCGAGCCGGCCACCAGCAGTGTTCCGAGGCCGAGCAGGATGCCGCTGACCGGCAGCCGCGCGATGAGGACGAAGCCGGTGAGGACCGTGCCGACGATGGCGCCGACGGTGCCGACGCCGGACAGCCGGCCGACCACCGTTCCGGTCTCGGCGAGGCTGGTGAGACGCAACTTGGTCACGATCGGCGTCACCGCGGAGAGCAGCGCGCCCGGCACGAGGATGGTCAGAGACGCGATCAGCAAGAGCATGGCCGGCGCCCACTCCGCAGTGGTGCGCAATACGGCGGGGGTGAGCGCCACGACCGCTCCCGACACCCCGAGCGAGGGGCCGATGAGCCGGCGCGGATCGACCTGGTCGGCGATGCGCCCTCCCAGCCAGGAGCCGAAGGCGATCGCGGTGAGGGCGATGCCGATCACCATGGTGCTGGTCTCGAGGGTGAGGCCGAGGTAGGGAGCCAACAGCCGCAAAGCGACGATCTCCACCACCAGGACCGCGGCAGACGACCCGAACACGAGCACGGCGGCGGTACGGGGACCCAGGCCGCGGCCGTGAGGCGTGCCCTCGGCGACGGGCGAGGAGGACGATCCGGTCACGGGCGACATCCTTGCACGGGACTCATCGCCCGCATGGCGAAAGTTCTCATTCCTCCCCGCACACGGCCTCTGAAGCGCGAGGGGCGCGGCGTCCGCCTGACGGCGTCCGCCTCTTCCGGCGGATTGTCGGCGGGCCGTGTGGAGAGTGCGTGAACGTGTGGTGATCGGCTGTTGATCGGCCGTAGAGCCGTGCCGTGGACCATCTGCGCCAAGGGGAACAACGGCTCGACGGTCACCACCGGTCGCCGCCGCCTTCGGCGTGCCGTACGGCCGCCCGGGCCCCCGGTCCCCGGTACTTGGCCAACCCACGGAAGGTGGACGGGCATGCACGGTGTTCAGTTGCTGCAGCCGACGGCGGGCTTCGGAGAGCTGCTCAGGGTCCGACGCGAACGGGTCGGGCTGACCCAGCAGGTGCTCGCCGATCACGCGACCCTCAGCGTCCGGGCGATCCGTGACATGGAGAGCGGGCGGGTGCAGCGCCCCCGGCAGGAGACGGTCCGGCTGCTGGCCGACGCGCTGCGGCTGGAGGGCCGCAACCGCTCGGACTTCGAGGCGGCCGCGCGCCGGCAGGCCCTCGTCGAGGAGCCGAGCGACGAGCCGACCGCGCCGCCGGTCGCCCGGGGCGCCATCGTCGGGCGGGAGCTGGAGGCCGAGGTGCTGACCGACGCCCTCGCCGTGCACGGCGACCGGCTGGTCACGGTGGCCGGACTGGGCGGAGCCGGCAAGACCCGGCTGGTTCTGGAAGTCGCGCGCCGGCTGTACCTCGCGTCCCGGTGGTCGGTGCGCTGGATCGACTGCGGCCGGCTGCCGGCAGCCGGACTCGAACGCCGTGCGGACCTGGCCCGGGCGATCGGGGAGCGGCCCACGCTGCTGGTCCTGGACGGCGCCGACGCCGGCGTGGACACGGCCCTGCTGGACGAACTGTTCCAGCGCTGCCCCGGCCTGCGGGTGCTGATCACCGCCCGGGTCCCGCAGTCGCTGTCCGGCGGCCAGGTGATCCCGCTCGCCCCGCTGCCCACCCCCGGGCCGGAACTCGACCACGACCCGGTGGCACTCGCCGAGGTGGGCGCCGTCCGGCTGCTGCTCTCGCACCTGCGCCGGCTGCGCCCCGGCTACCGCCTGGAGTCCGAGGAGGCGCCCGCCGTCGCCGCGCTCTGCCGCCAGCTGGACGGCCTGCCCGGGGCGCTGGAGCTCGTGGCCGGCTGGTCGACGGTGCTGTCCCCGCGCCAGCTGGTGGCGCGGCTGGCGGACGGGCCGTTCCACCTGGCCCCGCCGCCGGCCGGGTTCAGCGGCGGGGCGGACGTGGGTGCGGCTCTGGGGGCCGCGCTGGACCGACTGACGCTCGGCCAGCGGGACCTGTTGGAGCGGCTCGCGGCCAGAGCGGGGGACTGGTCGGGCGAGGACGCCGTCGAACTGAGCGGCAGACCGCCGCAGGAGTGCCTGGCGGCGGTGCACGAGCTGCTGGCGAGCGGGCTGATCCGCAGCGTCCCGGCCCGCGACGGGGTCCGGTTCACCGTGCTGAACCTCTGCCGGCGCCTGTGCGGGGCCGGTGCGTACCCGGAGCTGGCAGCCGCGAGCTGAGCCCCTTCCGAAGGCCCCGGCCTGGGCCGATACTGCCCGATTCCTGCCGGGCGAGCTGCCGGTGCGGCGTCCTGGTCCTGCCTAGCGTTCTGTCCACGGTCCGGGCGAGCCGGACACCCGGAACCATCAGACACCCGGACACCCGGACACCCGGACCCCGGCGGCCCTGGCGCCCCGGACACCGGAGGCCCACCACTTCCCGGGCCTCCCCACCACCTACCGACACAGAGGGTTTGCGCCGTGGAGCAGCATGCCGTGGAGCAGCACGGAAAGGCCGAGCCGACCGGTCTGGACGTCGTCGTGACGACCATGGCCTCGGACTCACACACCTGGAACCTGGTCTTCCTCCAGCTGCTGCTGGAGGAGCTCGGTCACCGGGTCACCAACCTGGGCGCCTGCGTGCAGGACGAGCTGCTGGTGGCCGAGTGCCGCCGGATCGAGCCGGACCTGATCGTTCTGAGCAGTCTCAACGGGCACGGTTTCCATGACGGACTGCGGGTGATCACGGCGTTGCGCGCCTGCCCGGAGCTGGCCCGCACGCCGACGGTGATCGGCGGGAAGCTCGGGATCGCGGGCTCCGGCACCCCCGCCCGGCAGCGGGAGCTGATGACGGCAGGCTTCGACGGGGTCTTCGAAGAGGGCGGCTCGGTGCTGGATTTCCATTCCTTCATCGGCTCGCTGTCCGCCGGACCCAGAGCGATGCCCGCCGGACCTCAGGCGCTGACCACCGGGCCCCAGGCGCTGTCCACCGGACCCAAGGCGCTGCCCGCCGGGTCGGGGGTGCTGCTGTGACCGCCTCCGGCGGCGGCGGGGGCGATGCCCTCACCGCACGTCCGGACGCCCCCGCCGTCCAGGCGTCCGGCTTCGGCGCCTTCGTCGCCCGTGCCCGGGCGGCCGGCGATCTGGTGGTCCAGCCCAGGATGGGCATGGCCGATCCGCTGCGGATGCGCGACGGCCTGCTCGCCACCCGGGACGCGGACGCCCTCACCGTCGGCACCATCACGCTCGACAGCTACACCCGCACCGGCGACTTCGCGGCGGCCCGGCGCGCGCTCGCCGAGGGGGTCGGTCTGAACGGCTACCCGATCGCCACCCACCCGGCGGACACCACCCGCGCGGTGCTGCGGGGCGTCGCGGACGCCCGCTTCCCGGTGCAGGTCCGGCACGGTTCGGCGATGCCGGAGCACATCGTCCGCGCGCTGCTGGCGCTCGGCCTGGACGCCACCGAGGGCGGACCGGTCTCGTACTGCCTGCCGTACAGCCGGACGCCGCTGCGCGAGGCGGTCGCCAACTGGCAGCGCAGCTGCGAACTGCTGGTCTCGGCCGCGGAGTTCGGCGCCGAGCCGCACCTTGAGACGTTCGGCGGTTGTCTGATGGGGCAACTCTGCCCGCCGAGCCTGCTGATCGCGGTCAGCGTGCTGGAGGCGCTGTTCTTCCGGCAGCACGGGCTGCGCTCCCTCTCGCTCAGCTACGCCCAGCAGGCCGATCCGCGCCAGGACGAGGAGGCGCTCTCCGTGCTCGGGCGGCTGGCCGGCGAACTGCTGCCGGACGTCGAGCACCACCTCGTCCTCTACGCCTACATGGGCGTCTTCCCGCGCTCGCCCGGCGGAGCCCGGCTGCTGCTGGAGGACGCGGCCCGGCTGGCGGTGCGGGCCGGCGCGGCCCGGCTGATCGTCAAGACCACCGCCGAGGCACACCGGATCCCGACCGTGGGCGAGAACGTCCGGGCGCTGGAGACGGCCGCCGCGGCCGCGGCCGACGAGCGCGCCCGCCGGGGGCCGGCCGCCGTTCCCGGCACACCCATCCAGGACACCGGCATCGAGGCGGAGGCGAGGGCGCTGATCGGCGCCGTGCTGGAGCTGGACGCCGACATCGGCCGGGCACTGGTCCGGGCCTTCGCCGCCGGCTACCTGGACGTCCCCTACTGCCTGCACCCCGACAACGCCGGCCGGGCCCGCACCTCGCTCGCGTCCGACGGCCGGCTGCGCTGGTCGAGCGTCGGGTCGATGCCGATCGCGGGCCTCGCGGACGGTGGCCCGCGCCCGCCGATCCTGGGCTCGGCCGGGCTGATCTCGGCACTCTCCCAGGTCCAACGGACCTACGACGCCCGCGCCGACGCGCAGTCGGCCGTCGGCTCCGCCTCCGACACGCCTCGCACGTCCGTACCGCCCCGCACGACGCCCACGCCACGACGAGAGTTGGGACTCACTCCATCATGACCACCGACGGGCTCACGGCCTGCGCACCGATCCCGGACCCGGGCCGCCACCTGACCGCCCCGACCACGCGAAGCGCGCTCCGAATCCAGCACCAGCTCCTGTCCGCCGCCCGTGAGTTCCTGCGCGGGCAGGGCTTCATCGAGCTGCTCCCGCCGATCATCGGGCCGGTCACCGACCCCGGCTCGCGCGGTTCCAAGCAGGTCGACGTCGACTTCTACGGTCACCGGTACAAGCTGATGACGAGCGCCATCCTCTACAAGCAGGCCTCGCTGCTGGCCTTCGACAAGATCTTCTGCATCGCCCCCAACGTCCGGCTGGAGCCGCTCGAGACCGCCGGCACCAACCGCCACCTGGCCGAGTTCCACCAGCTCGACGTGGAGGTGGCGGGTGCGACCAGGGACGACGCCGTTCGGCTGGTCGAGGAGCTGGTGGTGCACATGGTCGACAGCGCGATCCGCGAGCTGCCCAAGGAGTTCGCCGGACTCGGCCGGGACACCGGCGCGTTCACCGAGCTGCTGAAGGGCTCCTTCGGCCGGATGCGGCACGCCGAGGCGGTCACCGAACTCCGGGGGCTCGGTCACCCGCAGAGCCCCGACGCCGAACTCGACTGGGACGGTGAGGCGTTGCTGTCCGCCCGGCGTGACCGGCCGTTCTTCGTCACCGACTACCCGAAGGGCTCGCGCGGCTTCTACGACCGGGAGGACCCCGAACAGCCGGGCTTGCTCCGCAACTTCGACCTGATCGCGGCCGAAGGCTACGGCGAGCTGTGCAGCGGCAGCCAGCGCACCAACGACTACGCGGAAATCGTCACCCGGATCCGGGAGACCGGCGAGAATCCGCAGAAGTACCGCTGGTACCTGGACCTGGTCCGCGAAGGCGTGCCCGGCAGCGCCGGCTTCGGCATCGGCGTCGAGCGGCTCACCCGCTACGTCGCCGGGCTGGACGCGGTCTGGCAGGCCGCGGCCTTCCCGAAGGTGGCCGGAGTGGTGTCGCCGTGAGCGACCTCTCGGCTCCCGGCTTCCCCGAGGAAGAGGTCCGCCGGCGCGCCCGGGCCGGGGCGGCGGCGGCCTTCCCGCCGCCCGGCGAGTACGGCCGGGTCCTGTTCGGCGCGGAGCACCGGGGCGAGCGGTACCCGGACGACGAGCGGGATCCGCTCGACGCCCTGCGGATCGTCCCGCCGGTCTTCATGCCGCAGCGCCTCACCCGGCTGATCGAACTCGGTCGCGAGCCGGACTACCGGGATGTCGAACTGGCCACCACCATCGGCGGGTTCAGCTCCTGTCTGCCGGTGTACGTGTCCGCGCTCGGCTCCACCCGGGCGGCCGGCGGCGATCTCGGCCTCGCGCTCAGCAGACAGGCGGGCGCGCTTGGCCTCCCCATGGTGATCGGCGAGAACGTCGTCCCGGTGAACGGCTACGGCCGACTCGGCGAGGCGGCGGACCGGGCACTGCTCGGCCGCCTCCGCGCCTACGCCGAGGAACTGCCGGACGGGCAGGGCGGGGTCGCCGTCCAGCAGTCCACCGAGGACGCCGACGCCGAGGTGTGGAACCTCGTCTACAGCGACCCGGCCGCACTGCCCCTGCTCGAATCCGGGCGGCTGGCCTTCGAGTTGAAGCTCGGCCAGGGGGCCAAGCCGGGCCTCGGCGGGATGACCGTGCTGGACGCCGAGGCGGCCGCCCGGCTCGGCCACCGGTACGGGCTCGACAGTGTCTTCGGCGACGGCCGGGTACTGCGCTCCAGTACTCCCGGCACCTTCACGGCGGAGATCCTGCGCCAGCAGATCCGGCTGATGCGCAACAACTTCCCCCGGGCCCGGGTCTGGGTGAAGCTGCACCCGGGCCGGGACGTGGCCGAGGCCGCCCGGGTGGCCGCCGAGGCGGGAGCGGACGCCGTCACGGTGGACGGCGCCGAGGGCGGCACGGGCTGGGCGCCCGGGGCCTTCCCGGCCCAGGTCGGCCTGCCGCTGGCGGAGTGCCTGCGCCGGCTGGCGATCGGCGGACCACCGTCCTGCCTGCTGGTCTCCGGACGGATCTGGGAGGGCGGCCGGGCGGTGAAGAGCCTCGCGCTCGGCGCCCGCGCGGTGGGTCTGGGCCGGGCGGCGCTGCTCGCCGCGGCCGAGGACCCGCAGGCCGGACTGATCCGCTTCGCCGAGTGCCTCGCGCTGGAAATCCGGTTGCTGGTCAGCGCGCTCGGAAAATACGCGCCGGCCGCGCTGGACCGGGACGACGTATGGTCCCCGGACTTCCCTGGAATTCCTGTCACCGGATAGCCGAATAGGCATTCTCCGTAGCCCGCCGAGGCGCCCGCGTGCGTCTCGGCGGGCTGCTCCCTTTTTGCAACTCTGCTGTTCAACCGGCAGTTGAAACTGCCGTTGGTCTTCCGAGCATTCTGCCGATCGGCCCCGGCCCGCCGCCCTATTGTCGAGATCACTGCCCACAGCGTCGTTAATTCATCGGGGTTGGATGATGGAATCTCGAGATCTCCCTTTCATATCCGTCGCACGCCGGTTCCCGGACCGCCCGGCCCTACGCCTGGGCGCCCGGACCGTCGCCTACCGGGAGCTGGACGAGCTGAGCGGCGCCCTCGCCACCCGGATCGCCCCGGGGCGGACGGTGGCCGTCGCAGGCCGGGACCGGGTCGACCACGTCGTCGGCCTGCTCGCCGCCCTCCGCGCCGGCGCCACCTACCTGCCGCTGGACCGGGAGGCGCCCGATGAGCGCAACCGCTGGATCCGTGAGGATGCCGGCGCCACGCTCGCCTATACCGAGGGCGAGCTCGTCGAGGCCGACGGCCGCGCCGCACTCGCGGGCGCGCCGGAGCCGGACCGGCGCGGCCGCGAGTCCGCCGCGGGCTACCTCATCTACACCTCCGGCACCACCGGCCGCCCCAAGGGCGTGCACGTCCCGCTCACCGCGCTGGCCGGCCACCTGGCCGCCGCCGTCGAGTGCTTCGGCCTCACCGAGCACGACGTGGTGCTGCACTTCGCCCGCCCGACCGTGGACGTGGCCGTCGAACAGGTGCTCACCGCCCTCTCGGCCGGCGCCTGCATCGTCGTACCCGAGGAGCAACTTCTCGCACCCGCAGCTCTGTTGCAGCTGCTGGACACCGAGGGTGTCACCGTGGCCAACCTCGCCGCAGGCTACTTCCAGGAGGTGGTGGCCTCGCTGCGCGAGGACGGCCGCCCGCCGCGCACCCTGCGTCTGATGATCTCCGGAAGCGACCGGCTCCACCCGGACGCGGCGGCCGGCTGGTGCGCCGCCACCGGCGTACCGCTGCTGAACGCCTACGGGCCGACCGAGACCGTCGTCACCGCCACCGTCCACGGACTGGCGGGCCCGACCGCGGCAGAGGGCGACACGGTCCCGATCGGCCGCCCGCTCGGCGAGCGCCGCGCGTACGTGCTGGACGACCGGCTGCGGCCGGTGGCTCCCGGGGCGTCCGGCGAGCTGTACCTCGGCGGGCCGCTGCTGGCCACCGGCTACCACGGCCGCCCGAGCCTGACGGCCGGCCGGTTCCTCGCGGACCCCTTCGCGCCGGAGCCGGGCGCCCGGATGTACCGCACCGGTGACGTGGTCCGGCGGTCCGGTACGGACGCCCCGCTGGAGTTCGTCGGCCGCGCGGACCACCAGGTGAAGATCCGCGGCTTCCGGGTCGAGCCCGGCGAGATCGAGCTGGTCCTGGCCGGCCACCCCGACGTCGCCGCAGCGGTCGTGGTGGCTCACGAGGGCAGGCTCGCCGCCTACGCGACCGGTACCGCCCCCGACGCCACGGAGCTGCGCGCCTACCTGGCCGAGCGGCTCCCCGAGCACATGGTCCCGGCGACCGTCACCCCGCTGGACGCCTTCCCGCTGACCGCCGGCGGAAAGGTGGACCGGGCGGCGCTCCCCGAGCCCCAGGCCGCGCCCTCCGCACCGGCCGCCGGCCGGCGCCCGCCACGCACCCCCGCCGAGCAGCTGATCGCCGCCGTGTGGGCGGACGTGCTCGGGGTGCCCGAGGTCGGCGCCGACGACAACTTCTTCCACCTGGGCGGAGACTCGCTCACCGCCGTGCGCGTGGTCGGCCGGGTCTTCGACGTGTTCGGCATGGTCTCCCCGTACACCATCTTCGACGCGCCCACCCTCGCCGAGTTCGCCGCCGCGGTCACCGCCGCCTCGGACGCCGGCGAGCGACCGGCGCTGAACCGGACCGGCGCCACCGAGGCGCCGCTCGCGAACTTCCAGCGAGGGCTCTGGTTCCTGGACCAGTGGAACCCGGGCGCGCCGACCTACATCGTGCCCTGGGTGTTCCGGTTCGCCGGGCCGGTCGATCCGGAGCTGCTCCGCCGGGCGCTGGCCGGCGTCGTCGACCGGCACGAAGCGCTGCGCACCACCTTCGAGCTGGGCGAGGAGGGCCCCCGGCAGGTGGTGCACCCCACCGTGGAGCTGCCGTTCTCCGTCCTGGAGACCACCGCCGAAGCCCTGGACGACCTGCTCGCCGAGGCCGCGCTGGTGCCCTTCGACCTGGAGACCGGCCCGCTGGTCCGCGCCCACCTCTACCGCACCGGCGCGACGTCCACCCTGCTGCTGCTCTGCCACCACATCGTCTGGGACGAGGGATCGCTGCCCGTCCTGGAGGCCGAACTGGCCACCCTGTACGAGGCCCTGGCCGCCGGCCGAACCGCAGTCCTTCCCCAACTCGCGGTCCAGTACGCCGACTACAGCACCTGGCAGCGCCAGGACGGCACGGCCGAGAGGCAACTCGACCACTGGCGCGAGCACCTGCGCGATGCGCCCACCGAGCCCATGCTCCCCACCGACCGTCCTCGTCCCGAACTCCAGTCCTTCCGCGGCGCGTTCCACCGATTCGCGATGCCCCGCCCGGTCGCCGAAGCCGTCAGGGCGCTGGCCCGCAGCGAGGACGCGACCCCGTTCATGGTGCTGCTCGCCGGGCTCGCGCTCACCCTGCACCGGCGGACCGGCCGGCGCGACCTGGTGATCGGGTCCCCGGTGAGCGTGCGCGGCCGGGCCGAACTCGACGCGCTGATCGGATACTTCGTCAACCTGCTGCCGCTGCGCGTCCGGCTCGACGAGGCAATGGACTTCCGTGATCTGGTCCGGCACGTCCGTGAGGTGGCGATCGACGGCTACCGCCACCAGGAGGCGCCGTTCGACGCCATCGCGGGCGCCGTCATGGAGGAGCGCCCCGACGACCGCACCGAGGACCGCAACCCGCTCTGCCAGGTGCTGCTGGAGCTGCACCCGCTGGACACCCGCCCGCTGACCATCGGCGGCACCGAGGTCACCCGCGAGCTGCACTCCAACCCGGTCTCCCGCTTCGACCTGTCGATCTCCGTCGACGACCGCGGCACCGACTTCACCGGCCGCTTCGAGTACGACTCCGACCTGTTCGACCCCGCCACCATGGCCGAGCTGTGCGAGGCCTGGCTCGGCACCCTCGCCGCCGCCGTCGAGGCGCCCGTGCACACCCTGTTCGAGGACCGGGCCGCCCGGGACCCGTACGCTCTCGCCCTCGTCTCCGGCGAGGACCGCGTCGACTACGGCACCCTGAACGAGCGGGCCAACCGGCTCGCCCACCACCTCGGCGGTCTCGGCATCGGCCGCGGCGACACCGTCGCCGTCCTGGTCGAGCGCGGACCGGACCTGGTGGTCGCCCTGCTCGCCGCGCTGAAGGCTGGCGCCGCCTACACCCTGCTCGATCCGGACTTCCCGGCCGAGCGGCTGGCCGGCGCGGTCGCCGACTGCGGCGCCGCCCTGCTGGTCACCCACCGCCGTGCGAGCCCGCCCTTCCCGGTCGCCCGCCACCTCGACCTGGACGCCACGGCCGCCGCCGTCGCGGCCCGCCCCGGCCACGACCCGGGTCTGGCGGTCACCGGCACGGACCTCGCCTGCGTGATGTTCACCTCCGGCTCCACCGGCCGCCCCAAGGGCGTCGCCGTCCCGCACCGCGCCCTCACCACCACCTACCTCGGCCAGGACTACGCACGCTTCGGGCCCGACGAGGTCTGGCTCCAGTGCTCCCCGGTCTCGTGGGACGCCTTCGCCCTGGAGCTGTACGGCGCGCTGGCCTTCGGCGGAGCGTGCGTGCTCCAGCCCGGCCAACGGCCCGACCCGCAGACCGTCGCCGAACTCACCCGCCGGCACGGCGTCACCCAACTCCAGCTCTCGGCAAGTCTGTTCAACTTCCTGCTCGAGGAGTTCCCGGACACCTACGACGACCTCAAGGTGGCCTTCACCGCCGGCGAGCGGGCTTCTGTCACCCATGTCGGCAAGGCGCTCGACCAGTACCCGGACCTGGTCGTCGCCAACGGCTACGGCCCGGTCGAGAGCCTCGGCCTCACCACCTGCCACCGCGCCACCCCCAACGACACCGCCGGCGCCTCCATTCCGATCGGCCACGCGCTGCACGGCAAGGCGGTCCACGTACTCGACGAGCGGCTGCGCCCCGTCCCGGACGGCGCCACCGGTGAGCTGTACGCGGCAGGCGGCGGGCTCGCCCTCGGATACGTCGGCCGGGCCGGGCTGACCGCCGAGCGGTTCGTCGCCTCCCCGTTCGGCGCGCCCGGCGAGCGGCTCTACCGCACCGGCGACCTCGGCCACCGGACGGCTGAGGGGGTGCTGGAGATCACCGGCCGGATCGACGACCAGGTGAAGATCCGGGGCTTCCGGGTCGAGCCCGGGGAGATCGAGGACGCGCTCACCCGCCACCCGTCCGTGCGGGAGGCCGCCGTCACCGTCCACGAACCCGCCCCGGGCGACCGCCGGCTCGCCGCGTACGTCACCACCGTGACCGCCGCCGGAGCGCCGGCGCCCGGCCCGGACGCGCTGCTCGACCACCTGGCATCGCTGCTGCCCGAGCACATGGTGCCCGCCACGCTCGACGTGCTGGACGCGCTCCCGCTCAACTCCAACGGCAAGGTCGACCGCCGGGCCCTGCCCTCCCCGGCGGAGCGCCCCGAGGCCGCTCCGGCCGACCGGTTGACCCCGGAGCAGCGGCTGGTGGCCGACGCCGTCCGCGCCGTCCTGGGGCTGGCCGACGGCCTCGGTCCGGACGCCGACTTCTTCCGGATCGGCGGCAACTCGCTGGCCGCCGTACGGGTCGCCATGCGGCTCTCCCAGCAGACCGGCACCAAGGTCCCGCCGCAGGCGGTCTTCCGCGGCCGGACGGTCGGCGCCATCGCCGAACGGCTCGCCCCGTGATGGCGCGACGCCCGGCCCGCCCGCCCGCCAGCCCACCCGACCGACCGAAGGGAACGAGGCCGTGAGCCCGTCCGCCGACCCGTCCGCCGACCCGCCCGCCGCCCCGCCGGCCGACCTGCCCGGCACCCAGGCGGCCGATTCGCCCGCCGCCCCGCCGGCCGATCTGCCCGCAGGCCTGGTCCGTACCGCGCCCGTCCCGGGCCTCCAGCGCGGCCTCTGGTTCCTCGACCGGTGGAACCCCCAGGCCGCCACCTACACCACCCCCTGGACGTACGACGTCACCGGCCCGCTCGACCTCGCGCTGCTCCAGCGGGCGCTCGACGGTGTGGTCGCGCGGCACGAGGCGCTGCGCACCACCTTCGCCCTGTACCCCGACGGCCCGCGCCAGTACGTCCACCGCACCCTCGCCGTGCCGCTCGCCGTCAGCGACCTCCGCGAGCTGCCCGAGCCCCAACGGGGCGACCGCGCCGAGGAGCTGATCGCCGAACGGGCCGCCGAACCGTTCGACCTGGCCGCGGGCCCGCTGCTGCGCGCCGAGGCGTTCCGGCTCGCCGACGACCGCACCACCCTCCTCTTCGTGGTCCACCACATCATCTGGGACGGCTGGTCGGCCGAGCTCTTCGACCGCGAACTGTCCGAGCTCTACAACGCGTCGGTCGAGCACCGGGCCCCGGTCCTGCCGGCGCTCACCACCCAGTACGCCGACTGGGCGCAGGAGGAGCAGTACACCTCGTACGAGGAGCACCTCGCCCACTGGAAGCAGAGTCTCGACGGCGCCCCCACCCTGCTGGAGCTGCCCGGTGACCGGCCGCGGCCCGCCGAGCGCAGCCAGCGCGGAGCCACCGAGCCGTTCGGCCTCGCCCCCGGCGCCGCGGCCCGGGTCCGGGAGCTCGCCGAACAGGAGGGCGTCACCCCGTTCACCGTCCAACTCGCCGCCTTCGCCCTGCTGATGGGCCGCTGGACCGGTGCCGACGACCTGCTCGTCGGCACCCCCGTCACCACCCGCGATCGGCCCGAAGTCGCCGATCTGATCGGCTACTTCGTCAACCTGCTGCCGCTGCGCGTCCGACTCGCCCCCGACGCCACCTTCCGCGGGCTGCTCGCCGACCTCCAGGACGGCGCCTTCGACGCCTTCGGCTACCTCGACGTGCCCTTCGACCAGTTGGTCGACCTGCTCGCCGCCGCCCGCACCCCGCAGCACCCGCCGCTGGTCCAGGTGGTGTTCGGCGCCCACGCCGAGGACCGCACGCCGCTCGCGCTCGGTGCCGCCACCGCCGAGCGCACCGTCCGCTCCAACGGCACCAGCAAATTCGACCTCACCTGGTCCGTCTTCGAGGGCGCAGACGGCGGCGAACTGCGCGGCGAGGCCGAGTACAGCAGCGACCTCTTCGACGCCGACACCGTGCGCCGCCTCGCCGCCGACTACGCAGGCCTGCTGGACGCCGCCCTCGCCGACCCCGACGCCACCGTGCTCCGGCTCACCTCCGCCGGGCCGGCGCACCGCCCGGCCCGGCTCGACCCGGGCCGGTGCCTGCACCACCTCTTCGAGCGGGCCGCCGACGCGTACGGCGACCGGCCCGCCGTGAGCGACCGGGACGGCACCCTCGACTACGCCGAACTCGACCGCCGCGCCAACCGGTTGGCCCACGCCCTGCTCGCCCGCGGGGTGCGCCCCGGCGACCGGGTCGGTCTGCTGCTGGAGCGCACCGCCGCCGTGCCGGTCGCGATCCTGGCCGTGCTCAAGACCGGCGCCGCCTACGTGCCGGTCGACCTCGCGGCCCCGGCCGACCGGGCGGCCCTGGTCTTCGGCGACACCGCCGTCGCCGTGGTCCTCACCGACCGGCCCGACCGCGCCCCGGACGGCCCCTGGCAGACCCTCGACCTCGCCGCCCGGGCCGAGGAGATCGCCGCCCACCCGGCCGTCCGGCCCCCCGCCGCCGGCCGCCCCGGCGACCTCGCCTACCTCATCTTCACCTCCGGTTCCACCGGGCGCCCCAAGGGTGTCGCCGTGGCCCACGAGCACGTCAGCCGCCTCCTCGACTCCGGCCGGGACCACTTCGGCTTCGGCCCGGAGACGGTTTGGACGCTGTTCCACAGCTACGCCTTCGACTGGACGGTCTGGGAGCTCTGGGGCGCCCTGCTGCACGGCGCCCGCCTGGTCGTCGTCCCCCACCTCACCAGCCGCTCGCCCGACGAGTTCGCCGGCCTGCTCGAGGCGGAAGGGGTCACTCATCTCTGCCTGACCCCCTCGGCGCTGCGGCAGCTCGAACCGGCGCTGCGCCGCCACCCGCGAGCCCTGCCCGCGCTGCGGTGGATCATGCTCGGCGGCGAAGCGCTCGACCCGGGCGTGGTCCAGCGCTGGCACGAACTCGACCCGCTGCCGCCCGCCCGGCTCTGCAACCTCTACGGCATCACCGAGACCACCGTCCACGTCACCGTCCACGACGTCGCCGAGGGCGGCGCGGGCTTCGAGCGCAGCCTCGTCGGCGAACCCATGCCGCACCTCACCGCGCTCGTCCTCGACGACTGGCTGCGCCCCTGCGCGCCCGGCGTCCCCGGCGAGCTGTACATCGGCGGCGGCAGCCTCGCGCACGGCTACTGGGGCCGCCCCGGCCTCACCGCCGGCCGCTTCGTCGCCGACCCGTACGGCCCGCCGGGCGCCCGGCTCTACCGGACCGGCGACGTCGCCAGGCGGCTGCCGGACGGCGGGATGGAGTACGTCGGCCGGGCGGACTTCCAGGTGAAGCTGCGAGGCTTCCGGATCGAGCTCGGCGAGATCGAGAACGCCGTCGCCGCGCACCCCGAGGTGGACGCCTGCGTGGTCACCGTGCACGACGACCGGCTCGCCGCGTACGTCACCGGGCGCTCCCCGGCCGAGGCCGGGGACCTGCGGACCTTCCTCGGCCGTTCGCTGCCCGAGTACATGATCCCGGCCAGTGTCACCGTGCTGGACGCGCTGCCGCTCACCGTCAACGGCAAGGTCGACCGGGCCGCGCTGCCCGCCCCCGACCGGGCCGCGGCCACCCCCGCCGCCGGCCGCCACGTCGAGCCGCGCACGCCGGAGGAGGAGCTGTTCGCCGGAGTCTGGACGGACGTGCTCGGCGTCGGCGGGATCGGCGTCCACGACGACTTCTTCCACCTCGGCGGGGACTCCATCCGCGCCGTCCAGCTGGCAGGCGCCCTGCACGACCGGGGCTGGCAGGTCACCCTGCGGGACGTCTTCAACGCCCCCACCGTCTCCGAACTCCTGCCGCTGGCCCGCCCGGTGGCCGCCGACCCCGCCGCGGACCGGCCGTTCGCGCTGATCGCCGAGGAGGACCGGGCCGACCTGCCGACCGGGATCGTCGACGCCTACCCGATGGTCTCGATGCAGCTCTCCATGGTCTTCCACATGGAGGTCGCCGGAGGCACCGACAGCTACCACAACGTCAACTCCTACCGGATCACCGGCGACCTCGACGAGAGGGCCCTGCGCCGCTCGGTCGAGGAGGCGATGGCCCGGCATGCCGTCCTGCGCACCGGCCTCGACCTCTCCGGCTACGGCGAACCGCTCCAGCTGGTGCACGGCTCACTACCCGTGCCGGTCGAGTTCGCGGACCTGCGCGGGGCGCCGGAGGAGGAGCGGGACGCCAGGATCCGTACCGTCTTCGAGCACCACCGGGACCGGCCCTTCGACCTCGCCGAACCGCCGCTCTTCCGGATCACCGTCCAGCGGCTGGCCGACGACGCCTTCCAGCTCACCATCTCCGAGCACCACGCCATCCTCGACGGCTGGAGCTTCACCTCGCTGCTCACGGAGCTCCTCGAACGGCACACCGCGATCGCCGCCGACCCGGCCTCCGCGCCCACCCCGCCGCCGCGCACCGCCTTCCGCGACTTCGTCGCGGTGGAACGCGCGGCCGCCGCCGACCAGGAGTCGCTGGCGTACTGGCAGCGGCGGCTCGACGGGGCCACCGGCCAGCTCTGGCCCGGCAGTGAGGACGTCCACGAGCTGCCGCGCACGGTGGAGCGGGTGCTGCCGGACGCCCCCGGCCAGCTGCGCGCGGTCGCCGACGCGCTCGCCGTCCCGGTCAAGTCGGTCGCGCTCGCCGCCCACCTGCACGCCCTCGCCCGGATCACCGGGCGCCGCCGGGTCACCACCGGGCTGGCGATGAACGGCCGGCTGGAACGCCTGGGCGGTACCGAGGTGTACGGACTGTTCCTCAACACCGTCCCGCTGGTCGCCGAGCCGGACGAGGACCTGGCCGCGCTGGTGCGGCACGTGCACCGGGAGGAGCTGGACATGATGCCGCACCGCCGGGTGCCGTTCGCCCGGCTGGCCCGGATGATGGCCGACACCGCGCTCGACAGCCAGTTCGGCTACCTGAGGTTCCACGCGCTGGGCCGGCTCAGTGCGGCCCGGATCGAGGACGGCCGGATCGGCTGCGAGCCGACCCTGCGGCACGAGCCCAACAGTTTCGCCTTCGGCGCCTCGCTGATCCAGGACCCGGTGTCGCAGCGCGTGCTGCTCGCCGTGGACCACCAGCGGGCGCTGGTGGACGACGCCACGGCGGAGGAGTTCATCGACGCCTACGCGACGGCTCTGGCGCGGCTGGCCGCCGGCGTCTGACGCGACGGCCGCCTGCCGGTCGCCTGCCTGCGACCGCGGGCCTGCGGTCGTACCTTGCCGGGCACGGCCGTTGGCCGTACGGCCGGTTCGGGGGTGCGGAGCCTGCACCGCAGGCCGCGTGCCGCCGGTTGCCTGCCGGCGGTTGCCTGCCGGCGGTTGCCTGCCGGCGGTTGCCTGCCGGCGGTCACGCGCCGGCGGCCCCGCGGGGCCGGACCGCACCGTGGCCACGCCCTGCCGGGGGTGCCGTTTGGCCGAGGGCCGGTTCGATCGGCCGACGGCGGCCCCGCGGGCCGGTCCGCACCGCGCAACGCACCTTGCCGGCGCGTCTCGCCGGTCCGTCCCTCCGGCCGCGTGCCGCCGGTTGTGCCGGCGGTCACGTGCCGTCGGCCGTGCGGCCCGTCCAGGGGTGCGGACCCCGTCCCGCGGGCTACGCGCCGCCCGTCACCTGGTGGCGGTCACGCGCCGCCGGTCCGCAGGGCCGGTCCGCAGGGCCGGTCCGCACCGCGGCCACGTCCTGCCGGGCGCGTGCCGTTTGGCCGTACGGCTGGTTCGGGGGTGCGGAGCCCGCACGGAGGCCACGTGCCGGCGCTGACCCGCCTGCCGACGGCCCCGCGGACACGCCCTGCCGGGCGTCCCGCCACGCCGGTCGCGAAACGCTCGCCGGTTCCGTCCGCCCGACCCCCTTGCCCGACGCGCGCGCCGTGACCGCGGCCGGGCGGGCCGCCGCCCCGACGTGGCGCGGCACCCACACATCGTGATCCACCCATCCCGTCCCACCCGACCACCGAGGAGCGCCTCGCATGACCACCTTCGCCGAGCCGTCCACCGTCGCCACCGCCGACCTGCTGTCCCGCCTGGGGGCCGCCGTTGCCGTCCACCCCGGGCGGCCCGCGGTGCACGCCGTCGACGGGAGCCTCGACTTCGCCGGCCTGGACCGCCGCACCGCTGCCCTGGCCCGCGCCCTGCGGGCGCACGGCGTCCGGCGGGGCGACCGGGTCGGCATCCACCTCGCCCGCACCTGCGATCTGCCGGTCGCGCTGCTCGCCACCTGGCGGGCCGGCGCCGCGTACGTCCCCCTCGACCCGGCCTACCCGGCCGAGCGGATCGCCTTCATGGCCGCCGACGCCCGCCTCGCCGCCGTGGTCAGCGCCGACGCCGCACCGCCCGTACCGTCCGGGGTCGCGGTGGTCCGCCCGGACGCCGACGCACCGGACACCGGCGCCCCGGCGGCCGAGTCCACTCCGCACCCGCTCGACTCCGCCTACGTCATCTACACCTCCGGCTCCACCGGCCGCCCCAAGGGGGTGGAGGTCCCGCACGGCGCCGTCGCCGACCTCGCCGCAGCCCTGGAACTCAGCGGCGCCTACCGCCCCGAGCCGGGCGTCGTGGCATGGAACGCCAGCGTCTCCTTCGACGCCTCCGTCCAGCAGTGGATCCGGATCTGCCGGGGCGACACCCTGGTGGTGATCGACGACGCCCGGCGAGCCGAACCGACCCGCCTCGTGCAGCTGCTCGCCGAACACGGCGTCACGGACCTGGACCTGACCCCCTCGCACTGGCAGCTGCTCCGCGAGCCGCTGGCCGGCGCCCGTGTCCCGCGGCTGTTCATGGGCGGTGAACCCGTGCCCGCCCGGACCTGGCGCGAACTGGCCGACGCCCGTATCGACGCGCTCAACCTGTACGGGCCCACCGAGTGCACCGTCGACGCGATCACCACGCCGGTCACCGGTCCCGGCCCGCACCTGGGCGAGCCGCTGCCCGGCGTCCGCGTCCACCTGCTCGACGGCCGGCTCGCCCCCGTGACGGCCGTCGGCGCGGTCGGCGAGCTGTACCTGGCCGGGCCCGGCCTGGCGCACGGCTACCCGGGCCACCCGGGCCTGACCGCGGACCGGTTCGTCGCGGACCCGTTCGCGCCGGGGCCGGGCGCCCGGATGTACCGCACCGGCGACCAGGCCCGCCGCTCCGCCGAGGGCCTGCTGGAGTACGTCGGCCGGGTGGACCGCCAGGTCAAGCTGCGCGGCTTCCGGATCGAACCGGGCGAGGTCGAGCACGCGCTGGGCGCCCTGCCCGGGGTGACCGCGGCCGCGGTCACCGTCCACGAGGCAGCGCCCGGGGACCACCGGCTGGCCGGCTACGTCACCGGCAGGGCCGTCCGCCCCGCCGACCTGCTGGCCGAGCTGCGCCGCACCCTGCCCGCCCACCTGGTGCCGTCCACCGTGACGGTGCTGGACGCCCTGCCGCTCACCCCGAACGGCAAGGTCGACCACCGTGCCTTGCCCGCCCCGGCGGCGGAAGCCGTCGCACCGGAGGCGGCCACCGGGCCGGACGCACCAGGCGGAGTGGACGAGCAGGTCGCCGAGGTCTGGCGCACCGTGCTCGGTGTGCCCGGCGTCGAGCCGACCGACGGCTTCCTCGCCCTCGGCGGCCACTCGCTCGCCGCCCTGCGCGTCGTCCACCTGCTGCGCCGCAAGCTGGGCGTCGAGCTCCAGCTCCGCGACCTGCTGGACGCCGCCGACCTGGCCGGCTTCACCGAGGCCGTCCGGCGTGCCGCCGAGGCCGGTCCGGCCGCCGTCCGCCCCGCCCTCACCGCCCGCCGGGAGGCCGTCCGATGACCACCGCGACCACCGCGACCACCGCGACCACCGCGACCACCGCGACCACCGCGACCACCGCGACGACCGCGATCACCGCGATCACCGCGTCCACCGCGTCCACCCCGACCCCCGCGTCCACCACGCTCAGCGCACCCGCCGCGCGGGCTGCCCGTCCCCGGACCGAGGGCGACTGGCTCCTCGTCCCCGCTCCCCAACCCCACCGCCCCTTCCGGTTGTTCTGCTTCCCGCACGCCGGCGGAGACGCCCCCGCCTACACGCCACTGGCCCGCGCCCTGGCCCCCGTAGCCGAGGTATGGGCGTTGCGCCCGCCGGCCCGGGGCGGCCGCAGCCGGCACCCGATGCCACCGGACTTCGACGCCTTGACGGCTGCCGTCGCCGAGGCGCTGACCCCCCACCTGACCGGCGGCGACGGCGGCCGGTTCGCCTTCTACGGACAGAGCCTCGGCGCCCTGCTCGCCTACGAGGTCGCCCGCGCACTGCCCGCCGACCGTCGCCCCGAGCTGGTGGTCGTGGCCGGAGCGCCCTGCCCCGCCGAGTGGGCCGGGCGCACGTCCAGGGACCTGGACGCACCCGAACTCCTCAGGCTCACCGGCCTGGAGGAGGTGGTCGGGTCCGATCCGGGCCTGGCCGAGCTGGCTCTCGGGGCCACCCGCACCGACCTCGCCGTCAGCGCCACGTACCGCCACCGTCCGCACGCGCCGATCGGTTCCGCGATCCACGCACTGGCCGGGGCCGACGACCCGATGCTCGCCTCCACCGGCCTGACCGGCTGGGCCGCCCACACCCGCGGCGCCTTCGGCCACCGCGTCGTCCCCGGCGGGCACCTCCTCGCCACCGTCGACCGGCCCGGCCCGGTCGACCTCCTGACCGCACTCCTGGCGGACCGTCAGGCGACCGTCCCGTACCACAACGACGCCCCCAGGGAGCAGTGATGCTGACCAGCCCCGCCACCACCGACACCGCCACCACCAGCGGCACCGTCGACCTCACCGACCCCGACCTGTGGGCCCGGCCCGACACCCCGGCCCTGGTCGCCGAGATGCGCCGCGAGGCGCCCGTACACCTGACCGACACCGTCGACGACGGCCCGGTCTGGTCGGTGCTCACCTACCGGGAGTCGGCGGAGGTGCTGCGCAACGCGGCCGTGTTCAGCTCGGAGTCCGGCTCGCTGCTCGGCGCCGGAGAGGGCAAGGTGCCGGTCGGATCGGGCCGGATGATGGCCCTCACCGACCCGCCCCGCCACCGCGACCTGCGCGCCCCCGCCAACCCGTTCTTCTCCAAGGGCGGGGTGCGCGGCGCCGCCCGCTCGATCGCCGAACGGGCCGGCGAGCTCTTCGACCGGGCCGTCGAGCAGGGCGAGGTGGACCTCGTCGACGTGGTCTCCGCGCTGCCGCTCGCCGTCATGTGCGACCTGCTGGACGTTCCCGAGAAGGACCGCGACATGGTGGTCCGGGTCTGCGATGTGGCCTTCCTCGGCCGCACGCCGGAGGAACGCCGGGCCGGACACCAGCAGTTGATCCCCTACCTGCTGCACCAGGTCATGCTGCGCCGCTCCGACCCGCGCGACGACCTGATCTCCATGATGGCCACGTACAAGGTCGGCGGGCGACTGCTGCCGATCGAGGACGTGGTGCTCAACCTGGACAACATCGTGGTCGGCGGCGTCCAGACCGTCCGCCACACGGCGGCCATGGGCTTGCACACGCTGGTCCAACGGCCGGACCTGTGGCAGAAGTTGCGGCAGGGCGAGGTCTCCATGGACTCCGCCGTGGACGAGCTCCTGCGCTGGACCTCGGTGGGCCTCCACACGCTGCGCACCGCCACCCGGGACGTCGAGCTGGGCGGACGGCAGATCCGCCGCGGCGAACGGGTCGCGGTCTGGGTGTGGTCCGCCGACCGGGATCCGGAGGCCTTCGATCAGCCGGAGGAGATCCGGCTCGACCGCTCGCCCAACAAGCACCTCGCGCTGGGCCTGGGCGCCCACTACTGCATCGGAGCCCCCCTGGCCAAGGCCGAGCTGAGCGCGCTGTACTCGGCCGCGCTGGAGAGGGCGGCCCTCATCGAACCGACCGGGCCGGTCCGCTACAACCGCTCGATCATCAACTTCGGCCTGGACCACTTTCCGGTCCGCCTCACCCCCCGCTGACCGGCCGACCCCCGGCAAGGCGGCGCGGGCGGCGGAGCAGCAGCAGGACGCCTCCGCATGCGCCGCAACTGCCGCTCACCTGCCGGAGCTTGTGCCGCCAGCGCCCGCCCGGCGCCCATACCTTCGAATCACACCCCAGAACACCTCTCACCCTACGGAGACCACCATGAGCAACCCGTTCGAGGACGACAACTCCGGCTACCTGGTCCTGATCAACGACGAGAACCAGCACTCGCTCTGGCCGGTCTGGATCGACGTGCCGGCCGGCTGGACCACCGCCCACGGCGAGGCCACCCGCCAGGAGTGCCTCGACTGGATCGAGGCCAACTGGACCGACATCCGCCCGGCGAGCCTGCTCGCCACCCTCGACCAGCGGTGAGCGCCGCCATGCCGAACTGGGAGCTGAACCCGGGCCGCCCTGCCCTCGCCCAGGTGCCGGCCACCGCGGACCTCGCCGAGGCCTGCGCGTGGCTGCGGGAGAACGAGGCCGCGCTGAGCGCCGCCCTGCACGAGCACGGCACGATCTTCCTGCGCGGGCTGCCGGTGGCGCGGAGCGCGGACGTCGCCGCCGTGCGCGACGTGCTGATCCCCGAGCCCACCCCGTACCGGGAGAAGGCCACCCCGCGCAGCGACTTCGGCAACGGCGTCTTCTCGTCCACAGACCTGCCGCCCGCCCAGTCGATCCGGATGCACAACGAGAACAGCTACACCCTGACCTTCCCCGGCCGGCTGCTCTTCGCCTGCCTGACCGCCCCCGCGGCGGGCGGCGCCACGCCGACCGCCGACGTCCGCAAGGTGCTCGCCGCGCTCCCCGACCACCTGGCGGAGCGGGGCCGGTCCTCCGGCTGGACGCTCACCCGCAGCTACTCGGACTACATCTCGCTCGGCTGGCGCACCGCCTTCGGCACCGAGGAGCGCACCGACGTCGAGCGGTACTGCCGCGAGAACGGCATCGCCTGGGAGTGGCAGGCGGACGGCAACCTGCGGACGAGCCAGCTGCGTTCGGCCACCATCCACCACCCGCAGACCGGCGAGGAGGTCTGGTTCAACCACCTGGCCTTCTGGAACGAGTGGTCGCTCGACCCGGACATCCGAGAGGCCATGGTCGAGGAGTTCGGCCCGGACGGGCTGCCGTTCAACACCGGTTTCGGCGACGGCGAACCGCTCTCCCGGGAGGACGTGGACGCCCTCAACGCGGCCTACGACGCGGCCACCGTCCGCGAGCCCTGGCAGGTCGGGGACGTGATGCTGGTCGACAACGTGCTCTGCGCGCACGGCCGCGACCCGTTCAGCGGCGACCGGAAGATCGCCGTCGCGATGGGCCGCCCCGTCGACCTCGCGGACTGCCGGCCCACGGTGCACCCGACCGCTGCGGTCCCCGCCTGAGGCACCCCGAACACCATCCACGCCGTGACGTGAGCAGAGGAAGCACCGTGATCCCGGTTTCGTACGCACAACAGCGCCTCTGGCTGATCGACCAGATCGAAGGGCCGACCGCGCTCTACAACCTGCCGTTCGCGGTCCGCCTGCGCGGCACGCTCGACACCGCGGCGCTGCGCGCCGCGACGGCGGACGTGGTCGCCCGGCACGAGGCCCTGCGCACGGTGTTCCCGGTGGCCGGGGGAGTCCCGGTGCAGCGGATCCTGCCGTCCGCGGAGGCGGAGATCGCCTTCGAGACGGTGGACTGCGCACCGGACGACTACCCCGCCCTGCGGGACCGGGCCGCCGCCCACGCCTTCGACCTGAGCTCCGAACTGCCCATCCGGGTCACGGTCTTCTCACTCACCCCCGCCCAGCCCTCCGCCCAGTCCTCCCCCGAGCACGTGCTGCTCCTCGTGCTCCATCACATCGCCGGCGACGGCTGGTCGCTCGGCCCGCTGCTGCGCGACCTCGCCGCGGCCTACGCCTCCCGCCAGGGCGGCTCCGCCCCCGACTGGGAGCCGCTGCCGGTCCAGTACGCCGACTACGCGCTCTGGCAGCGCGAAGTGCTCGGCGAGGAGAGTGACCCCGAAAGTCTGATGAGCCGTCAGCTGACTTACTGGAGGGGGATGCTGTCCGGTCTGCCGGAGGAGCTGGAGCTGCCGGCCGACCGGCCCCGCCCGCCCGCCCCGACCGGGGCCGCCGACGCCGTGCCGTTCGGCTACGGGCCCGAACTGCACGCCGCGCTGACCGGCCTGGCCCACAGCCACCGCGCCACCCTGTTCTCCGTCCTGCAGGCCGGCCTCGCCGCGCTGTTCACCCGGCTCGGCGCCGGCACCGACATCCCGCTCGGCACCGGCGTGGCCGGCCGCTCCGACGAGGCGCTGAACGACCTGGTCGGCTTCTTCGTGAACACCCTGGTGCTGCGCACCGACACCTCGGGAGATCCGTCCTTCGCCGAACTCATCGGCCGGGTCCGGGAGTCCCAGCTCGATGCCTTCGCCCACCAGGACGTGCCGTTCGAGCGGTTGGTCGAGGAGGTCAACCCGGCCCGCGCCCTCGGCCGCCACCCGCTGTTCCAGACCCTCCTCGTGCTGCAGAACCACGAGGAGGGCGAACTCGGACTGCCGGGGCTGGAGTCGGCGCCCGAGCCGCTCGGCCTGCGGGTCGCCAAGTTCGACCTCAACATCGGTGTCACCGAGCGGCGCACCCCCGACGGTGCTCCCGCCGGCCTCACGGGATCGGTCGAGTACGCGGCCGACCTCTACGACCGCGCCACCGTCACCACCCTGTTCGAGCGCCTGGGCCGGCTGCTGGCCGCCGCGGCCGCCGACCCCGGGGCGCCGATCGGCACCCTCGACATCCTCGCCCCCGAGGAGCGCGGCCGCCTGCGCGACGAGTGGAACGCCACCGCCGCGCCCGTCCCCTCCGGCTCGCTGCCGGAGCTGTTCGAGGCCCAGGCCGCCCGCACCCCGGACGCGGTCGCCCTCGCCCACGACGGCGGAACCGTCGGCTACGCCGAGCTCAACGCCCGCGCCAACCGGCTGGCGCACCACCTGATCGCCCGCGGTGTCGGCCCGGAGTCCCCGGTCGCCCTGCTGATGGAGCGCTCGGTCGACCTGGTCGTCGCCACCCTGGCCGTGGTCAAGGCCGGCGGCTGCTACGTCCCGATGCACGCGAGCCTGCCGCCGGAGCGGATGGCCGCACTGCTCGCCGACACCGCCGCCCCCGTCCTGCTGACCGACCGCCCCGACCCGGGCTTCCCGCACACCGCCGTCGTGGTCCGACCCGGAGACGAGACGGCCGCGCCGGCGCACGACCCCGGCATCCCCGTCCACCCCGACCGGCTCGCGTACGTGATGTTCACCTCCGGCTCCACCGGCACGCCCAAGGGCGTCGCGGTCCGCCACCGCGACGTGGTCGGCCTCGCCGCCGACCGCCGCTGGCAGGACGGCCGGCACCGGCGGATCCTGCTGCACTCCCCGCACGCCTTCGACGCCGCCACCTACGAGCTGTGGACGCCGCTGCTGTCCGGCGGCACGGTGGTCGTCGCCCCGCCCGGCAGCCTGGACGCCGCCGCCCTGCACGCCGTCACCACCCGGCACGCGGTCACCGCCGTCTTCCTCACCAAGGCACTGTTCGACCTGGTCGCCGAGCAGGCCCCGGAGACCTTCCGCGCCCTGCGGACGGTTTGCACCGGCGGGGAGGCCGCCTCCGGCACCCTCATGCGGCGGGTCCTCGACCACTGCCCCGACCTGCTGCTCGCCCACGTCTACGGGCCGACCGAGGCCACCACCTTCGCCACCCACCACCCCCTCGCCCCCGCCGACCTGGCCGGGCCCCGGCCGCCGATCGGCGCCCCGCTCGACAACATGCGCGCCCACGTCCTCGACGCCCGGCTGCAGCCCGTCCCGCCCGGCGTCCCCGGCGAGCTCTACGTGGCGGGGGCCGGCCTGGCCCGCGGCTACTGGCACCGGCCCGCGCTGACCGCCGAGCGCTTCGTCGCCGACCCGTACGCGCCGGGGGAGCGGATGTACCGCACCGGCGACCTGGTCCGCCGCCGGGCCGACGGCGCGATCGAGTTCCTCGGCAGGATCGACGGCCAGGTCAAGCTGCGCGGCTTCCGGATCGAGCTCGGCGAGATCGAGGCCGTGCTCTCCCGCCACCCGGCCGTCCGCCAGGTCATCGTGATCCCCCGCGAGGACCGACCCGGCGACACCCGGCTGGTCGGCTACTGCTCGGTGCTCGGCTCCACGCTCGAGGTGAATCCCGAACTCGGGTCCGAAATCAAGCGGTTCGCCGCCGAGACCCTTCCCGGCTACATGGTCCCCTCGGCCGTGGTCGTCCTGCCGGCCCTGCCGCTCAACGCCAACGGCAAGGTCGACCGGCGCGCGCTGCCCGCGCCCGAGCTGGGCGCCGACACCGACGGCCGCGCCCCGCGCGACGAGCGCGAGCAAGCCCTGTGCACGCTCTTCGGCGAGATCCTCGGCATAGACGACATCACCATCGACGACGACTTCTTCGAACTCGGCGGCCACTCGCTGCTGGCCACCCGCCTGGTCGGCCGGGCGCGCACGGAGCTCGGCACAGAACTCGCCATCGGCGACCTCTTCCAGGCCCCGACCGTCGCCGACCTCGCCGCCAAGCTCGCCACGGACCCGGTCCGGCCCGCCCTGCGCCCCGAACCCCGGCCCGAGCGCCTGCCGGTCTCCTTCGCGCAGCGCCGGCTGTGGTTCCTCGGCCAGGCCGAGGGCCCCGCCGCCACCTACAACGTCACCCTCGCGCTGCGGCTCACCGGGCCGTTGGACGCGGCCGCTCTGGAACGCGCGCTCGGCGACGTCGTCGCCCGCCACGAGACGCTCCGTACGGTCTTCGGTGACCACGACGGCGTTCCGTACCAGCGGGTCCTGCCCGAGCCCCCGGCCCCGCTGCTCACCGTCACCGACCGCCCGGTGCACGAGCTGGTCGGCCACACCTTCGACCTGGCCGTCGACGTCCCCCTGCACGCCTACCTGCGCCCCGAGTCGCCCGAGGAGCACGTCCTGCTCCTGGTGATGCACCACATCGCCAGCGACGGCTGGTCGCTGCGGCCGCTCTTCCGCGACCTCGCCGGGGCCTACACCGCCCGGCTCGGCGGTGAGGCGCCGGTGTGGGAGCCGCTGCCGGTCCAGTACGCCGACTACACCCTCTGGCAGTACCGGACGCTCGGCGCGGACACCGACCCGCAGTCCCCGCTCTCCCGCCAACTCGACTACTGGAGGAAGGCGTTGGCCGGGCTGCCGGACGAGCTGCCGCTCCCGCTGGACCGCCCCCGCCCGGCGGTCGCCGGCCACCGAGGCGACGTCGTCCCGCTGGAGCTGGACGCGGACCTGCACGGGCGGCTCGCCGAGCTGGCCGCCGCGCACGGAGCCACCCTCTTCATGGTGCTCCAGGCCGCCTACGCCACCCTGCTGCACCGCTTCGGCGCCGGCGACGACCTGCCGATCGGCACCCCGCTGGCCGGCCGCCTCGACCCGGCCCTCGACGAGCTGGTCGGCTTCTTCGCCAACACGCTGGTCCTGCGCACCGACCTCGCAGGCCGGCCCACCTTCGCCGAGCTGCTGGCCCGGGTCCGGGAGGCCGACCTGGCCGCCTACGCGCACCAGGACGTGCCCTTCGAGCGGCTGGTCGAGGAGCTCAACCCGGCCCGCACGCTGGCCCGGCACCCGCTCTTCCAGGTGATGATCGCCTTCGACAACACCGCCGGCGGCGGCCCCGAGTTCCCCGGCACCCGGACCGCCTACGAGCCGCTCGGCCTGCCGGCCACCGCTTTCGACCTCACCCTCAACCTCTCCGAGCGCCACCACCCGGACGGAAACCCGGCCGGCCTCGAAGGCGGCCTGGAGTTCGCCACCGACCTGTTCGACCGGACCACCGCCGAACGGCTCGCCGAAGCCCTGCTGCGCCTGCTGGCCCAGGTCGCCGAAAACCCGCACCGCCCGGTCGCCGAGCTGGACGTCCTGGGCGAGGACGGCCGGGCCGCGCTGGCCGAGTGGCACGACACCGCCCGGCCCGGCGCGGACGTCCTCGTACCGGCGGCCTTCGCCGCCCAGGTGGCCGCGACCCCGGACGCCACCGCCCTGGTCTTCGGCGAGACTCGGCTGACCTATGCCGAGCTGGACGCCCGTGCGGGCCGCCTCGCGCACGGCCTGATCGCCTCCGGCGTCGGCCCGGAGGACGTGGTCGTGCTCGCCCTGCCGCGCTCCGCCGAGTCGCTCGTCGCCGTCCTCGCCGTGCTCAAGGCCGGTGCGGCCTTCCTCCCGCTGGACGCCGACTACCCCCGCGACCGGATCGCCCACATGCTGGCCGACGCCCGCCCGGCGGCCGTCCTCACCGCTGCCGGCTGGCCGCTGCCCGAGGTGCTGGAGGGCCTCGCCGTCCTGGACGCCGACGAGCGGACCTGGGCCGAACAGCCCGCCGACGCCCCGCCCGTCCGCGTCCACCCCTCGAACGCCGCCTACGTGATCTACACCTCCGGCTCCACCGGCCGCCCCAAAGGCGTGGTGGTCCGCCACGGCGGGTTCGCCAACCTGCTCGCCTTCCACCGCGACGAAACCATCCCCGCCGCCCGACGGGCCCACCCGGGGCGCAGGTTCAGGTTCGCCCAGACCGCCTCGCTCTCCTTCGACACGGCCCTGGAGGCGCTGCTCTGGATGGTCGCCGGCCACGAACTCCACCTGCTCGACGACGACCTGCGCCGCGACGCCACCGCGATCGTGCGCTACGCCGAGCAGTCCGGCGCCGAGGTCCTCGACGTCACCCCCGGCCAGGCCGAGCGGCTGGTCGAGGAGGGCCTGCTCGACCGCTGCCGGCCGGCACTCCTGATGGTCGGCGGAGAGGCCCTCGGCCAGAGTCTCTGGGCCTCCCTCGCGGCCGCCCCCGACACCGTCGTGCTCAACATGTACGGCCCCACCGAGTGCACCGTCGACGCGCTGCACCACCGGCTCTCCGCAGACCCGCGCCCGCTCATCGGCCGCCCGCTGCCCAACCTCCGCGCGCACGTCCTGGACGCCGGCCTGCGGCCCGTCCCGCCCGGCGTCCCCGGCGAGCTGTACCTGAGCGGCGCCGGCCTGGCCCGCGGCTACCTGGGCCGCCCGGCGCTGACCGCCGAGCGCTTCGTCGCCGACCCGTTCGCGCCGGGGGAGCGGATGTACCGCACCGGCGACCTCGCCCGGCGCCGCCCGGACGGCCGCGTCGAGTACCTGGGCCGCACCGACCACCAGGTCAAGGTGCGCGGCTTCCGGATCGAACTCGGCGAGATCGAGACCGTCCTGGCCGCCCACCCCGACGTCCTCCAGGCCGCGGTGCTGCCCCACCACGACGGTGCGGACGCTGCGGCCGGCACCCGGCTGGCCGCCTACGTCGTGACGCGCACCCCGCTCGACGCGGCCGCGCTGCGCGCCCACGCGGCCGCCGCCCTGCCGGACTACATGGTCCCGGCGGCCTTCGTGACGCTCGAAGCGCTGCCGCTGGGCGTCAACGGCAAGCTCGACCGGTCCGCGCTGCCCGCCCCCGACTTCGCGGCGGCCACCGGCGGCCGGGCAGCCCGGACGGCCCGTGAGGAGATCCTCTGCGGCCTGGTCGGCGAGGTGCTCGGTGTCACGGGCCCGGTCTCGGTCGACGACGACTTCTTCGCTCTCGGCGGGCACTCGCTGCTCGCCACCAGGCTGCTCAGCCGGGTCCGCGCGGTGCTCGGTGCCGAACTCGGCATCCGGGACGTCTTCGAGGCGCCCACGGTGGCCGGCCTGGCCCAGCGGCTGGACGGCGCCGGGGCCCGGCTCGCGCTGACGGCCGGCGAACGCCCCGAGCGCCTGCCGCTCTCCTCCGCCCAGCAGCGGCTGTGGCTGATCGACCGCATGGAGGGACCGAGCGCGCTCTACAACATGCCGCTCGCGCTGCGCCTCACCGGCCCGCTCGACCCGGCCGCCCTGGAACTCGCCCTCGGTGACCTGGTCGCCCGGCACGAGATCCTGCGCACCGTCATCGCCGAGCACGACGGCGAGCCCCACCAGCTGGTCCTCGCCCCGGCCGACGCCGCGCTCCCGGTCGCACCGCTCGACTGCGCACCGGAGTCGGTGGACGCCGAGGTTGACCGGGCCGCCCGCCGCCCCTTCGACCTGGCCGCCGAACCGCCCGTACGGGTCACCCTGCTCCGGGTAGCCCCCGAGGAGCACGTGCTGGTCATCGCGCTGCACCACATCGTCGGCGACGGCTGGTCGATGGGCCCGTTGCTGCGCGACCTCACCGACGCCTACACCGCCCGCCAGGGCGGCTCGGCGCCCGACTGGCAGCCGCTGCCCGTCCAGTACGCGGACTACGCCCTGTGGCAGCGCCGGCTGCTCGGCGCGGAAACCGACCCCGACAGCCTGGTCTCCCGCCAGCTCGCCTACTGGCGCGACACCCTGGCCGACCTCCCGGAGGAGCTCACGCTCCCCGTCGACCGGCCGCGCGGAGCCCGCGCCGACCACCGGGGCGACCGGGTCGCCCTGCCCATCGACGCCGCACTGCACCGGGCCCTGGTCGAGTTGAGCCGCGAGCACCGGGTCACCCTGTTCATGACCTTCCAGGCCGCACTGGCCGCGCTGCTGACCCGGCTCGGAGCTGGCACCGACGTGCCGATCGGTTCGGTGGTCGCCGGCCGCTCGGACGAGGCGCTGGACGACCTGGTCGGCTTCTTCGTCAACACCCTCGTCCTGCGCACCGACACCTCCGGCGACCCCACCTTCGCCGAACTCCTGGGCCGTGTCCGGGAGACCGGTCTCGGCGCCTACGCCCACCAGGACGTGCCCTTCGAGCGGCTGGTCGAGGAGCTCAACCCGGCCCGCTCACTGGCCCGCCACCCGCTCTTCCAGGTGGCGATGGTCCTCCAGTCCAACGCCGGGTCCGAGCTGGAGCCGGCCGGCCTGCGTGCCGAGGCGCTGGCGGCGGACACCGGGGTCGCCAAGTTCGACCTCAACGTGACCCTGGAGGAGTTCTTCGGCCCGGACGCAGAGCCCGCAGGACTGGACTGCGCGATCGACTTCGCGACCGACCTCTTCGACCGGGAGACCGTCGAGTCCGTCGCCGCCCGCTTCGGCCGGCTGCTGACGGCGATGACGGCCCGGCCCGACGGGCGGATCGGCCGCGCCGACCTGCTGGCCGAGGGCGAGCGCGCCGAACTCCTCGGCGGCCACCGGCCGCTGCCCGCCGAACCGCCCCTCGTTCCGGCGGCCTTCGCGGCCCAGGTGGCCGCGACCCCCGACGACACCGCCCTGGTCTTCGGGGAGACCCGACTGACCTACGCCGAGCTGGACGCCCGCGCGAGCCGCCTCGCCCACGGACTGCGGGCCGCCGGCATCGGACCCGAGGACCTGGTCGCGCTCGCCCTGCGCCGCTCGGTGGACACGGTGGTCTCCCAGCTCGCCGTGCTCAAGGCCGGTGCGGCCTTCCTCCCGCTGGACGCCGAGTACCCGCCGGAGCGCACCGCCCACATGCTGGCCGACGCCCGCCCGGCGGCCGTGCTCACCCACGCCGGCTGGCCGCTGCCCGAGGTGCTGGACGGTCTCGCCGTCCTGGACGCCGACGAGCGGACCTGGGCCGAACAGCCCGCCGACGCCCCGCCCGTCCGCGTCCACCCGTCGAACGCCGCCTACGTGATCTACACCTCCGGCTCCACCGGCCGCCCCAAGGGCGTGGTGGTGAGCCACGGTTCGATCGCCGGCCTGCTGGCCGCCCACCAGGCGGAGACCTTCGGCGAGCCCGCCCGGACGCACGGCCGGCTGCGCGCCGCGCTGACCGCCTCGCTCTGCTTCGACGCCTCCTGGAACAGCCTGCTGTGGATGGTCGCGGGCCACGAGCTGCACCTGATCGGCGAGGACCTGCGCCGCGACCCCGCCGCCCTGGTCCGGCACCTCCGCACGGCGGGCGTCGACGCCGTCCAGTTCACCCCCACCTACGCCGAACAGCTCATCGCCGAAGGCCTGTTGGAGGAACCCGCGCCCCGCGTGGTGCTGCTCGGCGGTGAACCGATCGGCCAGGCGCTGTGGACCCGCCTGCGCGAGGCGCCGGCCACCACCGGCCACAACCTCTACGGCCCCACCGAGTGCACCGTCGACACCCTGCTGCAGGCGTACGGCGACTCGGAGCGTCCCACCATGGGACACACCGTCCTCGGCACCCGGGCCTACGTCCTGGACGAGCACCTGAACCCGGTTCCCGCGGGAGTCCCCGGCGAGCTGTACCTGGCCGGGGCCGGCCTGGCCCGTGGCTACCTGGGCCGGCCGGCGCTGACCGCCGAGCGCTTCGTCGCCGATCCGTTCGCGCCGGGGGAGCGGATGTACCGCACCGGCGACCTGGTCCGCCGCACCCGGGAGGGCGACCTCGACTACCTGGGCCGCACCGACCACCAGGTCAAGATCCGCGGCTTCCGGATCGAACCCGGCGAGATCGAGCACGTACTGACCCGGCACCCGGCCGTCCGCCAGGCCGTGGTCGCCCCGCACGAGAGCCCGGACGGAGACCGCCGCCTGGTCGCCCACTGCGCGGTTACCGCGCCCAGCCCCGAACTCGCCGTCGAGCTAAGGAGGTTCGTGGCGCAGACACTGCCCGCCCACATGGTCCCGGCCGCGGTCGTCACCCTCGACGCGCTGCCGCTGACCGGTAGCGGCAAGGTCGACCGGCGCGCCCTGCCCGCCCCCGACTTCCGGCTCTTCGCCGGCGGACGCGCCGCTCGCACGGCGCGGGAGGAGCTGCTGTGCGGCCTCCTCGCCGAGGTGCTCGGAGTGCCGGGACCCCTGGCCGTCGACGACGACTTCTTCGCCCTCGGCGGACACTCGCTGCTCGCCATGAGGCTGGTCAGCCGGGTCCGGGCGGTGTTCGCCGCCGAGATCGACGTCCGGGACGTCTTCGAGGCGCCCACGGTGGCCGGCCTGGTCCAGCGGCTGGACGGTGCCGGGAGCCGGCTCGCTCTGACGGCCGGCGAGCGCCCCGAGCGGCTTCCGCTCTCCTTCGCCCAGCAGCGGCTCTGGCTGATCGACCGCATGGAAGGCCCCAGCGCCCTGTACAACCTTCCGCTCGCCCTGCGCGTCGCCGGCCCGCTCGACCCGGCCGCACTCGAACTCGCCCTCGGCGACCTGGTCGCCCGGCACGAGATCCTGCGCACGCTGATCACCGAGCAGGACGGTGAGCCCCGGCAGCGGATCGTCCCGGCCGCCGAGGCCCGGGTCCCCTTCGACCGCCGCACCACCCCGCCCGCCGACCCGGCGGCCGCCCTCACCGAATGCACCGCGATCCCCTTCGACCTCGCCGCCGAACTCCCCGTACGCGCCCACCTGCTCCCGCTCGCCGCCGACGAGCACCTGCTCGTCCTCGTCCTGCACCACATCGCCGGCGACGGCTGGTCCATGGACCCGCTGCTGCGCGACCTGGCCGCCGCCTACGCCGCCCGCCAGGGCGGCTCGGCCCCCGACTGGCAGCCGCTGCCGGTGCAGTACGCGGACTACGCGCTCTGGCAGCGCGAACTGCTCGGCGACGAGGACGACCAGGAGAGCCTGGCCGCCAGGCAACTCGCCTACTGGCGGGACGCCCTGGCGGGACTCCCCGAGGAGCTGTCGCTCCCGGTGGACCGCCCCCGGCGGGCGGACAGCAGCCACCGCGGCGACCGCGTCGTCCTCCCGTTCGGTGCCGAACTGCACCGGGCCCTGGTCGACGTGTCGCGCGCGCACCGGGTCACGATGTTCATGACCCTGCAGGCCGGGCTGGCCGCGCTGCTGACCAGGCTCGGGGCCGGCACCGACGTGCCGATCGGCTCGGTGGTCGCCGGCCGCTCGGACGAGGCGCTGGACGACCTGGTCGGCTTCTTCGTCAACACCCTCGTCCTGCGCACCGACACCTCCGGCGATCCCACCTTCGCCGATCTGCTCCACCGCGTCCGGGAGACCGGGCTCGACGCGCACGCCCACCAGGACGTGCCCTTCGAGCGGCTGGTCGAGGAGCTCAACCCGGCCCGCTCGCTTGCCCGCCACCCGCTCTTCCAGGTGATGCTGCTGCTCCAGGGCGGGACCGGCTCCCCGGGCGGCCCCGGCGAGGCGCCGCTCGACCTGGCCGGCCTTACGGCCGCCGTCGAACCGGTCGGCGGGTACGCGGCCAAGTTCGACCTCTGCCTCGCCATGGGCGAGTCCTTCGACGCCGACGGCGCGCCCGCCGGGCTGGAGTGCGCGATCGACTTCGCCACCGACCTGTTCGACCGGGAGACCGTCGAGTCCATGGCGGTCCGGCTGGGCCGCCTGCTGACGGCGGTCGCGGCCCGCCCCGACCGGCCCATCGGCCGGGTCGACCTCCTCTCCGCCGGCGAACGTGCGGAACTCCTGCGCGGTGGCGTCGCGTTGCCGACGGAGGTTCCGCTGCCGGCCGACGCCTTCGAAGCCCAGGCGGCTCGCACCCCGGCTGCGACCGCACTGGTCGCCGGGGACACCCGGCTCAGCTGGGCCGAGCTGAACGCCCGCGCCAACCGCCTCGCCCACCGCCTGACGGCCGCGGGCGCCGGCCCGGATTCGGTGGTGGCCCTGGCCCTGCCGCGCTCCGCGGAGTCCGTGATCGCCCTGCTCGCCGTCCTCAAGGCCGGCGCCGCCTCGCTCCCGCTGGACGCCGAGTACCCGGCCGACCGGACCGCCGCCATGCTGGCCGACGCCGCGCCCGCGCTGGCCGTGACCGGCGAGGGCTGGCCGCTGCCCGAACTGCTCGCCGGCCTGCCCGTCCTGGCGGCGGCCCCGGCGCAGGAGACGTACGGGCCCGCCGGCACGCGGCGACCCGCCGCCGACAACCCGCCGCCCCGCGCCACCGCCTCCGACGCCGCCTACGTGATCTACACCTCCGGCTCCACCGGCCGCCCCAAGGGCGTGGTGGTGAGCCACGGTTCGATCGCCGCACTGCTCGCCTCGCACCGCTCCGCCACCGGCCCCATCGGCGCCGCCGAGCGCCTGTACGGCCGACAGCGCGTCGCGCTCACCGCCTCGCTCTGCTTCGACGCCTCCTGGGACGGCCTGCTCTGGCTCATCGCCGGCCACGAACTGCACCTGACCGGCGACGAGGTCCGCCGCGACGCCGCCGCGCTCGTCCGGCACCTGCGGACCGAGTCCATCGACGTCCTGGAGGTCACCCCCTCCTACGCCGAACAGCTCATCACCGAGGGCCTGTTGGACTCTCCCGCGCCCCGCGTGGTGCTGCTCGGCGGCGAGGCGGTCGGCCAGGCACTGTGGACCCGCCTGCGCGAGGCACCCGCGACCACCGCCCACAACCTCTACGGTCCCACCGAGAGCACCGTCGACGCGCTCACCCAGCCGTTCGCCGCCACCGCGCGCCCCGCCCTCGGCCGCACCGTCCTCGGCACCCGGGCCTACGTCCTGGACGAGCACCTGAACCCGGTTCCCGCGGGAGTCCCCGGCGAGCTGTACCTGGCCGGGGCCGGCCTGGCCCGCGGCTACCTGGGCCGGCCGGCGCTGACCGCCGAGCGCTTCGTCGCCGATCCGTTCGCGCCGGGGGAGCGGATGTACCGCACCGGCGACCTGGTCCGCCGCACCCGGGAGGGCGACCTCGACTACCTGGGCCGCACCGACCACCAGGTCAAGATCCGCGGCTTCCGGATCGAACCCGGCGAGATCGAGCACGTACTGACCCGGCACCCCCGGGTCCACGCCGCCACCGTGACGGTCCACGAGGACGGCGCCTCCGGCCCCCGGCTGGTCGCCCACGTCGTGGCGGACGGCCCGCTCGACCGAGCCGAACTGCGCGCCTTCGCCGCCCGGTCGCTGCCCGGCTACATGCTCCCGGCCGCCGTCGTCCCGCTCGACGCGCTGCCCCTGACCGCCAGCGGCAAGGTCGACCGGCGGGCGCTCCCCGCCCCCGACTTCCTCTCCTCGCCCACGGGCCGCGCATCCCGCACACCACACGAGGAAATGCTCTGCGGCCTCTTCGCCGAAGTCCTCGGCCTTCCGGGCCCGGTCTCCATCGACGACGGCTTCTTCGACCTCGGCGGCCATTCCCTCCTCGCGATGAAGCTGCTCGGCCGGATCCGCACCGCGTTCGGCGCCGACCTCGGCATGCGGGCGCTCTTCGAAGCCCCCACCGTGGCCGCGCTGGGCCGGCGCCTCGCCCCGGACCCCGACCGGTCCGGCGCGCCTGCCGACGACGCCCACAGCGCCCTTGACGTCCTCCTGCCCCTGCGCGCCGGGGGCACCAGCGCCCCGCTGTTCTGCGTCCACCCCGCCGCGGGCATCAGCTGGGTCTACTCCGGGCTGCTGCGCCACCTCGACCCGGCCCGTCCGGTCCACGGCCTCCAGGCGCGCGGTCTGCGCGGGGGCTCCCCGTCCTCCGTCACCGAGATCGCCGAGGACTACGTACGGCAGATCCGCGCGGTCCAGCCGGCGGGGCCCTACCACCTGCTCGGCTGGTCCTTCGGCGGGGTGGTCGCCCAGGCGATGGCCGTCGCCCTTCAGGCCGCCGGCCAGGAGGTCGCCCTCCTCGCCCTCCTCGACGCCCTCCCCGCCGACCCGGCCCGGTACGCCGCAGGCGGCCCCCCGTCCGCCGACGACCCGGTCGACACCCTCGCCGAGCTGCTCGCCTCGCTCGGCTACGACCCGGCCGACGGACGGGGCCAGGCCGACCTCACCGCGCTCCTCGGCGAGGCCGCCGGCGTCCTGCCCGACGTGTTCGAACAGCACCGCAAGCTGATGGCCGAACACGTACCGGACCGCTACCGGGGCGACGCCGTCTTCTTCGGCGCCACCCTCGACAAACCCGCCGACTGGCCCTACGGGGCGGCCTGGCGCCCGTACGTCGACGGCCGCGTCGAGGAGCACCGCATCACCTGCACGCACGGCGCCATGACGCAGCCGGATCCCGTCGCACGGATCGCCGCCGTGCTCGCCGCGAAGCTTGGAGAGTGACCCGCCATGACCACAGCCTCCGTCAAACCGCCGTTCCCGCCGTCGCCCCCGGCGCAGGACGCGCCGCGAAGGAGCCGCTGGGGCCTCTGGGCGCAGGGCAACTTCCGCAAGCTCTGGATCGGTGAGACGACCAGCGGCCTCGGCACCGCCGTGGGCAACGTCGCCCTCGCCCTGGTGGCCGTCGTCACCCTGGAGGCCTCGCCGTTCATGGTCGGCCTGCTGACCGCCTCCGCCTGGGTGCCGTGGCTCTTCCTCGGCCTGCTGGCCGGGGCCTGGGTGGACCGCTGGCCCCGGCTGAAGCTGATGCTGGTCTGCGACCTCCTGCTGCTGCTGCTGTTCGGCAGTGTGCCGGTGGCCGGCTGGCTGGGCCTGCTGACCATGGCCCAGCTGGTGGTGGTGGCGCTGCTGGCCGGCGCGGTCAAGGTGTTCCTGTCCACCGCGAACAGCGCCGTCCTGCCCGTGCTGGTCGCCAAGCCCGACCTGCTCGAGGCCAACGTCAAGCTGCGCTCCGGGGACGCGGCCGCGGAGATCGCCGGCCCCGGCCTGGCCGGCCTGCTCTCCCAGGCGTTCGGCGCGGTCAGCGGCCTGCTCGCCGACGCGGTGACCTATCTGGTGGCGGCGGTCTGCGTGGGCAGCATCCGGGTCGAGGAGAAGCCGCCGCCGGTCTCCGAACGGCGCGGGATCCTGCGCGAGATCGGCGAGGGGGTCCGTTTCCTGGCGCACGACCCGTACCTGCGCACGCTGGCGAGCTTCGCGGCCGTCGGCAACCTCGGCCTCAACGGCATCCAGGCGGTGCAGACCGTCTTCCTGGTCCGCACCGTGGGCGTGACACCCAGTGGCATCGGGCTGGTGTTCGCGGTGGTCTCGGTCGGCGGCCTGGCGGGGGCGGCGCTCGCCGGGCGGATCGCCCGCCGGTTCGGGACGGCGCGGGGGCTGCTGCTCTGCGAGCTGGTCGGGGCGCCGTTCATCCTCCTGCTGCCGATGGCCGGGGAGCGGCTGCCGCTGGCGGTGAGCACGGTCGCCTGGTCGGTCGCGGTGTGCGGCGTGATCGCCGGAAACGTCATCGCCGGCAGCTTCTACCAGGCGTACTGCCCGCCCGCGATGATCGGCCGGATCCGGGCCAGCGCCTCGACCGTCAACTTCAGCGCCATCCCGGTGGGCGCCCTGCTCGGCGGCTGGTTGGGCGAGGTCCTCGGCGCCCGTACCACCCTCTGGATCATGGCGAGCGTGCTGCTCTCGGCCGGGGCGGTCCTGCTGGCCAGCCCGCTCCGGGGCTTGCGGAGCTTCCCCGAGCGTCCCGCGGCGTCCTGAGCGCCCGCCCCGCTGTGCGTCCTCCCCACCCTCGGCCTCGTCCTCAGCCCCTCAGTCCCCAGCCCTGAGCTTTCAGTCCTCCCGGAGCCTCCCATGACCCGCACCGCCCGCCCGCGCCGCTTCCTGATGTGCCGTCCGACCCACTTCGAGGTCAGCTACGCGATCAACCCCTGGATGGACCCCGCCAAGCCGGTCGACACCGACCTCGCGGTCGCCCAGTGGCAGCGGCTGTACGAGCTCTACCTCGCACTCGGACACCGCGTGGACCTGATCGACCCGCTGCCCGGCCTGCCCGACATGGTCTATGCGGCGAACGGCGCCACCGTCGTCGACGGCAGGGTGCTCGGCGCCCGGTTCCGCAACGCCGAGCGCGCCGCCGAGGGCCCCGCCTACCTGGAGTGGTTCCGGGCCCACGGCTTCCCCACCCACGACCCGGTCCACGTCAACGAGGGCGAGGGCGACCTGCTGCTGACGGGCAGCCACCTGCTCGCCGGGCGCGGATTCCGCAGCGTCTGCGCAGGGCACGCGGAGGCGCAGGAGTACCTCGGCCGCCCGGTGGTCGGCCTGGACCTGGTCGACCCGCGCTTCTACCACCTCGACACCGCGCTCGGCGTGCTCGACGCCGACCAGGTCGTGTACTACCCCGGCGCGTTCTCGGCGGGCAGCCGGGCGGTGCTGCGCCGGCTCTTCCCGGACGCGGTGCTGGTGGAGGAGGCGGACGCGGAGGTGTTCGGGCTCAACCTGATGAGCGACGGCCTGAACGTGGTGCTGCCGGAGGCGGCGACCGGGGTGGCGGCCAGGTTGCGCGAACGCGGCTTCCGGCCGATCGGGATGGACCTCTCCGAGCTGTTCAAGGGCGGCGGCAGCGTGAAGTGCTGCACCCTGGAGATCCGCGAGGCCGCCTGAGCCGTACGGCACGAACGCCCCCGCGGCGCCCCGATCAACGAAGCCGATCGACGCACGGTGCTCGTACGTCGATCGGCTGTTGAACGCGCCTTGCCATGCTCATCCCATCAGCCCGGAGCACTCCGGGAAGTCCCCCAAAACCCCTTCCCACCAGGGAAGACGTCCTAGGGAGCAGCCATGGCGAAGCGTTCGAACACCCTCGGTGCCACTCGGATCCGCCTGGCCGTCGCGGGCCTCGCCCTCGGCTCGCTGATCGCTCTCGGCGCGGCCGGTGCGGCGATGGCCGACGGCACCGGCCCCGCCGAGCAGGGCGGGGCCGTCGGCACCACCCAGGCCACGGTGCCGGCCCCGACCCCCACCCCGACCGACGACAAGGACTGGAACAGCACCGGCTCCTGAACCGTACCGGCGGGCGGCACGGCGGCACGGCGGCACGGCGAGAAGAACCGTTTCCCTGCGGCCGCCGCACCCAAGCCCCCACCCCTCAGGGATCGACCAGCGCCAACGCCGGCTCCTCCAGCAGGACGGCCACATCGGCGGCTTCCGGAAGCCCCAGGCGGCAGAGGATCTCGTACGCCTGTCGCAACCGCGCCCCCGCCTCGGCCCCGCGCCCGAGGTCCGCCAACGAGCGGCCCAGCACGACCAGCGCCTGAGCCTGATCCCGCTCCGCCCCCAGCTCCTCGCAGAGCACCAGCGCCAGCCCGGCGTGGTCGAGCGCCTCGTCGGCCCGGCCGAGCGAGCGCAGACTGTCCGCCATCCGGTAGCGCGCGTGCGCCGCCCGGTCCCGCAGACCGGCTTCCGTCGCCACCGTCAGACACTCCCGGAACCAGGTCACCGCCTCCTCGTGCCGCCCGAGCCCGTGCAGCGCCAGACCCAGTACGTACAGGGTGTACGCACGCCCGGGATCGTCCTGGCGGGTCCGCAGCTCGGCGAGCACCTCGTGGCAGATCGCCACCGCCTCCTCCGCCCGTCCGCTGCGCACCCGTGCCAGCGCGGCGTTCACCGTCGTCACCAAGGCGCCGGAGCGGTGCCCCAGTTCGTTGGCCAGCAGCAGTGCCTCGTCGTAGTGGTCCACCGCCTCGTCGAAGCGGCTGAGGAACTGGCAGATCAAGCCGAGGTCGTTGAGGGCCTGGCGGAGGATCACCGTGTCACCGGCGGTCCGCGCCGCTTCCACCGCCTGGCGGGCCGCCGCCTCGGCCGCGTCCAGCCGGGTCGCCGCCAGGGCGACGTTCCCGCGCAGGAAGTGCGCACGCCCGGCGGCCCGCACGTCGCCATGCGCCACCGCCGCCTCGGCCAGCGCGTCGGCGGTGGCGGCGAGTTGACGGCTCGGCGGGGTGAGCACGAACGGGGTGAGGGCGATCAGCAGATCGATCGCGGCCCGCAGCGCCGTCCCCTGCACGCCGTCCGCCGGCGCCACGCCGTCGGCCCTGCCCGCTCCGGCGTCCGCTGCGACCTGGGCTGCCAGCGCCACCGCTCCCGTACGCTCCGCCGCCGTCCACTCCCGGGCCGCGTCCCACCCTGCCAGCGCCACACCGCGGGAGCGGGCCGGACCCAGCGCGCCCGCCGCCGGATCGCCCGGTACCGCGTGCTGGAACGCGGCGCAGGCCGTGGCCAGCAAGTGGTCCAGCAGACGGTCCCGGGCCGCCAGAGCCTCCCCGCTCTCCGCCGTACCGCCGGCCGCCGAGGAGGAACCTCCCGCCTCCGCCGGCCGCCGCCGGGCGAACGCGCGCAGCAGGTCGTGGTACCGGTAGCGCCCCGGGAACGGCGACTCCACCATCGCCACGTCCACCAGCGCCTCCAACAGGTCCTCGGCGTCGTACTCGTCGAGGTCGAGCAGCGCCGCGGCGGCCGGCAGCCCTATGTCCGGCCCGTCCACCGAGGCGACGAGCCGGAACGCCCGGGCCTGGTCGGCGGTCAGCTGGCGGTAGCTCAGCTCGAAGGCCGCCGCCACCGCGAGGTCGCCGATCCGCAGCTCGTCGATCCGCCGCCGTTCCACCTGGAGCCGGCGGCTGAGCGTCTCCACCGTCCAGCCCGGCCGGGCCGCGAGCCGGGCGGCCACGATCCGCACCGCCAGCGGCAGGTACCCGCAGGCCACCACCAGCTCCAGTGCCGCCTCCCGTTCGGCGTCCAGGCGCTCCGCGCCGATGGTGCGGCCGAGCAGGTCCAGCGCCTCGGACGGCTGGAACACGTCCAGGTCGACCTGGACGGCGGCCGGCAGCCCGGCCGGGCGGGTGCGCCCGGTGGTGAGGACCGCGCAGCCGACCGCCCCCGGAAGCAGCGGCCGGATCTGCGCCGCGTCCTTGGCGTTGTCGAGCACCAGCAGGAGCCGCCGCCCGTCCACGACGGACCGGAACAGCGCCGAGCGCGCGTCCAGTCCGTCCGGCACCGCGTCGCCGGGCACCCCGAGCGCCACCAGGAAGCCGCTCAGCACCGCCTCCGGATCGGCCGGCACCGGGTCGGAGCCGCGCAGGTCCACGTACAACTGGCCGTCCGGGTAGGCCTCCCGGACGCGGTGCGCCACGTGCAGCGCCAGCGCCGTCTTGCCGACCCCGCCCATACCGACCACGGTGGCGATCACCAGCGCCTGCGCCGAGGGCGTGCCGAGCGCCTCGTCCAGCACCCGGACCGGCGCCGTCCGCCCGGTGAAGTCGGCCGCGTCCGGCGGCAGCTGGGCGGGCCGCGGCGGTGCGGGGGCCGGTCGGGCGGCGGCCTCCCGCCCGTCCCTCTCCTCCCGCCGGCCCGGTTCGGCCGCCCGGGATCCGGCACCATACTCGCCGTCGTCGGCGCCGGCGGCGCCCCGGTCCGGGTCCGGCTCCCTCCCGGGCTCCTGCGAAGGCCCCGCCCCCGAGCCGGTCCCCGCGCCCGTGCCGCCTCCCGTCACCGTCGCCGGGCTCGGTTCCGGAGCGGCCAGCGCCTGATCGCCCTCCAGAATCCTGCGGTGCAGCTGCTCCAGCTCCGCCCCCGGCGCGACGCCCAGCTCCGCGAGGAACAACTGTCTCACCCCGCGGTACACCGCCAGCGCGTCCGCCTGCCGCCCGGCCTGGTACAGCGCCCGCATCAGCAGCCCGTACGCCCGCTCGTGCAGCGGGTGCTCGGTGGTGAGCGAGGTCAGCTCGGGGATGCAGCGCGAGTGGCGGCCGAGCGTCAGGTCCAGCCCGATCCGCTCCTCCAGCAGGGTCAGCCGCAGCTCCTCCAGCCGCTGCCGGTGCCGCTCCGCGAACGGTCCGGGGACGCCGGCCAGCGGCTCGCCCTGCCACAGCTCCAACGCCTGGTTGAGCAGGTCACGGGCGCGCAGCGGATCGGTTCGCGCGATGCGCTCCGCCTCGGCGGCCAGCGCCTCCGCCTGCGCCGCGTCCACGGCGAGCTTCGGCAGGACCAGCCGGTAGCCGTCCCCGATCGACACCAGCACACTCGACGCCGGCCGTTCGGCCCCGCCCCCGTCCCCCTCTTCGCTCCTTCCCCCCGCGTCCAGCACCTTGCGCCATCGCCACGCGTAGGTCCGCACCGTGGTCATCGCCGCGCCCGGCGGCTCTTCGCCCCACAAGGCGGCGATGAGATCGGTGGCGCTCGCCGAGTGCCCCGGCCGGAGCAGGAGAACGGCCAGCATCGCCTGCTGCTGCGGGCTCCCGATCTTGAGCGCGGCAGCGCCCCGGTGAGCCCGCATCAGACCGAGTAACGAGAAACGGAGATCGCCCAAGTTCTGCCCCCAGCCCCCAGAACACAGTGCCCGCCCCCGCTCGGCGCCCATGTCAAATTGTGTGTCACCTTTTTAACCACAGCGTCGCACCCGGTGTCGAGAGCCTGTTGAGCCTGTGGTGATCAGGTGTTGAACCCTGCCGTACAGAATCGCCGTGCCGCGGGCAAGCCGGAGACGGTCCGGCACCGCCCCCCGCCCCCTCGGCCGCCGGTGGCGCCGGGCCTGACCATACATTCGGAGGCGGACGTCCGTGAATACCGCACTGCTGTACCGGCTGCTCGACGCCGACCCGGCCGCCGGGCCGGCCGAACTGCTCCACCGCGCCCGGGCCGGCCACCACGTACCCCACCTGGTGCTCTCCGCCCTGGTCCGCGACGGGGTCCGGATGGGCGAGCCCGCCCGTGCCGAACTGCGCCGCGCCCGCGGCCGCGTCGCCCACTACGCCCGCCTGGCCGCCGACCTCGCCCGCTCCACCGGCGTCCGCGCCATCCGCGGTCTCCCGCTCACCGGCTACTACCCGGCCGGCCTGCTCCGGCCGATGGACACCCTCGACCTCGTCGCCCCCGACGAGGCGGCCCTGTGGCAGGCCGTCATCCGCCTGGTCACCGACCACCCGGTGGAGCACATCGACGTCGCCCTGCTCGGCGACCGCCCCCACCACACCGCCGTCACGCTCCACTGGCCCGCCGAGGACCCCCTGGTCGACCCCTGGTACCGAGTCCACCTCACCACCGCCGCCCTGCCCGGCGACGGTTCGGCCGTGCCCGTCCGGCCGTACCTGGTCGCCGACGAGCACGTCGAGTGCCTCATCGCCCTCGCCGAGTCCTGCCTCCACCGGCCTGCCCTGCCCCCCGGTCCCGTCACCCTCCTCGACATCGCCGTCCTCAGCAGCCAGCCCTTCTCCGAGCCCGCCGAGACCGCCGCCGTCCTCGCCGCCTACCGCCTCGCCCCGGAGGCCGCCACCCTCCTCGACCATGCCGCCGGCCACCTTCCGCTCGGTCCCCTCGCCGCCGTCCGTGCCGAACTCGCCCCCGAACTCGCCCCCGAACACCGCCGCCGCGTCGAAGCCGCCACCACCGCCCGCCGCTTCCCCACGCGCCGCGGCACCCTCCTGCGCCGCACCGTCATCCGCCACGCCTGGGACGAGGCACGCTTCCTCACCCCCTCCTCCGACACCCCCCTCCTCCTCACCCCCGTCGCCGACTACCTCCTCGCCCCGGCTTCCGCCACCTCCACCACGCGCACCGCCGCCCTCCAGGCCCTCCACCACTGGGACACCCTCTGTTGACGCGGAGGAAGGGGCAGCCGGGGACCGGAGCGCGGCTCCGGGGCGGCCGTGCCACGGCCCGGACCGCCCCGGAAGATCGGATCAGGAGGACTGGTCCGTGAGGATCGCCGGGTCCGAGAGGCCCGCCGCGCCCGTTTCGACCTTGCCCGCGAAGCGGCGCAGGAAGTCCGGGGCGCCGGACGCGGTGACCGTCACGTCGTACCAGCGCCGCGTGTTCTTCAGCGAGACGCTGTGCGTGACGGTGGCGCCCCTGGCGACAGTGAGGCGCTTCGGGCCGCCGCCGTAGGCATTGGTGACGGTGAGCGTGGCGGTGGACCCTCCGGCGTTGGTGAGGGTGAGGTCCAGGTTCCCGGTGGTGGCGTTGTGGCGGGCGGTGACCTCGGGGCCAGGGGTGGTGCCGGGGTTGCGGAAGCCGCGCAGGAAGCCGTTGGGGCCGTGCACGGTCAGGTCGGTGACCCCGTCCGAGTACTGGGTGTTCCAGGTGTCCGCGATCGACTTGCCGGCCTCGGTGGTGTACGTCCACGGGGCGTCGGTGCGGTTGCCGGAGGTGACGTGGAACTGCGCGCCCAGGTCCGGGCCGCCGCTGAAGCTCAGCCGGAACCTGCCCTCGGCGGTGAGCGCCGTGCCGTCCACGTACGGGGCGTACTTCAGCGCACGGGTGGGACGCAGGCCCTTCTCCTGACGGGGCATGGAGCCGACGGCCGGGGCGGGCGCCCTGAAGTCGGGGTGGCGCTCCCGGTCCTGCGGCTCCCAGGCGCCGGTGTCGGGCAGCTCGACCGCGCTCGTGTCGTTGCGGCCGAAGTCGAAGGCGGAGGTGAGGTCGCCGCAGACCGCGCGGCGCCAGGGCGAGATGTTGGGCTCGTGCACCCCGAACCGCTGCTCCATGAAGCGGATGACGGAGGTGTGGTCGAAGGTCTCGGAGCAGGAGTAGCCGCCGGTGCTCCACGGGGAGGCCACGAGCATCGGCACGCGCGGGCCCAGGCCGTACGGTCCGGCGACGTAGCCCGCCTTGCCGGGGAAGACGTCCAGGGCGGTGGGCGTGGTCGACAGCCCCTGGCCGGCGCTCGCCGGGGCGTACGGCGGGACGACGTGGTCGAAGAAGCCGTCGTTCTCGTCGTAGGTGATGAACAGCGCGGTACGGGCCCACACGTCGGGGTTGGAGGTGAGGGCGTCCAGCACCTGCGCGATGTACCAGGCGCCGTAGTTGGAGGGCCAGTTGGAGTGCTCGCTGAACGCCTCGGGGGCGGCGATCCAGGAGACCTGGGGCAGGGTGCCTGCGGCGACGTCGGCGCGCAGCCGGTCGAAGTAGCCCTCGCCGGCCTTGGCGTTCGTGCCGGTGCGGGCCTTGTCGAAGAGCGGGTTGCCGGGCTGCGCGTTCCGGTAGTTGTTGAAGTAGAGGAGCGAGTTGTCCCCGTAGTTGCCGCGGTAGGCGTCGTTGATCCAGCCCCAGTGGCCGGCGGCGTCGAGGCCGTCGCCGATGTCCTGGTAGACCTTCCAGGAGATCCCGGCCGCCTCCAGGCGCTCGGGGTAGGTGGTCCAGCCGTAGCCGAGCTCGGCGTTGTCGAGGACCGGGCCGCCGCCCTTGCCGTCGTTGCCGGTGTGGCCCGACCAGAGGTAGTAGCGGTTGGGGTCGGTGGAACCGATGAACGAGCAGTGGTACGCGTCGCAGATGGTGAAGGCGTCGGCGAGGGCGTAGTGGAAGGGGATGTCGTCCCGCGTCAGGTAGGCCATGGTGGTGGGCGTCTTGGCAGGCACCCAGTTGTCGTACTTGCCCTTGTTGAAGGCGCTCTGGCCGCCCGCCCAGTCGTGGTTGAGGCCCTGGAGGAACTCCATGCCGAGGTCGTCGGACGGCGGCCGGAAGGGCAGCGTCTCCTTCGTGCCGTCGGACTGGTGCCAGACGGACTTGCCGCTGGGCAGGGTCACCGGGCGCGGGTCGCCGAAGCCGCGGACCCCGCGCAGCGCGCCGTAGTAGTGGTCGAAGGACCGGTTCTCCTGCATCAGCACGACGACGTGCTCGACGTCGGCGATGGTGCCGGTGGTCCCCTGCGCGGGGATGGCGGCGGCGCGCGCGATGCTCTCGCCCAGCATCGTCAGAGCGGTGGCGCCACCCGCGAGCTGCAGGAAGCGGCGGCGATTGAGTTCTGCCATGGTGGGATCGACCTCTGCGGGTTGAGGGTGTGGGAGCGGCCCCCAGGACAACGCGCCCGAGGGACCGAAGGGGGAGCCTGACGTGACGATTCCGGGTACACCAGTCGAACGGCAGTCGGATTCAGGAGGAGTTCGGCCAAAGACCGGCCGTGACCGGCCGCGGGGGCGGACGGGGTGTCGCACACCGCGCCCGCTCCCCTACAGGGCGTGATGCCCGCACCGGTGCGTGGCCGGATACAGCCGCCGAACAGGACCAGACCCGTGGCCACCTTCGCCCGCCCCGGCTCCCTGCCAGGCCCGTCCCCGGCAGGCCGCCGGGTCCCCGAGCTGGAACCCGCCCTCGTCGGGCAGTGGAGTCGGCGACGAGATGCGCCGCTTCGCCCTGGACAGCATCTGGCGGGCCCTGACCGGCCATCCCCTCGACCCCGGTACGGAGCGCGAACTGGCCGCGGTGCCCGCCGTGGTGGCCGCGCTGCCCAGCCTGCCCGCCGACGGCTCCGCCGGACCCGGCGGGCCGGGTCTGCTGCTCGGTCCGCCCCCACACTCCATGAGAACGGGCCGGCCCCGGTTATCCCCGTTCGCCCGGAGTGCGCTTGGCGCGATGGGTCTGGCGGTAGGCGCGGGGGGTGGTTCCGGTCAGGGCGCGGAAGTGACGGCGCAGGACGGCCGGTGAGGTGAAACCGGTGCGGGCGGCGATCTGTTCGACGGGGATCTCGGCTTCCGTGAGCAGCCGCTGGGCCTCGGCGATGCGCGCATGGAGCAGGTACTGGAGGGGGGTGTGGCCGGTATGGGTGCGGAAGCGACGGGTGAGGCTGCTCGTGCTGGTCCGTGCGTGCGCGGCCATGTCCGGGAGCGTCACGACCCGGTCGAGCCGGGTCTCCAGCCACCGAAGGGTCGGTTCGATCCCCGCGCTGTCCATGATCTCCCGTTCGATGGTGTCCTGGACCCTGTCCGCATCGACCTGCAGGGGGGTGATCAGCTCCCGGGCGGTCTCTCCCGCCACGCGCGCACCGTGGTCACTACGGAGAATGTGCAGACAGACGTCCAGTCCGGCGAAGATCCCCGCAGCCGTGAGGAAGGAGCCGTCCTCGACCACGGTGCCGAGCGGGTCGACCTGGATCCGCGGATGGCGCGCCGCGAGTTCCGCGGTGTGCCGCCAGCCGGTCGTGGCGCGGCGCCCGTCCAGCAGCCCGGTCGCCGCGAGGGTGAACACACCGGTGCCGACAGCCGCGACACGGGTCCCCCGGCCTGCCGCCCCGCGCAGCGCGGCGCGAAGGGAAGCCGGCGGCTCGCCGGGGTGGCCGGGAAGCCCCGTGATCAGTACGACATCCGCGCCCACGAGACCCTCCAGACCCCAGGGCGGGCTGATGCGTACCGCATCGGGCGGGTGGACCGCCCGGAGACCGGGGGCGGCGCAGAGCCGCACCTCGTACGCCACCCCCGGATGGTCGCGGGACGCGGTCCCGAACACCATTCCGGGGGTGGTGAGGTGAGGGCCGGGAACCCCGTCGAGCGCGAGGACAGCGATGACTGACACATCCGGAATATAGCCAGGTCGGCGCAGGTGCCGCCGTCAGGTCTCGCGCCCGGCCCCGGTTCCCGGCGCCTGCCTGCCGGGTCAGCCGGACTGGCGGATCGTCTTGCGGATCCAGTCCGAGTACACCGGCACGTTGGTGTAGAGGCCCGGCCCCGTGGAGCAGGCCGGGTCGTTGTCACCGTCGCCCGATGTCGTACCGATGAGTTCCCAGCGGCCGTTCCTGGCGCGCTGCAGCTGCGGTCCGCCGGAGTCCCCGTTGCAGGCCATGGCGTTCGGCTTGGGGCTCACCGTGCACAGCCGGGTCTCCCCGGCACGATCGAAGCACTCGGCCTCGGATCCCCTGCGGGTGTCCAGCTGCTGGAGCCGCTCGGGGAACACCCAGTCCTTCGGGGAATCGGCGCCGACGACGGTACCGAAGCCGAGAATCCGCGTGGGCGTGCCCACCGGCCCCGCCTGCTTCGCGATCCGGATGGGCTTCTGGACGACCGGACGGTCCAGCCGTATCAGCGCGAGGTCGTCCTTGGGTATGCCGGCCTCGCCCTGGGCGTAGCCCGGGTGCATGACGATCTTGTCGATCTTGCGGACGGTACCGCCGGACGTGCGGTGCTCGCTCCCGACACGGACCAGCCCGTCCGGAGTCACCCCGAGGGTCGGGTCCACACAGTGAGCGGCCGTGAGCACCCATTGCCGGTCGATCAGCGTCGCCCCGCACGGGGCCTTCAACTCGAACCCGTCTTCCAGGGTGGCCGACAGGGGGATCGACGCCATGAAGGAATAACGCTCCGTGGAGTTCTCGCCGTTGACGACGGCGCCGGCGCTGCCGGCCATGAGCGTCACGCCGAGCACGGCGGCGGCTCCGGCCGCGGCTCCGGCTCGCACCGCCAGGCCGCGTCGGCGCACGGGACGGGGATCGGGGTTCGGGCGGTGGGCAGGGGGAAGGCGCATGTCAGTCCTCTCGGAAGGGACACAGAGATGGGCACGGGCCGGGCGGTCCCTCGCGTCCGGGCTCCGTGCTGATCCCCATCCTCCGGGCCGGGCCCCGCCCCGAAACAGTCGCTCGAATGTCACTCTCGGCTAAATTCGGGACATGTCACTGATCGCTGTTCTGGCGCTCGACGGAGTCCCGGGGCACCAGCTCACCACCCCCGGGCTGGTGTTCACCGCCGCCGCCAGGCACCACCCCTGGGTCGACTACGACGTGCGGATCTGCGTCGCTCCGGGCTTCGAGAGCACGGGGGGCGCGGCTCCCTTCCGTATCGAGACGGCATGGGGTCTGGAGGGACTGGAAGACGCCGACACCGTGCTGCTGCCCGCCTGCGCGGGCTTCCGTGACGAGCCCGCGCCCGCCGTGGCCGACGCCCTGCGTGCCGCTGCCGCGCGTGGCTGCCGCATCGGCACGGTCGATACCGGCACGTTCGTCCTCGCCGCTACCGGTCTGCTCGACGGCCGGCGCGCCGCCACCAGCCGCCGGCACACCGAGGAGCTGGCGCGCCTGCATCCCGGCGTCGAGGTCGACCCCGAGGGCGCGGTCGTCTCGCACGGCCCTTTCCACAGCGCGGCCGGGGTCCTGGGGGGACTCGACCTCTGTCTCCACCTGATCACTCTCGACCATGGCGAATCCGTGGTCATCGAAACCGAGAGACAAGCGTTCCTCCAGCTCCAGGCCCCGGCCGACGACCTCACCGGCGACGTCGCAGCCAAGACCCTCGCCCCCTCGGACGGCAGCCTCGACGAGGCGATCCGGTGGATGGAGGCCAACCTCCAACATCCGCTGACCCTCGCCGAAATCGCCGACCGTACGGGGCTCGGCATACGCACGCTGACCCGGCGCTTCCGCGCCGAGATCGGACTCAGCCCGCTCCAGTACCTGCTCCGTGCCCGTATCCAGCTCGCTCAGCGGCTCCTGGAACGCACCGACGACCCCATTGAGGGCATCGCCGCCCGCACCGGTCTGGGCACACCCGCGAACCTGCGGCACCACTTCCATCGCTGCACCGGCACCACCCCCGGCACTTACCGCACCGCTTTCCGCTCCCTTGCCGCTGCCCTCACCTGGGCCGAGCGGGACGAGGCCGACCGCCCCTGAGTGGCACTACCGGTGCGTCATGCGCGCCGACGGATGCGCAGGAGGATCGCTCCGGCGAGGCATGCCGCGATGAGGGAGACGGCCGACCAGGCGTAGAGGGTGGGGGCGGTGGTTCGCAATGCGGGCTGAGCGGGGGTGAGGCCGGCGTGTGCGGTCCCGGGTGGCCGCGGGGGTTCCAGTGATCCGACCGGGTCGACGCGGCCTGCTGCGGTGAATCCCCAGTCGAGCAGGGAGCGGGCCTCCTCGTACACCGCGAACGCGCCGCCGTACTGAGGGTTCATCACCGTCACCAGGAGGGTGCGCCCGCCGCGGCGGGCGGCGGAGATCAGGGTGTAGCCCGCTTGGGAGGTGTATCCGTTCTTGACGCCGATGATGCCCGGGTACCGTTCCACGCCGTCTTCGCCGGTCACCAGCCGGTTGGTGTTCTCGATTCCGTACGTCCAGGTCGGGCTGCCGTCGTCTCGGGTGCCGCCGGGGAACCGCGTGTCGGCCATCGCCGCGTACTCGGCGAACGCCGGGTCCGCGAGGCCGGTGCGGCCGAAGACGGCCAGGTCGTAGGCAGAGGAGACCTGGCCGTCGGCGTCGTAGCCGTCCGGGGAGACGACCTGGGTGTCCAGGGCGCCCAGGGATCGGGCCTTGGCCTGCATCTGGGCTGCCGTCGCATCCCAGCCGCCGTTCATCTCGGCCAGGACGTGCACGGCGTCGTTGCCGGAGCTGAGGAAGACGCCCTTCCACAGGTCCGCCACCCGGTAGGTGCGGCCCGCGTCGATACCCACCAGGCTGCTGCCCTCGCCCACGTCCTCGAGTTCGGCTTCGGTGACCGTGTGCCGGCCGGTGCCGGGCAGGCGGGGCAGGGCCGTGAGGGCGAAGAGGGTCTTCATGGTGCTGGCCGGCGGCAGGCGGCGGTGGGCGTTGTGTGCCGCGATTACCTCTCCCGTGCGGACGTCGGCCACCAGCCAGGACAGGGCGGAGACATCGTCCGGCAGCCCGGGGGCTCCCTGCCGTACGCGCACGTGGGTTCCGGAGCGGTGCAGCAGCGACGCGTCGACGGCCGAGGCGGGCCGCGGCGGCAGGGGATCGGCGCGTGGAGCTCCCGTGGCGGGCAGCGCGAGGAGGGCCACAGCACCGACCGCGAGGGCTGCCGTAGCGGAGAGGGACCCGCGGGCAGAAGACCTGATGCTCATTCAGGCAGCGTAGGAAGGGATGCGGCCGCCCGCAGTGCGCCGTGCGCCGACCGGCCGTATCCCGCCTCGGGCATTACGCGTCGATGATCACCGGGATGATGAGGGGCTTGCGCCGGTGGGTGCGAAACGCCCAGGATGCCACCGCGCGTGCGATGAGCTGTTCGAGCTGCACCGCGTCGCCGACGCCTTCTGCCGCGGCGGTGGCGAGGGTTTTCTCGATCACGGGGATGACGGATGCGAAGGTGGTGTCGTCGTGTTCGAATCCGCGGGCCAGGAAGTCGGGGGCCTCGGCCAGCGTGCCCGTGTTGGCGTCGACGATGGCCACGACGGTGACCACGCCCTCCTGGGCCAGGGTGACGCGGTCCTTGAGGGACGCCTCGGTGGCGCCGCCGACCGTCATGCCGTCCACGTAGACGTAGCCCGCGGGCACCTTGCCGGTGATCTTCGCGTGGCCGTCGACGAGGTCGACGACGACGCCGTCCTCTGCGATGACGACCCGGTCCGGGTCGACGCCGGTGCGGATGGCGAGGTCGGCGTTGGCGCGCAGGTGACGCCATTCGCCGTGCACGGGCATCACGTTGCGGGGCTTGACGATGTTGTAGCAGTAGACGAGTTCACCGGCGCTGGCGTGGCCGGAGACGTGCACCTTGGCGTTGCCCTTGTGGACGACGTTGGCGCCCCAGCGGGTCAGGCCGTTGATGATCCGGTAGATGGCGTTCTCGTTGCCGGGGATCAGAGAGCTGGCGAGCAGGACGGTGTCGCCCTTGCCGATACGGATCTGGTGGTCGCGGTTGGCCATGCGCGACAGGGCCGCCATGGGCTCGCCCTGCGAGCCGGTGCAGACCAGGGTGATCTTGTTGTCCGGGAGCTGCTCCAATTCCTTCATGCTCACCACCAGGCCGGCGGGGACCCTCAGGTAGCCGAGTTCGCGGGCGATGCCCATGTTGCGGACCATGGACCGGCCCACGAAGGCGACCTTGCGTCCGTGCTGGTGGGCGGCATCCAGCACCTGCTGGATGCGGTGCACGTGGCTGGCGAAGCTGGAGACGATGACCCGGCGGGGGGCGGTGCGCAGGACCTGCTCGATTGCCGGGTTCAGCTCGCTCTCGGAGGTGGTGAAGCCGGGGACTTCCGCGTTGGTGGAGTCGGTGAGGAAGAGGTCGACTCCCTCCTCGCCGAGGCGGGCGAAGGCGCGCAGGTCGGTGATGCGCTCGTCCAGCGGGAACTGGTCCATCTTGAAGTCACCCGTGTGGAGCACCATCCCGGCGCCGGTGCGGATGGCGACCGCGAGGCCGTCCGGGATGGAGTGGTTGACCGCCACGAACTCGCAGTCGAAGGGGCCGAACCCCCTTCGGTCTCCCTCGCGCACGCGTGCCGTGCGGGGCTTGATGCCGTGTTCCTTGAGCTTGGCCTCGAGGAACGCCAGCGTCAGCTTCGAGCCGACGACAGGAATGTCGGCCCGCTCGCGCAGCAGGTACGGCACGCCACCGATGTGGTCTTCGTGGCCGTGGGTCAGCACCACGGCCACGATGTCGTCCAGCCGGTCCCGGATGGAGGTGAAGTCGGGAAGGATGACGTCGACCCCGGGCTGGTGCTCCTCGGGGAACAGCACGCCGCAGTCGACGACGAGCAGCTTGCCGGCGTGCTCGAAGACGGTCATGTTACGGCCGATTTCGCCCAGGCCACCCAGGGCGGTGACCCTCAGCCCTCCTGCGGGCAAGGGCGGGGCGGGTTGAAGTTCGGGATGCGGATGACTCATACCTTGACGTTACCGGAGGGGCAGCCGAGGTGATCCTTTGTCGATTCCACCGATTGGCCGACCGCGCTTCCAGGGCCGCGGGGCGGTGCATGTGCCCTCACGTCAAGGTGGATCCGGGGCGGCAGTGGTGCCGTCCTTCGTCGCGAGGTGGTGGGTCCGTGGTTCACAGGCTGATGCAGATCAGCGAGGTGGCCGAGCGCACGGGGCTGTCCGGCCCGACGCCACCGAGGCGGAGATCCGCCGCGCGGCCGAGGCCGCGCACGTCACCGAGTTCGCCGACGGGCTCGCGGACGGCTTCCTGCGCCCCTACTCCTGGACCGGGCGGCCCGCGTGGAGTTCCAGGGGGCCCGTTCCCGTGCCGCGGGCGGTGAGGGCGGCTTTGATGCGGCGGCGGAGGGAGGGTTTGACCAGGTCGCGGAGTTCCCCGGGGGCGGCTGTGCGCCACGCGAGGAGCTCCGCGGGGTCCAGGCGGATGCGGGCGAGGGCGGGCGCGTCGAGGACGCCGCCGTCGTAGAGGAAACGGACCCGGGCCAGCCGGCCCGGCTTGTGGGACCAGTCGACGGCCAGGAGGCGTCCGGGGGCGAGGTCGAGGCCGATCTCTTCCCGGACCTCCCGCCGGGCGGCGGCGCGCGGGGTCTCGCCGAGGTCGCTGTCGATGCCGCCGCCGGGCAACTGCCAGCGCCGGGTGTTCCCGTACGCGGGCCGCACCAGCAGGATCCTGCCGCCGGCGTCGGTGAACAGCACGCTCGCCGCGGTCGTGGCCTTGGGGCGGCTGGCGCGGTGTCCGGCGGCGTCGAGGCCGCCCGCGTGCTCCAAGGCGGAGCGGTCGGCCGGGTCGAGGCCCGCCGGGGAGCCGGGCTGGGGCGCGCCGTCGACCAGGTGGGCCAGGGAGCCGGTGTTCAAGGCGGCCAGCGCGGCACGCAGCCGGGGTGCGACGCGGGCGGGCAGGGCCGCGCAGGCCTCCTCCGGCCGGAGCCAGCGCGCCTCGCTGATCTCGCCGTCCGGGAAGCAGATCGAGGCGGCTTCCTCAGGGCGCAGCGGGCCGACGAGGTGGACGTGCACGACGAGCGAGCGACCGAGCTCGCCGGGCGGGCGGGAGTCCACCGCGAGCAGCCGGCCCACCGGCAGGCTCAGGTCCAGCTCTTCCTTCAGCTCGCGCGCGAGCCCCTGCTCAGGGGTCTCGGTGCCCTCGACCGTGCCGCCCGGCAGCTCCAGGTCCGCCTTGTACGAGGTGGTCAGTACGAGGACCCGCCCGTGCGTGTCCAGGACGATCCCGGTGGCGGCCACGAGCGGGGCGGGCTGGGCGGCGTAGTACGCCCGCACCGCGTCGGGGGAGGGGCGGTCGGGCACGGCGGGCTCCAGTCGTCGGTCGGTCGGCCGGGCGGCAGGTCCGCGCGGCAGGTCAGGCGCGGGCCAGCAGCATGCCGCCCATGGTCACCATGGTCGCCGCGACCAGGCCGTCCAGCACCCGCCACGCGGCGGGACGGGCCAGCAGTCCGCTCAGCAGCCGGGCGCCGTAGCCCAGGGTCCCGAACCAGGTCAGGCTGGCCAGGACCGCCCCGATGCCGAAGGCCCAGCGCAGGTCGCCCCGGTCGGCCGCGAGGGAGCCGAGGAGCAGGACGGTGTCCAGGTACACGTGCGGGTTGAGCCAGGTCATGGCCAGGCAGGTCAGCACGGCCCGGCGGCCCGAGCCGGTGGCGGCCCCCTCCGCGCTGAGCGCGGCGCCCGGCACCGGCCGCAGCACCCGGCGGGCGGCCAGGACCCCGTAGCAGATCAGGAAGCCGCCCCCGGCCAGCCCGACCACGGTCAGCGCGGCGGGCCAGGCGGTGACGAAGGCCCCGACACCGGCGACGCCGAGGGCGATCAGGAGCGCGTCCGACACGGCGCAGATGGCGACGACGGCGAGGACCGCGTGGCGGCGTGCGCCCTGGCGCAGGACGAAGGCGTTCTGCGCGCCGATGGCGACGATGAGGGAGAGTCCGGTGCCGAAACCGGCGAGGGCCGCCGTGATGATGCCGTGTGTCATGTCTCGACCGTAGGCAGCGGCGATGCTTCAGTACAGCTAAAGATTTTTACGTACCATTAGCGCTCGTGATGGATGAGCTACCCCTCGACCAGGTCCGGACCCTGCTGGCCGTGGTGGACGAGGGCACCTTCGACGCGGCGGCCGCCGCGCTGCACGTGACCCCCTCCGCCGTCAGCCAGCGGGTCAAGGCCCTGGAGCAGCGGACCGGGCGGGTGCTGCTGATGCGGACGAAGCCGGTGCGCGCGACGGACTCCGGGGAGGTGGTGGTCCGGTTCGCCCGGCAGCTGGCCCGGCTCGAGCGGGACGCGCGGGCCGAACTGGGGATGGCCGAGGGGATGGGCCCGGTGCGGCTGCCGATCGCGGTGAACGCGGACTCGCTCGCGACCTGGTTCCTGCCGGTGCTGGGCCGGGTGCCGCAGGACCCGCCGGTCTGCGTCGAGCTGCACCGCGAGGACGAGTCACACACGACCGCGCTGCTGCGGGAGGGCCAGGTGATGGCGGCGGTGACCTCCTCGCCGGATCCGGTGGCCGGGTGCAGCGTACGGATGCTGGGACTGTCGCGGTACCTGCCGGTGGCGAGCCCGCAGTTCGCGGCCCGGCATCTCACCGGCGCGCTGGAGGAGGACCTGCGGCGGGCGCCGACGATCGTCTTCGACCGCAAGGACGAGCTCCAGGACGCCTTCGTGCGGTCGCTGGCGGGCGCGCGGGCGGGGTCGCGGGCCGTGAACGCCGGGTCGGTGCGGCACCACGTACCGACATCGGAGGGGTTCAGGGACGCGGTGGCCGCGGGGCTGGGATGGGGGATGGTGCCGGAGCAGCAGGCGAGGCCGCTGGTGCGCACGGGGCAGCTGGTGCTGCTCGCACCCCGGCGGCCGATGGACGTGCCCCTGTACTGGCAGCAGTGGAAGCTGGACTCGCCGGCGCTCTCGCTGGTGGCGCGGCTGGTCGCGGACGCGGCCCGGGAGGCGCTCCGCAAGCCTCAGTCGGGCACGCCATAAGCTGCGGAGCATGGAGTCCTACACCATCGGCCAGGCTGCGCGGCTGCTCGGCGTGAGCGTCGACACGGCGCGGCGCTGGGCGGACGCGGAGCGGTTCCCCACGCGCCGCGACGGCACGCGGCGCATCGTCGACGGGCCGGACCTCGCCGCGTTCTGCGTGGCCGTCGCTCAGGAGAGCGGCGACGGCGCCGAGACCCCGTACACCTCGGTGCGCAACGCCTTCCCGGGGATCGTCACCGGGGTGCGGCTGGGTACGGTCGACGCGCAGGTGGAGATCCAGGCCGGACCCCACCGCATCGTGTCGCTGCTCACCCGGGAGGCCGTGGAGGAGCTCGGGCTGGAGGTGGGCGCGCGGGCCACGGCCCGGGTGAAGTCGACCAGCGTGTTCGTCGACCGGACCTGAGCCCCGTCCCCGGGGGCCGTCCGTCCCCGGACGTGCTCGCGGGCGCCGAGGGCAGCCCGGCGCGATGGCACACTGGCCGGTGATCCGCCGAAAGAGGAGCACGTCGTTGTCCATGTTCAGCACCTTCCGCCGGGTCGTGCGCCGCGGCTACCGGCGCGCGGTCGACCTCAGCCACCCGGCCCGCTCCCCACTCGGCAGCGCCGTGGTCAACTGCGTGGTCTACCAGGACGGCGTGCGCCAGGACGGCTGCGCCGAGGTCGAGGAAGCGCTGCGCCGGGTCCGCAAGGCGGGCTGCGGCTTCGTCTGGATCGGCCTGCACGAGCCGGCGGAGTCGGAGCTCGCAGGGCTCGCCGAGCTGTTCGGTCTGCACCCGCTCGCCGTCGAGGACGCCGTGAACGCGCACCAGCGTCCCAAGGTGGAGCGGTACGACAACACGCTGTTCTCCGTCTTCAAGACCGTGCGCTACGTCGAGCACGAGGAACTGACCGCGACCAGCGAGGTGGTGGAGACCGGCGAGCTGATGGCCTTCACCGGTGAGGACTTCGTCCTCACCATCCGGCACGGCGGCCGCGGCACGCTCGGCCCGGTCCGCGAGGAGCTGGAGGCGTCCCCGGAGCATTTGGCCCAGGGGCCGGCGGCCGTGCTGCACGCCATGGTCGACCACGTGGTCGACGACTACGTGGCCGTCACGGACGCGGTGCAGAACGACATAGACGCCGTCGAGACCGCGGTGTTCAGCGAGGCGGGCGGGCGCGGCGACGCGGGCCGGATCTACCAGCTCAAGCGGGAACTCCTGGAACTGCGGCGGGCGGTGGCACCGCTCGGCCGCCCGCTGGAGCAGCTGGCGACCCAGCCGATACCGGTGATTCCGGCCGACTTCCGTGCGTACTTCCGGGACGTGGCCGACCACCTGACCCGGGCCACCGAGCAGATCGGCGCCTACGACAACCTGCTGGACTCCATCCTCCAGGCGCACCTGGCGCAGGTCACCGTCGCGCAGAACGAGGACATGCGCAAGATCACGGCGTGGGCGGCCATCGTCGCCGTGCCGACCATGGTCTGCGGGGTCTACGGGATGAACTTCGACCACATGCCCGAGCTGCGCTGGACGTACGGGTACCCGCTCGTCCTCGGGGTCATGGCGGTCGCCTGCTTCGCCATCCACCGGGGCTTCCGGCGCAACGGCTGGCTCTGAACCGGCCGCTGAACTCCGAACCACCCTCTGAACCGGCTCCTGGGGGAGCTCCCGGGCCTTGAGATGCCGTGAAGTCTGGTAGTAAAGTTTCTTAACGAAACCGGGAAGCCTCAACTCCCCTATGGAGGCCTTGTGTTCACCCCCCACCGCAAGACACTGGCGATCGGCGCCCTGCTCGGCAGTGTGCTCCTCGCCGTACCGGTAACGGCGCAGGCGACCGCCGTCGACACCGGCGCCACCACCGCGAAGGCGGAGGCGGCCGCCGCCGTCGGGCTCGACGATCCGGCGAAGAAGGAGATCGCCATGAAGATCGTCTCCAGTGCGGAGAACTCCACGCTGGACTGGAAGGCGCAGTACAAGTACATCGAGGACATAGGCGACGGCCGCGGCTATACGGCCGGCATCATCGGCTTCTGTTCCGGTACCGGCGACATGCTCGACCTCGTCGAGTACTACACCGAGGTGAAGCCGGGCAACGTCCTCGCCAAGTACCTCCCCGCCCTGCGCCGGGTCGACGGCACCGACTCCCACGCCGGCCTCGACCCGAACTTCACCCGGGACTGGGCGAAGGCGGCCCAGGACGCCGAGTTCAAGAAGGCCCAGGACCGCGAGCGCGACCGGGTCTACTTCAACCCGGCGGTCAAGCAGGGCAAGTCCGACCGGGTCGGCACCCTCGGCCAGTTCATCTACTACGACGCCCTCGTCATGCACGGCGACGGCACGGACTCCGCGAGCTTCCGCAGCATCCGGGGGCGCGCGCTGTCCAAGGCCAAGCCCCCGTCCCAGGGCGGCAGCGAGACCGCGTGGCTGAACGCCTTCCTCGACGCCCGCGTCTGGGCGATGAAGCAGGAGGAGGCGCACAGCGACACCAGCCGCGTCGACACCGCGCAGCGGGTGTTCCTCAAGAAGGGCAACCTGAACCTCAACACCCCCCTGGACTGGAAGGTGTACGGGGACTCCTTCCACATCGGCTGACGCGAGCACGGCCGACCCCCGCTCGGCCCGCACCCGGCCCGCGCCGGCTCTCGTCCGGATCGCGGGGCCGCCGTGCGGTAACGATGTGGACACTGATCACCGTGGGTTTCGTGGTGCGGAGCAGGCGCCTGGCGGGGATGTTTCGGACGTCCCCGGACACAGCGCCGTTCCGCACCACGGATACCGCTCGCCCGGTGCCGGATATCGTGCCGTGTGGCCGGTTTGGAGCCTGGGGAACTGGCTTGACCTCGCTGTAAGGGGGGCATAAGTTCTGCCCCGGCTTGCTCCAGCAGGACGGGCCGCACCACCGTCCTCTGGGGGGACCCCGTGAACCACTACACCGACGTTCTGAAGAAGTACGCAGACTTCTCCGGCCGCGCCCGCCGCCAGGAATACTGGATGTTCTCGCTCATCCAGTCGGTCATCGTCATAGCCCTGGTGATCCTCGACTTCGTGCTGGGGACCCTTCCGATCCTCACCCTCGTCTACACGCTCGGCACCCTCGTTCCGAGCGTCGCGGTCCTGGTCCGCCGTCTGCACGACATCGGCAAGTCCGGCTGGTGGTACTTCATCACCTTCGTCCCGGTCATCGGCGGCATCTGGCTGCTCGTCCTGACGGCCACCGCGGGTCAGCAGGCGCCGAACGAGTACGGCTCGGACCCCAAGGGCTACACCGCCTGACCTGGGCTTTCGCCCGCACAGCCTGAGCGCCGCCCCGGCCGTAGACAGCCGTGGGCGGCGCTTTCGCCGTTCCCCGGGCCGGCGTGACTCGTGTCTCCCTCGGTTCGTGGCAGGGGGCTGTCCAGACCGGCCCGATCACGAGATATCTTGATGTCGAGCAATGTTGCAGACGAGAGACGCAGACTGTGGAGCGGAGCATCCGGTGACTGACTCGACCATCATCTACACGCACACTGACGAGGCCCCGGCCCTCGCGACGTATTCGTTCCTGCCTGTGGTCCAGGCGTACGCGTCGACGGCCGGTGTGAATGTCGAGACCCGAGACATCTCCCTGGCAGGTCGGATCATCGCCAGCTTCCCCGAGCACCTCGAGGAGAGCCAGCGGATCGCGGACGCCCTCGCCGAGCTCGGCGAGCTGGCGAAGACCCCCGAAGCCAACATCATCAAGCTTCCCAACATCTCGGCTTCGATCCCGCAGCTCAAGGCCGCGGTCGCCGAGCTCCAGGGCCAGGGCTACGCCCTCCCGGACTACCCGGACGACCCGAAGACCGACGAGGAGCGCGAGACCCGCGCCCGCTACGACAAGGTCAAGGGCAGCGCCGTCAACCCGGTCCTGCGCGAGGGCAACTCCGACCGCCGCGCCCCCGCCTCGGTCAAGAACTACGCCAAGGCCCACCCGCACCGCATGGGTGCCTGGAGCGCCGACTCGAAGACGAACGTCGCCACCATGGGCGAGAACGACTTCCGCTCCACCGAGAAGTCCACGGTGATCGCCGAGGCCGGCACCCTGCGCATCGAGCACGTCGACGCCGACGGCGCCACCACCGTCCTGCGCGAGTCCGTACCGGTCCTGGCCGGTGAGGTCGTGGACGCGTCCGTCCTGCACGTCGACGCGCTGCGCACCTTCCTGAACGACCAGATCGAGCGTGCCAAGGCCGAGGACGTCCTGTTCTCCGTGCACCTCAAGGCCACGATGATGAAGGTCTCCGACCCGATCATCTTCGGCCACGTGGTCCGCGCCTTCCTCCCGAAGACCTTCGCCCGCTACGGCGCCACCCTCGCGGCCGCCGGCCTGTCGCCCAACGACGGTCTCGGCGCGATCCTGAACGGTCTGGGCGCGCTGCCCGACGGCGACGCGATCAAGGCCTCCATCGACGCCGAGATCGCCGAGGGCCCGGCCCTCGCGATGGTCGACTCGGACAAGGGCATCACCAACCTGCACGTTCCCTCCGACGTCATCGTCGACGCCTCGATGCCGGCCATGATCCGCACCTCCGGCCACATGTGGGGCCCGGACGGCAACGAGGCCGACACCCTCGCGGTCCTGCCGGACAGCAGCTACGCGGGCCTCTACCAGGTCGTCGTCGACGACTGCCGCGCGCACGGCGCCTACGACCCGTCCACCATGGGCTCGGTGCCGAACGTCGGCCTCATGGCCCAGAAGGCCGAGGAGTACGGCAGCCACGACAAGACCTTCGAGATCGCCACCGCGGGCACCGTCCGCCTCGTCGACGCCGAGGGCAACACGGTCCTGGAGCAGGAGGTCGCCGCCGGTGACATCTTCCGCGCCTGCCAGACCAAGGATGCGCCGATTCAGGACTGGGTCAAGCTCGCCGTCACCCGCGCCCGCGCCACCGGCGTCCCGGCCGTCTTCTGGCTGGACGAGGGCCGCGCGCACGACGCTCAGCTCATCACCAAGGTGAAGACGTACCTGGCCGGCCACGACACCGAGGGGCTGGACATCAAGATCCTGTCCCCGGTCGAGGCCACCGCCTTCTCCCTGGAGCGCATCCGCCGCGGCGAGGACACCATCTCGGTGACCGGCAACGTGCTGCGCGACTACCTGACCGACCTCTTCCCGATCCTGGAGCTGGGCACCAGCGCCAAGATGCTGTCGGTGGTCCCGCTGATGAACGGCGGCGGCCTCTTCGAGACGGGCGCGGGCGGCTCCGCCCCGAAGCACGTTCAGCAGCTGGTCAAGGAGAACTACCTGCGCTGGGACTCGCTCGGCGAGTTCCTCGCGCTGGCCGTCTCCTTCGAGCACCTCGCCACCACCACCGGCAACGCCCGCGCCCAGGTGCTGGCCGACACCCTGGACCGCGCGACCGGCAGCTTCCTCAACGAGGACAAGTCGCCGAGCCGCAAGCTGGGCGGCATCGACAACCGCGGCAGCCACTTCTACCTCGCCCTGTACTGGGCCCAGGAGCTGGCCCGCCAGACGGACGACCCGAAGCTGGCGGCCGCCTTCGACCCGCTGGCCAAGTCGCTGGCCGAGTCCGAGCAGAAGATCGTCGCCGAGCTGATCGCGGTCCAGGGCTCCCCGGCCGAGATCGGCGGCTACTACCAGCCCGACGCGGCCAAGGCCGCGGCGATCATGCGCCCGTCCGCGACCCTCAACGAGGCGCTGGCCCTCCTCGGCTGACACCCGTGATCCCCGCGTGACGTGCTCCGCCCCGGCCGGCCCTGTGCCCGGCCGGGGCGGACCCGTGTCCGGGCCCGGTGTCCGCCCCGGTCAGAGACGGTGGACCCGCTCCTCCTCGAAGTCCAGCGGGTGGCGGCCGGCGACCAGCAGCCGCAGGCCCGGCGCGCGGCGGAGCAGGTCCCGCAGCCAGTCCAGGGCCGCCGGGGTGAGCCGGTCGCTGCCGTCGAGGACGAGCAGCATGTCGCGCTCGGCGAGCCAGGACGCGGCGTCGGCCGCTGCGCACGGCAGGAAGGGCATGCCGGGCACGCAGCCCAGCGCTGCCGTCAGATCCCGCACGCCGGAGGCGTGGTCCAGGTCCACGACGGCCACCCCGTCGTAGAAGTTGGACGCGAGCCGCCGGGCGATCTCCCGGACGAGCAGGCTCCGCGGCTCGCGGAACCTGCCCGTCACGGTCAGTACGCGCCCCCGCCGGACGGCGGTCAGCAGCCGCGACATCTCCACGGACGTCGCCGGCAGTGTGCCGGACGCCCCGGATTCCCCCATCGGCACGATGCCCCCCATTGCATGCGTGACCAAGTGCGGCCAGAGGGTTGTTTCGAGCCGCATGACGATGATTATGCGCCGCTTGCGCCGTAAGGCCAGGGGAACGGCGCATTCCTGCGGAGGTACCTTCCGCCGCGCAGGTCAGGCCCACGCGGCCCGGTGCGGAGCCGGGGGAAGCCGGCGGCCGGCGCCCGGCGGGTCGGGGAGGAGCGTGCCCGCCGCAACGGCCCGGCGGTGCGCGTGATGGCGCTCGAGGTCCTCCTCACGGTAGCGCTTCGTCGCGACGTGCCAGACGTGGATGGCCGCCATCCACCGCGTCAGCTCCTCGGCGTTGCGGTCCAGGGCGGCGCGGGCCGCCGCGTCCAGCCCGTAGTCCGCGTACATGACGGGGAGTTCCTCCGCCACCACGTGCTGGAACTGCTTCATCCGCGAGGTCATCAGATCGTTCACGATCCGCAGCGCCGTCGGGTGGTCGCAGTCGAAGAAGTTCTCCACGACGATCAGGCAGTTGTGCAGCTCGCCCTCGTACTGCGCCTCCTTCTGGTACGAGAACACGTCGTTCATCAGGGCCGAGTAGTCGAAGGCCGCGGCCTCCAGCGACTGCATGGCCGAACTCGCGTAGACCTCCTGCGGCACGACGTCCAGGTGCGCCATCCGCGCCAGCGCGATCGTCATCGGCGAACCGAACGTCACCCGGCGCATCTCCAGGTAGTCGACCGGGTCCGGCACCCGGTTGGCGGCCTGGTTCTCCAGCTCCCAGTGCCAGCTGTCCAGCACCCGGTCCATGGCGGTGCGGAACAGCTCCCGGCCGCGCGGCCCCATCGGTGCGGCCGTACGCCGCCACAGGTCCGCCAGTCCGCGCTCCATGGCGTTGGCCGGGGGCGGAGGTACGGACAGGTCCAGCGGCATGCAGGCGCGCAGCCGTTCGCTCTGCGCCCGGGCGGCGACCAGGCCCCGCCCGGTGCCGAAAACCAGCGGGTAGACGTCGTCGGCGTACGTGCCCCAGCTCAGCCAGCCCGCGCTGATGTCCAGCGCCTGGGCCGAGGCCTCCGGGTCGATGCCCGCCGAGCACAGCGCGAAGTCGTACCCGCGGGCCTTGTCCTCCCACCAGATGCCCTCGTCCAGGATCCCCATCGCCCGGTCCCACTCGATGAGCCGCTCCCGGGCACCGGCCAGGTGCGGATTGAGGACGTTGCGGTACGGCATGTAGAACTCCGGGATCACCGAAGGACCCACCCGGTGGGGGACGTTGCCGTGCCGGCGGATCCGCCGCGCGCCGCCGGTCAGGCCCAGCAGCGCCCTGATGTTGGCCCCGGTGGTCCCGAGCCCGGTCGGGCCGCGCAGCCATCCCGGGAGGCCCGCGTCGTCCATCGGTCCCGCTCCGGTCCGGCCCGGGCGGGAGTTCATGTAACGGCTGGAGCGCATGTGCCACTCGTGGCCGCCGGACTGCCAGTCCTGGAGCCCGCGGGCGTAGGTGAGGACGGCGAGGATCCCGGCCGGGTCCAGGCCCTTCTCCGCGAACAGCACCGGCAGTTCGGTGAAGAAGGTGCTCTCGAACTGCTGGAGCCGCGAGGTGAGCATGTTGTTCAGCTGGTCGGCGGCCTCCTGCGTGGTGCAGCCGAAGAACCGCTCCAGGACCAGCACCCCGTTGCTGAGCTCGCCCTCCTTCCCGATCTCCCGCTCGTAGGAGAACAGGTCGTTGCGGAAGTGCACCGAGTCGGCGAAGCAGTCGCGCAGCACGCGCAGCGCCCGCTCCCCGGAGACGGAAGGGGGCACCTCCACGCCCACCGCGTGCTCGACGATCCCCGCCGACCAGGGCGCACCGCCCACCTTGCGGCGCTGTTCGACGTACTCCACCGGGTTGGACACCCGGCCGATGTTGATGTTGTCGAGCTCCCACAGCGACTCGTGGAGCAGGTCGCGGGTGCTGACGGTGAAGCGCCCGATCCAGTCCGCCGAGTGCCCCGGCACCGTGCGCCGCCACAGGTCGGCCAGGCCCGCCTCCACCGGATTGGCCGGCTCGGGCATCGGCGCGTGCGGGTCGGCCGGCATGAACGGCGCCAGCCGGTCCAGCGCCTCCCGCCCGGCGGCCCGGTCGCCGGAGCGCTTGAACCGCTCCAGGAACCAGTCGTCGAAGAAGAACACCCACACGTACCAGTCGGTGACGAGCGAGAGCATCGGCCCGTCGCACTCGGGGTGGGTGTAGGCACACAGCAGCGCGTAGTCGTGCGCCTCCAGGTCGGCCGGGCCCCAGACGCCCGAGCCTTCCAGCATCCCCAGCTCCGCGGCCCACGCGCGGGTGTGCGTCCTGGCCTCCTCCAGGTGGGGGTTGAGACGGGCGGGATGCGGGAGGTAGAACTCGGGCAGCTCGAAGGGCTGCCGGGAGACGTTCTCCTGCCGAGCGGTCATGTCCTGGACCCCCTCAGTCCTCGGTCCTCAGTCAGTCTTCGGTCTTCGCTCCGCGTCTTCGGTCCTCGGACCTCAGTCGTCGAAGCGGGAGATCTCCACGTTCTCCAGCACCCCGACGGCGTCGGGCACGAGGATCGCCGCCGAGTAGTAGGCCGTGACCAGGTAGGAGATGATCGCCTGCTCGTTGATGTTCATGAAACGGACGGACAGGCCCGGCTGGTACTCGTCGGGCAGCGCCACCGGGTGCAGTCCGACGACCCCCTCGTTGTCCTCGCCGGTGCGCAGGACCAGGATCGAGCTGGTCCGCTCAGGCGTCACCGGGATCTTGTTGCAGGGCAGCAGCGGCACCCCCCGCCAGGACGGCACCCGGTGGCCCTGGAAGTCCACGCTGTCCGGGTAGAGGCCGCGCCTGCTGCACTCCCGGCCGAAGGCGGCGATGGTGCGCGGATGGGCCAGGAAGTACTGCGACCCGCGCCGGCGGCTGAGCAGCTCGTCCATGTCGTCGGGGGTCGGCGGGCCGGTGCGGGCGTAGATCCGCTGCTCGTAGTCGGCGTTGTGCAGCAGCCCGAACTCCGTGTTGTTGACCAGTTCGCTCTCCTGGCGCTCCTTCAACGCCTCGACCGTCAGGCGCAGTTGCTGCTCGGACTGGTTCATCGGCTGGTTGTAGAGGTCGGCGACCCGGGAGTGCACGCGCAGGACCGTCTGCGCGACGCTCAGCTCGTACTCGCGCGGGCTGAGGTCGTAGTCGACGTACGTGCCGGGCAGCATCACCTCGCCGGTGTGCCCGGCGGACAGGTCCACGGCGTCGCTGCCCCGGCGCCCGACGCGTTCGGCCTCCAGGTAGGCCTCCGCGTGCCGGCGCAGCGCGGCGGAGCTGTTCAGGGCCGCGTCCCAGTCGCCGCGGTTGAAGGTCATCGTCACCACGTCGGTCTGGGCGCGGGCGGTGAACTCCCAGCAGGCCTCGGGCAGCGGATGGTGGCCGAAGTGGTCGCCGTCGCTGAGCACGCCCAGGCTGGCCTCGTCCCCGTACGCGCCGACGCTCAGCCGCTCGATGCGGCCGTGGGCGATCAGGAAGATCTTGTCGACGGGTTCACCACGCCGGACGATGACGTCGCCCTTGCGGAACTCCTCCTTGACGAACCGGTCGGCGATGGCCTTGACCACCTGGTCGTCGGGGAAGTACCGGAGCATGCCGAGCTCGCGCAGCATGGCCGGGATGACCCGCAGTTCGGAGCCGGTCTTCACGAAGGTGATGCGCCCGTCGCCGAGGGTGTAGCTGACCGTCCGGTTGACCCGGTAGGTGCCGCCGCCCGTCTGCACCCACGGCAGGATCCGCAGCAGCCAGCGCGAGCTGATCCCCTGCATCTGCGGCGCGGACTTGGTCGTCGTGGCCAGATTCCGGGCGGCCTCGGTGCTCAGGCTCTGCCGGGCGGCGGCGGTCAGGTGCTCGGCGCCCACTTCGGCGCTGGGGTCGACGGACATGGCGGGCCTTCCTCTCGGTCGGTCTTCCTGGGAGCTGCGCGGACGTCCGGCGCGGGGCCGAGCGTCCTGCCGGTCAGTGCTCCCTTCGGGTGATCAGCTCGCACGGCGACACCAGCTCGGCGAGGCGGGGCGGCGTGCGGGAGTGACCGGAAGGAACGATCCCGCTCCGAGTGATCTGCCGTGCTCCCGTACGCCATGGCCACGCGGTGTGACCGCGTGCCGCCGAGCGCACACGTCTTAGTTAGGGGCAGGACGGCCTCACCCGGTACATCCGTCTCCGCCCCGCCGTGTTGAATGTCCGACCGCGTTGAATGGATGGACACGTGTACGAGCTGGGCGGTTTCTGATGGCCAAGCGTGAACCCAACGGACGACTGCGCACCCTCCTCACCGACGCGCGCTGGAGCGGGCAGGACTTCGCGCGCGCCGTCAACGGTGTGGCCGCCGAGGCCGGCCTCACCCTGCGTTACGACCGGACCTCGATCTCGCACTGGCTGGCCGGCACCCGCCCGCCCGCGCACGTCGTCGCCCTCGCCGCCGAGGCGCTGAGCCGCCGCACCGGGCGGCGGATCAGTTCGGCCGACACCGGGCTCGCCCGGACCGCGGGGGTCAGGGCGCGGGACCGCCCCGACGCCGAACCGGGCGGCGCGGACGTCCTGGCCCTGCTGGGCGAGGTCCCCGTCTACTCCTCGGCCTGGCGGCCCCCGGGCTGGCCGCCGCCGGACGGGACCCGGGCTCCCGAAAGGCCGTCCGGGCGGATCGGGCCGGACCACGTGGCGGCCGCCGAGGCCGTCCTGCCGGTCTTCCGGAGCACCGACATGATGTTCGGCAGCGGCCTGGCCCGGCCCGCCCTGACCCGCTACCTCGCCACCACCGTGGCTCCCTGGCTGCGCGCGGGCGCCGCGCCCGCGGTGCGCCACCGGCTGCTGGGCTGCGCCGCGCGGCTCGCGTACACCGCCGGGTTCCTGTGCTTCGACGGCAACCAGCAGGGCGAGGCGCAGGCGTACTACCGGGCCGGGCTGCGGCTCGGCCAGGAGGCGGGCGATCCCGGCTGCTGGGCGCCCGTACTGCGCGCCATGAGCGTGCAGGCCCACCACCTGGGCCACCGCAAGCAGGCGTGGGAACTGGCGGAGGCGGCCGCCCGGGAGGCGGGGCGTCTGCCCTCCCTCCAGGCCGCCTTCGTCACCGGGCAGCTGGCCGTCGCTGAGGCCGCCTGCGGCGACCGGCGGGCCGCGATCGCCCATCTGGCCGAAGCCGAGCGGCTGTTGGAGCGGTCGGACGGGCAGCGGGCGGCCATCGGCGACTACCACCACTCGGCGCTCGCCCATCAGCAGGCCGAGGCGCTGGCCGCCCTCGGGGACGTACGGGGCGCGATCGCGGCGCTCGGCACCTCACTGCGCCGCAGGCCGCCGGGCGAGCGGCGGGCGCGCGCCGTCACCCTGGCCCGGCTCGCGGAACTCCACCTGAACCAGGGCCACGTGGAACGGGCCTGCGCCACCTGGCACGAGATGCTGGACGCGGTGCCCCAGTTGGACTCCGCGCGCGTGGACGACGCCCTGCGCCGCTTGCGCGGCCGCCTCCAGCCGGTCCGCGGCAACCACACGGCGCGGGCCCTGCTGGCCCGCGCCTGCGCGCTCACGTAGGACGTATGTCAGGAAGGTCCGTGGTAGCGGGGGTCGTGGCGAGCCACTCCTTCGCGCCGCCCACCCAGACTCCACCTCGACCGTGCGCGTCACCTCGTCGTGGACCGCCGCCGTGCGGTTCACCGCCTACGTACGCCGGACCCGTACGTCCGCGAACTCCGGCGCGGGCACCTCGTAGCCGCCGACCGGGTCGGTCACGCCATGCAGGGGAAGAACATCACGGGCAGTTGGTAGCGCAGGCGGGTCACCTGCGTCGGGGAGGCGACCGCGGCGAGGTGCTCCGGGCTGGAACGGAAGGCGCGCAGCACCGGCTCGGCCGCCACCCGTTCCTCGAACTGTCGCTCGTAGCCCGCCGGCAGGCGCACCGGGTCCACCACGGGATCGGCGCGCGGAGGCGACGTGCCCAGTCCGGTGCGGCCGCCGAGCAGCCGGCGCAGGATCTCCGCCGGATCGGCTGCGGCCACACGGGGGAGGACCGGGGGCGGGGGCGGGGGCGCGGTCCACGGGTCCTCCTGCGGGTCGGCACACCCAGCCATGGAGCGCGGCCCCTCCCGGCTCTGGTAGCCGCGTGGCGCCCCTGGCCTGTTGAAGATCCGACGGCGTTGAACACCCGTACGCCGTACCCCCACCGCGGGTCGTACAGGCGTGCACGGCTTCAACCGGCCGGGATTTTCAACAGGCGGCCGGACCGGTGCGGCTACCGCACGCGACACCCGGCGCCCCACCGTGGGCGTGCAGCACGCTCCGCGCGACCGACGCAGGGAGGAACCCCGCATGACCGCAGAGGCGCAGCCACCCCTGACCCCCGCCGACGACCGGCAGCTGAGCCTGAGCACCGCCGCCGCCCGCAATCTCGCGACGACCACCAAGTCCGTCCCCCAGATGCAGGGCATCAGCTCCCGCTGGCTGCTGCGCATGCTGCCCTGGGTGGACCTCGGCGCCGGCACCTACCGCGTGAACCGCCGCCTCACCCATGCCGTGGGGCGCGGCCGGGTCTCCTTCGTCCAGGCCGGCGCGGACGACGTGCGCATCCTCGCGCCCACCCTCACCGAACTGCCCACCCTCAAGGGGTACGAGGACCCCGCCGTCCTGGAAGAGCTGGCCCTGCGCTTCGTCAAGCGCGACCTGCGCTCCGGCGACGTGCTCGTGGAGGCGGGCGCCCCCGTCGACGAGGTGTTCATCGTCGCCCACGGCCGCTTCGAGAAGCGGGCCGAGGGCAAGTACGGTGGCGCCGAACTCCTCGGCGTGGTGGCCGACGGCGACCAGCTCGGCGACGACGCGCTCGGCCAGACCGACCCGCGGTGGGGGTACGGCGTACGGGCCGCGACCGCCGGGACCGTCATGGTGCTGCGGTGGAGCTCCTTCCAGGAGGTGCTCGGCCGTGCGGCGAGCCTGCGCATCCACCTGGAGCAGTACGTCGAGAACGGCCGCCGGCCCGTCAACCGGCGCGGCGAGGCCGACATCGAGCTCGCCTCCGGCCACGCGGGGGAGGCGCAGCTGCCCGCCACCTTCGTCGACTACGAGCTGCGGCCGCGCGAGTACGAACTGAGCCTCGCCCAGACCGTGTTGCAGATCCACACCCGGGTCGCCGACCTCTACAACGACCCGATGAACCAGTTCGAGCAGCAGCTGCGCCTGACGGTGGAGGCGATGCGCGAACGCCAGGAGTCCGAGCTCCTCAACAACCGCGACTTCGGCCTGCTGCACAACGCCGACTACGGGCAGCGCATCAGCACCTGGTCCGGTCCGCCCACCCCCGACGACATGGACGACCTGCTCAGCATGCGCCGCGGCACGAAGTTCCTCCTCGCGCACCCCAAGGCCATCGCCGCCTTCTTCCGCGAGTGCAACAAGCGCGGCCTCGCCCTGGACACCGTGGAGGTCCACGGCAAGCAGGCGCCCTCCTGGCGCGGCATCCCGGTCCTGCCCTGCGGCAAGATCCCCGTCGTCGGCGGCCACACGAGCTCCATCCTGGCCCTGCGCACCGGAGAGGACGACGCAGGCGTCATCGGGCTGCGCCCGGCCGCTATCCCGGAGCAGATCGAACCCGGCCTCAACGTCCGCTGCATGGGCATCGATCAGAAATCGGTCATGTCCTACCTGGTCAGCTCGTACTACTCGGCGGCGATCCTCGTCCCCGACGCCATCGGAATCCTGGAGAACGCCGACATCGCCGCCACCCGCGCCTAGTGTTCCGGACGGCAAACTTCCGTACCCCCCCGACAGCCGCCGACCGGGTCTGATCCCGGGAACGGTTGTCCGGAAGCCGGTCATGGGCTCTACTGCTGTGCAGCCCCCCACCGGGGGGCACGTGCGCGGGAGGGGCCAGGATGAGAGCGGACCGGCGGGCAGGGCGGCGGCCGGAGCGGGCGGACCGGCCGGTGTCGCACCGGCGCCGGACGGGGTTCCGCGGCCGCAGGCCGCTGCTGACCCTGCTGATCTCCGCCTTCCTCCTCGTCGGGGTGTGCGCGGCCACCGGCATCGCCTGGGACCCCTTCAACGGGACCTCCACACAAGGCGGTTCGGCCCCCGAGGTCGGCGTGCCGTGGACCGCCGGTCCCGACGGCACTCCCGCGCCCGGCGAGCCCGGACTGGCCGCCCCGCCGTCCGCCGGGAGCCCGGCACCGACCAAGGGCGCGGCCGCCAAGGGCAACCCCGGGGGCGCGACGGACACCGGCGCGGCGCGCCCCGCCGGCGCCCTGCCGTTCGACATGCCCCAGCCCGCCGCCCTGCGCTCCGGCGCGGCGGGCCGGAAGCTGGTGTTCGCCCACTACTTCACCCCGTATCCGCTCTCCCTCGACAACGCGCGCGCGGACGGCGACTACTACACCCGCCACTACCTGAACCCGGACGGCGAGAGCGGCAAGCACGGGAAGTACGGCGGCCTGCTGCGCGACCGGCCGCTGCCCGTCGAACCGAAGTCCGGCGACTGGGAGTACGCCAACCTCCAGCAGGAGGTGCGCACGGCCCGCGCGGCGGGCATCGACGGGTTCACCCTCGACCTGCTCTCCTTCTCCGGCCGGAACTGGGACCGCTGCAACCTGCTCATGGCGGCGGCCCGTTCGGTCGATCCCGCCTTCAAGATCATGCTGATGCCCGACATGACCTCGCTGAAGACCGACGACCCGGGCGTACTCGCCGAGGCGATCGCCACGCTCGGCGGCGCCCCGGCCGCCCACCGCCTCCCCGACGGCCGGCTCGTCGTCTCCCCCTTCAAGGCGGAGGAGAAGAGCGCCGCCTGGTGGGCCCGGGTCCTGGAGATCCTGCGGTCCGAGCACGGTGTCCAGACCGCGTTCGTCCCGCTCTTCCTCGACTTCCCCGCCCACGCCGACACGTTCGCCCCCATCAGCCACGGCTTCTCCGAGTGGGGCAGCCGCAGTTACGTCGGCCAGGAGGGCAACACCCGCGACGTCCGGCGGGCGCACGGCATGGGCAAGATCTGGATGCAGCCCGTCTCGATCCAGGACGCGCGGCCCAACCAGGGCATCTACGACGAGGCCGGCAACACCGCGACCCTGCGCTCCACCTGGACGCACGCCATCGACGACGGGGCCGACTGGGTGCAGCTCACCACCTGGAACGACTACTCGGAGGGCACCCAGTTCGCGCCCTCCCTGCACAACGGGTACGCCTACCTGGACCTGACCTCCTACTACCTCACCCGGTTCAAGACGGGCAGCTGGCCGAAGATCGTCCGGGACACGCTGTACCTCACCGCCCGCACCCAGTTCGCGGCCGCCGACCCGACGGGCGGCCAGTCCCTGCTGATGGCCCCGCGCAAGGGCACCGCCGCGCCCCGGGACACGGTGGAGGTGCTCAGCTTCCTCGCCGGGCCCGCGGCCGTCCGTACGGCCGTCGGATCCGCGCAGGACACCCACGAGGCCCCCGCGGGGGTGCACTCCGAACTGCTGCCGCTGAAGCCGGGCGCCGCCTCGGCGGCGGTGGTGCGCGGCGGCAAGGCCGGCACGGAGGTACGGCTGCCGTACGCGGTGGACCGTACGGTGGAGGTCCAGGACCTCCAGTACTACGCGGCGACCAGCGGGCGGTAAAGGCGGTAAGGGGAGAGGCCAGGCGCGGCTCGGGAGCAGGCCACCCTGTCGCGATTGGCCTTGTCGGGCCGGGCGCCGCACCTTGCATGATCCGCAAGCAGCCCGCCGAACCCGTCACCCGGAGGTACCGTGACCGAGCCCGCCACCCCGACCGCCTTCCCCGCCGGCGACGCCCTCTTCCGGCTGGACCCGGGCGTCACCCACCTCAACCACGGCTCCTACGGCGCGGTGCCCGTCCCCGTCCAGGACGCCCAGGAGGCGCTGCGCGCCGAGGCCCACGCCGACCCCGACGCCTACTTCAACGGGGTCGGCGACCGGCTGGAAGGGGCCCGGAGCCGGATCGCGGCCCGCCTCGGGGCGGACCCCGAAGGGGTCGCGTTCATCTCCAACGCCACCGAGGGCGCCAACCTCGCGCTCGACGCCATCGCGCTCGCCGACGGCGACGAGATCCTGGTCACCGACCACGGCTACGGCACCGTGACCGCGGCGGCCGCCCGCCGCGCGCCCGTCACCACGGTGGCACTGGACCCGCACCTGCCCGACGAGGACGCCGTGCGCGAGGCCGTGCTGGCGGCCCTCACGCCCCGCACGAGGGTGGCCCTGCTCGATCACGTCAGCTCGCCCACCGCCCGCCTCGTCGCGGGCCCCCGGCTCCTCGCGGACCTCGCCGCGCGCGGGATCACCACCGTCGTCGACGGCGCCCACACCCCCGGCACCCTGGCCGAGCCGATCGCCGCCGGCGCCGACTTCTGGTTCGGGAACCTGCACAAGTGGGGCTACGCCCCCTCCGGCAGCGCACTGCTCGCCGTGGCCCCCGCCCACCGGGCCCGCGTCAGGGCCCTGGTGCCCTCCTGGGAGGACCACCGGGGCTTCCCCCGCTCGGTCGAATACCGGGCCACCGCCGACTACACCGGCTGGCTGGCCGCCCCCGAGGGCCTCGACCTGCTCGAACGCCTGGACGTTGCCCGGGTGCGGGCCCACAACAGCGCGCTCGCCGCCTACGGCGCGGACCTGCTCGCCCGGCTCCCCGGGTTCACCGCCCTCCCGCACACCCCGGGCCTCCCGATGCGCTCCGTGCTGCTGCCGCCCGGCATCGCCGAGACCCAGGAGGCCGCCCGCGCCCTGCGCGAGGCACTCGCGGCGAAGCTCCGTATCCGGGTCCTGGTCTGGCCCCGGCCGGGCGGCGGGGGCCTGCGCGTCTGCGGGCAGGTCTACAACCACCCCGGGGAGTACGAACGCCTCGCCGCCGCCCTGCCCGCCTTCCTGGCGCGGTGACCCGGTGACCCGGTGACCCGGTGACGCGGCTCAGCCGCGCCGGAGCAGGTACGTGTCCATGATCCAGCCCTTGCGGGCCCGGGCCTCGGTGCGCAGCTCCTCGATCCGCCCGGCGACGTCCGCGAGCTTCCCCGAGACCAGGATCTCGTCCGGGGTGCCGACGTAGGCCCCCCAGTAGATGAACAGGTCCTGGTCCAGGTGGGCGGTGAAGGCGTGCCGCGCGTCCAGCATCACCACCACGTCGTCCACGCCATCCGGCCAGCCCTCGGCCAGCCGCCGCCCGGTGGTGATCTGGACCGGCCGCCCGACCCGGTTCAGGTTGGTCCGGTGCCGCGCCAGCAGCGCCGAGACGCTGCTGATGCCCGGGACCACCTCGTGCTCGAAGGCCACCCGGCCCCGCTCCTGCACCTCGTCGAGGATCGCGAGCGTGGAGTCGTACAGCGACGGGTCGCCCCACACCAGGAACGCCCCGGTCTCGCCCTCCGCGAGGTCCTGCGCGATGAACCGCTCGAAGAGCTCGGCCCGCGCGCTGCGCCAGCCGTCCACCGTCGGCGCGTAGTCGGCCGGGGTGCGGTCCCGGTCCGGATCGCGGCCCTCCACCAGCCGGTGGCCGGGGCGGGCGTGCTCGTCGAGCATCGCGCGCCGCAGCCCGGTCAGGTCCGCCTTCTCCTCGCCCTTCTCCAGGATGAGGAATGCGTCCGCCGCGCCGATCGCCCTGACCGCCTGGAGGGTCAGATGGTCCGGGTCGCCCGCGCCTATGCCGATCACTGAGAACTTCTTCACGCCGCTATTCTGCCCGTCATGCGAGCCGCCCTGTTCGTCACCTGCGTCAACGACGCGCTCTACCCGCGCACGGGCATCGCCGTCGTACGCCTCCTGGAGCGGCTCGGCGTCGCCGTGGACTTCCCGGCGGCCCAGACCTGCTGCGGGCAGCCGCAGTACAACACCGGCTACCGACGCGAGGCGGAACCGCTGATGCGGCGCACCGCCGAGGCCTTCGCCGGGTACCCGTACGTGGTCACCCCCTCGGGGTCCTGCGCCGCGATGATCCGCGAGCACTACCCGCGCATCGGCCGGCGGGCGGCGGCGGAGGGGCTCGGCGGCGAGCTCGCCGCGCTCGCGCAGGAGCTGGCGCCGCGCGTGTACGAGCTGACCGAGTTCCTGGTCGACGTGCTCGGCGTGACCGACGTCGGCGCGTACTTCCCCCACACCGTCACCTACCACCCCTCCTGCCACGGCCTGCGCGGTCTCGGGCTGGGGGACCGGCCGCGCCGCCTGCTGACGGCCGTCAAGGGCCTGGAGCTGGTCGAGCTGCCCGGCGCCGAGGAGTGCTGCGGCTTCGGCGGCACCTTCGCCGTCAAGAACCCGGACGTGTCGGCCGCCATGGGCACCGACAAGACCGCCGCCGCGGCCGCCACCGGCGCGCAGGTGCTGTGCGGCGCCGACAACTCCTGCCTGGCCCACCTCGACGGCCTGCTGCGCCGGGCCGGTGCCCCGCTGCGGACCCTGCACCTCGCCGAGATCCTGGCCGCCACCGAGGAGGAACCCCTGTCATGAGCGGCACGTTCCTCGGCATGCCCGCGTTCCCCGAGGCGGCCCGCGAGGCCGTACGGGACGAGGGGCTGCGGGCCAACCTCCGCCGCGCCACCCACACCATCCGCGACAAACGGGCCCGCGCGGTAGCCGAACTGGCGGACTGGGACCGGCTGCGCGCCGCGGGCAAGGCGGTGAAGGACCACACCCTGCGCCACCTCGACCGCTACCTCCTCCAGCTGGAGGCCGCCGTGACCGCCGCGGGCGGCACGGTCCACTGGGCGGCCGACGCCGACGAGGCCAACCGGATCGTGACGGAGCTGGTGCTCGCCACCGGCGAGCGGGAGCTCGTCAAGGTCAAGTCCATGGCAACCCAGGAGATCGGGCTGAACGAGGCGCTCGAGGCCGCCGGGATCGCCGCGTACGAGACCGATCTCGCCGAGCTCATCGTCCAGCTCGGCCACGACCGGCCCTCGCACATCCTGGTCCCGGCGATCCACCGCAACCGGGCCGAGATCCGCGACATCTTCCGTACCGAGATGGGCCGTTGGGGACGGCCGGCCCCCGAACCGCTCGGCGACGACCCGCGCGAGCTCGCCGAGGCGGCCCGCCTGCACCTGCGCGAGAAGTTCCTGCGGGCCAAAGTCGCGGTGTCCGGCGCCAACTTCATGGTCGCCGAGACCGGCACCATGGTCGTCCTCGAATCCGAGGGCAACGGCCGGATGTGCCTGACCCTGCCCGAAACCCTCATCTCCGTCGTCGGCGTGGAGAAGGTCGTCCCGACCTTCCGGGACCTGGAGATCTTCCTCCAGACGCTGCCCCGCTCCTCGACGGCCGAGCGGATGAACCCGTACACGACGATGTGGACGGGCACCACGGACGGAGACGGACCCGCCGCCTTCCACCTCGTCCTGCTCGACAACGGACGCACGGACACCCTCGCCGACGAAGTGGGCCGCCAGGCCCTGCGCTGCATCCGCTGCTCCGCCTGCCTCAACGTCTGCCCGGTCTACGAACGCGCCGGCGGCCACGCCTACGGATCCGTCTACCCGGGCCCCATCGGCGCCATCCTCAGCCCCCAACTGCGCGGCACCGACAGCGCGATCGACGCCTCGCTGCCCTACGCCTCCACCCTGTGCGGCGCCTGCTACGAGGTCTGCCCCGTCGCCATCGACATCCCCGAGGTCCTCGTCCACCTGCGCGAACGGGTGGCCCAGGGCGGCCCCGTGACCCGCGACGGCATCCGGGTACGGATCCGCCCGGCGCACGGCCACACCGCGGAACGGGCCGCCGTGCGGGCCGCCCGGCTGCTCCTGGACCACCCGGGCGCGCTCCGCGCGGGCGAACGCCTGCTGGCCCGCGCCCGCCTGCTGCGCCCGCGCCGGCTGCCGGGACCCGGGCGGGCCTGGACCGACACCCGCGAACTGCCCGCCGTCCCCGCGGAGTCCTTCCGCGACTGGTGGGCCCGGGAACGGGAGGCCTCCCGATGAGCAGCAGGGACCGCATCCTGGCCCGCGTCCGGCGGGCGGTGGGGGAGCCGGGGCCGGATCCGCAGATCCCCCGCGACTACCTGCGCGTCCACGGCGCCCGCACGCCCGCCGAGAGCGCCGACCTGCTCGCCGCCCACCTCGCCGAGTACCGGGCGAGGGTCCACCGCACGGACGAGGACGGACTGCCGCTGCTGCTGATGAGGCTCCTCGCCGAGCGCGGCTCCCGCACGGTCCTCGTGCCGCCCGCCCTGCCCCCGCACTGGCTGGCGGCGGCGGACCCGACCCGGATCCACGACCGGGCCGTGTCCACCCCGTCCGAACTCGACCGCGTGGACAGCGTCGTGACCGGCTGCGCCCTGGCCGTCGCCGAGACCGGCACGATCATCCTCGACGGAGGCCCCGACCAGGGCCGGCGCCGCATCACCCTGATCCCCGACCACCACATCTGCGTGGTCCGCGTGCCGGACCAGGTGGTGGACTCCGTACCGCAGGCCCTGGAACGCCTCGACCCGGTACGCCCCCTGACCTGGATCTCCGGCCCCTCCGCCACCAGCGACATCGAACTCGACCGGGTGGAGGGCGTACACGGCCCCCGCACCCTGGAGGTGGTCCTCCTCGGCGCACAATGAGGGCATGTCATCCCACATCGCCCTCACTGCCCTCGTGGTCCACGACTACGACGAGGCCATCGACTTCTACACCCGCGCCCTCGGCTTCGACCTCGCCGAGGACACCGCCCGCCCGGACGGTTCCCGGTGGGTCGTGGTCCGCCCGCCCGGCGCCAAGGAGGCGGCCCTGTTGCTGGCCCGCGCCAAGGACGAGGCCCAGCGCTCCCGCGTCGGCGACCAGACCGGCGGCCGCGTCGGCTTCTTCCTCCACACCGACGACTTCGCGCGCGACCACGCCCGGATGACCGCCGAGGGCGTCCGCTTCCTCGAGGAGCCGCGCCACGAGGCGTACGGCTCCGTCGCCGTCTTCGAGGACCTGTACGGAAACCGCTGGGACCTGCTGCAGCCGGCCTAGTGCTGTGACCGGAAAGGTTCACCGGGTCGCGACGCCCGGCACGGCACCTCGCCGTGTTGTCGGACCACGCGAGTACGTCCAGTACGAGCCGTGGCCCTCCGCCTTGCGATGCACCGCACCGGACGCCGCGACCCGGCAAACCTTCCCGGCCACAGCACTAGTGCCGTTGGTCAGGCGGAGCCCGGCCCGCCGGCGGTGTCCGGGCGGCCGGCGAGACCGGGGGCCTCGACCGCCGCGTCGACGTGCTCCCCGGCCGCCACCCGCCCGGCCAGCGCCCGGGCCCATCCGACCAGCCCCGCCACGTCGATCCCGTACGCGTCCTCCCGCCCGGCCAGGGCGTCGGCCCCGCGGCGCAGCAGCCGCGCCCCGCCGACCGCGTTGCCGCGCGCGGCGTGCGTCAGCCCCACCGCGAGCTGTGCGAGGGCGCGCCAGAGCGGGGCCGCCTCCTCGGGCCCCGACTTCCAGGCGTCCTCGAACACCTCGTGCGCGTGGAAGGGCATCCCGGCGTCCAGCAGCCGCTGCGCCTCTGCGACCGTCTCCCCGGGCGAGCGCACCACCCCCTCGGGCTGCCGCTCCACTCCGGCGGCCCCGTACGGCAGCGGCCGCCCCAGCCCGTCCCGGGGCCGCGCACTGCGCGCCCGCCCCTCGCCGTCCCTGTCCCTGTCCTTGTCCTCAACCCGTGCGTTCACCACCTCATCTTCGCCGTCGCCGATTACCGGTGCATGAACACCCCTCGGCGTGGGGTAATGTTCTGCATGTGCCGCCGCGAAGGGGGAAACCCCAGGTCGCAGGCACAACGGGACGTGGCGCAGCTTGGTAGCGCACTTGACTGGGGGTCAAGGGGTCGCAGGTTCAAATCCTGTCGTCCCGACTTTTCGAAGTCGCAGGTCGTGGGGCCGTTTCGGAGCAATCCGAAACGGCCCCACGGTCGTTTCCGGTTCAATGGCCGTGGGCCCCGCCCGCCGGGGCCCGCCCGAAGGACCTTTCCGCCCGCCGTTGCCGCCGTTCCCCGCCGGAGGCGTATCCGCGCGGCTTCTGGGAAGGTGCAACAACAGGACGGAAGGGTGATGGGATGGTTCCGGGAGCGGACAACGAGCGGTTCACCGTCGCGGTCCAGCAGGTGGACGGAGCCGTCGTCATCGAGCTGGCGGGGGAGCTGGACCACGACACGGCCCAGCCCCTGCGTGAGGCCCTCGACGCGGCGGTAGTCCGTGGTGGCCGGCTGCTGGTGGATCTGACGGGACTGGGGTTCTGCGATTCCACCGGGCTGAACGTGCTGCTGCACGGCAGACTCACGGCCCTGGAGGCCGGCGGCAGCGTGGAGCTGGCCGGGCTGCAGGGCTCCGTCGCCCGGATGTTCCGCATCACCGGCGCCGACGGGATCTTCCCCGTGTACGCCGATGTGGCTCAGGCACTGAACGGCACGGACGGTCCGCCGGCCTAGTACCACCGCGCACGGGTGGTCGGGTACGGCCATAGGTCAATACGGCTACTGCACGTCGACACCGAGGAGTCGGAGCGTCATGGAACAGCGGGGGTCACCCGACCGGACCTGGTACCTGGTACTGGACGGGGCCACCGATGTCGTGACGCGCAGCCGGGACTTCGCGCGCCGGGCTTTGGCCGCGTGGCACTGGCTCCCGGCCGCGACGCAGGAGGGGCGGGACGCGGCCGACGACGTACTCCTGCTGGTGTCCGAGGTGGTGGCCAACGCCTGTCTGCACGGTGGCGGGCCGAGTGCGCTGCTGCTGGACTGCGACGACGAGCGGCTGCGCATCGAGGTGACCGACGGGAACCCGGCGCCGCCGGTTCCCGTGCGGGCCGGTCCGGGTGCGAGGCGCGGGCAGCCCGGCGGGCACGGGCTGCTGATCATGGACCGGCTGGCCCGCAGGTGGGGTACCAGGCCGGCGCCCGACGGCAAGTGCGTATGGCTGGAAGTGGCCGCGCCCGCCGGCGTCAGGAATCCAGGGCCGCGATGATCTCCTCGGTGGTGGCGACCTTGCCGATGCGCGGGAAGATCTTGCCGAAGGTGTGGGCGTGGGAGTCGGCGTCCAGGTCGGCGGTCGCGTCCTCCGCGAACACCAGGTCGTAGCTCAGCTCCCAGGCCGTACGGGCGGTGGACTCGACCCCGGCGCTGGTGGAGATGCCGGCCAGGACGATGCGGTGGATGCCGCGCCGGCGCAGCTGGAGGTCCAGCTCGGTCCCGGTGAACGCACCCCAGTGACGCTTGGTGACGACCACGTCCCCGAGCGCGGCGAGCTCGGCCGGGATCTCCGAGAACGCGGGCGGCGGGGCGGCGGCCGGCCCCGGACGGTCCACATTGGCCGTGGGCAGGTCGCCGCTGTCGGTGGACCAGGCGACCTTGACCAGGACCACGGGAAGCCTGCGGGAGCGGAACGCCTCGGCGAGGGCGATCCCCTGCTTCAGGATGCCGCCCGAGGGCCTGGCCGTCGGCAGGCCCAGGATGCCGGTCTGCAGGTCGATGAGGACGAGGGCGGTGTCCGCACCGAGGGCGAGGCGGTTCGGGTCGGCAGTCGGGTCGGCGCTCGGGTCGGCCATGGGTCTCCTTGCGGACATTCGTGCGTTCGAAGTTCGATTCAGTCCCGGCCCACCGAGGTCATGCCCGGCCGGGCGGCCCGCGGCTACGGGCGCCCGTAGCTCAGCAGTACGACGCCGTTCCCGAACGTACGGGTGCCCTCCAGGCGCAGCGGCACCGGACCGCCGTCGACCGGCGGGAACAGCGGCTTGCCGCGCCCGATCCGTACCGGGTGCACGTAGATCCGGTACGCGTCCACCAGGTCGTGGCGCAGGAACGCGGCGGCGAGCTCGGCCCCGCCGAGGCCCAGGTCACCGCCCGGGGCCGCCTTGAGCGCGGCGACCTCCTGCGGCACGACGTCCCGGACGATCGTGCTGTTCCAGTCGGCCCGCTCGAGGGTGCGCGAGTACACGTACTTCGGCATGTCCCGCCAGATGCCCGCGAACTCCGCCACGGGGCCGGCGTTCGCGGGGTCGGCGTCGGCGGTCGGCCAGAAGTCCGCCATCAGCTCGTACATCACGCGGCCGTGCAGGAAACCGCCCATCGTGCGGGCTTGGTCGTTGTAGTGCCGGTGCAGTTCGTCGTCGACGAGGTGCCAGTCGATCTCGCGCTCGGGTCCCTCGACGTATCCGTCGAGGGACACCGACATCCACAGGATGATCTTCCGCATACCGGTCCACGCTACATACTGGCCGGTGTGAAGACCGAAGACGACACCGTCCTGTTCGCCATCGAGGGCCGGACAGCGGTGATCACCCTCAACCGCCCCAAGGCCCTCAACGCGCTCACCCACCCCATGGTGCTGCGCATAGCCGAAGCCCTGGCCGCCTGGGAGCGGGACCCCGCCGTCCACCAGGTGCTCGTCCGCGGCGCCGGTGAGCGCGGCCTGTGCGCGGGCGGGGACATCCGGGCCATCCACGACGACGCCAAGGCCGGGACCACCGCCTCCGCGGACTTCTGGCGCGACGAGTACCGCCTCAACGCCCGCATCGCCCGCTACCCCAAGCCGTACGTCGCCCTCATGGACGGCATCGTCATGGGCGGCGGAGTCGGCGTCTCGGCCCACGGGGGCGTCCGCATCGTGACCGAGCGCTCCCGCGTCGCCATGCCCGAGACCGGCATCGGCTTCGTCCCCGACGTCGGCGGGACCTGGCTGCTCGGCCGCGCGCCCGGCCGGCTCGGCACCCATCTCGCCCTCACCGGCGCGGCCGTGGGCGCCGCCGACGCGCTGCTCTGCGGACTCGCCGACCACTTCGTCCCCGCCGCGCGGCTGCCGGAGCTGACCGCCGCCCTCGCCGTGGCCCCCGTCCCCGAGGTGCTGCCGCGGTACGCCGCCACACCCCCGCCCGGTGAACTCGCCGACCGGCGGCCCTGGATCGACCACTGCTACGCGGCCGACACCGTCGAGGAGATCGTCGAGCGGCTGCTCGCGGACGGGGACCCCGCCGCCAAGGAGGCCGCCGAGGCGATCCTGGCCAAGTCCCCGACCGCGCTGAAGGTCACCCTCGCGGCCCTGCGCCGGGCCGCCGCCCTCGGCTCGCTGGAGGACGTGCTGGTCCAGGAGTTCCGGGTCTCGTGCAACGCCTTGGCCTCGCCCGACCTGGTGGAGGGCATCCGCGCCCAGGTCGTCGACAAGGACCGCCGTCCGCGCTGGTCGCCGTCCGCCCTGGCGGACGTGACCGGCGCGGACGTGGAGCGGCACTTCGCGCCGCTCGCGGACGGAGACCTGGTGCTGTGACGCCGGGCCGTCCGGCCCGGCCTACGAGCTGACGTACTCGCGCAGGTGGCGCGCGGTCAGCGTGTCCGCCTCGGCCACCAGGGCGGCCGGGGTCCCCTCGAAGACGACCTCGCCGCCGGCGTGGCCGCCGCCCGGGCCGATGTCGATCAGCCAGTCGGCGTGCGCCATGACCGCCTGGTGGTGCTCGATGACGATCACCGAGTTCCCGTTGTCGACGAGCCGGTCCAGCAGTGCGAGGAGCTTGTCCACATCGGCCATGTGCAGCCCGGTCGTCGGCTCGTCGAGGATGTAGGTCGAGGACTTCTCCGCCATGTTGACGGCCAGCTTGAGCCGCTGCCGCTCGCCGCCCGACAGGGTGTTGAGCGGCTGGCCGAGCCGCAGGTAGCTCAGCCCCACGTCGACGAGCCGTCCCAGGATCGTCCGGGCCTGCCCGGTGGTGAAGAACTCGTACGCCTCCGCCACCGGCATGTCGAGCACCTCGCTGATGTTCTTGCCGCGCAGGGTGTACGTGAGCACCTCCGCGGTGAACCGGCGGCCCTCGCACTCCTCGCAGACCGAGGCCACCCCGGCCATCATCGCCAGGTCCGTGTAGACCAGCCCGAGACCGTTGCACTTGGGGCAGGCGCCCTCCGAATTGGCGCTGAACAGCGCCGCCTTGACCCCGTAGGCCTTGGCGAAGGCGGTACGGACGGGATTCAGCAGCCCCGTGTACGTCGCCGGGTTGGACCGGCGCGAGCCGCGGATCGGCGACTGGTCCGCCACCACCACCCCGTCCCGCCCGGCGAGGTACCCGTGGATCAGCGAACTCTTCCCGGAACCGGCCACCCCGGTCACCACCGCCAGCACCCCCAGCGGCACCTCCACGCTGACGTCCTTCAGGTTGTGCAGGTCGGCGCCCTTGACCGACAGGTGGCCGCGCGGGGTGCGCACCGGCTCCCGCAGCCGCGCCCGGTGTTCGAGGTGGCGCCCGGTCAGCGTCCCGGAGGTGCGCAGCCCGGCCACGTCCCCGCTGTAGCAGAGCTGCCCGCCCGCCGTGCCCGCGCCCGGGCCCAGGTCCACGACGTGGTCGGCGATGGCGATGACCTCGGGCTTGTGCTCGACGACGAGCACGGTGTTGCCCTTGTCGCGCAGCCGCAGCAGCAGGTCGTTCATGCGCCGGATGTCGTGCGGGTGCAGCCCGGTCGTCGGCTCGTCGAAGACGTAGGTGATGTCCGTGAGCGAGGAGCCGAGGTGGCGGACCATCTTCACGCGCTGGGCCTCGCCGCCGGAGAGGGTGGCCGACTGGCGGTCCAGGCTCAGGTAGCCGAGGCCGATCTCGACGAGGGAGTCCAGCAGGTCCCGGAGGCTCGCGAGCAGCGGCGCCACACCGGGGTCGTCGATCCGGCGGACGAAAGCCGCCAGGTCGCTGATCTGCATCGCCGAGCACTCGGCGATGTTCACCCCGTCGATGCGCGAGGAGAGGGCGGCCGCGGACAGGCGGGTGCCGCCGCAGTCCGGGCAGTCGGCGAAGACCACGGCGCGGTCCACGAAGGACCGGATGTGGGAGTGCATGGACTCGCGGTCCTTGGACAGGTACGTCCGCTGGATCTTGGTGATCAGGCCCTCGTAGGTGAAGTTGTTCGACCCGACCTTCACCTTCACCGAGCTCTTGTGCAGGAAGTCGGCCCACTCCTGCTCGGTGAAGTCCTTCAGCTTCGTGTCGGGGGAGTAGAAGCCGCAGTTCGCCATGATCTGCCAGTACCAGGAGTCCACGGCGAAGCCCGGCACGGTGATGGCGCCCTCGTTGAGGGAGAGTTCGCGGTCCACGAGCTGGTCCACGGCTATGTCGGAGACCTGGCCGATGCCCTCGCAGCGCGGGCACATGCCGTCCGGCGTGTTGAAGCTGAAGGCGGTGGACGTCCCGATGTGGGGGACGCCGAGCCGCGAGAAGATGATCCGCAGCATGGTGTAGGCGTCGGTGGCGGTGCCGACCGTGGAGCGGGAGTTCGCGCCCATGCGCTCCTGGTCGACCACGATGGCGGCGCTCAGGTTGTGCAGCCCGTCCACGTCCGGCCGGCCCAGGCTCGGCATGAAGGACTGGATGAAGGCGGTGTACGTCTCGTTGATCATGCGCTGCGACTCGGCGGCGATGGTGCCGAAGACGAGGGAGGACTTCCCGGAACCGGAGACGCCGGTGAACACGGTGAGCCGGCGCTTGGGGATGTCCAGGGAGACGTCGGCGAGGTTGTTCTCCCGCGCTCCGCGGACCTGGATGACCTGATGGCTGTCGGCGGCGATGTGCACGGAACTCCTCGCGATGGCGTGGCGGTGTCTCGCTTACTTTCTACACTGTACTCTATACGCAGTAGTGCGTTTATTTGCCGAGTGCGGGGAGGACCGAGATGGCGAGGGACCGCAGCGGTGCGGGGGATCCCGCCCGGACGCTGGAGCTGCTGTGGCGCGGGTCCGGCCAGGAGGCGCATCCGGGGCGGCGCGGTCCGCGGCAGGGGCTCAGCGTGGACGCCGTGGTCCGCGCCGCCATCACCCTCGCCGACGCGGAGGGACTGGCCGCGCTGACCATGCGGGCGCTGGCCCAGCGCCTCGGGGTGACACCGATGACCCTGTACACGTACGTGCCCGGGAAGGCCGAGCTGCTCGACCTGATGCTGGACGACGCGTACCGGACCATGGACCGGGCCCGGCCGGAGACGGACGCGGCGGAACCCTGGCAGGCGCGGGTGACCCGCGTCGCCGAGGACAACCGGGCCCTGCTCACCCGCCACCCCTGGATCGCGGACCTGTCCGTCACCCGCCCGCAGCTGGGCCCCGGCGTGATCGCCAAGTACGAATACGAACTGGCGGCCTTCGACGGCATCGGGCTCACCGACGCCGAGATGGACGCCGCCCTGACCCACCTCCTCGCCTTCGTCCACGCCGAGGCGCTGGCCGCCGCCGACGCCGCCGCGCACAACAGCCGTCAGAGCGACGAGGAGTGGTGGGCCGTCAGCGCGCCACTGCTGGAGCGGGCCATGGACGCCGCGCGCTACCCGCTCGCCGGCCGCGTCGGCAGCGCGGTCGGCGCCTACAACCCGGAAACCGTCTGGGCCTTCGGCCTGCGCTGCGTCCTGGACGGACTGGCCCGCCTGATCGAGTCGAGGCCGGGGTCCTGAGGCGCCGACCGCGTGCCGTCCTTCAGAGCGCGGTCCGCTCCACGGGGATCCACAGCTCCGCATCCGCCCGCGCGGCGTCCTGCGACAGCCGGGCCCGCAGGATCTCGGGTCCCGGCCGGCTCCGGTAGGGATTGGACGGGAACCACTGCGTGAACACGTCCCGCCAGAGGTACTGGAGCGCCTGCGGAAACGGCCCGGAGCTCTCGAAGACGGCCCACGTCCCGGCCGGCACGGCCAGCACATCCATGTCCTCGGGCACGGCGGCTCGCGTCACCACCCCGTGGAAGTAGTCGAGTTCGGTCCCCTCCGCCCGACTCGGGTCGAGATTCCCGCTCACCCCCACGATCCCCCGCGGTTCCTGATCAGACAGACTCTCCATGCGCTGCAGCGTCTCCTGCCCGATGCCCCGGATGAAGTCGGCGATGGCAGGATTGACCCCTTCGTGCACGAGGGGGACGCGCGCCTTCCTCCCGACCACCCGGAACTCGTCCTTCTCCACGACCCGGTATCGCATGCTGCTGCTCCCTTCGACGGTGAGACGGAAGGACAGCCGTGGCTGGGACTGCAGACTCGCACCGGACCGCCTGGCCTCGCCGGGACCGACGCCGTGCATGACGCGGAACGCACGCGCGAACGCCTCCCCCGACGTGTAGCCGTACCGCACCGCGATCTCCAACAGCGTCCGGTCCCCGGCCAGCACCTCGGCGCCGGCGATCGTGAGCCGCCTGCGCCGGACGTACTCCGACAGCGGCATCCCCGCCAGCGCGGAGAACAGCCGCCGGAAGTGGTACTCCGACGTCACCACGATCCGCGCCAGGTCGGCCGCCTCGATCTGCCGATCGAGGTGGCGCTCGATGTGCTCCATGGCCTGGTTCAGCCGCTCCAGCACCCCGGCCTCCTTCCCTTTCGCTCCCTCACGTTAGGAAGGAACCACCCTGCCGGACCCGACATCCTGTGCCCGATCATGTCGGGTACGAGGCGCCCGGCAGGCCCTTGCGGCGCGGTACCAGCGGTACTAGCGGTAGCCGGTGGTGTCCGCCGGGCGGTCGGGGTCCTGGACCTCGACCATGTACCGCCAGCAGTCCGGGCGGCTGCCGTCGAGATCCGTGAAGCCGTACACCCCGGCGAGCTGCCCGCTGGACAGGGACTGCCCGTTCCAGCGCGCCCGTTCCGGGTCCGCGGCGAGCGCCGCGACCGCCCGGCCCACGTACGACGGGGTCTCGGAGATGGCGAAGTGCGGGACCTTGTCCAGCGCGTCCCGCCAGTTCTCCTCCGTCACACCGAAGTTGTCGAGCATCATCTCCGAACGCAGCCACCCCGGCGTCAGCGCCACCGCCGCGGCCCCGCGCGGCCCCAGCTCGTGCCCCAGCGCGAACGCCATGCGCAGCACGGAGGACTTGGCGATGTCGTAGAAGAACGAGACCCGGTAGTTGACGGCGTTGTACTCGGCGGTGCCGTCCGTCATCTCCACCACCAGCCCGCCCGGCCGGCGCAGCAGCAGGGGCAGCGCGAAGTGGCTGGTGACGGCGTGGGTCTCGACCGCGAGCCGCAGCAGCCGCAGCCCCTTGTCCAGGTCGTGCTCCCAGACCGTGCTGTCCCACTCGAAGAGCAGCTCCCCGCCCCAGATGTCGTTGACCAGGACGTCCAGGCGCCCCTGCTCGCCGTCGATCCGCCCCACCAGGGCCTCGACCTCAGCCGGCACCAGGTGGTCGGCCACCACCGCGATACCGCGGCCGCCCGCCGCCGTCACCAGCTCGGCCGTCTCCTCGATCGTCTCCGGCCGGTCGTACTCCGAGCGTCCGCTCCGGGAGCTGCGCCCCGATACGTACACGGTCGCGCCCCGCGCGCCCAGCTGGACCGCGATGCCCCGGCCCGCGCCCCGCGTCGCCCCGGCCACCAGGGCGACCTTGCCCTCGAGTGTGCGCTGTGCTTCAGCCATGCGTCCGACCCTACGACGGCCCGCCCCGCTCCCGCCCGCCGAACACGGCGACCGCCGCCAGCGACAGCACCAGCCCCCCGGCCGCCATGCACAGGGCAGGGCCCGGCCCCCACAGCGTCCAGGCCGCGCCGAACAGCAGGGACCCGGCGAACCGGGCCAGCGCCTGGGCCGTCTGGAGCACCGCGAGGCCGGTGGTGCGCAGCCCGGCCGGGAGCAGCGGCCCGGCCGCCGCCATCAGCACCCCGTCCGTGGCCGCGTAGAACAGGCCGAGCAGCCCGAGGACCCCGAACACGAGCGGCGGCCCCGCCGGCACCGGAGCGAGCAGCAGCAGGCAGGCGCCGAGCAGCAGCACGTGCCCGCCGAGGAACACCCGGCGCCGGCCGAGCCGGTCGGCGGCCCGGCCGGCGGGCAGTGCGGCCAGCAGGAACACCGCCGCCGTACCGACGGGCAGCAGCGGGAAGTACGCCGCCGGCAGCTCGAGCCGGCGCTGGAGCAGCAGATAGAGGAAGGCGTCGCCGACGGTGAACAGGCCGAGCACGGCGGCGGTCGCGCACAGCCGGCGCAGCCCCGGGATCCGTACGAGCGTGCGCACGGGAGGCAGCGGGGTGCGGGCGGCAGGGGCGGGAGCGGGGGCCTCCCGAACGAACAGGACCAGCACCACCACCCCCAGCACCGCGACGCAGCAGCTCACCGTGAACACGGCCGCGTACCCGTCCGCCACCACCCACAGCACCCCGAAGGCGGCCAGCGGCCCCAGCAGCGCGCCCGCCGTGTCCAGCGCGCGGTGCACCCCGAAGGCGCGGCCCTGGTCCTGCGGCGGGCAGGACAGCGAGATCAACGCGTCGCGGGGGGCGGTGCGCAGGCCCTTGCCGGTCCGGTCGGCGGCGAGCACCGCCGCGACCGACCAAGGGGTGGTGACCGCGAGCAGGGCCGCCTTGCACCCGGCGGAGAGCGCGTAGCCGAAGCCCGCCACGAGTTTGTGGCGGTGGGTGCGGTCCGAGATCCGGCCGCCCGCCAGGCGCAGCAGCGCCGTGGCGCCCTGGTGGAGCCCGTCCAGGGCGCCGAAGGCGAGCGGGGACATGCCGAGCCCGGCCACCAGGTACAGCGGCAGGACGGCCGTGACCATCTCGGCTGAGACATCCGTGATCAGACTGACCAGGCCGAGCGCGAACACCGTGCCGGGGACGGCCCGCAGGGGGCCGCTCGGGACCGGGGTGTCCCCGGCCATGTCCGCGGCCCGGCTGGTCGACAGGTACACGGATGCCTCCTTGAAGGTGACTAGAACCAGTTGACGGTGAGCGGGAATCCGGCGGTGACGGTGGCGCCCGTGGAGTCGGTGGCCGTGGCGGCGATCTGGAGGGTGCCGCTGGCCCACGGCTTGCCGCTGATCCGGCCGGTGCCGGGGTCGACGGTCAGGCCCCAGGGCAGGCCGGTGGCCGCGTACCGGACCGGGGGCTTGCCGCCGGTGGCGCTGAGCTGGATGGTGCAGGACTGGTTGAACTTGCAGGTCTGCGGCCCGGGGTTGGCGAGCTTCAGGTCACCCGCGGTCGGGGTGGGGGTGGGAGTGGGTGTCGGCGAGGTGGGTGTGGGAGTGGGTGTGGGCGTCGAGCCGCCGAACACCTCGCTGATCGGCTGGACGTTGGCCGCGTTGCCCGCGTGCGTCGTGCCGAAGAGGTCCTCGAAGGTCCGCAGCAGGTGGTGGTGGTTGAAGGGGGTCGCGTACTTGCCCGTCTTCACGTGCGCGCCGTAGAACACGGTGGCGATCTGGTTCGACCCCAGGTAGTTGTCCTCGTCCCAGGTCAGCACCAGCAGGCTGTTGTTGGCCTTCGCCCACTGCGCGTACGCGTCGATGTTGTTCTTCGTCCAGGTGTCGCCCGTGTTGACCGAGCAGGAGTGCATGTCGTTGCACTGGTTCGGTACGACGAACGACAGGTGCGGAAGCGCCGCGAAGTTGTTCTGCGGGAACTGCGCCCAGGTCTTCCCGGTGTTCAGCGGCACGTTCTTGAAGGCGAACCACGGGTTGTGCTTCTGCGCGTACTGGCCGTTCGTGCAGGCCGTGGACCCCTCGCTCGGCAGGTCCTCGTTGTACGTCGCGAAGGTCTTGCCGGCCGCGATCAGCTCCTGACCGAGGTTCGGCGCCGTCATCGACTGCGGGACGTAGCAGCCGTCGCCGGTGATGCCCTGCGTGGCACCGGAGAAGAGGTTGAAGTAGTTGGGCTGGCTGGGGTGGGTCAGCGCCTTCATGCCGGTCAGGCTGGCTCCGCCGTTCGCCAACTGGTTGATGTACGGGGCGTTCGCGCTGCCGATGATCTCTCCGTACTGCTTGTTCTCGTACACGACCACCACGACGTGGTCGTACGAGGGCAGCGCGGCCGCGGCCGACGCCGTGGCGGTGGAACCGGTCTCTGCCGCCTGGGAGTTGGCGACGGTGAAGGCGCCCAGCAGGCCGAGCGTGCCGAGTCCGGCCACGAGCGCGGACCACCGGGCCCGGCGTCTCGCGTCGGCCCTGGGTGAGGGTGTGGGCATGGGGGGTCCTCCTTGGTTCAGCGGGTTTGGTGTGTCAGCGGTTGGTGTCAGAGGTTCTGGTTTCAGCGGGTTTCGTGTCAGCGGGCTGGAGGGTCATTCCTCGCGCCGGGCCGCGCCGGCCACGTCGATGTTCAGGAAGCGCGGCACGGGCCGCTGCCGGTCGCGGAAGTCCTCCGCGACCGCGGCCCGCACCGCCGTCAGCCGCGCCTCGGGCAGCAGCACCAGCGCGCTGCGCCCCGGCTCCTGCCCGGGCGGCCAGGCGCTCAGGGCCCCGGCCCGGCGGGCGCTGGCCACGGCCCGCGCCAGCTCCGCCGGGCGGTCCGCGGCCTCGCCGCGCACGGCCACCAGCACCAGCCGCGCCCCCGTGGCCGCCGGGTCGAAGGGGACGTACCGCTGCCGCCGCCGGGGCTCCGCGCCCAGCAGCAGGGCCTTGCCCGGCCGGGCGAAGAGCACCGCACGGCGCAGGGTGTCGTCCCCGTCCGGCAGCGCCGCGGCCAGCAGCCGGGCCAGGTGCGCGCGGTCCGGCAGTTCGCCGGCTTCCGTGTGTACGTCGGCCACCGCCAGGGCCACGGCGCAGTCGGCCGGCTCCGCCGTGGCCAGCCCGGCGGCCGCCGTGAGCGAGCCCTGCACGTGCAGGTCCGTCCCGCCGCGGCCGAAACCGGCCCGGGCCAGCGCCCGCAGCACGGCGTACGGCCGGACCGCCCAGGCGGGGGCGGCGGGCGGCGGCCCGGACAGGGTCAGCGGCAGGTCGCAGCTGTCCGCGGGGTGGCCGAGCGAGCTGAGCCGGACCATGCCGTCGGTGCGCGGGGCCGCGGCGGCTGCCGTCGGCCAGCCGGCCGCCGCGACCAGTCCGGGGGACTCGAGGTGGAAGGCGTAGGGCGCGCTCCACACGGCGGCGGGCGGCCGGCCGTGCGCGGCCTCCAGCGCGTAGGCGACGAGCCGGAAGAGCGGATCGGCGGTGGCCCGACGAGCCAGGTCGCCTCCGGCGCGGTCGGCGGCTCCTGCTGTGCCCGTGCCCGTACCCGTGCGGGCTGTGGCCGGATCCGGGACGGGCCCGCGGCCCCCGGCGGCCCTGACGATGCGGGGTCCGCCGAAGCCGGCCACCGCGCCGCCGGATCGGGTGGTCCCGGGTCCCTGGACGTCGCGTGCCGCGAGGCCGCGTTCGCCGAGGCTCCGCCCGGTGGCTTCGGGTCCCGCGACGTCGGGTCGGGGGACGCCGGGTCCGGCGATGGGGGGTCGGGCGGCGTCGGGGCCCGCGACTCCGGGGCGGGTGGTTGTGGGTGTCGTGAGGGCGGGGGTGGTCGGTGGGTCGGTGGGGTCGGTCATGGGGTGTCCTTGCGGGCCAGGATGCGGTAGGCGTTCCCGCCGTCCGTGATGCGGGCGGCCGCCGACCGCAGGGCGTCGAGTACGGCCGCGCCGGCGAAGCACGGCAGCGCCGCCGCCCGGACGAGGCCCACGACGGCCCGTGCGCGGGGCGTGGCCGGGGGACCCCACGGCCGGTCCGGGTCCGGGGCCAGCCGCGCGGCGGCCAGGGCCACCGCGCCGAAGAAGTCGTTGCCCTGATGGGCCGCCCCGTGCTCCTCGACGAGGACGGTGAACCCCCGGTCGGCCAGCGCCTCGCGCAGGTTGGCGGCCGGGACCAGGTGCTGGTGCTGCGGCTGGAACCACGGCAGCCACGCCCGGCCCAGCAGGTCGGCCATGCGGGACTCCGGGTCGGGCACCTCGACGGTCAGGAATCCGCCGGGGGCGAGGACGGCGGCCGCCGTGTCCAGCTCGGCCAGCGGATCCCGGGTGTGCTCCAGGTAGTGGTACATGCTGACCACCTCGTACCGGCCCGCCAGCTTCGAGGCGAACTCCGGGAACTGGCCCTGGTATCCGGTCTCCACCCACCCGCGGCGCTCCGCCTCGAGGATCCCGTCGCCCATGTCCAGCCCGTCGAACCGGGTCCGCGGCCAGACCTCGCGCGCCGCGTTGCAGAAGTGCCCGTGCCCGGTGCCCACATCGAGCCAGGACTCCGGTCCGGTCGCGCCCACGTGCCCGCGGAGCATCTCGGCGCGCGCCCGGTAGGAGGGACCGAGCCGCCCGAAGACCGTGCCCGCGCCCTCGCCGCCCCGCCCGTCGTAGAAGTCGCGGTAGTAGAACTCCAGCCCCTCCGGGCTCAGCCGGGGGTTCTGGAAGACGTGCCCGCAGTCCTCGCAGCGCTCCAGCGTGAACCGGCCGGGCTTGCCCTGGAGCAGGTCGGGGACCCGGACCCGGACGGCGAGCCGCCCGCTCCCGCACCAGGGGCAGTCCGGGCGGCGCGCCTCGAGGAAGCGGTCGGTCCCCGCGGCCAGGTCAGCCCGGTAGGCGGCGGCCCGGCCGGCGGTCGCCTCCCCGCCCCGGCCGCGGCGGGCCGCCGCGGCCGTACGCACGGCCGCGCCGAGGGACCGTACGGGCCGGGCGGCGGTGGCCCGGGCCAGATCGGCGGGGCGCAGCGGGGAGCGCGGCCCGCCGAGTGCCAGGTACGGCTGGAGCCAGTACAGCCCGGCCGCGGCGGCCCCCCACCGGCCCTGGCGTACGACGACGCCCGCCAGCAGGGCCAGCCCGGCGAGCTGGGCCGCGGCCAGTGCCCCCGGCGGCAGCCCCTGCGCCCGCAGCTCCGCGGCGCGCGCGGGACCGGTCGCCTCGGGCAGCGGTCCGCAGCTCAGCGCGGGGGCGATCGCCAGGCCCGTGGCCCCGGCGGCGTACTCCTTCAGACGGCGGGTGAGCGCGAGGAGTTCCGCCGGCCCGGGGCGCGGCCCGTCCGGATCCACCCCCGCCCGCGCGAGGACCTCCTCGGCGGCCAGTACGGCGAACCCGGCGCCGCGCCCCTCGCCGAGCCGGTCCGCCTGGTAGCGGGCGGGGTCGACCAGGCGCAGCAGCCCCAGGGCCCGCTCGGTGGCCAGGTCCGCCGGCAGCAGGTCCAGGACCCGCAGCCCCTCCCGTTCGGCGTGTGCGCAGGCGGAAAGGAAGGTGGCCGCGTCCGCCTCGACCCCCCGGACGGTCAGCAGCCGCCACCCGGCGGCGCGCGGCACGCCGGTCGCCGCGGGCGGGGCGGCCGGCAGCACCGGCACCGCCCGCAGCCTGCGGCCGGCCCGGACGGTGCCGGCGCCGAGCGCGGCCAGCAGCACCGCCGAGGTCCACGGGACCCGGGGGATGGGGAGTGGCGTCATCGCAGCTTCTCCAACCGGTCGGCCGCGGCGGCGGCTCCGCCCGCCGCGGCGAATGAGGCCTGGATGCGCCGGGCGGACCGGCGGGGGCCGGGCTCGTCCAGCACGGCCGTGAGGGCGTCGCGCAGTTCCTCGGCCCGGGTCCGGCCGAACCGCAGCCGCACCCCGGCCCCGGCGTCCACGACCTGGCGGGCCACGATCGGCTGGTCGTCGCGGATCGGCGCGACCACCAGCGGCAGCCCGAACGCGAGGGCTTCGCAGACGGTGTTGTGGCCGCCGTGGCAGACCACCGCGTCCAGGTGGGGCAGCAGCTCCAGCTGCGGAACGCGCTCCTGCAACAGCAGGTGCCCCGGCACGGAACCGACCAGTGCGGCGGGCGCCGCGAGCACCAACTGCACGTCTTCCGCCAGATGTTCGCCAGCTCCGAGAACCGCCCGGTAGAACCGGCCGCCGGCTTCCTGGTTCAGGGTGCCCAGGGACACCAGCACCCGTCGGCGCGAAGGGTCGAGCCGCTGCCAGGGGAATCCGGGAGCGGCCGGGCGGGCTCCGAAGGCCGGGCCGATGAAGGCGTAGTGCGGCGGGAACTCCTGCGCCGAACCGACGAGTTCGGGGGTGGAGAAGACCAGGACGAGCCGGTCGGAGAAGCGTGGATCCCAGCCGGAGGGCATCGGACCGAGCTCGGCGACCAGCCCGCGGATCTGCTGCGCCACCCACTCCCCGACCTTCGGGAAGTCCGCGAAGGGGCGCGTGAGTTCCGCCGAGGTGCTGGCGGAAGTCGCCCAGGGGATTCCGAGCCGCTCGGCCACCAGCGGTCCGGCCAGGGCCTGCTGGTCGGCGACCAGCACGTCCGGCTCGAAGGCGCGGACGGCGTCGGCCACCCCCGGCACCATCGCCCGCCCGAGCGGCACCAGTGCCTCCTCCCACAGGAACCGCAGCGCCGCGACCCCGCGCAGGTCGCGCCAGCGTGCGTGCAGCGCCGTGTAGCCGCCGCCCGCCTCCTCGCCGGCCGGCAGGATCCGGGCCTGCGCGGGCAGCAGCCGGGTCAGCACCGAGGTGGGCCCGGCCCAGGCGATCTCGTGGCCCCGGGCGGCCAGTTCGGCCCCGACGGCCACCGTCGGATTGACGTGTCCCGTCAGTGGCGGAACCGTGAACAGCACCTTCATGGGACCAGCGCTCCCACCCGGGTCTCGGGCGTCTCCCGTGCCGCCCGTGCCGACCGGTCGGCCGACGCGTCGAGATGGGCCAGGACGGCTTCCCGTAGCGCCCCGCTGGTCTCCTTGAGCACGTCGTGCCCGAGGCTCGGCAGGATCCGCAGGACCCCGTGCGGTGCGTGCAGGGCCAGCTCCCGTGCTCCCGGCACCAGTTCGGAGTGCTCGCCGCACACGATCAGCAGGGGACAGCGCAGCCGGGCGTAGTCGGCCGGGGTGAAGGTGCGGCCCGCCGCCATGTCGTCGATGAGGGTGGTGCGGTTGAGCAGGTCGTCGGCGATCGCCGTGAGGTTCGCGGCCTTGCGCAGCCGCAGGGTGCGCAGTTCGGCCGGGACCGGACTGTCCTCCAGGCTGAGCGCGGCGGCCGACAGGGTGTCCACCATGTTCTCCACCCAGGCCCCGCTCAGCGGGGGCTCCAGGAGGGTCAGCCCCGCTACGAGGTCGGGCCGGGCCAGCGCCGCGTGCAGGGCGAGGGTGCCCCCGTAGCTGTTGCCGACCAGGTGCACCGGCCGGTCGCCCAGGCCCAGCGCGCCGAGCAGCGCGAACAGGTCCCGTACGGCGGTGCGGCTGTCGTAGCCGGCGGCCGGCCGCTCGGTACGGCCGTGGCCGCGCAGGTCGTACAGGACCGCCTCGTGCCCGGCCCGGGCCACCGGCACCGCCAGCGGGCAGTAGAAGGAGGAAAGGTTGTCGACGGCCAGGCCGTGCAGGAAGACCACCACGGGCCGGTCGGGGCGGGCGGCTTCCGCGGTGGCCGGAAGCCGCTGGACGTGGAAGCGCAGCGAGTTGGCGAGGACGAAGGCCATGGCCGGCTCAGCCCGCGGAGCCGGCCGGGGAGGCCCCCGAGCGGGCGAGGGAGGCATGGGTGATCCGGCCTATGTGCGTGACGAGCTCACCCACGGACATGGCGAGGATGGCGTCCATGTCCTTCTCCGCCAGGAACTCCATCAGGTCCACCTCGGCGCCGTAGCGCTGGTGGAGCAGCTCGGCGAGGGCGACGAACTCGACGCTCTCCAGGGCGAGATCCTCGTTGAACGTCGTCTTCATCGTGACCTCCTCGGCGAGCAGGTACTCGTCGCCGACGATCTCCACGAGCATTCCGGTGATCTCGGCGAGGATGTCAGGTGCCATGACGGGTCTCCGTGAGGTGGAAGGGGACGGGGGACGGCGTCGCCGCTCCGTGAGCGGTCCAGGCGACGACGTGGGGATGCGGATCGGTGGCGAGCAGGGTGGTGCGGACCGGGTACGGGTGCCCGTCGGGGGAGCGCACCAGCAGCGCGCCGGAGTCCGGGTCCTCGGCCACCCGCCAGTCCCGTGGGCGGCCGCCGAGCCCGCTGCCCTCGGCCTTGGCGGCGGCCTCCTTGGCACACCACACGGCGGTGAGGGCGGCCGGCAGGCCGGTGCCCTCGCAGGCGGCCAGCCGCTCGGCGAGCCGGACTTCCTCCGGCCTGAGCGCGATCCGGACCAGCGCGTCCGGGTCGGCGGTCACCTGTTCCACGTCGATGCCGACCGCGCGGCCGGGGTGCGCGAGGGCGACCGCGATCCGGTCCTTGTGGGCGATCGACAGCCGCAGGCCCCGGGTGAGCGGTCCTTCGGCGAGCGGGCGGCCGGCCGCATCGTTGCCGATGGGCACCTCCGCCGGGAACACCGGACCGGCCCCGCCGTCCCACAGCAGCTGCCGCAGTGCGTCCTTGGCGGCGATCCGGCCCAGCAGCCAGGGTGCCCGGGCGCGTGGTGACAGCCGCTCGTACGCCGCGCGCTCGGCGGCGCCGAGGTAGCGGCGCATCACCAGCTCCTGGGAGGCGGGATCGGTCCAGCGGCGGCGGGCCAGGCACCAGCCCTCGGGCCGGGGTTCGCCGATGCCGCACACCTCCGGGGTGAACTTCATCGGCCAGACCCGCTCGTCGGCGCCGAACCGGCGGTACGTCCACCCCTCGATCCGGGCCCACACCTCGCCGCCGGCACGGCGCAGCTCGAGGTCGCCGCGCACGGTGGTGTCGTGCACCTCGCGGATCCGTGCCGTGGCGGCGACGAGGTCCAGCGGGGCGGGCGCGGGCCCGCAGAAGCGGATGCGGTCCACGGTGGCGGGGAACACCAACCGGTCTACGGGGAGCCGCAGTTGCATCCAGTGGCCGAAGAGCTGACCGGCGGCGTCGAGCAGCGCGCCGGGGTCGGGGAGGGCCCGCAGCACCCCTTCGATGCCGTCCGAGGCGACGGTGCGCACCTCGTGCACGGCGGCGAAGCGCGGGCCGTGGAACATCCACCGGTCGCGGTAGAGGGCCTCGGCGCTGACCGGGGCCGGCCGCGGATCGCGCAGGGGCGTGGTGTCGGGCGCGGGTGGCCGCCCGTACCGCTCGCCGAGCAGCACGACCACCGAGGCGTACGCGCCCAGGGCGACGCGCGCCCGGCCGGGCCCGTCGCCCCGGACGGTGACGTCGACGTCGACGGCCGGTTCGACGGCCAGCCAGCGCAGCGCCCGTACGTCCTCGTAGCCGACGACGTGGAGACCGGGCGGGGCGTGCCGCAGCGCGGCCTCGGCGGCCAGTTCCAGCATGGTGGTCATGGGCACGACGGGGAACCGGTCGGAGTCCTCGGGCCAGCCGTCGGGCTGCAGGTACACGCAGTGGTCCCGTACGTAGGGCAGCGCGGCCAGGGAGAGCCGCAGGCGTTCCGTGCCGGTGGGCCTTTCCGAAGCGTCGCGACCGGGATCCGGTGACGGATCCGGTGCCGCGGCCGGCGCGGTGGCCGCATCCGTCACCCGTACGGCCGACCAGGCCTCGGTGACGCTCCGGGCGGCCGCGCCGGTGTCGGCCAGCACCGCGTCCAGGGCGGACAGCAGGACCGGGCGGGGGGCGAGTGGTTCCGCCGGCGTTCCCTGTGCCCCCGGTGTCGTCCCCGCTGCCGGCGGGGTCAGGAGGCCGCCCAGGGCGGCCCGGGCCGCCTCACCGAGCCGGACCAGCGGAGAGCCGAGGTCCAGCGGCACGCTACGGCTGGAGCTGGAGCTGGAGCTGGAGCTGGAGCCGGAGCCGGTTCCGGAGCCGCGTTCGCGGCCGGCGGTCGCACGGGGACGGTCCGTCGGCCCGGGGGCCGGGGCGTCCGCCGGGCCCGCACCGGCCCCCGCTTCGGCCAGCAGGTCCCAGCGGGGTGCGTACCCCTCCGCCCAGAGCGCGGCGCAGGTGCGGCGCAGCGCCGCCAGCCCCGTGAGCCGGGGGGAGGAGGTGGACACCGACAGGTGGGGGCGGTCACGCAGGGTGTCCTCGACGAATCCCGGCAGCCTGCCCGGGCCCAGCGTGACGAAGCCGCGCACGCCCTCCTCCTCGTACAGCCGCAGCGTCAGCTCGCGGAAGCGGACCGGCTCCAGGAGGTGACGGACCACCAGCTCCCGCACCTCCTCGGGCTCCGAGGGGAACGGCGCGCACGTGGTGGCCGACCAGACGGGAAGGGCGCCCGCCCGCAGCGGCAGCCGTGCGAAGGCGGCCCGGACCTGGCCGAGGTACGGCTCCCACATCGGCGTGTGGAAGCCGGAACGGAACGGAAGCTCCTGACCGAGCACTCCCTCGCCGCGCAACCGTGCGATCGCGACGGCCACTTGGCCCGGATCCCCGCAGATCACCGACTGGTGCGGGCAGTTGTCGTGGCTGACCACCACCGCCTCCAGGCCGTGCAGGGCCGCCTCCGCCCGCGGCGCGCCACAGCCCAGCGCCGCGTACACGAGGTCGGGGACCCGCAGGTCGCCCGGCCGCAGCGAGGCCAGGAAGGTGTCGGCCGCCTCCTGCGGATACATTCCGGCGGCCACCATCGCCGCCCACTCGCCCAGGCTGTGGCCCGCCAGCACATCGGCCTCGATGCCGAGCCCGGGCAGCACCCGGGCGAAGAACCGGCCCGCGGCGATGGCGTCCACGGCCCGTTCCACCAGGGACGTGCCCCGGGTGAGCGGGGGCGGCGGCGATCCCAGGCGCTGCGCGACGTCGTCGACCACGGGTGCGAACTCCGGCTCCAGGCCCGGGAACAGGAAGGCCATCCGGCCGCCCAGCGGTTGCGGCGTGAACCACACGTCGCCGCGCCCCCGCCAGGCCCGCCCGCGCGCCACGGCCTTCGCGGCCAGCGCGAGCCGCTGGGGTGTCGGCCCGAACACCGCCAGCCGGCACGGGCCGTCGCCCCCGGACACCGGCGGGTCCGCCCCCAGCAGGGCCGACACTTCCGCCGCGCTGTCCCCGGCCAGCAGGAGTACGCCGCCCCGCGCGGGCGCCCCCACCGGCCCGGCCGGGACCCCCACGGGCAGGAACCGGCGGCCCGCCTGGCGGACGACCGTCGGGCGGACAGCCGGGAGGGCGGCTCCCGGTGCCTCCTCCAGCACCACGTGGGCGTTGATCCCGCCGAAGCCGAACGCGTTGACCCCGGCCCGGCGGGGCACCGGCCCGCGCTCCCAAGGCTCCGCCGCCGTCACCGGCCGCATCCGCGTCGCGGCCAGGTCCGGGTGAGGCTCCTCCAGGTGCAGCGTCGGCGGCAGCACGCCCTCGTGCACGGCGAGGGCGGCCTTGATGAGTCCGGCCATGCCGGAGGCTTGCATGGTGTGCCCGAGCATCGACTTCACGGAGCCGAAGCCGATCCCCGTGTGCCCGGCCACGGGCGGCCCGAACACCTGGGCGAGGGTGTCGAGTTCGGCCGCGTCCCCGACCGGAGTCCCCGTGCCGTGCGCCTCCAGCAGGCCCAGCGCGCCCGGGGCCCGCGGATCCAGCCCGGCCTCGCGCCAGGCCCGCTCCAGGGCCCGTACCTGACCGGCGACCAGGGGGCTCATCAGGCTCGCCGCCCGGCCGTCACCGGCCACCCCCGTACCGCGGATCACCGCGTAGACGCGGTCGCCGTCCCGCTCCGCGTCCGCGAGCCGCTTGAGCAGCACCACCCCCGTGCCCTCGGAGAGCAGGGTCCCGTCGGCCCGCCGGTCGAAGGGCCGGATCCGCTCGCTCGGGCTCAGCGCCCGCAACTGCGTGAACACGCTCCACAGCGTCGCGATGTGGCAGTGGTGCACGGCCCCCGCGACCACCGCGTCGCAGCGCCCGCCCGCGAGCAGCCCCACCGCCTGGTCCACCGCCAGCAGCGAGGAGGCGCAGGCCGCGTCCAAGGTGTAGGCGGGGCCGCGGAAGTCCAGTCGGTTCGCCGTCCGGGCGGCCGTGAAGCTCGGCACCAGGCCGATCGAGGCGTCCGGGCGCTCCGGGCCCAGCGCCTCCTGGAAGGCGGAGCGCACCTCGGCGATCCGCCGCTCGCCGAGCTCCGGGGCGAGCTCGCGCAGGGTCTGCGCCAACTGGTGTGCGGTGCGCACCCGTTGGTCCAGCCGGGCCGTAGCCACGCCCATGAACCCGCCGCGCCCCAGCACCACCCCGATCCGGGACCGGTCGGCCGGCAGCCGGTCCTCGCCGCCCGCGTCCGCGATGGCCTCGGCCGTCGCGTGCAGGGCCAGCATCTGGTCGGGTTCGGCCCCCTCCACGGCGGCCGGCATGATCCCGAACCGGGTCGGGTCGAAGGCGGCGAGGCCGTCGACGAACCCGCCGCGCCGGCAGTAGAACCGGTCGCCCGCCGCCGGTCCGGCGGCGCCCGCCGGGTCGTAGTACACCTCGGGGTCCCAGCGCCCCGGCGGGACGTCGCCGATGGAGTCCGTACCGGCGAGCAGATTGCGCCGGTAGGCGGCCAGATCGGCGGCCCCGGGGAACACCGCGCCCATCCCCACGATGGCCGCGTCGGTGGGCCTCGGGCCGCGCCGCTGCCGCTCACTCATCGCCGTGGCCCCCTTCCGCCATCAGGACCACCTGTACGTCGGTCCCGTGCGCCAGTTCGTCCAGGAACGCGGCGGTGCCCGCCTCGGGCGCGATGAGCGGGATGCCGCGCCGGGCGTACGCGCGCTCCAGCTCGGGGGTGACCATCCCGCCCGCGTCCGCCGCCCAGGGGCCCCAGTCCACGGACAGCACCCGCCCCGGGAAGGACTCCGCCCAGGCGCGCGCCAGGCCGTCGAGGGCGTCGTTGGCCGCCCCGTAGTCACACTGGCCCCGGTTGCCGTAGACGCCGGCGACGCTCCCGAACAGGGCCAGGAACCGCGGCGCGGGCCCCGTCCCGTGCTCGGCGGCCGCGGCGGCCAGGTGCCGGGCACCGGCCACCTTGGTGGTGAACACCTCGGTGAAGTCGGCCGGTTGCTTGTCGCGGAGCAGGCCGTCACGCAGCACTCCGGCACCGTGCACGATGCCGTCCAGCCGGCCGTGCCGGGCGCGCACATCGGCCACCACGGCCCGTACCGCCGCCTCGTCCGTGACGTCGGCGCAGTGGTAGCGGACGGAGGCCGCCGCCCTGCCCAGGCCCGCCAGTGTGGTCCGTACCTCGCGTTCGGCGAGGATCCGCGAGGCCGCCGCCTCGATCTCGGCGGGCGTACGGAGCCCCGTGGCGATCAGCGCGGCGCGCAGCGCCACCCGGTCGGTGGCCTGCCCGAACCGGTCGGGCTCCGCCGGGGGTTCGGGAGTGCGCCCGAGGAGTTCCACGTGGCAGCCGCTCGCGCGGGCCAGCGCCAGCGCGGTCCGGGCGGTGATCCCACGGGCCCCGCCGGTGAGCAGGACCACCGAGCCGGGGCCGAGCGGCGGTCCGTCCCCGGCCGCGGCGAGCGGCGCGGGCACGGGGCGGCGGGTGACGCGCGTCCCCTCGGCCGTGTAGCCGACCGAGGCCGGGCCGTCGGCCGCCGCACCGCAGCTCAGCTCGGCGAGCAGCTGCGCGGCGATCTGCTCGGCGGCCTCCTTGGGGTTGACGTCCACGGCGCGCACCAGCGTGCCGGGGAACTCCAAGGCGGCGCTCCGCGCGAAGCCGTGCAGACCGGCGCCGGGTGTGCCGCTCGCGGTGACGAGCAGCAGCCGGGGCGTCCCGCCGGTCAGGGCGTGCCGCAGCCCCGGGAAGACCTGGGGCAGGACGGGTTCGGCGCCGGTCCGCAGGGCGGTCAGGTCGACGATCCCGTCGAACCCGGGCCCGGCCTCGGTGAGCGGCTGGGCCTCGGCTCCGTACGACCGCAAGGCCGCGCAGAGCGCCGGGGCGAGCCCCTGTCCGTCCTGGACGACCCCGATCCGCAGGTCGCGCAGGGTCTCCGGGTCCCCGTCGGCGACCGGTACGGGGACGGTGTCCACGCGCAGCCGGGCGACCGGCGCCGGGGCAGGTCCCGTCTCGGGTTCTGCCGCCGCTGCTTCTTGAGTCGCCGCTGCCGCCACTGTTGCCGGTTCCGGCTCGCCCGTGTGGGAGGTGACCCAGTCCACGATCCCGCGCAGGGTCTTGATCCGGGACAGCTCCTCGACCGCGGACTCGGTTGACCCGCCCGGGTCCTGGGGCAGCCCGATCCGGTCGGCCAGGGCGCCGATGATCTCGACCCGCTTGATGGAGTCGATGGACAGGTCCGCCTCCAGGTCCAGCCCGGGGTCGAGCATGTCCCTGGGGTATCCCGTCCGGGTGTGGACGATCTCCAGGACCGCCTCCATGACCTCCTGCGGGGACCGGACCGCCCGGGCGCGGGCCGCCTGCGCCGGGAGCGGGTCGCCGGGCCGCGCCGCGCCCGGGATGCCCGCCTCGGGCCTCGGGTCGTGGGCGGCGACCGGCGCCAGGACCGGAAGGTCCGTCGCCCACGGCTCGGCCGTACCCGGTTGGGCGGCCGGGCGCGGCGCGCCCCCGGGCGTGCCCAGGTAGCCCAGCAGGACCTCCCGCTGTGCCTCGACCAGCTCACGGGTGCCGCGGAGGTACTCCAGCACCGCCTCCTCGCGCCGGTCGGCGGCCGGCGCCACCGGGGGAGGCGCGGTCACCCGGACGGCGGGCCGCAGCCCTCCGGCCACCGGTGCGCCATCGGCGGTGCGCACCAGGTGACCGTCCACCAGCCAGCCCGGCCGGCGCGGAGCACGGTCGGGCAGGGCGGCCGTCCGGCCGCGGAACAGCGCCTCGGGCGCCACCGGCACGCCCGCTGCCGCCAGTTCGGCCAGCGCCGTGACGAGCCGGACCAGGCCGTGCTCGCCCGGGACGTCCAGCGGAACCACCGTGTGCGGCCGCTCGCCCAGGATCCGGGCCGTCAGACCCGACAGCACCCGGCCGGGCCCCGCCTCCACGAAGGTGCGGACACCGGCCGCGTACATCGCCTCCACCTGCTCCACGAACCGGACCGGCTCCGCGACCTGGCGTGCGGCAAGGCCGCGTACCTCCTCGGCGGAGGCCGGGTACGGGGCGGCCGTCGAGTTCGACCAGACGGGGATGCCGGGCGCGGACACGGCGGTCCGCGCCAGCTCCGCGGCGAGGGCGGTCGCCGCTCCCGCGACGACCTCGCTGTGGAACGCGCAGGCCACGGGCAGCGGTTCGGCTGGCAGGCCCGCCTCCCGCAGCGCCGCCACCGCCGCCGACACGGCTGGCGTCGGCCCCGAGACCACGCACTGCCGGGGCGCGTTGTGGTTCGCCACCACGCAGCCGGCCCGCGCGGCGATCTCCCGTACCTCCTCGGGTGCGGCCGACACCGCCGCCATCGACCCCTGATCCGCTCCGGCGGCGGCAAGGATCGCCTCGGCCCGGCGCGCGCTCAGCCGCAGCAGGCTCTGCGTGTCGTAGGCCCCTGCCGCCCAGAGCGCGGTGAGCTCCCCGTACGAGTGCCCGGCCGCGCAGTCCGGCCGGACGCCGAGGCCGGTCAGCAGCCGGTGCGCCGCCGCTCCGGTCAGCCCGAGGGCGGGCTGGGCCACCCGGGTGTCGGTGACCGCCGCCCGCTGCGCGGCCCGCCCCTCGGCGGTGAATGCCGTCGGCGGGAAGACGGCCGAGACCACCGGAGCCGGCGCCTCGTCCAGGAGCGCCCGCAGCGCGGGGAACGCCATGAACAACTCTCCCAGCATCCCGGGGCGTTGGCTGCCCTGCCCGGGGAAGAGGAACGCGACCCGGCCCGGATCCGCAGACTCCTCCCGTACGTGTACCCCCTCGCCCGGAGTGAAGGCCCGGGCGTGCTCCAGCCGGGCCGCCAGCTCGTCCGGACCGGTGGCGACGACCGCGACGTGGACCGGGCCAAAGCCGGCGGCCGCGGCCTCCGCCGCGAGGTCGCGCAGTGCCCACGGCCGCCCGGCCGCGTCGTTCTCCTCCAGCCGGGCCGCGAGCCGCGCCATCGCCCGGCCCGCCGCCCGCCGGTCCTCGCCGCGGAAGCAGAACAGTTCGGCCGGCCACTCCTCCAGGCCGTGGCGCGGCTCCTCGGAGCCCGGATAACCGGCCAGTACCGCGTGGTAGTTGGTCCCGCCGAAGCCGAAGGCGCTCACCCCGGCGATCCGCCGCTCCGGGGGCACCGCCCAGGGGCGTGCCTCGGCGTCGAAGCTGAAGGGGCTGGTGTCCGGCCGCCAGGCCGGGTTCGGCGTGTTGATGTGCAGGGTGGGCGGCCGCACGCCCGCGTGGACCGCCCGGGCGGCCTTGATCAGCCCGGCCAGCCCGGCCGCGCACTTGGTGTGCCCGAGCTGTGATTTCACCGAGCCCAGCGCACACGAGCCCGCAGCGGCCCCGTGCGCGGTGAACAGCTCGCTCAGTACGGCCAGTTCGGTGCTGTCGCCGACCACCGTGCCGGTGCCGTGCGCCTCGACCAGCCCCACCTCGCCGGGAGAGACGCCCGCCCGGGCGTAGGCCCGCTCCAGCGCCCGCCGCTGCCCTTCCGGCCGGGGTGCGGTCAGGCCGAGGGACCGGCCGTCGCTGGAGGCGCCGACCGCCTTGATCACCGCGTACACCCGGTCGCCGTCCCGCTCCGCGTCCGCGAGCCGCTTGAGCACCAGTGCGCCCACGCCCTCGCCGAGCGCGATCCCGTCGGCGTCCGCGTCGAAGGGCCGGCAGCGGCCGCTGGGGGAGAGGGCGCGCACGGAGGCGAACATCAGGTAGTCGTTGATGCCGTTGTGCACGTCCGCTCCGCCGCAGATGACCATGTCGCTGTCCAGGTCGCGCAGTTGGCGGCAGGCCAGGTCCAGCGCGGCCAGCGAGGAGGCGCAGGCCGCGTCGACCGTGCAGTTCGCGCCACCGAGGTCGAGGCGGTTGGCGACCCGGCCCGCGATCACGTTGGCGAGGATCCCGGGGAAGGAGTCCTCGGTGAGGCGCGGCAGTTGCCCGTCCAGCTCGGGCGGCAGCTCACCCAGGTAGGCGGGGTGCAGGGCCCGCAGCCCGTAGGCGCCCGCCAGTTCGGTGCCGGCCTCCGCGCCGAAGACCACGGAGGTCCGGGTCCGGTCGAACGCCCGGCCCTTGCCGTACCCGGCGTCGCCGAGGGCCCGCGCCGAGATCTCCAGGGCCAGCAGCTGGACCGGTTCGATCCCGGACAGGGAGGCGGGCGGGATGCCGTGCGCGAGGGCGTCGAAGGGCACCGGGCCGAGGAAGCCGCCCCAGCGGGACGGGGTGCGTTCACCGGCGCGGGCCGGGTCGGGGTCGTAGTACAGCTCGGGGTCCCAGCGCTCGGCCGGCACCTCGGTGACCGCGTCCGCCCCGGCCAGGATCCGCGCCCAGTAGGCGGCGAGGTCGGGGGCGCCCGGGTAGGCGCAGGCCATCCCGACGATGGCGATGTCGAGCGGATCCGCGGCCGGGGCCGGCTCGGGGGCGGCCGCGGCGAACTCCCGTGCCCGCCGCTCCAGCAGTTCGGTCGCCCCGTCGGTGACCTGCGCGTGCAGTGCGGCGACGGTGGTGGTCTCGGACCGCAGGGTCGCGGCCTGCCCGAGCATGAACAGCCCCTCGTCGTACTGCCGCTCCTCGGACACGGCCTCCAGCGCGGAGCCTTCGGTCCCGGCCCCGTCGGCTCCGGACCCGGTCCGGCGGGCGCGTGGCGGGTCGCCTGCCCGCGCAGAGTGATCGGTGCCGGTGGAACCGGGCCCGGCCGTTCCGGTGGAACCGGGCCCGGCCGTTCCGGTGGAACCGGGCCCGGGCGTGCCGGCGGAGGCGGCCCCAGCTGTACCGGTGGAACCGGCCCCGGGCGTGTCGGCGGAGGCGGCCCCAGCTGTACCGGTGGAACCGGCCCCGGCCGTGCCGGCGGTGCCGTCCGGCAGGGCCCGGCGCAGGCCCTTGCTGGCGATGCGGAGGCGGCCCAGGTTGAGGCCCTCCAGCTCCTCCCACATGAGGCGCGGCTCGGTGCCGGTCTCGGTGAGGCGGCGGCGGGTCGCCTCGAAGGTGTCGGCGTACGGGGTGGCCGCGCAGCGCGTCGCGTGACCGGGGGCGGTGTGCAGCAGCACGGTCCGCTCGCATTCCAGCGCCGCCCGCTGGAAGCCCCGCACCACCGCGCCCGCCGCCACCGCCTCCTCGGTGAACAGGTACGCGGTGCCCATCAGCACGCCGACCCGGGCCCCCCGTTCGGCCAGCGGGGCGGCAGCTGCCACCGCCATCGCGGCCGAGCGCGCGTCGTGGATCCCGCCCGCGAACAGCACGTCCAGGGCTTCGGGTTCGGGGCAGGACAGCAGCAGCTCGATCTGCTCCTCCCACAGCGGGAACGAGGCGCGCGGCCCGACGTGCCCGCCGCACTCCAGCCCCTCGAACACGAACCGCCGCGCACCCTCTCCGAGATACCGCTCCAGCAGCCCGGGCGAGGGCACGTGCAGATGGGTCCGGATGCCGGCCGCTTCCAGCGGGGCCGCCTGCGCCGGGGTGCCGCCCGCGATGATCGCGTACGGGGGGCGGGCCTCGGCCACGGCGGCCAGTTGCTCCCGCCGCAGCTCGGCCGGGGCGAAGCCGAGCAGGCCCACGCCCCACGGGCGATCCCCGAGCCGCTCGGCGCTCTCGGCCAGCAGCCTGCGGACGTCGGGGCCCTGCATCACGGCGAGCGCCAGGTACGGGACCCCGCCCGCGGCGGCCACCGCCTCGGCGAAGGCCGCCTGGTCGCTCACCCGGGTCATCGGGCCCTGGGCGACGGGGAGCGGCCGCCCGAGAGGCCGGGCCCGTACGGCAGCGGCCAGGTGCCCGGAGACGGCCGCCCGGACCGCCTGGATCACCCCGCCGGTGGTCCGGTGCCGCGCGGCCAGCCGGGCGGCGGCGGCCCCGTCCTGGCCGACGGGCAGCAGCTGCGTCCGCAGGTCCCGGGCGCCGAGCAGGGCAGCCACAGGTCCCTCGGGCGGCGTCAGGTCGGGGCGCGCGAACACCCGGTGCCCGTCCGCCAGCCGGGTCTCCGAGCCGTCCATCGCCCGCAGCGCCGCGATCACTTCGGCGGGCAGGCCGGCCTCGCCCTCGGCGGTCAGCGCGAGTTGTACGTCGAGCAGCACGCCCGCCGCCCCGCCCGCGACGGCCGCGGCGGCCGTGTGCGGCCCGATCCCGCCGCAGGCCCGTACGGGTACCCCGGCTCCGGCGCCGGCGAGGAGCTGCTGGAGCAGCACGAAGGTGGTGGTGCCGCCCACCCGGCCGCCGGCCTCGTGGCCCTTGGCGACGAGTGCGCCCGCCCCGGCGGCCACGGCCCGCGCGGCCTCGGTGCGGCTGGTGACCTCCGCCCACACCCGGGGCCGGCCGGCCGCCGCGGCCCAGGCGGCCATCTGCTCCGGGGTGTGGGAGGCGGGGTCGGCGAGCAGCACGGTGTCCACCGCGGGCGGCAGCTCCCCGGGGCCGAGCGGGCAGCCCGTGGGCACCCGCACCCCGTACCGGCCGCCGCTGCCCGCGCTGCCGCCGGCCTCACCGCCCGCGCCCCCGCCCCCGCCGCCGAGCCGGCGGGCCAGCTCAACGAACGCGCGCCGCGCGGCGGCCGGGTCCCGCCCGAGGTCGAGCAGCCCGAGGGCGCCGGCGCGCTCGGCGGCGGTCACGATCCGCGGATGGGGTTCCTCGAACGGGGTCACCGCGACGACGAGGTCGCGGGCGGCGGCGGACTGCGGGGAATGGGGGGTCACGGGCGCTCCTCTTCCAATGCTGTGTGACATGGCGCAGTACAGAGCGGAAGAACGGAAGAAAGTGAGAACGGGGGTGCGTCGGTCTCGCACGTCGGCCGGGCGGCCCGCCACCGGTAGAGCGGGCTTGAGCAGTGGTCAAACACCCTCACGCCGCGATGCATCGTGCGGTGGCCGTCCCGCACTGTCAACAACCATGCGGAATACGGTGCTTCGCGTTATCGGCCCGTTCGAGCCACCCGGCACGTACCCCGGGCGGACCCCCGGCACGCCCCCGCCGAGCCGGTGGCCTGGGGCGATTCCCGCTGAGCCGCGCCGACCCCGCCGTGCGGGCCGCCGCACCGCCTGCCCGCGGACATGCCGTACCGGCATGCCTCGCCGCCGACCGGGCATGAACGCCGCGCCGTGGTGCGGTAGTTGTTCACGCGACGGGCCCTTACAGGTGCAGCCTCACGCGGTTACCGTCCGGTCATGACGCCCACTCTCGCGCAGCTCCGCTATCTCGTCGCCGTCGCCGACTGCCGCTCCATCACCGGCGCCGCCGCTTCGGTCTTCGTCGCCCAGTCCGCCCTGTCCCGGGCCGTCCAGGCCATGGAACGCGACCTGGGTGTGGAACTCCTGGCCCGGCGGGGAAGGGGGGTGGACCTCACGCCGGAGGGGGCCCGGGTCGTCCGGCTGGCCCGCACCGTGCTCAACGCGGTGGAGGCCATCGACGACATCGGGACCCCGCACGGCAAGAACACCCGTTCCGCCCTCAGCCTCGTCACCACGCCCACCCTGGCCCTCGACCTGGCCGCCGACCTGGTCGCGGCTTTCACCGAGCGGCATCCCGGCGTGGACGTCCGGCTCCAGCAGCACGACAGCCGGGAGGCCCTCGTGCAGGAACTGAACCAAGGCCGCTGCGAACTGGGCCTCGTCGACCTGCCCATCGACAAGGAGCTCGCCACCCACTTCATCCAGGAGCGCGAGGTGGTGCTGATCTCGCCGCTCGGCTCCCGGCTGCCCCACCCGCTGCCGTTCCGCATGCTGGACGGACTGCCGATGGTGCTGCCCACCCCGGGGACCGGCCGGCGCACGGAGATGGAGGCCATGTTCAGCTGCCTCGGCGTGCGGCCCGTGCCCTCCCTGGAGGTCGACGAGCGCCTCGCCTGGGTGACGGGCGTGACCGACGGCCGCGGATCCCTCATCTGGTACCGGGACGTGGTGCTGAGAGCCTTCGGCAGCCGGGCGGAGATCCGCTCCTTCACGCCGCCCCTGCTGCGCCCCGTGGGCATCGCGCACGCCCGGCGCCCCCTGAGCCGCGCGGCCCGCGCCTTCATCGCCCACGCCGGTCACAAGGCCCCCGTACGCGAGCCGGTGCGCTGACCGAGCCATGCCGACTCGGCATTGAACGATGCTCGAACGGGAGGTGATGCGGCCTGGTGCCACCGACTGATGTCCCATCACATTGTGAGCATGTCCCGAGTCCTCACACCCCACCGGGCCGCCGCCCTCGCGACCGCAGCCCTCGCCACGATCCTGCCCGCCGTCGCCTGGATGACCAGCGCCAACGCCAACGCCAGTGCCGCCGCCTCCGCCCTCACTCCGCCCGCCGCGACGTCCGCCGACACCCTCGCGCCGGAGAAGAAGTGCGTCCTCCCCGGCGGCCTGGCGGAACAGAGCGGCCTCGCCATGAGCCGCCGCCACCCGGGCGTCCTCTACGCCGTCAACGACAGCGGGAACACCAACCAGGTCTTCGCGATCGACTGCACCGCCGCCACCGGCCGGCTGGTGGCCACGCTCACCGTCGCGGGCGTCGGCAACACCGACTGGGAGGGCCTCGCGATCGGCAAGGACGCCGCGGGCGGCCCGACGATCCTGGTCGGCGACATCGGGGACAACTTCAGCGGCCGCGCCGAGATCGCCGTGCACTCCTTCGCCGAGCCCGAGCAGCTCGCCAACGCCACCGTCACGCCGGTGACCCACCGCTTCGCCTACGCCGACGGCAGGCACGACGCCGAGTCCCTGCTCGCCGACCCCGTCACCGGCAGGCTCTACATCGCCAGCAAACTCATCGGCGCGGCGGGCCAGTTGTACCAGGCCCCCCTGCCGCCCGTGACCGGGCAGGTCAACACCCTCACCGCGGTCCGGCCGGGCCCGGTGTTCGCCACCGACGGGGCGTTCTCGCCGACGGGAGCCTCGTACACCCTGCGCAGTGGCGGGCCGCTGGGCGCCAACACGGCCTCGGTGTACGACACCTCGGGGGCCAAGCTCGCGGACGTCGCCCTGCCCGCCCAGTCGCAGGGCGAGACGGTGACGTACGCCGACTGCGCGAACCTGCTCGTCGGATCGGAGAACGACACCCAGATCTGGCGGATACCCCTGCCGCCGGAGGCCACCCCGGGATGCGGCGGCACCCCGACGCCCACCCCGACGCCCACCCCCACCCCGACTCCGACCCCCACCCCGACTCCGACCCCCACCCCCGGTGACCTGAAGCTCGCCAACCCCGGCCCGCAGACCTGCAAGTTCAACCAGTCCTGCACCATCCAGCTCGCCGCCGCCGGCGGAAAGCCCCCCGTCCGCTACGCCGCCGCCGGCCTGCCCTGGGGCCTGACCCTGGACAGCGGCACCGGGCGCATCGCCGGCAAGCCCTGGGCCGTCGGCACCCTCCAGATCACCGCCACCGCGACCGACTCCACCGGAGCCACCGCCGGCACGTCCTTCGCGCTCACCCTCACCTGGTTCTGAGACGCGGCGGGGCGACCTCATCCAGGGGGGCTTGTCCAACCGGCCCGCCACGCCGCACTGTTGACCGAGTCCCGTTCACAGGTCAGGAGAAGCGGCTTGTCGTCCCCCCTCTCGTCCGCCCCGCACGCCTCGGACACCCCGCATGTGATCGACCCCGCCGGCGGCTGCCCGCACGCCCTCAACGCCCGGCTGCGCGCCCAGGGCGCCGTGGCGGAGGTCGTCCTGCCCGGCGGGGTGCCCGGCGCGGTCGTACTGGGGCACGAGGCGCTCAAGGAGTTCCTCGCCCACCCCGACGTGGCCAAGGACGGCCGGCACTTCCCGTCCCTGCACGACGGCACCATCCCACCGGACTGGCCGCTGCGGGTCTTCGCCAACGCCCAGGGCATGCACACCGCCGACGAGGCCGACCACCGCCGGCTGCGCTCACTGGTCGGCAAGGCCTTCACGGCCCGCCAGGTGGAGCGCCTCCGGCCGCGCGTCGAGGAGCTGACCGCCGGACTCCTCGACGACCTGGAGCGGGCCGCGGCCGAATCCCCCGACGGGACGGCCGACTTGCGCACGCACTTCGCCCTGCCCCTGCCGATGAGCGTCATCTGCGAGCTGCTCGGCGTGGATCCCGAGCACCGGGGCCGGCTGCACCACCTGTCCAACACGGTGATCGTCTCCACCGACACCGCACCGGCCGAAGTGCTGGCCGCCGTACGCGAACTCGTCGAGCTGATCGGCACCATCGCGGCCGCCCGCCGGGCGAGCCCCGGCGAGGACCTCACCAGCGCCCTGATCGCCGCCCGCGAGGGCGACGGCGACCGGCTCAGCGAGGCCGAACTCACCGGCACCATGCGGCTGATGCTCATCGCGGGCCACGAGACCACCCTCAATCTCATCAGCAACGCGGTGCGCGCGTTGTGCACCCACCGCGACCAGCTCGCCCTCGTCCGCGAAGGGAAGGCCACCTGGTCGGACGTGGTGGACGAGACCCTGCGCTGGGACGGTCCGGTCAGCTGGTTCCCCTTCCGCTACCCCACCCGCGACCTGACCCTCGCGGGAACCGTGATCCCGCAGGGCACCCCCGTCCTCGCCGGCTACACCGCGGCCGGCCGGGACAAGGCCTTCCACGGGCCGGACGCCGACCGCTTCGACCTCACCCGCCCCACCGCCGCCCGCAGCCTGTCCTTCGGGCACGGGGCCCACTACTGCGTGGGCGCCCCGCTCGCCCGCCTGGAGGCCACCATCGCCCTGGAACGGCTCTTCGCCCGCTTCCCCGACCTGGACCTCGCGGTCCCCGAGGGCGAACTCCCGCACCAGCGCAGCTTCATCGGCAACAGCGTGGAAGCACTCCCGGTCCGCCTCACCCGGGCCGCCCCGGCCTGATCCGGAAGAAGGCCCTAACCCGGCCCCGGGGGCGACAACTCGGCGCTCAGCCAGCCCAGCGCGTCGGGATACATCCCGATCCACGTCTGGAAGTTGTGGCCGCCGACCGGACGGAGGAGGGTCTTGACCCGGACGCCGCTGCCCGCCGCGGCCTTGGCGAAGGCCTCCAGCTGCTGCGGCGGGCTGTCCTCGTCCTGCGCCGAGGTGGCCAGGAACAGAGGAGAGCGGGACGAGATGCGCAAGATGTCCCGATTGTCGCGTCAATCTACCGGCAACGCCGTCACGAGCCGGGCGCGACGCGTACCGTCACCGTGTGCCAACCGGTCGCCCCGTCGGGCACCGTCCCGACGCGTTCCCCGGTCTGCACGGCCCCGGTCCCGTCCGTGGCGCGGACCTCCAGGGTGTGCGAGCCCGCGGTCGCCTCCCACCGCCACACCCACTGCCGCCAGGTGTCGACGCCGTCCGCCGCCCCGAGCCGCGCCTCCTGCCAGGGGCCGGCGTCCACCCGTACCTCGACCCGCTCGACGCCCCGGTGCTGCGCCCACGCCACACCGGCGACCGCCACCGGGCCCGGCGCGAGCGCCGCGAACGACCGCGGGGTGTCGATCCGCGACTGCGTCTTGACGGGGGCCCGCGCCGCCCAGGCCCGGCGCACCCAGTAGGCGTCGTACGCGGCGAAGGTGGTCAGGCGCAGCTCGCGCAGCCACTTGCAGGCGGAGACGTACCCGTACAGGCCCGGTACGACCATCCGGACCGGGAATCCGTGTGCGAAGGGCAGCGCCTCGCCGTTCATTCCGACGGCCAGCAGCGCTTCCCGGCCGTCCATGACGCTCTCGACGGGCGTGCCGATCGTCATGCCGTCGACCGAGCGCGCCACCAGCTGGTCGGCGGGGCCGCCCGCGGACGGAGGCCGGACCCCCGCCTCGCGGAGCAGGTCGGCGAGGCGGACGCCGAGCCAGCGGGCGTTGCCCGCGTACGGGCCCCCGACCTCGTTGGACACACAGGTGAGGGTGATGTCGTGCTCGACCAGGGGGCGGGCGAGCAGCTCCCGCAGATCGAGGGTCAGCGGTCTGGCCACGCCCTCCCCGTGGATGCGCAGCCGCCAGGTGTCGGCGTCCACGCGCGGCACCACCAGGGCGGTGTCCACGCGGTAGAAGTCCCGGTTGGGGGTGAGGAAGGGGGAGAGCCCGGGCACCCGGAGGTCGGCGCCGGCGGGCACCGGGGGCGCGGGCACGGTGGCCCGGGGGAGCCGGAAGCGGGCCCGGGAGGCCGTCGCACCGGCGGAGCGGTAGCCGCCGAGGCGCCGCCCGGCGAGCGCGGCCCCGGCCGAGACGGCCAAGGTGGCGGCGACCAGTCGGCCGAAGCCGCGGCGGTCCATCGCCCAGGCGCCACCGGGCGCCGACCCCGGGCGGGGCCGCCGCACCGCGGTCACCAGCAGCCACAGCACCCCGGCCGCCGTCACGCCGGCGGCGAGCGCCGGCAGCGCGTCCCGCCAGCCCGCCTCGGGCCGGCCGAGCGCGGCCGCCGCCCCCAGCAGCCCGAAGGCGCCCGCGACGGCCATCCCGGCGGGGAGGTGGCGCACGGCCAGCATCCCGGCCGCGGCGGCGACCGCGGCCACAACGGCGAGGATGCCGAGCGTCAGCACCAGCTTGTCGGCGGTGCCGAACTGCCGGATCGCCCACTCCCGGACGGCCGTGGGCGTGACGTCGACAGCGGCCGCGCCGACGGCGGTCACCGGGGAGGACTCGGGCCGGACGGCGGCCGCGGCGAGCTCGGCCACGGCCAGCCCCGCGGCGGCCGCCACCACCCCGCCGAGGGCACCGCGCAGCCGCTGCCGACGCCCAGGATCTGCTGTCACAGGGCCAGTGTGACGCGCCCGCCCCCGCTGCGCGCCTCCCGCCGCGCGCGTGTCCGGGGCGGCGGCCCCGTCAGTGCACCGGCGCCGGCGGCACCCAGCGCCCGGTGCGGGGCGGCTTCACCCCGTACTCGGTCTTCAGCTCCTCCGGGATGGCGTGGTGCATCACCCGGCCCCGGGTCAGCGAGGACAGCTCGAACCCGGAGAGCAGCGAGCCCGCCTTGTCGAGCGCCCACTCCGCGTAGGGGCTGCTGTCCTCGATCGTCTCCAGCAGGCCGAGGAAGACGGGCACGGCCTTCGCCGCCGTGTCCCAGGGGCTGCGCGGGATCTCCAGCCAGTCGCCGATGGTGTCGCCGACGAGGTAGCGGACGGTGGCGGGCACCATCGGGTCGAAGAGGGTGCCGGGGACCACGTCCTCGTACATCCGCATCAGCTGGGCGTTGAGGCGGACCCCCTCGGGCGAGGGGCCGAGGTTGCGCAGGAGGTAGAGGTCGCAGTAGTCGCGGGCCTCGGCGAGGGTCTCGGGTACGGCCGACATGTCGCAGCCCAGCATGGCGCCCACGACCCGCCAGGCGTAGAAGTAGGCCTCCGCCCCGTCCTCGCTCATGTGGATGCCGAGCTGGTGCATGGCGTCGAGCACCAGCAGCGAGAAGCAGATCTGCCCCCCGATCATGTCCTCCTGGCAGATGGGCAGTCCGTCCTTCTCGATGTCCCAGTGGCCGCCGTGGCGCAGGTGGTGGCGGACCGCCGCGTGCAGCAGCCGCACCTTCTGCGCGGCCGGAATGAACTTGCTGCCCTCCGCGAAGGAGTTGGTCTGCATGAGGTAGGTGACGAACTGCCCGGTGTTGGCCATTCGCCGCGAGGGGTACGCGAGGGAGTGCGTCGAGGAGAGCAGCCGGGAGAGCCGGGGAATGGCGTACGTCGCGGGCATCGCCGCGAAGGACAGGCCGGTGTTGATGTGGGCCGCGTTGTCCATGAAGAACAGCCGGGCCTGTTCCATCACGTCCCAGTCCACCCAGCTCGGGGGCATGGCGGTGGCTTCGAAGTAGGCGCGGGCGGAGGCGGGGAGCTGCTCGGGGAGCTTGTCCCCGGCGGTGGTGAAGAACCGCATCAGCGTGTTGAGGTCGCCGACCTCCTTGCTCTGGAACATGGCCGCGACGGTCTCGTCGGCGAGCGGATCGCCCTGGGTGCGCAGGGCGTCGAGTGCGGCGTCGTCGTAACGGGGCTTCGGCGAGGCGCTCTTGGTGGTGTTCACTTCAGTCGTCCTTCTCGTGTCTTCGGGTGCGGGACCGGCCGGCGGGGTGCGGGGACCACGGCGGTGACCGCGACGGTGACCGGGACCGCGTCGGCGGTCGCGTCGGCGGTGGCGGCTACACCGAGCGCTCGGCCGCGGAGCCGGCCAGTCCGTGCAGCGCGGACCGCGCCTCCGCGGGCATCGGTACGGTGTCCAGCGCGCCCGTGGCCCTGACGATGCGCTCGCGGATCATGTCCTCGACGCGCTGCCGGGCGCCGCACCGCTCCATCAACTCGCGTACCGATGCCGCCTCTTCGGGACCCAGATCCGGATTGCCGACCAACTTGGCGAGCAGTCGCCGGTCGTCCTGACCGGCCGCCGCCACCGTCAGCGCGAGCAGCGCGGTGGGTTTGGCGTCCCGCAGGTCGTCGAGGTTCGACTTGCCGGTCCGGGCCGGGTCGCCGAAGGTGCCCAGCAGGTCGTCGCGCAGCTGGAAGGCCTCGCCGAGCGGGATCCCGTAGGCGGAGAAGGCGTCCACGAGGGCGCGGGAGCCGCCGCCCAGGGTGGCGCCCAGGTGCAGCGGCCGCTCCACCGTGTACGAGGCCGTCTTGTAGCGGGCGACCTCCAGCGACTCCGCCACCAGCGGATCCCGGCCCGGCTTCGCGTCGGTGCGCAGCACCTCCAGGAACTCGCCCGCCATCGTCTCGCGGAGCAGGGTGGACCAGAGCGGCACGGTCCGGGCGAGGTAGGCCCCGGGCAGCCCGCAGGAGGTGAAGAGGTGGCCCGCGTACCCCATCAGCAGATCGCCGAGGATCATCGCGAGGGCGGTGGAACGCTGTCCGGCCGCGGCGAACGCGGCGTGCGCCGTGAGCTGGCCGTGCCGCATCCGGCTGTCGTCGATGATGTCGTCGTGGGTGCAGGCGGCCGCGTGCACGAGCTCCATCGCGGCCGCGGCCCGGATCACCCCCTCGCAGTCGGGCTGGTCCGCCGCCCGCCACCCCCAGTACAGGAACGCGGCCCGGATGCGCTTGCCGCGGGCCAGTGAGCGGCGTAACTGTTCTGCCAGCGGGGAGAGTTCGACGTGTATGCGGAGGAGGGCCTGTTCCTCCTCGTCGGCCAGCCGGACCAGTACCTCGTCGATGCGCTCCTTGAAGCCGGTGTGGTCATGCACAGGGGCGGCCTTCGGCGGCGACGCGCTCGGCGGCGCGCCGGGCCATGGTCTCCAGGTAGTTCTCGTTGCCCACGCCTGCCCGGCGGGTGGCCAGTTCCCCGCGCTTGCGCAGCTCCACGACCCCGTCGGTGAGCAGCTCCCGCAGATCGGAGCGGCGCATCACCTGCTGCGCCCGGTCGGCGGACTGCCGCAGCTGGTCGAGGGCCAGGTCGGCCACCCCGGCGGCGAGCAGCGTCAGCAGCTCCAGCGGTGCGGCGGACGGTGCGGCGTTCGCGGCCCCGTCCTGCCGGGGCGTCTCCTGCTGCGGCCGTTCCTGCGCGGACTGCTCGTGTTCGGTCTGGGACATGTTCGATGTACTCCTGGTCGCGTCCTGCCGCCATGGCGTCGGAAGGGGCGGCCGCCGGATCGCTCCGGCGGCCGCCCCTGGTCGTTTCCGGGCCAGTGAACCGACTGGCGCTCCCGCTCGGCGCTCCACGAGGTGGGTTCTCCCTCGCACGAGGACCGAGATTCCCACGGGAGGGTGACGATCACCGGATGAGGTGATCGTCATGCGGGCGGTGGTGTAGGTCAGTTCACCGCCGGGAGGAACGCGGCGATCCCGGTCGCGAGGGCGTGCGGATCCCCGCTGGGCCGGACCGGATGGCGGGTGGTCCGCCGGGCCCACTCCTCCTCGAAGGCGTGCCAGTCGATCGCCCGCGGCGCGGTCCGCCCGACCAGGGCCTCCTCCAGTGAGTCGAAGTAGGCGTCCCACCGGGGGGCGTACAACTCCGCGACCATGCCGTTCCATTCACGGTTCGCGTAGTCGTGCAGGAAGCCGCCCTCGCTCGTGCTGCGGCGCCCCCACACGCTCAGGATCGAGCGCGCGTCGTATTCGTACCGGTCCTGCTCCGCCGTGTCGGCGCCCCGCGCGCGCGCCCCGGCCAGCCAGCTGCCGAGCAGGAAGTTCGGGTCGCAGCCGGTGAGGGCGTCCAGCTTCCGCTCACCGTCCCGCCATTCGGCGGTCAGCGCGCGGAAGCGGGCCAGGTCCTTGGCCTCGTACGCCGCCTTGATCTTCGGGAGCAGCACCCGCGAGTGGTTGGCGAGCGCCTGCCGGGCAGTGTCCACCAGGTCGAAGCGGTAGGCGCTGGAGCCGCGCAGCCGCGGGTCCACCCGGAGCAGGTGGTCCAGCGCCCGCCGGACCGAACCGGCCGGGTAGCGCATGGACGTGGGGCTCCAGTGCGCCGCTCCCACCGCGGTCAGGCTCGGCCGGGCGGTGAACAGGCTGTCCTGGGACTCCGACCACAGGCCCGACGAGGTGCTGTACGGCCCCTTGCGCAGTTCCTCCCAGGCCGCGGCGGCCTCGGCGTCGGGCCGGCCGTAGCGTCGGGCCGCGAAGTCGGCGAACCACTGCCGGTGGTCCACCGGCCCCGGCTCCCAGGCCAGGTCGGTGAAGAGGTCGAAGGCCGCCGGGTTGGTCCCGGTGGCCTCCGGCAGGTAGGCGATTCCGGTGAGGGCGCTGTTGGCCTTGGCCCGCCAGGGCCCGAACCGCTCGAGCCACACCGAGGTGTTCGCGCCGATCGTGGTGTGCCCGCCGAAGTTGTAGATGGTGCCCATCGCGTACGGGGTGCCGCCCCAACGGGTCTCCCGGTCCAGGCGGTTGTACCGGTCCGAGAGCCCGTCCAGGATCAACAGCTTCGAGGTGTCCACGCCGGCGAGGAGCTCCGCCGTCGGGTCGTCCTGCCAGCCCAGCACCGCCCACACCGCGCCGGGATGGGCGGCGTGCAGGGCGTCCTGGATGGTCCCGGCGGCGGACTTCACGTCCACCGCGCCCGTCTGGCCGCCCTCGTGCAGCGGGCTCATCCGGTACATCGTGCTGTCCCCGAACACCGCGCGCTGCTCGGCGTAGTACGCGGCGGCCAGCTTCCCGAACGCCGCAGAGGCCGGGTCCAGCCAGTCCGGGCGGTCGAAGCCCGCCCAGTCGCCCTGCGGCACGGTGGTGGATCCCGGGTTCCGGGCGGCGAACTCCGGCGGCACGGTGCCGAAGTAGCCCGGCAGCACCGGCGTCATGCCGAGCCCGCGCAGCTGCTCCGCGATCCGCCCGCCCAGCTCGGCGCGCTCCCGCATCAGCCGTTCGGAGACCGGCCCGCCGAAGCCGCTCAGGTTCTGCAGCAGCCACCAGCTCTGGTGTCCGGGCCCGGGCACCCACTGGCGCAGCTCCTCGGCGGAGTAGCCGAAGCCCTGGAGCGCCCGGTAGTACGGGTACTCGGCGCCGACCTGCACGAACACCTCGTTGATGCCGTGCAGGGCGAGCAGGTCGATCTGCCGCTGGTGCTCCTCGAAGGTGCGGTACGGGCCGGAGTAACCGTCGTCGGTGTCGTTGAGGGCGTACCGGTGGGGCACCAGCGCGCTGCGGGTGACCGGCGCCGGGACGCCCGGCAGTTCGGCGGGCAGCATGCCGATGCTGTCGCCGGGCCAGCCGATGTCCGCCCCGGCGACGTGCTGGAGGTACCAGCCGACTCCGGTGAGCAGGGTGGCTCCGGTGCTTCCGCGCACGGTGATCGCCCCGGGCGGCCCGGAGACGGTGAAGGTGTCGGCGGCGGCCGCCGTGTCGGGTAGCAGGGTGAACTGCCCGGCGTGGCGCGGCAGCAGCCGCTCCAGGGCGGCCCGCGCGGGCGCGGTGTCGAAGTTCCCGGCCCGGGGCACGGCGGCCCGTACCGGCGCGGGCATCCCGGCCCGCGGGTCGGCACGTACCCCGGTCCGCGCGCCTGCCGTCCGTACGTGGGCCGGCGGGTCCGCCCGTACGCCGGCCCGTGCGGGCGGGGCGGCTCCCGGGGCGGCCGCCCCGGGAGCGGCCGCCGTGCCGAGCAGGGCGAGGAGCACCGCCGGGACCGCGGCGAGCGCGACCGGCCGGGGAAGGGCCGGGCGCCGGGACCGCGCCGCGGGCCGCAGCCCGCGGAACGGTCCGGTCTCGGGCAGCGACCTGGTCTCGGGCAGCGACCTGGGTGCGGGCAGGGACCTGGGTACGGGCACGCGCGGTGGCATGCCCTTCGGTTGCGTCATCCTCGGCCCGTCAGACCGGGAGGGCCCAGGCCTGGTCGACCCGGTGGTCGCCGCACGGGGCCAGCCGCAGCCGCTCGGCCGGGGCGTCCGGGGTGGCGGCCGCTGCGGGCGCCGTCAGGCACATGCCGCTCGCCTCCTCGACGAGGGCTCCGTCGCGCCGGTGCGCCCAGCTCTGGCCGGGCTGCCGCTCCTCGGCGGGCGCGCAGTCCGCCAGCTCCACCAGGCCGTCCTCGCCCGCCGACAGGCACTCGCCGGCCATCCGCAGGCTCGCGTCCCCTCCCAGGATCCACCGCTGGTCGGGGGCCCCGGTGCAGGTGCCGAGCACGACCGCGCCGACACCGGTGGTGTTGGCCCCGTCGGCGCACTTGGCGCCGTCACCGACGATCTGCCCGGTCGGGACCGCCTGGGCGCAGCCGCGCGCGGTGAGCCGCCAGACCCCGGTGTCGTGGGCGCCGACCCGGCCGGTCAACGTGTCGGAGACCTCCCGGCGCTCCCCGCTCCACAGGTCCAGCGCGTCCGCCGTGCAGGACGGCAGCCCGATCTCGTCGAGCGGCACGTTGATGTTCCGTGCGGCGCCGGAGCGGTTGAGCACGGCCACCGCCCGGTCGCCGTTCGCGAGCGGCCGGACCAGGATCTCGAAGGTGGCGTTGGAGGAGACCACCGCGCCCTGACGGCCCATGGGGTCCTGGTCGAGGGCGATCATCCGGGTGTTGCCGAGGGCGGCGAGGCCCTCGGGGGTGAGGTCGGAGACGTCGGAGGACAGGATGAACGGGGCCGCCATCATGGCCCACAGGGCGACCTGGCTGCGGCTCTCGGCCGCGCTGAGGCCGGGAGAGCCCGCGATCAGGAAGTCGGGGTCGTTCCAGTTGCCGGGGCCCGCGTACCGGCCGAGCCAGCGGTTGTACCCGTAGTTGCCGAGCACCGAGCTCCACCGGGACGTCGTCGGGGCGGCGGGCTGGTAGACCTTGATGTCCCTGCCCTCGCGCCACAGCTGGCCGGTCTCGCCGACCCAGCCGAGGACCTTGTGCCAGTCGGATCCGCCCCACTCACCCTGCTGGAAGTAGGCGGGCGCGGAGGCCGACAGCACCATGTCCCGGCCGCTCGCGCGCAGGGCCGCGGCGACGGCGTTGTAGGCGTCGCGGTAGGCCTGCTCCTTCGTCTTGCCCTCCGGCACCCACAGGTTGCAGCCGTCCATCTTGACGTAGTCCACCTTCCAGGAGGCGAACTGCCGGGCGTCCTGCGCGTAGTGGTCCGCGCCCCCGCCCTGCGGCGCTCCGCTGCCCGGATACTTCTCGCAGGTGAGCGAGCCGGCGTCCTGGTAGATGCCGAACTTCAGGCCCTTGGCGTGCAGGTAGTCGCCGAGCCAGGCCATGCCGTGCGGGAACTTCTCCGTGTCCACGACCAGCGCGCCCTGCGCGTCGCGGCTCTTGGTCATCCAGCAGTCGTCGACGGTCACCGTGTCGTAGCCCTTGGCGGCGAGCCCGGTGGACACGAGGGCGTCCGCGTTCGCCACCACCGTGGCCTCGTCGATGTCGCACATGTAGTGCGCCCAGTTGTTCCAGCCCATGGGAGGGGTCAGGGCGAGGGGGGTGTCCGAGGTCGCCGTGGGCTCGGCCCCCGCGGGGGCGGGGGAGAGCGCCAGGGCGACCAGGGCGGCCGCGGTCAGACAGGGGAGCGAGGCGCGCAGGCGAGGCGGCACGGAGTCTCCTTGACGTGGGGGGCAGTCGTGCGCCCAGTGCAGCGAGGCGACTACCCGCTGTCAACGAAGGTCGGCTGATATCCGCCATTGACCAGCAATATGGCCGCAATCGATGTCACACCAAAGGGGTGACGAGCGGCCTCGGTCAGTGTGATACGACGTATGTTACGGTGTATCTCATGCCGAGGAGATCCCCCGCCCTGGACCAGGCCACCCCCGAAGCGATCGCCGTCGCCGCCCTGCGCCTCCTCGACGAGGAAGGGCCGGCCGCCCTGAGCTTCCGGGCCCTGGCCGACCGGCTCGGCGTCTCCCACGCCACCGTCCAGCGCCGCTGCGATGACCTCGCCGGACTGCTGGACCTGTGCACCGAGCACCTGGCCGGGCAGCTGCCCGACATCCCCGCCGGAACCGACTGGGCACAGGCCTGTGAAGAGCGGTTCGGCGCGCTGTACCGGCTGCTCACCGCCCACCCCGGCCTGCTCGTGCTGCGCGGCGGCCGGCCCTGGCTCGGGCGGCAGCTGCTCGCCCGTCTCGTCGAGCCCGCCCTCGCGGACAGCGTGGCCGCGGGCATGACCGCCGCCGAGGCGATGACCGTCTACCGCCGCATGTACCTGCTCACCCTGGGGAGCGCGGCCTTCGTGGACCACCGGGATCCGGCCGGGGCCACCGCCGCCTCCCGGGCGGCCCTCGCCGCGCTCGACCCGGAGCGGTTCCCCGTGCTCTGCGCCGGACTGGCCGACGTACTGCCGCCCCTGACGGACCACGAGGTGTACTACGGCGCCCTGCGCCAGCTGATCGAGGCCGCCCGGCCCGCCATCCGACCCACCACCTGAGGGGGAGACCTGCCATGGAACAGCAGCTCGACTACGCCGCCGTACGCGCCGCCGCCGACCGCATCGCCGGATCGGTACGGCCCGTCGCCGTGGCTCCCGCGGCCGACGGGGTCTGGTACGCCCTGGAACACCTCCAGCACACCGGCTCCTTCAAGGCCCGCGGCGCGCGCAACTTCCTCGCCGCCCACCATCGGGCAGGCACCCTCCCGGCCGCCGGCGTCACCATCGCCTCGGGCGGCAACGCGGGGCTCGCCTGCGCCTGGGCGGCCCGCGACCAGGACGTGCCCGCGACCGTGTTCCTGCCCGCCAACGCCCCCCGGGTGAAGGTGGAACGGCTGCGCGGGTACGGGGCCGAGGCACGGCTCGTCGGCGACCGGTACGCCGAAGCGCTGGCCGCCTGCGAGGAGTTCGCCGCCGATAGCGGGGCCCTGAGCAGCCACGCCTACGACCACCCGCTCATCGCCGCGGGCGCCGGCACCCTGCTCGACGAGATCCGGGCCGCGCTGCCCGGACTGGACACGGTGGTCGTCGCGGTCGGCGGCGGCGGACTGTTCGCCGGCATCGCCACCGCCGCGCGCGAACACGGCGTACGGGTGGTCGCCGCCGAGCCGGAGAACTGCCGCGCCCTGAACGCGGCCCTGGCGGCGGGCCGTCCGGTGGACGTGGCCGTGGACTCGGTGGCCGCCGACTCACTGGGGGCCACCCGCGTCTCGGCGGACGCGCTGGCCGCCGCTCAGGACGAGGCCGTACGGTCGGTCCTCGTCCCGGACGCGGCGATCACGGACGCCCGGCGGGCTCTCTGGGAGGAGCACCGGATCGTGGTCGAGGCGGGCGCGGCCACCGCCCTGGCGGCCCAGCGCGGAGCCCGGGAGCCGCTCGGGGAGCGGGTCGCCGTCCTCCTGTGCGGGGCCAACACGGACCCCGGGGACCTGGTGCGGTGACGGGGGCCTGACCGGCGCCCGCCGTCATCCGGTCGCCGCCCGGCGGTCACTTCGGTCGCCTTCCGGCCGTCATTCGGCCCGGCAGGGGCTCTGACCTCGAACGACGATCGTCGCGGCAGCCGACGACTTTCGAGGACAGCCCCGGGCCCCCGCCCTTTGCGAAGCTCGGAGTGTCCAGGCGACCGCCGCCGGACACGGAGCGACACGGAGGAATCGGCGTGGCACAGCGCAAGGGTTGTCTGATCGGCTGCGGGGTGGCTCTGGTGCTGGGTATCGGCCTCGCCGTGCTGGCGGTCTTCGGCATGGGGAAGGTCCTCGACATGGCCGACAAGACCCTGGTCGACCCCAAGGTCTACGAGGCGGTGAAGACCGGCGACGCGGAGAGCGAGGTGCGCGCCAAGCTCCCGGCGGGCGACTCCTTCGTCAAGAGCGCGCTGAAGGAGGGCGGCCCGGCCGAGCCCGAGGGCAGCACCTGCGCCTGGTACATATCGAGCGGCGACCCCGAGAACGGCAAGGAAACCGTGCTCCGCTTCTGCTTCAAGGACGGCAAGCTCGCGGGGAAGGCCGAGTACCCGATGAGGTAAACCGCATTAGTGCGAGCCCTCCTGAACCGGCGATAAAGCGTCAGATCGCGCGGGAAGAGACCGCTTCGTCATCGAATCGATACCACCGTCAACTGTCTTTGTACTAAAGCGCATTAGTCCAGCTCGAGGCGGGCGCCGCAGAGGTCCTCCAGGGCCTGCGCGCCCCGGTCGCGGCATTCCGCACCAGGCCCCCACCGGCCACTGGGGCCCCTGCCTCATTGACGAGGTCTTGATTCCCGACGACCGTGGGCACCGCCTCCGGCAATGAGGCCGGACTTCTGCGAAGGCGGCGACGATGACCCGTTCGAACCCGACCCGTATGGCCGTTGCCGTGCTGGTGGCCGGCGCCCTCCTCTCGACCGGTGCGTGCGGAATGAGCGGCGGCTCGGGGGAGGTGAAGGAGGCCGAGAAGACGGGCAGAGTGGCGGGTGAGATCACCTTCCGCACCCTCCAGTTGAAGCCCGCCTTCACGGCGTACGTACAGGGCGTCATCGACGGGTTCGAGGCCGAGTACCCCGACGCGAAGGTCAAGTGGGAGGACGTACCGGGCGACGGCTACAACGAGAAGCTCGTCGCCGACGCCCAGGCCGGAGCCCTGCCGGACGTGGTCAACCTGTCCACCGACTCCTTCCAGCTCCTCGGCGACCGGGGGATGCTGGCCGACGTCGCCAAACTCGACGGAGCGCTGGCCAAGGAGTACGTGCCGGGCGCCTGGGAGCAGTTCAAGCTCCCGGGCAAGGGCGACGGCGTGTACGCCTACCCCTGGTACGTGACCCCGGAGATCCTCACGTACAACAAGGAGCTCTTCGAGAAGGCGGGCCTGGACCCGGCCAAGCCGCCCACCAGCGTGGAGGAGTTCTTCGACTACGCCGAGCGGATCGCCGACACGTCCGGCGGCCGCACCGCCGCCTTCATGGCCGACCCCAAGGGCCGGCTGCCCGGGGACTGGCAGAAGATGGGCGTGCCGATCCTCGACGCGAAGGGGGAGCGGTTCACCTTCGACACCGACCGGGCCGTCGCGTGGGTGGAACGGATGAAGGACCTGTACGCCAAGGGCGCGATGCCCAAGGAGTCCCTCCTCAAGTCCGACGACATCAACCAGCTCTACGGCGGCGGGAAGCTCGTCTTCGGCCCCGGCTCCCCGGGGTTCGTCAAGGACATCAAGCAGAACGCTCCGCAGGTCTACGCGAAGACCCAGGTCGCGGGAGCCGTCACGGGCACCCTCGGCCACATCGGCATCTACGCCCAGTCCCTCGGCATCAAGAGGGACACCAAGCACCTCGACGCGGCGGCCGAGTTCGCCAAGTGGGTCACCAACGGCCCCAACCAGGTGGCGTTCTCCAAGAAGGCGACCATCTACCCGTCGAACGCCCGGGGCCTCGCGGACCCGTACTTCGCGGACAAGGGCGACGGCAAGGACGCCGAGACCCTCGCCCGCGCGGTCGGCGCCGAGCAGCTGAAGACCGCCGAGCTCGACGCCAACACCCCCGTCCAGTGGACCAGTCAGGTCGGCGACGTCGTCGTACGGGAGATGCAGAAGGCCATCAAGGGCGAACAGGACCCCCGTACGGCGGTCAGGAAGGCCCAGGAGGAGGCCAACAAGCTGCTCGCCGCCGCGGCCCGGAAGTGACCCGCGCGCTGCGGGCCAAGGAGGCCGGGACCGCGGTGCGACACCGCGCCTGGTGGACCCCGTACCTCTTCCTCGCCCCCGGCCTGCTGATGGTGACGCTGTTCAGCCTCTGGCCGTTCGTCAACACTGTCATCCTCTCCCTCACCGACTCCCAGATCCTGCGCGGCGGCACCTTCGTCGGCTTCGCCAACTACACCCGCGCCTTCGCCGATCCCGACTTCTGGACCGCGGCCGTCAACAGCGTGCTCTACCTCGCCGTCGTCGTGCCCTGCCTGGTCCTCCTGCCGCTGGCCCTCGCCGTCCTCGTGCAGACCAAGGTCCCCGGCATCGGCTTCTTCCGCTCCGCCTTCTACACCCCGGTGATCGCCTCCGCAGTGGTCGTCGGGCTCATCTGGCAGTGGGTGCTGCGCAGCGACGGGCTCGTCAACACCGTCTTCCGGAAGCTGAGCATCGTCTGCGAACCGGTCCCGTTCCTGACCGACAGCACGATGCTGCTGGTCTCCGCGATGATCGTGACCGTGTGGAAGGGCCTCGGCTACTACATGGTCTTCTACCTCGCGGCCCTCGGGAACGTCTCCGCCTCGCTCTACGAGGCGGCCGCCCTCGACGGCGCCGGCGCCGTCCGCCGGTTCTTCAGCATCACCATCCCCCAGGTGAAGCCGATGATGCTGCTGGTCGGCACCCTCTCCGCCATTTCGGCGCTGCGCGTCTTCACCGAGATCTACATCCTCGGCGGCGAGAGCGGCGGTCCCGGCGGCGGCGCGCGCACCCTGCCCTTCCTCATCCGGCAGGTCGGCCTCGGCTTCTCCGGTGAGACCGGCTACGCCTCCGCCCTGTCGATCCTGCTCTTCCTCCTGACGCTCGTCTTCAGCCTGCTCGGCCGCCGCCTGTCGAAGGGAGACGAGAGTTGAGGCGCCACTGGACCGGACTCGCCGGCCGGTACGTCACGCTGGTCCTGATGCTCGTGATCATGCTGGGACCGATCGTCTGGCAGTTCCTGACCTCGATCCGCGGCCGCACGGAGAACGTGTACGACGGCGTACTGCCCTCGCAGCCCACCCTCGAGAACTACGTACGGGTCGCCGAGTCGTTCCCGCTGCTCCAGTACGTCGGCAACACCCTCGTCGTCGCCGTCCTCGCCGTCACCTCGAACGTGCTCTGCGGGGCGATGGGCGGCTACGCCCTGTCCCGGCCCGGCTGGAAGGGCCGCAAGGCCGTCTTCACCGTGCTCGTGGCGACCCTGATGTTCCCCTTCGAGTCCGTGATGATCTCGATGTTCCTCACGGTCCGCGAGATGGGCCTGGTCGACACCCTCATCGGCGTCTGGCTGCCCGGCGCCGTCTCCGTCCTCAACATCATGATCATGCGGGCGGCCTTCCTGGCCGTGCCCAAGGAGGTGGAGGAAGCCGCGGTCCTGGACGGCGCGGGCGAATGGGCCCGCTTCACCCGGGTCTTCCTCCCCGCCGCCAAGGGAGCCCTGGCCGTCGTCTGCATCACCAGCTTCATGGGCGCCTGGGACGACTTCCTGTGGCCGCTGCTGGTCCTCACCAACAGTGAGCACTACACCCTCCAGCTCGGCCTGAAGACCCTGGCCGGCGCCACCACCGTCAACGACCAGCGGCTCATCGCCGCCGGCGCCATGGCCGCGCTCATCCCGATGATGCTCCTCTTCTTCGCCCTCCAGCGTTTCTTCTTCAAGGGCGTCGGAGAGGGAGCCGTCAAGACCTGAACCGGCGCCCGCGCCCCACCCCTCCCGTGTCCCGACCCCTCTCCCTCCTGGAGCAGCCGTCATGCACGACGACCGCAGCATCACCGAACACCGCCTCCGCCGGGTCCTCAAGGAGCGCATCAAGCCCGCCGTGCACTCCCGCCCGGTCCCGCTGACCCTCGCGCGCTGGGAGGCCCCGGACGAGCCGGTCCCCGTCGCCCAGGGCCTGGCGGCGGATTACGAGCCCTGCGCGACCGGTGCGTCGTGGGGGCCGGCCTGGGGCACCACCTGGTTCAAGGTCACCGGCAGCGTCCCGGCCGACTGGGCCGGCCGTACGGTCGAGGCCGTCCTCGACCTGGGCTTCGACCGGATGATGCCCGGCTTCCAGTGCGAGGGACTGGTCCACCGGGCCGACGGGAGCGAGGTCAAGGCACTGAACCCGTACAACGACTGGGTGCGTGTCGCCGACCGGGCCGAGGGCGGCGAGCGCGTCGAGTGGTACGTCGAGGCCGCTGCCAACCCGGTCCTCGTCGAGCACACGGCCACGTACGAGGGCGACAGGCTGACCAGCGGCGACCAGCCCCTCTACCGGCTCGCCCGGATGGACCTCGCCGTCTTCGAGACCGAAGTGTGGGAACTGGTCCAGGACCTGGAGGTCCTCCACGACCTGATGACCCAGCTCGACCCCAGGGACGCCCGGCGGTACGAGATCCTGCGCGCCGTCGACGCGGCACTGGACGCCGTGGACCTCGGCGACGTGCCCGGCACCGCGGCCGCCGCCCGCGCGTGCCTGACCGGCGTGCTCGCCGCCCCCGCCCACGCCTCCGCACACCGGATCAGCGCGGTGGGCCACTCCCACATCGACTCCGCGTGGCTGTGGCCGCTGCGCGAGACGGTGCGCAAGGTCGCCCGCACCTCCTCCAACATGGTCAACCTGATGGACGAGCACCCCGAGTTCGTGTTCGCCATGTCGCAGGCCCAGCAGCTGGACTGGATCAAGACGTACCGGCCCGAGCTCTTCGAGAGGATCAAGAAGAAGATCGCGGACGGGCAGTTCGTACCGGTCGGCGGGATGTGGGTGGAGTCCGACACCAACATGGTCGGCGGCGAGGCCATGGCCCGCCAGTTCCTCTACGGCAAGAAGTTCTTCCTCGACGAGTTCGGCATCGAGACCCACAACGTCTGGCTCCCCGACTCCTTCGGCTACACCGCCGCGATGCCGCAGATCGTCAAACTCTCCGGCTCCACGTGGTTCCTGACCCAGAAGATCTGCTGGTCCCAGGTCAACAAGTTCCCCCACCACACCTTCTGGTGGGAGGGCATCGACGGCACCCGCGTCTTCACCCACTTCCCGCCCGTCGACACCTACAACTCCGACCTCGGCGGCGCCCAGCTGGCGCACGCCGCACGCAACTACCAGGAGAAGGGCCGTGGTTCGCGGTCGCTGGTGCCCTTCGGGTGGGGTGACGGCGGTGGCGGCCCCACGCGCGAACACCTGGCCCGCGCCAAGCGCCAGCGGAACCTCGAAGGCTCCCCGCGGGTCGAGGTCGAGCGGCCGGACGCCTTCTTCGAGAAGGCCCGCGCCGAGTACCCGGACGCACCCGTCTGGGCCGGCGAGCTCTACCTGGAGCTGCACCGCGGCACCTACACCTCCCAGGCCAAGACCAAGCAGGGCAACCGGCACAGCGAATCACTGCTGCGCGAGGCCGAACTGTGGGCGGCGACCGCCGCGGTCCGCGCGGCGGAGTACGCCTACCCGTATGAGGACCTCGAGCGGATCTGGAAGACGGTGCTGCTGCACCAGTTCCACGACATCCTGCCCGGCTCCTCCATCGCCTGGGTACACCGCGAGGCGCGCGAGACCTACCGGACGGTGCGCGAGGAGCTCGAGGGCATCACGCTGGCCGCCCAGACGGCACTGGCGGGGGAGGGCGGGCAGGACCTGGTCTTCAACTGCGCCCCGCACGCCCGGCGCGGCATCCCGGCCGGCGGCGCGGGCGTCCCGGCCGAGGCGGGGCAGCCGGTCACGGTGGAGGAGCGGCACGGCGGCGGCCACGTCCTGGCCAACGGCCGGCTGCTGGTGGAGATCGACGGCCGCGGGCTGGTCGTCTCGGCCTACGACCTGGAGGCGGACCGCGAGGCGCTCGCCCCGGGCGGCGCGGCGAACCTGCTCCAGATCCACCCCGACTTCCCGAACATGTGGGACGCCTGGGACATCGACGCGTTCTACCGCAACAAGGTCACCGACCTGGTCGCCCTGGACGCCATGGAGGTCAGAGAGAGCGGCCCGTCGGCCGTCACCGTCCGGATCACCCGCTCCTTCGGCTCCTCGACGGCGGTCCAGTCGCTCACCCTGAGGACCGGGGCCAAGACCCTCGACATCGTCACCGACGTGGACTGGCACGAGACGGAGAAGTTCCTCAAGGCGGCCTTCCCGCTGGACGTGAAGGCCGAACGGTCCGCTTCGGAGACCCAGTTCGGGCACGTCTACCGGGCCACCCACACCAACACCTCGTGGGAGGCGGCCAAGTTCGAGATCTGCGCCCACCGCTGGATCCACGTGGAGGATCCGGGCTGGGGGGTCGCCCTGCTCAACGAATCCACCTACGGGCACGACGTGACCCGCGACGTGCGGGCCGACGGCGGCCAGACCACCACGGTCCGCCTCTCGCTCCTGCGCGCGCCGCGCTATCCCGACCCGGAGACCGACCAGGGCGCCCACACCCTGCGGTTCTCGCTGGCGCCCGGCGCGGGGATCGGGGACGCCGTCCGCGAGGGGCACGCACTCAACCTGCCGGAGCGGGTGGTGAGCGGCGCGGGCCCGGTCGCCCCGCTGCTGGCCGTGGACAACGACGCCGTGGTGGTCGAGGCGGTCAAGCTCGCCGAGGACCGCGGCGGCGACGTGGTCGTGCGCCTCTACGAGTCCCGCGGCGGCCGCGCCAAGGCCGTCCTCGCGGCGGGCTTCCCGGTGACGGAGGCGGTCGAGAGCGACCTCCTCGAGCGCCCCCTGGCGGGGTCGGCGGTCGGCGCTCCCACGCCGGACGGCGCGGTCGCCCTCACCCTGCGCCCCTTCCAGATCCTCACGGTGCGCCTGCGCCGCGCCTGAGGCCGTGGAGCCGGGCCCGCGCCCGGTCGTCCGTCCCGGCCACCGCCCGGGCCCGGCTCCACCACGTTCATCCGGTCGGCCGAGCAACGGAAGCCACCCGCGCTCCGCGGGGCAAAGCTGTGGGCAGGAACCGCCGCCACCGCACAGACGAGGACCGCCATGTCCCACAGCCGACGGATCAGCACCATCGTGGGGGTCGCGGCGCTGCTGCTGACCGCCACCGCCTGCTCGGGCCTGGGCCGGAGCACCGCAGGCATGCTCAGCTTCCGCGGCCACGACTCGCCGATCGAGCTGAGCTACTCCAACACCCTCGTCCGGGGCTGCCACAAGATCGGCATCCCGAAGGGGGCCACCCACGTGGAGAACAACAGCCTCGTCGACATCGTCCTGTACCGGACGGAGGACTGCGGCAAGGCCGACCGGGGGGACGGCACCTACGTGGCCACGACGCTCTCCAACGTGACGGCCCCCGCCAGCCTGTCCTGGCGCAGCTTCAGGGTCATCCACTGACGCGCCCCCGCCCGGAGGCCGGGCGGCGTGAACTCCGCCACAGCCTTCGGCGGGCCGGGCCCCTGGACCCGGGGATCCCTGGGCCCTCGCGGCCCCACCCGGTTTTGCACCTAGTTGCAAAACCGGCCTCCCCTCGCTAGAACAGGGTCATCACCCCCGCGCGAGGAGGCGCCCCCCATGTCCCAGAGCCGGTACCCGCACCTGCTGAGCCCCCTGGACCTCGGCTTCACCACCCTGCCCAACCGCGTGATCATGGGATCGATGCACACCGGCCTCGAGGAGCACGCGGGCGGGTTCGAGCGCCTCGCCGCCTTCTACGCCGAGCGGGCCCGCGGCGGCGCCGGCCTGATCGTCACCGGCGGCATCGCCCCGAACGACGCCGGCCGCCCCTTCGAGGGCGGCTCCCGCCTCACCACCGAGGACGAGGCCGCCGAGCACCGGGTGATCACCGAGGCGGTGCACGCCGAAGGCGGGAAGATCGCCATGCAGATCCTCCACTTCGGCCGCTACGCCTACCACAAGGACCTGGTCGCCCCCAGCGCCCTCCAGGCTCCCATCAGCCCCTTCGTCCCGAACGAGCTCAGCGACATCGAGGTCGAGCGCACGGTCGAGGACTTCGTCCGGGCCGCCCGCCTCGCCCGGCTCGCGGGCTACGACGGCGTCGAGATCATGGGCTCCGAGGGCTACCTGATCAACGAGTTCATCGCCGCCGCCACCAACAAGCGCACCGACCGCTGGGGCGGCGCGTACGAGAACCGCGTCCGCTTCCCGCTGGAGATCGTCCGCCGCACCCGCGAGGCCGTCGGCGAGGACTTCATCCTCATCTACCGCCTCTCCATGCTCGACCTGATCCCCGGCGGCTCCACCCTCGACGAGGTCGTCCACCTCGCCAAGGAGGTCGAGGCGGCCGGCGCCACCCTCATCAACACCGGCATCGGCTGGCACGAGGCCCGCATCCCCACCATCGCCACCTCCGTACCGCGCGGCGCCTACACCTGGGTCACCAAGCGGCTGATGGGCGCGGTGTCCGTCCCCCTCGTCACCAGCAACCGCATCAACACCCCCGAGATCGCCGAGGAACTGCTCGCCGACGGCCGCGCCGACCTGGTCTCCCTGGCCCGCCCCTTCCTCGCCGACGCCGACTTCGTCGCCAAGGCCGCGGCCGGCCGCTCCGAGACCATCAACACCTGCATCGGCTGCAACCAGGCCTGCCTCGACCACACCTTCAGCGGCAAGATCACCAGCTGTCTGGTCAACCCGCGCGCCTGCCACGAGACCGAGCTCGTCCTCTCGCCCACGCAGCTGAAGAAGCGCGTCGCGGTCGTCGGCGCGGGCCCGGCCGGGCTCGCCTGCGCGGTCTCCGCCGCCGGCCGCGGCCACGCCGTCACCCTCTTCGAGGCCTCCGGCCACATCGGCGGCCAGCTCGACGTCGCCCGCCGCATCCCCGGCAAGGAGGAGTTCGAGGAGACCATCCGCTACTACGGCACCCAGCTCGTGGACAGCGGCGTGGACGTCCGCCTGAACACCCGCGCCGACGTGGAGACCCTCCAGGGCTACGACGAGGTCGTCGTCGCCACCGGGGTCACCCCCCGCACCCCCGGCATCGAGGGCGTGGACCACGCCAACGTCGTCACCTACCTCGACGTGCTGCGGGACGGTGCCCCCGTCGGCGAGCGCGTCGCCGTCGTCGGCGCCGGCGGCATCGGCTTCGACGTCGCCGAGTACCTCACCGACAGCGGCGAGGGCGCCTCCCAGGACCCGGCCGTCTACTTCCGCCACTGGGGCGTGGACACCGCGTACACCGGCCCCGGCGGACTCACCGCCGCCGAGCGCCCCGCGCCGCCGCGCCAGGTCCACCTGCTCCAGCGCAAGACGACCAAGGTCGGCGCCGGCCTCGGCACCACCACCGGCTGGATCCACCGGGCGGAGCTCAAGCACCGCGGGGTGGTCTCCGTCGCCGGGGCCACGTACGAGCGCATCGACGACGAGGGCCTGCACATCACCGTCGACGGCGAGCAGCGGCTCGTACCCGCCGACACCGTCGTCCTGTGCACCGGGCAGGAGCCGCGCCGCGACCTGTACGAGGCGCTGCGCGCGGCCGGAGTCGAGGCGCACCTGATCGGCGGCGCCGACGTGGCCGCCGAACTCGACGCCAAGCGGGCCATCCGCCAGGGCACGGAACTCGCCGCCACCCTCTGACCGAAAACCGACAGGGGATTGTGGCGGTCCGGCCGGGCCGCCACAATCGCCCGGTGACGTTCTCACCCGCAGACGCAGACAAGATCCTCGCCGACAACTTCGCCCCCTGGGTGCTCGCCTTGGGCCTGAGCGTCCAGGAGACCGGCGAGCGGCACGCCGTCCTGCGGCTGCCCTGGTCCGACACCCTGGCACGGGACGGCGGCGGGCTCTCGGGCCAGGCCCTGATGGCCGCCGCCGACACCGCGACCGTCATCGCGATCTCCAGCGCGCGCGGCGCGTACGGGCCGATGACCACCGTCCAGCAGTCCACGAGCTTCCAGCGCCCGGTGGCCGGCGCCGACGTCCTGATCCACGTACGGGTGACCAAACTCGGCCGGCGGATGGCCTTCGCCGACATCACCATGACCCCAGAAGGCGCGGCGGAGCCCGCCGCCACAGCCTCCACGGTCTACGCCCTGCTGGGCTGAGACCCCCGGCTACCTCCCCCAGACTCCGTCCGGGGGGACCCCCAGGGAGGGGCCCCCACCTTCCGCCACCGGCAGCCGCACCACCAGCCGGGCTCCCCGCGGGGAGCCCTCGGCGGTGAGGGTGCCGCCGTGGTGGGCGGCCAGGTCCCGGGCTATGGCGAGGCCCAGGCCGGCCCCGCCGTGGTCGCGGCTGCGGGCGTCGTCGAGACGGGTGAAGCGCTCGAAGACCCGTTCCCGGTCGCCGGGCGGGATTCCGGGGCCGTCGTCGGTCACCTCCAGCACGGCGGTCCGTCCGCCGGGGCCGCCGGCGGCGGCGAGGACGAGGTCCACCCGCCGGACGGCGAACCGCTGGGCGTTGTCGAGCAGGTTGGTGACCACCCGGGCCAGCCACAGCTCGCTGCCCTCCACCCGGATGCCGCCCGCCAGTTCCGTGCGCACCGCAACCCGGTCCCCGAGGCGGGCTTCGACGGCGTCGCGGACCACGGCGCCGAGGTCCAGCCGGGCCGACGCCATCGGCTGGGCGGCGTCGATCCGGGCGAGCAGCAGCAGGTCGGAGGAGAGCTGCTGGAGCCGCTCGATGTCCTGGAGCGCGCCGCTGATCAGTTCCGGCCACAGCTCCGGGTCCCGGACGGCCAGGGCCACCTCCAGCTGGGTGCGCAGCACGGTGATGGGGCTGCGCAGTTCGTGGGAGGCGTCGGCGATGAACCGGCGCTGGCGGATTCCGGCGGACTCCAGCCGGTCCAGGGTGGTGTTCATCGTCTGCGCCAGGCGGGCGACCTCGTCGTGGGTGGGCGGTACGGGGACCCGGCGGTGCAGGTCCCGGTCGCTGATCCCGGCGACCTCGGCGCGGATCGCCTCGACCGGCCCGAGCGCCCGGCCGGTGACCCGCCAGGTGACGAAGGCGACGGTGGCGAGGAGCAGCGGGCCGCCGACCGCGAGCGCGGCGGCCGTGGTGTCGTCGGCGGCGTCCACGTCGCGCAACGAGGTCCCCACGAACACGGTGACCATGCCCTGCGGGGTCTGCGTGGTGATCTGGACGACCCGCTGGCGGTGCTCGCCGCCGAGCGGGCCGGCCTTCCAGGTCTGGGATTCCTTGCCGGGCCGGAGGGGCTTGACGGGGGCGAGCGGGAACTCGCCGGCCAGGTTCGGATAGGCGCGCAGCACCCGGCCGCGGGCGTTCACCACCTGAAAGAACTCGACACCGTGCAGGGTCGGGCGCATCTTCTCGAGGTCTCCGGAGGCCGCGAGCCGGGCGATCGTCTCGGCCTGCCGCGCGGCGTCGCGCTCGGCGTTGCGCAGCAGATTGGCCTCCAGCAGTCCCAGGAGGGCGAAGGAGGCCAGGGCCAGGGCAGCGGCGACGACCAGGACGGCGCCGACGGTGGCGCGGGCCCGGACGGTGGTCGGCAGGAGGCGGCGCAGGGGAGAGCGCCGGAGCAGGCGCCCCGGTCCTCCCCGTCCTCCCAGCCCTCGCGGGGCGCGCGGGCGGCGCAGCCGGCGGCGGGGGAGTGCGGGCTCAGCCACCGTCGGCCGCCAGTCGGTAGCCCGCGCCGCGCACGGTCTCCAGTGCGGCGCGGCCGAACGGCGCGTCGATCTTGCGGCGCACGGCGCTGATGTGGACCTCGACCACGTTGGGGTCGCCGGCGAAGGCGATGTCCCAGACCTGTTCCAGGATCTCCCGTTTGGGCACGACCTCGCCGGGGCGCCGGGCCAGGTACTCCAGTACCGCGAACTCCCGGGCCGTCAGCCGTATCTCGGTGTCGCCGCGGGAGCAGCTGTGCCGGGCCGGATCCAGCAGCAGGTCGCCGAAGCGCATGACCTGCGGGCCGCGGCGGCCCGTGCGCCGGGCCAGCGCGCGCAGCCGGGCGACCAGGACGAGGTAGGAGAAGGGCTTGGACAGGAAGTCGTCGGCGCCGGTGTCCAGGGCCTCCGCCTCGTCGTACTCGCCGTCCTTCGCCGTCAGCATCAGGATCCCCGACTCGTTCCCGGCGGCGCGCAGCCGGGCGCAGACCCGGTAGCCGTTCAGGCCGGGCAGCATGATGTCGAGCACGATCAGGTCGTAGTCGTGCTCGGTGGCCATCCACAGCCCTTGCAGCCCGTCGTGGGCCACGTCCACCGAGAACCCCTCCGACTGGAGCCCCCGTTGCAGGGCCACCGCCAGCCGCCGTTCGTCCTCCACCACCAGTACGCGCATGCCGACCAGGGTCTCAGGCCCGGTCCGCGGCCGGCTGAAGAGGTCTTCAGCTGACTTCAGGTGGGCTTCAGCATCGGCTCCGCATGCTCTGCAACGAGCCGGGTGCCGTGCCCGGTTGTGCATGAGGAGTCCCGGTATGTCTGAATCCTTCCCGCCGTCCGAGCAGCCCGAGCAGCCCACGCGGCCCGGGGGCGCCCCGCAAGCCGGCCCGCGCAAGCGCGTGGACCTGGGGCGGCTGGTGCCCCGGCGCAAGGGGGCCCGATGGGCTGCGCTGGGCGCGGCCGTGGTGATCGTCGGCGGTGCGGCGGTGGCCGTGGCGGTGGACGAGCACCACGACGAGCGGATGTCCGGGCCCCGCTTCGGCTGGGCCGAGGCCTACCACGAGGGCGGGAAGCGGCGCGGCCCCGCGGGCGGCGGCGAGCACGGCGAGCGTGCGTTCGGCGACCCCGAGAACCGCAAGCACCCCAAGGACCTGAAGGACCTGAAGGACCTCAAGGTCCTGAAGGAGATGAGGGAGGCGGCCCCGAACCCGCGCGCCGGCGAACAGGGTCCCGGAGGCTCCGCGAAGACGGCCCCCGCGCCCCTGCCGTCGCTGGCCATCGGGCAGGCGGCCGACAAGGCGGCCGGGGCGGTGGACGGCGGCAAGGTGGAGAGCATCCGCGTGGTCGCCCAGGAGGGCGGCGGCAGCGCCTGGCTGGCCGTCGTCCTCGGACCGGACGGGGTCCGTCACGCGGTCACGGTTTCCGGCACGGACGGGACCGTCACCAGCAACGTCCCCGTCACCCGGCCCTAGTCGGGCGGCGAGGCCCGGACGCCCCGGTCTCTCCCTCCGCAGCGGCAAGCCGCGCGGGCGGTGCCGCCCCAGGCCCGCCCCGCCCGCGCAGCGTGCGCCCCGGGCCCCCGGGCCCCCGGCCCCCGGGCAGGGTCAGACGGGGCCCGGCGGCGGCCCGGCGGGGTCCGCTGCGCCGGCCGCGCGGCCGTGGCGCCCGGGCCCACCGCTGGCGCTAGTGTGCGGGGGTGAGCTCCCATGTCGTCGTAGGTTTTGGACCCGCCGGCGCCGCAACCGCGCGGTTGCTGGCCCAACAGGGCCATGCCGTAAGGGTCGTCACCAGGTCCGGCCGAAGCCCGGAACCCGGAGTCGAACACATCGCGCTGGACGCGAAGGACCCCGAGCGGCTGATCGAGGCCACGAAGGGCGCGGTCGCGCTCTACGGCTGCGCCGCTCCGCCCTACCACCGCTGGGCGAGCGAATGGCCGCCGCTGACCGCGTCGCTGTGTGCCGCGGCCGAGAACACCGGGGCCGTACTGGTCATGCTGGGCAACCTCTACGGGTACGGCCCGGTGGAGGGCCCCATGACCGAGGGGCTGCCGCTCGCGGCGACCGGCGCCAAGGGGCGGGTGCGCGCCGCGGCCTGGGAGCAGGCACGGCAGCTGCACGAGCAGGGCCGCATCAGGGCGGTGGAGGTGCGGGCCTCGGACTTCTTCGGGCCCTGCGTCACCGAGGGCGGCCACCTGGCCGCACGGGTGCTGCCACCGCTGCTGCGCGGCAAGCCGGTCTCCGTACTCGGGGATCCGGACGCCCCGCACAGCTGGACCTATCTTCCCGACGTGGCCGGGGCGCTGGTCGAGGTCGCGGGCGAGGAGCGGGCCTGGGGGCGGCCCTGGCACGTCCCGACGGAGCCCGCGCTGTCGGTCCGGGAGATGGTCGGCCGCCTGGCCGCCCGGGCCGGAACGGCGCCGGTGGCGGTGCGCAGGCTGCCGTCGGTCGTGCTGGGCGCGGCCGCGCTCTTCTCCCCGCTGATCCGCGAGCTGAAGGAGGTGCGCTACCAGTTCGACCGTCCGTTCGTGGTCGACTCGAGCGCCTACGAGGCGGCGTTCGCGGTGCGGGCCACCCCCCTCGACGAGCAGGTCAGGGCGACCGTGGACTGGTGGCGCGAGCGAGGCGCGGCCACCGGATGACAGGGCGGGCCGGCCCCGGCTGCCACAGCAGCCGGGGCCGGCCCGTCGCGCCGCGCGCAAGCTCAGCGGGAGGAGTCCGCGAGATGCGGTGCCCGCTCCCGGGCAAGCGCCGTGGCCGCGCCGCCCTCGAGCTTGGCGCCCTCCACGTCCACGTTCGGCAGGAGCCGGTCCAGCCACGCGGGAAGCCACCAGGCCGACCTGCCGAGCAGGGCGAACAGGGCCGGGACGATGGCCATGCGGACGACGAACGCGTCGAAGAGGACAGCCGTCGCCAGGGCGAAGCCGATCATCTTGATCAGGTCGTTCTGTTCCGTGATGAAGCCGGAGAACACGCTGATCATGATGATCGCGGCCGCGCTCACCACCCGCCCGCCGTAGCGGAAGCCGGTGACGACCGCCTCGCCGGGCCGCGCCCCGTGCACGTAGGCCTCACGCATCCGGCTGACCAGGAACACCTCGTAGTCCATCGCGAGGCCGAACACCACACCGATCATGAAGATCGGCATCGTGCTCATCACCGGACCGGCCTCCTTGACGCCGAAGACATCGGCGAGCCAGCCCCATTGGAACACCGCCACCACGGCCCCGAGCGCCGCGCCGACCGACAGCAGGAAGCCGAGGGCCGCCTTGAGCGGGACGAGGATCGAGCGGAAGACGAGCATCAGGAGGAGGAAGGCGAGGCCGACCACGAGTGCGAGGTACGGCACCAGGGCGTCGTCGAGGGTCTTCGAGAAGTCGATGAACATCGCGGTCTGGCCGGTGACGAGGACCTCGCCCGCACCCGTGGCGCTCTCGGTGCCGTCCGCGCCGTCCCGGATGGTGCGGACCAGTTCCTCGGTCGCGTGGTCGGCGGGTCCGGTGCTCGGTACGAGATTCAGGATCGCGGTGTCGTTCCCCGCGTTGGGTACGGCCGGTGAGACGGAGGCGACCCCGTCCAGGCCGGCCAGCGCCCGGCCCACGCCGTCGGCCGCGGCCGAGGCGTCCGGGGCGCTCACCGTGATCGTCAGCGGGCCGTTGAAGCCGGGGCCGAAGGACTCCGACAGCATGTCGTACGCCTTGCGCTGGGTGGTCTGCGGCGCCATCGTGCCCTCGCCGGGCAGTCCGAGCTCCAGGGAGGCGGCGGGCAGCGCGACCGTGCCCAGTCCGACCACGCCGACCAGCAGGACGGCCACCGGGTGGCGCAGCACGCAACGGGCCCAGCGCGTACCCAGGTTGGGCTGCTGCCGGGCGGCCGCCTTGGCGGCCTTGCGCTGCTGCCGGGCGGAAAGCGGCTTGCCGCCCGCCGCCTTGCGGTCGATGCGGCGCAGCACCTTGACCGGTGCGAAGCCGAGCAGGGCGGGAACGAGCGTGACGGCGATGAGGACGGCGACGGCGACCGTGCCCGCGGCGGCCACGCCCATCTTGGTGAGCATCGGGATGTTCACCACGGCGAGGCCGGCCAGCGCGATGATGACCGTCAGACCGGCGAAGACGACGGCCGACCCCGCGGTGCCGACGGCGCGTCCGGCCGCCTCCTGCCGCTCGCGGCCCTCGGCTATCTCGGAGCGGTAGCGGGAGATGATGAACAGGGCGTAGTCGATGCCGACCGCGAGGCCGATCATCATGGCCAGCGTGGACGTGGTCGCGGACAGTCCGAGGGTGCTGCCGAGGGCGGTGATGCCGCTGATGCCGACGCCTACGCCGATGAGGGCGGTGAGCAGGGGCATACCGGCGGCGACCAGCGATCCGAAGGTGATCAGCAGGACGATCGCCGAGACGAGGATGCCGATGCCCTCGGCTCCGCCCGTCGCGGCCTCGATCCTGACGGCGTCACCGCCCGCCTCGACGGTCAGGCCGGCTTCGCGGGCCTTGTCCAACGCCTGTTCCAGGGCGTCGTGTTCCTTGCCGGTCAGCTCGGTGGCGGCGACCTTGTACGTCACGACCGCGTACGCGGTGGTGGAGTCCTTGCCCAGGGCGCCGGCCCGGTACGGATCGGTGACCGAGGCCACCTCCGGGGCCGCTGTCAGGTCGGAGACGAGCCCGGAGACCGCGGCCTTCCGCTCGGGGCCGGAGATGTCCTGGCCCTGGGGGGCGCGGATGACCACCCGGGCGCTCGCACCGTGGCCGCCGGCGGCCGGGAACTTCTCCTTCAGCAGGTCGAAGGCTTTCTGGGACTCGGTGCCCGGCATGGAGAAGGTGTCGGCCGGAGGTGGTGGGGCGAAGGAGGCGGCGACGAGCACCCCGCCGAGGACCAGCACCCACAGCAGTGCCATCAGGCCACGCCGTCGGAAGGCGAAGCGGCCCAGCTTGTAGAGGAGAGTAGCCACGGCGAAACAGGCTCCTGTCGGATCGGCGGTGAAGGGGCGGACCGCGCGGCAGACGGCGCGGCGGTCGCGAAGCGGTGACGGGTCCGGCAGGCGCCAGCGCTCTGCGGGCCGTGTGGCACCTACAGTGGCACCAATATGGCACCACTGCAACCCTATGGCGCCACGTGGTGGCGCCGGAGTGTCGGCAGGAGGTGTCGAATCGCCGCTGCGCCCCTCTAATGCGGGCCGTTTCACCCGTGCTGAGGACCGGCTTCACCTCATTCCTGGCGCCTACCGGATCGGGATGTCCCGAGGCCGCCGCACAAATTGGTGATTGAGCGCCGCCGACGGCCGCCTTGCGTCACCGTACTGGCTCGTCATGGCGTCATCGGTGTGTCATATTGGCGTCACGTCCACACCACACCCACCGGAGTGCAGCGATGACCGAACCGACCGCCACCCCCCGCGTGTTAACGCATGCCGACATCGACGACGCCACACACGGCCACGCGCCCCTGATGCGGGTGACGTTGCCGCAGATGACGACCCCCGTATGGCTCGCCACGCACTACGAGGTGGTCAAGGCGGCCCTCGGTGACAGCCGGTTCGTCCGGGACCTTGCGAAGGTTCCGGGAGCGGAAGGCGGCGGGGTAGGCGCGGAGTTGCTCGACGGTGCGGGGCTGCCCCAGGAGTACCGCCAGTACCTGGAGATCCTCGTGATGGTCGACGGGCCGGAGCACAGCCGGCTGCGGAGCCACGTGATGCGCGCCTTCGCGCCGCGCCGGATCGCCGCGCTGCGGCCGCGGATCGCACACATCGCGCACGGGCTGGCCGGAGAACTCGCCGCGAAGGAGGGTGGGTTCGACCTCCTGCACGCCTTCGCCTACCCGCTGACGACCCACGTCATCTGCGAGATCATCGGAGTCGAGGAGACGGACCGGCCGAAGGTCGGCGGCTGGATCCGCGCCTACGAGTCGGGCGAGCCGGACCGCTTCGCGGCCGGGATCGACCACCTCGCCGCCTACATCGACGCCCTCCTCGACCGCCGCGCCGCCGCACCCGCCGAGGACCTGGCCTCCGACCTGCTGCGCTCGAGCGCCGAGGCGGAGGAGGACCAGCGCCTGACCCGGCAGGAGATGATCGCGCTGGTCTTCCTGCTGATCAACACCGGCATAGCGCCGCCGTCCCTCTTCCTCACCGACGCGGTGCTCACCCTCCTCGACCACCCGCACGAGGTGGCACGGCTGCGCGCGGAGCCGGAACTGCTGCCGCGCGCGGTGCAGGAGCTGCTGCGGTACGTGTCCACCGTCCGCATCGGTGCCACCCTCTACGCCACCGAGGACGTGGAACTCGGCGGTGTCCTGGTCCGCCGCGGCGAGGGCGTGACGAGCGGTCTGCTCGCCGCCAACCGCGACCCGGGCACGTACGACGGGGCCGGAGCCCTGGACCTCACCCGAGAGCCGGTGCGCGGGGCGGGGCACATCGCGTACGGGCACGGCGCGCACCGCTGCATCGGAGCCGCGCTCGCCAACCTGCAGATCGAGGTGGTCCTCGACGAGCTGCTGCTGCGGCGCGACAGCCTCGCCCTCGCCGTCGGGCGCGACCGCGTCGAACGGGTCGGATTCGCGGGCGAGGGCACCTACCCGACCGGGCTGCCGGTCCGGTTCTGAGCCGGGGCGCGGCGCGAGCCGGCACGTTGGTGTGGGCGAGCTCGTCGACGAGGGCCACGGCGAGGCGACGCGCGCGGGCGAGTGGAGGGGCGTCCTCCACCAGCAGCACCCGGGTCGTGGGTGTGCGGCCTTTCCGTCGCGGAACGTCAGCTCTCGGTCAGGGCTTTGAGCGCGGTGTTGAGCCCGAGGACGTTGACGCGGGGTTCGCCCATGAAACCGAGGGTGCGGCCGGTGGTGTGGTCGGCGACGAGCTTCTCGACCTGCTCGACGGCGAGCTCGTTCCGCTCGGCGACCCGGTGGATCTGGAGTTTGGCGTAAGCGGGGGAGATGTCGGGGTCCAGGCCCGAGCCGGATGAGGTGACGGCGTCGGCCGGGACGTCCTCGGGCCTGACCTGGTGGCCGGCCGTGGAGTTGTCCGCGACGACGGCGTCCTTGGCGGCGGTGACCTGGGCGCAGAGGGTGCCCACCTCGGCGTCCTTGGTGCACTGGCCGTTGACGGCGCCGTTGTCGGCGGAGCGGTTGGTGGCGCCGGAGAGGATCAGCGAGTACTGGGTGTTGACGCTGTTGGAGCCGAGGCCGTTGGAGGGGCGCGGCTGGAACCACTTCAGGTCCGGCCTGGCGGCTTCGTCCGGGTCGTCGGGGTCGGTCTTGGGCAGGTTGTAGGTCTGGCCGATGAGGGAGGAGCCGACGACCCGGCCGCCGCTGTCCTTGATCTCGGAGCCGTTGGCCTGGTCCTTGAAGAGGGCCTGGGCGATCCCGGTGACGGCGAGCGGGTAGATGATCCCGCAGAGCACGGTGAGGACCAGCAGGGCCCGCAGTCCGGCACCGAGCAGGCGCGCGGTGTTGCTGACAGAGTTGTTCATGGTCGTCTCAGCCGATTCCGGGGATGAGGGAGATGAGCATGTCGATGATCTTGATGCCGACGAAGGGCGCGATGAGGCCGCCGAGTCCGTAGATCCCGAGGTTGCGGCGGAGCATCTTGTCGGCGCTGGTGGGCCGGTACTGGACGCCCTTGAGGGCGAGCGGCACCAGCGCGATGATGATGAGCGCGTTGAAGATGACCGCGGAGAGGATCGCGGAGTCGGGGGAGGACAGCCCCATGACGTTGAGCTTGTCCAGACCGGGGTGGACCACCGCGAACATGGCGGGGATGATCGCGAAGTACTTCGCGACGTCGTTGGCGATGGAGAAGGTCGTGAGCGCGCCCCGGGTGATGAGGAGCTGCTTGCCGATCTCGACGATCTCGATGAGCTTGGTGGGGTTGGAGTCGAGGTCCACCATGTTCCCGGCCTCCTTGGCGGCCGAGGTGCCGGTGTTCATCGCCACGCCGACATCCGCCTGCGCGAGGGCGGGCGCGTCGTTGGTGCCGTCGCCGGTCATCGCGACGAGCTTGCCGCCGGCCTGCTCGCGCTTGATGAGGGCCATCTTGTCCTCGGGCGTGGCCTCGGCGAGGAAGTCGTCGACACCGGCCTCCCGCGCGATCGCCTTCGCCGTCAGCGGGTTGTCACCCGTGATCATGACGGTCTTGATGCCCATGCGGCGGAGCTCCTCGAACCGCTCCCGCATGCCCTCCTTGACGACGTCCTTGAGGTGGACGACACCCAGGACCCGGGCGCCCCTCTCATCGTGGACGGCGACGAGGAGCGGGGTGCCGCCGGCCTCCGAGATGCGGTTGGCGAGGAGGTCGGCGTCGTCCGAGATCCGACCGCCCTGCTCGGTGACCCAGGCGATGACCGAACCGGCCGCCCCCTTACGGGTCTTCGTGCCGTCCGCGTCGACACCCGACATGCGGGTCTGGGCGGTGAAGGGCACCCAGGTGGCGTGGGCCAGTTCGCCCCGGTGGCGTTCGCGCAGGCCGTACTCCTCCTTCGCCAGGACGACGATGGAGCGGCCCTCGGGGGTCTCGTCGGCGAGGGAGGAGAGCTGGGCGGCGTCGGCGAGCTCGGCGGCGGTGGTGCCCTTGACCGGCACGAACTCGGAGGCCTGACGGTTGCCGAGGGTGATGGTGCCCGTCTTGTCGAGCAGCAGTGTCGACACGTCACCGGCGGCCTCGACCGCTCGGCCGGACATGGCCAGCACGTTGCGCTGGACCAGGCGGTCCATGCCCGCGATGCCGATCGCGGACAGCAGCGCGCCGATCGTCGTCGGGATCAGGCAGACCAGCAGGGCGGTCAGCACGATCATGGACTGCTCGGCATCCGCGTAGATCGCGAACGGCTGGAGGGTGGCCACGGCCAGCAGGAAGACGATCGTGAGGGACGCCAGGAGGATGTTGAGGGCGATCTCGTTGGGGGTCTTCTGCCGTGCCGCGCCCTCGACGAGGGCGATCATGCGGTCGATGAAGGTCTCGCCGGGCTTCGTCGTGATCTTGATGACGATCCGGTCGGACAGCACCTTCGTGCCGCCGGTGACGGCGGAGCGGTCGCCGCCGGACTCACGGATCACCGGCGCGGACTCGCCCGTGATCGCGGACTCGTCCACCGACGCGACGCCCTCGACGACGTCACCGTCACCGGGGATGATGTCGCCGGCCTCGCAGACCACCAGGTCGCCGATCTTCAGCTCCGTGCCGGGGACCTGCTCCTCGCCCGTACCGTCCTTGGCCAGGCGGCGGGCGACGGAGTCGGTCTTCGCCTGGCGCAGGGTGTCGGCCTGGGCCTTGCCGCGGCCTTCCGCGACGGCTTCCGCGAGGTTCGCGAAGATCGTGGTCAGCCACAGCCACGCCGTGATCGCCCAGCCGAACCAGTCCGTCGGGTCCTTGACCGCCAGGACCGTCGTGACGACCGAGCCGACCAGGACCACGAACATGACCGGCGACTTGATCATGACGCGCGGGTCCAGCTTGCGGACCGCGTCGGGGAAGGACTTCAGCAGCTGCTTCGGGTCGAAGAGACCGCCACCGACCCGCCCGGCGGGCTTGTGACCCGTCGGGATGTCTTCGTGTGGTGCGCGGGCGGGGGTGATGGTGCTCATGACGCGAGCCCTTCGGCGAGCGGTCCCAGCGCGAGGGCGGGGAAGTAGGTCAGACCGGTGATGATCAGGATGGTGCCGACGAGCAGGCCGGTGTAGAGCGGCTTGTCGGTGCGCAGGGTTCCCGCCGTGGCGGGGACGGGCTTCTGCTCGGCGAGCGAACCCGCCAGCGCCAGGACGAACACCATCGGCAGGAAGCGGCCCAGCAGCATGGCGATGCCGATGGTGCTGTTGAACCACTGGGTGTCGGCGTTCAGGCCCGCGAAGGCGGAGCCGTTGTTGTTGGCGCCCGACGTGTAGGCGTAGAGGATCTCCGAGAAGCCGTGCGCGCCGGTGTTCGTCATCGAGTTCGCCGGGGTGTCCAGCGCCATGGCCGCGGCGGTGAAGCCCAGCACCAGGGCGGGGGTGATCAGGATGTAGCAGGCCGCGAACTTGATCTCGCGGGTGCCGATCTTCTTGCCCAGGTACTCCGGGGTCCGGCCGACCATCAGGCCCGCGATGAACACCGCGATGATCGCCATGATCAGCATGCCGTAGAGCCCGGAGCCGACCCCGCCGGGCGCGATCTCGCCGAGCTGCATGCCCAGCAGCTGGATCCCGCCGCCCAGTCCCGTGTACGAGGAGTGGAAGGAGTTGACCGCGCCGGTCGAGGTGAGCGTGGTCGCGACCGAGAAGATGGCCGAGGCGCCGATGCCGAAGCGGGCCTCCTTGCCCTCCATCGCGCCGCCCGAGACGTCGAAGACCGGCCCGTGGTGGGCAAACTCGGTCCACATCATCAGCGCGGAGAAGCCGATCCAGATGGTGGCCATGGTCGCGAGGATCGCGTAACCCTGCTTCAGGCTGCCGACCATCTTGCCGAAGGTGCGGGTCAGCGCGAACGGGATGACCAGGATCAGGAAGATCTCGAAGAGGTTGGAGAACGGGCCCGGATTCTCGAAGGGGTGCGCGGAGTTGGCGTTGAAGTAGCCGCCGCCGTTCGTGCCCAGCTCCTTGATGACCTCCTGGGAGGCCACCGCGCCGCCGTTCCACTGCTGCGATCCGCCCGTGCCGTGCCCAGGTGCAAACTGGCCGACCTCGTGGATACCGGAGAAGTTCTGGATCACGCCGCACGCGACGAGGATGACCGCGCCGATCACCGAGATCGGCAGCAGGATCCGCAGGACACCGCGGACCAGGTCGGCCCAGAAGTTGCCCAGTTCACCGGTGCGCGAGCGCGCGAAGCCCCGTACGAGGGCGACGGCGACGGCCATGCCGACGGCGGCGGAGACGAAGTTCTGCACCGCCAGGCCGCCGGTCTGCACGACGTGGCCCATGGCCTGCTCGCCGGCGTACGACTGCCAGTTGGTGTTGGCCACGAAGGAGGCGGCGGTGTTGAAGGCCTGGTCCGGGTCGATCGCGGAGAAGCCGAGCGAGCCGGGCAGGATCCCCTGCGCCCGCTGGAGGGCGTAGAGGAAGAGGACGCCGACCGCGGAGAAGGCGAGGACGGCGCGCAGGTAGGCGGGCCAGCGCATCTCGGCGGCGGGGTTGGCGCCGATGGCCTTGTAGATCCACTTCTCCGGCTTGTAGTGCTTCTCGGAGGAGTAGACGCGGGCCATGTAGTCGCCCAGGGGGCGGTAGGCCAGCGCGAGCGCGGCGATCAGCGCGAGGAGCTGGAGCACACCAGCGGTGACGGGGCTCATGTCAGCGCTCAGAACCTCTCCGGGTACACGAGGGCGAGGACGAGGTATCCGAGCAGGGAGACGGCCACGACGAGGCCGACGATGTTCTCGGCGTTCACAGCTTGGTCACCCCCCGGGCGACGAGCGCCACGAGCGCGAACACCGCGACCGTGGTGACGACGAAGGCCAGATCGGCCATCGCGGGCTCCTGAGTGAAGAGGGAAGAGACGAACCGGCCAATCGGCTGGCCGATAACGAGATAACCGCCTCTTCGCCCCGGCGTTAAGCCACTTTGACGGCCTCCATACGGGCGCAAGGCCGCTCTTAACGCGCCCCTGACATCCGGAGCCCCCTGTTCCCCGCCGACACCCCCCACATGCCGGTGAACACCAGCGATCAGGACATGGTGCGTCGAACCAACTGCGTTTCCGCATCACGGCCGACACCCGGTGACGGGCCCGGGAAAAGCGGGCGACAGGCCGGGACCGCCTCACCTACCGTCCCGGTGTGCACTCAGTGGCGCCCCTGGGGCGGAACAAGGACTTCAACGTCTTCTGGCTCGGCCAGGCGCTGTCCGTGCTCGGCGGGTCCATCTCGCTGCTCGCGCTGCCGCTGCTCGTCCTCGACGCGACCGGGTCGATCGTGCAGATGGGCCTGGTCACCGTCATCTCCGGGGTCACCGGCATCGGCACGGGGCTGTTCGCCGGGTACGTGGTGGACCGGGCGGACCGCCGGCGGCTCATGATCCTCTGCGATCTGCTGCGGGCCGTGGTCTTCTGCGCGGTACCCGTGCTGTGGTGGGCCGGCGGGCCCCGCGTCTGGGTGCTGTACGTCCTGACCGCGCTGGCCACCGTACTGAAGACGCTCTTCGACGTGGCGTACGTGACGGCCGTGCCGCAGCTGGTGCGCACCGAGGACCTCACCGCCGCCAACGGGCGGCTGATGGGCACCTTCGCCGTCGGCACCCTCCTCGGCCCCGTCGCGGCCGGGTTCCTGACGGCCGCGGTGGGCGCGGACCAGGCGCTGGCCGTGGACGGTGCGACCTTCCTCGTCTCCGCCGCCAGCCTGGCATGGGTGACCTTCGGCAGGGCCGGCGGCGGCGAGCGCGCCGAGCCCTCCGCGGGGGTGCTCCGCGAGGTGTTCGTCGTCGGCTTCCGCTTCCTGTGGACGCATGCGCTGCTGCGCCCCCTGACGGTGCTGCTCACCCTGCTGACCTTCGTCACCATGGGCGCCACCGACCTGCTGATCTACCGCGTCCAGCACGATCTGGGCCGGGACGCCGCCACCGTCGGCTATGTGATCGCCGTGAGCGGGACCGGCGTCGTCGCCGCGGCCCTCACGGCCGGGCGGCTGCGCCGGGCCTTCGGCTTCGGCCCCTGCTGGCTGGCCTCGGTCGCGATGATCGGCGTCGCGGTGGCGGTGACCGGCGTCAGCCGCAGCGTGCCGGTGATCGCCGCGCTGGCGGCCGTGTTCATGTTCGGGCTGACCCTGGCCGGGGTCAGCAGCATGACCCTGCGCCAGGAGGTCACCCCCGACCACCTGCTCGGCCGGGTCACCTCCGCCTTCTGGACCGTGCACAATGCCTCCGGTCCGGTGGGCGCGGCCGTGCTCACGGTGCTGGCCGCCCGCCACGGGGTCCCGGCGGTCAGCCTGGCCGCCGGGGCCTTCTGCCTGCTGGTCCTGGGCGCCGGACTGCTGACCGGGCTGCGCCCCCGTGCCGCCGCCCGGAAGCAGGGCGTGCCGTGCGGCCGGCAAGGGGGTCTGGGAGCATGAGGCAGGAAACCGGGGTCCCGGAGCGAGGAGCCGACATGTCCGGACAGTTCGAGGCGAGCGTCGAGATCGACCGGCCGGTCGAGGAGGTCTTCGACTACCTCGCCGACGGCCACAACGACCCCGATTTCAGCCCGCGCGTGCAGCACATCACCAAGTCCCCCGAGGGCCGCACCGCGCTCGGCACGATCTTCCGCAGCACCGTCAAGGACGCCGGGATGAAGACCGGCCGCGAGTTCCGCATCGTCGGCTTCGACCCGCCGCACCTCATCCGCTGGACGGAGCAGAGCCGGAACCTGGTCACCGCGGAGGGCGGCTACGACCTCGAGGCCCTCCCCGGCGGCCGCACCCGGGTCCGCATCTTCAACACCCTCGAGGGCCACGGCCTCGGCAAGCTGCTCGTCGGCTTCGCCGCGAGCGCCGCCCGCAAGGACGCCCCCGCGTTCGGCCGCCGTATCAAGGCGGCCGCGGAGGCGTCCCTCAAGCGGTAGCGGTCAGGCAGCCGTCATGGGGCGGGTCAGAACCGGCCGGGGCCGGCCGGGATCGGCAGCTGCTTCGACGGCGCGACGGAGTCGCGCTTCCCGGCGGCGGCCGCCGGGCTCTGGCAGGTCACGTCCTCGGCGGGCAGCCGGCCCGTCGTCAGGTACGAGTTGACCTGGGCGTCGGCGCAGGAGGTGGGGTCGGTGAGGTACACACCGTGACCCTCACCGCCGGCCACCAGCACCATCCGCGAGCCCTTGAGCGCGCGGTGCATGCCCTCGCCGCTGGTCAGCGGGGTCTGCGAGTCCCACTCGTTCTGCACCGTCAGCACGTTCGCCTTCTTCTTCATCGGCGTGGCCGCCTCGACCGGCCGGTCCCAGAAGGCGCACGGCTTGATGTTGGACGCGAAGTCCCCGTACAGCGGGTACTTCACCTTGTCCTTCGCCGCGTCCCGCTCGTACTGCTCGGTGTAGCGGGGCCAGCTGCCCGTGTCCCCGCACACCACGGCCCAGAACACGGCCGTGCCGTTGTCCGACGCGGGCTCGGCCGCCGCCCGCTCACCGGTGAGGAGCCGCTTCAGGTCGGCCGTGGCCGGCCCCGCGGGCTGCGGCTTGCCCTCGGCCGCGGCCTTGAGCGCCGCGACCAGCGGGGTGGCCTGCGCCGGGTAGAAGAACACCCCGCGCGCGGACCGGATCAGGTCTCCGTCGACCTTCTGCCCCTCGAAGTCGATCGGCTCCCGGTCGGCGCGCGCCACCAGACCCCAGAAGGTGTCGGACACCGCCTTCGGGGTGTCGCCGAGCCCGTACTCGGCCGAACGCTCGGCCGCCCAGCCGGTCCACCGCGCGTAGGCGGGCTCCGCCTCGGTCGCCCACACCTGGATCATGCCGCGCCAGATCCGCTGCGGGTCCACGCCGCTGTCCAATACGAAGCGGTCGGTCCGCTCCGGGAACATCTGCGAGTAGACCGCGCCGAGGTAGGTCCCGTACGAGTAGCCCAGGTAGGAGAGCTTGCGCTCGCCCAGCACCGCACGGATCGTGTCCATGTCGCGGGCCGTGTTGCGGGTGGTGATGTGCGGGAGGACGGCGCCGGCCTTCTCGCGGCACTTGTCGGCGACCGTACGCGCCCACGTCACGTCGGAGGAGTAGGTCTCGGGCCGGTACGGCCGGTCGAAGTTCTGCTCGGCATCGGTGAGCCCGCAGCTGATCGGGCTGCTGGCGCCGACGCCGCGCGGATCGAAGCCGATGAGGTCGTACTGGTCCCGTACCTCCTTGGACATCATCTCGCCCATCGCCAGCGGCAGGTCGAGCCCGCCGCCGCCCGGGCCGCCGGGGTTGAGGAGCATGACGCCGTGCCGCTTGGCGGGGTTCTCGCTCTTCACCCGGGATATCGCGAGGTCGATCGTGGAGCCTTGGGGCCGCCGGTAGTCGAGCGGCACCTTGAGGGTGGCGCACTCGTACGAGGCCGGCTGGTCCGGGCTGCACCGGTGCCAGGAGGGCTTCTGGTTCAGGTACTCCGGCGCCGACGCGGCGGAGACCTGGGTCGCGGTCAGCAGGGGCACGGTGGACGCGATGAGTCCGGCGGTGGCGAGCAGCGGTGCGAGGCGTTTCATGCGCACGGGTTGCCGTTCCTTTCGGTGAAGTCGCTTACCTGCTCACCCTGTTGTATGGAGCCGCGGGGCGAATCATCCCGAAGGTCGGGGCATATGAGTCTCGCGAATGAGCCAATATCCGGACAACTGGCCGACACGCCGCCGGTGCACGCGGCCGCAGCGGTCAGTGATGGCCGCCGCCGTGGGAAGTGCCGGATTCGAGGGCGCCGCCGATCCGGCCCCGCAGGGCCGTCAGGGCCTCCGCCGACGGCGCCGTGACCACCCAGCGGCTTCCCACCAGGTAGGTGCCGCCGTACATCCGGGCCTCGGTCAGCCAGGACCGCTGCCCCTCGTCGGCGGCGAAGGTGACCATGCGGAACGCGCCCTCACCGGTCTGGCAGCCACCCTCGCGCAACTCCTCGGCCTGGACGTTCACTTGGGCGGTGCAGCCGACCGCGGCGGCGATCTCCTCGATCGTGGCGGACGGTTCCCGGCTCTCCTCGGCCCGCGCGCCGTGCGGCGCGGCGGGACTTCCGGCGCAGCCGCCGGTCGCCGGCACGGCGCACACGGCGGCGACCGCCAGGGCGGCGGCGCGCGGAACGCGGCGGTGCGGACGGGCGGGTGACGGCGGCGGCATGGCTGCTCTCGCTTCCTCACGGGCTGACGGGGCACGGCCGTGGTGCCCGGGTGGGAGGGGGCCGGGCACCACGGGTCCGAAGGGCCTTTCCTAGTGCGCCGCCTTCGCCTTCTTTCCCTTGTCGGTCATGGCGAACCAGAGGCCCTGCTTGTTGTGCCCGGTGATATCTCCGGGCTCCTTGTCCCCGGTGAACGAATAGACCGGCCAGCAGTCGATCGTCAATTGTTCCGAACCGTCGGGACGCTTCACGGAGCCGACCAGTTCGGCGGCGACTCCCGACACCTTCGACTTGTCCACCGGCTTGGCGGGCTTCCAGGTGTCCAGGCAGGCATCGAGGCAGCCGAATTTCATCGGCCAGGCGCTGTCCTTGTCGAAGCGGTAGAGGGTGCGGCCCTCCGCGTCCGCGAGGATGCCGCCGAGCATCGGATTCTGCGCGACGGACAGTTCGGCTCCGGCGCCCTGCTCCGCTTCCGCTCCCTGCGCCGGCGCCTTCCCGGCGGCGGCCGGCTTCCCGTCCGCTCCCAGGGCGTGCCAGGTTCCGCCGACGCCCTCGCCGAGCGTGTCCCCCGGCTTGGCGTCCTTCGCGTAGCGGTACACGGGCCAGCCCGCCAGGGTCAGCTGCCGGGTGCCGTCGGCCCTGGCGACCGAGCCGAGCAGGCCCGCGTCAATCCCCTCACCTGCGGTGACGTCATCAGCCGCCACCGCGGGCCACGCCGTGGCGCAGTCCCCTTCGCAGGCGGACTTGGGGGGCTTGGGCGTGTCCTTGTCGAACCGGTAGAGCGTGAAGCCCTCGCTGTCGGTGACCGCGCTGCCCAGCTCCGGGACCTCGGCCACCTTCAGCTGTCCGGCCGGACCGTTCTTCCCGGCGGCGCCCGCCGGGTCGGCGCCGGAGCCGCCGTCCCCGTAGGCGGGATCCGCCCCGGAGCCCGACCCGTACGCGCCGTCCCCGCCGTCCGCCCCGTACACGGATCCGATCTTCTTGCTGTCACCCGCCGGCTGCACAGCATTCCCCTGTCCCGGAGGTTTCTCGGCGAGTCCGCATCCGGCGGTCAGCAGCAGTACGGCGACCGCCGCCGACCCGGCGAATATCTCACGACGCATTTTCTTCACGATCTCTCCTTCAGGTCCGGTCCAGTGATTTCCGTTCGTCCCTGCCGTAATTGATACGGGGCCGGGAGCGGCGCAGACGCAATTCACAGGGAATTTGTCGGATCGCGCCAAGAAATGAACCGGGGGACGGGCCGCATACGTGCACCGGCTCAGTCCTGGATGCGCAGCGCGAGCGCCGGGCAGCGCCGGACCGCACGCAGCGCCTTGGGCCGCAGCCGCGCGGGCACCGGCATGGACGCCTTGGACGGGTAGCCGTCCGCGTCGAGCCGTACGACATCGGGGAGGATGTCCACGCACAGCCCGTGCCCCTTGCACAGCGTCCAGTCCACGACGAGCCGTTCGGGACTCTCGTCGCGCGGCAGCGGCAGCGCGCCCAGCACCCGCCGGCCGCACCCGCTGCCGAAGGCGTGGTCGTGGAACTCGTCGGGGAAGGCGGCCAGCGCCGAGGCGACGAAGTGCGAGGTGCCGTCGGGATGGCTGCACGCACCGCGGCCCCGGACCGCCGTCATACGCGCCTCGACCGCCTCGAGGGACGCGCCGCCCCCGCCGCGCAGGACGTCGTCCAGTACGTCGGCCAGCGCGGGCAACCCCCGTACGCAGGGCCCGCACTGGCCCGCCGACTCCTTCGCCATCCACCGGGTCACCCGCGCGACCTCACCGGCCGGGCAGGTGTCCTCGGGCAGCGGCAGCACCGCCCCCGCCCCCAGCACCGCGCCGAAGGCCGCCAGGGACTGCCGTGACACCAGCGCCGAACGCGCGGCCACCGGGTCCAGCCATCTGCCGTGGTAGCCGCCGACGAGGACGCCCTGCCCGGGACCCGTACCGCACAGCTCCAGGACGTACGCCAGCGAGGCGCCGGTCGGCGTCTCGACCACCGTGGAACCGGCCACGGTCAGCAGGACCGTGCCCGGCTCGGCCGGCAGCCCGACGGAGCGGTACTCCTGCGCGCCGAGCCGTGCGGCGACGCCGAGCTGGGCGTAGGTCTCGGTGTTCGACAGCAGGGTGGGCACGCCGCCCAGACCCCGCTCGCTGGTCCGCACCTTCTGGCCGGACGGCAGCACGGCGCCGCCGTTCAGGCCGCTGACGAGGGCCGTTCCCTCCCCGGTGACGAAGCGTTCGGGAAGCCGCGTCACGCGTACCCGGCGCCCGGCCGGGCCGCGTTCGGCCACGGCGTCGCGCACCGACTGCTCCACGTCCTCCCGGGTGACGCCCACCACGATGTCGTCGGCGCCGAGCGCCGCCGCGGCCAGCAGGGCTCCGTCGAGCACCAAGTGCGGTGCGTGCAGCAGGAGCGCGGTGTCCTTGAGGCAACTCGGCTCGCCCTCACTGCCGTTGACGACCACGGCCGTGGGCGCGTCCCGCCCCCGGGCCGAGCGGGTGACGGCGCGCAGCTTCCGTGCGAACGGGAAGCCCGCCCCGCCGCGGCCCCGCAGGTCGATGTCGTCGGCCAGCCCGATGAGTTCGTCCGGGCGGTAGCGGGGCATCGTGCCGTGCGCCGTGAGGTGGGCGGAGCGGTCGAGGCGGGGGATCCGGTCGAGCCCGGCCAGCAGCCTGGGGGCGCCCACACAGCCGAGGCCGGGGCGCGGCTCGCCGGTCACAGCCACCGCTCCGCGGCGGCCGGCTGCTCGCCGTACATCCGCGTTCTGCGGCCGGCCGTGGCGTAGGCCCGGGCGCCGGGCCGCGCAAGCGGCGGCCGCCCGCTCGACACGAGCGGACGCGTTCCGCCGCCGGTGCCCGAGCCGCTGCCCGAGGCCGAACCGACGCCGCGGCGGGGGCCGGTGCCCCCGCCCGAGCCCGAGCCCGAGCCCGGACGCGCCCCCGGCACGGCAGCGGGCCGCGAACGGGCGTCGCGTGCCCGCGACTTCACGCGGAACACCAGCACCCCGGCGACACCGATCAGGCAGAGCGCGTACGCCGCCGTCACCCAAGCGCCGCCCGGGCGTCCCGCCTTGAGCCCGTGCACCAAGGAGGCGCCCCAGGCCGGATAGGCGCCGAAGTGCAGGGCCCGCCACCACAGGGAGCGGCTCTTGGTCGCGAACGCGCTGCGCACCGCGCCGGAGACCGCCACGGTCACGAAGAGGTAGCCGGCCAGCGTGCCCAGCCCGATGAGGACGGGCTGCTCGGGGTCCGCGAAGGGCAGGACCGCGGCGGCCGCGGTCGTCTGCGCCTCCGCGACCTTGACCCACACGTGCAGGGCCAGGAAGCCCAGACCGGCCACGGCCAGTCCGCGGTGCGCGCCTTGGGCGAGCAGCCGGTGGCCCGGTCCGAGCAGCACCCGGTCGGTGGCCGCCAGCCCCCACAGGACGGTGGCGGTGAGCGAGACGAGCGAGAGCACGCCCGCTCCGAAGTCGAGGAAGTCCCACAGACGGGTCAGGGCGTCCGCGCGGACCACCACGATGAGGGACGCGAGTGCCGCGAGGGCGGCCGGGGCCGTCGCCGGATGACGACTCCTGCGGCGGGCCCGGTGCGAGCGGCGTAGGTACGGCTGAGACAGGGGCATCCAGATCTCCTGTGCACCTGGGCCCCGAGCACTCCACCTGGCGCTCGGTACCCGGGGGTCGTTGTCGCTCGTGCCCGGCAGCGCTGTGAAATTCCTGCGCCGGCCGAGGAGCTAGGGCCGGAGTGCAGAAGCATCGTGGAGCTGCACGGCGCCTCCACGGGATTTATCGAAACGTGATAATTTCTCGCGACCGCGTCTCCGGGGCATCGAACAACACCGGAAGATTCCCCTCCAGCGGAGGTTGCGACTGGCCACCGCGTCGCCCGCCGCCTACGCGTCCCCGACGGCAAAATCACGGCAAAACCGCGGGACCAAATGGGGTCGGACCCCTCCAGGAGGGAGTACGAGGGGCCACAACTCTCTTGTCAGGCACGGACGTTGGCGCGAGAGGCAACCTCGGCGGGCCTGTCCTCCGCTACCGGACAGGCCTCACCCCGGCACGAACGAGGAAACGATGTGCGAACTTCTGAACCGCATCTGGTCCCGCCCCCGCGGCGAGTGGACCCGCGTCCTTCGACGGGAACTCCCCGCGCTGGCCGCCGAGATAGTGGAGGAGCTTCTGCATGGAATTCCGGAATTTTCCGCCCTTATCGATGACAACGATGCCATCGACGACGAACTGCTCAGACAGCGGGTGGAAGAAGCCCTTCTCACCGCGCTCGGCTACCGCGACACCCGCGGCTGCCCCTCGGGCAAGGAGCAGGACCAGGGTCGACACCAGGACCCGCACCAGGACCCGCACCGGAACCGCGATCAGGACCAACACCCGCGACAGGCGGCGGACATGCCCGCGGACATCGACCTGGGGCACCAGCACGCGGCCCTGGAGGTCGTGGCGGGAAGGGACCACGACCGGCACCGCGACAGGGACCACGACAGCCACCACGACAGCCGCCACGACCGGCAGGACCGGCAGGACGGCGCTCAGGACGACGGGCGCCACGGCAGGCAGCCCCTCGGGCCCGGCGCCGACCGCGCGCGACAGGACCTCTTCACGGCCCTCACCGATGACCGGGCCCCCTCCGGTACCTCCCTCGCCGAGCTCGCCGAGGCGGCCGGCTGGCCCCTCCCGGCGGCCGTACGGGCCATCGCGCCGGCCGCGGCCGGGGAGGCGCAGCAACTGGCGACCGTACTGGACGACGCCCTCGCCGGGACGTTCGCCGGCCGCCCCTGCCTGCTGGTCCCGAGCCCCGATCCCGACACCCGGGCCCCGCTCGAACTCCCGTTGCGCGGCCGTTTCGCGGCCGTCGGCCACGCGGTCCCGCTCCGGGACACCGCGTCCTCCCTGCGCTGGGCACTGCGCCTGCTCGCGCTGACACCGGCCCGCGCGGGCGTGGACGCCCGCCCCGTCTTCGTCGACGACCACCTCTCGACCCTGCTGCTGCTCCAGGACGAGCCCCTGGCCCACGCACTGGCCGCCCGCTGGCTCCGGCCGCTGGCGGACCTGACCCCGCGCCAGAGCGAGCGGCTGGAGGTGACCCTCCTCGCCTGGCTGGAGGGCGGCGGCGCACCTGAGGCCGCCAAGGCCCTGAGCGTGCATCCGCAGACCGTGCGGTACCGCATGCGCCAGCTGGAGAAGCTCTTCGGGCCCGGACTGCGCGACCCCCGCACCCGGTTCGAACTGGAGATGGCCCTGCGCAGCCGCCGGCTGATGGCCCAGGTACGGCGCCAGCACTCCCGCGTGGGGCGCAGGACGGCGCGCGTGGTCACGGCGGACTTCACCCCGCTGGTCGTCGGACGGATGGCCCGCGTCAACGGCCTGTGAGACAGCCGAGGAGGAGCAGCGGCCGGCCCGGCCCCGGAACGACGGGGGCCGGGCCGGCCGCTGCTCAGGAGGCGGCGGGCACCGCTCCGCGCATCGCCGAGTTGAGGTCCAGCAGCTCCTCGTACGACCGTGCGCAGTCCTCGCACCCCGCCAGATGGCGCGCGAGGGCGCGCGGCTGGCGCGTACCGCTGCGCCGGACCGCCGAACCGAGCATGTGGCTGTAGTGGCCGCACCGCCCGTCGGCCACGGTGTCCAGATGGGCGATGAGGTACGCCTCGCGCAGGCCCTCCCGGGCCCGGAAGGCCAACGAGGTCACCGCACTGGGGGTGATGCCCAGCTGCGCGGCGATCTCGTGGGGCGAGTCCTCCTCGACGAGGGTGTGCCACAGGACCGCCTGCCATCGCGCGGGCAGGGTCCGGAAGGAGCGGGCCAGGAGCCGTCGGTCCTCGCCCGCCAGCAGCCGGCGCTGCGGATCGCCGCCGGCCGCCGCCTGCTGGCACCAGGTGTCGAAGTCCGCCGTCAGGAGCGTCCTGCCGTCGCCGTCGCGCCACTGCATGGCCGTGTGGCGGACGACGGCCAGCAGGTACGCGCGCCACGGGCCCCGCGGCCCCGCGCCGGAGCGGACGGCCTGCAAGGTCCGGGCGAAGGCCTCCGAGACGAGGTCCTCGGCGTCCTGCGGGGTACGGCAGCAGGTGCGCGCATACGCGAAGGCGGCCCGCCGGTGCCGCCGGTAGAGGAGGTCGCACACGGCGGCGTCCGCGGTGCCCGTGCCGTATCCCCTCCTCAGCCGCCGGGTCAGTTCTCCGTCGGAGGGGGCGGCCGGATGCTCCGGGTCGTCCTCGGGTTCACGAGAGGCGGACATGGCACTCCTCGTAGGTTCTGGTTCGGCAACCGGCTGGGCGCACGTGTGCGGCGTTGGCCCGAAGTCGGCTTCGGGCCAACACCTTCCCGGACGGGGCGCGGTGCGAGGGGGAGGAGCCGCACCCCGTCCGGGAGCTCGTGGAACCGCTGCGTCAGCGGCAGGTGCGCCCCCTGTTGATGCAGTCCACCGCGGTGTTCATCAGGCCGTTGTCCATCACGTTGATGAAGTCGCCGTGGTCGGTCACCGGTTTGTGGAGCTGCTCGGGGAAGCTGTCCACGGCGAACCGCGCACCGGACGCGACCCCGTACGTGATCCGCTGCACCAGCTGCGGAATGGCGCTGAAGCCCTGGGGGCAGCGGCCGTCGCGGTTCGCGAAGGCCACGTGGGTGCGGTGGTTGGCGCTGTCGATGTTGCGGCCGTCCCAGCAGCTCTGGAAGGTGAAGGTGCGCACCACGTCGCTGCCCTTGGGGCAGATCGGGTACTTGTCCTTCAGCTGGCGGTTCTCGAAGCCGGTGCAGCTCCACGAGGCGTTGGCATTGGCCGTGCCGTTGGTGAAGGCCTTGGCGTCGCCGGTGATGATCCGCAGGAAGCGCGGCATGGCCTTGACCTTGCCGGCCGGGCTCCCCTTGAAGGTGATCGACACCTGCTTGGGCCTCAGGATCGTGCCCACGTTGGCGTCCTGGCCGCCGCCCGGCGCCTGCGCGTCCCTCTCCGCCTTGCCGTCGCGCAGCCGCAGCACCGGCCAGTAGTAGCTGGACAGGTCGCCGTTGTCGCAGGTGGTGCCGGAGGCGGCGAGGCTGTCGTTGGTGGAGAAGGCGTCGGTGGACTCGTTGCCCACGTAATCGTGCATGTGGTGCGCGCCGTTGGAGACGCCGGGGGCGACGATCACGTTGTCGGGGTTGAAGTGGCCGTTCTCGTTGCGTCCGCACTGTGAGCTGAAGGACCCCGTGGAGGCCCCGGCCGAGGCCCCCGGAGTGCGCACGTTCGGCCGTACCTTGCCGATGGCGACGAAGTCGCTCCGCGCCGGGCCGCCCTTGCCGCCGATGCTCCGGGCGGCGCCCGCATCGGCAGCCTGGGCGTCGGCGCCCTCGTCGGCCCCCGCGTCGTCCTCCGCGGCCGCCTGTTTCACCTCGCAGCCGCTCAGGGCCTTCAGCTCCTCCGGACGGGCCGCGGATCGGGCTATCGCGTCGGACATGCGGCCGATGGTCTCGTCGCGCTGCTGGCGGAGCCCGCCGATGAGCTCCTCGCCCCGCGCCTCGCCCGCGGCGAGCCGCCGGTAGGCGTCGGCGACCTGGACGTCCAGCTGGGCGAGGCCCTCATCGACCTCGGCCCGGGCCTGGTCGGGTACGGAGGTCAGCCGGTCACCGATGTCGGGGCAGTCGATGGTGGCGGTCACCTGCGCCGCCCCGGCCGAGTCCAGGCGGCCGTCCTGACCCGCGTTCGCGCTGCCCGCCACGATGGCGACCCCGCCGCCGCCCAGGACCAGCGCGGAGACAACGGCCAGCAGCTTGTTCGTCAACCGGGGGCGTTTATGGCCCTTTTCACTCATGCGATCACTTCACTCACTTCGTCGATCGGACATCGGACGGAACAGGGGCCCCGTCGGGGACGTTGAGCGCGTCGAAGTCGACCAGCCCGCTGTCCTCGAGGACCGTGATGTGGTCCAGGACCGTGGCGTTGGCGGATGTGGCCAGGGCGCGGACCATGGAATTGCGGGTCTGCGCCCGTATTTGGGCCAGCAGCGCGAACACCTTTCCGTGCGCTCGGCGCAGCAGCTGGATGAACAGCCGCTCGTACTCGTCCCCTTGGGCGCGGGTCAGCTGGCCCAGCCACCCCCGCTGCTGCTCGGACGGCTGGTTGGGCAGGTCGACCCCGAGGGCCTGGCCGACCTGGATCGCCTGCCGGTCCAGCTCGGTGTGGCCCTCCACGAGGTGCTCGCCGGCCGTGCGCACCGTCGCGCGCGTTCCGCGCTGCTGGGCCTGGCGTCCGGCGGGCAGTTCCCACAGACCGGCGAGCCGTACCTTGCGCACGAAGTCCCGGTCCGCGGGGGTCAGCGGCCCGTACGCCGTACTCATGATCCCGGCGCCGTCGTCCTCGGCGGCCGGTCGCCCGGCCGAGGCCGAGGCCTGCGTACCGAACTTCTCCACGGGGATCAGCAGCGCGATCAGCGTGACGGCGAGTGCGGTGATGACGAAGCCGCTGCCGATCGTGTATCTCGTGGCCACCGAAAACCTGCTGATGGAACGCCGCCCGAATGAAAGCACAATGCCTCCTAGGTCCGTGGGCCGGGAGGGGCAGCGGGGCCGGAGGGTCCGCACGCGCCGTGCGTTGCACACCCGCATTCCCGGGGTGTCACGGGACGCTAGTGCCACGGGTGGGGGCCTGTCGGCAGGACCATCACCCTTGGATAAACATCCGGGCAAGTCCCCGAAGGGCTGATATCTTGCCGCGCTGCGCACAGTGCGCCGAGGGTGTCCGATGGCGGTGCCGGGCTGTCCGGCGCAGAGCCTAGTGCTGTGACCGGAAAGGTTCACCGGGTCGCGGCGCCCGGCACGGCACCTCGCCGCGTTGTCGGACCACGCGAGTACGTCCAGTACGAGCCGTGGCCCTCCGCCTTGCGATGCACCGCACCGGACGCCGCGACCCGGCAAACCTTCCCGGCCACAGCACTAGACGGGGTGGCCGGCCGAGTCCGTGCGGTCCTTCTGCGTCGAGAACTTGTTCAGGAACACGTCGTACCGGCCGTCGGGACGGCGGGTCATCGTCGCGCCGTCCTGCCAGATGCCGTTCTCGTCCCACCACTGGCTGCCGAACGGGTCGCCCTGGTTCTGGTGGATGTTGTGCATGCCCAGCCCGGCGCTGAACGGCTCGCCGAAGACCAGGACCGGCCGGCCGACGACGAGGATCGGCTCGAGGGCGAGCGCGGCGTCGAGGTTCGACCCCGCCACCCAGGGCCGGGACGGGCGCAGCCACCGGCGGAGGAGGTCCTCGAGCAGGCGCGGCAGCGGGAGCGCGGGCAGGCCCGGGCCGCTCCGCAGGGCGGGATGCCGGATGTAGTCGAGCGCACCGGACCCGGCCTTGCGCGCGAGGTCGTGGTATCCGGGAGCAAGCGCCGCCACCGGGCCGAGCGCCGAGGCGTCCACGGTGAAGACCTTCCACTGGACGCCGGTCGCGGAGTCGTGGCTGTCCACGTCGATGGCGCACTTGTACCGTCCCTCGGGCGCCTCGACCCTGAGGTTGACGTGGAACCACGCACCCTCCGTGTCGGGTGTGTCGCGGAAGTGCTGCCGCAGAGTCCCGCACAGAACGCCGTAGTCGTCGAATGGCATGCTCCCGAGTCTTCCAGCGGGCCGCGCGCACGGCCATCAGGATTGGGCCATCAGGGCTCCGCCGTACGGGGACCGGCCGGGCCGGACCGCGGTCCCTGCGGAGCCGATGCCCTGTGGCTCGAGGCACAGTTGAGGAACTGGCGGGAGGGCGCGCCGGTCTGGGACGCTTCGGCCGTCAAGCGACGGCGGAACGCGGAAGCCGGTGAGAATCCGGCACGGTACCGCCACTGTGCAGGGGGAGCGACTCCGCCGATGCCACCGCCCGTCCGGGTGGGAAGGCCGGAGAAGCGTCGATCCCGAGTCAGGAGACTCATGCCGTCGCACCTCCATGTACCGGGGCGGATTTCCCCGAGAGAGGACGGCGGCACTCGTGTGCCCGCGTGCTTGTGTGCCCCCTGTGCCGCCCGCTGCCCATGAGGGCCGGCCCGGCCGACCCAGCCGGCCCCGTCGGCCCGACGTCGCGGCCCCGGCCCCGGTCTCCGGTCTCCCGTCCGGGCGCTGAAGAGCCTTTCCCGGCCCCGTAATTCCCCCCGTTCCGCCCTGCCCCGCGTCCGGCACTGCTCCCGCGCCGAGCTCTACCGGCGCACCGGCTCGGACGGCGCACCTGTCAGCTGGGGCGTGCGCGGCGCAATTCCTTTCCCCTCGTACGAAACCCAGTTCGTCAGCGTCGGACGGTCCGCGCCCCACGTCCGGGTGATTGTTTCCCACCCGGACGGTTTTCGGCGCTCAAGGCTCGGGCGGGCCGGAAGAGTTGACCCATGATCATCGATCCGCCCCCCAGCCCCGGCTCCCCGGCCGAGGGCGCACCGGCGCCCTCCCGCCGCCCCTCCCGCCGTACCGTCATCGCCGGCGCGGCCGCGGTCGCCGGAGCCGGTGCGCTCTCGGTCGCGGCCGCGTCCGCCGGGACCCCGCAGGCGCCGTCCGGCTCCGCACGCCCCGACTGGGAGACCTGCCTGACCGTCGCCCGGGCCATCCTCGTACGGGACGACGACGACCAGCCCCTGGTGCCCCGTTACGCGGACATCCTCCTGAAGAACGGCCTGCCCCGCTCCCGCCGCCCCGGCAAGAAGGTGCTGGTCGTCGGCGCCGGGCCCGCCGGCCTCACCGCCGCCCACCTCCTGCGCGAGGCCGGGCACCAGGTCACCGTCGTCGAGGCCAACGCCAACCGGGTCGGCGGCCGCATCAAGACCTTCCGTACCGGCGGCCACGAGAAGGCCGCCGCACCCTTCGCGGACCCCAAGCAGTACGCCGAGGCCGGCGCCATGCGCATCCCCGACAGCCACCCGCTGGTCACCGGACTGATCGACAGCCTCGGCCTCAAGCGCAGGCGCTTCCACCTGGTCGACGTCGACGGGGCCGGCCGCCCCGCCTACCGCACGTGGATCTTCGTCAACGGCATCCGCGTGCGCCGGGCGGACTACGCCCGCAGCCCGCAGGCGCTCAACCGTTCCTTCGGAGTCCCGGCGGCCTACGAGTCCGTGCCCGCCGCGCAGATCGTGCGCAATGCCTTCGCCCCCGTACGCAAGGAGATCGAGGGCAAGAAGGACAAGGAACTCGTCGAGGGCTGGGCCCGCGTCATCCAGCGCTACGGCCACATGTCGATGTACCGCTACCTGACCGAGGTGGCGGAGCTCGACGAGCGGACCGTCGACCTGATCGGAACGGTCGAGAACCTCACCTCCCGGCTGCACCTCGCCTTCGTGCACAGCTTCATCGGCGCCTCGCTGATCAGCCCCGACACCGCCTTCTTCGAACTGCCCGACGGCACCGCCACCCTGGCCGACGCGCTGTACGCCCGGGTCAAGGACCTGGTACGGCTCGACCGCCGCGCCACCCGGATCACCCACGGCGAGGGCAAGGTCACCGTCGACACCGTCTCCGAGGGCCGCGGCGGCAGCCCGGTGCGCCGCGAGACCTTCACCGCCGACACCGCGATCATCACCGTCCCCTTCTCCGGACTGCGCCACATCCCGGTCGCGCCGGCCCTCTCGTACGGCAAGCGGCGCGCGGTCACCGAACTGCACTACGACGCCGCCACCAAGGTGCTGCTCGAATTCAGCCGCCGCTGGTGGGAGTTCGACGAGGCCGACTGGAAGCGCGAGCTGGAGGCCGTACAGCCCGGCCTCTACCGGAAGTACCAGACCGCGCAGACCCCGGAGGCCGGGGGCCTGCTGGGCGCCCACCCGTCGGTGCCCAAGGGCCGCATCTCCGACGCGCAGCGCGCCCACTACGCCGCCTGCCGTCACGTCACCCGCGACCAGCCGGAGGCGGCCGGTGTCATCGGCGGCGGCTCGGCCACCGACAACCCCAACCGCTTCATGTTCCAGCCCTCCTACCCGGTCGAGGGCAGCGCCGGCGGCGTGGTCCTCGCCTCCTACAGCTGGTCGGACGACGCCCTGAAGTGGGACTCCCTGGACGACGAGGAGCGCTACCCGCGCGCCCTGGCCGGTGTCCAGGAGGTGTTCGGACAGCGGATCGAGGTGTTCTACACGGGAGTCGGCCGCACCCAGTCCTGGATGCGGGACCCGTACGCCTACGGCGAGGCCTCCGTGCTGCTGCCTGGCCAGCACACCGAACTGTTCCCCCACGTCCGCACGTCCGAGGGGAACCTGCACTTCGCCGGGTGCCACACCTCCATCAAGCCCGCGTGGATCGAAGGAGCCCTGGAATCCGCGGTGCGGACCGCCCTGGAGGTCCACCTGGCTCTGTGACCGGGCGCGGCCGCGGCTCCTGCCGCGGCCGCTGCCCCCGCGGCGGCCGCAGCCGCCGTCGTCGCCGTCAGCTTTCGGCGAGCACGATCAGCCAGTCGTCCCCGGAGAGCCGGACCCGTTCCCGCTTGTCGGGGTTGATCCTCAGCCCGTGGCCGGGACCCGTCCCCGCCCGGGCGCGCAGCCGGTAGCCGACCGCGCATTCACCGCGGCGGCGCGCCGACTCCACGAGGGTGGCGAACGGGACCTCACTGCCGGCCCGGACGTAGTCCGCGGCCGGTTTGAGGTGGAACTCGCTGCCCTCCGCGTCGAACAGCTCCTCGAAGACGTCGGCGAGGTAGCGGCTCTGCGAGATCTGGGTCATCAGGAGACTGATCAGCCGGCCGCTCACGATGAAGTCGGCCCCCTCCCGGGCGGGTGCGAGGAGCCGGTTGCCGTCGTCGGACATCTCGGTGGTGAGGACGAGCTCCCGCCGCGCGGTCTCCGCGATGGCCCGCAGGTGCAGCAGCGCGACCAGCGTCCTGTCGTCCGCGAGCGACTCCTCGATGTCGGGGGGCGCGGCCGCGCGGCCGGTGGCCGTGGCCGTGGCCGCGGTCACCGGATCCGCCTCACCGATGACGATCACGCTGTCGTACGACGGCACGTCCAGCTTGGCCAGGACGCGGGGATCGGTGATGTCGCCGCCGTGGAAGACGACGTCGAGATGGCGCCGGGTCGCCGCGGTGCAGCCGCCGCCGTCACCGTCGGCGAGAGCCACCACGTCGAGGGAGCTTCCGGGGCTCACGTACTGGTCGAGCTGATCCACGACGAACGGAGCCCGGCGGTTCCAGCCGAGCAGGAGCAGGCGCTCGGCCAGGGCGAGCCGGGGCCGGGCCGTGACGATCGCGTCCTCGTCCACGCAGGAGGACACGTCCACCGGTACGGCCGTGTCGTCGTCCCGGGAGATGACGATGATCCGGTCGCCCGGGCCGATCGTCGTGCCCGGCGCCGGATTGAGGGCGACGCTTGCGTCGGCGCGCAGCAGACCGACCACGGAGGACGTGTCGAACGACAGCAGCGCCTCGCCGAACGTGCGCCCGGCGAGCCCGCCGGCGGGGGCGGTGTAGAACTCGTCGCCCGCGAAGTCCAGCAGTTCCTGGTACACGAGGGAGAGGCCGGGCTGGCGGGCGGTCTGCACGAGGAGCCGGGCGACGATGTCGTCGACGCAGAGGACGTGCCCGCCCGGCCCGGCGGCCAGCCTGGCGGTGGCGTGGTGGCGGCTGTCCCGGACGGCGGCCACCACCACCGCCCCACGACCGGCCTCGGGGACGGCCGCGTTGAGGGCGAGCAGGGTCTTCACCACGTGGGCGTCGCCGGTCTGCCCGCCGGGCGGCAGCACGAGCACGGCCTTCGCCGTCCGCGGACTCACCCTGGCCAGCTCGGCGGGGTCGGTGGTGCTGCCGTTGCGGCAGATGATGCGGGTCCTGCCCCGGTCCGTGATGCGCGTGGAGATCTCGTCCTCCATCTCCACCTTGTCCTTCGGGGCGAGGACGGCGATGGCCGACCGGCGCTGGTTGGCGTTGGCGGCCACCAGCTCACCGGCCACCGGGAAGATCTGATCGGACCATCCCAGGACGACCGTGTGGCCCGCTTCCAGCACGGTGGAGTGGCCGAGGCGCAGCGACATGATCCGCCGGTTGATGCCGGTGGTGATCAGACTGACCAGCGTCGACACGAACAGCAGGGCGACGAGCGCGAGCGCCACCGATGCCAGTACGTAGACGGGGGAGCCGACCGCGCCCCCGATCTTGAGCGTCTGCCCGACGCTGACCCACACCGCCGTGAGCCGGCCGGAGAGGGTGGCCGGGGCCGACCGGTCGGCCCACACCAGCACCGCGCTCGCCGGGACCACCACGGCCAGGCAGGCCAGGGCCAGCCAGCCGATCAGCGCGGCGGTTCCCCCCGCCACCAGATGGTCGAACCGGTACCGAAGGCGGAGCCGGAGGGACGTCGTGTGCTCCTGCGCCATACACGCTTCCTTCGGATCGGCGGCCTCTCGAAGGCCTCTCTGTCAACCCCGGCGGTGTCCGTTCGGTTACGGGTGAATCGTGCGCGGCGTCGGCGAGGGGGCCGGGGCCGACCAGGACGCGGCCGGCCCGGCGTGCCCGCCCGGGGTAGGCGGGGGACTCTGGAGACATGGCCCGAGCCAACGACGAGGTCGAGGCGCTCCTCCAGGAGTACGCCGACCTCATCGCGATCCGAGGCGGGGAGGCCTTCAAGGCGCGCGCCTACGAGAAGGCCGCCCGCGCCGTCGGGGGCTACCCCCAGGACGTCTCGGCGCTCGACGCCAAGGGCCTGCGCGAGATCCCCCATGTCGGCAAGTCGGTGGCCGACAAGATCCTCGAGTACCTGCGCACCGGCCGCATGCCCGTCGTCGACGAGGCCCGGGCGTCCGTGCCGCCCGGAGTGCGCGAGCTGGTCGCGATTGCGGGGCTCGGCCCCCGCAAGGCCATGCTGCTGTACGAGGAACTGGGCATCAGCTCGGTCGACCAGCTGGTCGAAGCCATCCAGCAGGAGCGGCTGCGCGATCTGAAGGGCTTCGGCGAGCGGACCGAGGACAACATCCTGCACGGCATCTCGCTCCTGCAGAAGGCCGGCGAGGGCCGGATCCTCGTCAGCGCGGCCATGGACGTGGCCGAGCAGCTCGTCGCCGAGCTCTCGGACGTCCGCGGCTGCGTCCGGTGCACGTACGCGGGGTCCCTGCGCCGGATGCGGGAGACCATCGGCGACATCGACATCCTGGTGGCGGCCCGCCGCTCGGCCCCGTTCATGGACGCCCTCACCGCCCACCCGCAGACGGCCGAGGTCATCGCGCACGGGGAGAAGAAGACCTCGGTACGGACGGTCACGGGCCTCCAGGTGGACCTGCGCGTCCTTCCGCCGGCCTCCTGGGGCGCCGGACTGCAGTACTTCACCGGCTCCAAGGCGCACAACATCCGCACGCGCGAACTGGCGGTGCGCCAAGGCCTCAAGCTCTCCGAGTACGGGCTCTTCGACACCGAGAGCGGCGAGATCATCACCTCCGAGACGGAGGAGGCGGTCTACGCCAGGCTCGGGCTGCCCTGGATACCGCCGACCTTGCGCGAGGACCGCGGCGAGATCGCGGCCGGGCTGCGCGGTGAACTCCCCGACCTCCTCGCGGAGCAGGACATCCGCGGCGATCTGCACACCCACACCGACCTCACCGACGGGCTGGCCCCGCTGGAGGACATGGTCGCCGCCGCTGCCGCCCGCGGTTACGCGTACTACGCGGTCACCGACCACGCCCCGAACCTGTACATGCAGCGCATGACCAGCGAGAAGATCCTCGCCCAGCGCGAGCGGGTCCGCGCACTGGACGGCGCGCACCACAGGATGCGGCTGCTGCACGGCACGGAACTCAACATCGGCCCGGACGGCACCCTGGACTGGCCCGACGAGTTCCTCGCGGACTTCGACCTCTGCGTGGCCTCCGTCCACTCCCATTTCAACCAGAGCAGGCAGGAACTCACCCGCCGCCTCGTCCGCGCCTGCGAGAACCCGCACGTCGCCGTCATCGGCCACCCCACGACGCGCCGGATCGGCAAACGCCCGGGCATCGACGCCGACTTCGACGCCGTCTTCGAGGCCTGCGCGCGCACGGGCACCGTGCTGGAGGTCAACGCGCACCCCGAGCGGCTCGACCTGTGCGACGAGGACATCCTGCGCGCGAAGCGGTACGGCGTGAAGTTCGCCGTGAACTCGGACGCGCACGCCACCACGCACCTGCCGTACATGCGCTACGGGGTGGCGACGGCCCAGCGCGGCTGGCTGACCAAGGACGACGTCGTCAACACGTGGCCGCTGGCGAGGCTGCGGAGGTTCCTGGCCGGGAAGCGTGCCTGAGGCAGGCGCCCGACACGGGGCAGGGCTGCTTGAGACGGTGCGGGACTGCTGCGCACGAGTGAAGATCACGCGCGTCGCCGGACGCACAGCGGCCGGGACCGGTACGACAGGCCTGTCGCAGGCCGCCCTTCCGACGCCGCAGCACGGAACCGGCGGCACTCCCGAGGGGAAGGGATACCGCTCATGTCTGCACCGTCGACGATCGACCGCAACGCCCGGGAGCGGGGTTGCGACCGGATCCGCCATCACCACACCCGCTCCACGCGTCCCTTCCCGCCGCAGGATCCCCAGGTGTTCGTCGCGCGGGAGGAGAACCTGTGACGGAACACGAGGCGGGAGGGGTGGGCGGGGCGGGTGCGCAGACGGCCGCCGCCCACCTCAAGGAACGGCTGTACGCGACGATCACCATGATCTCCGTCGTCATCGGACTGGCGGCGAGCGAACACGCGGACGCCCTCGGCGCCGCCGCGACGGTCCTGACCGCCTCGGTGGGCCTGTGGCTCGCGGCGCTGGTCGCCGATCAGCAGGCCCACCGCGTGATGCACGGCGCACTCGCCCGGGGACGGGAACTGCGCGCGATGCTCTTCGTCAGCAGCCCGCTGCTGCTGTCCGCGGTGGGCCCGCTCGTGCTGATCGGCGTCTCGGCGATGGGAGCGATGAGCCTGGGGACGGCCCTGCTCGTGGCCGCCGGGGTCAACATCGCCACCCTGTTCGCGTGGGGGTGCTACGGCGGGATCCGCATGGGCGGCGGAGCGGCCTTCGCCCTCCTGGCCGGCGCGATCGACGCGGCGATCGGCACGGCCGTCGCGGTGGTGAAGACGGCCGCGGGCCACTGACACCCACGCATCCACCCCTCTGCCCGGGCGTCCCTAGGGCCGACGCGGCTCCGGGTCGAGTCGGCGGCCTGCGGCCACGACGAGGCGCACCGAGCGCAGGGCCTGCAGGTCGTGCAGCGGGTCGCCGTCCACGACGAGGAGGTCGGCTCGGTAGCCCGCCTCGATCCGGCCGGTGTCGTGCGAGATGCCCAGGGCCTGCGCCGCGCCCGTCGTGGCCAGGTCGATGATCTCGGCCGGGCTCAGCCCGATGTGTGCGAAGAACTCCAGGCTGGAGACGAGGCCGTCGAAGGCGGCGCGGGAGACCCCGGCATCGGTCCCGGGCAGGAGGCGTACGCCGCGCTGTGCCATCCACCGGATCCGGTCGAACATCTCCTCGGCCCGCGCGCGGCCAAAGCGTTCGGCGAAGCCCCGCCAGTCGGGGCTGGCCGCCGGGCAGACCGCGATGCCCCGCCCGGCGATGGCGGCCACCAGGTCTTCCCGTACGTCGAAACCGTCGCGCGCCATCCAGGTGCAGTGCTCGACGGTGTCGACCCCGGCGGTCACGGCTGCCTCGATGCCCTCGGTGCCGTGGGCGTGCGCGGCGACGGGCAGCCCGAACCGCCGCGCCTCCTCCACGACGATCCGCAGTTCCTGCGTGGTGAACTGCGCCTGCCAGACGGGCGGGCCGCCCTTGGTGATGCCGCCTCCGGTGGCCATCACCTTGATGAGGTCCACCCCGCGCTCCGCGTTGCGGCGGACCGCGGCCCTGATCGCGTCCGCCCCCTCCACCTCCCCGCCCAGGAACCAGCAGTGCCCGCCGGGCCCGGTCAGCGGCGTCCCGGCGGCGAGGACGCGAGGCCCGGGCAGCAGCCCGCCCGCGATCTCGTCCCGGAGGCGGACGGCGAGCCCGCCCCGGTCACCGAGGTCGCGCGCGGTGGTCACTCCCGTGGCGAGGAGCATCTCCGCCCGAGCGGCCATCCCGGCGTACAGCTCGGCGTCGGTGGCGGCTTGCAGGGTCTCCACGGGATCGGGCCCGGCGTCGAGTGCCAGGTGGACGTGGGTGTCGATGAGACCTGCCAGCAGCGTGCCCTCCGGAAAGGCCAGCCGAGGAACGGCCGGCCCGGCCTGTGCTTCGACTGCCGCCCGCGGCCCGGCCGCCGCGATCACGCCCTTGTCGACCAACACGGCACCGTCGATGGTCACCTGGCCGCCGGTGCCGGTGACCACCCGCCCCGCCGATATCACTGCCCGCACTAATGACTGCATCACGGCCCTTCCAGATATTCCGGACGTGGTCTTCGAGGCCGTCGCCTCCGGGCAGGGCCACGGCTGAAACTTGAGCGTGGTGGCCCCCCTCAAGATCATGATGGCAACCCGCTCAGCTTCCCAGCCCCCGGCTTCAGGGGCGGCCTCCTCGGGACGGTCGCTGATCGGTCGGGTCCGGGTCCTGAAAGACCTGGGGACAGCTGACCGGACAAGCGAATCGTTGTAGGCTCCGAAGACCGCCCTTGACCTGCAGAAAGCGGGCAGGGAGCAGACAAAACGGGAGTTACTTCATGCTTCGCACCCTGTTCAAGTCCAAGATCCATCGGGCCACGGTCACCCAGGCAGACCTGCACTACGTCGGGTCCGTGACCATCGACGCCGATCTGCTGGACGCGGCGGATCTGCTGCCCGGGGAGCTCGTCCACATCGTGGACGTCACCAACGGGGCCCGGCTCGAGACCTACGTCATCGAGGGGGAGCGCGGATCCGGGGTCATCGGGATCAACGGCGCCGCCGCCCACCTGGTGCACCCCGGGGACCTGGTCATCCTCATCAGCTACGCGCAGGTCGAGGACGCCGAGGCGCGGGCGTTCAAGCCGCGTGTCGTGCACGTCGACGCGGACAACAGGATCGTTGAGCTGGGCACGGACGCCTCCGCCCCGGTGCCGGGCACGGACCAGGAGCGCAGCCCGCACGCCGTGGCTGTCTGAGAGGAGTCGGATCGTGGCGATCGAGTTCGAGGACGCGCGCAAGGCCGGACGGCTGCTGGCAGCCGAGGACGGAACGGTGGTCGGGTTCATCGCCTACTTCGTGCTCGCCGAGGCGCCCCACGCCCTGGTGGCGGTGCACACCGTCGTCGAGCCGGGCCACGAGGGCCGGGGCATCGCCGGCGGTCTGGTGAAGACCTTCTACGGGATCGCCGCCGCCGAAGGCGTGCCCGTGGTTCCGCTCTGCCCGTACGCGGCCGTCTGGGCCGCCAAACACCCCGACCAGGCACCCGGGGCCCCGGCCGAGGTGGTCGCGGCGGCCAAGGCCCAGCTGGCCGGCGACAGTTCCCTGTGGTGACCGGCCCCGGACTCACCCTGCTGCACACCTCGGCCGCGCACGTCCCCGTCTTCGACGCGCTGCGGGACCGGAACCACCCGGGGGCGGTCCTGCGCCACCTGGTGGCTCCGGAGCTGCTGGACCGGGCCCGCGCCGAAGGGCCGCGGGCGGTGGCTCCGGCCGTGCTGGAGGTACTCGCCGCGGCCGGGCCCGGGCCCGTGCTGGTCACCTGCTCGACGATCGGGGCGGCCGCCGAGGCCCTGGCACCCGCGCTCGGCGCCCCGGTGCTGCGCATGGACCGGCCGATGGCGGCCGCCGCGGTGCGCACCGGCCCGCGGATCGCCGTACTGGCCACGGTGGAGTCGACGTTCGCGCCGACCGCGGAGCTGCTGGCCGAGGAGGCGGGCGGGCGACCGACGGCGATCCGTACGCACCTGGTGGACGGGGCCTGGGAGCGCTTCGAGGCGGGCGACACCGCCGGATACCTGGCCCGCGTGGCCGCGGTCGCCGACGCCGTCTCCGGCACGGACGCGGACGTCATCGTGCTGGCCCAGGCCTCCATGGCCGGCGCCGCGGACCTCGTCACGACGCGGATCCCGGTCCTGTCCAGCCCGGCTCCGGGCCTGGCCGCGGGCCTGCGGCAGCAGGGGGCGTCGTAGGACGGCGTAGGGGGCGTCGCGACGCATTCCTCGCGTGATCGCGGGAAAATGGGCTGCATGGTGCGAAAACTGGAAGAGACGCAACCGCCCGTCCCCGAGCCCGAGCCGCATCCGGACCCCACCCCCTTCCCGGACCCCGCGCCGATGCCGCGCCCGGTGCCGCCCGTGCCCGGCCCCGTCCCGGAGCCGGACCCGGTGCCTCCGCCGCCAGGCCCCGCGCCGGTGCCACAGCCCGGGCCCTGGAGCTGAGCGGCCTCAGCCCGTCTTGATCTCGGAGCGGTCACCGCTCCAGAGGGTGTGGAACGAGCCCTCGCGGTCGGTGCGACGGTAGGTGTGCGCCCCGAAGAAGTCCCGCTGCCCCTGGGTGAGGGCGGCGGGGAGCCGCTCCGCGCGCAGGGCGTCGTAGTACGCCAGCGAGGCGGAGAACGCGGGCACCGGGATGCCGTGGCCGACCGCCGCCACCACGACGGCCCGCCAGTCCTGCTGGGCCGCGCCGATCTCGTCCGCGAACCCCGGGTCCGCCAGCAGGCTCGCCAGCGCGGGCTGCGCGTCGTAGGCGGCCCGGATCCGGTCCAGGAACGCCGCCCGGATGATGCAGCCGCCGCGCCACAGCGAGGCCACCGCACCCAGGTCCACACCCCAGCCGTACTCCTCGCTGCCGGCCCGGATCTGGTGGAAGCCCTGGGTGTACGAGACGATCTTCGAGGCGTACAGGGCCTGCTCCACCTGGGCGGCGAACGCGTCGGCCTCCTCCGGGGACAACGCGGCGGCCGGCGGGCCCGCGAGCCCGCGGGCGGCGGTCCGCAGGTCGGCGTGGCCCGAGACCGAGCGGGCGAAGACCGCCTCGGCGATCCCCGACACCGGCACGCCGAGGTCCAGGGCGATCTGCACGGTCCAGCGGCCGGTGCCCTTCTGCTCCGCCGCGTCGGCCACCACGTCCACGAAGGGCCGGCCCGTCGCGGCGTCCGTGTGCGCGAGCACCTCCGCCGTGATCTCGATCAGGTACGAGTCCAGGCGCCCCCGGTTCCAGGCCCGGAAGGTCTCCGCGATCTGCGCGGGTGAGTAGCCCGCGACCTCGCGCAGCAGGTGGTAGGCCTCGGCGATGAGCTGCATGTCGGCGTACTCGATGCCGTTGTGGACCATCTTGACGAAGTGTCCGGCGCCGTCGGGGCCCATGTGCGAGGTGCACGGCGTGCCGTCGGCGGCCTTCGCGGCGATCTTCTCCAGCAGCGGGCCGAGCGAGGCGTACGACTCCTCCGAGCCGCCGGGCATGATGCTCGGGCCGAGCAGCGCGCCCTCCTCGCCGCCCGAGATGCCCACGCCCACGAAGTGGACGCCCTGCTGGCGCAGTTCCTTCTCGCGGCGCCGGGTGTCCTGGAAGTGCGCGTTGCCGCCGTCGATGATGACGTCGCCCTCCTCCAGGAGCGGGGCGAACTCGCGGATCACCGCGTCGGTCGGCTCGCCGGCCTTCACCATGACGACGATGCGGCGGGGGCGCTCCAGCGCGTCGACGAACTCCTTCGCGGATTCGGCCGCCACGAAAGTGCCCTCGTGGCCGAACTCCTCGACCAGCGCCCGGGTCTTCGCGGCGGTGCGGTTGTGGACGGCCACGGTGAATCCGTTGCGGGCGAAGTTACGGGCGAGGTTGCTGCCCATCACCGCGAGCCCGGTGACGCCGATGTGGGCTGTGATGGTGCTCATCGTTGCGCTCCTGCGTGCTTCGGTGTGCGGGGATGACCGACGCTACATCCAGGCTGCCGCCCCACGGTGGCTCCCGAGCCGATAGGGCGTCAAAACCCCCTGGAGAGCGCCCGGTTGCGCCCCTTGTCATGTTCTGATCGGGACGTTAAGTTGTGCGGTTCCTGATGTCTTCCTGGGGGGCTCCCATGGGTGTACGGGGCCGGCACCGCCGGTATCAGCCGAGCAGCATCAACCGGGCCTCGCTCGTCGTCACCGCCGGTGGCGCCGGGATCGCGCTCCCGCTCATCGGCGCCGGAACCGCACAGGCCGCGTCCGTGGACACCTGGAGCAAGGTCGCCGCCTGCGAGTCCACCGGCAACTGGCGCATCAACACCGGCAACGGCTACTACGGCGGCCTCCAGTTCAGCCAGAGCACCTGGCGGGCCTTCGGCGGGGCCGCCTACGCCCCCCGCGCCGACCTGGCCACCAAGGACCAGCAGATCGCGGTCGCCGAGAAGGTCCTCAAGGGCCAGGGACCGCAGGCCTGGCCCCAGTGCGGCAAGAAGGCCGGGCTCAGCCGCAGCGGCCCGGCCCCGGCCGTCGCGCCGGGGAATCCGGCGCAGACACAGCGGCAGACCCAGGCCCAGTCCCAGAAGCAGATCCTGCCGCAGCAGGCCAAGGCGGCCACGGCCACCGGGCAGCAGACCGCCGCGCCCCGCCCGACCGGGACGTCCGTCCTGCCGAACCCGTACGTCGTCGCGCCCGGCGACTCGCTCTCGGCCATCGCCACCGAGCAGCACGTCGAGGGCGGCTGGCAGGCGCTGTACGAGACCAACCGCGCCACCGTGGGCGGCAACCCGAACCTGATCTTCCCGGGGCAGCGGCTCACCCTGCGGATCACCGCCGCGCCGCCCGCGCAGAATCCGGAGAAGCCGCCGCGCACGGCCGAGCCGGTGAAGCCCGTGGAGCCGACGGCGCAGAAGCCCGCCGAGAAGCCGGCCGAGCCCGCGGCCAAACCCGCGGAGAAGCCGGCCGCGAAGCCACCCCAGAAGCAGGCCGAGAAGCCGGCCGCCAAACCCGCCCAGCAGCCTGCCTCAGCGCAGCAGAAGCCGGTTTCGGGAGGCTACTCCGCCCCCGTCGACGCCGGACTCGGCACCGCCTACCGCGTCGCCGGTTCCTCCTGGTCCAGCGGCTACCACACGGGTGTCGACTTCCCGGTGGCGACCGGCACCGCCGTCAAGTCCGTAGGCCCGGGCCAGGTCGTCTCCGCCGGCTGGGCCGGTGCGTACGGCTACCAGGTCGTCATCCGGCACACCGACGGCCGGTTCTCCCAGTACGCCCACCTGTCGGCGCTCGGCGTCAAGGCCGGCCAGCAGGTGTCCGGAGGCCAGCGGATCGGCCGTTCCGGCTCGACGGGCAACTCCAGCGGACCGCACCTGCACTTCGAGATGCGCACGGGACCCGGCTACGGAACCGACATCGACCCGTTGAAGTACCTCCGCGGCCGCGGAGTCGACATCTGACCCCCGCACGTGCGAGGGCACGGCGGTGAGCAGGACCAGTCCGGCCGCCGCCACCACGGCGCTGGCCAGCGCCGCCGCCGTGCCGGCCGCCCCGTAGCGGAAGCCCTCGTCGAACAGCGAGAGGCCGACCGTCGCCGCGACCACGGGATTGATCACGGTCACCGTGGCCAGCGGCGCGGTCAGCCCGGCACCCCGGTAGGCGGCCTGCGACAGCAGCAGCCCCCCGGAGGCCAGCAGCGCTATCGCCGCGAGATCGGCCCACACGGCGCCCGGCGACCCCCCGGTGCTCCCACTGAAGCTCTCCGCCACCGACTTGGTGAACACCGAGGCCATGCCGAAGGCCGTACCGGCCGCCGCGGCCATGAGCACACTGCGCGACACCGCCCGGCGCATCCGGTGCGAGGCCCCGAACAGCGCCGCCACCGCGGCTCCGGTCACCGTGAGCAGCAGGCTGCGCTCACCGCCCGCGAGGGACGGCTCTCCCCGGCCGTCGCCGCCGGTCAGGGCCAGCAGGCCGGCCAGGCCCACCGTGGCCAGCACCGCACCGCGCCAGGCTGCCGCGCCCGCCCGGCGCCGTACGAACACGGCCGCCATCGGGAGGGCGAAGACGATGGTGAGCGCGCCGAGCGGCTGGACCAGGCTCAGCGGCCCGTACGCGAGGGCCACCACGTGCAGCAGGGCGCCGAATCCGTTGAGCGCCACCGCGACCCACCAGACGCCCCGCCGCAGCGGTGCGTACGGGCGGTCCGGCGTGGTCGCCGCGACCTGTTCCTGGACGATCGCGCCACCCGCGTACGCCAGAGCGGACACGAGGCAGAGCAGGACCGACAGCGCCAGTGCACTCATGAAGTCCACAATGCCCGACCGCACTTCGCTATTCCTCAGCCCACAGGGGGTCACGAGTCATACTCCCGGCGTAGTACGGGAGTACGCGGGTCTGTATGGCGACGCGAGCGTACGGACGCGGAAAGTCGCAGCCCGTTCGCACTGAGTGACGTGCGCACCGCCGGGTTTGGACCCGGGCGCGTCCGATCCGTACAGTTTCCCTTTTGAGGACTTCCGCAGCAGGCGGATGCGGACGAGTGAGCAAGGAACGGCAGCGGCCATGACGGTGACCGAAGACAGCCAGGACTACGGGCACGCGTACGGCCCCGGCATCGACCCCGAGCGGCTGGCCCTCTGCCTCAGTGTGCTCGACGAGCTGGACAAGCTCGACGTCGACCACCCCGACGCGATCACCGTACGCCGCGCGACCGCCGGCCTCTACCGCACGGTCAAGCAGCGCCGCCGCCAGGAGCGCCGCGCCGCCAAGACCGCCAACGACAAGGCCGTAACCGAGGCCACCGCCACCGGCTCCGCCGAGCGCATCGACGACGAGACCGAGGGCCTCCTGCCCTCCTCCGTCACGGAGGCCGGCCGGATCGCCGGGATACTCCAGCGCCCGCGCTCCTGCTACATCTGCAAGACGCGGTACGTCGAGGTCGACTACTTCTATCACCAGCTCTGCCCGAAGTGCGCCGCCGAGAACCGGGCCAGGCGGGAGGCCCGCACCGACCTCAACGGCAAGCGCGCGCTGCTCACCGGTGGCCGGTCCAAGATCGGTATGTACATCGCGCTGCGGCTGCTGCGCGACGGCGCCCACACCACGATCACCACTCGCTTTCCCAAGGACGCCATCCGCCGCTTCAAGGCGATGGAGGACTCGGCGGACTGGATCCACCGCCTGGAGGTCGTCGGCATAGACCTGCGCGACCCGGCCCAGGCCGTCGAGCTCGCCGACCAGATGGCCGAGGCCGGTCCGCTGGACATCCTGATCAACAACGCGACGCAGACCGTGCGCCGCCTGCCCACCGCGTACGCCGCGCTGGTCGAGGGGGAGAGCGCCCCGTTGCCGGCCGGTGAGCTCCCCGCCCACCACGTCATCGGCGCCTTCAACTCCGGTGCGGTCGACGGCCTGGCGGCGCTGCCCGTCGGCGTGAGCGGGCTCGAGGCACAGAAGGTCGCCGACCTCGCCCTGGTGGCGGGCAACGCCAGCCTGGAGCGGCACCTCGCCGGAACCGCCATCGACGCGGGCGGCCTGCTGCCCGACGTCGTCGAGAGCAACACCTGGGTGCAGACCATCGACCAGATCTCCCCGGTGGAGCTGCTCGAGACCCAGCTGTGCAACTACACGTCGCCCTTCATCCTGATCAGCGCGCTCCGGCCGGCCATGGCCGAGGCCGCCCGCAAGGCGTCCAGCGGGCGTGCGTACGTCGTGAACGTCTCGGCGATGGAGGGCGTCTTCAGCCGTGGCTACAAGGGTGCGGGCCACCCGAACACCAATGCCGCCAAGGCCGCGATGAACATGGTGACGCGGACCAGTGGCCAGGAGATGTTCCAGACCGACCGCATCCTGATGACCTCGGTCGACACCGGCTGGATCACCGACGAGCGCCCGCACTTCGACAAGCTGCGCCTCGCCGAGGAGGGTTTCCACGCTCCCCTCGACCTGATCGACGGCGCGGCCCGGGTCTACGACCCCGTCGTCCGCGGCGAGGCGGGCGAAGACCTGTTCGGCGTCTTCCTGAAGGACTACGCGCCCGCGAACTGGTAGGCCCGGCCCCAGGCCACCCAGGGGCCCCGCCCGGCCCCGGGCGTGTGCGTGCCCCTGACCGACCCCCTCGGCGTGCCGAGGGGGTCGGTCACGTTCTCGGCAGGAAGGGCCGCCCGGCAGCGGCCCGGTAAGCCCCCGCCGCGACCAGTTCCAGCACCGGCTGCCAGTCCTCCAGCACGCCCGCCTCCAGGCCCGCCGCGTCCGCGCCGTCGTGGGTCTGGCGCAGGGTCGCCGCGGCCTCGCCGTCCGGGCCGGCCGCCGCCAGGGCGCCGGGCCCGCCCTCGTCCCCGGCCCGCACGTGCAGGCGGATCAGCCGGGCCACCCGCTCACCGAGCAGCGGACGGACGGCCTCCGCCACATCGTGATCGCGCGGGGACGCTGCGTCACCCGGACGGAGCAGCTCGCCGAGATCCAGTACCAGGCCCGCGATCTGGAGCTCTTTGTCGAACGGGTGAGCGCGGCGCAGCAGGGCCGCGGTCCGCAGTCCACGGCCGCCGCGGCAGGCATGCAGAAGATCCATCAGCTCCGGAACACTTGCGACGTGGGGCACTTCGAAGCGCCGTACTCCGGACCTCGCCACCGCCGCTCCCTCCGTCGTCCCCGCGCGCATCCGCGCTCGAGCGGACCATGCTTGTCGCACCCGCGGGTCGACGGCTTCCTGAACTCGCGGCGAAAACAAGAGGGCGACGCGGTTTTTGCCTTTCTATCGAGCGGAGGCCCGCTCATATGTGTAACCTGGGGCATCAGACGGCCCCACCCGGGCCACGCTCCACCAAGGCGCCACCGCGTCCGGAAACCCTTTCCTCCCCGCCCGGCGCGGCACGCCAGCCGGGTTACGCGACACAGAGGAGTGCGCGGTGACAGATACGAAGAAGCCCGAACCGACGTTGCTGGAGCGGACGGGAACGCGGGCCAAACCGCGGACCGACGAGCTCGGAAGCCTTGAGGTCTGGGCGCGGTCCGCCCCGATCCGGCTGGCGGGGTACGAGGACGACCTGGCGGAATCGCACATCCTGCCCGGCATCGACTGACCCGCAAGAGCGGTACGCGCGCCCCCGTGCCCACCCGCACCGGGGGCGCTGCCGCAGCCCGGAGGGTTCCCGAACCGCCTACGCCGTGAGCGTCATCGCTGAGGGCGATCATGACTTCCGCCGCCCCGGCAGGCCGGGCAGGCTGAGGAACATGAAGCTGCTGATGCTGGGTGGAACCGAATTCGTCGGACGCGCGATCACCGAGGACGCCCTCGACCGGGGCTGGGAGGTGACCGTCTTCCACCGGGGCCACCACGCGCCCCCGCCGGGCACCTCGGCCCGGCACGGGGACCGCACCGCCCCCGGGGGCCTGGACGCCCTGGCCGACGGGGAATGGGACCTCGTCGTCGACACCTGGGGCGGCGCCCCCACCGCCGTACGCGACAGCGCCCGCCTACTGCGCGAGAGGGCCGGCCGGTACGCCTACGTATCCAGCCGCTCCGTGTACGCCTATCCCGCCCCGGCCGGAAACGACGAGGACGGCCCCCTGGTGGAGGGCTCGCCCGACGCCGGATCCATCGCCTACGCCGAGGACAAGCGCGGCGGCGAACTCGCCGCCCTCGACGCCTTCGGCGACCGCGCCCTGCTGGCGCGCGCCGGGCTGATCCTCGGCCCGTACGAGAACGTCGGCCGGCTGCCCTGGTGGCTGAACCGCACCGCACGCGGCGGCCCGGTCCTCGCCCCCGGACCGCGGGACCTCCCCCTCCAGTACATCGACGTGCGCGACCTCGCGCGCTGGACCCTCGACGCGGCCGCCGCCGGGCACGACGGTGCCTACAACCTGGTCTCCCCGTCCGGGCACGCCACGACGGGAAGCCTCCTGGACGCCTGCGTCGCCACCACCGGAGACCGCGCGGAACTGCGCTGGACCGACCCGGACCTGATCCAGCGGGCCGGCGTACAGCCCTGGACCGAGCTCCCGGTCTGGATTCCGCAGGGCGAGCTGCACGACTACATGCACCGCGGCGACGTCTCCAAGGCCCTGGCCGCGGGCCTGAAGTGCCGCCCGGTCGAGGAGACCGTGGCCGACACCTGGGCGTGGCTCCGTTCGCTCGGCGGTCAGGCCCCGCAGCGCTCCGACCGGCCGGCACCCGGCCTCGACGCAGGACGGGAAACGGCGCTACTCGGGCTCTGACCAGGCCGCGTCGGCGAGACGGGTGGGCGGCAGGTACTCGCGCACCAGTGTGCGGTGCCACCACGCGCCCGTCTCGCGCAGCTCCCGCCAGGTGGTGAACCGGTAGCGGTACAGCAGGGCGCGGACATAACGCGGCGGGGTGTCCGGGAAGGGGTTGTGCCGCAGGAGCCGCAGCGTGTCCCGGTCGCCCGCCAGCAGCCGCTCCGCGAACGGCCCGAACCAGTCCCGCGCATAGCCGGGGGAGAGCGCGGCGAACCACATCAGCCAGTCCAGGCGCAGATGGTACGGGGCGAACTGGCGCGGAACCCTGCGCAGGTCCCCCGGTTTCCCCTTGAAGCCGTACTCCCGCCAGTCCCCGTCCGCGTGCGGCACCCGGTCGGCGGTGCCCTCGACCACCACCTCCTCGCGGATCCGGCCCACCGTGCCGAACGCCCCGTAGGTGTTGACCAGGTGGAGCGAGTCGAAGGAGCGGTTCATCACCTGGCGGCGCGAGATCATGTTCAGCACCGGATGGCGGCTGAGCACCAGCACCAGCACGGTCACGGCGCAGACCAGCACCGCGAACCACACCGGCGCCGGCCGCGAGGCGGCGGCCGGGGGCGCGCCCGCGAGCCCGGTGAAGTCCACGGCCGACAGCGCCAGTGTGATCGTCACCCAGTTCAGCCAGGCGAAGTTGCCGGACACCACCAGCCACAGTTGCGTCGCCACGATGATTCCGGCGGCGTACGAGGCCACCGGCTGCGGGGTGAACAGCAGCACCGGGACCACCAGTTGGGTCACGTGGTTGGCCGCGCACTCCACCCGGTGCAGCGGCCTGGGCAGGTGGTGGAAGAACCAGCTCAGCGGCCCGGGCATCGGCTGCGTCTCGTGGTGGTAGTAGAGGCAGGTGAGCCCCCGCCAGCAGGAGTCCCCGCGGATCTTGATCAGCCCCGCCCCGAACTCCACCCGGAAGAGCACCCAGCGCAGCAGCCAGAGCACCAGCACCGGCGGCCCGGTCCGCGCGTTGCCGAGGAAGACGGCGAGGAATCCCACTTCCAGCAGCAAGGACTCCCAGCCGAAGGAGTACCAGGTCTGCCCCACGTTCACGATGGAGAGGTAGAGCAGCCACAGCAGCGCCCACATCACCATGGCGACGGCCAGCGGCACCTCGTCCCCGGCGCCCGCGGCGAGCGCCGCCGCCAGCAGCGCCCCGGCCCAGGCGCACCCGGCGAAGAGCCGGTCGGAATAGCGCAGTTGGAACAGGCTGGGGGCGCGCCGGAAGGGCACGTACCGCACGTAGCGCGGCACGGGCAGCATGCCCCGCGCTCCGATCAGGGCCCGGAACTGCAGGGCGGCCCCGACGAAGGCGAAGAGGTAGACACCGGCCAGGGCCCGCTGGAAGACCAGCCGGCCGAGCCAGTACCCCGGCGACGTGAACCAGTCCATCGCCTCCAGTATCGGGCCGGTCAGGCGGCGGCGGCCAGCCTGCGCACATTGAGGCCGAGCCAGCGGGCGTAGCTCCGCTGGAGGACGGGGACCAGCGGGCCCGCGAGCCGGGTGTACCAGCTGTCCGGGCGGCTGAAGGCGGTCACGGTGAACCACACCGTGCCGTCGGCGTCCAGGTCCACGACGAAGGACTCCTCCCCGCTCTCGGGGTGGCCGGGCAGCGTCCCGTAGGCGAAGCCCACCCGCGTGGGCTCGTACGCCGTCCAGACCACTTCGCACGGGGCGCTGATCCGCAGCGGGCCGAGGCCGATCCCGACCACCGCGCGGCTGCCGGGGCGGACGGCCCCGGCGTCCGCCCGCACCCGCATTCCGGAGGTCCGGTGGGCGTGGAAGGTGGTCACCGCGATCCCGGCGGCCTCGAAGGCGGCCCGCCCGCGCCCGACCCGGGTGCGGTGGTGCAGGTGGTGGTAGCCGGTGGGCAGTGGGCGGCGGGCCGTCGCACCCCGGTCGGGGTAGCTGAGGGCGTCCCGGCCGGCGCTGGTGAGGCGGGTCATGGCGTGGTCTCCTGTCGGGCGGTCTGCGGGTGGTCTGCGGTCAGCCGGCGCCAGGCCAGCACCGCGCACAGGGCGAAGCCGAGGGCGTTTCCGAGGCCGTGGGTCGCGGCCATCCAGGTCAGGGTGGGGTGCGGGATCCCGGTGGCCTCGCCCGCCGCCCACCACAGGGCGAGCAGCATGGTGGCCACCAGGACCGCGGCCGAGGTGGCGAGCAGCGCGCGTGTGGTCCGGTCGCGTCCGGTGGGCCGGATCTCCCGCCAGGTCGCCAGGGCCACCGCCCACATCCCGCCGGTCAGGACCACCGCGCCCGCCAGCTCGGCCCAGTCGTCGACGAAGTAGCCGAGGAGCACGAGCAGGGTGCCGGCCGGGACGCTGTACGCGGCCCAGCGTGCGCCCGGCCCGGGCGCCGCTGCCCGGCACACCAGACCGGCTACCAGGGCAGCCGTGAATCCGGCGAAGTGGAAGTGGGGCACGGTGAGCGCCAGGATGTCGAGGTCGAAGCCGAAGAGCCGGTGGCCGGCCCGCTCGGCGACCAGGGCGGTCCCGGCGACGGCGGGCGAGGCCAGCGCGGTGGCGACGGCGACGTCGGCCGTCCGGGCACCGGGCCCCCGAGGAGTGCCGGTCCGGGCACCCGGCCCCGCAGGAGTGCGGACGGGGCCCGCGCGGCAAGGGCCAGGCAGGCCGCCGCGTAGAGCGCGGCCAGGACGGTGGCGGGCAGGCCGCGCGGCAGCCACAGGCTCACCGCGCCGACGGCGGCGGGCAGCGGCCACAGGCGGGCGGTCCGGCGGAGCCCGGCCGGGTCGATCAGGCGCAGGCCGGCCGGGACCACGTAGAGCATGCCCACGGTGACGATCACGTTCACCAGTACCGTCACGACGGACTCCCTCCCGAGCGCATTGAACGTGTTCAACTCACAAGGGTGACCCTAAGGGGTTCCTTGAACATGTTCAAGAAGCGCTCCGGTTGCGGCTCTCGCGCGCATGGGGCAGACAAGAGGGAGCAACCGGGGCGAAAAGGGAGATCCACGTGCACGCACCGACACCTCCGACACCTCGTCAGGCGCCGCGTCGTCACGCACCGGCCGGCGCCGCTCTGTTGGCCGCCCTCGGCCTGCTCGCGGCGGGCTGCGGCGGCTCAGAGGAGAAGCGGGGGACCGCGGGAGCCGAGAGCCGGGATGTCTACCTCCAGCCCGTGGCCTCAGCGGGCCCCGCCCCCTTCACCGCCTCCACGGCCACCGCCGAGTCCGCCCCCGTACAGCCCCCGCTGCCCAACCCGACCGGGCAGGGCATCCGCACGGTGAACGCGGCGACCCCCGGCCTCTACGGCGGCACCCAGCGGCTCGGCAGCTGCGACGTGGAACAGCAGGTCCGCTACCTGACCGAGGACGCCGCCAAGGTCCGCGCCTTCGCCGAGGCCTCGAACATCGAACAGGCGAAGATCCCGGACTTCCTTCGCGGCCTCACCCCCGTCGTGCTCCGCGCCGACACCCGGGTCACCAGCCACGGCTTCCGCGACGGCGCCGCCGAGAGCTTCCAGTCCGTGCTCCAGGCCGGTACCGCCGTCCTCGTCGACGAGCACGGCATGCCCCGGGTCCGCTGCGCCTGCGGCAATCCGCTGCTCGCGCCCCGCGCCCCCAAGGGCTCCCCGGTGCACAAGGGCGACCCGTGGAACGGCTACCAGCCCCATCAGGTCGTGGTCATCGAGCCCACCCCCCACGCGATCAACAACCTGGTCATCGTCAACATCGCCGACAACACCTGGATCGAGCGCAAGCGGGGCGACGACGGAGCCCAGGACCGGCCCCCGCAGGTGATGCCCCCGTTCGACCCGGCCGACGGCATCCCCGACGGGCCCGTCATCCCGCCCGGGACCGTACCCGCCGACCCCTGCCCGAGCCCCGGCCGCAACAGCCTCGCCCGCACCGCGCCGCCCGCGCCGCGCGACGGCAAGCCGGGCGTTCCGGGCCCCGTGGCCACCGACTGCCCGCCGGGTTCGCCGAACACCCCCTCCTCGCCGTCCTCTCCGGGCGACGGCCCGCGGCAGAGTCCGGGCCTGCCGTCGAATCCGGCCGCCCCGCAGGATCCGCCGTCGGACCTGCCCTCCGACCTGCCGCCCGACGACCCCTCCGACCTGCCGTCGGACGTCCCCTCCGACGGGACGGAGGACCTGGGCGATCCGTACGACCCCTTCGGCCCCTCCGACCCCGCCGGCCCTTCGGACCCGTCTGCCCCCTCCACCCCCCTCGACCCGTCCGCCCCCTTCGACCCCTCCGACCCCGATGCCGTCCCGGACGAGCAGCAGGCGTCGCCCACCGACCCCGGCTACTCGCTGGAGAGCGCCTGACCGGCACGTGTGTCATGGTGGACCGGTGCCGAGCTCCGTATCGCTGCCGGACGACTGGCCCGCGCACCCGGACCGGTCGCTGGCACTGAACCGCATGGGCAGTTTCGACTGGGACCTGGTCACCGGGCTCATGCACCTGGACGCGGCGGCACTGGACGTGTTCGACACGGCCCCCCACGAGTACGACGGCCGCCCCGAATCCCTGTCGCCGCGCGTGCCGGCCGTCGAGGCCAGCCGGCTCGACGCGCTCGTCTCCAGCGCTCTCAAGAGCAGCGAGGACAGCTACGGCGCCTACTTCCGCATCCGCTGCCATGACGGCCGGCTGCGCTGGACGCACACTCAGGGCCGCGTCATGCGCGGCCCCGACGGGCGCCCGTACCGGATCATCGGCATAGTCCGGGACGCCACCGATGAGCTCAGTCATTCGGCGGAACGCCTCGGCCTCGACGAGGAGCGGCGCCGCCAGACCTCGGTGGTCGAGAGCACCACCGCCGCCCTCGCGCACGCCCGGACCGTCCAGGACGTCATCGACGCGCTCGGCGACGCCCACGGCCTGGAACGGCTCGGCTCGATGGGCATGGTGATGGGCCTGGTCGAGGCCGGGCGGATCCACCTCGTCGCCGAGGGGCCGCAGGGCAGCTTCGTGCCGGGGACGCGCTACACCCGCGTGGAGGAGCAGTACCCGATGAGCGAGGTCGTCCGCTCGCTCCAGCCGCGGTTCCTCGACTCGGCGCAGGAGTTCGCCATGGGCTATCCCGCGCTCTGGGCGAAGATCGAGTACATGCGGATCTCGGCGGCCGCCTATCTGCCGCTCATCGCCCAGGCCCGCCCGATCGGTGCGATCGGCCTGCTCTACCAGGACAAGGACGGCTTCACCCAGGACGAGCGGAACCTGCTCGTCGCCCTGGGCAGCAGCATCGCGCAGAGCCTGCAGCGGGCCATGCTGCTGGAGCAGGAGCACGACCTGGCCGAGGGCCTCCAGCAGGCGATGCTCCCGCGCCGGATCCCTTCGGTGCCGGGCGCGGAGATCGCCGTACGGTACCGCTCCGCCCGGATGGGCCAGGACATCGGCGGCGACTGGTACGACGTCATCCCGCTGCCCGGCGGGCGGGTCGGCGCGGTCATCGGGGACGTCCAGGGCCACGACACGCACGCGGCGGCGGTCATGGGCCAGCTGCGGATCGTGCTGCGCGCGTACGCCGCCGAGGGCCACTCGCCGGGCACGGTGATGGCCCGGGCCTCGGTCTTCCTGCACGAACTGGACACCGACCGCTTCGCGACGTGCACGTACGTGGAGGCCGACCTGTCGACAGGAGTGCTCCAGCTGGTCCGCGCGGGCCACATCGACCCGCTGCTGCGCACACGGAGCGGGGACTGCCGGAGGCTCTCGGTGGGGGGCGGGATGCCGCTGGGCCTCTCGGCGGAGTTCGGCCGCCTGGAGTATCCGGTGACCACGGTGGAGCTGGACCCTGGGGAAACGATTCTGCTGTGTACGGACGGCCTGGTGGAGCAACCCGGCGCCGACCTGGACGACGGGATCCGGCTGCTCACGTCCCTGGTCCGCAGCGGCCCCGCCGACCTGCAGCTCCTCGCCGACCGGCTGTGCGGGGTCGTCGACGAGCGGGGCGGGGACGACGACATGGCGCTGCTCCTGCTGCGCCGCCAGGTGGAGGACACCCCGCAGGGCGGCGGCCGGCTCCAGCAGCACGTCGCGCCGGGGGACCCGGAGGCCCTGGTGGCGGCGCGCCACATGATCGGGGCGGCGGTGCGGGCGTGGGGCGCGCGGGAACGGTCCGACGAGATCGAGCTCGTCGCGGACGAGCTGATCGTGAACGCCCTGATGCACACGGACGGCCCGGCGATCGTGACCCTGCGGGTGCTCAGCGGGCCCGAACGGCGGCTGCGGGTGGAGGTCGAGGACCGCTCCAGCGCCCTGCCGAGGCGGCGCGAGGCCGGGGAGTCCGGCGTGTCGGGGCGCGGGCTGATGCTGGTGGACCGGCTGGCGGACGTGTGGGGCGTGGAGTCGCGGGGCAGCGGCAAGTGCGTGTGGTGCGAGTTCGTGGTGGGCTGACGGCGGCGCCGGGGCTTGGGCGGCGGGGGTGGTTCGCGGTGGGCTGACGCCCGCGCCCGGCCTGGGGCGGGCTGGTTCGTGGTGGGCTGCCGGTGGCGCTGCGCGCGGGTCCGGTCCGGTTCGGGGAGGGGTGACGCCCGGCGGGGTGCGGGGTTGTCCGCGGACGGAGGCCGGCGGCTGGGCGGGCCCGGGCGCGAGGCCGCCGTACGTGCACGGTTCGCGTTTCGTTCGGGGCGGGGGCAGGCTGGGACCATGCCGGAGCTGCCCGAGGTCGAGGCCCTGCGGGAGTACCTCGACGAGCACCTCACGGGGCGGGTGGTGGAGCGCGTCCTCCCGCTCGCGGTGAGCGTGCTCAAGACGTACGATCCGCCGCTGACCGCCCTCGAAGGGCAGACGGCCGGCGCCACCACCCGGTACGGCAAGTTCCTGGACCTGCGCATCGGCGAGCTCCACCTCGTCACCCACCTGGCCCGGGCCGGCTGGCTGCGCTGGCAGGACGCCCTGCCCGCGCAGCCGCCGCGCCCCGGCAAGGGCCCGCTCGCGCTGCGCGTGGTCCTGGCGGACGGCGGCGGCTTCGACCTCACCGAGGCCGGTACCCAAAAGCGCCTCGCGGTGTACGTCGTACGGGATCCCCGGGAGGTGCCCGGCATCGCCCGCCTCGGCCCCGATCCCCTCGACGAGGCCTTCGACCGGGACGCCTTCGCCGCCCTGCTCACGGGGGAGCGCCGCCAGATCAAGGGCGTGCTGCGCGACCAGAGCGTCATCGCCGGGATCGGCAACGCCTACAGCGACGAGATCCTGCACCGCGCCAAGGTCTCGCCCTTCAAACTGGCCGCGTCCTTCGACGAGGAGGAGACCACCCGGCTGTACGCGGCCGTCGAGGACACCCTGCGCGAGGCCGTCGACCGGGCGCACGGAGTGGCCGCCGGGAAGCTCAAGGCCGAGAAGAAGAGCGGGCTGCGGGTGCACGGCCGGGCCGGGGAGCCGTGCCCGGTGTGCGGGGACACCGTGCGCTCCGTCTCCTTCGCCGACTCCTCCCTCGAGTACTGCCCCACCTGCCAGACCGGCGGGAAGCCGCTCGCGGACCGGCGGCTCTCGCGCCTCCTCAAATAGCGGGGCCCTGCGTAGACTCCGGCTCCATGCCCGAGGACCAGCACCAGCCGCCGCGGCGCGAGATCGTCACCGGAGTGCCCCGGGGCACCCGCCGCCGGCCGCCCGCGCACACCCCGGCCCGCTCGGAGATCTCCGAGCAGACCACCCTGGGCGCCACCTACGTACGGGCGCTCATGCGCAGCCAGCTCCGCGCCGGGATGTGCGCGCTGGCCGGACTCGCGCTGGCGGTCGGGACGCTGCCGCTGGTGCTGCTGCTGCCGAGGGCGGCGTCCGGGCCGCTGGTGTGGGTGGCCCTGGGCCTGCTGGTGTATCCGGTGATGTGGCTGATCGCCCGCTGGTACGTCCTGCGCGCCGAGCGCAACGAGGCGGACTTCACCGGCCTGGTGACGGACCCAGCCGAGGCCCCGGGGCCCCGCCGCCCGGCCTAGTGCCGTGACCGGAAAGGTTCACGGGGGGTGCCTTGCCGACCGGGCCGGTCCTCAGAACAGGTGCATCGCCAAGTGGCCCAGCGGCAGGCCGAGCTGCCAGGCCGGGGTCCACACCCGCGCGTTCTCGTCCAGTCCCGGCGGGGTGTCGGCGTGGCCGTGCCGTCCGGGGTCGAGGTTGGTGGCGAACAGCTCCGTGTGGTCCAGCCAGCGCCAGGCCGCCCGGGCCAGTTCCAGGTCCGGTTCCTCGGCGCGGCCGCGCTCCCGGGCCTCCTCGCCCAGCGCGAGGAACCGGGTGTGCACCCAGTCGCGCCAAGGGTGACCGTACGCCGTCAGCGAGAGCCACTCGTCGAGCTGGGAGACCACCCGGATCCCGGAGAGTTCCCCGGCCGCGTCCGAGAGGTAGATCGTCAGCGCGAGCGTGTCCCGCCCGGCCCGGAACTCCAGGGTGCTGACCGGGATCAGCCGGCCCGTGCGCAGCAGTTCGTCTGCGATGTACTCGGCGTAGAGCCAAGCCATGGGCACCGCGAGCCCGCCGTCACTGGTGCCGTTCATACCCTCGGGCTGCACCGTTCCACCTTCTCCCGCGCGTTCAGCGTCCCGCCGTCAGCCCTGAGCCTTCACCGAGCGGCTCACCGTGCGGGGGATGTTTACTCAACTTGAACGGTCTGATGCCTCAATCCATGCGGTTTGTGTCCGGTTAGCGCGCATTCGAGGCGGTACTCGCTCTCTTCGCAGGGGGCCCGTGGTCCCGGCCGGGCTCAGGCGCCGAGGCCGTACCCGTACCCCTGGAGGTCCTTCCGCAGGGCGCGCAGCGCGTAGTACGTACGGGATTTGACGGTCCCGGCCGGGATGCCGAGCTCGGCGGCGGCCTCGGCCACCGAGCGGTCCTGGAAGTACACCTGCATCAGCACCTCGCGGTGCTCGGGGCCCAGGGAGCCGACGGCCCGCCGGACGTCGATCGCGGTGACCGACCCGGCCACCGCGTCCACGGGAGCGGGCGCGTGCTCCAGGCCCTCGGGGTCCACCTCCTGCGGCCGTGACAGGCGGGCGCGCCGCGCGTCGATCGCGAGCCGCCGGGCCACCGTGAACAGCCAGGGCCGCATGGACTCGTGCTCGGTCGAGAGGACCTCCGGGTGCTGCCAGACCCGTACGAGGGTCTCCTGCACGAGGTCCTCCGCGCGCTGGGCGTCCCCGGCGGTGAGCCCGACCAGGAAACCGAACAGGGCCCGCCCGTGGTCGCGCTGGAGTTCGGCCAGCGTCTCGGGGTCGGTACGCCGAAGGGTGGGGGAGAGCGGCACGAGGGGCTCCTTCCGGGGGGTGCGGGGGCCGTGGGGGAAGTCGACGCATTCACCCTGACCTGCACGGAGCCCCGACGGGAACCGTCCGGTCCGGCCGGTGCGCCCAAGCACCCCGGTCATCCGGTGGGCGGCCGGGCGGGGCGGTGAACGGTCGAACGGCGCGGCGAACGGCAGGGCCCCGGGCCGGGCATCCAGCCGGTGTCCGGCCCGGCGCCCCGCGGGGTGCCCCGGCCTGGCGCCCCGGCCGCGTCCGATCGAGTGGGTGTGTGCCCGACGGACGGATCCGTTCCTTGACTATTGACGTCTTGTTATATGGATAACGAGAGATCAGATAGTCGTACTAATGAGAGCCGGGTCCGAGATGACCAAGCGCACCCGACAGGCCTCTGCCTTCCTCTGCGCCCTCCTGCTGTCGGCAGCAGCCGGCTGTTCGGCCGCGGGGGAGCCGGCACCGGCACGTCTCGGGGAGTCCGGCGGTCCTGCCTCCAGCGCCGCCGGGGCTCCCGCGGCCAAGGGCTTCACGCTGGTCGCGAGCGGCGACGTCCTGCCGCACACCTCGGTCATCCAGCGGGCGGCGAACGACGCGGACGGCGACGGGCACGACTTCCGGCCGATGTTCTCCGGAGTCAAGCCCGTGGTCTCCGGCGCCGACCTGGCCCTCTGCCACATGGAGACCATCTACGGGGAAGAGGGCGGTCCCTTCTCCGGGTACCCGGCCTTCGTCTCCCCGCCGAGCGTCGCCGACGCACTGAAGGCCACCGGCTACGACGGCTGCTCCACGGCCTCCAACCACACCCTGGACGACGGGGCCGACGGGCTGCGCCGCACGCTGGACCGGTTCGACAAGGTCGGTCTGAAGCACGCCGGGTCGGCCCGTACGGCGGCGGAGGCGGCCACCGTGACCACGTACACGGCCGGCTCCGCCAAGGTCGCGCACCTCGCGTACACGTACGACACCAACGGGTACCCGATGCCGCAGGGACAGCCGTGGGCGGTCAAATTGATGGAACAGGACAAGATCGTCGCGGACGCGCGGGCGGCCCGGAAGGCGGGCGCCGACGTGGTCCTGGTCAGCCTCCACTGGGGCACGGAGTGGCAGACCGCCCCCGACGAGAACCAGCTCTCGCTCGGCAGGGCACTGACCGCCTCGCAGACGGGCGGACGCCCGGACATCGACATGATCCTCGGTACGCACGCGCACATCCCACAGGCCTACGAGAAGGTCAACGGGACGTGGATCGTCTACGGCATGGGAGACCAGGTCGCGGGCGAGATGTTCAACTACTCCGGCGCGCGGGACATGCGCGGCAACTACGGCTCGATCGGCCGCTTCACCTTCGCCCCGCCGGCCGCCCCCGGACAGCGCTGGCAGGTCGCCAAGGCCGAGTTCGTCCCGCAGATGATGGACCTCTCCATCGGCCGGGTCGTCAACCTGTCCGCGACCCTCGCCGAGAACCCCGGCCACGGCGAGTACGAGAGCGCCCAGGACGCCATCACCGAGGCCGTCCTCAGCCGCGGCGCGGCCAAGGACGGCCTGACGATGGCGAAGTAGCGCTCACGCCACCTCGGGGGGTCACCTCAGGGCCGCCTCACGGAACACCGTTACCGGCCGGCGGCCCGCCTTGACCAGCCGGATCGCCACCGAGCCCACGATGCGGTGGCCGCCTGTTCCCAGGCCCCGACGACCACCGCGTCCGCCGTCAGCTCACCGGCTGGACGTACACCAGCGCGGGCAGCGCGTTCTGCCGCCGCGCCAGCCCTGCCGCGTAGGTCGCCGCCCGCAGCGAGGAGTCCGACCCGTCAACCCCGGCGAGGATCACCTTCGGACCGTCGGTGCCCCGCTCGAATCCCGTGTTGACGTGCTCCGTCACCCTCCCGAGGCTGGTCGGCTCGGCGCGCGGACCGCCGCCGCCCTCCCTACAGTGCGAACCATGAGCGCCACCGTGGAGCAGACGCGCGGAACCCGGAACCGCTTCCTGAACCGGGTACCCGACGGATTCGGCGCGTTCTTCGGGGCGCTCGGTCTGCTGTGTGCCCTGCTGGCGCTCTCCCCGACGCTGCGGCGCCTGCTGAGGCACGTGGTCCGCTTCCTCGACCTCGTCGTCGTACCGGTCAGCGCCAACCTCGCCTACGCCGTCTTCCTCTTCCTGCTCGCCGCGGCACTCGGCACCCGCAAGAAGGTCGCCTGGTGGATCGTCGTCACCTATCTGGCCCTGCTGATCCTCGACGACGTGATCGACATCGCCGTCGGCCACTACTGGATCGGCTTCCCCTCCATGGCGCTGGCCGTCGCCGCCCTGGGTCTGCTGATCGCCGCCCGCGACGAGTTCTACGCCGCCTCCCGGCCCGGGGCCCTGTGGCGCGCCCTGATGGTGCTCGGCCTCGGCCTGCTCGCGGCCGTCCTCGTCGGCTGGGGCCTCGTCGCCCTCCTCCCCGGCACCCTGCCCAAGGGCCAGTGGCTGGACTGGGCCGCCAAGCAGGTCTTCGGCGGCCTCTTCTCCGCCCGCCAGTTCGACGGCCGCCCGCCCCGCCCGCTGTACTTCCTGCTCGGCCTGTTCGGCGCCCTCGCCCTGCTGAACGCCGCCGCGACGCTCTTCCGCTCCCAGCGCCTGACCGCGGCCCTGCACGGGGACGAGGAGCCCCGCATCCGAGCCCTCCTCGGCGCCTACGGACGGGGCGACTCCCTCGGCTACTTCGCCACCCGGCGCGACAAGGCCGTCGTCTTCGCCCCCAACGGCATGGCCGCCGTCACCTACCGCGTCGAAGCCGGCGTCTGCCTCGCCAGCGGGGACCCGGTGGGCGATCCCGCCGCCTGGACCCCGGCCATCGACGCCTGGCTGACGGTGGCCCGCCGCTACGGCTGGCAGCCCGCCGTCATGGGCGCCTCCGAGGAGGGCGCCACCGCCTACGCCCGCTCCGGACTCGGCGCCCTCCAGCTCGGCGACGAGGCCATCCTGCACGTCGCCCACTTCGACCTCGACGGCCGCGACATGCGCGTCACCCGCCAGGCCGTCAACCGCGTCCAGCGCACCGGCGCCACCACCCTCATCCGCCGCCACTGCGCCCTCTCCGAGGACGAGATGCAGATGATCGTGGACCGGGCCGACCGGTGGCGCGACACCGAGACCGAGCGCGGCTTCTCCATGGCCCTGGACCGGCTCGGCGACGCCGCCGACGGAGACTGCCTGCTGGTCGAGGCCTTCGACGCCGAAGGGGAGCTGACCGCCCTGCTCTCCTTCGTCCCCTGGGGCAAGGACGGCATCTCCCTCGACCTGATGCGCCGCGACCGTACCGCCCCCAACGGGGTCATGGAGTTCATGGTCGCCCAGCTCTGCGCCGCCGCCCCTGGCCTCGGCGTGCGCCGGATCTCCCTCAACTTCGCCGTCTTCCGCTCCGCCTTCGAGGAAGGCGGCCGGATCGGCGCCGGCCCCGTCCTGAAGCTGTGGCGCAAACTGCTGCTCTTCTTCTCCCGCTGGTGGCAGCTGGAGGCCCTCTACCGCTCGAACGTCAAGTACGGCCCCGAGTGGTACCCGCGGTTCCTCTGCTACCAGGACGCCGGCTCCCTCGCCCGGGTCAGCCTCGCCTCCGGCATCGCCGAGGGCTTCGTCTCGGTGCCGAGCCTGCGCACCCTGTGGGGCAACGGACACCCCAAGGGGCTCACCGCCCCCGCCACCACCGCGGGGCTGCCCTCCATCGCCTCCCTGAACCTCGATGCCGTGGGGGAGGAGGCCGCGGCCGCGCGGGCCGAGCGCCTCCCCGACCAGGTGCGCGTGCGCCACGAAAAGATGGAGCGCATCCGGGCCTCCGGCACCGACCCCTACCCCGTCGGCATCCGCCAGCGCACCCACACCGTGGCCGAGCTGAGGAACGCCCTCCCCGACCGTCCGCCCGGCACCCGCTCCGGGGAACAGGCCACCCTCGCCGGACGCGTCATGGTCGTACGCGACCTCGGGGGCGTGGTCTTCGCCGTCCTGCGCGACTGGTCGGGGGACATGCAGCTGATGTTCACCCGGGACGAGGCGGGGGCCGGGGTACTGGACTCCTTCACCTCCCAGGTCGACTTCGGCGACCACGTGGTCGCGAGCGGCGAGGCCGGCACCAGCAGGAGCGGCGAACCGTCCCTCGTCGTCCGCTCCTGGCAGCTCACCGGCAAGTGCCTGCGCCCCCTCCCCGACAAGCGCAAGGGCCTCGCCGACCCGGAGGCCCGCGTCCGGCGCCGCTACCTCGACCTCGTCGCGAGCCCCGAGGCGCGGGACGTCGTACGGGCCCGCTCCAGCGCGGTGCAGGCGCTGCGCCAGGGGCTGCTGGAGCGCGGCTACCTCGAGGTCGAGACCCCGATGCTCCAGCAGATCCACGGCGGCGCCAACGCCCGCCCCTTCCGCACCCACATCAACGCCTACGACCTGGACCTGTACCTGCGCATCGCGCCCGAGCTCTACCTCAAGCGGCTGTGCGTAGGCGGCATGGAGAAGGTCTTCGAGATGGGCCGCACCTTCCGCAACGAGGGCGTCTCCTACAAGCACAACCCCGAGTTCACGATGCTGGAGGCCTACCAGGCCTTCGCCGACTACGACGTGATGCTCGACCTCACCCGCGAGCTGATCCAGGGCGCCGCCACCGCCGCCTACGGTTCGCCCGTCGCCCACAAGGCGGGACCGGACGGGAAGCTCGTCGTCCACGACATCTCCGGACCCTGGCCGGTCAAGACGATGTACGGGGCGATCAGCGAGGCCCTCGGCGAGGAGGTCGACGCCGACACCGAGGAGCACGTCCTGCGCAGGCTGTGCGACCGGGCGGCCGTCCCGCACGCCCCCGAGGACACCCGCGGAGACGTGGTCCTGGAGATGTACGAGCGGCTGGTGGAGGAGCGGACCGCACTGCCCACCTTCTACAAGGACTTCCCGACCGACGTCTCCCCGCTCACCCGCCAGCACCGCAAGGACCCGCGGCTCGCCGAGCGCTGGGACCTGGTGGCCTTCGGCACCGAACTGGGCACCGCCTACTCGGAGCTGACCGACCCCGTCGAGCAGCGCCGCCGCCTCACCGCCCAGTCCCTGCTGGCGGCGGGCGGCGACCCGGAGGCGATGGAACTCGACAACGACTTCCTGGACGCGCTCGAGTACGCGATGCCGCCGACCGGCGGCCTCGGCATCGGCGTGGACCGCCTCGTCATGTTCCTCACGGGCCTGACGATCCGCGAGACCCTCCCGTTCCCCCTGGTGAGGCGCGGCTGATCGGGTGAGGGGAGCGGGGCGCGTCCGCGCCTCTCGACATCTGCGGCGATGTCGTTGATACGTAGTAATAATGAAAAATGACGAGCCGACAGTAGGGCGACGCGTGCTCCTGCGTACCGCCGTCTTCCTCGGAATCGCGGCCGCCGCCGGGCTGATCGACGCGGGCAGCGAGGGCGGTACGCCCCGGCCCGGATCCGGCCCCGCCCCCGCGGGCGGGCCGGGCCCGCATCCGGCGGCGGGACCACCCGGGATGCTCCCCGACGGCAGCCTCGAGAAGTCCTACCGCCTGCGGCCGATGACCGCCGAGGCCCCCGCCCGGCCACCCCTCGCCAAGCCGGCCGTCCGCACCCGCCCCCTCCTCGAACTGCCGCCCGGCGCCGCCTCGGGGAACGCGATGGTGCTCACCTTCGACGACGGGCCCGACCCCCGCTACACCCCCGGGATCCTCGACACCCTCGCCCGCTACGGGGTGCGCGCCGTGTTCTTCGTCTGCGGGGAGATGGCCACCGAGAACCGCGACCTGCTGCGCCGGATGGCCGACGAGGGCCACGTCATCGGCAACCACACCTGGACCCACCCGCTCATCCCCAGGCTCAGCCGGCCCGCCCTCGTCTCCGAGATCGGCCGCACCAGCGAAGTCGTACAGCAGACCGTGGGCGAAGCACCCGTGTGGTTCCGCGCGCCGTTCGGGGCGTGGAACCGGGCCGCCTTCGAGATCGGGGCCGAGCTCGGCATGGAGCCGCTCGCCTGGACCGTGGACACCCTGGACTGGAAGGAGCCCGGGACCACCACGATCATCTCCCGGGTCCTGGAGGGCGCCGGGCCCGGCGTGATCGTGCTGTCGCACGACGCGGGCGGCGACCGGTCGCAGAGCGTCCGGGCGATCGGCTCGTACCTGCCCCAACTGCTCGCGCGCGGCTACCGGATGACCTTGCCGACGCTGCCGCCCCGCTAGTGCTCCGACCGGCGGGGCGGCGTCCGGCTTCGCTCAGCGGGTCTCCACCATCCGGGCGAAGACGACCACGTTGCCCTCGTAGCCCCGGGACTTCGAGTAGCCCCCGCCGCACGTGATCACCCGGAGTTCCGCGTGCCCGGTGTCCCCGTACACCCGGGCTCCGGGGAAGGCGTCCTTGGAGAACACCTCCACGCCGTACACCTCGAACACCGCCGTGCGCCCGTCGTACCGCTCCACCTCGACGTGGTTGCCCGGCTTGACCGAGCCCAGGCCGTAGAAGACCGCCGGGCCCTGCGCGTTGTCCACGTGGCCCACGATCACCGCCGAGCCCCGCTGGCCCGGCGAGATGCCGTTGAGGTACCAGCCGGCCAGATTGCGGTCCTGCGGCGGCGGGGCGTCGATCCAGCCCTCCGCGTCCAGCCCGACCGTCATCACCGGCGCGTCCACGTTGATCGTGGGGATCCGGATGCGCTGCACCGACGAGTGCTCCAGCACCTCCAGGTCCGCCGGCGCCTGCGGAGGGTTCGCCGGCAACTGGTCGGCCGTCACCGCGACGGCCGAGGCCGCGGTGGGCTGGGGCGGCCCGTCGTCGATGTCCACGCCGTTGCGCACCATCGCGAGGCCGCTGAGCATGACCAGGGCGAGCACGCCCCACGGTGAGAACTTGCGTGACTTCCCGGTCTCGTCCTCGCCCATCGTTCTCCCTTCCCGACGCGGGGGTCCCGACCCGCGATCCTGTCCCACCCCTGTACGCCCTACTTCACGCACGCTAAGGCCGCCCCGGCGGGACGGCGAGAGGGGAGGGGCGAACGGGTGGCCGCGGCCGGAAGGGGGCCGGAAGAGGTGCGCCCATACAGGTAATCGTCACATGAATGCCTGACGGGTCGTGACCTGCGGATCCGTCAGTTCCGGCGTCTGCGCTTCGGCGTGTCGCTCAACCGGGCGGCCCAAAGGCGGAAATGCGGAGGTTGCAGGCCGCCCCGAGGGTTCGAGATGGGAGGCGTTCTCGTCGATCATCCGGGGCCGACGCTCCGGGGCGCTTCCCGCTGGAGGTTCCACCATGCGTGTCTTGCGCGCTCTCACCGTGACGGCGGCAACCTGCGCCGCGATCGCCCTCAGCACTCCGTTCGCCTCCGCGAATCCACCGCTCGGCGGGGGCGGCGGGCCGAGCAACGTCTCGGTCAACCCGTTCGCCGTGCACCAGGGATCCACGATGCAGGTGAGCGCGTCGGGCTGCGGTCACGGCGGCACCGTCACCTCGCACGGCAATTTTCCGCCGGCCAACCTGTCCGCGGGGTCCATCGGCTTCGCCACCGTCCGGATCTTCAACCACGCCTCGCCGGGCAACCACACGCTGGCGGTCAAGTGCAACGACAGCAGCCTGGTCGCGACGGCCCGCTTCAGGATCCTCGAGGGCCGGCCCTCGCAGGGTGGCATCGGCGGGTCCCTCGGCCCGTCCACCGCCGAGACCGCCATCGGTGCGAGCCTCGTCGGCGGGGCGGCCCTCGGCGCCGGTGCGCACGTGCTGCGCCGTCGCCGCCCGCTCCGCGGCCGGGTCTGACCGGCCGACCTCCCCGGTCAGTCCCCTCGGGGGTGTCTTCCGGGAACGCACCCCCGCCGCCGGTCGCCCCGGGTCCTGGCCAGGACCCGGGGCGACCGGCTACCGGCGATCCGAAACGGGATGACAGGGACAGCGGGGGATGACGGGCGGTCCAGTGGCCGGGGCGTGGCGGGTGGTTCAGTGTCCGCGGCGGCTGCGGCGGCGGCGCAGGGAGTACGCCGTGCCGCCCGCGGCGGCGAGGAAGAGGGCCGCGCCCGCGCCGAGTTGCACCGGGTCCATGCCGGCCGCACTGCCGCCGAGGCCGCCCTGAACGCCCCGGGCGGAGCTGGTGACGGCGGCGTTGGGGGTGGCCGTCCGCGTGGAACTGGTGGTCGGGCTGGTCGTGCCGCCCGCGACCGTCAGATCGGCCGAGCCGGTCTCCCCGTTGCAGGTGAAGGAGACGGAGTACACGGCTCCGCGCCGGGCGTCCCGGTCCACCGTGACCCGTACGGCCTGGCCACGGGCGATGCTCACGGTGTCGAAGACCCCGGAGGAGGCGGTGGCGTAGGCGGCGATGCATCCGGTGACCGAAAGGACCGTCTGGCCGCCGGGAGCGACCGTGGACGGGGTGATGGAGAAGCCGAACGAGGTGACCTGCCGGGGTTCTGCGGCGGTCGCGGCGGTCGTGCCGAGGACGCCGAGCGCGAGTACGGCGCCCGTGGCGCCGGCGCTCAGCAGGGCTGTGGCGGAGGTACGTATCGCACCCATGGTTGATTCTCCGGATCCCCGAGGAGCAGCCGCGGAAGGGGTTTCCGCACGTGGAGGGTCGTGCGCCTCGATGTCCGCCACGCTAGGTGCGGGTGAGCGGGCCCGCGATCAGGAACGGGCGAATGGGGCATGGTGCTAGGCCGAACCGGGGACGGGAGGCCCGTCCCCGGTTTGCCGGAGACCGTTCGACGAAGGCTTCCGTCGCTGCGCGGCCGTGGCCCTCAGTCCCGTAGACCCAGATGCGGGAACTGTGAGAGGAACGGTTCGGCGGTGGCCGAGATGCCCCGGCCGAAGGGCGCGTCGAAGTCCCAGATGAGGAACAGCAGGAAGGCGATCAGCGCGCTGAACAGACCGGCCAGCAGCAGCTCCCGGAAGGAGCGCCGGATCTGCAGGGTGAAGATCAGACCGACCGTCACCAGGGCCCCGGCGATGAGCCCGAACCACACCACCCCCGGCATCGTGGCTCCGGCCCCCAGGCCGCGCGCACTGCGGGCGTCGTCCACCACGGCGACCTGGTCGACCAGCGGCTGGTACGCCTGCCCCTCGTGGTCGGTCTGCGGCTCGTAGTCGGTGACGTCCCGGCGGATCCGCTCCAGCAGTTCCCCGCCGCGGTCCGTGAGCCGGCCGTGCTCGGCCATCTCCCGCCACTCGGTGTCCACCACGTACGTCACGTACGCGTCGACGTCCGCGCGGATCGTCTTGCGGACCTCGGCCGGGTAGACCTCGGAGCGGACGCTGATCTCGTGCAGGGCCTGCGCCTCCTGGCGCACGTACTCCTGGGCGGCACCGCGGCCCTCCCAGACGCCGGCGATCGCCAGGCCCAGCACGATCGCGTAGATCACCCCGATCATCATCGTCATGTACTCGATGACGTCCGGGGTTTCGTTCGGATCGTCGTCCTCGCCGATCCTGCGGTGGTTGAAGAAGGCGATGGACAGCACCACGGCGCAGGCCGCGGCCATCGCGATGGTCAGGACGAGCCATTCCGACAAGATGACTCCCAATCGGTTGCGGGTGGGGCGGAAGGGCTACCGGGGGCGCAGCGCGACGATCGCGAGGACTGCGGGAGCCGCGGTCAGCAGGGTGAAGGTCACCGGCGAGATGCGGTGTTCGACCGGCTTGCGGGCGGGTGCGTGATAGCTGGGACGAGCCACCGGCTTGGTCGCGGGCGGCGGTGTCACGGGGGTGGGCTCGGGCGGGGCGGGTGCCTGGGGCACCGGGGGCGGTGCGGGCGCGGGCCGCACCGGTTTCGGCGCGACGGGCTTCGGTACCGGCTTCGGTACGGGTTTCGGCGCCGGTTTGGGCGGGGGCGGGGGAGGGGGCGTCGGCGTGGGCTTTGGCGGTGGGGCCGGCGTCGGAGGGGGAGGCGGCGTGGGCTTCGGGGGCGGCGTGGGCTTCGGCGGTGGCGGGGAGGGCTTCGGCGGACAGGGCGGGGGAGGAGGCGGTGGTGGGCAGTGGTGCCCGTCGTGTCGGCCGTGCCCGCCGTGCCCGCCGTGTCCGCCGTGTCCGCCGTGTCCGCCGTGTCCGTCGTGCCGGCCGGGTCCGCCATGCTCGCCGGGTCCGTCGTGCCGGCCTCCTCCGTTGCCTCCGCCGGGCCGGCCGTCGGGCCGGCCGCCGTGATGTCCGCCACCCGGGCCGCCTTCGCGGCCGCCGCTGGAGGCCGACGCGACCACGGTGTGGGCGGAAGCGCCGTCGTCGGAGCCGGTCGTCGCGTAGGCGCTGCTATCAGCCACGGCCGGTGTGACGGACAGGGCCGCCCACAGCAGGACCGGGACCGCCAGCAGGCGTCTGGCACAGGCTTTGTTCACCCGGGGAGCATGGGCTCGCGCCCGCCCGCGCACGCGAGGGTCCGGCTTTGTTCGCCTGAACGGGTGGAGTGCCGACCGGAAAGGTTTGAGCCACTCACGCGTCGCCCGGTGGGCGAGTCCGGGCGCTCATCGCGCAATTCCCAAAAGGGATGTGTCGGTATCGATCATTCTCCCGGACAGGTGCCGCAGACGTGTTTGGTGTGTGACGAAGAACGGATCGCCAATTTCCGCTTTTGCTCGCCCTGTTGGGCAACGATCAGTACATTCGGCTCGGACAGGAGTCCGACCGCTGACGGACCACAGCAGGAACAACGCTTGGAGACCCCGATGGAGCGCCCCGCCTGGGCCCCGCCAGGCATCGACATATCGGTGCCGAGCGTGTCCCGCATCTACGATTACTACCTGGGCGGGTCCCACAATTTCGAGGTCGACCGCCAGGCGGCCCGCCGCGCCATGGAATTCATGCCGGGCCTGCCCAAGATCATGCAGGCCAACCGCGCATTCATGCGCCGCACCGTGCGGCACGCGGTCGCCCAGGGCGTCACGCAGTTCCTCGACATCGGCTCCGGCATCCCCACCTTCGGCAATGTCCACGAGATCGCCCAGGCCGCCAGCCCGCAGGCGCGCGTGGTCTACGTCGACCACGACCCGGTGGCCGTCGCGCACAGCCAGGCCGTGCTGGCCGGCGACGAGCGCAGCGGCGTCGTCGCCGCCGACCTCCGCAAGCCGCAGGACATCCTGGCCGCCCCGGAGGTCACCCGGCTGCTCGACCTCGACCGGCCGGTCGGGCTCCTGCTCGTCGCCGTCCTGCACTTCCTGGAGGACGCGGACGACCCGTACGCGGCCGTGGCCGAGCTGCGCGACGCGCTGGCCCCGGGCAGCCTGCTGGTCCTCACGCACGCCTCGTTCGAGGGGATCCCGCTCACGGAGGAGGTCGCGGGCGGCACCGTCGGCGTCTACCGGGACATCCGCAACCCCCTCGTGATGCGCAGCGGGGAGCAGATCCGCGGATTCTTCGACGGGTTCGAGATGCTGGAGCCCGGTCTGGTGTCCATGCCCGACTGGCGGCCGGACCGTGCCGAGGCCGCGGAGGACGGCGCGGTTCCGGAGGACCCGTACGCCTTCTCGGGCTACGGCGGCGTGGGACGCAAGGCGTGAGACTTCCCGCACAGATGGCGGGCGCGCCGGACGGCGCCGCGGCGCCCGCCGGAGCTCGGGCCCCCGGGGCCGGGGCGACGAAATCCGCGGCTCCAGAGCCGCCGGCCGGGCCCAAAGGCGGTATCGAGGACCGGATCGGCCGCTTCGCGACCATCTGGGGGCGGGCGATCTTTCCGGTCACCGCGACCTCGCTGACCCGTGCCGAGTTCGAACGGCACCTGGTCCCGCTCACCCGGACGCTCGCCGAGGCACTGCACGCCCGCCCCTTCGACGCCGCCGTCGGCCAGCGGGTCGGCGCGGAGCTCGTCGCCGTGCACTGCACCGACCCCGAGGCACTGTCGGGCACGCTCGGGGTGATCGAGTCGTACCTGGTGCTCTACTGCGGGCCCGGCTGGACCGGGGTCCCCGGGGTCGGCTCCGGCGTGGAGGACACCGAGGAGTACCGGGCCCGCTGTGCCCGCCTCCAGCACGGGATCGCCGCGGGCTTCGCCCGCGCCCTGCGTGAGCGCACCCTCAAGGAGCAGGAGGCCATCGCCCGTTCGGCGCTGACCGCCCGCATCGACGCGCAGCAGGCCCTGCACGCGAGCGAGGAGCGCTTCCGGGCGGTCTTCGAGGGCGCGGCCGTCGGTATCGGCATCGCCGACCTGGACGGGAACATCCTCGAGGTCAACGACGCGCTGCTGCAGATGTTCGGCGGCCTGGAGGGGCACGTCCGGGGCCGCAAGGTCAGCGAATGGGGACACCCCGACGACACCCCGCACGTGTGGCGGATGCACGGCGAGCTGGTGCGCGGCGAGCGCGAGAACTTCCGCGTGGAGAAGCCGTACTACCGGCACGACGGCACCGTGCTCTGGACCAACCTGACGGTGTCGCTGCTCCGCGACGCCGACGGCGCGCCGCGCTATCAGCTGGCGCTGATGGAGGACACCACCGAACGCCGGCTGCTGAACCTGCGCCTGCGCTACGAGGCGACCCACGACGCCCTGACGGGACTGCCCAACCGGACGCTGTTCTTCGAACGGCTGGAGAAGGCCCTGAGCGGGGCCGGGGCCAGCCGCTTCGGCCTGTGCTACCTGGATCTCGACGGGTTCAAGGCGGTCAACGACAGCCTCGGCCACTCGGCGGGCGACCGGCTGCTGGTGGAGGTCGCGGACCGGCTGCAGAGCTGCGCGACCGGCCCCGGCGAGGTGGTCGCCCGGCTCGGCGGGGACGAGTTCGTGGCCCTGACCACCGGCCCCGACACCGAGCAGGAGGTGACCGACCTGGCGGTCCGCATCCTGTCCGCCCTCTCGACGCCGATCCGGCTGGAGGGCCGCGAACTCACGGTCCGGGGCAGCATCGGCATCGTCGAGGGCCCGGCCCGCGAGCGCACCCCCGCGGAGGTGCTGCGCAGCGCGGACATCACGATGTACCGGGCCAAGGCGGCCGGCGGCAACCGCTTCGAGTTCGCCGACGCCGAGGCCGACGCCCGGGCCATCACCCGCCACGGGCTGACCAACGCCCTTCCGGCGGCGCTGGAGCGCGGCGAGTTCTTCATCGAGTACCAGCCGCTGGTGCACATGCACGACGGCAGCGTGCACGGCGCGGAGGCGCTGGTGCGCTGGTCGCACCCGCAGTACGGGGTGCTCGGCCCGGACCGCTTCATCCCGCTCGCCGAACGGACCGGGCTGATCGTGCCGCTCGGCCGCTGGGTCCTGGAAGAGGCCGTCCGCCAGGCCCGCAACTGGCAGCGCCAGCTCGGCGGCTCGTCCTTGCGGATCAACGTCAACCTCTCGCCGACCCAGCTGCACCACCCCGGCCTGGTCGCCGACACCGTTGCCGTGCTGGAGAAGTCGGGCCTCGCCCCGGGCGCGCTGTGCCTGGAGGTGACCGAGTCGGCCCTGATCGGCGCCGACGACGAACTCCTCGAACCGCTGCGCCGGCTCGCCGCCCTCGGTGTGGACATCGCCCTCGACGACTTCGGCACCGGCTACTCGAACCTGGCCAACCTGCGCCGCCTCCCGGTCAGCGTCCTCAAGCTGGACCGCTCCTTCACGCAGGGGATGCAGCAGAGCCCGGCCAACCCGGTCGACGTCAAGATCGTGGAGGGGATCGTCGCCCTGGCCCACAGCCTCGAACTCGCCGTCACCGTGGAGGGCGTGGAGACCGGCGCCCAGGCCGCCCAGCTGCGCGCCCTCGGCTGCGACACCGCCCAGGGCTGGTACTACGCCCGCCCGGGCGCCCCCGACCGCATCCACACCCTCTCCCTCTCGGACGCCGTGCCCACTGCGTCCTGACCCCGGCCGTCCCCACCGCCCGGGGAGCGGGCGGCGGGGGCACGGCGGGCGTGCCCGCCCCTCGCTTCGTGCCCGCCCGTCGGCTGCCCACCGGTCAGTTCATGCCCGCCTCCGTCCCGCGCCCCGGCTCGCGGACCGCCGCCATCACCCGCTCCATGCGCCGGGTGGTGTCGGCCAGCACCTCGGCCGCCACGGGCAGGCGCTCGCCCTCGTACGCGTCGAGCACACCGTCCGGAGCCGCGCCGGTGACGGCGGCGGCCAGGGTCCGGGCGAGGGCGGCCGCGTCCTGGATACCGGTGTTCATGCCCAGCCCGCCGGCTATCGGGTGGACGTGCGCCGCGTCCCCGGCGAGGAAGACCCGGCCCTCGCGCATCCGGGCGGCCTTGCGGACGTTGGCCCGCCATGACGAGAGCCAGGTGGGATCCGCCAGCCGGATCCCCGGCACCCGGGCGTACCGGTCGAAGAGCCGCTGGAAGCTCTCCAGCGAGGGCGGCAGCGGCTCTCCCCGCTCGTCCTGCTCGGGCGCGGCCTGGAGCTGGAAGACCTCCGTCCCCGGTATCGGGCAGAGGAGTATCCCGCCGCCGTCCGATGTGAACCACTGGTGCCAGTAGTCCCGGCTCAGCCCGGGCGCCCTCACGTCCCCCAGCACCATCGACGGCTTCTCCTCCGTGTGCCCCTCGAAGGGGATCGCGAGGAGTTCCCGGACCGAGCTGTGGCCGCCGTCGCACCCCGCGGCGTAACCGGCGCGGGCCGAACGGCCGTCGGCCAGCCGCGCGGTGACCCCGGTGGCGTCCTGGGCGATGCCCATGACCCCTGCCTCGTACTCGATCCGGACGCCGAGGCCGTCCAGCCGCTCGCGCAGGACCTCCTCGACCTGCCACTGCCCGATCAGGAGGCCGCCGGTGCCGGCCGGCGTGTCGTTGACGTGAGCGCCGTCGAAGTACTTGCGCAGGATCAGCTCGGAGGTCCCGATCGCGGAGACCGGCTCGACGACGCCGAGCCGGGAGAAGACCTCCAGGCTGTCCGGGTCGAGGCCCTTGCCCCGGGACGCTCGGTGGGGTTCGCGACGGCGCTCGAGGATCCGGACGGCGATACCGCGGAGGGCCAGTTCACAGGCCAGGGTGAGTCCGGTGGGGCCGGAGCCCGCGATCAGTACGTCGGTCATCGGAAGTCCTCTCGTCGTGTCGATGACTCAAGGAAAGCGGCTCCCCGGAGAAAAAGCAACCCGGTCAAGAAAATGACTCGGTACAAAAAATAACCGGGTAACAAATCCGTGCTACGGTGTGGGGCATGGACGACAACACGACGGGTCTGCGCGAGAACAAGAAGCTCCGTACGCGCCACCGACTGGCGGCCACGGCGCTCGAACTCTTCCTGGAACACGGCTTCGACGCCGTCTCCGTGGCGGACGTCGCCGCGGCGGCGGAGGTCTCCAAGCCCACCCTGTTCCGGTACTTCCCGAGCAAGGAGGACCTGGTGCTGGACCGGTTCGCCGACCACCAGGACGAGGCGGCGCGGATCGTGCGCGAGCGGCCGGCCGGCCAGGGCCCCGTCGGCGCCGTACGCGAGCACTTCCTGGCGGCCCTCGACCGGCGCGACCCGATCACCGGGCTCTGCGACCACCCCGCGGTCCTCGCCTTCGAGCGGCTGGTCTTCTCCACCGCCAGCCTGGAGACCCGCCTCGCCCGCTACACCGCCCGCGAGGTCGAACTGCTCGCCGCCGCGCTCGAGGCCGAGTCCGCCCCGCCGCTCACCGCCCGGCTGGCGGCGCTGCACCTGGTGACCGCCCGCCAGGAGCTGGGCCGGGAGAACTGGCGCCGGATCGAAGCGGGGCAGAGCGCCGACGAAGCCCATCCGGCGGCCGTGGCCGACGCGGACTGTGCCTTCGGCATGCTGGCCGGCGGGCTCGACCAGGTGTTGCCCATACGCCCCGGCGCTGCCTCGGCAGGCTGACGGCGGGTCGCCGGGGCGGCCCGTTCCGTCAGCCCACCAGCATCCGCTTCAGCTCGCGCGCCGCACGCGGGGGAGCCACGTCGGTGCGGTGGGCCAGCGCGATCGTGCGGCGCAGCGGGGAGCCCGCCAGGGGGGTCGCCCGCAGGCCGGGACCCGCGCGGTCCACCACCATCGCGGGAACCACCGCGACGCCCAAACCCGCCCGGACGAAGCCCAGGACCGCGTCCATCTCCCCGCCCTCCACCGTGAACACGGGCTCGAAGCCCTCGGCGCGGCAGGCCGCCACCGTCAGCTCCCGCAGGTCGTACCCGTGCCGGAACATCACCATCGGCTCGTCGCGCAGCCCGGAGATCGTCAGCGCCCCGCCCTCGCCCGGCGCCGGCAGCTCCGCGGACGAGACGACCACCAGGTCCTCCGTCAGCAGCTCCACCGTGGTCAGCGCCGGAGCCGACGGCGGCAGCGGCAGCGCGATCAGGGCCAGGTCCAGGGCGCCGCGCGCCAGTTCCCGTACGAGGTCGAGCGAACCGCTCTCCTCGATCAGCAGCTCGATCCCCGGATGCGCGCGGTGGAAGGCGCGCAGCACGTCCGGCAGCAGGCCCGTGCAGACGCTCGGTGTGGCGCCCAGCCGGACCCGCCCGCGGCGCAGCTGCGCCAGTTCCTGCACCTCCAGCCGCGCGGTGTCCGCGTCCGCCAGGATCCGCCGGGCCAGCGGAAGCAGTGCCTCGCCCGCGTCCGTCAGCGTGATGTTGCCCCGCGCCCGGCTGAACAGCTCGGCGCCCAGCTCCCGCTCCAGTGCCTTGATCTGCTGGGACAGCGAGGGCTGGGCCACGTGCACCCGCTCCGCGGCCCGTGTGAAGTGCCGGGTGTCGGCGACGGCGACGAAGTAGAGAAGCTGCTGGAACTGCATGAGCCCCAGGATACGGGCATGCATAGAGAATCCCTATGGAGATCAGCTTCATCATGTCTTGGACCTTTCGGGACTTTGGTCCTTACGGTCGATGCCATGGCACTGGCAACGCGGACGGGTCGACGACCGTCCACCACGCGCACGATCTGGGACTCGTCCGTCGGCAAGAAGTCCGTGATGGCCGTGTCCGGCCTGATCATGCTCGGCTACCTGGTCGTGCACATGCTCGGCAACCTCAAGATCTTCTTCGGGGCGGGCGAGTTCAACGGCTACGCCCACTGGCTGCGCACCCTCGGATCACCCTTCCTGCACCACGAGTGGGCCCTGTGGATCGTCCGCGTGGTGCTGCTCGCCGCGGTCGTCGCGCACGCCGTCTCCGCGTACCAGCTCAGCCGCCGCGGCATCCGGGCCCGCCCGGTGAAGTACGCCCACAAGCGCCGCCGGGCCGGCTACGCCACCCGCACCATGCGCTGGGGCGGCATCATCCTCGGCCTGTTCATCGTCTGGCACGTGCTCGACCTCACCACGCTCACCGTCAACGAACGCGCCTGGGCCGGCCACCCGTACGAGAACGTCCTCTCCACCTTCTCCACCTGGTACGGGAACACGATCTACATCGTGGCGATGGCGGCCCTCGGCCTGCACGTGCGGCACGGCTTCTGGAGCGCCGCCCAGACCCTCGGCGCCGGCAACGCCCGCCGCGAGCGGGCGCTGAAGTTCCTGGCCAACGCCCTGGCCCTCGTCCTCTTCGCGGGTTTCGTCTCCGTCCCCGTAGCCGTCATGACCGGAGTGGTGAACTGACCATGAGCGACCTCGGATACGACTACACCCGCTACACCACCGGCGGACCCCTCACCGACACCAAGGCCCCCGAAGGCCCGATCGCGGACCGCTGGGACCGCCGCCGCTTCGAGGCCAAGCTCGTCAACCCGGCCAACCGCCGCAAGCACACCGTCATCGTCGTCGGCACCGGCCTCGCCGGCGGCTCCGCCGGTGCGACCCTCGCCGAACAGGGCTACCACGTCGTCCAGTTCTGCTTCTCCGACTCCCCGCGCCGCGCCCACTCCATCGCCGCCCAGGGCGGCATCAACGCCGCCAAGAACTACCGCAACGACGGCGACTCGGTGCACCGCCTCTTCTACGACACCGTCAAGGGCGGGGACTTCCGGGCCCGCGAGTCCAACGTCCACCGCCTCGCCCAGATCTCCGTCGAGATCATCGACCAGTGCGTCGCCCAGGGCGTGCCCTTCGCCCGCGAGTACGGCGGCCTCCTCGACACCCGTTCCTTCGGCGGAGTCCAGGTCTCCCGCACCTTCTACGCCCGCGGCCAGACCGGCCAGCAGCTCCTCCTCGGCGCCTACCAGGCGCTCTCCCGGCAGATCGCGGCCGGCAACGTCGAGATGCACGCGCGCACCGAGATGCTCGACCTGATCGCCGTCGACGGCGTGGCCCGCGGCATCGTGGCCCGCGACCTCGTCACCGGCGAGATCTCCACCCACTACGCCGACGCGGTGGTGCTGGCGAGCGGCGGCTACGGCAACGTCTTCTACCTCTCCACCAACGCCATGAACTCCAACGCGACCGCCGTCTGGCGGGCGCACCGGCGCGGCGCGTACTTCGCCAACCCCTGCTTCACCCAGATCCACCCCACCTGCATCCCGCGCACCGGCGACCACCAGTCCAAGCTCACCCTGATGAGCGAGTCCCTGCGCAACGACGGCCGCATCTGGGTCCCCAAGGCCAAGGGCGACACCCGCCCCGCCGCCGACATCCCCGAGGCGGAGCGCGACTACTACCTGGAGCGGATCTACCCCTCCTTCGGCAACCTCGTGCCCCGCGACATCGCCTCCCGCGCCGCCAAGAACGTCTGCGACGAGGGCCGCGGCGTCGGCCCCGGCGGCCAGGGCGTCTACCTCGACTTCGCCGACGCCATCCGCCGCATGGGCCGCGACAAGGTCGCCGAGAAGTACGGCAACCTCTTCGAGATGTACGAGCGGATCACCGCGGAGAACCCGTACGAGGTCCCCATGCGGATATACCCCGCCGTTCACTACACGATGGGCGGCCTGTGGGTCGACTACGACCTCCAGACCACCGTCCCCGGCCTCTTCGCGATCGGCGAGGCCAACTTCTCCGACCACGGTGCGAACCGCCTCGGCGCCTCCGCCCTCATGCAGGGCCTCGCCGACGGCTACTTCGTGCTGCCCGCCACCATCAACGACTACCTGGCCCGCCACCCGCACCAGGAGGCCGTCGACGATACCCACCCCGAAGCCCGGGAAGCCGTACGGGAGACCCGCGAGCGCCTCGCGCGGCTGCTCTCCGTGGACGGCGACCGCACCCCCGACTCCTTCCACCGCGAGATCGGCGAACTGATGTGGGAGTACTGCGGGATGGCCCGCACCGAGGAGGGCCTGCGCAAGGCGCTCGGCCGGATCCCGCAGATCCGCGAGGAGTTCTGGCGCCGGATCAAGGTCCCCGGCACCGGCGAGGAGTTCAACCAGTCGCTGGAGAAGGCCAACCGCATCGTCGACTACCTGGAACTCGCCGAGCTGATGTGCCTCGACGCGCTCCACCGCGCCGAATCCTGCGGCGGACACTTCCGCGAGGAGTCCCAGACCCCGGACGGCGAGGCCGCGCGCCGCGACGAGGAGTTCTCCTACGCCGCCGCCTGGGAGTTCACGGGCGCCGCCCCCGTCCTGCACAAGGAAGACCTCGTCTTCGAGTACGTCCACCCCACCCAGCGGAGCTACGCATGAAGCTCACCCTGCGCGTCTGGCGCCAGCACAGCCCCGGCGCCCCCGGCGCCATGGCCTCCTACGAGGTCGACGGCATCTCGAAGGACATGTCCTTCCTGGAGATGCTCGACACCCTCAACGAGGACCTCATCCTGCGCGGCGAGGACCCGGTCGCCTTCGACCACGACTGCCGCGAGGGCATCTGCGGCGCGTGCAGCCTCGTCATCAACGGCGACGCCCACGGCCCGGAACGCACCACCACCTGCCAGCTCCACATGCGGTCCTTCGCCGACGGCGACACCATCGACGTCGAGCCCTGGCGGGCCGCCGCCTTCCCGGTGGTCAAAGACCTCGTCGTCGACCGCGGCGCCTTCGACCGCATCATCCAGGCCGGCGGCTACATCACCGCCCCCACCGGCGCCGCCCCCGAGGCACACGCCACCGCCGTGCCCAAGGCCGACGCCGACTTCGCCTTCGAGCACGCCGAGTGCATCGGCTGCGGCGCCTGCGTGGCGGCCTGCCCCAACGGCTCCGCGATGCTCTTCACCTCCGCCAAGGTCAACCACCTGGGCGTCCTCCCGCAGGGCTCACCCGAGCGCGAATCCCGGGTGCTGGACATGGTGGCCGCGATGGACGAGGAGGGCTTCGGCGGCTGCACCCTCACCGGCGAATGCGCCACGGCCTGCCCGAAGGGCATCCCGCTCCCGTCCATAGCCGCCATGAACAAGGAGTGGCTGCGGGCGGTCCGCAAGGGCTGAGCCGCCCCGCCCCCGCGGCCCGGGCCGGCCGGCCCGCTGCGCCGACCGGGGAGAGCGGCTGCGCCGACCGGGCGCTCGTAGGGCGGTACGCCGTGCCGCGCACCAGCGCGGTCCCGGCCATGGGGGACAGTGCACCCATGCCACATGCCCCCGCCGGGTCCGGACCGCGCCGGCGAGCCGTACTGGCCGCGGCCCTCGCCCCGCTGGCCGTGGCCGGCTGCTCCGGGGAGGAACCCGCGCGGCATCCGGCACCCGGCCCACAGGCCGGGGCCGGGGACGCCCTGATCATGGTGATCCGGCACGCCGAGAAGCCGTACGCCGGGGACTCCGGCTGGGACGAGGAGGGCGAGGACGACCCCGGCTCGCTCGCCCGCCGCGGCTGGCGCCGGGCCGAGGAGCTCCCCCGGCTCTTCCCGCCGGCCCGCGGCTCCTCGCTGCCCCGCCCCGCCACGGTCTTCGCGGCCGGCGGCAAGGGCGCGCCACCCGCCCGGTGCCGGCAGACCGTCGCGGCGCTGGCCGCCGCGCTGCGCACCCCCGTACGCAGCGAGTTCGCCGTCGGCGCCGAGCCCTCCCTCGCCCCCGCCGCGCTGCTCGCCCCCATGCCCGCACTCGTCTGCTGGGAGCACAGCGGCATCCCCCGCCTGGTCCGCGCCCTCGGCGCCCACGAGGTCCTCGGAGTCCCCGCCACCTGGCCCGACCGCTACGACCTCGTCTGGATGTTCACCCGTCGCCAGGGCCGGTGGAGCTTCCGCGAACTCCCGCAGCAGCTGCTGTCGGGCGACGCGTAACCGGGCCGGCTACCCCCGCAGGGCCCGTGCCAGGTACGGCGCCGTACGGCCCACGCCCGCCGCGGCCACCTCCGCCGGGGTGCCCGAGGCGACGATCCGGCCGCCCTCCGCGCCCCCGCCCGGGCCCAGGTCGATGACCCAGTCCGCGCCCGCCACCGCCGCCATGTCGTGCTCCACGACCACCACCGAGTGCCCGGCGTCCACCAGCCCGTGCAACTGCCGCAGCAGCACCCGCACATCGGCCGGATGCAGCCCGGTCGTCGGCTCGTCCAGCAGGTACAGGGTGTGGTCCCGGCGCAGCCTCTGCAGCTCCGTGGCCAGCTTGATCCGCTGCGCCTCGCCGCCCGACAGCTCGGTGGCCGGCTGCCCCAGCCGCAGATAGCCCAGCCCGATGTCCTCCAGCGCCCGCAGGCTGCGTGCCGCCGCCGGGACCTCCGCGAAGAAGCCGGCCGCCGCCTCCACCGTCAGCCCCAGCACCTCCGCGATGTTCAGCCCCGCGTACCGCACCTCCAGGGTCTCGGTGTTGTAGCGCGCACCCCCGCACTCCGGGCACGGGGCGTACGTGCTCGGCAGGAAGAGCAGCTCCACCGAGACGAAGCCCTCGCCCTGACAGGTCTCGCACCGGCCGCCCGCCACGTTGAAGGAGAACCGGCCCGCCTTCCATCCGCGCGCCCTCGCCTCCGGCGCCGCCGTGAACAACTTGCGCACCACGTCGAACAGCCCGGTGTACGTGGCCAGGTTGGACCGGGGGGTGCGGCCGATCGGCTTCTGGTCCACCTCCACCAGCCGCCGTACCGGGAAGCCCGGTTCCGCCAGCCGCTCGGCGACCTCCCGGGCCAGCGCCTGGCCCACCAGCGTGGACTTCCCCGACCCCGACACCCCGGTCACCGCGGTGAACACGCCGAGCGGGAACGGCACCTGCACGTCCCGCAGGTTGTGCCGGTCGACCCCGCTCAGGCGCACCGACCCGGTGGCCGTGCGCACCGGGCGCCGTGCCCCGGCCGGCTCCGGGGCCGCGAACAGGTGCCGGGCCGTCGCCGACCGCTCCACACCGGCCAGCTCCCGCGGCGGCCCGCTGTACAGCACCTGCCCGCCGTGCTCCCCGGCCAGCGGTCCCACGTCCACCAGCCAGTCCGCGTGCCGTACCACCGACAGGTCGTGTTCCACGACGAAGACCGTGTTCCCGGCCTCCTTCAGCCGGTCCAGTACGCCGAGCAGCGCCTCGGTGTCGGCCGGGTGCAGCCCGGCCGACGGCTCGTCCAGTACGTACACCACCCCGAACAGCCCCGACCGCAGCTGCGTCGCCAGCCGCAGCCGCTGCAGCTCGCCCGCGGACAGGGTCGGCGCGGCGCGGTCCAGGTTCAGGTAGCCGAGCCCGAGCTCCACCACGGGGCCGATCCGCGAGCGCAGGTCCTGCGCGAGCACCCGCGCCGCCTCGTCCTCCAGGGGCGCGGCGGCGAGCACACCGTCCAGGCCGGTCAGAGCCATGGCCGCCAGCTCGGCGATCCCGTACCCGGCGAAGGCCACGGCCAGGGACTCGGGCCGCAGCCTGCGCCCCTCGCACACCGGGCAGGGGGAGTCCGCGAGGAAGCCCTCGGCGCGGCTCCGCAAGGTGGCGCTCTTGCTGTCGGAGAAGGTTCGCATGACATAGCGGTGGGCGCTCATGTACGTGCCTTGGTAGGGCCGTTGGATCCGGTCCGCGTCCCGCACCGGGTGCACGGTCACCACCGGCTGCTCCTCGGTGAACAGGATCCACTCGCGGTCCTTCGCCGGGAGTTCCCGCCAGGGCCGGTCGACGTCGTGGCCCAGCGCCTCCAGGATGTCCCGCAGGTTCTTGCCCTGCCAGGCGCCGGGCCAGGCGGCGATGGCGCCCTGACGGATCGACAGTCCGGGGTCGGGGACGAGGAGTTCCTCGCTGGTGCGGTGGATCCGGCCGAGTCCGTGACAGGAAGGGCAGGCCCCGGCAGCGGTGTTGGGGGAGAACGCGTCGGAGTCGAGCCGCGCGGCTCCCGGCGGGTAGGTGCCGGCCCGGGAGTACAGCATCCGCAGCGAGTTGGACAGCAGGGTCACCGTCCCGACCGAGGAGCGCGAACCCGGCGAGGAACGGCGCTGCTCCAGGGAGACGGCGGGCGGCAGCCCGGTGATGGAGTCCACCTTCGGGGCGCCGATCTGGTGGATGAGCCGGCGGGCGTACGGGGCCACGGACTCGAAGTAGCGGCGCTGGGCCTCGGCGTAGATCGTGCCGAAGGCGAGCGAGCTCTTCCCGGATCCGGAGACCCCGGTGAACACGGTCAGCGCGTCGCGCGGGATGTCCACGTCGACGCCGCGCAGGTTGTGCTCCCTGGCACCCCGGACGCGTACGCGGGAATCAGGGGCGGACAGCGGATCGCGGGACTGGTGCATTCGTCCTATTTTAAAGGCCCGCGACCGGCCCGTTGGCGGCGCGGGCAGAGGCCCGTCAGAGGTCCGTCAGAGGCCCCTCGGAGGCCCGTCGGAGGGCCTTGGGTGACCGTCCGGCGACCCCTCAGAGGCCCGCGATCCGCGCCAGCCTGCGGTGGGAGTCCAACAGCGCCGTCCGGTCGTGGGTGGAGGTGGTGACCAGCAGCTCGTCCGCGCCGGTCAGCGCGGCCACCTCGGCCAGTTCCGCCGCGACCTGCTCCTCCGTGCCGTGCACGTGCCCGGCCAGGGCGCCCTCGTACAGCTCCCGCTCCTTCGCGGTCATGGTCAGGGCCTCGACCTCCTCGGCCGGGCGTAGCGGCGGGAAGCTGCCCCGGGTGCGGGAGTACGCGACGGACCAGGCCTCGGGCATCAGGATCCGGCGGGCCTCCTCGGCCGTGGCGGCCACCGCCACCGTCCCGGAGACCACCACGTACGGCTCCGCCCCCCACGCCGAGGCCCGGAACTCCTTGCGGTAGGTCTCGATGACCTCCATGACCCGGCCGCGCGTCCGCAGGTCGCCCACCACCAGCGGCAATCCGGCCCGGGCGGCGATCCCGGCCCCCTCGCCGGTGGCCAGCACGTACGCCGGTATCCGCAGCCCCTCGGCGGGGCGGGCGTGCACCTGCGGATGGGCCTGCTGGCTGCCGTCGAGCCAGCCCAGCAGCTCGGCCAGCTGCTCCTCGAACCGGTCGGCGTCCCCGGTGTCGCGGCCGAGCGCCCGCCGGATGCCGTTGGTGAAGCCGACCGAACGGCCGAGCCCCATGTCGATCCGGCCGGGGAACAGCGCCTCCAGGACCCCGAACTGCTCCGCGACCACCAGCGGCTGGTGGTTGGGCAGCATGACCCCGCCCGTGCCGACCCGGATCCGCCGGGTGGCCGCCGCCACGGCCGCGGCCAGCACGGTCGGCGCGGAGCCCGCGACCCCGGGCACGCTGTGGTGTTCCGACACCCAGAAGCGGTGGTAGCCGAGCTCCTCGGCCGTCCGGGCCAGGTCGACGGTGTCCCGCAGGGCCTCGGGGGCCGGGTGGCCCTCGCGGGTGCGGGACCGGTCGAGGAGGGAGAGTTTTCGGATCACACAGGTCTCAACACCGGGGGCCCGTGAGGATTCCCTAGGGTGGCGGGATGACTGAGAGCACGCGCAGACCGCTGGCCGTCTTCGACATCGACAACACCCTCGCGGACACCGGGCACCGCCAGCACTTCCTGGAGCGCCGCCCCCGCGACTGGAGCGGCTTCTTCGGCGCGGCGCCGGCCGATCCGCCGCTGGGGCGCGGGGTGGCCCTGGCGGTGGAGAGCGCGGCCGACTGCGAGGTGGTGTACCTGACCGGGCGCCCGGAGCGGTGCCGGGCGGACACGGTGGACTGGCTCACCCGGCACGGCCTGCCCGAGGGCCGGGTGTGGATGCGCGGGAACCAGGACCGGCGCCCGGCCCGGACGACCAAGCTGGAGGTGCTGAAGCGGATCGCCCGGGGCCGGGAGGTGCGCATGCTCGTGGACGACGACGAACTCGTCTGCCAGGCCGCCCGCGCCGCCGGATTCCGGGTGGTCCTCGCCGACTGGGCGGCGCAGGCACCGGAGCTCAAGGCCGCCCAGGAGGGTGAGGGGCGGACCTGAGCGCGGCCGGGGCCCGGGGGTTCAGTCCTCGCCGTCGAGGCGGAAGCCGACCTTGAGCCCCACCTGGTAGTGGGCGATCGCTCCGTTCTCGATGTGCCCGCGCACCTGCACGACTTCGAACCAGTCGAGATTGCGCACGGTCTGGCCCGCACGGGCGATCCCGTTGCGGATGGCCTGATCGATGCCCTCGTGGGAGGTGCCGACGATTTCGGTCACCCGGTAGGTGTGATTGGACATGGGGTCTCCCGATGCTGGGTGGCTTTTGCCTCGTTCTACGGTGCCCCAGTAAGTCCGGCTCCGCGAACTTTGCGTGAACAGTCCCGAGCGAAAGACCCTTGACCCACCCATTGGTCTATGCCAATTTCAAGCCATCCGGATCCGTCCCCAGAAGGTGACCTTTCGTGAAGATGCGCTTCCTTGCCGTGTGCACCGCCCTCGCCGCCGCGACCGCCCTGACGGGCTGCGGCCCTTCGGGTGACCCGGCCGCACGCTCGCAGAAGGTGACGCTCTGGCTGATGAAGGGCAGCGCCTCGGAGGACTTCATCGGCAAGTTCACCGCCGCCTTCGAACAGGAGCACCCCGAGGTGGATCTGGACGTCAGGATCCAGGAGTGGACGGGCATCGGCGAGAAGGTCAACGCCGTGCTGGAGGGCAGGAGCAAGGAGAGCGCCGACGTCATCGAGGTCGGCAACACGCAGGTCGCCCAGTACGTGGAGACCGGAGGCCTCTCCGAGCTCACCCTCGAGGGGCTGCGCGCATGGGGCAGCAAGGACTGGCTCAGGGGCCTCTCCGACCCGGGCAGCGTCAACGGCGCCCAGTACGGCGTCCCCTGGTACGCCGCGAACCGGGTCGTGATCTACAACAAGGAGCTCTTCGCGGACGCCGGGATCAAGAGCACCCCCAAGAACCGCGCGGAGTGGATCCAGGCCACCCAGAAGCTCGACAAATCGGAGCAGCAGGGCATCTACCTGGCAGGCCAGAACTGGTACGTCCTCGCCGGCTTCATCTGGGACGAGGGCGGCGAACTCGCCGTCGAGACCAGCGGCAAGTGGGTCGGCAGCCTCGACGACGAGAAGGCCCTGGCCGGCATGGAGTTCTACAAGCAGCTCCAGGCGCTCGGCGACGGCCCCAGGGACGCGGACGAGGAGACGCCCCCGCAGTCGGAGGTGTTCGCCCGCGGCCAGGTCGCCCAGATCATCGCCACGCCCGGCCAGGTCGCCGAGATCGAGGCCGCCAACCCCGCGCTCAAGGGCAAGCTCGGCTTCTTCCCCATCCCCGGCAAGACCTCCGACAAGGCGGGCGCCGTGTTCACCGGCGGTTCGGACCTGATCATCCCGGAGCGCACGAAGCGGCGGAAGGACGCGGTCGACGTGATCACGGCCCTGGTCAGCGAGAGGTGGCAGACCGAGCTCGCCCGCACCATGAGCTACGTGCCGAACAAGACCACCCTCGCGCACGTGGTAGAGGGCAACGAGGGCGCCGCCACCATGGCCGTGGGCGCCGCCCAGGGCCGCGCCACCCCCAAGTCCGCCCGCTGGGCCGAGGTCGAGGCGAAGAACCCGATCAAGCCCTTCATGACGGCCGTCCTGACCGGCCAGGACCCGAAGCAGGCCGCCCGGACGGCCTCCGCGACCATCAGCACGGTCCTCAGCTCCGACCGCTGACCCGCGGAGCCACCGGAGTGCGCCCCCGGCTCCCCCACCCGCCCCGCCCCCGCCCCACCACCTGCTCAACCACCGAGTTCAGCGTCCGCACATCCGCGTGCCGCTGAGCGGTCATGTCGAATCCAGCCGGTCACGGAAGAAGTAAAGGAGCCAGGTCGCACACCTGCCGACCTGGCTCTCCGCGCCCGGATCAGGAGCCGCCATGACCATCGCACCCCTGTCCCCGTCCCCCCTGTCCCCGTCCCCCCTTTCCCCCACCGCGACCGGCATCGCCACGGGCCGCGCCCCCGGCAGCGCCCCGGCGCCGGCCCCCGCCCCCGCCCAGAGCCCTCGCTACGCCGTACGCCTCGCCCGCGACGAGACCGAGGTGCGCGCTGCCCAGCGACTGCGCCACCAGGTCTTCGCCGGCGAACTCGGCGCCCGCCTGGACGGACCCGAGCCCGGTCTCGACATCGACTCCTTCGACGCCTACTGCGACCACCTCCTGGTCCTCGACGAGGAGACGGAGCAGGTCGTCGGCACCTACCGGCTGCTTCCCCCGGAGCGCGCCGCCGTCGCCGGACGCCTCTACTCCGAGGGCGAGTTCGACCTCTCCGCCCTCGCCCCCATCCGTCCGGACCTGGTGGAGGTCGGCCGCTCCTGCGTCCACCCCGACCACCGCAACGGCGCCGTCATCGCCCTGATCTGGGCCGGCCTCGCCCGCTACATGGACCGCTCCGGGCACAACTGGCTCGCCGGCTGCTGCTCGATACCGCTCGCCGACGGCGGAGTGCTGGCCGCCGCCACCCGCGAGGCGGCCCTGGCCCGCGCCTCCGCCCCCCAGGAGTACCGGGTCACCCCCCACCTCCCCTGGAACCCCGACGGCATCACCTTCCCCGCCCGCATGGAACTGCCCCCGCTGCTGCGCGGCTACCTGCGGCTGGGCGCCTGGGTCTGCGGCGAGCCCGCCCTCGACGCCGAGTTCGGCTGCGCCGACCTGTACGTGCTGCTCTCCCTGCGCCGCACGAACCCGCGCTACCTCAAGCACTTCCTCTCGCTCGTCCCGGGCGCATGAGCGTCTGGCTTCCCACCTCGCCCTGCACCCCCGAGGCCTGCGCCGGCCACGAGGGGCGCACGGCGAGCGTCCCGGTCGCGGTGCTCCGGCTCACCGTCGCCGTCCTCCTGATCCTCGCCGGGATCCTCGGCGCCCCGCCGGTACGGCTCCTGCCGGCCCGGCCCAGGAACGCGGTGGTGCGGGCCTGGTCGGCCGCGCTGGTCCGGGCGTTCGGCATGCGGATCACCGTGCACGGAAACCCCGGCCGGGGCGGCGGCCGCCTGATCGTCGCCAACCACATCTCCTGGCTGGACATCCCGCTCGTCGCCGCCGTCCTACCCTGCCGGATGCTCGCCAAGAGCGACATCCGGGCCTGGCCGGTCCTCGGCCGCCTCGCCGGGCAGGCCGGGACCCTGTTCATCGAACGCGAGCGGATCCGCGCCCTGCCCGCCACCGTCGAGACCCTCACCCGCGCGCTGCTGGACGGTGACCGGGTCACCGTCTTCCCCGAAGGCTCCACCTGGTGCGGGCGCGCCCAGGGAGCCTTCCGCAGGGCGGTCTTCCAGTCGGCTCTGGACGCGCGGATCCCCGTACAGCCCGTCCGGCTCGCCTACCTGCGGTGCGACGGGGACCCGGCCGGGGAGCCCGCCTTCGTCGGGGACGACCCGCTGACCGCCTCGCTCTGGCGGATCGCGCGGGCCCGCGGGGTGCGGGCCGAGGTCACGCTGCTGCCGCGGATCCCGCCGGGCCGGCACGCGGACCGGCGGGACCTCGCGGCCGCGGCTCAGACGGCGATCACCTCCGCCTCACCCCTTCCCGGCATCCCGACTCAGCGCTCCGCGCCGCCGGCGACCGACAAGGACAGGGCGAAACGACCCGCCGCATCCGTCCACCACTGGACCAACTCCAGTCCGGCCGACGCCAGTTCCCTGCGCATGCCCTCCTGACGGAACTTCGCGGACACTTCCGTCAGGATCTCCTCACCCGCCGCGAACGGCACCACCAGGTCCAGCGCGCGGATCTTCACCAGCAGCTCCGACCTGGCCCGCAGCCGCATCTCGATCCACTCCTTCTCCCGGTTCCACACCGCGACGTGCGTGAAGTCGGCGGTGCGGAAGTCCGCCCCCAACTCCCTGTTGATCACGGCCAGTACGTTCTGGTTGAACTCGGCCGTCACCCCCTGGGCGTCGTCGTACGCCGCCACCAGCACGGCCTCGTCCTTGACCAGGTCCGTGCCGATCAGCAGCGTGTCCCCGGGCGAGAGCATCGCCCGTACGGACGCCAGGAACACCGCCCGCTCCGGCGGCAGCAGGTTCCCGATCGTGCCGCCCAGGAACACCACCAGCCGCGGCCCCGGGGACTGCGGAAGCCGCAGGGCGCGGGTGAAGTCGGCCAGCAGGGCGTGCACCCGCAGCCCCGGATGCGCCTCCAGCAGCGTCCGCGCGGCTCCGGCCAGGGCGCTCTCGCTCACGTCCACCGGGATGTAGGTGTCCAGCGCGGGCATCGCCTCGATCAGGTGCCGGGTCTTCTCCGAGGAGCCGGAGCCCAGCTCCACCAGGGTCCGCGCCCCGCTCGCCGAAGCGATCTCCTGTGCCCGCTCCAGCAGGATCTCCCGCTCCGCGCGCGTGGGGTAGTACTCGGGCAACCGGGTGATCTCCTCGAAGAGTTCACTGCCCCGCGCGTCGTAGAACCACTTCGGCGGCAGCACCTTCGGCGTCTGCGTCAGCCCGTGCAGCACGTCCGCGCGCAGCGCCACCTCCGCGGTGTGCTCGTCGAGGGTCCGGGTCATCTGGAAGTCACTCACGCTCGCTCCTTCTCCCCCAGCGGGGTCTCCTTGAGGGGGGTCAGCTCGACCCGGGTACGGGTGGCGGTCAGCAGGGTCCGGTCGGGCACCTCGCACCAGCGGGAGTTCTGGTCGTACGGCTCTGACGCCACCACCATGCGCTCCGTCTCCGGATCTGCCAGGTACCACAGCGAATCGCCCCAGGCCGTCGCGGCGATGGCCGCGCCGTCGGTCAGCAGCAGGTTCAGCCGCGAGCCGGGAGCGGCCGCGGCCAGCTCCAGGACCGTCCCGGCCAGCGCCGCGCCGAGGTCCGCCCCGGCCCGCAGCCGGTGCAGGACCAGCGCCCAGATCAGCGCCGAATCGGTGCGCGAGGCCAGCTGGAGCAGCTCCGCGGGCGGCAGGCCGAGCGCCAGCGGGGCCGCCGCCTGCGGCCAGTCCCGTATCGCGCCGTTGTGGCTGAACAGCCAGGGCCCGTCCGCGAACGGAGCCGCCGCGGCCTCCCCGTCGGCCCCCGGCCGGGTGGCATCGCGTACGGCGGCCAGCGCGGCCTCGCTGCGCACCACGCGGGCGAGGTCGGCGAAGGTCAGGTCGGACCAGATCGGCCCGGCCCGGCGGTAGCGCGCGGGGACCGGGTCGTCCTCCGCGTACCAGCCGACGCCGAAGCCGTCGGCGTTGACGGTGCCGCTGCGCTGGCGGCGCGGCTCCCAGGACTGGTGCACCAGCGAGTGCTCCGGGTCGGTCATCAGTCGGCCGAGCGTCACCATCGGGCCCACGTAGGCGAGATGACGGCACATCAGGCGTCCCTCGCGGTGCGGAAGCCCGAGAAGATCTGCCGTCGCACCGGGAGGTCCCAGTTGCGGAAGGTCCCCCGGCAGGCCACCGGGTCCACCGCGAAGGAGCCTCCGCGCAGCACCTTGTGCTCGGGGCCGAAGAACACTTCCGAGTACTCGCGGTACGGGAAGGCCCGGAATCCCGGGTACGGCAGGAAGTCGGAGGCCGTCCACTCCCACACGTCGCCGATCAGCTGGCGCACCCCGAGCGGCGAGGCCCCGGCCGGGTAGCTGCCGACGCGGGCCGGACGCAGGTGGCGCTGGCCGAGGTTGGCGTAGAGCGGGCCGGGATCCGCGTCGCCCCACGGGTAGCGGCGGGAGCGGCCGGTGGCGGGGTCGTGCCGGGCGGCCTTCTCCCACTCGGTCTCGGTGGGCAGCCGGCGCCCCGCCCAGCGGGCGTACGCGTCCGCCTCGTACCAGCTGACGTGCAGCACCGGCTCGTCGTCGGGAACGGGCTCGGTCACCCCGAACCGGCGGCGCAGCCACTGGCCGGCCTCGCGGTGCCAGAACAGCGGGGCCTCGATGCCGTGTTCGCGGATCTGGTCCCAGCCGGCCGCGGCCCACCAGCGGGGCTCGCGGTAGCCGCCGTCCGCGATGAACGCCTGGTACGCCGCATTCGTCACCGGCACCGTGTCGATCCAGAACGGTGTCGTGTCCCGGGTGTGCGCGGGCCGCTCGTTGTCCAGCGACCACGGCTCGGCGGAGGTACCCATGGTGAACGGGCCGCCCGGCACCAGGACTTCGGCCGCCGGCGGCGCCTCGTACGGGGGATCGGGCTCCGGCGCCGTCAGCACGGCCTCGCCCCGCCGGAGCTGGTGGGTGATCAGCATCGTCTCGTCATGCTGCTGCTCGTGCTGGGCGATCATCCCGAAGGCGAAGCCGTCGTCGAGGAGTGCGCTGCCCTCCAGCGGGGTGCTCTCCAGCAGGTCGAAGACCCGGCCGCGCACCTCGGCCGCGTACCGGCGGGCTTCGGCGGGCCCCAGCAGCGGCAGCTGCGGCCGCTCGGAGCGGGGGTGCTGGAAGGCGTCGTAGAGGGGGTTGATCTCGGGGTGCATCGACTCGCGTCCCGCGACGCGGCCGAGCAGCCACAGCTCCTCCTGGTTTCCGATGTGCGCCAGGTCCCAGACCAGCGGGGACATCAGGGGGGAGTGCTGAGCGGTCAGGTCCCGGTCGGTCACCGGGTCGGTGAGCGCGGCCGTCCGGGCCCGCGCGGCGGTCAGCGCGGCGGCCGCCCGCTCCCGCAGGCCGGGGTGGGAACCGGTGGTCATCGGCGGGCCTCCTTCCCGGCAGCGGCGGACAGCGGCCGGGGCGGGTCGTCGGCCGGGCAGCGGCCGCGCAGCACGAAGCGCTCGGTGAAGGCGCCGACCGTCTCCCGGACGTGGTCGCTCGCCCCGAGCCGGGGCAGCGCCTCGGCGGCGGCCCGGAAGCAGGTCTTGGCGGCGGCCCGCAGCTCCGGATCGGTCAGACCGTGCCGGGCGGCGGCCCGCCACAGCGGATTGCGGGGCGCGGGTGCGGAGCCGTACGCGTCGGCGAGTGCCTTGGTCACCCGGTACGCGGTCTCCGCGGCCTCCGGATCGTCGAACAGCGCGTGCACGACGGCCACCGGGACCAGCCAGCCGTCGTCGCCGGGCTGCGCGTCGATCATCCGCAGCTCCAGGTGGCCGCGGGGCCGCACCGGCGGGAAGAGTGTGGTCAGGTGGTACTCCAGGTCCTCCGCGGTGGGGGGCCGCAGCCCCGGGTACACGGGGTCGCCGCCCGTGCGCAGCCAGTCGCGGAAGGTCAGGCCCTGCGGGATCGTCCACGGCTCGCCGTCGTGCGACCGTACGCACATCACCTCGGTGTCCAGCGCCTGCCGGGTCCAGCCGCTGCGCGGCGGACCGTCCAGCAGCGGGGCGAGCGCGCGCCGGCTGTCGATGTCGGCCCAGTTCCCCTGCCGGGCACAGCGCCAGTCGGCGTACGGGCCCTCGTAAGCGGGGGAGTTGGCGAAGGCGGCCACCAGTACCGCGCCGAGCAGGTGCGCGAGCCGCCAGCGCCGGCTGTGGCCGAGCACGCCGGGCTCCTCGTATCCGGCGTCGACGCAGACCTGTACGGAGGCGGAGGCGCGCATCATGGCGCGCCCGGCCGGGCCGGTGCGGTCGAAGTAGGCCTCCATCGCGTCGTAGCGCGGGCTGGTCAGCAGCCGGCGGTGGGGGACGCGCGGATCCTGGCCGTGGCCCTCCAGGAGCAGGCCCTGGGCGCGCAGGGCGGCCCGTACGGCGGTGAGATCGGACTGGAGGCCGTCCACGCAGCCGCTCAGGGAGGTCGCGGGGGCCGAGCTGAGCTCCAGCTGGCCGCCGGGCTCGACGGTCACCCGGGAGCTCAGGGGCAGGGCGCGTGCGGCGCTGTGCGCGGCCCGCAGCCGCTCGGGGGAGAGCGGCCGGCCGGGCCGCTCGGCGTCCAGGACCAGCCATTCGAGCTCGGCGCCGAGGAAGCGGGGTGGGCCGGTTTTGAAACAGATGCCGTGGACAAGGTCCTCGGCCTGGCCCTCGGATATGGGCGTGGGTGGGGGAGCGGGTGAGACCTGGGGCATGACCGGGTCCTCTTCTCCTGTCGTCGGTCGTGACGTCGGTCGTGACATCACCCGTGCCTACCCGTCTGTCGGGTGCAAAATCCTTTTACCTTTGGGGCTTTTGGTGCGCAGGATGCCGGTGTGAGCAGCAGATTGCGTGAGATCGCGCGGGAGAACGCGGAAATCGTGGCGTCCGGTGGTTACCGGACGCGGTCGGGACGGCGGGTCGATCTGGCCGCCGCCCTGGCGGAAGCCAAGGCCGGAACCAGGATATATGGACCAGATCGGGCGATTCCAGGTGAAGAGGTCGCCGGTGGCGGGGACGGGACGGCCGTCGAGGTCACCGGGGAGAGCAGTACGGTCGCCGCCCGCAGGCTCGCGGCGCAGGGTGCTCCGGTGGCGGTGCTGAACTTCGCTTCGGCCCGCAATCCCGGGGGCGGCTACGTCCGAGGCGCCAAGGCGCAGGAGGAGGCCCTGTGCCGCGCCTCGGCCCTGTACGAGACCCTGCTGGAGGCTCCGGAGTACTACGAGGTCCACCGTGCGGAGCGCAGCACCTTCTACACCGACCGGGTGATTCACTCGCCCGGGGTCCCCGTCTTCCGCGACGACCGCGGGGGTCTGCTGGAGGAGCCGTTCCGCGTCGGCTTCCTGACCTCCCCGGCCCCGAACGCGGGCACGATCCGCCGCCAGGAGCCGGAGCGGGCCGCCGAGATCCCGGGGGCGCTGGTCCGGCGGGCCGGGCTCGTCCTGGAGGTGGCCGCGCTGCACGGATACCGGGGGCTGGTGCTCGGCGCGTGGGGGTGCGGGGTGTTCCAGAACGACCCGGCGGTGGTGGCGGAGGCCTTCCGGGGGCTGCTGGCCGGGCGTTTCGCCGGGGTTTTCGACCAGGTGGTGTTCGGGATCCTGGACCGCAAACCGGAGACCCGGGAGGCGTTCGAACGGGCCTTCGGTCGGGCCTCCGGCCAGAACGGTCCGGCTGAGCGGTTCGACTGAGAGGGCCCGGCTGAGGCGGTCCGGCTGAAACGCTCGGCTAGAAGGGTTCGGCCGCCTCGAGCAGGCGCGGAGGCAAGTAGGCCGACGAGACCCTGATGCTCCAGCCCCGGCGGCGGGCATGGCAGGCCAGCGCCAGGACGTCGAGGCTGACCGCCGCGTCCGGGTGGTCGGCCCGGTCCGCGACGAGGAAGTGGTCGCGATGGGCTTCGAGGGCGTCCAACAGGGCCAGGTTGAAGCTCTCCTCGTCCCCCTCGACCAGCTGCGACAGGAGGACGGCCGGCGGCTCCTCGAAGCCCCGGCCCTTGACCTGCGGGGCGTCGGCCAGAGCCTGGTCGGTGGCGGGACCGGGGTCCTCGCCGCGCAGGTAGTCGTACAGGGCCCGCCGGTAGGACGCGTAGGCGGAACGGTCCGTCCGGTGGAACGCGGGACCGGTGAGGACGAAGGGGGCGAGGTCCTCGCGGCGGCCGGTGATCAGCGCGAGCAGCACCCCCGCGTGCCACCGCCCGGGGCCCGCCGCATCGCCCCGTTCGGCCGGGTACGTGAGCCGCTCCCCGTCGACGGTCACCTCGACCTCGCTGCCGGGCTCGGCGAGCGCCGCACGGAAGACCGTGGAGCTCAGCCGGGCCGCGAGGAACAGGCCTTCCCGCTGCGCGTCCGCGTCGTCCGCGGCGTGCCCGACGTCCGCGGACCGCGCGGCGCGCGCCTTGAACAGGAGCATCCGGTAGTCCACGGCCTGCGTCAGCCGCCAGATGCCGTGCGGCTCCCCGGGCGCCGGGATGATGGCCTCCCGGGCGTACTGCTCGAACAGCGCCTCGGCCTCGGGGTGGACGGGCTGCGGGCGCGCCGGCCGCTCGACCGTGACCGGACCTGCGGCCAGTGCGGCGACCGCGTCGGGCCGGCGGGCCCGGCCGTACGCCTCGACCCGCGGCACGCCGGCCTCGAACCCGGTGACCAGCGCCCGCGGCAGATAGCCGCTCTCGACGGGGGGCTGCCAGCCCTCGCGGCGCCATGCGAGCGCGGTCAGGGCCAGCGGGAGGAGGGGGAGCAGGGAGCCCGGGGTGGGGGCCGGACCGCGACCGGGGGTGGCGCCGAGGGCGGCGTACGGGAGCAGCAGCGCGGCCAACTCGGCGCGGAAGGCGTCCGGGTCGCCGTGGGTCAGGGCGCGCAGCGCGCGGAGTCCGGCGCTGTGCGGGTGGCCCGCGAGGTCCTCCCCGCTCCCGGACTGGCGATCGGCGACCCGAGCGAGTGCGGTGTCGAGCGCGGCGAGCCTCTCCCCGCGGGACGGCGGGACCTTCTGGTATTCCCTCCCGATGTCACCGCTGACGTAGGCGAGCAGACCGTTGATCAGCTCGGCCGACGGTGTTCCGGCCCGGTCCCGCTGAGGCTCCCGGCGCGCGAAGTGGAAGGCCTCGCCGTGGTGTTCGGTCTTGTCGACGAGAACCGCGAGGCAGAAGGCCTCGATCCACTGCGCCGCGCTGACGGGCTCCGGGAGCCCGTCGGGTTCGGCGTCGTAACGCAGGCCGAAGTCCGCGTAGGAGGTGAGGAAGACGTCGAAGGGCACGCGCGGGTAGTACGCGCCGTACGCCACCGCTCCGGCGGCGGCCTCGACGGCGTCACCGAGGGCCGCCTTCGCCTCCGGGGTGTCGAGAGCGGGCACCTCGACCGAGAGCGCGCCCAGGTAGTCGAGGAACTCCCGTGCGATCACCCACCATTCGCGGCCGGTCACCGGACCGGTCTTCGCCATGGAGCGGACCTGCCCGCCGATGCGGTGGCCGAAGTCCGCACGAGCCGCCGACAGCGCGGCCTCGTCCACCTGGTGTCGCTCGATCCGCACTGCCGCCCGCTCCTCTTGATCCGCCTGCTTACTTCCGGGCCCAGGCTAGTGCCGGGCCGGCGGCGAGGGAGCCGGGCGGGTGGCCGGCCTCCGGGCGGCTACCGCCAGCCGTAGCGCTCGCGCAGCCGCTCGACCACCAGCTGGAAGCGGCCCCGGTCCAGGGCGCAGGCCTCGCGCCGCATGCCTGCCTCGTGCACCCGCAGCACCCGGTCGACGTCCACCCAGGACTCCCGCCCCGTGCTGTCCCACGGGCCGGTGCCGATGGGCACCCACTCCCGGTCGTGGTCGTGCTTCTTGCTGGACAACTGCACGGCGAGCAGGGTCCGCCCGCCCGGCTCCCGCGCCACGACCAGCACCGGGCGGTCCTTGCCGCGGCCGTCGTTCTCCTCGTACGGGACCCAGGTCCAGACGATCTCGCCGGGATCCGGATCGCCGTCGGGGTCGGGCGCGTAGGAGGTCCGTACGGGGCCGATGGCGCGCGGATCGGCCTCGGTGGTGGCGGTGTGGCCGTCGCGGCCGGGCTGGTCGGTGTGGTGGTTGCCGTGGGGGGTGATAGCCGTCATCCGGGTGAGGTTAGCGGGTCGGGGTTCCGGGTGCCCGGCACCCGGAACCGAGCGCCGCGGCTACTCGGTGACCAGCGCCATGACGAGGCCGTCGTAGCCCTTGCTGCCGACGGTCTGCAGGGCGGTGGCCGTCAGCCGGGGGTGCTCGGCGATCAGCTCGGTGAAGCGGCGGACGCCCTGTACGCGGGGGTCGGAGCTGGTGGCGTCGACCACGGCGCCGTCACGGACGACGTTGTCACCGATGATGACGCTGCCGGGCCGGGTGAGCCTCAGCGCCCACTCGACGTACTCGGGATTGGACGGCTTGTCGGCGTCGATGAAGACCAGGTCGAAGGGCTCGGTGTCCGTGAGCCGCGGGAGGAGGTCGACGGCCCGGCCCAGACGGATGTCGACGACGTCCCGCAGTCCGGCGCGGCCGATGTTCTCGGCGGCGATCTCCGCGCACCGCTCGTCGACCTCCAGCGTGACCAGCTGTCCGCCCTCGGGGAGGGCCCGAGCGAGCCAGATGGTGCTGTACCCCCCGAGGGTGCCGATCTCCAGGATCCGGCGGGCGCCGCAGATCCGGGCGAGGAGATGGAGCAGCTTCCCCTGGTTCGGAGCGACCTGATGGGCCGGAAGTCCCGCCGCTTCGGAGTCCGCCGCGGCGGCCGTCAGGGCCTCGTCCTCCTCGACCAACAGCCCGTCGAAATAGGCGTCGACGGCCGTCCACGTCTGCTGAGCCATGGGCATCCCCTTCATTGCTGTCCTTGCTCCCGAGCTGGGCCGCGTTCAGCCGGACCCCTCGTCCACGGTGACGTGCACGCAAGGACTGGCTGACCGAATTCCTCGGAAAAGTCGCCGAGTTGCTCACGGACGGGGCCATAAGAGGTGGCCCTACCGGCTCCTGGAGTCCCCGGCCCACCTCGCGGCCCATCCCTCCGTCGACTCCACCTGCGCCGCGAGGCCCAGCAGCGTCGGTTCCGAGTCGGCCGGACCCAGCAGCTGGGCCCCCATGGGCAGGCCGTCCTCCGTGAAGCCCGCCGGGATGTTGACGCCCGGCCAGCCCAGGACGTTCCACGTCCAGGCGTACGGACAGGCGGCGATCATCGCCCGGTCCGTGGCCATCGCCCCCAGGCCGGACAGTGCTCCGACCCGCAGGGGCGGGGTGGCCGTCGTCGGGGTCAGGACCACGTCGAAGCGGCCGAAGATCTCCCCGACCCGCCGGCGCAGCACCGCCTCCGCCCGGCGGGCCGCCCGCAGCGGCAGGCCGCCCAGGATCCGGCCCGTCCGTACCGCCTCGTGCGTACGCGGGTCCAGCAGCGCGGGATCCGGGACCCGCGACGCCCAGTCCCGTACACCGCTCGTCGCCCGGGGGACGAACGTCAGACCGATCGGGCCGTAGCGGGGGTCCTCGGGGACCACCTCGTGGCCCAGTGACTCCAGCCGCCCGGCCAGCCGCTCCACCGCCGAACGGACCTCCGGGTCGAGCGACTTGGGCGTCGCCGTGAACGGCATTGCGAACGAGAGCGCGATGCGCAGCCGTCGCGGGGTGCGGCGGGCCGCCTCGACGGCCGAGATGCGAGCCGGGCGGTGCAGGTCCTCGGGGTGCGGGCCGCTCGCGGCGTCCAGCAGGAGCGCCGCGTCGGCGACGGTGCGGGCCAGTACGCCGTTGACGGTGAGCCCGTGGAAGGACTCCGGCTCCGGCCAGGTGGAGATGCGCCCGCGCTGGGGTTTTACGCCTATCAGGTGCGTCCATGCGGCGGGGATGCGGACCGAGCCCGCGCCGTCGGAGCCGAGCGCCGCCGGGACCAGCCCCGCCGCCACCGCGGCCGCCGATCCGCCCGAGGAACCGCCCGGCGTGTAGGCGGGGTTCCACGGGTTGCGGGTCTCGCCGAAGGCCTCGCCCTCGGTGAACGGCCACTGGCCCAGCTCCGGCGTCTGGGTCTTGCCGACGATCACCGCGCCGGCCGCGCGCAGCCTGCGTACCGCCTCGCTGTCGCCGGTCTTGGCGGGGAAGTTCCCGGGGCAGCCGAAGGACGTCGGCTCGCCGGTCACGTCCATGTCGTCCTTCACGGCGAGCGGGACCCCCAGCAGCGGGAGCCGCTCGCCCGCGGCCAGCCGCCGGTCCGCCGCGTCCGCCTCCGCGAGGGCCGCCTCGGCGCGCACCGTCCGGAAGGCGTTGAGCTCCGGCTGGGCGGCCGCGATCCGGTGCAGTGCGCGCTCGGTCAACTCCCGCGCGCGGACGCTGCCTTCGGTGAGGGCCGCCACCATCTCCACCAGGCCCGCGGGCCCGCCGGAGCCGTGCCCGGAACCGGAGCGGTACCCGGAGCCGTAGGAGGCCGGTCCGGCCGCCGGGACTGTTGACGCTGAAGGATCAGACACCGCGACCACTCCCCATTACCGATCGGTAAGGAGACCGTAGTGGGGAGTGGCCGGGGGTGACTAGATCCAACCCTCCAGGGAGGCCATGAACCCGTCGAAGTCGTCGCGGTGGATGGTGTGTCCGGCCCCGGCGACCGAACGCACCTCGAAACCACGGCTCTTGAGGACCGCGGCCCGCTCCTGCGAGATCAGCATGCTCGGGTCGGCGAGCTGTACGAGCGAGGGGACCACCGGCGCCGCCGGCATCAGGTCGGCTCCCGTCAGCGGGCCGAGGCTCAGTGCGGTGGCCTCGTCCCATACCGCCAGGGTCGCCCGCTCGATGTCCACATCGGTCTCCTCCCAACGCGGGTTCATCGCCTGGATCTGCTCCCTGGGCGCCGTCTTGAACTCCGCGAGCATCTGCGGCCCGAAGCCCTCCGGGGTAGCGGCGAGGTGCCACGCCGGGTCGGAGAACACCGCACGCCGCGGCCTGAGACGGTCCACCGCGAGCGACAGGGCCAGGCCGCCCAGCGAGTGGCCTATGGCGAGTTCGGCGCCGGCCGGGAGGGTCTCGACCACGTCGTTCGCGTAGAGCTCCGGGCTGTACTCGCCCCGGCCGCTGGCCCCGTGACCGCGCAGGTCCACGGCGATGACGTGGTATCCGCGGTCGGCGAGCGCGGGACCGACCCGGCGCCAGGTCCGGTGGTCGGCCATGATCCCGTGGATCAAGAGGGCGAGGCGGTCGCCCTCGCCCCAACTCTGAGTGTGCAGCAGCACGGTGGTGCCTTTCGGAGACGAGTGAAGGAAGGAGGCGGGTGAAAGAGGAGAAGAGGATAGGAGGGGAACGGGTCAGCGCACGCTGCGGATCGGCTTCACCGCGAGGGCGCCCGCCACCGCCAGCACGGCCGCGACGACGAACAGGGCGGTGTACCCCCCGCTGAGCGAGACGACGACCGAGGCGATGAACGGAGCGACGATCTGCGGGCCGGCGTTGGCGATGTTGAGCACGCCCATGTCGCGCGCCGCGTCCTCGGCCTTGGGGAGCACCATCGTCACGAGAGCGGTGTCCACGGCCATGTAGCAGCCGAACGCGAGCCCGTTGACGACCGAGAAGGCCAGCATCGCGGCCCAGCTGGTCGACACGGCCGGGATCACCAGGGCCACCGCCGACAGCAGGGCGGACGCGCCCACGAAGAGCTTGCGGCGGTCGAAGCGGTCGGAGAGGTAGCCGCCGAGGACCGTGGAGACGACCATCGCCACGCTGGTGAGCGGCATCAGCACCGCCACCGCGGCCTCCGGCTTCATGCCGTCGGGCAGCGCCGCGTGGTCCTGGAGGATGTAGAGCTGGTAGCCGCTCACCGCGAAGTAGCCGAGGACGAGCAGCGCCCGCCCGATGAAGGCCCACCGGAAGTCGTGGTCGCGCAGCGCGCTCGCGAAGGCGGCGAGCTGGGCCTTGACGGGCAGCGGCGCGCGGGCCGGGAGCCGCTGCTCGCGGGTGCAGGCGGTGAACAGGACGGCGGAGCCCGCCACGAGTACGCCGAAGACGAGGTACCCGGTGCGGTAGTCCTCGGAGAAGGCCGCGCCGACCAGTGAGCCTTTTCAGCGTTGCCTCTCCAGGGTGAGGACGGACTTGGTGATGACGGTCATGCGGTTGGGGTTGATGCGGGCTCTGCGGAAGATCTGCCAGGACTTCAGCCGTGCCATCCCGCGTTCGACG